>CAZKDY010000001.1:0-93404 GCA_964551615.1 uncultured Polyangiaceae bacterium
CCCGAAACCCCGCATCCGCCGCGTTGCTTGATGTCAGTTTCAGAGCCACACCCACCGGGACCGCCGAGCCACGGATAACGCTCAGGCCCAGCAGGTACTTGGGCGTGCCTGCTACGCATTCGATGGGTAGCGGGCGCATGATCTCTGCCACGTGACTCACTGGAAGCGCGCACGACCGGCGGCCAGCCGCCATCACCAGCGCCGGCATGGTTCCAGCTGGCGGCATGGTTCCAGCTGGCGGCATTACGCTGCTCTCCCCCTGCAGTCTCCCGGGGGCATCGAAGGGTAACGATCACCGAAAGTCACAGGCCTGAGAGTCTCTCACAGGGTGCGGCGAATGGCAACAGCGCGCCAGCGCTCGTGGGCGCAAATGGACCACGGTTCATCGAGTTGCCGAGCATCCTTGGCGCGAAGCCTTCCATGCGGCAATGTGGCGCGGCTCACGCCGTCTACTTGCGCACCAACTCCGCGCCGTCGATGGTCATCTTCCACTGGCCATCGACCTCGGCCGGCGGCTTATCGATCTTGAAGGTGGTCTTGATGCCGAGCAGGCTGACGTCGAAGGACTCACGGCGGAACTCCTTGACCGACGCCCCCTTCAGGCTCTTCTCCACGCCGCCTGTCTTGCGTGAGTACTCGACTCGGTCGTCGGCGCCGATGCTCAGGCTCATTCCATCGCCCTCCCAGTCGCCGACAAACATTGCTTTGTAGGTGGTCATGGCCGCGGCGTTGCTGGCCGCAGTTACTTTGCTCGCCGCCTCCACCTCCGCGCTGAACGCCTTGAGCTCCGCGTCGGTCGCGTCGTTCAGTGTCTTCAGCGCAGCGACGCGCGCGCTCTCCCCCTTTGGCAGCGCTTCGTGGGCCGCCACGTAGGCTTCTTTCTTCGCCTTCAACCTGGCCGCTAGCTCAGGCGCAGCCTTAGCGAGCAAGGCGTCGTATTCCTTGACGTTGTTGCGGTAGCCGGCCTCCTGCATGTCGAGCTTTCCACAGGCCAGCAGCACCAGGAACAACCCCAAGAGCAGGAGACGATGAGAGCCTAGAAGTGAGCGCATGCTGACGAGACTATCAGACTAGTCCGTCGGTCGACCCACTTGGAGCAGGGGGTGTGGCGATCTTGAGCCTTGGGCAAGCCTCAGCGCAGACCTCGGCTGAGCTCGTTCGCGCGACTGAGCGGGCGCTAGCACTTTGAGCACAATACTGCGTAGGGCCCGGTCGGTCGTCGCGGTTGTTTCTGCATGGTCTGGCGCGGCGCGGTTCTTGGTGTACGCTCCTTCAGCGTTCTTCCAGCGCTTCCCGTGTGTCTCTGCACATCAGGATTCGTGCGGCACAAGCCGAGGCAAGGAAGGACGTCGTCGTCATGCAGCGTAGCCCCAGGATCCTGATCGTCGATGGCGAGCCGGCGACCCGCAAGCTCCTGGCCGATCTGGTGGTCCGCGAGGGCTACGAGCCCCTGACCGCCGAAGGCGCCGCGGAAGCCCTGGCGCTCTTGAACGACGGATCAGTGGATCTGGTGTTGCTTGATCTGATGCCACCGGGAAACGATGCATTGGGTTTCCTGACGGAATTACAAAAGCGTGAGCTGCTCGCCGATCTGTCGGTCGTGGTCGTCGCGTCACATGAAGACCACAAGGTGCGGCTTGAAGCGCTGTCAGCGGGCGCCGCTGAGCTCCTCGCCAAGCCCGTCGATCAGGTCGAGGTGGTGTGCCGGCTCCGCACGCTGATCGAGCTCAAACGGCTCCGTGAGATCGCCAAGGCTGACGCCGCGAGCGCCCGCGCTCAACTCCGGGCCGTGGTTGAGAACGCGGCGGACATCGTGCTCTCGGTCGATCTGGGGGGCACCATCCTGTTCGTAAACCACCTACTCCCGCAGTTCACGCGAGGGCAGGTGGTTGGGGCGTCGTGGACTTCGTATCTACGACCTGAAGCGCCTGAGCTCGCCGAGGCCGCGCTGGCTGAAGTGTTCGCGACGGGGAGAACTAAGTTCTTCGACATCAGGACGAAGGACCGTGACGGCGCGGCGCTCTCGTTTGAAGCTCACGCCGGCCCGGTGCGCCTCGCCGAGCAGATCGTCGGCGCCGTGATCGTCGCGCGTGACGTGACCGAGAAGCGGCAGACCGAAATGCGCCTCATGATCTCGGATCGCATGGCGTCGGTCGGCACGCTGGCGGCGGGCGTCGCCCATGAGATCAATAACCCCTTGGCGGTGGTGGTCGCGAACGTCGAGTTCGCGCTGCGGGGGGCCGACGCGCTCGCGCGGCGTCATACTGACAGCGAGCTCGGCGAGATGCGCGAAGCGCTGGGCGACGCCCGCGACTCAGCTGACCGTATTCGATTGATCGTGCGTGACCTCAGGGTCTTCTCTCGGGCAGAGGACGCTGACCGGGTAGCCGCGGTCGACGTCAAGCGCGTCCTAGAGTCCACGCTGCGCATGGCTTGGAATGAGATCCGTCACCGCGCGCGGGTCGTCAAAGAGTTCGGCTCGATCCCGCTGGTGGCCGGCAACGAGTCACGGCTCGGGCAGGTGTTCCTCAACCTCCTCGTGAACGCTGCGCAGGCCATCCCCGAGGGCGACGCCGAACACAATGAGATCCGAGTCGTGACTTCGGTTGACGCTACGGGGCAGGTTCAGGTGGACATTCGGGACACCGGGCCGGGGATCCCCCCGGAAGTACTCCATCGCCTGTTCACCCCGTTCTTTACCACCAAGGCCGTGAACGTCGGCACCGGCCTTGGCCTCTCGATTTGCCAGCGCATCGTGACGGCCCTGGGCGGTGAGATCCGGGTCGAGAGCCAGCTGGGCAGGGGGACCCTGTTTCGGGTGCTGCTGCCTCCCGCCGCCTCCGGCGCGGTCGAGGAGCAGGTCACCGCTGCTCCGCACCAGCCGCCGTCGCGCCGGCGCGGGAGGGTCCTAGTGATCGATGATGAGCCGATGGTCGGTCAGGCGATTCGACGCTGCCTCGCCAGGGAGCACGACGTCACCGTGGTGGAGCGGGCGCAGGAGGCGCTCGAGCTGCTCATTTCCCCAGGGAGCGCCTTCGACGTGATCTTCTGTGACCTGATGATGCCCCAGATGACCGGCATGGATCTACATGAGCAGCTCACCGCTCGGGGAGGAGCAGCAGCAAGAGCCGCCTCGCAGATCATCTTCCTCACCGGGGGCGCCTTCACCAAGCGCGCTCGTGAGTTCCTTGACGCGGTGTCGAACCTGCGCGTCGACAAGCCATTTGACAGCGCACGACTCCGCGCCCTGGTGAGCGATCGCACCCGCTAGCTGACGTCCGGGCAGCTGCGACGCGGGCGCGAGTGTCGGCAACTCACCCACATGGCTCCGCCAAAGTTTGGCTCGATCTGCTTGTTTCTTAGCGAGCAGCTGAGCCACGCCGTCCCTGGAGCGGCTCTGAGTGGCTTTGCCTTCACCCGGCGCACCCAGAGCAGCTGCTGAGCGCGAAGCACGTCGATCTCCGTTCAGACCTGTGGTCGCTGGGCGTCGTTGCGTATCACGCCCTCGCCGGACAGCGCCCGTTTGAAGCGGAGACCTTCCCCGGGCTCGTGGTGGCCATCGAACGCGGTTACTACCCGCTGCCGTTCGAGCGCTTGGGGATCGGGACGCCAGAGATCGACGCTTGGGTGAGTCGTGCGCTGCACCACGACATCGAACAGCGCTTCACCTCCGCCGCGGAAATGGCGTCTGCGCTGGAGCTTGCCGCGGGCTTGCCCAGGGAGCCCCAGGCGTCCTTCTCGCAGATCTCCGCATCTGAGCATGACGTGCCGTCGCCCCCCCTGGCCCAGACGCGCCCCGAGGCGGCTGCCAAGACCCACTCGGCCCTCGCGAGCTCCGTCGCCAGCGGCGCTGGTGAGCCCGCGCGCCGCAGCAAGAAGGGGCTACTGATTGGTCTCTCTGCGGCTGGCCTCGCGCTGGCGTCCGGCGCGCTGTGGTTGGGCTTTAGAGGCCGACCGATGCTGGCTGAGCCGCTCCCTGAGGCGAGCGCGGCAGCTGCTGCGACAGCGGCCGGCGTGAGCGCTGGGAACCCCGCCAGCGCAGCCCCGGCCAGCGCAGCTCCGGCCGGCTCCGCGGTGCCCGAGGTGACGCCCGCTACGGATCCCCAAGGCAACGAAAGTGGCCGCAAGCCAGGGGTGACGCCCGGGAAGGCGCAGCCGAAGCCTAACGCAGAGCCGAAGCCCGAGCCCAAAGCTGAGCCAAAGCCAGACCCGAAACCCAAACCTGCTGCTGAGGCAGCGCCCAAGCCAAGGGCGGAGCCGAAGCCCGAGCCCAAACCTGAGCCCAAGCCAACGCCGGCCCCAGACGACTATGGCTTTTGACGCCCTCCGCTGCCAGCCCACGCAGGCTCGGCACGGGCTGCACACCGTATGACGTATCAAGTACCCTCGCGGCAACGCGCCGCGCACGCGGTCCCCTCGCATCAACGCGCCGGGCAAACGCTCCACCAACGCGGTGCCCATCCGCGGCACCCCGGTCGCTCCTCGCGTCGCTGGCATCGCGCCGGGGTCCTCGTCGCCCTGAGCCTGCTGGCGTCCAGCGCAGCCTTCTCTGGCGCTGCGCTCGCGGCGCCCACCGCAGCTGATAAAGAGACCGCGCGGAGACTACTGGGCGCCGGCCAAAAAAAGTTCGACGCTGGTGACTACGCTGGCGCCCTGGAGGCGTGGGGAGCTGCCGACGACATCATGAAGGTGCCGACGACTGGCTTGCGCGTCGGGAAGGCCCAGGCGAAGCTGGGCAAGCTGGTCGAGGCGCGGGACACCTGGCTGCGCGTCGCGCGGTCCCCGGCCACTGACACAGAGCCGCGCGCTATTGCTGCCGCACGGAAAGAGGCTGAGGCGCTGGCGGTCGAGGTTGGTAGGCGCATCTCATCGGTCAGCGTGAAGGTGACCGGCGTGGGCGCCGACGTCGAGATCAGCGTGTCCGTTGACGGTGTGAGCGTCCCGCCTGCGGCGGCGTCGCTGCCGCGTCGCGTGAACCCAGGCGAACACCAGGTCGCGGTGAGCGCGCAAGGCTACACAGAAGCAGCAGCGAGCGTGGTGTTGGCAGAGGGCGACGACAAGACGGTCGAGGTCTCACTCACGCTGGTGGCGGCAGCGCCCATGGTGCAGCCACCTCCGCCGGTCGACCAGCCAGCTCCCGCTCAGCCGGCAGCGCCTGCCCAGCCTGTTAGCGGACCGCAAGATCCCGGCGCCGACGCAGCTAGCTCGGGCGTGCCGTGGGCGGTGATCGGGTTCTCCATGGCGGGTGTGGGTGTGGCGGTAGGGGCGATCACCGGCGGCATGTCAGCCTCCAAGACCAGAGACATCAAGACCACCTGCGATGGCAATCGTTGCCCTGGGGATGCCCAGGCCGACATCGACAGCGCGAGCACCCTGGCGCTGATCTCGAACATCGGGTTTGGGGTGGGGGTGGTGGGCCTAGGGCTTGGCGTCTACGGGCTGCTAAGCGGCGGCGGCTCCGACGCCGCGCGTGTCCCTCCCAGTACGCTGCGCCTCGGCAAGCGCGGCGTGACGTTGACCCCCGTCGTGGGGCTCGGCTCGCTGAACGTGTTAGGCAGCTTTTAGATCTTGCGTGGCTGGCGCGAGCGCGGGTCACACCAATCCGCAGACCTTACGGAACTGAGAATATGAAAGCTTCGCCTCGAACACAGCGCAGCGCGCTCTTGATCACCTCGCTGCTGTTGTGTGGGACCGCCTGCGGGTCGCTCACCGGGCTCAACGATCTGGAGGCAGATCCAAGCTTTGAGGGTGTCGGCGCGTCCGGCGCTGGAGGCAGCGCTGGCAGCGGCGGCGCGACCTGTGTTGAGCTAGACGAGGTGGACAAGGTCGGCGTGATGGTGCTCGTCGAGGGCGGCATGGACAGCGGCACACGTGAGACGCTGCAGACAGCGGTCTTGGCTAACAACCCCGCGCTGAGTGAGCTGTACATCGGGTGGGATTTCTTCCCGGAGCCTGGACCACCGACCTGTGGCGAGTCCTTGATCGGCCAGCGGCCGGTGATGCCGCCGAATCGCCAGTCGGACGTCAACTTCCCTGGCGACGTCGAGGCCTTCTTTGACATCCTTGGCTTTGCCCCAGAGGGGCCCGACGCGCCAGAGCAGGGGCTGCGCTACTCAGCCCGAGAGTTTCAGCGTACGCCGAGCTTTGAGGCGTCTGCAGCGCTGGTTATCACCCAGGCTCAGGTGTTCGGGTGTGATGACGACTGGACGCAGAGCGCGCAAACCGCGCGCAACGTCCTCGCGATGGCGCCGTTCTCGCGCACTTACGTGATGGATATCGATGGCACATCTAGCCATACGGAAAACCTCGCCACCGCCGGCGCGACGCTCCCGTTCGATGGCTTGCCTGCGTCGGAGCTCGCGCTCGCGCTTGAGCTGATCCACGACGAGCTGAAAGAGTGCACGTTCTACGTTGCAGATGCTCCGCAGCCGCGGCTGTGGTTTGATGGCGACGAGATCCCGCGGACGGATCCTGAGATCTGTGCCAGCAACGGCTCCGACGGCTTCTATCAGCTGGGCCAGGGCAAGGTGGGGTTGTGCCCAGTGACGTGCCTTGAGCTCCTCAACAAGAAGCTGCTGAACGACCCGGAAGCCGTGGTCAGGAACTGCGGTCAATAGGCGGCTCGTGCGCCTCGAGCCGGACGGCAGCCGCGGTGCAACCGCGCTGCCGCGCGGCTACACCGTCTTAGCTAAGAAGCGCCCGCGCTTGTACGCCGCCGCGTAGACTATCGCCAACGCGACGTTGCTCACCACCAGCACCTGCCACAGCGCGGTCTGGGTCTGACCGTAGGCGTAGACCGCTAAGATGCTGAGGGGCAGCTGGAGCAGCGCCACGACGCACAAGTCGATCAGCAAGCTGAGGCGCGTCGCGCC
This sequence comes from uncultured Polyangiaceae bacterium, assembly GCA_964551615.1. Taxonomy (GTDB): domain Bacteria; phylum Myxococcota_A; class Polyangia; order Polyangiales; family Polyangiaceae; genus JAHBVY01. The sequence goes on from CAZKDY010000001.1 coordinate 6,873, forward strand.
CGCGCCTTGAATCGCGGAACCAAGCACCACCCCCACCCCAAACACCACGTAGCTCGGCGCGAGCCAGCGCAGGTAGGTGACCGCTTGAGCAACGACGCTCGGGGTGTCGTCGAAGAAGCGCACCATGGCCTCGCCGGCCACCAGGTAGAGCCCCGCGAGCGACGCCATGGTCAGCGCGTTGTAGAGCGCGGCCAGCCAGCCGCTGCGCTGCGCGCGCCCCAGCTGGCCAGCGCCTAAGTGGACCCCCATGAAGGTCTGCGCGGCGGAGCCCCAGCCTAGGCTCATGAACAACGCCATAGTTTCCAGGCGGAATACAATGCCGAGGGCCGTGGTCGCGCTGACGTCGGTCGCGCTGGTGAACGCTCGGTTGACCAGCGACTGGGTGGCGAGCATGGCCAAGATGCGCACCACCAGCTGCGCGCTGCTGGGCCAGCCGAGGCTCAGGATGCGCCGCATGACCTTGAAATCAAGGGGGCTCCGCCACTCGCGCTTGAACAAGCCGAAGCGTCGGATCAGCAGCCACGTGAGTGGCAGCAGCACCACCGCCCGCGAGATCACCGTGGACCAGATGGCGCCTACCAACTCAAGCCGAGGGACGCCGAGCGCGCGCGCGACCGGGGGACCCCAGCTGAAGACGTCGGGCGCGTCTCCCGGCCCGTACACCATCAAGATGCTCAAGAAGAAGTTGAGCACGTTGGCGCCGAGCAAGAACGCGATGGGCATCTTTGAGCTGCCGAGCGCTCGCGGCAGCGCGGTCAGGTGGAGCAGCAGGAACATGGTGAAGCTGCCACCAATCCCCACGCGCACGTAGCTGGTACCGAGGCGCGCGACCTCGCCTTTGGCGCCGACGACGTCGGTCATCAGCGTCTCGGCGCCGAACATCCCCAGCAGAAAGAACAGCAGCGCCAGCGCCCCGATCACCATCAGGGACTGCCAGGCCACGTGCCGGCTGCCGCGCTCGTCGCCCTCACCCAGGCGCCGGGTGATCAGCGCCACCGTCGCCACCGAGAGCCCATAGCTGATGATCGTGCCGAGGGCGGTCAGCAGATCGCAGATCCCTAGGGCACCAAGCGCCGGGCCCGCGACCTCAGTTGGGAGCCTCGAGATCACGTACGCGTCTACCAGGTTGAAGCTGGTCTGTAGACCCATGCCAAAGCCGAGCGGCGCGCCGAAGCGGAACACCTGCCAGGCTAGGGAGCCGCTCAGGACCCGATCTCTCGCGCGCGCGTCGAGATCGGGCTCGAGGCTGACGGCTTGTTCGCTGCGCTGGGGATCCATGAGCAACCGACGCCAGCTCTAGCCGCCGGCGCCTACGCGCTCGAAGCACACGCTCGGCACGCTGAGCCTTTTACGTAGCGCCTGGGTGCTCAGCACGAACTGCCCGGTCACCGGATCACTGTAGCCGCTGCATTCGTGGAGCGGAGCCGTGGCCTGTCCGATGTAGAAGTGGGTGATGCGAGCCATCAGCAGCTCGCGCAGGTATTTGCCAAGCATCGAGGCCAGCATCACCAGGCGGTGCTTGCTGTCAGCGTCCTGGACGAAATGCAGCTCGCCCAGGCCAGGGAAGCGGTACGCAGAGCGCGCGCGCTCGCACGCTAGTACCGCGTGGAGATGGCCACCCAGCGGGCCAAAGAAGCGCGAGTAATCCGCGATGCCGCCGACCTTGCCACACACCGCGACGATCTCCGCCTGCGCACCGCCGCTGCGCTCTCGCGCTGCTTGGTGGAGCGCCACCACGAGCCGCTCCATCGAGTGCAGGTTACGCACGAAGCGGTTGACGCCTTGAGCCTTGGCGGCGTTGAGCTGCTGGGTGCACACGATGCTGCTCTTGGCCCGTACGACGCGGATGCCGTCGCGCTCCAGCTTGTCAAGGTGTTTCCGCACGCGATCGACCAGCGCGTCTGGCGCGACGAACACCTCGTGGTCTGTGCCCCAGCACTGCCTCTCCACTGACGGTGGACAAGGTGCTCTGAGGGCAGCCTGCGTCTCCAAAGCCAAGCAGCGCACGACGTCGTCAGGGCAGCCCGCGGGGGTGGGGGAGAGGCGCTCCACGACGGCGCGCGCCCAGGCTTCGCCCAAGGCGATGCTGCCGTGCTTGAGCAGGCGCTTCGAGTCGTCCAGATCGCTGCCGAGCTGGCCACGCGCCTTGCGCGTCAGGCGCGGCAACCCAGGCTCGCTGACCTCAGCCATCACCGCGCTGGTCACGAGCGGGCCCAAGCGCGAGCCAAGGCCGTTCTCGTCCACGCCGATACACAAGCTGTTCAAAGGAGTGGGATCGGACAGCGCCATGGGCGGCGCAGGTTAGCAGCGACTGACCAGCCTGCTGGACTTTGCGACACCTGCCCAGGCGACGCTGTAAGTTTCCAATTGGCCGTAAAACAGCTGGCGTTCACCGCGGCGCGCTTCATTTCGAGCTGGCAGGGGCGTAAGCTGCGCAGAGCTTTCCTCCCCTTCGCGTGCTTAGGAGTTTTTCATGTCCCGTTACAGCTCTGGTCTCTTGGTCTGTCTCCCCTTGGTGTTGAGCGTCGCCTGTGGCGGAGCGACAGACATCGACTACCAAGGTCCCGACGGCGGCGCGACAGGTGGTAGCGCGGGCAGCGGCGGCAGCGGAGGCAGCGCGGGGCTAGCGACCGGGGGCTCCGGGGACGCGGGTAGCGTCGGCGGCAGCGGAGGCACTGGCGGAAGCGGTCACGGCGGGGACGCCGGGAGCGTGGACGCTGGACAAGCTGACGCCGGAGGTAGCGGTGGCGCCGCCGGCGCTGGGCAGGGCGGCGGGGGCGTCGCGGGCAGCCAGACCGGCGGCAGCGGCGGCGGCACCATGATCCACTGCGCTGGCCCTAGCGACTGTCCGGTTCCGGGAGGTCTCCCGATCCAGGTAGACCCGTGCTGTACGCCGCAAGGCACCTGCGGCGTGAGCTCCTCGTTCATCGGCGGCGGGCAGTGCGTTGAGGGCGGCCAGCCCGGGGAGCCCAGCAGCCAATGCAAGGGCATCAGCCAAGGGGGCTTCACCCTCGCCGGCTGCTGCAAGCCCGACGGCACCTGCGGCGTGCTCGACACCTTCCTCGGGCTCGGCTGCGTGGACCCGGCGCAGTTTGGCGGGCCTGGCGGCGGCACCTGCACGCCCTGAGCGCGCCCAAGTCGCCGGTCGCGTTCAACGCAGCGCCAAGGCGGGCTAGCGTTCGATGCGCGCGCCGATCACCAGATTAAGTGCCGTGCGGATAATGGCTGCGGTCTGTAGGTAGCCGCTGGCGTTGCTGAAGCGGTGGGTACCGAGCTGAGCCTCGAGGCAAAAGGTTAGGCCCGTCGCTGGGTTGAGCTGCCAGTTCACCACCGGGCCGAGGCGAGCATCCCCCCCCACCCCCAACAAGGTCTCGGCGCGCTGCGCTGGAAATTCCGGTGCTCGTTCCCAGTTGAGGCTGGGGCCGAGCCCGAGTCGTAGCCCTGCGGCGCTGCGTGGTCTCCGTGGATTGGGCCGCGCCGATTGCGGCTCGAGCGAGATCGGGAGCCAGATCGCCCGCGCCTCGAACCCGAGGGCGTGCGCAGCCCGTGACCAGCGGTGCTGGGTGTAGCCCGCGCCGAACGCGAGCTCGAGCCGAGGATGAACGGCGACGCCGAACAGGCCGCGCGCGCCGAAGGCCCAAGCAGCGTCTGGGCTATCGGCGGTGTCGGGATAGGCGGCGTCGTCGCCGATCGCGCTGACGTTGAGCAGCGGCGCGGCGACGGCCTCCAGGTGGAGCCGAGTGTGGAGCCCGCTCGGCGGGGCTTGGGGCGGCAGGAGCAGCTGAACCAGCAGCGGGATCGCTGAGTGGTTAATCGCCAGCAGCTTCCGTGCGGTTGGCTTGGGCTGCGCTGAGGCGCTCGCTGATCAGGCCGCGCAGCCCGGTCAGATCATAGCGGCTCGGGCGATCACCCTCAGGCATTTGTGCCACCTCTTGCGCGATGGCGTCAGCGTGAAAGCGCGGCCGCTCGGGTACCTTCAGCGCGTCTCCCAGCTTGGCCAGCGCTGCGGTCTCAGCCTCATGCACCACGCCGTCCAGGCGGGTCATCCACGAGGCCACCGCATACACGAACAGGCGATCTTCCTTGTTCAGGTTGCTGCGATCGATCACCCCCATGTCAACGGGGTTCTTGGTGGCTTCTTCAATCTCGGCGATCTCGTCAAGCTCCAGCCCCTCTTCGATGGCGGTGCGCACGATGGCGTCGGCCTCTTCACCGTCCAGCTGCCCGTCGGCCCAACCGATCGCGGCAAGCGCTATGAATACATCTCGTCCGAGTCGCGGCTTCTCGTCCATGTGCTGAGTCCTCCAAGCGTCCGGCGTGGAACGCAGTGTCGCTGGAGCCTACACCGTTCTCACGTCGGTTGAACACTCCGGGCGCGGGAGTTCGGGGGCACCAGCGCGGGTGACCGCCGGCGCCGCGTCGCCAACTCGGGGGCAAAACCAGGGCTGCGCCCGAGTCGCAGCCAGCTTGGGGGAGCCTGCGGGTTGAATTGTTGCCTACCACAGCCGCTCCGGGCGGGAATCTACTCAACGTTCTGGGCCATTTGCCCTTAGTATTGCCGGCGAAATGCGTGACCAAGGTAAGCTTCGCTTCGGCTTCGTGCCCAACTCAAGTCCAGGCGTCGTGCCCGCTCCGCGTCGCGCCTCCAGAACGCCAGCTCGCTCAGCGGCCTGGCTGCTGATGTTGCTCGGCTTGACGCTGGTCGCCTGGCCGGCATGGGCCGGGCCCAAGGAGCGCGCCGCCGATCTGATGCGGGACGCGATGGATCAGGACTACCTGGCGACTAACTTCAAGGCGGCAGAGGCAAAGCTCGAGACGGCGCTCAAGGTGTGTGAAGGCGGCAAGTGCCCCAAGGATGTTACCGCGCGGATTCATCACAACCTCGGCGTGCTCTACGCCGGCGGTATGAATCGCCACTCCGACGCGGTCGAGCAGTTCAAGCAGATGCTCAAGCTGAGCCCAGACATGACGCTGGACGTGAACTTCGTCAGCGACGGTGTTCAGAAGGCCTTCGACGAAGCGCTTGAAGCCGTGGGCGGCGGACCGGTCGCGGTTGAGAAGACAGTCTCCGTGATGGACGAGAAGCCGTGGGCCGAGCAGGTGGTCGGCACCCCCGTCCCGGTCTTCGTGAAGCTGCCAGAAGGGGTGACCGCGAACAAGGTCATCACGCGTTTCCGTGCCCCAGGCGACAAGACCTGGCGAGAGGTCACGCTGCGCGTGTCAGGTGACGGCTATGGCGGCTACATCCCGTGCGCCGGGGTGAACAAGCAGGGCGAGCTCGTCTACTTCACCACCGCCTTTGACGAGAACTTGGACCGCGTGGCCGGCGCTGGCTCTGCCGCTGAGCCGCGTCGCGTGCAGCTGAAGGCGGTGATCAATGGTCGCCAGCCCGCGCTGCCCGGAGGTACGCCTCCCGACGCGTGTCCACGTCAGGTCGACAACCGCCTCAGCTGCGAGAACAGCGACGACTGCCCGGGGAGCCAACAGTGCAAGGACCTGTACTGCGTTTCCGCGGAGGATGCGTATGAGCCGACCAGCGACGACTTGGCGGTGAAGAACTGGTTCACGCTGAGCTTTAGTCCGGACCTCAGCATCGTGCAGTCGACGGAAGACGCCTGCTCTCCCAACGCGCAAAAAGACGGCACGCTGAGCTGTTTTTACAGCAACGGGCAATACGTGGGCACGCCAGTGCAAGATGGCCAGTCCAACTCCCTGCAGGGTGGCGTTGGCGTCGGCAGCATGCGCGTCATGCTCGGCTTTGAGCGCTTGATCGGCCAGCGCTTCTTGGCGGGCCTCAAGCTCGGCTTTGCTTTCCTCGGACACCCTGAGCGCAAAGACGGCAAGACGTTTAATCCGTTCCACGCCGAGCTGCGCTTCGCGTTTCATTTCGCCAACGAGCCGTTCACTCACGCCGGGGTGCGCCCATACGTGTTCTTCGGCGCGGGGATGGCAGACAGCGTCGCGCGCATCACCACGCCCATTCAAGAAGAAGACACGAATGGGCAGCGCCAGACGCGCAGCGTCGACGCCTACCAGCTCGGTGGCGGCTTCTTCGCGGGCGCTGGCCTCGGCATGCAGTACGCGGTCGACAAGAACCTGGCCATGGTGCTGGAGGCTGGGGTGCGGCAGATGTTCCCGGATAGCGCCACGGTGATTGCGCCGAGCTTGGGTCTAGCGTACGGGCTCTAGATACATGGAGCTAAACGCCGACGCCGACATTCCGTTTGAACGCGGACTGGTCTTCGCCGCCTACCGTGACCAGCTCCCCAAGTTGGTCGAGTACCTGCCGAATATTCGCCGCATCGAGGTGGTGAGTCGGACCGACGAGGGTGACACCGTGGAGCTTGAGAACATCTGGTACGGGGGTGGTGACATCCCTGGGGCAGCGCGCGCGGTGCTCAGCGAGAGCATGCTGTCGTGGAGGGATTTCGCGCTGTGGGACCAGACCGACTGGAGCTGCAGCTGGCGGATTGAGACCAAGTCGTTTACTGAGGCTGTGCGCTGCGAAGGCAGCAGCCGGTTCTTCGAGACGCCAGACGGGACCCGCATGGAAGTGCGCGGCGAGATCGAGATCGACGCCAGCAAAATCGCTGGGATCCCCAAGCTGCTGCGCAGCCGGGTAGGCAACACGGTCGCTGAGTTTCTTTCCAAGAAGATCACGCCGAACCTGGTCGATGTCAGCACGGGGCTGAGCCGCTACCTCGAGAAGCAGGCGGTGAGCAAATGATGACGCTTGAAGTCCTGTACTTCGCCGCCTTGAAGGAGCTCGTCGGCGTGCGCAGCGAGCGCCTGGAGCTCGACCTAGAACGACCTAGCGTGAGCGAGCTGTGCGCCGAGCTTGAGCGTGTCCGCCCGGTGCTGCAGGGGCGACTTCAAGCGGTCCGGGTCGCCATCGACGAGAGCTTCGCGCGAGCAGCGGATGAAGTGCCCGATGGCGCGACGGTCGCGCTGATCCCCCCGGTCAGCGGCGGCTAGGTCTCAAGCGCTACGAGTTGCCGCTGCGCTTAGGCGGCGCGTAGGGCCACGCGTCGCCACCTGCGTGTAGCGACGCGCGGCGCATGAGCTGCCTGTACAGGCGCTCAGAGCACGCCACCCATCGCGCTCACGTAGGTCTCGATCTCGCGCTTCGCGTCCGGGTCGAGATCGATGAACTCCAAGCCCGCGGCGTCGCCACGTGACCGGTGCACCCAGCGCGCGGTCGCGCTGAGCGTCGCGATACGGCCAGAGATTGGCAACGCCAGGCGGATCTTGACGTCGCCTTCGGGCTTCACGCTCTCGCAGACGACCAGCACACCGCCCGCCGAGATGTCCTCGGTGCGGCCGTCGACGTAGGCTGAGCCTGGGCCCAGGACACGCACCGGCGTGACATACGGCGCGCGGGCGAAGCGCCGGCGCGCTTTGGGGACCTCCATCACCGTCTGGCTGTCCGGTGAGCCGCTGTCTGACACCGCGGGCTCGCGCTTCAGGCCGAGCAGCGAGGTGCGTGGGGGGAGGGTCCCTAGAGACCCCCGCAGACTCCGCGCGAAGTCTGATATCGTGGGGAAACGTGCAGCTGGATCTTTTGACAGGGCGCGCTCTAGCGCCTTGACCAGCGGCGGCGGGATGCTGCCGTCCGGGTCATCTACCTTCGGGCCATCCGATGTCTCCATGCTGAGCAGGATTTGGCCATACGTGCCTTCGAATGGCGCTCGACCGCACAGCGCTTCATACAGCGTCGCCGCCAGGCTGTACTGGTCCGTTAGTGGTCCCACCACCCCATCCCCTCGGAGCTGCTCGGGCGCCATGTACTCAGGCGTCCCGATGACCGCGCCCTGTTTGGTCAGCTTCTCTACTTGCTCGGCGTCGGCCATGGCCGCGACGCCGTAGTCGAACAGCTTGGCGACCTCTCGACGCTCTGTGTTGGTGGTGATGAACACGTTCGACGGCTTGATGTCGCGATGAGTGATGTCGTTCTCATGGCAGCGGATCAGCGCAGAGCACATGGCGAGGGTCACCATCACAGCATCTACGACTGGGATACGCTTCCGCGCGGCTAAAATGCCAGCTAGCGTGCGCCCCTCCATGAGCTCCATCACCATGTAGGTCCCGGCGTGGCTGCACACGCCCGCGTCCAGCACATCAACCACGTTCGGGTGCCGCGAGGCCGTCAGCACCCACGCCTCGCGAGCCAGCCGCGCTGCGGCCTCGGGGTTGGTGGCATACTCATCCCGCAGCAACTTGATGGCGACGGTCCGGCCGGTGACCAGGTGCGTCGCCTCAAACACGAAGCAAATGCCTCCGTGGTCTATCTCCCTGTGGAGACGATATCGGGTGTCGACGATCAGGCTGGGTTCGAGGCTCTGGGTACGCATGATAGACTCACCAAATTGCAGTGGAGAAGGGGGCTGCTGGGCGACCGAAGCGGAAGCCCTGGAGCAAATGACAGCCGAGCTCGATCAGGGTGTCGCGCTCGGTTTCGGTCTCGATGCCTTCAGCGACCACCATCAGCCCGAGGTCCGCGCAGAGTGACACCATGGACGCCACCAGCCGGCGCCGCACCGGGCTCTTGCCAATATCTCGGACCAATGACATGTCCAGCTTGACCAGATCAGGCTCCAGCTGCGCGAAGCTCGCGAGGCCAGCGTAGCCTGCGCCGAGGTCGTCTAGCGCGATGCGGTAGCCGAACTCACGCAGCTCGGCGATGCGCGCCGTGACGTCACGGACCTGGTCGAGGGCCGCGCGCTCAGTGACCTCTAGCACCACGCGCTTGGCGATTTTGTTTAGCGGCGCCTCGCGGGCGAACAGCTCTGGATCCATGAGGTCGTGTGGATGCAGGTTTACGAACACCACGATCTGATCTGCGCTCGTGGCCACCTCTTCGGCGACTCGGTTGCGCACCGCGCGCCCAAGCTCCCACACTCTCCCTAGGCGCTCGGCGGCGTCGATCACCGCGCCCGGGTGGGGCAGCACCTTGTCTTGGGTTCGCAAGAGCGCTTCGTAGCCGTAGATGCTTCGATCTGCAGCGCGCAGGATTGGCTGATAGGCCACCCAGAGCGTCGACATCGCCCTGGCAAAGTCTGCCTCCAGCGTGACCTGGTCGGAGGCGCCGCCGAACCCCACGCCCATCGCCCCACGGGCGTCGCGCTTGATGCGCGCGAGCTGGTAGAGCTTGGCCGCGCGCTTCACCAAGTCGACCAGCTCTTTGGTGTCCACCGGCTTCAGCAGGTACTTGAAGGCGCCGTACTCCAGCGCTTCGATCGCCGATTCCATCCCGGGGGCGCCCGTCATCAGCACGACCGGGAGCTCGCGGTGCTTCTCGCGCACCGCGCGCAGCAGCTGCAAGCCGCTCATGCGCGGCATCGAGATGTCGCTGACCACGACGTCGAACTCGTTCCCGGTCAGCTTCTGCACCGCGCTCTCGCCGTCGCTGGCGACCTCGACCACCACTTCGTGTTGTTCAAGGTGGCGCTTGAGTGATCTGAGCAGCGCGGGATCGTCGTCGACCAGCAGCACGTGTGGTGGCCTACGCTGGGGCTTCTCCTTGTCGTCGTCCATCGGGGCTCAGCTCTCCAGTGGGTGGATTGAGCATGATGCCGTGCAACCTCGCGCCTGTCATTCTTATGGAGCGATTCATTTCCCCGGACGAATCGCCGCAGCCTCAGCGCGCCAGAAATAGGCACTGAGTGCCTTTTTGGGTTATTTGATAGGAATGCTCGCTCGCGGAGCTTCGCGCGGGCGCTTCTGCTCGCGGGCCTCAGGCCATCAGCTCGGTCTTTGCCACGGGGTAGCCCGCCGGAGGCTCGACGGCGTACGAGAGCGCCAGCACGGCGATCAGCACCATGCGGTACACGACGTGGACATCGTCCACGTCGACTTGGTCTGCGTGGGCGTCTAGGGTCGCGTCGAGGTGCTCGTGGATGAAGTCGAGCACGTGGGGCTGTTCCATGGCGACCACGTCGTCACTGTCTAGCGGCTCGGCAGGATCACTGATGCGCAGCTGCTCGTCCAGCGTCAGCGATTCTAGCGTCGAGGCGAGCAGGTCTGGGCTGACTTCGTTAAGCGATTCCGCATGGTAAGTGTCGAAGCCCATCCACACCGCGAGCAGCAAGAAGTAACCGAGGGCGAGGGCCGTCTCGTCTAAATTGCGGCCCAGGATCTCCGTCGCGAAGTCGCCGAGCGCGGTTTGGCGCTCTTCGAACTCGTCGAACGCGTCGTCGAGACGTTCACGCGCGTCATCGTTCTCCGCGGCGAACAGCGCGCGGAGCTCGTCCATCACGCTCTCCGGCACCCGCGCGTAGCTTGGAACGGGCCTAATGGCTGCTCGGCGAACCCACACCGGCGCACTCTAGCATCCAACGCGCGCGCGGCCCTGTATACAAGCGGCCCTGTATACAAGCGGCCCTGTATACAAGCGGCCTTGGATACAAGCGGCCTTGGATACAAGCGGGCCTACATGCCTGAGGCCTTGCGACCCGCAGCTGCGCAGCGTCTAGGGCGCGATGGCGGTCGCGTCGGCTAACGCTTGCAGTTGCTCGGCGTGCACCCAGCCGTGAGTGGTGCCCCACTCGATGCGCACCAGGCTCCCGCTACGCTCGCCGATCCAGACTAAGGCGCCTTCGGGGACGGCTTCTAGCTCAACCTGATCGGACTTGGGCAGCGGGCGGCCCTGCACGTCGAGCAAGCGCGCTTCGGTGGTGATGACCACCGCCGGGCTGGTGGTCACGCGATAGTGGCGCGCGGCGAACGCCAGCCAGGCGAACAGGACCAGCGCGACGGAGGCTACGGAGGCGCTGACACCAGCGCTGAAGCGCACGTTCTCTCTGCGGTGCCAGAGCCGCAGCCCGAGCCCCACGCTGGCTACCAACGCGGCGAACGCGCCGAGCCAGGCCCAGGTGTCTTCGTCCAACAGGCCCACTACCGCCCGCCGCAGGGAAGCGTTGGCGACCACTGGCGCGCGACCCTCACGGCTGCGTCGCCGGGTGATCTGCCCCTCCACGGCGGCCAGCGCTCGCGCCGCCTCCGAGTCGCCGGGGCGTAGCCGCAGGCACTCCTGAAAGCCCGCTGCCGCTCGACCCAAGTCTCCGGGTTTGCCTTGGCTGCTTTCCGCGCGGCGAGAGTAAGCGACGCCTCGGTTGAAGCTCACGTCGGGGTGCACGAACCCGCGATCTGCCAGCAGCTCGAGTTGATCGATCGCCGAGTCAAAGGAGCCGCTGGCCAGGGCCTGGGCAGCTGACCTGAAGAGAGCTAGGCTCTCGGCCGGCTGCGGCGTGTCGGCGGCCTGCGACGCGGCGGGCGCCTGCGTCACTGCAGAGCCTTGGGGCGTCGCGGTTAGCGCAGGCTGCTGTTGGGCTTGAGCGGCGCCGCTGGCGAGCGCGAGCAGCAACAGGACCTGCACGCCGAGCCAGCAGCGCGTCGTGCTTCGCGAGCTCCGCGCGGCATGGAGGTTGGCCCTGGAACCCATCAAGGTGCGCCCGCGCTTGGCTTGTGGTCGCCCTTGCTCGCCTGCTTGTGCAGTGAGCGCAACAGCCCTCGGGCGCGATCGAGCGCGTCGGCTGCGAGCGGAGCGCCTGTGAAGCGCACAGCGTCTAGCTCGTCAAGCAGTTGGCAGATGGGCTCCGCCGACTCCGCCCCGCTGGCGCTGAGCGTACTCGGCAGGTCGGCGCGCAGCACCCCACGCGCCCTGACCCCCGTGGCGCCCTCGATTCCGTGGAGCAACGCGCGCTCCAGCTCACCGGCCGCCGAAGCCGCGTCGCCAGACTTCAGCGCGACGCGGGCCTTAGCCAGGGCAGCGTTGGCGAGGGTGCTGCTGGCGTCGCGGCGCTGGGCCAGCTGGCCCTTCAGGTTTCGAGAGGACCGCTCGACGACCCGCGCCAGCAGCACGCTCATCGGGCCACCCAGCAACAGCAGCCAGTAGTACCAGTGGTCCGTCGGGTGGCTAGAGCGCTTGTTTGCGGCACCGAGCGCGGTGCGCGGCGCGAGATCAAGCCGCGCGTCGCCCGCCGCGTGATCGTCTTCCAACACCTGGTGGCTAGGGGTGACGCGCACGCTGCCTAGATCTGCCTCAGCGGTCTCGTAGCGCCTGGTGCGCGGGTTCCAGTAAGGTAGCTTGAAGCTGCCCAAGGCTAGCTCGCCCGCTTGGGTGAGCCGGGCCGTGTAGCTGAACTTGCGCCAGCCGCCCAGCGACCCGCCGCTCGGTTCGATTTGCTCTTGGACGTTCGGTTCTAGCCACTCAACCCCGTTTTGTTGCGGTGGCTTGAGGGCGGCGGGCAAGTTGCCTTGCCCCTCCAGGCGCACGACGATGCTCACCGATTCGCCTTGCTCGACGGTGCGGGGCTCGACCCGAGCGCGCAGCACGAAATTACCCACGTCGCCTAGGTTGTAACCGATGGGCCTACCGAGCGCGGGTGGCTGGACGACGCGTACCCGCACGGTCCCGCTCTCGCGCATCAAGCCGCGGGAGCTACCATAGGCGTAGGCTGGGCCGCCGAAGCCCATGTTGATCGGTCCGATCTCTAGCTCGCCGGTCTTAATCGGCACCAGGATCGTCTCGCGGATCTTCACGGCGGTGAAGATTTTGTCTCCGATGCGCACCCGATGTGCGTCGCCACCGAGGGAGTTCTCGATCACGGGGTACGCCAAAAAATCAGCCCGGGTCGGCTCGCTAGAGCGCAGCTCGTTGAACGGTCCGTTGCCGCCATAGGCGTAGGCGCGGTACAGCAGCGGCTCGCCGATCACCACGCTGGCTGGCACCGCCTCGGCGCGCAAGAACGCTAGCGAGTCAGGTGCGTTATCCGTGCGGTACTCTTCTGGCGGCGCTGGGAACAGGTCGTCCGCTGGGTTGTTGTCGTCATCGTCGAACAGGCCAGGGAAGCCGTGGCGGCCTAGCCCCAAAGGGTCGAACGGGTTGCCCGAGCGTGGAGCGCTGCCGCGCGCGACGACCTCGATCTTGATGCGATCCCCAGCGTAGCGTCGCCCGTCGATCTGAATCGACGCCGGGCCAATCGTGAACACGCCTGTCTTCGTCGCGATCAAGCGCCAGCTCGCGCGGAGCCCACTCACCGAGTTGAGCTGACGACCGAAGCTGAACGAGCGGTAGCTCGCCACGCTGGGCCCGCTTTGCTCGAATCCACGCGGCAGCGCGAGCTTAAAGGCGCCGCCTCGCTCTGCGCCGTCGCCCGTCGCCAGCAGCTCAAGGCTGAATGGCGTGTTGACCTCAACCTGGCGGCTGACCATGGAAGTCCGCAGCGACGGCTCAGCCAGCGCCTGAGCTGCGCTCAAGACCAGCGCCGCGCTGAGCAAGCCCGCGGGGACCGCGCCGCGCGCTCCCCGCAGGCTGAGCGACAGCAGCGCTCGGGCGGCCAAGGTCTTGCCCCTCACTTGTCCTCCGAGCCTCGCACGCGCTGCTGGAGCGAGTTGCGCCTACCGGTCTCTTGCTGCAGCGTCGGGGCTCGCTCCAGCATATCCAGCATGCGGTCATCCTGACTGACGGACGGCGGCGCGGCCTTTGGGTCTGGCTTATTGGGGCTGCCCGCGTCTTTGCCGCCCGCGTCTTTGCCGCCCGCGTCTTTGCCGCCCGCGTCTTCGCCGCCCGCGTCTTCGCCGCCCGCGTCTCCCTCGCCTGAGTCAGCGCCGGCGTCCCCGTCTCCGCCGTCGGGCTTCGCGTCTTGACCGGCGTCGCTCGAGTCAGGCTGCTCGCTGTCGGCGTCGGAGCTATCCGACGCGTCACTCGCGTCCTGCCCCGCGTCAGGCGGCTGCTGCTGTTCCTTCAGCTGCAGCGCGATGGCGCGGTTCCACGCCGCGTCGCGGCCGATCGGGTCGCCTGCGTCGCCAGCCAAGCCTGGGGTCAGCTTGAGCGCCTCATTGTACTGCTTTACCGCCTCATCAAAATTACCGCGCAGAAATTCCAGATTGCCAGCTAGGTAGTAGGCGCGCGCGCGTAGCTCGAGCGGCACCAACGGATCTCCCGCGATCAGCCGCACGATGCGCAGGGCGCACTCGACCTGAGCGCTGCGCGCCTCCGCTTGCTCGTCAGCAGGCTTCGCGCCGCCGTCCGGGGTGACTTCGAAGCGCCCGCCGAAGGTCTCGGCGATGTTAAACAGCGCGAGCCCGAGGTCGAAGCTCGCGGCGGGGCGCTCGCGCAGCCGTGGCGGCGTCCCGATCTGGCTGTCTTTGCAGGCGCCAGTGGACAGGTAGGCCTGAAGGAGATCGGCGGCTTGGGCGGAGGCGCCCGCGTCGAGCAGCTCGATCGCCTGATCAACCTCCGGCGCGTTACGCTCGAACACGCGGTCGATCTGCTCGCAGCCCAGCGCGAGCCCGAGCGCCAGCAGCGTGGCGGCTCCAGCGCGTAGGCCATCGCGGCCGCGTTTACGGCGCGTGCGCTTGGGCCGCAGCGGGGGAGGCTCAGGCTCGCGGCGGCGCCGCTTGGCCTGCGCTACAAATGCCTCGAGCAGCAGCAGCGCCAAGGCTAACGCCGCAGGGTAATGAAACACGTCGGCGTAGACCGTCTCCTCTTTCTCCGCCAGCTCCTCGGTCATCAGCTTAGACAGCCGGCTCGTGATCTCGCGGATGCCGGTCTCGCCTTTGACCGCGCGGACCACGACGCCGTGACCACGCTCGGCGATCTGAGCTAGCTGCTTCTCGCCCTCGGGGCTGAGCGACGTGGTGAGGGGCTTGCCTTGCGCGTCGGTACGCCAGCCGATCACCTCCTCAGTGTCGCTCATCTCGGGGATCGGCTCGGGGGTCCTGCCGCCGATCTGCACCACATGCAGGGTGATCCCGTCCTGATACGCGGCGGTGGCCACGGCGACTGGATCTCCTTCTAGATCCTCACCGTCGGTCACTAAGATCATGACCTTCGCGTGCTTTTGGCTGAGCGGGTCGCGGCGCAGCAGATCGCGCCCTGACTCGAGCGCGCGGCCGATGGCGGTGCCGCCCACCGGCATGTCGTTGGGGGTCTGCTGGCGGATGAACTGCGCGATGGCGCCGCCGTCGCTGGTCAGCGGAAAGCTGAGGGGCTCCCCGGCGAACGCCACCGCGCCGAAGCGCGCGCCGGGCAACTGGCTGATCAAGCGCGCGATCTCGCTCTTTGCGCGGTCGATGCGCGAAGGCGCGACGTCGCGCGCGTACATGCTCTTCGAGAAGTCGAGCACCAGCACCACGTCGAGGTTGGTGGCGGGGATCAGCCGGGTGCCGCGGCCATACTGCGGGCCCGCCAGCGCAGCGAAGCCGAACGCCACGGCGAGCACCAAGAGCACGCCTTTGAAGGCTCGCCTCGAGCTGGCTCGGCTGGTGAGCAGGCCTGTCACCTGGGCTTGGTTGCCAAAGCGCGCGAGGGAGCGGACAGCTCGCACGCCGCCGTAGATCAGCAGCGCAGCCAGCAGCAACGCCGCCGCGGCGCCCCACAGCCATTCGCCATGTGCAAACCTCACGGAAACCTCCGCAGCACCAGCGCGCGGAGCAGCGCCTCCAGCGCGATCAACAGCACAGCCGGCAGCAAGAAGAAGCGGTAGAGCTCCTCAAGGCTCGCGATGCTGGCCTCAAAGCGCGTCTTCTCCAGCTCGTCGAGCACCTTGTGAAAGCTCGCCTGGAGCGCGGTGGCGTCGGTCGCCACGAACATCTGCCCACCTGTCTCCGTAGAGATTTGTTTCAAGAGCTCTGGGTTAGTGGGGTAGTGCACCTTCACGTAGCGCGGCTGCCCAAACAAATTGAAGCGGTCTTGCACCTCGGCCATCTCGCCGTCGCCGATCTGGATGGTGTAGATCTTGGCGCCGACCACCGTCGCTAGGTGCGCCGCGTATTCCGGCGAGATGCGCCCCGCGTTGTTGTCGCCGTCGGTCAGCAGGATGATGGCCTTGCTCTTGGCGCTGCTGCGCCGCAAGCGCGCGACGGCGACGCCCGAGGCGTCCCCGATCGCCGTCGCTGAGTTGTCGATCAGCTCAAGGCTCATCTTCGACACCAGGGTGTCGAGCAGGTGGTAGTCGAGGGTGGGGGGCGACAACACGTACGCCTCTTTGCCGAACACTACGACGCCGATGCGATCGGTCTTGCGCCGCGAAATAAAGTCGCGGATCACCGCTTTGGCTGCGTCAAGTCGCGTGGGGCGCACGCCGGGGGGGCGCTCGGCCACGTACTTCATCAGCTCTTGGGGCAGCTGATCCATCGCCGCCCGCATGGACCCAGACAGGTCCAGCACCACCACCACGTCGATGCCTTGTTCGTCGTCGGTCTGCGGCGCGATGGTCGAAACGGGCCGCGCCAGGGCCAGCACGAACAACGAGAGCGCTACCGCACGGAGAGCACCGGGCAAGTCGCGGAGCCACACGCGGACGCCCAGGGGCCCGGTGCTAAACGCCGCCACGCTGCCTAGCTGCAGCCGAGGGATACGGCGGTCTTCGCCATAGGTGGAGCGCCACAGCACCACCGGGATCAGCGCGAGACCGATCAGCACCCACCACCAGCGCCAACTCGCCGCGCCGAGGGCGCTCGCGCGCGCGATCAGCGGATACGCATAACCGACACCGACCGCCAACACCACCCACAGCGGCAGCAGCAGGGCGCGCCTCGCTCCGCCTCCCCGGCGCGCAGCGGGCTTGGCCTTCGCGGGGGCCTGGCCTTGCGCAGGGGCCTGGGCGCTGGAGCCGGGCGGCGTGGTGTCGTCGTGCAGCTCATCGGCCAAGTCAGGCCGCGGCTGGCGACTGGGATCCAACTTGCGCTTCACTGTTGCCTCCCGGATCCCGGCCCGGAGTCTGGCGGCTCAGAGTCACGTGACGCAGCAGGCTCGGGTGCAGCAGGCTGTGAGTCAGGCGGCTGTGAGGCTGCAGGCTGTGAGTCAGGCGGCTGTGAGGCTGCAGGCTGTGAGGCTGCAGGCTGTGAGTCAGGCGACGTGGCCCCCGAGGTCGACGCACCTCGCGCGCCGCTAGGGACCGCGCCGGTGCTCGCGGCGCCGCTGACCAGCACCTCGACGGCGCGCGTCGCCTCGGAGACGCCAGCGTCTGCTCCAGGCTGGCTGGTGGTGGGCTTGGGGACGGTGCGCATCACGATCTGTTCAATCGCTGACAGCGCGGCCTCGCACTGTTCGCTGTCGGGGGTGGCCTTCGCGAACTTCACCAGATCAGCTTCCCTAAGGAATCGCTCCGTCTCCAGCATCACCGGGATGGGCGGCACGATGCGGCCCAGCACGCGCAGGATCTCTTCAGTGGTGCTCTCCAGCGCGCCGGCGTCTCCGAGCTGCTCGCCGATGCCGTAGCGCCCGCCTAGGTAGCGCCGCAAGATCAGGCACACTTCGTCAAAGTGCTCGTCGTAGCGCTCTTGGTTGATCAGCTGTCGCTGCCGAAGATCGTGCAGCTCTTCGAGGGCGACCTCCCACGGCGGACGCGGGGGCGGGGGTGGAGGGACCGGCTTCGGGCGGCGCTTTAGCCAGATCAACAGGCTGGCGACCAGCGCCCCGACCACTAGCGCGATCAGCGCCGTGGCCGCAGCGAGCTTGGCGCCCTCCCAGACTTCACGCTGGGGGCGAGGTGGCGGGTTGGGGTGCGGCTGGGGCTTTGGTGTATTCGCGATGGGCGGATCGATGGTCAGCGTCTCAGGCTGAGTGCACAGCGTGATCAAGTCGCCGTTGGCGCGCGCGATGGTGATCGGCACCGCCGGCAGCGTCAGCACCTGGCGCCCGCCCTTGGCGGGCAGCGCCACGAAATGCAGGCTGACGTTGGTCGTCGCGCCAGCGGTGGTCTGCTCGGTCTTGAGCTCGGGCCCGGCGCCGCCGTCGGGATCTGGGAACGCGAAGCCGGACTTCAAGAACTCCGCCGCCTCTTCGCTGGTGCGGTTGAGGCGGAATCCGCTAGGAAACAGCTTTTCGGCCTTGCCGTGATCGACGGTGACAATCAGCGTCACGGCGTAGCCAGCCAAGCCACGGCTAGCGATGCGTTGGCGCATGCCTGGGCGCTGCTTGCCCTCGGGGACGTGTTCGGCGCAGGTCGGGGCCGCCGCTGTAGCGGCGTCGGCCAAGGTGGAGGCGCCAGCGTCAGGGCTGGGTGGCGGAGGCGGCGCACCGGCGTCCGCTGGGCTAGCGTCGGCGGTCGCGCCACCCGCATCCGCGCGCTGACTCGCCGCGGCGCTGGGCGCCGCTGCGGCGCTCGGGGCAGCGGCGCGTGGCGCCGCGCCTCGAGCCGCGGCGCCTGAGGCAGCAGCCGGCGGGGTGCCTTGCGCCTGGGCCGCCGCGCTCAGCAGCAGCAGGGCGAGGCTCGAGCGCGCAAGCGCGCCGAACGTTGACGCCACGTGTCTTCGGGTTGTGAGCTTCCGCGCGGCCACGCGGCGTCCGCCCAAGACCCCCTTGACCCCGTTGAAGATAGGCGTTGAGGTCATCTGTGGACTCGCTTGGCGCGCCTGGCGAACAGGTCTCGCAGCGGCTTGATGTAGGGGCGGTCGGTGCGCACTTCGCAGTGGTCTAGACCCAGCTTGCGAAACAGCGCCACGTGGCGCGCGCGCTCGTCCCGGGCTTGGCGCGCGTAGTAGGCGCGGACGGACGGGCTCGAGGTGTCCACCAACACCTCTTCGCCGGTCTCTAAGTCTTCGAACGCCGCCAGCCCCACGTCGGGCAGCTCGGCGTCTCGAGGATCGGTGAGCATGATCGGGATCACGTCGTGGCGCGCTGCCGCGAGGCTTAGGCTGCGCTCGTAGTCGGTGGCGTAAAAGTCGCTGATCAAGAAGGCCACGGAGCGCCGCCGCGCGACCATGTACAGCATCTCCAGCGCCGCTGACAGATCGGTGCCTGAGCGCCGCGCCTCCGTCGACAAGATCTCGCGCACCACGCGCATCACGTGCTTGCGGCCCTTCTTAGGCGGGATCACCTGCTCGACCTCGTCCGTGGCTAAAATCAAGCCCACGCGGTCGTTATGCTGGTTCGCGCTGAACGCGCACAGCGCCGCGACCTCGGCGGCCAGGCGCGATTTGTTGAGCCGCGCGGTACCAAAACGGCTGCTCTTAGAGATGTCGACGACCAGCATCACGGTCATCTCGCGCTCTTCGACGAACACCTTGATATAGGCCTCGTCCATGCGCGCGCTGACGTTCCAGTCGATGGCGCGCACGTCGTCGCCGGGCTGGTACTGACGTACCTCACGGAAAGAAAGACCTTGGCCCTTGATGACTGAGCGGTAGTCACCGGAGAGCTGCTCGGTGGCTAGGCGGTTAGTGCGGATCTCGATGGTGCGCAGGGTCTTTTCTTGAGCCACGCGGTCGGCGGCGCCCTCCGCGGAGCCGCGATCGCGCAGCAACGGCTTGCCCTTGCTGGCTCCGCGCTGTTTGTCAGTCTGACCCACGACCTATGCTCCGCTCCGCTTCATCCAACCACCGCGCTCGGCGCCGTGGCTCAAGGGACTTCGACCACCTCAAAGACGCGGCGCACCACGTCTTCTGAGGTGATGTCCTCGGCCTCTGCTTCGTAGCTGAGCAGCAGGCGATGGCGCAGCACGTCGGGGCCGATAGCCTTCACGTCTTCAGGGGTGACGTAGCCGCGGTGGCGCAAGAAAGCGTGGGCGCGCGCCGCCAGGTTGAGCGCGATGCTGGCGCGGGGGCTGGCGCCGTACTCGATCAGCCCGGCCAGATCTTTTAGGCCGCGCTCTTTGGGTTCACGGGTCGCGAACACCACGTCCACGATGTAGTCCTTGACGCGCTCATCCACGTAGACGTCGCGCACGACCTTGCGGGCTTGCAGCAGCTGCTCGGGGGTGGTGCGCGGGTGGGCAGTGGCTTGGGTGATCTGGGTCATGCGATCCATGACCTGGCGCTCTTCGTCGCGGGATGGGTAGCCGACCTTCACCAACAACATGAAGCGATCGAGCTGGGCTTCGGGCAGCGGGTAGGTGCCCTCTTGTTCGATGGGGTTCTGAGTGGCCAGGACCACGAAGGGATCGGGCAACTTGTAGGTGGTGTCGCCGATGGTGACCTGGCGCTCTTGCATCGCCTCGAGCAGGGCGCTCTGCACCTTGGCTGGCGCGCGGTTGACCTCGTCGGCCAACACCAAGTTGGCGAAGATGGGGCCGAGCTTGCTGGTAAACTCGCCGGTCTTGTTGTTGTAGATCACCGTGCCCACCACGTCGGCGGGCAGCAGATCGGGGGTGAACTGGATGCGCGAAAAGTTGGCTTGGATGCTGTCGCACACCGTCTTGACGGTCAGCGTCTTTGCCAGGCCCGGCACGCCTTCAAGCAGCACATGGCCGCCCGCCAGCAAGCCGATCAAGATGCGATCGATCATGTAGTTTTGACCGACGATCACCTTGCCGATCTCAGCCATCACGTCGTCGATGAAGGCGCTCTCCTGAGCAACGATTTCGTTGAGGGCTCTGACGTCCATTGCGCACTCTTCTCCGTGACCCGAGCTGGCGCGATCTTCATGGAAGATCACAGGTTTGCCGCCCACGCTAGGCGCGTGGCGGACTCCGGGGCGCTATAGCGCGGCCGCTGGGCGGGAGACAATCCGTGAGCGGGCTGTATTCCGCGCTGACTCAGCCCCAGCAGCTGAAAACTGGGGCAAAACAGCGAGCGCCGCCTGGCAGCGACGGATTCGAGCTGACGTAACGCGCTGGCTGTCAGCGCGCGACCCTGCTGTCAGCGCGCGACCCTGCTGTCAGCGCGCGACCCTGTGCGCTGCTGGGATCTTCACGCTGCGGGTCAGCTTGCTGGGGTCGAGGCGACACTCGGTCTGCTTGAGGACGCAGCTGCCACTGGTCGAGCGCAGGCTGATCTTGAAGCCTACGCCGTCCTGGACTTGGAAACGCTCATGCTGCTTGCGCCCCGCCCAGTCGATTTCCCAGAGCCCTGCCGGCACGCTGACTTCTTGCTCGCCGCCCTTGCTCTTGCTGGGAAACTGCACGCTGATTGGCTGGCGCTTGTCTTCGTCGGTGATGTCCGGGGCGCGAACCGGCACCAGCTGCAGCTGGCCAGAGGAGTCGGCTGCCTCACGCTTGGCCTTGCACGCCGGCTTGTCTTTCTTGCGGATTGGCTCGCAGGCCAGCACTCGCTGATGCGCGTGGCTCAGCGTGATCTTGGCGCGTGGACCATTCGGATCGAACGAGTCGGGTGGAGCACCCGGGGCTTTGCTCGGTGCGGCGGCGCCAAACGCCAGCGCTGGGATCACCAACAGGCAGCTAGCAAGCAGGGTTCGAATCATTTCAATCTCCAGATGCGCGAGACACGCCGTCAGCGGCAGGATCTCTCAAAAGGCAGGGTGCGCAGCGGTTGGACGCAGCAGCCAGCGTTTTCTTCACCGGGCGCGTTATTGCCAGCCAACCAGGCTGAGCCGCGCGGGCGGCTAATCGAGCGGGGCGCTGCCAGCGCACTGATGAAAGTACTTGAAATATAAAGGATTGGCAAGTCGCGGGCGCGCATGACCGCCTTCGCACGCAGCCGTTTCGGCGCACAGTGGGTTCAGCGCACGGTCGCTTCGCCGAGCTGTGTCGATGCGGCCCCTGGATGTACACAAGCTGAGTTTCCACCACCAGGGTCCGCCGGTCGCAAGTACTGGTCGAGCACGTCCATCACGTAGCCACCGACCCGGACCAGCGCGCGCGTTGGCGTCGCTCTTGTGCTCGAAGACGATGGATACGTGCGGCGGGCTGCAGCCAGCGAGATCCTCGCGGAGCTTGTCGGTGCTCCCCCTATACTGCCTACACTGGCGCGCTCAGCCCTCACCGCGCGCTCTGCGCTGCCACCCAAGCCGCCACTTGACCGCCGTGAGCCATGGCTCGCGCCATACCGAGCAGCGCCGATAGTTCTTTCTTTACGGATCTGAGGCCGATGGGCTCGGCCTGGGTGTGAGCGAACAAGCCGGTGATAAACAGGTCGCAGCTCGCGCGGCGCGATAGCTCGGCGTGCAGCTTGACCGACTCACCCCAGGGGATCACGTCGTCTTCCTTGCCGTGGAGAATCACGCAAGGGCGCGTCGATCGTTCAATGGCTGCCCCTGGCCGCGCGAAGTCGAGCTCGCCGCCGGCGCGCTCAAGGCCCTGGTCCAGCCACTGCCGAGCGGTCATGCCGTCGAGGTCGCTCAGTAAGCCACTGGCCAGCAGGAACAGGGCGCGCTGCTCCCGCGGCAGCCGCTGGGCCAGGGCGTAGGCCACCGAGTCCCTGGCGCCGGGCAGCTTTAGCGCGGGCCGGCCCCAGGTTCGAAACGCCAGCTCGCGCAGCGCTCGCTCCAGCGCGTGGGTATCACCTAGGTCTAGGTAGGGCAGCAGGTTCAAGAACAGCACCGGCGCGTTGAGCGGATCGCGCTTCAGGCTGACGCTCCCGCTTGCGGTCTGCATCTCGCCGTCGAGGCAGAAGCGCAGCGCGGCGTCTAGATCGGCGTAGCCGCCGAAGGTCATGACGGCGTCGACGGCGCCGGGCATGCGGGCCGCTACCTGAAGGGCAGGGCAGGAGCCGAACGAGATGCTGAACAGGGTAGGTTTAATGCCGGGCGGCAATGAAGCACACACGCGGCGCGCGCTCAGCTCCAAGTCGTCAGCCGCGCTCGGGCTGAGCAACAGATCAAGAGACGCTGGCAGCAGCGGCGCGTACACGACGAAGCCCGCCGCGGCCAACACCCTACAAAATCGGTCCAGCCGCGGGTCGTCTGGCCCCTCGTAGTGCAGCCCTTGCGCGACGATGTAGTGTCCTACTGGGTCGCCCTGCGGATAGTAGGTGACCAGCTCCAGCTGGCTGGCTGGCTGCTCTGCGTAGCGCCAACCAGCTGGCCGCGCGGCGGACGCCCCGAGCAGGTGGCCGCGCACGCCGGGGATCCGCCCCGGGCGTAGCACCTGGCGATCCATGCGGATATGACTCGGCGCGGCGTGGTCCGGGGTCCACGGCCCGAGCCAGCGCAGCAGGCTGCGGAGCGCGCGATCGGTGCGGCCGGTGGCGGTCATGGGGCGCCCAAGGATCAGGCGCTGGGCCAGCTGGTGACGATCCAGCCGCTGCCCACCAACGCGGCGACGGTCGCGGCGCCAAACATCATCAGCGGCCGGAGCTTGACGCCGCCGCGCGCGGAGAGCTCGCCTGCGGCCGCGCCGATCAGCGCCATCGCCAGCATGGCGCCCACGAAGTAGGCGGCGAGGTAGGTGACGGCGCCGGTTGTCGAGAGGCCCGTTGCCGGGAGGATCCCGATCAAGTGGCTCGCGCCAGCGGAGCCGTGGAGGGCGCCGACGCCCAGCGTCGCGGTGCGCTTGCGCTTGCGCTGGTGCTCGTGCGCTGCGGCGTTCGGCGCTGCGCCGGCGCGCAAGCTGCGGTAGCCGTTGTAGAAGGCCCAGCCCGCCACCCCCAACAAAAGAAAGCCGACCATCAGCTCTGACCAGCGGCTGACCAGGTGGATCGGGATGGCGTCTCGCGCCAGGATCGCCAGCAGCCCAACCAAGGCCACCCCAGCGCCGTGCCCAACACCCCAATCAAGACCTGCCAGCAGGCCCGAGCGGCGGCTGCCCAGGGACAGCGGTGCGACCGCCGCCAGATGGTCCGGCCCAGACAGCGCGTGGATCGCGCCGCCAGCAAGTCCGGCGGCTAGGCTCAGCATGAGGGCACCATGACCAGGAACTGGTAGCACCAACGCTGGATGACGTGCCACCGCAATCGCGAGTGAACCCCTGGCGCCCCTAGGGCTGTGGAGGGGACAAATCGAGACTTTAGCGCCGCCAGAGCGGGGCTAAATCGAGGGGCTCTGCGTCGAAGGGCGGCGCCTCGACCAAGACGTCACCGCCGTGGGTCGCCAACAGGCGATAGGTCGCGCCGTCGAGGGCGAACACTTCGAGGGTTTGGGCGCTGGGGTCGACCAACCAAACATGACCCACGCCATGACGGGCGTAGATCGGTAGCTTGAGGACGCGGTCCAGGCGAGCCGTGGAGGGAGACAGCACCTCGCAGCAGAAATCGGGAGGCAGCTCTAGGTAGGCGACGTCGGGCAACTCGGGCATCCGCTCCCGACGCCAGCCGGCCAGATCCGGCACGAGGACATCCTGAGCGAGGTGCAGCTCAGGCTCAAAGAGGATCACCCAGCCGCCTGGGCCGTCGCCGTCGCCGCGACGATGGAAGCGACCGAACAGGCGCGCGCCGAGGGCGGAGCCAGCCAACGCGTGCCGGGTCGCGGGGCGGGGCGAGGTGTGTAGCTCTCCCGCCACCAACTCGGCG
This sequence comes from uncultured Polyangiaceae bacterium, assembly GCA_964551615.1. Lineage (GTDB taxonomy): Bacteria > Myxococcota_A > Polyangia > Polyangiales > Polyangiaceae > JAHBVY01. The sequence continues at coordinate 31,002 of CAZKDY010000001.1, forward strand.
ACCAGATGCGCTGGAGCAGCTAGCACATCTTCGTAGCTCGCGAGCTTCTTGGCGCTGGTGGGCATCGGGTTGCAGCTTAGCACTGGCATCGGCGCTGGGCGTAGCCATGAGCGGCCGCCCTTGCGACACACTGTTCTAGTCACGCCCATTGTCAGCCGAGCCTCGCGCTCCAACACTCATGGCCCATGTCAAACCACCCCACGTCGAGCCAAACCACCAGCAATATTTTGGGCAGCGGGCCGCTCGGGTTTCAGTGGGTGACCCAGGATCCGTTTTTGTTCTGTGTGCACCACGACGACGCTTATCCCAAGGGCAACGCCGAGCTAGGGCCGGCGGCGAGCCTCGCCGGGCGTAACATCGGCTCCGACTTTGAGGGCATCGACGGCTGGCGCATGTACCACGGCGACGTGGTCCCCGGCTTTCCTCAGCACCCTCACCGCGGGTTTGAGACGGTCACGCTGGCGCGGCGCGGCGTCATTGATCACTCAGACTCGCTGGGCGCCACCGCGCGCTTTGGTCACGGCGACGTGCAGTGGATGACCGCCGGGCGCGGCATTGTCCACTCGGAAATGTTCCCGTTGCTCAAGCAAGACGCAGACAACCCGGTCGAGCTGTTCCAGATCTGGCTCAACCTGCCCGCGAAAGACAAGCTGGTGGAGCCTCATTTTACCATGTTGTGGAATGAGCAGATCCCCACGGTAAAGTTTCGGGACACAGCGGGGGCGGAGACCCTGGTCACGCTGATCGCGGGAGCGTTGGGCGAGACCAAGGCGCCAGCCCCACCCCCCAACAGCTGGGCCTCCAAGCCTGAGAGCGACTTGGCGATCTGGACGATCCAGTTGGCTCCAGGCGCTCGCTGGCGCATCCCACCCGCCCTAGCTGACACGACGCGGACGCTGTATCTGTTCAGCGGAGGGTCCGTGCGCGTCGCGGGTCAGGCCTTTGAGCCCAAGCGCGCCGTCGCGGTGCGCCCCGACGTTGAGCTGGAGCTGGTCAACGGACCCGTCGCCAGTGAGTTGCTCATGCTGCAAGGGCGGGCAATCGGAGAGCCCGTCGCCAACCAAGGCCCGTTTGTCATGAACACCCAAGCCGAGCTTCAGCAAGCCTTCGCCGATTACCGGCGGACTGGCTTCGGCGACTGGCCGTGGGACAGGGCAGATCCGGTGCACGCGGCCTCACGCCAGCGCTTCGCCAAGCACGCCGACGGCCGCGTTGACGAGCCTTGATGCGCTGCGGCTAGGTCCGGCGTCACCGGCAGCGGACCGGCGATAACGCAGGCTGTGACGCAAGGGGTGGATCTACACGCCAATGGGTGAAAGCATCCGGGGAGGGGATGAACAGTTGAACACGCCGACACTTCAGGTGGGCGATGTGATCGCTGGGCGGTTTCGAGCCGAGCGGACCGTCGCAGGGATCATGATCGGCCGCGCTGCGCCGCAGCAGCCGGCGGAGCCTGAGGCTGAGGTGGTCTTGGTGCCGCTCAGCGCCGCCGAGCTGTCGGTGTTGCGCAACACCGAAGCCGCCCACCACCCCCAGCTGGCCAGCATCTTGGCCGTCGAAGCCTACGCCGAGGGCGGGATCTTGGTGGCCGAGTACGTGCTTGGTGAGACCCTGGCTGAGCGCCTGCGAGCGGTCGGCAGCAAGCGGCCGCTGGACGCCGTGCGCTCCACGCTGCGCCTCGCCGACGCCGCCGCGGCGCTTCACCGAGTTGGCGCGGTCCACGGTGGCGTGTGCGCAGAGGCGGTGGTCTTAGATCCCCCCGGAAGAGACGGGCCATTGCTCACCTTCCAAGGCCCACGGGGCGGCGTCCACTCTCCGCAGTCTGACGCCCGCATCTCCGACGGCGTGGCAGCTACGGACGCCGACGACGCCTGGGCGATCAGCGTGCTGCTCTATCGGATGCTGATCGGCGCGGCCCCTCCAGCCACGGGGATAAGCGATGAGCACGAGATCCCCCTGGAAGATCAGCGTCTCCGCGCGGTGCTATTGCATGGGTTGAACGCGGATCCACAGGCCCGCGCAGTTGGCCTCAAGCCCCTGATGGGCGAGCTGGCGCGCTGGTTCGTCGATCACGCCGGGGACGAGTCGGTGTCTTCGATCCGCACCAGCGTCCCGCCGCCGCTGCCCGGCTTGCCCGCTGCTGCGCTGAACCTGAGCGTGGGTCCGCCCGCGGCCTCTGAGCGCGGCGCAAAGAGCCGTGTCGGGCGGGTGCTGGCCTTCGCCGCCGCCGCGTCCGTGCTGGGGCTAGGTGGCGCCTGGGCCTTCTCTGCGCTGCGTAAGGCGCCCGTGGTTGAGGTTGAAATCCCCACGGAATCTAAAGGCGTGAGCCCAGGCTCTGCCAGCGGCGCCCAGGCCCCCGCATCGGCGAAGCCAGCCATCGACCTGAGCGAGGTCGCCGTCACCGGCAGCGCGGGCGTGCCCGGCGCCGACCCTGTCTCCACGTGCGCGTCCGAGTACCTCGGCGCGACGACCGATGAGCTGGCCTGGATGTGCGGCGAGCCTGACGCCTTAGAAGGCGCGACGAAGCTGCGGGTGGCGGTGGTGAAGGGCAGCAAGGGGACCGTGAGCGACGGCATGCGATTGATGTCAACGGTCGGCTGGCACGAGTTTCTCGTCTACGCTTCCGTGCGGCGTGCGTGCTGCCAGGACGCGACCAGCGTGACGCTGCCCGCCGCGTCTGAGGGCTGTGACGCCCTGGGAAAGATCAGCGAGCAAGTCGCGGAGGCAGCGGTCAGCGGCAAGCCGTTAGCCGCGCCGCTCGATAGCTTCGACAAAGCGGCCAACTGCGAGGTGCAGGCAGGCAAGGGCGGCATTTACCGCAAGACGACGCGCCCAGACTCGGCCGGCCGAGCGCAGTTTGAGACCTTCGCCGCGCGCTTCCAGCGCGAGTAGTCAGCAGCGCGCGCGAGTCAGCCGCTCGTCGAGCGCTGCTACCAAGCGCGGCGTGCCGAGCACCGCGCGTCGACCGGCGCGTGTCGAGCGCCGCGGGCTAGTGCTGGCGACTCGCCTCCGCGGTATGCTGCGTGCCCCATGTCGCTGGTGCTGTTCAGTCTGCAGTTCGTGCTCAACATCGCGTTGCCGTGGTGGATCGTGCGGCTCAGCGAGGGCAGGCTGTCGCCGCAAGCGGCCAGTCGGGCTTGGAATGACGCGAGCTTTCGCTCTGCGGTGGTGGTGTTCGGGCCGCTGTGTCTGCCCGTACACTTCGCCCGCGTCGGTGCAGGTCCGCTCGGCTGGCACTGGTTGGTGCGGCTGTCGCTCGGCTTGGGTTTGGGGGTGGCGGTGATGTTCCTAGAGGCCATCGTCGTCGCCCTGGCCATCAGCGCCGTCGCCCTGCTGTGGCCCAACGCCGAGGCGTAGCGCCGACGCCACGACATCGCCCAGTCCGGGCTTTAGGGGGTGGGGGGAGCGCTTCGTCACTGGACGCGCAGCGCTTGATCGGCCAAACCGTCGGCTCGATGCATTTTCAAGATCTGATTCTGAATCTTCAGCGCTTCTGGGCCGAGCAGGGCTGCTTGATCGTGCAGCCTTACAACTCGGAGGTCGGCGCCGGCACCTTCAACCCAGCCACGTTCTTGCGCAGCCTGGGGCCCGAGCCGTGGAACGTCGCCTACGTCGAGCCGTCGCGTCGCCCGACGGATGGCCGCTACGGCGACAACCCGAACCGCTTGCAGCAGTTTCATCAGTTCCAAGTGGTCTTGAAGCCCAGCCCGCTGGACATCCAAGATCTGTACCTGAGGTCGCTCGAGGCCATCGGCACCAAGCCGCTCGAGCACGACGTGCGTTTCCTTGAGGATGATTGGGAGAGCCCGACCCTGGGCGCTTGGGGGCTGGGCTGGCAGGTCTGGCTAGACGGCCTTGAGATCAGCCAGTTCACCTACTTTCAACAGGCGGGCGGCTTCGACTGTAAGCCGGTCAGCGGTGAGCTGACCTACGGCTTAGAGCGCATCGCGATGTACCTGCAGGACGTGGATACGGTCTACGACCTGAGCTACAACCAGACCACGAAGTACGGCGAGATCTTCCAGCGCAACGAGTGGGAGTGGTCGACCTACAACTTTGAAGAAGCCGACGTGGCGGCCCACTTTCATGCTTTTGACCACGCGGAGTCAGAGGTCAAGCGCCTGTTAGGTCGCAGCGAAGACCCCAAGGCTCAGCTGGTGCTGCCAGCCTATGATTTCGTGATCAAGGCATCTCACGCCTTCAACCTGCTCGACGCGCGCAGCGCCATCAGCGTCACCGAGCGCGCGCGCTTCATCGGCCGGGTGCGGGCCATGGCTCGCGCGGTGGCGGCCGCGTGGCTCCAGCAGCGCGAAGCCTTGGGCTTTCCGTTGCTCAAGCAGGCGGCGCTCAAGCGATCCGCGTAGCTTGGCCGGTCGGCGATGGAGCTAGCTCTGGGAGGTCGCGTCAGCGCAGCTCGCAGCCCCAGCGCGGCCTACGCTTCAGCGCGGCTTACGCTTCAGCGCAGCAAGGAGCTTCAGCGCACCCAGAGCACGGTGTAGGCGTCGCCGCCCTCTTCGCGCTCAGCCACTCGGGTCTCGGCGACGCCTGGTGCGCTGCGCAGGTGCTCGCGCACGGCTTGCTTGAGCGCGCCGGTGCCGTGACCATGCAGCACGAAGCCCGCCGACTCACCGCGCTGTAGGAGGCTATCGGTGAAGCGATCGACCTCATCTAAGGCTTCGTCCACGCGCATGCCGCGCAGGTCGAGGGTGATGCCAGGGTGCCGCAGCAGGATCTCGTCCCGCGACGGCTCAAGCTGGAGCTTGGGCGGCGGGCTCTTGAAGCGACCGCTGGTTTGATTCCGTAGGGTATTTTTAGCGACCCGCGCAGCTTGGGCCTGAGCCCCAGCTTGTGATCGCTGCGCCTCCGGCAGCCTCAGATCGCTCAGCTTGCACACCAGCGTCAGGCTGCCCACGCGGACACGCAGCTTGCCGCGGACCGGCAGCTCCGCGACCTCTCCCAGCTGACCCCCGGGTAGGACGCGAACCCGGCACCCCAGGCTGAGCTGCGCGGCGTCTGGTGGCTCACCACCTGGGCGGCCGCGGGTCGCTTGATCCAGGCGACCCCCGACGCCGAGTTGGCTGCCCGCGCGGTCGATCTGCTTCTCGACCTGCTTCAGCTCAGCTTGGGTCATGGCCCGGGCGCGCAGCTGGCTGCTCACCTGTTGCAGCTCAGCCCGCGCCTGACGCACCGCCTGGCTCAGCTCGCGCGCTTCGCGCTCGAGGGTGTCTCGTTCGCGCTTGGTCGCCGCTTGCGCTTCCGTGTGGAGCTTGTTCTTGGCGACCTGGGCGTCCAGCTCTGTGGCCTTGGCAGCCGACAGCGCGCGGGCCGTCTCTTGACGCTGCTGCTCGATGCTCGCCAGCAGCTCATCACGCAGCAAGCGCTGCTCCGGGAGCAGCGCTCGGGCGCGCTCCACGACCTGAGCGTTCATGCCAAAGCGCTGAGCAACAGCCAGCGCGCTCGACGGCCCTGGGATACCCAGGTGCAGCTCGAAGGTGGGCGCCAGGCGCTGCATGTCGAAGCCCACGGAGGCGTTCTCGAAGCGCGCGTCTCGCGCGGTCAGCTCCTTCAGCGCCTCGTAGTGGGTGGTGACCGCGACGGCGGCCCCGGCGTCCAGCATCGCCTCCAGCACCGCGGTGGCGAGGGCGGCGCCCTGATCTGGATCGGTGCCCGCGGCCAGCTCGTCTAGCAAAATCAAGGTGCGGCGCTCGCCGGCGCTGCCCGCGACCTCCAGCATGCCTGCCAGGTTCCGCACGTGCCCGCTGAAGGTGCTGAGCGACAGCGCCAGCGACTGATCGTCGCCGATGTCGCTGAGCACCTCCGCGTAGAAGCCGACGCTCGACTCCGCTGCCGCAGGGATTGGTACACCGGCGCGCGCCATCAGCGCCGCCAGACCTAGGCACTTTAGCGCGACCGTCTTGCCGCCAGCGTTCGGACCTGAGATCACCAGCGCGCGCCCAGGTCGCAAGCGGATGTCGCTCGGGACCACCAGCTCGTCTCCCGCCGCCAGCAGCGGGTGCCGCATGCTGAGCAGATCGAGCGAGCCGCTATCCGTCGGGATAAACACGTGGCCGGTGACTTGCTCGGCCCAGCGCACCATCGCCACCAGGCGCTCTGCTTCGAGCAACGTCTGGTGAGCCTGATTGAGTGACTCCCCAAGACCCCATGCTTGGGCTGACAATTTGGCCAGGACTCGGGCTTCTTCGCGGTCGCTCTCGGCCTCTGCGACGCGCAGCTTGTTGCCCAGCTCGACCAGCTCGCGCGGCTCGACGTACAGGGTCGCGCCGGAGCCGCTCGAGCCGAGCACGCTGCCCTCGATGGTGCCGTGAGAATCTGAACGCACTGGGAGCACATAGCGGCCATCGCGCTCGGCGTAGTAGCTGCCTGCGAGCAAATCGGCGTGGCGGGCGACCAGGCGTTGTAGCCGCGTGGTCAGCTCTCGGCGTCGATCGCGGACTTGGCCTCGAGCGCGGGCGAGCTCTGGGCTCGCCGCGTCGCGCAGCGCGCCGTCCGCCTCGACGCAGCGTTCGAGCTCGGCTTGCAGCGGCTGCAGCGCAGCGTCTGAGAGCAGGACGCCGCTGAGCAGCGGCCGGCTCGCCTGCTGTTGCAGCGCATAGCGGCGCAGGTTGCCCGCGTCGCGGGTCAGCTGGAGTACGCGGAACAGCTCTTGGGCGGTCAGCGCGCGCTGGCTCGCGAGGCCCTCCAGCGCCTCGAGCACGTCGGGCGTGCATACGCGCGGAAGCGGCGCGTCGGCGCCTTCAGCGTCAAGCGCGGCTTGGCTCAGCTGGGCTCGCAGGCGCGCGGCGTCGGCGTTGCCTTCGGGCTCGAGCTCCAGCATCACCTCACGCGCGACGTCGCTGGCGCAGTGGCTAGCCAGGCGCGCGCAGACCTCTGGCCACTCGAGATCGCTCAGCGCGCGAGCCCTGAGCTCGCCTAGTGTCTGCTTGCCTGCCACTTGGTGCCTCACCCCAGCCCGCGGATCAGACCTCGGGGGCGCGGGTATGACACGTTTTGAGCGGCTCGCCAGGGCTGACGCTAGCTAGCTCGCCAGCACCAGGGCGCTGCGCGGCCGCTTGGGCGGCGGGACGCGCAGCCCGATGCCGATCTTTGCGCTGGCTTTGTCGCGCTCTAGCCCGCTGACCAAGCGCTCAAGGCCGCGCTCGACGCGGTGATCATCGGTTGAACCGTAGGTCAGGATCAGCTGTCCGAGCCCCATCGCCTCCACCCGGGCCAGCAGGCCGCGGCACAGCACGCGCCGGCTGGTCTCTGCGTCGCGATCGACGCGACCGTTGCTCACCATCACCACGCGCTCTAGCTGCCAGCCCGCATTTTCCAAGCGGGAAATACGACTGGCGACCTGGGTCAACAGCTCGCTCGGGTGTCCTTCGTAGTGCTGAGCCACCACGGCCATATTTCCAGAGGCAGCGCCGCCGAGCTCTAGCCAGCTTGGCCAGCTCGCGCCGAACTCGATCACTACCAGGGTTGCGCGTCCGCGGATGGCTCGGTTCATGCTGTCTCCCCTGCTCGTGCGCGCGCGGTTGAGGCGCGAGCTTGTCGTTTGCTCCTAGACGAACCACGACCGCCGGGCCAAGAATTCGGCGCGTAGCGCTGTAGGCAGCCCGCTGGTTGTCAGTCAGTCGTCTGCGAGGCTGCCCTCGAGCTCGAGCAAGCTGGCTGGGGGTTCGCCCCCGCCATCAACCGCTGGAGGTCTTGTTTGCCCGGGTCGCCGCTGCCTTCTTGGCCGGCTTAGCCTTCTTGACGGCTTGGGGGTTGCTCGCCGCCCCCGCGTCGGCTCCGTCGTCGTCTGCGCCGCCGGCCAGGCTCTTCTTGAGCGCCTCGAACAGATCGATGATCTGCGCTCTGGGCTGCTCGGGAGCGACGATGATCTCTTGTCCTGCCACCTTCTGGTCCACCACCTCGAGCACCCGCGCGGCGTAGGCGTCGGTGTACTTGTCGGCAGCGAACTCGTCTGTGGTCAGTTGATCGAGCAACTTATCCGCCAGATCTTGCTCAGCGTCGCTGAAGTTGAAGGTCGCGCCCTTGTCCACGTCAGCGTAGGCGCGGACCTCGTTCGCGTAATACAGCTGATGCAAGATCAGGCCGTCTTGGTAAGGGCGGATCATCACCAGCTGCTCCTTACCTCGCGCTGACCAGCGGCCGATGGCGACGCGCTCTTTGCGCCCCATGGCTTGGGCGAGCAGGTTGTACGCCTTGTCGCCGCCCTTGTCGGGGCCAAGATAGTAGCTCTTCTCGACGCTCACCAAGTCGACGCTGTCTAGCGGCACAAACTCGATGATCTCAAAGCTGCCGCTGCGCTCGGCTTCGAGCTGCTTTAGCTCTTGGTCGGTGAAGCGGACGAAATGTCCCTTGCTGTACTCGTAGCCCTTTACCAGGTCTTTGCGCTCGACCACCACATCGCAGGTGGGGCACACCAGCTGTTGTCTAATGCGGTTGCCGCACTCAGCGTGGAGTTGGTTGAAGCTCACTGACTGGCTCGACGCCGCGGTGAACAGCTTGATGGGGATTGAGACCAAGCCAAAGCTGATGGTTCCAGAACTGATCGCGCGCGCCGCCATGGCCGCATGCTACGAGGCTGAGCAAGCTTGAGCAAACAAGGTGGCTAAGTCGGACGCACAGGGCCCTGATGATCCGCTGCGCAGCTATCGCGAGAAGCGCGATCCGTCGCGCACCAATGAGCCCTTCGCGACGGCCGCGGCGGCTGACGGGACACGGGTCGGCGCGTTCGTTGTCCACCTGCACCACGCCTCCCGGGAGCACTACGACCTGCGTATCCAAGCCGGCAATACGCTGGTCAGCTTCGCGGTCCCCAAGGGGCCCAGCCTAAACCCAGTCGACAAACGGCTGGCGGTCCAGACCGAGGATCACCCGATCGAGTACCTAGAGTTCGAGGACGTGATCCCCGACGGCAACTACGGGGCGGGCCCGATGATCGTCTGGGATACGGGCGTCGTACGCTACCTTGAGGATTCAGTAGAGCAGGGGCTCTCCAAGGGCAAGGTCGACTTCTGGCTCGACGGCTACAAGCTGAAGGGGCGCTTCGCGCTGGTCGAGACGGGCTCGCGTCAGAAGCCGAAGCCGAAGCAACCCCAGTGGCTGCTGCTCAAGAAGACCGACGCTTACTCTGCGCCTCGGGACATCGTGGCAGAGGAGCCCTACAGCGTCATCTCGGGGCTGCGGGTTGACCAGCTTGAGCGCCGCGCGGACGTAGTAAAGGCGCTGTGCGCGGCGGCGCGCGACGCTGGCGCCAAGCGCCAGCCGCTCGACGTCAGCCAGCTGACGCCCATGCTGTGTTCAAGCGAAGGCGCGAGCCTCGAAGATGCCACGCGGATCTACGAGCTGAAGCTGGACGGCGCGCGCGTCGTCGCGGACAAGCAAGGCGAAGCGGTCGAGCTCAGGTATCGCAAGCTGCGATCTGCCACGCTGACCTACCCAGAGGTCGCGCGCTCGGTGCGCGCCTTGGCCCCGGCTCGTGTGGTGCTGGACGGCGAAATCGTCGCGTTTGATCAGCAAGGCAAGCCGAGCTTCGAGCGCCTGGCGACGCGCATCCACGCCACGCGACCCCTCGACGTGGCGCGGGCGCGCCGCTCGGTGCCCGTCGTCTACATGGTGTTCGACGTCCTGGCCATCGACGACTGGGATCTGACGGGTGTGCCGCTGATCGCGCGCAAGGCGATCTTGAAGCGGCTGTTGCCTGGCCGCGGTCGGTTGCGCGCCCTCGATCACCTAGAGCAGGACGGCCGCCCGCTGTTCGCGCTGTGCGAGCAGGAGGGGCTCGAGGGGGTGGTCGCCAAGCGAGGCGCTTCCATCTACCGTCCTGGCCCAACGCGTTACCCAGACTGGGTGAAGATCAAGACCGAGCGCGACGATGAGTTCGTGATCGTAGGCTGGGAGCGCAAGCGGCGCTCAAGGACCCTGGGGTCGCTGATGCTCGCGGCGTATGACGGGGACAGGCTCATGCTGCGCGGCAAAGTCGGCTCCGGCCTGGACCAGGCAACTCAGGAGCAGCTGTTGGAGCGGCTGAGCGAGATCGAGGTTGAAGATTGCCCCGCGGAAGGAACGATGGAGCGGGCGCCTATGGAGCGCCACTTCACTGAGCCAAAGTATGTGGTGAGCGTGCGCTACCTTGGCTGGTCTGACGCCGGCTCGTTACGCTTCCCCGTGTTTCGTGGCTTACGGCACGACGTCGATCCTCGCGAGTGCCAGGCTATGCCCGGCGAGCAGCGCCTGGCCTCCCCACCCCCAAAAGAACTGGACGCGGAGGGCGTCCCCCTGTCCACCGCGCCTGGGTCCCGGCGGGCTGGGCCCGGAGGGCGCCTGGTGACGCGGGCCGCTTTGACCAACCAGTCGAAGGTGTACTGGCCCGACGAGGGCTACACCAAGGGCGAGCTGGTCGAGTACTACGCGGCGATCGCCGACACCCTGCTGCCATTTCTACGTGGACGCCCCGTCATGTTGGTGCGTTATCCGGACGGAATTAAAGGCAAGAGCTTCTACCAGTGGAACGCACCCAAGGGGACCCCCAGCTGGCTGCGCACGCTGCCCCTGCGTGACGAGGAGCGAGATGGCAAGACCGTTTCCACCTTCTTGATCGATGACGCTGACGGGTTGATCCACATCGCCAACCTCGGCTGCATCCCGATCCATGTGCTGGCGTGCCGCGAGGGGTCCCTCGACACCTGTGACTTCTTGACCATCGACTTCGACATGGGCGACAACCCGTTTCGCCACGCGGTGACGCTGGCTTTGTCGCTGCGAGAGCTGCTGGCTGAGCTCGGCTTGGTCGGGTTCCCGAAGACCAGCGGACAAACCGGGATGCACGTGTTGATTCCGTTAGGAGATGTCGAGCGCGGGCGGGGCGGCGTGCCGTTTGAGACCGCCAAGATCCTAGTCGAGTTGATCGGTCGCCTGCTCTGGCTGCGCCACCAAGACCTCACCAGCATGGAGCGCCGGGTGTCGGACCGCGGCGGCAAGATCTTGATCGACGTGGGTCAAACCGGGCGCTCGCGCACCATCGTGGGGCCGTACTCGGTGCGCGCGTACGCCGGGGCGACCGTCAGCACGCCGCTCGAGTGGGATGAGGTACACTTGGCGCTCGATCCCAGGGCCTTCACCATGTTCAGCGTGCCCGCGCGCTGCGCAGCGCGTGGAGATCCCCTGCGCGCATTGATGGACGTGGAGGTCGACGTGATGGGGGCGGTGGCCAAGCTCGAGCGGCTGCTCGGCGGCCAGCGCTAGTTGGGCTGCGCCGCTGTTTTAATCGCCGTGCGGAACTAAAAAACCAGGCACTGCTCCATGACGTCGGGGTTGGTGGCGGCCATGGCGCAGTCGAACTGACGCCGCGAGACCTGCTCAGTACACTGGGCGAATTGAGGATCTGTCTGGGCCTTGGTCAGCGCTTGGGACTGCTTCTTGCGCACCTCTTCGAAGTGCACGTCAGGCTGCTCGTTGCGCACTAGCAAATCAACGTAGTGGGTGAGCAGCTGATCGCACTCGACCTGATCGACGGGCTTGGCGCACGCGGTGAGGCAGGCCGCGACCAGGCCGCCCAGCAACCCGCTTCGGATCCACAGGGCGCGCCGCGCCCACGCGCTCAAGCCCAAACACCCAGCCACCTGGTCGCGCTGGTTGACTTGGGCCGTGGCTAGCGCGCGCACTTGAGCTTGATCTCCTCGGGGGAGGTGGCGTTCTTCACGCACGCTAGCGACTCATCCGTGATGCGCTTCCCCACGCAGCCTTCCATGGTCTTCTTGTATTCGGGGTCTTGTTCGGCTTGGGTCAAGCGGCGCTCAATTTCCGCAGCATCAAAGCCGCGGGCCTGGAGCCGCAGCTTGGCGATGTGCTGCGCGAGCTCGCGGCACTCGGCTTCGCTGGCAGGGTGCCCACAGCCCACGACACCAAGGCTCAGGAGCGAGACGCAGACTGGAAGCGCCATTTGGCGCAAGCGAACGGGAGAAAACAGCGACATCAAATGCGATTGGTTTGGGCTCGTTGGTAGCGATGACGCGCTGGGCGGCTGCGCCGCGACATTGATAGGCCCAGCACCGCCGTCCATCAAGCGGTGGGCGACTGGTTGGGGGCAGATCCATCCCCGGTATCTTAGCCGTCACGACGCCTGCCGATTTCGACCGGCGGCTTCGTTTGGTCTGCGCAATCGGCGCTCAAGTACTGGAGCGCGTTCTGCTCCGGCTCTCGACCAAGCCTCGCCAGCGACCGGGCTTGACAGGCGGGTGGGCCCAGAGGTTCTGGCGATGGGGGTAGATCGCGCCACAACTGCCGCGTTTGGAGGTAGCAACACACAACAACGTCCGCCCTCGAGGCGGCGATTGACGCCAATGGTCCAGCTTTGGCGGCGGCAACAGACTGCGATCGCCGCCAGCACCGCCCCTCGGGTCGGATCTATTCTGTCCGATTTGCGTTCAGTTGTTTTTGTCGAAATCTGGACGCTTGTGCAGGTGCTGCTAACTTGATGAACCGAATGTCGCGCTCACGTGATCGAGCTGTTCGGGAAGCATGTCCCGTAGCCCCCATTGCACGAGCACGTCCTCGGGGCTCTGACTCGCCTGAGTTTTTGCTGGAAAAAGCCCTAAAAGCGCGCACCGCGGGCACCCGCGCGAAATACGCCAAGCGCGGCCTAGCCCACCCCGATGGAGTCGATCTCGACACGCGCGCGCTGCTCTTGAGGCAGCTCTATCTGTCGCAGCTAGAGGGCCGACGCTTTGCTGAAGCGCTAGAGAGCGCCCTCGAGGCGGTGAGCACCGGCGTGATGCCTGACGTAGCGCGGCAGGACGCGGCCCGAGCCTGCCTCGGGCTCGGCGACACCAGGCGCGCCATGGATCAGCTGCGCATCGCGTCGCGGGTGTGTCCAGCATCAAGGCGCGCGTTCCATCTGTGGACGCTGGGCAGCGCGCTGTACCTGAACGGCCACGCCAAGGCCGCGGTGGGAGCCCTTGAGCGCGCGGTGCGCTGGGGCACCCGGGACAAGCCGCTGTACCGGGCTCAGCTCGCGCTGGCGCAGTTGGCCGCGGGGGACGTGCCTTCACAGCTTGAGCTGACTGAGCTGCGTGACGCGCTCGAGGTGGTACCGTGCGGCCGCGGCTACGGTCAGTTCGTGCTGGGCGAGCTGGCCTACCAGCTGGGTGAGCACGACGCTTCGCGGCGACATTTGGAGGCCTTCGTCCAGCGCTCGACCAGCGGCCGCGTCGCCCTGCAGGTCGCCCTCGAAGCCGAAGTTCGCCGCGCGCAAGAGGTCTTGTCCAAGCTCACGAGCTGACCTGGCTCGGCCGGTTTAGCGAGCTGGACGACGCGCTGCGGCCGATGGCTAGGGCTCGAAGTCGCCAGGCGGCTTGGGTGCAGGTGCTGGTTTGCTCTCAGGTGCTGGCTTAACCTTAGGGGTCGGCTTGCCTTTGGGTGCTGGCTTGCCCTTGGGCGCTGGCTTATCTGCGCCTGGTTCGATGACCTCCACTCCGCCGGCGCTGCTGCTGGGTGCGCTGCCGCCGGGAACCGGTTGTACGACTTCAACCGACTCTACCGCCTTGGGCGCTTGGATCTTGTCTTCTGTCGCCATCTCTTTCTCAATGCGGCGCGCGAGCCCTTTGGCCTCGACGGCGATGGCAGCGCTCCGCTCACGCATCAGCGGTAGCAGCTTGGCTGCGTCCTCGAGGTTGTTGCGGATGTCGGCGCGGCGCCCAGGTGACTCACTCGAGAAGACCTTGTCGACGTCTGGCCCCAGGGTGGCCAGCTGACCCTCCAGCTGAGTGATGCGCTCACTCGCGCGACTCATGGCTACCGCGAGGTTCGCCGCGCCGAGCGCGGACATCCGGATCGCCTTGTAGAAGTTGTCGGCGTCGCCGCTGGGGACGCCCCTGACGCCCCCTTCGACCGCGGCCGTTTCCTCATCGTCGACGACCGTGAACGCGAAGCCGGTGCCCGCCTTGAGGAAGCTCGCCACCTCGTCTCCCAACTTGCGGCTGACCAGCGCGGCGGACGCGCGCTCGTCTAGATCCAGGTACTCTGCCAGGCCCCGGCGCAGCTCTTTTGGCTTCGTGGGCGCCGCGGCTAGCTCCACCTGCAGCGCGTGCAGTTCCGCGAAGAAAGCGTCAAAGCGCTGATTCCCCGCCCTGAACTCCATGCCGCGCGCGACCGGCGTGGGACCTGGGGTGGCCAGCACACACGCCGTAGCGCCCCACGCCCCGAGCGCGATCGACAGCACACCAGCCCGGGCGAGGCGTCCGGCGCGGCGGCAAGGTGTGGGGTTCAGACCATGATTCTTGCGTGTTATTGACATGTCAGACCGCTACCCCATAGCTCAGCACCGCCCGGAGTTCGCGTAAAAAATACGGCCAACGCTTGGCCCTCGCTCGCGATCAGCGTGCCTTGCCCTGCGTCGGAGTCGCCGCTGGACACGTTCACCGCCTTGGATACGGCGACTAAGTCAGGATCCAGCATCTGCGCGCGCACCTGGTGTTTGCCCTTGGCGCCCTCGGTCCACATCAACAACCAGGCGCCGCCTGCTAGGGCCGTCGCGGCAGGAGATATCGCTTCGCCGCCGGCGCCACCAGCCGGCGCGCTGAAGGCCTTGCTCGTCTTGGGTGGCTGGCCGAGGGCAGCGCTGGCCAACGTGATGCCCCAGTAGGCGTCGGCGCTCGACCTAGTGGCGACGGTAACCAGCGCGTGCTCAGCGCCTGCGGTGACGCTGGGCGTGCCGAGCAGCGCATCGGACATGCTGATGGCGCCGAGGGAGCCGTTCAGCTCTCCGCGTGGAGAGAGCCACCCAAACACTAGCTTCCCGCTCTGGCCTCCGGAGCGCAGCACCAGAGCGTAGCTCTTGTCGGCGCCAGTCGCGCGGTCGACGCTGGGCGTGGTGATGTCTCCGGACGGCAACGTTCCAAGGCTGGTGGGCGCGCCGTTGACCACCACCTCTAGCTGAGAGCCGCGAGCGCCCAGGGTCATCCCGGCGCTGAACTCAACCGCGCCGTCGCGCTTCTGCTTGTCGTGGGTGACTAAGAACTTTCCGTCGGGGGTGGGGGTCACCGCCACGACGGTCCCCGGTGGGCTCTCAGAGAACTCCTGAGTTACGCTCAAGTTGCTCAGGTCGACGCTGAGCCCGATGGCGCTGCGCCGGCTCGCCGCCAGACCCAGACTAATTTTCCCCGGGGCAATCACTGTCGCGCGCGGCGCCACGCCGAGGTACGCCTTCTCGACCAAGCGCTTTGGCTGGATGCTCAGCTTACAGCCGGCCAGCGCCGCTGGCTTGGGCGCGGTCAGGTCGGTGCGCGGCGGCGCGGGTGGTGGGCTCACGACCACCTCTCGCGCTGCAGGATCTTGCTGGTTCAAGAGCATGATCGCCACCACCCCAAGCAAGCCGACGACCAGCGCGCCGAGGAGGATGTTGGAGTTGCTCAGCCCCGAAGCCTGAGCGGGTGGCAGCGGATGGGGCGCGGCGCTCGGCGCGAACTGGCCTGGCTGGCCAGCCGACGCGCTGGGTGGCAGCGCGCTGGGTGGCGGGGCGCTGCTCGGCGCCGCAGGCTGAGCTGGGGCTGTGCTGCGGGGCCCAGGTGCCGCGGCGCCGCTGCTGCTAGCGAGGAGCGCTGCGGCGCTAGCTGGCGGAGCGCTGTGGCGCTCAGTCAGCGCTGGGGGCGGGACCGAGCCAGCGCTCGAGCCGATCAGCGCCGCCGCGCTAGCCAAACGCCGCCGTGATGCTTCTGGTGGTTCTTCGGGACTGGCGGCGATGTCGCTCTTCAGATCTTCTGCAGACAGCACATCATCCTCACCAGGCGCTTCCGGGAGGGATTGAAAATTCGCGTCCGCGACCTCCTCCGCCTCCAAGGCAGCGGGTGAAGCATCGAGCTGTGAGGCATCCTCAAGGGCGTCCGGGTCGAGCTCCTCAGCCTGGCTTGCGTCGGGGAGCGCCCTGATCGGGATCTCACCTGGAGGCGGGGTGATCATCGGCGCCGACGGCGTCGGCGAGCGCGGCTTGCTTGAAGCTGGGCTGGCCTCCGGCGGCGGAGGAGGCGGCGGCGGTGGCGCTTGACTGGATGAAGCCGCACGCCCAACCAAGGCAGCGGCGCTGCCGGTGCTTCCGCTCGGCGACGACTGAGGTGGGGGTGGGGGGGGCGCGTTTCCCTTGCCACTCGGAGGATCGGTGCTCGACATTCAAACCACATTGTCACGGCGGCGTGGCGGATAGCGCAAGTTGCCGGCGAGGCGCGCAGTATAGTGCGAGTGTCTGCCTGAATTGTTGTGTGGCTCGCCTCCCCGGGCCGGGCGGGCGTTTGAGTCGCTATTGGTCCTGCGGCGCGTGATGTTCGTCAGCGATGGCCACTACCAGCGCCCCCGCGCACTGGGTCCCCACTTCGCGAAGCGCGGCGGCGCACGCGCGCAGCGTCGAACCGGTGGTGGCGACGTCGTCCACCAAGATCACTCGTTCGCCGCGGAGCCGAGTCCCTGCTTGAAAGGCCCCTGAAATGTTTTCAGCGCGCTCGAGGGCGCCTAGCCGAGCCTGAGCAGCCGTCGCGCGCACGCGAACTAGGCAGCGGTGGTTCACGCGTAGCTTGAGCCTGCTGCCCAGCGCGCTCGCGAGCAGACCCGCTTGGTTGTAGCCGCGCTCGACTAGGCGGTCGCGGTGCAATGGAACAGCCACCAACCAGGGCGGGCGCTGTGCTTCACGGGGGTGTGATCCTAGCCCGGGCGTGGGGGCTTCATTGCCTTCCGTGTGGATCAACAGGCTCGACCTGTACAGCCAGTCTGCCAGGCTGGTGGCGACCTCGGGACGTGCCATGTACTTGAGCTGGTGAATGCTGCGACGTAGCCCGCCCTCGAACCTCCCTCCTGCGACCTGGAGGTCACCTAACCACCTGAAGCGTAGCTGGGGTGGCGGGACGCAGCGGGGACAGAACCCGGTGCGCTCGGAGTGGGTCAAGGCGTGGTCGCACACCGGACAACGGCGCGGGGCGACCTGACTGAGCAGCAGCTCGCCCCAGCGCTGCAAGCGGAGCCTGGCAGCGCTCGGCGCCGCTCGCTGTGCCGCCCACCCCAGCTCGTGCTGCAAGCGCAGCGCTGAAGCCCGGCAGGGCGCTTGGTGGAGGTGGCTCGCGCTCGCTAGCTGCACCCAGGACGTATCGACGTCGTCGCCCGTGGGTTGCGTGAAGATCTCGCGGGTCGCGAGGGAGGGTCAGCCTCGCGGCGTCGACTCTGGCGCTGTGGGTGTCGCGTGGGCGGTGGGGCGCTCCTCGCTGGTCAGCGCGTACATCAGGTGATCTTCCCAGTGTCCGTTGATCCGGAGGTAACGCTCAGCCACACCTTCCATGCGGAACCCAACCTTCTCTAACACCCTTCGGCTGGCGGTGTTTGAGGGCATCACGGCCGCTTGTACGCGGTGAAGGTTCGCGGATCGAAACGCGAAATCACACACCAGCTCAAGCGCTGCCGTCGCGAGCCCCTGCCGTCCTTGATCGCGGGTCGTCCAGTAGCCGACGTAGGCGTTTTGAAATGACCCGCGCACGATCTCGCTCAGCGTGATGCGTCCGAGCAGCTGTTGGGGGTTGGCGCGCGCCAAAATCAGCCACGCGAAGGTTCGGCCTAGCCGCCACTGCTTGCGCTGATAGGCGATGCTGCGCACCAGCTCGACCGGCGCCGCCGGGTTGGTCCCTGGGGGCGATGAAGGACTCCACGGTCGCAAATGAGCCAGGTTTTTCTCAAGCGCGCGCGAGAGGCGCAGCGAGTCCTTTTCGGTGGGGGGGCGCAGCAGGACGCGCTCGCCTAGCAGCCGCGTGGACAAGCTCGGGATGCGATCAGCCATGGCTTCAGTCCTGTCCGGCGTCCAGGGCAGCGGCAGCATCGCGGCCGCCGGCGCCATCGCATTGCCCTCCGACAGCCAAACCGACCTGTCCGTACACAGCAAAGGCGCAAGCGCCCCAGCCGTACTGGCAGTCTCCGTGGCAATCAAACTCGCAGTGCCGCCAGCTCCGATAGTGCTCTTGAAGTCGCTGCGAGCAGGCTTCGCGATCTTGCCTGTCGATCACTTCGCGATCCTGGGGTCGACACTCGGGGAAGCAGCCGCAGCTGAATTCAACCAGGCGCTCGCAGCCTCGGTTCGATGAGTCTGCAGAGCAACTGGAGAGCAGGCCAACGCTCCATGCCAGGAAGAACACTAGGGCTGCCCAGATGAATCGCACCCGGGCAGGATACCCTGCGCTGCCCTTGGGTTCGAGGGCGTCAGCGGCGTTGCTCCATGCTGGCTGCGCGGCTGTTCGCGACCTGTAGGTCTAAGGAGCGTCTAGTCCGAGCAAGGCGTTCATCGAGGCCTCGTCTGCCGGCGTGAATGGGTACTTGTCGAAATCTGAGCTAGTGGCCCAGCGAAACGCCTCAACGTTTAGCTCGTGGGGCTCACCGGACGTGATTTCACACTCGTACAGGTACAGATCGATGGTGTAGCGCTCGTACGGGTGGCTGACGAAGCTGATCATGCTCCCGGGCGCCACTTCGATACCCAGGCGGTGACGCACCTCGCGCTTGAGCGCTGCCGCGTCTGACTCGCCAGCTTCGACTTTACCGCCCGGAAACTCCCAGAGCAGCGGTAGCACAGCGGCCGGTCGTCGTTGAGTGATGAGGTACTTGTCGTCCCTCGAGATCACTGCAGCGACCACACGGACCACGCGCGGGCTCATCGTGGCCTACTCGCGTCGCGCGCCTGGTACTGCGTCATCACCTCTCGCGTCATCACGCCTCGCGCTGCGAGCCGCGCGCCAGGGTGAAACCCGGCGCCGCGAGGAGCGCGGGCGCCAGGTGACCGACGACTTGCTGGCGTCGACACGTCAGAAGTCTACGCGGAAGAGCTGCTGGCCCATCAGCAGAATATCCCCAGCGGTCAGGGCGTGCTCCTGCTTGATGCGCCCGAAGGTGCCATTGGAGCTACCCACGTCGGTCAGGTAGATCTCGCCGTCGCTACCCTTGGCGATCTGGCAGTGTAGACCCGACACGTAGCCGTCCTCGCTGAACAAGATGTCGCCACGCTCGCGGCCGCAGTGGACTCCGGTCTCGGGGATGGGGAAGGCGTTGCCTGTGGTGTCCCGGCCGATCACCAAGGCGAGGCGCCCAATGTACCCCTTGGCTGGACTACCCAGGCGCTGCACGCCGTCTGGGGAAGTGCCCTGGCCAACCAGCTCCTCAAGGCGAATGATCTCCTGGCCGATGCGGAACACGTCACCGAACACCAGCCTCCACGGGGCGTTCGGCTGGAGCTTGAGGTACACGCCATTCAGCGAGTTCTCGTCTTTCAGCAGCAGCTGCGAGCCGCGGCGCGTGAAAGTTGCGTGCCGCGGGGAAAGATAGCTGTCGCCCGCGAAGATCGAGCCAGTGTCTCGACCCACAGTGACCGTCTGTCCTTCAGGTAGCGGGAAGTTCCCAGCTTCACTGCCGTCCGCGCGCAGCGCGGTGAGCATGACAGCGCCGATGGCGCCGCCAGGGGCCGCGGGTGCGGGGGGTGGCTGGCTCTGCAGCGCGCCGAGGTTGTAGCCGCAAGACGCGCAGAACTTGTTGCCCGGCTTGTTCCGGTGGCCGCACTGGGGGCACTGAACGGTGTCAGCGGCGGGTGCGGGGTCGGGCCGTGGCGGACCTGATGGCGCAGGCGCCGCTACTGGGGCAGGCGCTGCCGCGACTGGAGCAGGCGCCGCGACTGGAGCAGGCGCCGCGACTGGAGCAGGCGCCGCCGCGACTGGAGCAGGCGCCACCGGAGCCGGTGCTGCCGCTACTGGAGCAACCGCTGCTGCTGGTACACCATGAGGTGGCGTTTGCGCCGTGAAGGGTTTGGGGGCGTCATCGCGCGGCAGTTCCGCACCGCAACCTAGGCAGAACTTGTAATGGTCCTGATTGTCCTTGCCGCACTTGGGACACGTGATCACAACAGATAGCCTCCAACAGCAGTTGGATCACACGGGTGTGTGACCCGGCTCGGCTCCGAAGTGGAGCCAAACCCCGGCGGACGATAACCCGGTTCTGTTTCGACCTGCCACCCCGAAAGTGCGTTGAGCCTCAAGGCGAACGGCTGGCTGGTTCTTGCCTCCTGGGTAGGCGCTTGCGCTCGACACCGCACCGCAGACCGGGTTGCTCGGAGCGGATCGAACTAGCTTATTGAAGTAGCTCCGGGACGTCAGCGCGCGAGGAACGCCAGGGCGGCCTTTAGCGCTGCTTCGACAGGCATTTGAGCCAGGCGATCTTCCAGGCTCGCGACGGCGCGCTCGGCTTCCGCCGGCCGGTAGCCCATATTGGTCAAGGCGCCCAAGATACGCTCGCGGTTCGAGCCACCGCTCTGACCTGGACGTGCAGCCAGGGGCTCTGCCCCCGTGCTTGGCAGCTTGCCCTTGAGCTCGAGCACGAGACGCTCCGCCGTCTTCTTGCCGATGCCGGTGATTTTATTGAGCCGCGTCAGGTCGTTCTGGTTCACCGCTCGGATCAGGTCTGGAGGTGGCAGTTCGCTCAGCACGGCGAGCGCCGTCTTAGGGCCCACGTTGGGTACGCGGATCAGCGAGCGAAACAGCGAGCGCTCCAGCGCGGACGGGAAACCGTACAGGTCGAGGGCGTCTTCGCGCACGTGGGTGTGGACGTGGAACGTCACCTGGTCGCTGCCGCTGCTCGCTCGAACCGCTGCTCCAAGCGGGAGCATCAGCTCATACCCAACGCCGCTGACGTCGACGATCGCCGTGCCGTCCAGCTCCTCCGACACCAGTCTTCCGCTGAGACGCCCGATCATGTGTTGGCTCCGCGCATGGTCTGGCCGTGTCTAGCCGAGCTTGAGCGACGCAGCCAGCGCGCGGCTCGGCTTTTCCTTAGCCAGGAGTCATCAACCGGCGCTGAAACTAATCTGGCTGGGCGCCTTGCGCGATCCAGTTGCGGATGATGTCGCGGTCTGCCGCTGACAGCTGGGCCTTCCCGCGGGGCATTCGCTGGCCGCAGTCGTTCTCTAGGCAGGCGATCTTGATGCACGCGTGGCTGCCGTCGAGCTTGTGCATCAGCAGGCTTTGGTCTGGATCGCCGGCCATCACCCGCGGCCGATCCCGGGTCACGCGCGCGGGGGCCAGCAGGTAGCTGTTGACGATGTCCTCTCGAGTCACGAGATCAGCGGGGAACGCGGGTTCTCCCAGTTTTGTAGGCGCGCTAGGGTTCGGTCCTAGGTACAGGCCGCTCGCGGGAGTGAGCAAACTTCCATGGCACCCAATTTCCGTGCAGTTATTCGTCAAGATCGGCAACACGTCGGCGCTGAAGCTTACGCTGTCGGCCGCGACCTCGAATGAGCTGTAGTCGAAGGCTGGGCAGGCTTCTTTCGCGGGGAAAGCGTCTGGGTCACTGTCGCACCCGCAGCCCAGCGCTAGCGCCGCGATCGAGGCGAGCCGTCGCAGGCGTAGCCAGTCCAGCGCTCTCCGTTGAACGCGGCCCAGCGCGGCCCCCTCCACCCCCGAACGAGACATCAGTTGGCTTTGGTCCGGGCGTTGAGCCAGGTTCGGATCGGGTCGCGTTCGCTGGCAGACAAGCGGTCCGCTGATCCAGCACGCCTTGGCATCGGCGCAAAGATAACAGAAACTCGGCGGGGCGGTTTGCTGGGCGCGCGGGCTGTGGCAGAACGCAGATCGATGAGAGCCCCGTTCGTAGCAGCCAGCATCGCGAGCCCCTTGAGTCGTCGGTCCGGCGTGAGCCTGCTCATCGCGGGCGCAGCTGTCTTGGCTTTTGGTTGCGCCACGTCGTCGAGTGACACGCCGTGGCCTACCCAACCCGACTTCGAGCGGTTGCGCGCCGAGGCTCGGGGGCAAGCGAGCCCCAGCCGCCAGGGCGCGGAGTGGTCGCCTCGCGACCCTGAAGGCGATGAGCTGCCTGCAGAAGAGCGCGATGCCCCAAGCACCTGGGGCGGCGTGCTCGCGCAGGAGCCAGACGAGGAAGAGCCGCCGCCGCTGCGCGCGGGCACGCCTGGTCTCGGCGCGGCGCCAGCGCTGCGGCCGCCAGGCACGAAGCCGCCGCCAGCCGTCAAGCCGGGCACCCAGCCCACGGAAGACCTAGGAGACACTGACGACATCGACTCAGATCCGTTCTTTCAGGACGATGAGGACGACGACTGATGCCGCGCTTGTTGCTGCCGCACGGAACCGGTAGGGCCTGTGGATGCGCTGCGCGGCGGTCAGCTTCCAGCCGCTGCACTTGGCTGCCGCGTCGTGGGTCCTAGAAGCTCCCGCTCCACGACAGTCCGCCGAAGCCTCGACCGACGGTCGGGGTGACTCGGTCGGCGGTCGCTGGCTGCTCTGGGCTGAGCAGGTACCAGACGATGCCCCCGACTAGGGCAGCGCCGCCGACGCCCATCAGGACCCCGCCGATGGACGCGTTGGTGCGCGCGGAGTTGGCCTCGCTGTCGTCGACGCCGGCAGGACAGCGGCGATCAGGGCACTGAGCGTCAAAATCGCTGATCGTGCTCTGCGCGGGGAAGTAGAGGACTGCGCCCAGCGCGCCGACGACTAGGCCGCCGCCCGCGACGAACAAAGGCAGCAGCGGTCTGCTGCCGTGGGTCTCAGGAGGGGCGACCTCGGCTCCCGGGTCACTGGGGGCCGTGGGATCTGTATTTCCTTGCGGAACCTTTGGATCGGGGTCGGATTTCGCCGCTGCCTCAGCGCGCGCGATCTTCTCTTCGAACCGCGCGATCCGGGTTTCGTTCTGCGCCATCTCGGGGTTGCCCGGAGCCCGCTCGTTGTAGGTCTTGAGGGAGCGCACCGCGTACTTGAGCTGATCGTTGAGCTCGTACGCTCGAGCTAGGTTGACCAAGAGCTTGTGCGCGGTGCAGTCACGGCGGTAAGCGTCTTCCCAGTAGTTGATGGCGCGCGGGTAGTCGGCCTCGTTGAACGCGGCCTGACCAGCCTGGAAGGCACCCTTCGCTGCGGCGATGTCGCTGTCAGTCGGAGCCCGGTCACACGCCGGATAAGCGGGCGGATCTTCCTCGGCGAACGCTGGCGCCGAGAGCAGGACGCTCGCGGTCAGGGATAGGCCCATGGCGGCGCGGCGCAGCTGACGCAGGGGTACTGGGCGCGCCTGGGCGCGAGAGCGAGGGGTGGCGATGGGCTTGAGCATGCGGTCGATCTCCATCGGGCGAGTGCAGCGACAAACCGGCGCGCTGAGGCAATCCCTGGATGGTCGGGCGATAGCATAGAAGGAAGGGAGCCTTTAGCTCAAATTCGTGCGCCATCGATCGACGCCCCAACGGCCCCCAGCGGCCCGGGGACGCCGATTCGTCGCCTCCAGGGCCGGGAAGTGCCCCAGACTGAGCCTCCGCCTCGCGTCCGGATGGGGCGCCTGCCGCGGCCTATGCACTAGTTTCCTCCGCGTTGGCGACGCCTTGAGCTGTAGGAATAGATCGCGAAGCGCGCACGTGGGTTGTGTTGCGCCCTGGTTCAAGGGCATCTTCTGGCAAGCAGGGAGAAAAGACGCAGTGAGACGCTGGTGGATTGTTGCAGGACTACTCGCTCTGGCTCTGGTCTGGCTCGCGCCAGCGCAGTTCGCTAGCGCCCAGGGGGCTGGCACGACCCAGAAGCTCGAGTCGATTCGACGCTTCATGGAGAAGGGCCAAGGGCTGTACGTCAGCGGAAACTACGCGGGCGCAGCCAAGCAGTTTGAGTCGGGCTACGCGAAGCACCCGTACTCGGCCTTCTTGTTCAACGCCGGCGTCTGCTACCAGAAGCTGGACGACGTGCCGAAAGCGCTGGAGCGCTTTCGCGAATATCTGAAGGTCGACCCGAACGCTCCCGACGCCGAGAAGGTACGCGCGCGCATCGCAGCGCTGGAGGCCAGAGCTGGGACGCCACCGCTGCCCGTCGCTGACGCTGGCGCGAGCGACGCCGGTGACGCCGGTGACGCCGGTGACGCTGGCGTACCGGAAGCAGGCCCACCACCTACGACTCCGCTGCCTACGGACGACGACGACGCGATGCGCTCGTTGGTCGTGGTCGAGACGGAGCCAGCGGGAGCGCCGATTAAGCTCTTTTCGCGCACCGACAAGACCGCGGCGGAGTTCAAAGTAGGAGGCGCGAACCCTGGCTGGGTCGAGGTTTACGCAGGGCGCGCGCCAGCTGAGGTCGCGTTGGCTGTCGGCCACTATCACATCGTGATCGAGAAGTTCCGTGACTTCAACGTGAGCCAGACCGCGATCGACGTTTCCCCGGGGCATGTACACCACTTCAAGGCGAACCTGAGCCAAGGCGTCTTCATGGCCTTCTTGCGCATCAGCGCCAACGTGCGCGGGGCTTACATCCACCTAGACGACAAGGCCAAGAAGAAGCCCGAGTGGGGCACCACCCCGTACGGTGAGCTAGTCGCCGCGGGTGAGCACGAGGTGTTGGTTGAAGCGCCGGGCTTTCAGCCGCTGTTCACCAAGGTCGTGGTCAAGCACGGCGAGCAAAAGGAGCTTGAGGTCCAGCTGCGCCGTGTCGAGCATGGCAGCATTCGGGTTGACGCTAATGCCCCCGACGTGCGCGTCGCGCTGGACGAGAAGCCGGTGGGCGTTTGGCGCAGCGGTGAAGAGCCCCTCGAAGTACAGGTGTCGTCGGGGTCGCATAAGCTCACGGTAGAGTCCGACGGTCGTAAGACGTTTGAGGGCTTGATCCAGGTCCCCAAGGGCCAGGTGCTCCCCATCCACGTCAACCTGATCCCGAAGTATCCGCGCGGAGCTGCCTGGACCCAGGCGGTGATCGGCGCGGTGGTGCTGGGCGCGGCGTTCTATGTGGGCAACGAGTCTGACCGGCTCTTCGATGAGCTGGAGGCAGATCGCAAGGCGGGCGTGCTGGAAGAAGGCGACAGCCGCATCACCAAAGGGCGCATCTTCGCCATCAGCGCGGACGCGGGCTTCGTGGTGGGTGGGGTCTTGGGGGTGATCTCGGTCTACAACTTCATCAAGGACCCGCTGCCAGAGTCTGACATCAAGCAGGATAAACCCGTGGAGTTCAAAGATCCAAAGAAGGCCCGCCCCACGGCGCGCGCGTTGTTTCCCCGGCGAGTTGTCTGGAGAGATCGACCGCGCGCGCCCCAGGCTGCGTCGTTTCACATTACGCCGCAGGTCAGTGAGAACTCCGGCTTCTTGATGTTCGGGGGGAGCTTCTGATGTCGCGAGTGACTGCAGCACACCGGCCGCTTCGAATCCGCACGGCCAACCGGATGGTGATCGGTGCTTTGGTTTCCGCGTCGCTCGTGGGGGTGGGGGCCTGCTCCTGGACTCGCTACGACGACGTTCAGGAGAACGCCCCTGTCTTGCTGTTGAAGAAGCCGGACAAGCTCAAGGCTGGCTTTGGGATCAGCCTCGCGACCGCTGCGGCCGGCGATCAGGTGAGGGTGCTGGTGGGCGGCGCTCCTAATCGCTCGCGCGGCGCTGCCTTCGCGATCCTGAAGAACCAGGACGCCAAGATCGACGCTATCGACACCGGCTTCTGCGATGATGGCGCGAACAGCAACCCCTGCCTGATGGGCAACAGCGTGGCTGGTCTGGGCCTGGCTCGGGTTCCGGGCGGCACCCAGGGCACCGTGTTGGATCTATGCTTTGCCATGGGGATAGGACAAGCCGGGGGTGTGCCGGGGATCTTGCTGCGCTGTAGAGATCAAACCGAGTACACGCTGGCCGTCCCCGCTGGCGCGCTGAACGCGGTCGTAGCGCCAGCGCTCACCAGCGGTGAGGGGACCGAGCTGCACCTGGCCGCGGACAAGGACGAGGCCGCGGCGTTGATCGCGGGGGCACCCGCTCAGACACCGCCGCTGGCCTGGTTCTATCCTCCGGACTCCATGACGCCCATTGAGCTGGTGCCATCAGCCAACGACGCGAGCTACGGCTCGTCAGTCGCTTCCGTGAGGATAAAAGACGGGCGCGTGTTGGCGGTCGGCGCCCCAGCCCAGGGCCACGTCTACCTGTTCCGCTGGTTGGACGGTGAGCCTGCCGCTGCACTGGTTGGCTGCCTGGGTGGGACGGCTGGGTTTGGGCGCGCGTTGGTCAGCGGCCGCGTAAACGCCGACGGCGTCGACGAGCTGGTGATCAGCGATGATCTGAACGTCCACGTGATCGACGGCGCGCGCCTCGCGGAGCTCGCGCCGACCGCGACCCCGGTATGCTCGCTGGCGAGCCTGCCTGAGGCAGCGCTGGTGGCGTCGTTTAGCTGCGGTTCGAACGCGAGCATCTCAGGCTGCGCCAAGTCCGAGTTCGGCGTAGCGCTCGAGGTCGCCGATCTGGACGGCGACGGCGACGGTGAGGTGCTCGTCGGCGCGCCGCGCATGAAGTCCCGCGACATCGACACGGGCGGCGCCGTGTTGGTCTACGATGCCGAAGGTGACCGGCCCTTTTTGCTCAGCGACGTGCTGTTCTTGTCGTCTGCAGAGGAGGGCGATCAGCTAGGTCGCACCCTCGCTGTGGCACGGACCGGATCGCAAGAGTTTGTGGTCGCAGGTGCCCCTGGCAACGAAAAGGCCGCGTTGATGTTCTGCTCAAGTTTCGCCACGGGTTTGGGCCCGCGTTGTGAGTAGGATCTCCACGCGATCGGCGGCTTGAGGTAGCGCCGGCGGGGCGCCAGGCCCAACACCCCCGTCGGTCGACGCTCCTGCTTCGCCCGAAAGAAAGCGACGATATGCTCGAGGTACGCAAGCAGATCTTGGTGGTCGACGATGAGCCCAACCTGCGTCGTGTGCTCAGCGCTCAGCTGGCCCGGGATGGCTACGAGGTGTTGGCCGCAGAGGACGGCGAACAGGGGCTGGCGATGCTCGCCGATCACCACATCGATCTCGTGATCACCGACTTGAAGATGCCGAAGGTGGACGGCATGGAACTCCTGCGCCGCGCGTTGGAGCTCGAGCCAGATCTCCCAATCGTGATGATCACCGCGCACGGCACCGTCGACAACGCAGTCGAGGCGCTCAAGACCGGCGCCTTCGATTACATCACCAAGCCGTTCGATCAGACCGAGGTGCGAGCGGTGGTCGCGAAGGCGCTGCGCACAGGGACGCTGTCGCAGGTCCACGCCACGCGCGCGCCAGTCGAGGAGCAGCCCGCCGCGCTGGGAGCGACGGCGCACGAGCGCTACGGCATCATTGGTCGCAGCGCGTCGATCCGAGAGCTGTGGGAGATGCTCGACCGAGTCGCCGACGCGCCGACTACGGTGTTGATCACCGGAGAGAGCGGCACCGGTAAAGAGCTCGTCGCCCGTGCGTTGTTCGAAGCGTCATCGCGTCGCGACAAGCCATTCATCAAGGTCAACTGCGCGGCCATCCCGCGAGATCTGGTGGAGAGCGAGCTGTTTGGCTATGAGCGCGGAGCATTCACTGGCGCCGTGGCCAGCAAGCCTGGCCGCTTTGAGCTGGCGAGCGGCGGCACATTGTTCCTGGACGAAATTGGAACAATCCCTGTGGAAATGCAGGTTAAGTTGCTCAGGGCGCTGCAAGAAGGCGAGTTCGAGCGCGTGGGTGGGGTAAAGACGCTCCAGGTCGATGTCCGCTTGATCGCCGCGACCAACGCCGACCTCAAGCGCCAGATCGCCGATGGGACGTTTCGAGATGACCTGTTTTATCGGCTGAACGTCGTGCCCATGAACCTGCCACCGCTGCGCGCGCGCCGCGACGACGTGCTCACGCTAGGTGAGCACTTCGTCGCGAAATCCAACCTGCGCCTGAAGAAGCAGATCAAAGGCTTTGACGCCGCCGCTGAGCAGCACCTGCTGGAATACTCCTGGCCTGGCAACATCCGCGAGCTTGAGAACGTGATCGAGCGCGCGGTGCTGTTTTGCGACGGTGAGCGGATCGGGATCGGCGATCTGCCGGTCGAACTGCAGCAGGCTGAGGCGCGCAGCGAATCTCCCAGCGGATACGATCTAGACAGCCCTCAGAGTGACGGCCTCAAGGAGCAGGTCAAGGCCGCCACGGCGCAGCTCGAGCGCGGCTTGATCTCCAAGGCGCTCGACCAAACCGGGGGCAACGTGACTCACACGGCGCGCCTGCTCAAGATTTCGCGTAAGGGGCTGCAGCTCAAGATGAAGGAGCTGGGCTTGCGCGAGCGGGACGAGTCGCGGGAGCCGTGAGCTACGCAGGCCACCTGCGGTTTATCGTTGCCGTGCGGCGACTCAGTAGGTCTAGCGCGCTGCTGTGCTGGGGGTCATTCGTCTTGCTCTGCGCGTGCTCGAAGGACAAGGGCAAGGTACGCGAGGAAGGGCCGGCGGACGCGTCGCTAGACAGGGGCCAGAAGGCGCCACCCGAGCGCAAGGGCATGGTGTTCGTGCCGCCTGGCGCGCTGGTCGCGGGGACGCCGCCGGAGGCCTTCCCGCGGGTCGCTGACGCTGAAATGCCCGGCGAGCAGGTGATCCTCAAGGGCTTCTACATCGACGTCTTTCCGTACCCGAATGAGCAGGGCGCCATCCCGCTCACCAACGTCAACCAAGCGGAGGCGGCGTCGCACTGTGAAGAGCAGGGCAAGCGCTTGTGCTCTGAGCTTGAGTGGGAGCGCGCTTGCAAGGGTCCAAAGAACCAAGTCTACGAGTACGGATCGAGCTACCGGCCGGAGCTGTGCAACACGGGCGCTGCTCCGCGCATGCTGCCGAGCGGCATGCTGTACGCGTGCCGCAGCGACTACGGCGTACGCGACCTACACGGTGGCGTCTGGGAGTGGACCAGCAGCCGCTTCGGGCGCGGCAGCGCTGCTGAGGAAGGCGCGCTCGGTTCGCTGCGGGGCGGAAACTCGACCGCGGGTGAGCTGGTTGGTCGCTGCGCGAACGTCGCCTCGAGCCCCAGCGGGCGGCGCGCTGGGACGGTCGGGTTTCGCTGTTGCGCTGGTGATCCAAACCCCGCGGAAGTGACACTGCGCGTGAAGCGCGGGCCGCCGCTGAGCGCCCACGCTAAGCTGGATAAGCAGCTAGGCAGCAAGCTCATCGGGATCTTGCCCGAGAGCGCAGAGCAGGATCTCGGGACGCGTCGTGGGTTCAAGCTACAGCGCATGTGGACGTGGCGGCCTGTAGGCAACGAAGAGCTCGTCATCGCGTCAGGTTGCGTCGGCTTGGCCTCGCAGCCTCAGTGCGGCGTGATCGTCGCTCGGGTGGTGCTGGATGAGCCGAAGTTCCTGGGTTGGGCGAGCAGCGGGCACTGGGCACCTAACCTGCAGCCAGACGTCAATCCACGGGATCTGTGGCTGTTCGGCGGCGACAAGGCCGGCCAGTTCAAGCGCTTGGTGGGCTACGTGTGGGGCCGCGTGAGCATCGGATTGATCGAGCGCAACCTCCCCAAGCCGAGCGATTCGAAACACAAGCAACAAAAGCAGCGCTAGCGCGACGTGCAGTAGCCGTGCGTGCGGGCGTGCAGTGAGTCCTCACGGCGGGCTAGGCGCGAGAGCTCGCGTTCGGCGCGTGCCTTCGCGGTGCTGTCGCTATCTTTCCGTGCGGTGCTAAGATCAGCGCAGGCTGCCGCCGTCTGCTCGAACAGCAAGCTGAAGTCTGCCTTGAGCTGGCTGAGCTTTGCATCGTCGAGCTGCGCCGCCTCCAGGCTGCTGGCGAGCGCGGTGTAGAGCGCAGCGAGCTCCTGGTACTGCTCGGGGCTGGCCTGCTGGCTGGTCACACCCGGGTGGGCCGCGATGTACGCGCGCGCGGGTTGCAGGCTGGCGTTGAGGGAGTGGGCCAGCTGGTTGCATTGGGCGACGCGCTCGCCCACGCCGCAAGCTCCCAGCAGCGCGATCAGCGGCAGCAGGCACGCGATCTCACCGCCGCGCCGCGAGCGCCGCAGCTCTGAGGGGTTTGTCAGCATCGCTCGCCGGGAACCTAGCCTCAAGTCCCACGTCGGGCAACGCGGCACGCCGCGCGGCGCGCGGCTTCTTCTACGCGTCGTTAGCTGGCAAAGTGTTCGGGTGTCGCGCGCCGCTTCGCAGCTGAGACGTGGAGTCCGTGTTGATGGGTCGCGCCTGGCCGGGCGAGGGTGTTGGGTTTGCCTGTTCGCCCTGGCGTGGGCCGTCGGCTGCGATCGCGCCCCCGACCCAGGGCCCGCGGGATCGGGTTCGGTGATCCCGCTGCCCGCGGCCTCTGACGCCGCAGCTGCACACCGCGTCTACGCGAGCTCGACCGCCCTGGAGCTCCCGCGGCGACCGGCTGGGCCGCGCCGCCTGGTTTTTAGCGGAGAGCATCTAGTCCGTGTGGATGCGAAAGGAGTGGAGCTGCTCGACGTTCAGCCGCTGAGACAGCTGAAGCGCATGCCACTCAGCGGGGGCAGGTTCGGGCTCACGTTGAGCGACGGCGCCTTCTTGGGTGTCGGCGAGGCTCAGCTGCTGCGTATTCCGGACCCCAGCAACCCCCGCGCCAAGGACGAAGTGGCTGAGTACACGCCGCGCGTCTCGTTGTTCCCGGGGTCTCAGATCTTCGCGGATCGGCGCGAAGCGCGCAGCGTCTGGGTGCAGCACCCGTTTGACACATCCATCTATGAGTACGCGATCCAGCCCGGCGCGGGCGTGCTGTTGCCGATGCAGCAAGTCGTCGAGCTCGAGGGCTACGATCAGGGCGCGTTTACTGGGCTCGCAGATGGCTCGTTCGTGTTCAGCAGCGGGCGCGAGCTGCGCCAATTATTTCCTGGCGGTAAATCCAAGGCGCTGGGCAGCCTGGGGTTTGAGGGTAAGCTATGGCGGATCTTGCCGACGCGCCGCATCGACCGCGCGTGGTTGATCCCCGACAGCGGTGAGGTGCAGCTCGTCGAGCTAGCCGGCGGGCGGCTACGTGTGGTGGAGGAGCTGCCGGCCGTGGCGCCCAAGGCCGGGCCCTCCACCCCCAAGGTGTTTGACGCCATTTCGAGCAGCAAGTACTTCGCGCGCTTGTTGGTCGAGGCCACCCCAACGGGGCGCAGCTGGCGCTTGGTCGTGAATGAGCTCGACGGCAAGTCGGTGCTGGACCAGACCTTGCCGCGAGACCCGCGCGATGACGGCAAGGCCTACGACGACTGGGTCGAGTTAGCCACGCGGAATTTTGACCTGGTTATCTCCGATAAGCCCGCGCTCGTGGGGGTGGGGGGGCCAGACCGTGTCGTGTTGTGGTCGCTGCCGAGCGGAGCGCGACAGCAGCTGCTCACGCCCCCGGGGGCCTCGACGGGCGCCGAGGCCATGCCCGCGCCAAGCGCTGAATAGCGGGCTCTCTGCTAGTGAGTGGCGGCAGGGGGCGCTCTGCACCTGACTGTTTCAGGATCGCGCCTTATCAACGCGGGCTGGTGGACCCATGCTGGGTGGCTCGGAGGTATTGAGATGAAGCATGTACGACCGCACGCTCAACGAGGCAGGGCGAATTTCGGCTGGCTCGACAGTCACCACAGCTTCTCGTTTGGGGACTACTTTGACCCGAAATTTCGTGGGTTCTCCGACTTGCTGGTGATTAACGACGATCGAGTCCGCGGCGGCGCGGGCTTCCCGACTCACCCGCACCGCGACATGGAGATCGTCAGCTTCGTGGTCCATGGGGAGCTGAGCCACAAGGACACCCTGGGCAACGGCTCGACGATTCGCCCTGGCGACGTGCAGATCATGGGCGCGGGGACCGGCATCGCTCACAGCGAGTACAACTCAGGCGATGGCCCGCTGCGCTTCCTCCAGATTTGGATCCGGCCGGAAAAACCGGGTGGCGCTCCACGCTACGCTGAGCGCGCGTTCAAGTGGGACCCTGCGCGACCCGTTCAGTTGGTGGTGTCACCCGACGGAGCAGACGACTCCCTGGTGATCCAGCAAGACGCGCGCATCTACCGCGCGCGCTTCGACGCCGAGCAAGCTGTGGCTCATGACGTCGCTGACGGGCGCTATGCGTGGCTTCAAGTGGTGAACGGCGAGCTGTCGCTGGGAGGGCAGCTGCTTAGCGAGGGCGACGGCGTCGCCTTCGATGAGCCCGGCGCTGTTGAGATGGTAGCGCGCGCTGGCGCCGAATATCTTTGGTTTGATCTGCAGGCGAAGGGACCCCATCCATGGCGTTGAAGCTCGTCGGACTAAGCGGGAGCCTACGTAGGGCGTCATTCAACAGCGCGCTGCTCGACAGCGTGGCTGAGCGCCTCAAGGACCGGACGTTCCCCGGCGCAGCCAGCGCGGCCGCAGGGGGTGGAGGGGATGTCAGCGTGGAGCTCAACATCGTGCAGTATCGTGACGTGCCGCTCTTCGACGAAGACCTGGAGAAGCCTCAGTCGGTCGTCGATCTTGAGCAGGCGATCTACGCTGCTGACGCGGTGCTCATCGCCACCCCAGAGTACAACTACGGGATCCCTGGGGTACTAAAGAACGCCATCGACTGGGCCTCGCGCCCCGGCTACAACGCAGCCTTCACGGCCAAGCCCGTGGCGATCATGGGCGCCTCGACGGGGTTGATCGGCACCGCCCGGGCGCAAGGGCAGCTCAAGCAAGTCTTGCTTGGCATGGCTAGCCAGGTGTTTCCACACCCTGAGTTTAACTTGGGCCAGGCCCCCAGCCGGTTCACCGACGGAAAGCTCACGGACCAAGCGACCCTGGGTGTATTGGACAGGTATCTGGCTGCGCTGGTGAGCTGGGTTCAGCGGGTCGCGATCCCGCGCTAGCGGGGCCCAGAGCGACAAGCGGCGTGGTTGTACTTCCGCGAGGCAGGGCGTCTTGCTCAGCGGACGCGCACCCAGGTGCCCTCGCCACGGGCCCCGCCAGAGCGTACGCTGTACCAGCCGTCAGGCAACTGTGGTTCGGTCCAGTTGAAGAGCCAGCGGGCGTCCTTCACCGACAGGTTGACGCAGCCGCCGCTCTTGGGCTCGCCGAAGCGATCGTGCCAGTAGGCCGCGTGCAACGCGAACGGCATGTGGAAGAACTGAGTGAACGGCACATCCGTGAGGTAATAACGCTTCTTCTCCGGATCGGGGCTCATGGTGGTGGCGGTGTGCTTCCACTCGATGCGGAACGTGCCGCTAGGCGTGGTGTTCTTGCGCGCGGGGCCCGAGCGGCGCTTGTAGCCGTTTGCCCCTGGTGAGATCAGGGTCGTGAACACCGGGCGCGTCCCGACGTACGCCACCAGGGTGCCGTGGAAGATCGAGACGTCGAGCCATTTCTCGTCGGGACCGAGGGGGATCCCCCTCGGCGCCCACTCTCGGGCTAGCGCGGCGTCAGTCTGGGCGATCCACACGCCGGGCTCTCGTGTCTCGAAGTAGCGCTGGCCGCGCTGCCAACGGGCGCGGCCAGTCAGCTGGACATGACCTAGGCGCTCCCACCTCTGCTGGGTCTTGACCAACCTGCCGGGAGCACCCGCGGCGTCGTCTACGAAGCGGCCGCTGTCGTCGGTGTCTTCGACCTGCTCTGGAGCGGAGGCGGGCTGGGATACTGGGACTAGCTCGCTCGGCTGAGCGAACGCTGCCTCTTGATCCGTGCTGACCAGGCGCCACTTGGCGCGGTCCTCGAAGCGCATGAAGGCGATGGGCAGCTTGATATTTTCTGTGAGGAAAATTCCGTGGTAGTCTGACGGCTTGAGCTCAAGGACGCGATCTTTGGGCACGACGGTGAGCTCTGGCGTGAGCAGCCAGGTCCGCCCGCCAGCGGTGAACTCATCGGTCCAAGAGATGCTCGATCGAGCCGGGACAAAGCTGATGCGCGGGCGAGGATCACCGGGCCACAGCGCGCTGACCCAGGGTGAGTCTTGATGCGCAGCTAGGAAGGCAGGCGCGCTCCGCGAGCTGAGCTGTGTATCGGCGCCCCGCAAGCGCGCTAGCGCGCGCGCGGGCGGCGGCTCACCCGCGTCGGTCGCCTCGCGCACGCTGTTGGCTGCGTCGAGGTGGCGCCTGAGCTGGTATTCGCTCTTGGCCTGTTCTGTATCCGTAGGGTAGCGTTTGTAGATGGCCGCCTCTAGGGACTCGCCCCACTTGAGCGGCTTATCCTGGTCAAAGCGCGCGTGGTGGCGCAGCTTGGCTCGCACCAGCGGGTGCTCGGGGTCGAGGGTCGTCGCGCGATCGAGGCAAACGTAACCCTCGGGCTCCACGGCGTACCAGCCGGTGCGCTGAGGCTTCGCGGTTGAGGGTGCTGGGCCGTGGGCGGCTGGCTCGCTCGAGCTTGAGGCTGCGCTGTCTGGGGCCGCGCGGCCTGCGCCTGCGCTGCCTGAGCCTGCGCTGTCGCTGAGCGGCCCTGTCGCGCAGCCGGGGCCGCGCTGTGGCTCGCGGCTCTTGAGCGCCAGCGCTTGGCCGATGCGCAGCGCGCCGATCTCTGGCGCGTTCTCGCTGGGGCGCTGCCGGATGTAGACGCGGGTATCCAGCGCGAAGATGCGTGGGCCAGGCGCAGAGGTTGGCTCGCGTGTCACGGGCCTAGCGCCGGTCTTGGGGGTGCGCCGTGCGCTGCGCAGCGCGCTTTGCTGCGGCTGTGTCCGCGCGGCGATCACAGCGCTGGCGGAGCCGGACGCTTGGAGGTCCGGCTGCTCAGGGTCGCCTCCTGGGCCTTTGCAGGCGGTCACGTGGAGCACGATCAGTGCGAGCGAGGGCCTCCAGCGCATGGGCTTGATTGACCCTAGACTGAGCTACTGGGCAAGAATGCTGCTGGTGTGTGGCGTGCTCAGCCTACAGCCACCACCTCGGCGTCAGTTCGGCACCTGAAACTTGGCCCGCGCCCACAGATTCGCGTCATTTGTGCCGGATCACGCGCTGCGCGTGCGTGATCCGTTCGCGCCACCACGACGCTCCGCGCCTCGTTGGTCGCCGGAGCACTAAAGGAACCGCATGCTCGCCCACTCCGCTGATACAGAGCTCGTTGACTTACGTAAGCTGGCCGAGTCTCAGGCGGGCGCCCGCAAAGAGCGGGTGACCAGCGCGCACTTACTCGCAGCGATTGCCCTGCGGCAGGGGCCAGCGGCGGAGCTGTTGTTTGAGCGCGGGCTCACCGGCGAGCGCCTGCTCCGCGCGGCTCGCTCTAGCACCGATGAGATCGAGCACCCGCTGCGCCGCTCGCTCCAGACCGCCCGCGAGGTCGCCAACCACATGGGGGCGCGGGAGCCAAGCGCGACGCACCTGTTGGTCGCGCTGCTGGGTGAGCGTAAGGGCGCCGCCCACAAGGCGCTCGAGCAGTGCGGGATTGAAGTGGCGCGCCTGCGCATCGCGGCGATGAACGTCGGCCTGGGGTTGGTTGGGCGGCGGAGAATTGTTACGCGGAAATCTGAGCTAGAGGTGCGTAGCCTCGGCGAGCGCAGCCGCGGCGTGGCGATCTCGCTGTTCCCGCCGCTGGCGAAGCCCGCTACGCAGCAGGGCACCCAGGCTGAGCTGCCGAGCGGCGAGCCATTCAAGCCAGCTGCGTTCAAGGGCGGGCCGCCAAAGCTGTCGTCATCCGCTCCAGCACAGGCAGAGCCGCCGACAGCGCTGCAGCTAGAGCCAGAGCTGCTCGGCGTGCAGCCGTCCAAGGTCGACGCTGCAACGCTTGAGCCTAAACCAAGGGGCGACCGCCCCGATCAACCCGGACCTGATCAGCCCCAGGCCAGCGCTGCGGGGAGCGCGCGGGCTCGCGTTGATGCGACTGTACTACCGGGCGGAAACAAACGCGGCAAGGCGCGAGCTAACGCGCGCGTGGCCAAGACCAGCAAGTCGACCGGGTCGCGCTTCGCGCTCGATCCAAAGCGTCAACCAGCGCTCAGCACCCTGGGCAAGAACCTGACCCTGGCGGCCGAGCGTGGGGAGCTGGACCCGGTGGTCGGTCGTGAGGCGGAGGTCCAGCAGGTCTTGGACATCCTGGCCAAACGCCAGGGAAACAACCCCTGTTTGGTCGGGCCAGCGGGCGTGGGCAAGACCAGCGTCGCCCGCGCCCTCGCGCAACACGTCGTGGACAGCGCGGAGCAGGACGGCACGGCGCACGGCCTAGACCAACGGATCGTGGTTGAGATCCCCGTCGGCGAGCTGTTCGCGGGCACCGGCGTGCGCGGAGCGTTGGCTCAGCGCCTGGCTCAGCTGAAGAAGGAAGTGCAAGACGCTGCAGGCGGCGTGGTGGTGTTCTTTGACGAGGTACACCAGCTGTTCGTCGGCGACGCCGCCGAAGAAATCGCTGGCGATCTCAAGCTGGCGCTGGCTCGCGGCGAGCTGCCGTGCATCGGCGCGACCACTCACGAAGAGTACCGCCGCTCGATCGGCGGCGATCTCGCGCTGGCGCGGCGCTTTAGTCTAGTGGAGGTCGAGGAGCCTTCCCGCGAGGATGCGTTCTTGGTGCTGGAGTCCTTGGCGCGTAACCTCGAGCTCCACCACCACGTGACCTACAGCGAGGAGGCGCTGGCGCTCACCGTGGCGTGGAGCATCCGCTACTTGCCGGCGCAGATGCTGCCCGACAAGGCGGTCTCGATCGTCGATCTGGCGGGCGCGCGAGTGCGTCGCCGCGGGGGAACACAAGTGGACCCCGAGATCATCGCGGAGATCGTCAGCGAGCTGGCCGACGTGCCCATGGAACGCCTGCTCGAGACCGACCGCGAGCGCATGCTCAAGCTGGAGCAGCTGCTGGCTGAGCGGGTGGTCGGCCACCACAGCCAGATTAAGCGCATCGCGCGGATCTTGCGTCGCAACACGGCTGGGCTAGGTGGCAAGCGGCCGATCGGCACCTTCTTGCTGTTAGGGCCCACTGGCGTGGGCAAGACCGAGACCGCCAAGGCCATCGCTGAGGTGCTCTTCTACTCGGACAAGGCGATGACCCGCCTCGATATGTCCGAGTACAGCGAGGCCCACGCCGTAGCGCGCATCATCGGCGCTCCGCCAGGGTACATCGGGCACGACGCGGGCGGCCAGCTCACCGAGGCGGTGCGGCGCAGGCCCTATCAGGTCGTGCTGCTAGACGAGATCGAGAAGGCGCACCCAGAGGTGCTTGAGACCTTCTTGCAGGTGCTAGACGAAGGGCGCCTGACGGACAGCAAGGGCCGCACGGTCGATTTCACCAACACGGTGATCTTGGTGACCTCCAACCTCGGAGCGGCAGCCAGCCAAGCAGGTCCCAAGCGTCGTGTCGGCTTTGGCGCCACGGACATCGCCGGCAGTGAGCTCAGCGACGCTCAGGAGCTGGCGGTCATCCAAGCCGCGCGCGCTGCGTTGGCGCCCGAGCTCTACAACCGCTTCGATGAGGTGCTGGCCTTCCGGCCGCTGACGCGCGCTGACGTCAGCGAGATCGCGCGGCGCCTGCTCGAGTCGTTGAGCACTCGGTTGCTGGCCGAGCAAGGCTTTGCGCTG
The DNA here is from genome assembly GCA_964551615.1 of uncultured Polyangiaceae bacterium. Lineage (GTDB taxonomy): Bacteria > Myxococcota_A > Polyangia > Polyangiales > Polyangiaceae > JAHBVY01. Next base: position 68,193 of record CAZKDY010000001.1, read on the forward strand.
CAGTTTGAGGATGACGCCGTGGAGGGGCTGCTCGACAGCGGCGGCTTTGAGCCGTCGCTGGGCGCGCGGCCGATGAAGCGCGCCATCGCGCGCTTGATCGAGGCGCCGCTGGCGGAGCTGCTGCTCTCCGGTGAGCTGTGCGCCGGCGACAGCGCTGTGCTGTTGGCCGACTCGAGCGACGCTGGCGCGCAGCTCCGCGTGGAAGTTAAGCAGCGCGCGAGCGCCTGAGCGAACGCCTGACGCTTGGCGGGCGTCTGTTGCTTCGCGGGTGTCGGCGCGGCGCAGCCTACAGCTTGAAGACGCGCCTGGCGTTTCCCGAGAGAAATAGCTGCGTGGCTTCGGCGTCTAGCTGTAGATCGGCGAGGCCGCGCAGGCTCTGCGCGGGCTGGATCATGGGGTAGTTGCTGCCAAACAACACCTTGTTGCGCCCGTGGCGCTGCATGTAGCTCACCAGCTCCGCGGGGAGCCGCGAGAGCTTGTAGGCTGAGGTGTCGATGTAGACGTTCTCATACTTGGTGGCCAACGAGATCATCTCTTGGGTCCACGGGTAGCCGACGTGACCGCCCACGATGCTGAGCTCGGGGAAGTCCAGCGCCACTCGATCCAGGTAGGGGATGGGGCGCCCCGGCTCGGACGGACACAGCGGCCCGGTGTGCCCCACCTGCAAGCAGAAGGGCACGCCAAGTTCACAACAAGCCACGTACACGGGGTAGTAGCGGCGATCGTCGGGCGGCGCGTCCCAAAGCCAGGGCAGCTGCCGAATGGCCTTGAAGCCCAGTTGACTTACGCAGCGCCGGACCTCGGCCACCGCCTGCATCGGCCGAGCGAGGTTGACGGAGCCGACGCCGACCAGGCGCTCTGGAGCCTGAGCGACGAACTCAGCCACCTCGTCGTTGCTGATCAGATCACCGCTCGGGCCACACCACGCGGAGACGAGCGCGCGCTGGACGCCAGCGGCGTCGAGGGCGGCTAGAGTAAAGGCGAGCGGGACGTCGGCGGGGGCCTGCTCCACGCCCATCCAGCGCAGCAGAGACGCGAACATCTCGTGGCGCAGAAACCTCGGCGTCGGGTGTTGGATCCAGACGTCGATGGGCGGGGAGCTGGTCATCGCGGCGCGCGCAGCCCCGGCTCGACCTTAGGCCTTACGCGCTGAGCGCCGACGGCGCAGCAGCGCCAGGCCCAGCAGCCCAAGCAGCCCTGCGGTCGAGCCGGAGCTCGATCCCTGTGGGATGCTGCAGCCGCAGCCGCCGTCTTCGGTGGTGTTGCCGCCGCTGGGCGCGAACCCACCGCCGCCGCTGCCGCCGTTGCCGCCGCCGCTGCCGCCGGTGCCCGGATCGGGCAGGGCCTCACCTTGGCCGAAGCCCATGACCTCGAAGCTCTGCTCGGGGCTGTCAGGATCATTGCTGATGACGGTGATGGTGGCCTTCTGCGGGCCTGGTTTGGTGGGGCGGAACGAGACCGTGAGGTCGTAGGTCTGCTGTGGACCGATCTGGGTGGTCACCACGCCGCCGGTGCTGAACTGCGGGTCGTCGCTCTCAAAGCTGAGGGTCGCGCCGAGCTCGCCGGTGTTGTCGAGCACCACCTTTTTGTCGTTCTTGCTGCCGGTGTCGACCTGGCCGAAATCGACGAAGCTCGACGGCACGAACACGTTGGGCAGCGGGATGTGGACGATCTGCGTGGGGAAGGTGACCGGGATGTCCAGCGCCGAGAAGTCGAAATCGAGGCCGACGCTGATGGGGAAGTTCACGCTGATGGGGCTGGTGATGCCGATCACCGGCCTGAGGTCGAGCGTGCCGGCGTAAGATAGGGTGCCGTGGGTGATCACGCTGAACTCAAGGTAGTTCGCGTCGCTCATCGGGATCTCCGCGGTGCCGGTGGCGCTGGTGATGGCGCCGATGCCGCCGATCAGCTGGATCTGGTCTGTCTGGTAGACGAAGTTGGTGTCGGTGGTGGCGTTCAAGCTGATGCGCCCCTCAATCAGCGAGCTGCCGTCGGTTAGCCCGAGCTGCTCGGTGGTGATGGTGAACAGCCGGCTGTTGTCCAGGTCGGTCCCTTGAACGCGGATCGTGACGCCCTCAAATCCCCACGGAGAAAACGTCCCGCTCTTGGTGGCGGCGTAGTTGAATTGTGCGCCGGGGATCTTGTTCAACAGATCCGTCGCGTCGATGTTGAACTCGGTCTCACCGAGCACCGGCAGGTCCAGAAACAAGCCGAGCTCTGGGGTCAGGGTGTGGGTGACGCGGAACGTGGCGCTAGGCGTCGACACGGGCTTCACCGAGATCACGAAGGCGTCTGTAGTAGGCCACTCAGCCTGCAACGTGGCGTCCTTAGGCATGTCGACCACGTAGACTGGGGTTGAGCCTTCGCCGCCGCCGATGGGGTCCAGGGCGAGGTTCGCGCGGAACTGCAGCGTCTTGCCGCAGTGCCCGCTGCCGGTGGGCGGGTCGCACGACGGCAGCCAGCCGGTGTCGATGCTGGTGGGCAGGCGCTCGTTGCCTTCGACCCGTGGCTTGATGGTGTCGACGGAGCAGGTCAGCGTGCCCGGGTCGCAGACCTGCGCCGCGGCGGGCGAGCTCAGACCCAGGGTACCTAGCGCGCTCAGGCTGAGCGTGCCGACGAGGAATGAAGAACGGATACGAGACATAAATGCCTTTCAATACGGAAAGTAGCGGACGGCGCGCGAGCTAGGAGAAGAAGCGCCGCCTGCGACCAAACAAGAAAGCGAGACCGAAGCTGAAGGACAGCCCGGCGAGGTTCAGGGGGTTGGAAGAAGAGGCGTAGCTGACGCTGCGGCAGGCGCAGCCGGCTTCGTCACCAGTGGTCGGCGCGGCGCTGCCCTGGCCCGGGCCGCCGCCGTCTCCGCCGCTGCCGCCGGCGCCTGGGTAGTCGGGCGTGTCTTGACCCACCCCCGTCCCCTTGAGCGTCATGTTGATGAAGCGGTTGTCAGGGTCATTGGTGACGAAGGTGAGGTCCACTGAGAACGTCCCAGCCGTCTTGGGGTTGAAGCGCAGGTTGAAGTCACCGGTCTGAGAGGCTTCGATGAAGCCCGCCCCGGACAGCACCGTGAAGTGCTCTGCGTTGGTTGCCCCAAGGAAACCGACCACGCGCGCCTTGGCCTCGCCGATGTTGTCCAGGGTGACGGTCTGCGCCCCGCGATCGCCGACGGTGACCACGCCGAAGTCGACCTCGAGCTTTTCGGGGGTGGGGATGTCGGGCAGCGGGACGTGGACGCGCACCGGGTCGAACACGAACTCCTGATCGCCCAAGGGAAAATCGATGGGGTAGTCGATGAACGGGATGTCGAAATCGAAGCCGAGCACCTCGATGAAGAACGTCGGCACCAAGTGCAGCGCGCCGGTGTAGTTCACGGTGCCTTCTGGCCAGACGTCGAACTCAGCGAACGCGCCGCCCAAGAAGTCACTGACGGTGGAGTCGCCGGTGTCTTCGATGTCTTTGCCGGCGGGCTCAATCCGGATGCGCTTGGTGGTGTAGACAGCGGACAGCTCACCGTACAGGTCCAGGGCTACGCCGCCCTTGCTGATCTTGCTGGGAATACCCACCAGCCCGAGCAGGTTCACCTCGAACAAGCGCAGCTTTTCGGTGAAGGCCGACGCGGGAGGGCTGCCGTCGAACGCCCAAGAGTCAAACACCTTCTCGCGCTTCAGGTGGAAGTCGACCTGGGGCACGTACGGGATGTCGCCGCTCCATTTGATGTGGTAGCCGAGGACGTTGATGTCGAGGCGCGCCTCGGCGCCGACTTCAATGCCGTAGTCGAACGATAAAAAGCCGCCGTTGCGCAGGCCAGGCGTCTCGTGGTGCAGCGCCGGGGGCCACTCGGTCTTGAGCGAGCCATCCAGGCGCACAGTCGTTTCCGCGGGGACTTTGACGAAGAAGCGCACCTGCAGGTCGGAGCCGTTGGGGATCCAGCCGGTGTCCCAATCGAATGAGATCGGCAGCTGCAGCGTCTTGTCGTAGTGGAGCGGCGCCGACGTACAGGTCAGGTCTACGTCGTCGCAGTACAGCGCGAGCACCTCGCCGGGATCGAGGGCAGGCCCGCCATCGGGGACGCCACCATCTTGAGCAAGCGCTTGGCTAGTCAGCAGAAGCAGGGCAGATGACGCAAGAGTGCAAGCAAAGAGCTTCATGGTTGTGGTTTTCTCGCCGGAGCCAAGCTGGGGTGGCTGGCCGCCTTGCAGGGGGTGACCTAAGCGGATGCTGGCGAGCCCTGCCCGAGCAACACGCGCAAGTTCGCAGCCCCCGAACCATAACACATGGCGCCGCACCGGCTGCGCGGTTTGGAACGCATCAGCTCACATCGCTTCGGCTGATGCCGCTTCAGCTACGCGGGCGTGTCGCGTGCTCACGGAATCCAGTGTTGAAGGACGCCGGCCGGCTGGGCGCCCCTCCGTCGAATCAACCGGCAGGCGTAGCCAGGATGGCGCGCCGGTAGCGCTCGCGACGCACGTCGTCGCGCAGCACGTCGTAGGCTTCGTCTAGGACCTCGATAACCAGCGCTAGATCGTCGGATAAATCCGCGGTGCGCGCGCTGAGGATGCGGCTGGGTTCGAACTCGCGGCGCAGCTCGAGATAGGCGCGGCGGATGTCGTAGGCGGTGGCGTCACGCGTTAGCCCGAGCAGCGCGAAATAGTCTGCTTCGTCGACCAACCGGCGTCTGGCGACCACGCGCGCGCGGATCGCGTCGTCATCTAGACGATCTGGCGCCGCGTCCGCCGCCGGGCGCTCGGTGCGGCGCACCGGCCCCAGGCTGTCCAGCACGCCTAAGCTCATCAGCGCCCAGAGCACTGGAGCGAAGGCGTGGTCGTGCGGATCTGAGCCACCTAAGACGTCGCGCAGTGAGTTGCTGTGGGACCGCGTCACCAGCAGCGTCTCGCGCTCGTCCAGCGCGCACTCACTCAGCAGCTCGGGGTTGGCTCCAGGCGCCAGGCGCGCGTCCAGCCCACCCAGTCGTCGTATCGCTTCAAGCGGTGGAGTCGCGCGACGCACCACCTCGACTAACACCTCAGCTCCGGTGGCGCCGCCGAACACCGCGGGTTCTGCCTCCAGGCGCCCGGGGACATTGACTTCGAGCTCGGCAGAGCCTCGATCCATCAGGGCGATGTGGCTGAGCACCCACTCAGCGTGGGAGCGCAGGACCGGCCACAGATCGTCCTGGCGTAGATGACCGTGAGCGATCAACGCTGCCCCCGCGTGACGACCGAACGGGGGTAGGCGCCGCGCCAGCTGGGAGGCGATGTCCGCCGCCAGCGTGCCTCGCTTTACCAAGAAGGCGAGTAGAGTTTCTGCGTGGATACTTGATGCGGCGGTGACGAAGTCACCGTCGCGGAGCACTACGCGACGAATGCCAGCGTCGTTCTCGAAGGCGATGGCGCCCGAGAAGCGGCTGCGCACGGCGGCGGACAGCGCGCGGATGGAGTCGCCGTCTCGCAGCACCTCCGGGAACGCAGGGACAGCTTGGGGCGCCGCGTCGGGTGCGGCTGCCTCGTCGTGCCGGGCGCTGGTCCCGCGCTCACCCCACGCGTCGTCATGGTCGCCGCTGGCAGGGTCGCGCCGGTCTTCTGCCGCTGTCTGTGGTGACCTTACGTTCCGCGAGGTAGTAGGTGACGCTTCGCGCTGCCCGAACCTTGGGGGTGGGGTGGGCCGGAGCGACTCGGGTTCGTTCTCGGCCATCGGCCTGGGTGGCACGGTGGGGGCTTGGTTGGCGCTCAGCGGCGCCCAGTTCGGCTCCGCCGTCGTGCTAGGACCCACACTGAGCGCGAGGTCCGCGCCCTGCTCTGGGCTCGGCTCGGCGTCCCAGGTCGGGACGCGCGGGGCCGAGAGCTCGGACGTGAAACCTCCGGTCAGCATCTGGGATAGATCCGGCCGGTCTGCGTAGGCGTCGGGCAGCGCGGACTCGCGCATCCGCGGAGGTGGCGGGGTGGTGGCGTGCTGACTCGACTCGGGGCGACCGCGTGACGCGAGGGGCGGAGCTATCAGTCCGGTGGTAGTCACGCCGCGGGCGCTGGTCAGGTCGTGGCTACCCTCAGGCGCTGAGCCGCCGGAGATCGAGCCGCCGGAGCTTGAGCTTGGCGCCGGGTAGCGATCGCCCAGCCCGCTGGTGTGCCCATCACTGAACAGGGCGGGCCTGTCGCTACCGCGTAGCCCGGGTGCGAGCGCGCCGGTCGTGGCCTCGGTCGCAAAATGACCGGGCGGATATGCTGGCTCTGCCTTCGACACCGCCGGCTCGGCGCCTTCGCCCGTGTCGCGTCGGCTGAGCTGGTCGGAGCCAGAGCGCGTGCCTTGCGGCGCCCGCGAACCGGCGGAGGACTCGTCGTCGATTTCGCTCTGCTCGTCCAGCGCGTCGTCTAGGGCAGCCAGTACGTCGGGAGGCAGGACCGCGTCGACCTCTTCTTCAGGGGTCAGGCGGATGGGGGGTGAGCTGGAGGTCGGGTCGGGCGACGGCGGGCTCTGCGCGACGCGCTGTTCCGCGCGGGCGAGCAAGCGCTCCAGGCTTTGACTCATCGCCGCGTGGGTAACAGCGGGCTTGGACGACTCCAGCGGATCGGCGTCCAGGCTGATCCCTAGCGGTACTGGTGGTGGCAAGCTCGGCACATGAGAGCCAGGGTGTTGGCTTGATCCGGGCGGATGCGAGCTGGGCAGCGCGAAGTTCGGTTCGGAGAAGCTAACTACGCCTGGGTCGGGGTGAGCGCTGCGCGGGCTCAGCTCGCCGCCGTCGAGGCGCGGCGACACCGGGCCGCGGAGGCCGTATCCGCGCCGCGAGTCCGGGGTCAAATCCGGTGAGCTGGGTGGCGGGACGCTGGGAGTGACCAGCGGCCGCTGCGCCGCGTGTGGCGGAAAAGAGTGGGATGGGTAGGCGCGCGGGGGGCTCAGCGGTGGCGCCGTGATCGGCGGTGAAGAGCTGATCGCGCGGTCCCGCTGGCTGGCTGGTGGTCGACTTGAAGCGAGCGGACCCGCCGGCGACCCGATCAGCGCTTCGACCTTGCGCACCAGCGCGTAGGTGTCTACCGGGCGGATAAAGAAGCCGCTTGACTCATGGATGACCGCGTCGGCCATCTCGCTCAGGGTCTTTCCAGATTCCCCGAGGAAAATAAGATCGACGCCGCTGCCGCCCGGCACGTCACGCAGCCGATGGGTGGTCTCTAGGGCCGCGTTCGCGTCCACATCGCACAGGATCAGCGCTGGGCGCTGGACCGCCACGCGGCTGACCAGCATAGACAGCGGGACATCCACCACGAGGTACCCGCGCTCGCGCAGGGCCTTGGTCAGGCGCTCGGCTTCAGCGGAGGCATCGCTGACAAAAATCAGCGGCGGCCCTGAGCCCTTGAGCCGCGGATCGGAGTACCGCGGGTCTGAGGCTGGAGCAGGCTCAGCGGGCGGGCTTCCGTCGCCTGAGTCTTCCCGAACCACAGCCGTGCATACTAGGCACGCGCTGCGCTCCACCGCTACCTTCCAATACTCAGCGCCGCATAATCAGCGCGGGTCCAGGCAGCGCCGATGAAGCACTGCAGAGACGTGCGCGGCGGTCGGCGAGTCGCTGGGCCCTCCACCCCCGACCCTGGCTCGTCAACGATCGTCGCGGGAGCCAGTGAGGCGATCTGCGATCCAGGCGCCTAGCTTGGGGAACCACGGCGCGGCCACCACGACCACCAACACAAATACCACCACGAAGAGTTCACCTGGGGTGAGCTGAAGGGCGGCCATCGGCTGTGGATAGCACGCTCTCAGCGGCTGCGTGGACAGCGTTCTGTGTTGTGCTGCCCCGGCGGTCACCGCCGGCCTTGAGCGCGGCTGCGTTTGAGGCCATGACTCGCCCCGTGTTGATGGTCGTGGGGCTGGGAGCAAACCTTGGGCGGCGCCTGGCCAGCTTGCGCGCGGCGCGGGCTGCGCTCAGCCAACTCGCGGCGCTGAGGTGGGCCTCGGGGGTGTATGAGACCGCGCCCATCGGGCCGAAACAACCGATGTTTCTCAACGCTGCGGTGCTGCTGGAGTGCAGCCTGAGTCCACTCGACCTGCTCGCGCGTAGCTTGGAAATTGAGCGCGACCAGGGTCGCGTGCGGCGCGAGCGTTGGGGCCCGCGCAGCCTGGATCTGGACCTGCTCTGGAGTGACGTCAGCCACGCGAGTGAGCAACTCCAGGTGCCGCACCCGAGGCTCTGCGATCGCGCCTTTGCGCTGCGACCGCTGCTCGATGTGCTGCTGGCAAGTGGGGTCGCTTCGCCAGCCACCTTGGCCCACTACTCGGCGGCGCTGGAGCGGGTTGGCATGCTCGGCGTCGAGGCGATTGCAGTCACATCTGAATGGCGTCGAATCCACACCGCCAAGCTCGAGGTGGCGAATTGACGCAGCGAATACGTCAGGTGTTCCACCACCTAGACTCCGCGTTATCGAGGTGGTAGACGCCGCGCGCCTGGCAAGGGCCCGGAGCCACGGCTGATCCCGTGTCGAGAGCTGGCCACCGTTTCGGTGACTTTTTCTGTCTCCTGGCTACGCACACCGTGACGCTCAAACTCCGCCACTAAGCGCAGGTCACCTCCCGCTCAAGCCGAAAGTCGAAGGTTTTCAACAAGATGCTGTCGTCCGGACTCATCGCATCGATCGCCCCAAACTCACCCGCCAGCTCGCCGCTGGCGATGCCGTGGGTGTTGGGCAAGATCCACGTCGACCTAGATCTCTCGTTCCTGCTGCAGATGGTCATCTTCGGCGCCTTGGCCGTGCTGCTCAAAGGGCTGCTCTTTGACCGCGTGCTGAAGGTGTTCGAGGAGCGCGAGAAGCGCACTGACGGCGCGAAGGCCGACGCGCGCCATATGCAGGAGAGGGCGGGCGAGCTGCTTCAGAAATACGAGGCTGAGTTGGATCGCGTGAACCAGGTCGCCGGTGAAGAGCGCGAGAAGGTCCGCGCCGAGACCAGCAAGCTTGAGGCGCAAATCCTGGCTGAGGCCCGAGAGGCGGTGGAGAAGATCTCCGCTCACGGCCGCCAGCGCCTGGAGGAAGAAGTGAAGCAGATCCAGTTCGAGCTGGGACGGGCGTCCGCAGTTCTCGCCACCGACATCGCCTCCAAGAGCCTCGGGCGGGAGCTGTCATGAGGCGCTGGTTCGCGCTAACGCAGCTCTTCGCGGTGCTGCTCTTGGTGGCCGCCCCAGGCGTCGCCATGGCAAGCGAGGGCGGGGGTGGAGGGGACCACGCCAGCACGCACCATGAGGGCATCAACTGGTTCTACGGCAACCTGATGGAGAAAGACGGCCTGGAGCAGCCCACTCTGCTGTTCCGTCCCAAAGGCATGCCGGCTCCGGTCAGCGCGCTGCTGATCAACACCGCCATCTTCTACCTGATCCTGGCCAAGCTGTTCGGGTCTGCGATCCGCGACGGCCTGAAGAAGCGCAAGCTGGACATCATGGGCGGCATGGATGAAGCCGCCAAGATGAAGGCGACCGCGGCGCTGCGCCTCAAGGACTATCAGGACAAGCTGAGGCACATCGACGATGAGATCGAGCGAGTCCGCACGGAAATGCGCGCCGCCGCTCACGCCGAGCGCGAGCAAATCCTCAAGGAAGCTAAAGAACGTCGGGTGCGCATGGAGCGCGACGCCAAGCTGCTGATCGAGCAAGAGCTCAAGGCGGCCAGAGAAGAGCTGATGCAAGAGACCGTGCGCGCAGCAGTCAGTCGAGCCACTGAGCTCTTGAACAAGCAGCTGTCGAGCGCAGATCAGCAGCGCATCGCCGACGAATACCTAAGCGAGCTGGATCAGCCGCTGAGCGCAGGTCAGGTATGAGCGCCGCAGCCATCGCAGACCGCTACGCCAAGGCCGTCTTTGAGCTAGCCGACGAGGCGGGGCAGGTGTCTCAAGTCGCCGAGCAGTTTGCTTCGATCGCGAAAGCGTACAGCGACAGCAAAGAGCTACGCGGCGTGCTGGACAACCCCGTGGTGAGTTTCGAGCAGCGTGAGGCCATCCTCAAGGACGTGGCGGCGCGCCTCGGTCTTAAAGAGCTCGCCCTGAACAGCGTGCGCTACATCGCCTCACGGCGCCGGTTGGCGGTGCTGCCTGAAATCTCGCGTCGCTTGGCCGTGCTGGCTGACGAGAAGGCGGGTATCGTGCGCGCCACGGTGATCAGCGCGACCGCCCTGGGCGAGAGCTACTTCAGCAAGCTCAAGGCGCAGCTTGAGAAGCGCACCGGCAAAAAAGTCGAGATCCTGCGCGAGCAAGACCCATCGCTGCTGGCTGGTGTGATCACCCGCATCGGCGACAACACCATCGATGGCAGCCTCCGCGGCCGCTTGGAGGCGCTGGAGCGTCAGCTCCTCAACGCCTAGTCGCGCAGCCTCCCGCACCAGCCGCTTGGCAGCCCGCGCAGCGGGCCGCCAAGCGACCAAACCCAACATCTGTGGTTGCGCGTTCAACCGCCCCCACCATCCGACCGCCTCAAAGAGCATTCGCTCACGGAAAAAACCATGCAGCTCAACGCCGACGAGATCTCCCAGATCATCAAGAAGCAGATCCAAAACTTCGACCGCAAGGCTCAGGTCACTGAGACGGGGACCGTGTTGACCACGGGCGACGGTATCGCTCGCCTGTACGGCCTCGAGGGCGTGATGGCCGGCGAGCTGGTTGAATTCCCTGGGGAAATTTACGGTTTGGTGCTCAACCTCGAGCGCGACTCAGTGGGCGTCGCCGTGCTCGGTGAAGCCAACACCGTCCGTGAGGGCGATATCGTCAAGCGCACCGGCCGCATCGCGGACGTGCCAGTGGGTGACGCGCTGCTAGGCCGCGTGGTCAACGCGCTGGGTCAGCCAATCGACGGCAAGGGCCCCATCGAGAGCGGGCACCGCCGCCGCATCGAGATCAAGGCCCCCGGCATCATCGGGCGCCAGCCCGTCAAGGAGCCGCTGCAGACCGGCATCAAGGCCATCGACTCGATGATCCCCATCGGTCGCGGTCAGCGCGAGTTGATCATCGGCGACCGCCAGACGGGCAAGACCGCCATCGCCCTCGACACCATCATCAACCAAAAGGGCAAGGGCGTGCAGTGCGTCTACGTCGCGATTGGTCAGAAGGCGTCCACGGTCGCGCAGGTGGTGGACCGGCTGAGCAAGTTCGGCGCGATGGACTACACCACGGTGGTGGTGGCGACGGCGACCGAGCCGGCCCCGCTGCAGTTCCTCGCCCCCTACACCGGCGTCACCATCGGCGAGTATTTCCGCGACACCGGGCGCCACGCGCTGTGCATCTACGACGACTTGTCCAAGCAAGCGGTCGCGTACCGTCAAATGTCGCTGCTGCTGCGCCGCCCGCCAGGCCGCGAAGCCTACCCCGGCGACGTGTTCTACCTCCACTCGCGCTTGCTCGAGCGCGCCGCTAAGATCGGCGAGCGCTACTTCGTGGTCAAGAAGGGCACTGACGTGCCGGCGGGCGACTGGGAGTTCCGCGGGGAAGACGGTAAGGCGCACATCGGCGAGGAGGGCAAGCACCTGGCGGAGAAGTCGATGGACAGCCTGCCGGGCAAAGCGGACTACGAGGTCAAGCACGACCCCTACTCTGGCGGCTCGCTGACCGCGCTACCCATCATCGAGACCCAGGCCGGCGACGTGTCTGCGTATATCCCGACCAACGTGATCTCGATCACCGACGGGCAGATCTTCCTGGAGAGCGACCTGTTCTACTCCGGCGTACGCCCAGCCATCAACGTGGGTATCTCGGTTAGCCGCGTGGGTGGAAACGCGCAGATCAAGGCCATGAAGAGCATCGCCGGCACGCTGCGCCTCGACCTCGCTCAGTATCGCGAGATGGCGGCCTTCGCGCAGTTCGCGAGCGACCTCGACGCCGCGACTCGGGCTCAGTTAGAGCGTGGCAAGCGCCTGACCGAGATCTTGAAGCAGGGGCAGTACGTGCCGCAGCTGGTCGAGCGCCAGGTCGTGATCATCTACGCAGGCACCAAGGGCTTCCTTGATGCGTTGCCGGTCGACTCGCTGAAGGCGTTTGAGCAAGAGCTGTTCCTGCACATCGACGAGAAGCACCCGGACATCTGGCAGTACATCGTCGACAAAAAGAAGCTCGACGATGAGATCACCAAGAAGCTGGACAAGGTGCTCAAGAAATTTGCGAAGGGCTTCGTGGCCTCGAAGGAGGACTGACCTTGGCAAACCTCAAGGAGATCCGAAAGCGCATAGGCTCCGTCAAGTCGACGCAAAAGATCACCCGCGCGATGAAGATGGTGGCTGGCGCGCGCCTGAGCCGCGCCCAGCAACGCATCACCGCCATGCGGCCGTACGCGGTGCGCACCGGCCATGTCTTGCGCGAGGTCGTGGCGGCGGCCGGCGCGGCTGGCTTGGATCACCCACTGCTCACCAAGCGCGAAGAGCAGAGCGTGCTGTTCTTAGTGGTGACCAGTGATCGCGGCTTGTGCGGTTCGTTCAACTCGAGCCTGAACAAGTACGCTGAGCGCGAGATCAAGCGCCGCGAGGCCGCGGGGCAGCGCGTGCAAATCGCCACCATCGGCCGCAAGGGGCGCGACTATTTCCGGCGCCGCAAGGCGGCGATGTTCCACGTGTTTGAGGGCGTGTGGGAGGATCTGAACCTCGACACGGCCCAACAAGTCGCCCACCGGCTGCTCAAGCCTTACCTGGCGGGTGAGTTTGACGCGATTTACATCGTCTACAACGAGTTCAAGAGCGCGATGACTCAGGTCGTGAAAGCGGAGCTGTTGTTTCCGCTGAGCGTCGAGTCACTGCACGATGAAATCGAGGCCGACAGCGCCGAAGAGATCGAGTTCATCTTCGAGCCAGACAAGGCCGCGCTGATGGAGCGCTTGGTGCCGATGTACGTTGAAATCAGCATCTTGCGCGCGCTGTACGAGTCGATGGCGTCCGAGCTGGGCGCCCGTATGACCGCGATGGACTCCGCCACCAAGAACGCGGCGGACATGATCGGCTCGCTGACCCTCAAGTACAACCGCGCGCGCCAGGCGGCGATCACCACCGAACTGATGGAAATTATCAGCGGCGCAGAAGCTCTAAACGGCTGATATATCCCTCAGCATAGCCCAGGCGCATGGCGGCAAAGAAACCCACACGGAAAAAGCGAAAGCAGCAACGAGCACGGAGCGATCGCGCCAAGGCTCACGGCCTGCCTGCGCGTGACGTGCCCCCGCCTCCCGTCAAGAAGGCGCGTCAGACTGAGGCGCCCAGCAAGTCCCGCGCGGAACCCGACTCAGAAGATGAGCGCGACTCCGACGTCGGCGGCGCGGCCGCGAAGCCCAAGGCGCTGCATCCGCTCGCGAAGCTCGGCCTGATCGCTGGGGTTGGGCTGCTGGCCTTCGTGTTGATCTCCAGGTTCTTGGGTGGGTCATCCACCGAGCCCGGCGCGACGCCAAGCGCTGAGCCGTCTGCAGCTTCGCCGGCCGCAGCCAGCGCGCCGGCCGCTGTGGAGTTGGCGCCACCTGAGCCCGCCGTCCTCGACGGTTCTGGCGGCGGCTCAAGTGAACCGTCTAGCCTGCCCGCGCCGCAGCCCAGCGCAGCGGTTGATCAGCCGGCGGCAGCGCCTGAGCCCGCCACTGCTGCTGCTCCTGCCGCGGCCAAGCCCGCCGCGCCCGCGGCCAAGCCCGCCGCGCCCGCGCCCAAGCCTGCCGCGCCCAAGCCTGCCGCGCCCAAGCCTGCCGCGCCCAAGCCTGCCGCGCCCAAGGCCGCGCCGACTCCGCCGGCGCCGAAGCCAGCTGCGCCGCCCGCGGCGACCTTCGCCCCAGCCAGCGGCGACAACCCATACTGAAAAACTCCCAGCGCTCGCGCCGGAGTCGGTGCGGCGGCGTCCCAAAAACTTCCAGCGCGCACGCTGGAGTCGGTGCGGCGGCGCTAGGCCGGGTAGCCCCCGCGAAGCCCAGGCAGCGACTCGCCATTGCGGAGGCTCGTGCGCGACGCTACCACGACGCCCAGAGCCGGCCTGGGTTGGATCAGCGCACGCCGCGCCTCACCATGGCATGGGCCGCGGGGTGGCTGCTTGACCGGCGCTCCCCGCCGTACGGGCTGCCCAGAAAAGAGACTCAAGATGTGTGGAATCGTTGGCTACATTGGATCTGAACAGGCTGCTCCCATCCTCTTGGACGGCCTACGCAAGCTTGAGTACCGCGGCTACGACTCTGCGGGTCTCGCGGTTCACGACGGAAACGACATTCAGATCGTGCGCGCGGTGGGCAAGCTGGCGAACCTCGCGCGCGCCCTGGACGCGCGGCCGCTGAGCGGCAGCGCCGGTATCGGCCACACGCGCTGGGCCACCCACGGGCGGCCTAGCGAGCCCAACGCCCACCCGCACCACGCTGGGGACGTGGCGTTGGTGCACAACGGCATCATCGAGAACCACCTTGAGCTGAAGCGGGAGCTCCAGGCGCTGGGGGTGATCTTCACCTCTGACACCGACACGGAGATCGTCGCCCACTTGGTTAACCGCGCCTTCGCCGGGGGCGAGCTGTCCCTGTTCAATGCCGTGCGGCAGGCGCTCGGCAAGCTGCGCGGGGCCTACGCGCTGGCCGTGGTGTGTAAGCAGGTGCCTGACGTGCTGGTGGTGGCGAAGAGCGCCTCGCCGTTGGTGATCGGGGTGGGCGAGGACGAGATGCTGTGCGGCTCCGACATCCCCGCGCTGCTGCAGCAGACGCGCCAAATGCTGTTCCTTGAAGACGGCGAGATGGCGGAGCTGCGAGCCTCAGGTTACCGTATTGAAACGCTAGACGGTCGGCCGGTGGAGCGCAAGCCGAAGCGCATTGACTGGAGCCCTGTGCAAGCCGAGAAGGGCGGCTTCAAGCACTTCATGCTGAAGGAGATCTTCGAGCAGCCGAGGGCCATCGAAGACACCTTGCGTGGCCGCATCTTGCCCGAAGAGGGCGACTTCGTCGCAGCAGAGCTGGGCCTTGATCCCGCGGTCATCGACAAGATCGATCGCGTCTATTTGTTAGCGTGCGGAACCAGTTATCACGCTTGCCTGAATGGTCGTTATTGGATCGAGGCGCTGGCGCGTATCCCCGCGCAGACCGAGCTGGCCAGCGAGGTGCGGTATCGCGAGCCGGTCTTCACCGAGCGTGACCTGATCGTCGCCGTCAGTCAGTCCGGGGAGACAGCCGACACGCTGGCCGCGGTGCGCAGCGCGAAGGAGGCGGGCGCGACCGTGCTCGCGATCGCCAACGTCTTGGATAGCGCGATTCCGCGCGAAAGCCACGGTGCGCTGTACACCCACGCGGGCCCCGAGATCGGGGTCGCCTCGACCAAGTGCTTTACGGCGCAGTTGGTCGCGCTGTTGATGTTGGCGATTTTCCTTGGGCGACGTCGCGGCGCGCTCAGCAAAGAGCGCGCGCAAGGGCTGATTCAGGCGTTGGTTGAGACGCCCGAGCGCATGCGCGAAGTGCTGGAGCACGCCTCCGCCGTTCAGGAGGTAGCGCAGAAGTTCGTCCACGCTGAGCACGTGCTGTTCTTGGGGCGCGGCCTCGGGTTCCCGATCGCGCTCGAAGGCGCGCTCAAGCTGAAAGAGATCTCGTACGCCCACGCCGAGGGCTACGCCGCCGGGGAAATGAAGCACGGGCCGATCGCGCTGATCGACGAGCACATGCCGGTGGTGGTGGTGATGCCACATGACGCCCAGTACGAGAAGACCGCCTCCAACGTCCAAGAGGTCAAGGCTCGGCTTGGGCAGGTGATCGCGGTGGTCACCGAAGGACACGAAGACGCGGCTCAGCTCGCTGATCACTGCCTCAAGATCCCCAAGGCGCTGGACGCCGTGCTGCCCCTGCTCACGGTGCTGCCGCTCCAGCTGCTGGCGTACTACATCGCCGATCTCAAGGGCACCGACGTCGATCAGCCGCGCAATCTGGCTAAGACGGTCACCGTCGAGTAACGCGCTCTTGAAAAACTGAGCCTGCGTGGCGTCGCGGTTGACGCCCCGGTGCGATCCGGTTTGTGTTCACCCATGGTGAGTTCGAAGCGTTTGGTCTTGGCGACGCTCGGTTGTTTGCTCTCTGGCTGCGGCGCGGGTGCGCCAGCGCCGCGCGCGCCTGAGCCGACGCCCCCAACGCCGGCACCGGCGGCGCCACCTGCGCCGTCTAGCGCGGCGGCCGCTGAGGCGCAGGCGAGCGCACAGCCCGACTCCCACGGCATCCCTTCCCAGTGCGCCGACGCTGACTCCGACGTGTGCACGCCCCCCAAGGCGTTCATCGAGAAGCTGTGTCGGTCGACGCACCTAGGGGTCGCGCTGGTGATGTTTAGGCACGGTACACCATTTACGCGCGGATATATCACACGCAAGACGAAGGCGTGGAATGCCTCGGGTGGCGCGTCGGCGTCCGACGACTATCTGGTGTTCGACGAGGAGGTCTTGCTGCTGGCCAAGCGAGCGCCGCCCAAAGGCGGCATGCAAGTCAGCGGCATGGGTGGCTACGACGCCCTGCGCTGGGACGGCTCGTGCGTGACCTTGGCGCCCGAAGAGCTGACCACCAAGCTGCCGCCGAAGGCCAAGTACCCCAACATCCAGTGGCGGCTGCTCGACGCGGCGGTGCAAGAGACCCTGCGCAGCGACGCGAAAATTGACAAGGCCTATCAGACGCGGCGCACGGAGTGTAAGGGCGCGACCATGGGCACCGTGAGCAAGGCTTGCGAGAAGGCGGACGCCGCCCTGGCCACCAGCGTGATCGAGTTCGTGAAGGCCGGTGGTGACGTCGGTAAGACAGAGTTGGTCGACTGAGCGGGGCTCCTGCGGGGTCGGCGACGCAACGACAAGGCCCGCCCGCGCAGGCGGCGATAGCCCACAACCCCTAGGGTTAAAATTGCCCTAGGGAAAATACACGAGCGCTAGAAAAATCGGAGAGTCAGCTGTGGACGTTCAAGACAAGGTAGCTTTGGTTTCGGGTGGTGCTTCGGGGCTGGGGGCGGCGACCGTGCGCGCGCTGATCAACGCCGGCGCGCGCGGCGTGGTGATCGCCGACAAAGCGATCGCCCCTGGGCAGGCGCTCGCAAACGAGCTCGGTGAGCGCGTGCGCTTCGTTGAGACTGACGTGACCAGTGAGCCGCAGGTGCTGGCTGCGATAGCCGCCGCGAAGGAGCTCGGCGGTCTGCAGATCGCCGTGGGCTGCGCGGGGATCGGGACGGCCTGTCGTACCCTCGGAAAGTCGGGGCCGTTTCCGCTGGAGCTGTTCGCCTTGGCGGTCAACGTCAACCTGGTCGGCATGTTCAACCTGATCCGGCTGTCTGCTCAAGCCATGGCCCAGGCTGAGCCCGACGCGGGAGGCGAGCGTGGGGTGATCGTCACCACGGCCTCTATCGCGGCCTTCGACGGTCAGATCGGGCAGGCCGCCTACAGCGCGTCCAAGGCCGGCGTGGTCGGGATGACGCTGCCCATCGCCCGCGAGTTGGCGCGGTCCGGGATCCGAGTGATGACCATCGCTCCAGGCTTGTTCGACACGCCGATGCTCGCTGGCCTGCCTGAAGAAGCCCGCGTCGCCTTGGCCGCCAACGTGCCCTTTCCGCCGCGCCTGGGGGATCCCACAGAGTACGCGCAGCTAGCGCTGCATATCGTCCAAAACAGCATGTTGAACGGCGAGTGCATCCGGCTAGACGCCGCGCTGCGCATGCAGCCGCGCTAGCCACTCGCGTTAGCCATTCGCGCTAGCCACTCGCGTTAGCCATTCGAGCCAAGCATTCGCCGGCCTAGGCTAAAGTTGTGTACCCTGAGGGGTCGCGTAGTTCGCCCCGTGGCTAGCGCCGCGGGTATCCCACCCCCCTAGGCGTGGACAGGCAACAGTCCTTACCCCCAACCCCGATCCTGACGCTGGCGGCCCTTGCAGCACCTCCCAAACCGTTTGTCGCTCCCGCCGCCGCCGGACACGATCTTGGTGGTGGACGACGACGCCGCGACCCGGCTGCTGACCAGCCGCTGGCTGGGCCGCGCTGGGCTGCAGGTTAGCGAGGCGAGCGACGGCGCGGAAGCGCTGGCTAAGATCGGCGAAAACCCCGACTCAGTCAGCGTGATCGTGCTCGACGTGATGATGCCAGTGATGGATGGCTACGAGGTGCTCGCGCGACTTCAGTCCGATCCTGCCACTTCGGGTATCCCCGTGGTCTTGCTCACCGCCCACGCCAACGACGAAGAAGACGTGATCCGGGGCATTCAGCACGGCGCGGTGGATCACCTCGCCAAGCCCTACCGTGGGCCGGTGCTGGTGGCGCGGGTCAAGGCGCTGATCGAGAAGCGCCGCCGCGATTTCAACGTCGCGTTTCGGCTGAACGTCGCCGAGCGCCAAGCCACCATCGATCCGTTGACCGGGCTCAACAACCGCCGCGATTTCGAGCGCGCGCTGGGGCGCGAGGTAGCCTTTGCCGCACGGCAAAGAGAACCGCTCAGCGTGCTGCTGATTGACATTGACCGCTTCAAGTCGGTGAACGACGAGTTCGGCCACCCTGAGGGAGACCGCGTGTTGGTGCTGGTCTCAAAGTGCATACAGGACACCATCCGCGGCTCTGACTCGGCTTATCGCTTGGGCGGCGAGGAGTTCGCGGTGTTGCTGCGAGGGACCGACCGGCAAGCGGCGTTGGTCGCAGGCCAACGCCTGCTGGGAGCCTTACGCGAGCGTCCGGTGACGTTTTCAAACGGAGCGACCCGGGTGATCACCTTCAGCGCCGGCGTCGCGGCTGCCGATCTGGAGAGTGATTTCGTGACCGAGCAGTTGGTAGAACGCGCGGACCAAGCGCTCTACGCTGCCAAGCGCGCAGGTCGCGACCGAGTCGTGGTCGAGCAACTGGCCAGCTGATGGCGGTGCGCGGTCACTCGCGAGCACAGCGCGGCGCGCTTGGCTGCGTGCTTGGTGGATCGCCGCGCCGCCGTGTGCCTGGTAGCCGTGCGCTGCTGTGGAGCGCGGGGTTGCTGTGGAGCGCGGGGTTGCTGTGGAGCGCGGGGTTGCTGTGGAGCGCGGTGCTGCTGTGTAGCTGCGCCGAGTTGCCGCCCGCTAACGCGGTAGACCCTGACGAACTTGCGCCTGAGGCCACCCCGGCCAACACCGGCGCGACCGATACCCGCGCAGCGGAGCCATCCGCGCAGCAGCTCGAGCAGGCGCTGCGTGTGTACGCTGGGGGTCCCTACGCGGCGCAGCGGGCGCGCTCCCGCGCGCCGGCGCTGAAGCACGCTGGCCCAGCCGCCGCACGATTTGAGACCACACGGATCAGTGAGCCGCCCAGCGTAGACGTCCACGTCGGCTCGCGGCGGCGGATCGACGTGAAGCTGCATCAGGCCGATCTCACCGAGGCGTTGCGCTTGATCGCCCACAGCGGAGGCATCAACCTAGTGATCGGGCAGGGGGTGGAGGGACAGGTGACCGTGGAGCTGCGCCGGGTCACTGCCTTCGCTGCGCTGTTGGCCATCGCGCAGGCTCACGGCGCCAGAGTGGTGCACGCACAGGCCTCCAGGTCGGCTCCGATCCTGATCGTCGAACCAGCGCGCTGAGGCTGCCGCCGGTGCCGTGGGCGTACAGCGTCGCCCCCCTGGCTAGGGCTCCGCCAGATGCAGGGCTCCAAAATCCCACGCGGGAAATCCGCGCCAAGGGCCGACGAAGTATCCGGAAGGTTTGAGCTCGCCGATGATACCTAGCGGGAGCGTGCGCGCCAGCTGGGCCGCCGATGCTCCGCTGACCTTGGGCGGTCGATCAGCCAGCGCCGGGTTGGCTGCTGTGACCAGCGCGAGCCCATCCCGGTTTGGCCCCAGGCTCAGGTTGCGCACCAAATCGATCATCAACGTGAACGTGTCAGCGCTGCGGCGGCGCGCGATTTCGGCGGGCTGAAGCCGCGCGACGCGCAGTTGATGTCCGGGCTGACTGAGCGCACCAGCTAGCGCGTCAGCAACTTCCGCGAGGAATGGTTGACGGTCGTCGACGGCGATCTCAGCGTCACCGCCGCCCCAGCGCGTGCTCCCGCCAGCGCTGGCGGGCGTTAGACCAAAGCGGCTGAGCGCGCCGGGTGCCATGCCTTCGAGCAGGCGCTGAGCCACGCCCGCTGCTGACCAGGCGCCAGCGGCGGCCCCGGTGCGCAGCACAACCCAGCCCACCGCCGCCGAGGTGAACGGCTGGGCACCGGGTCGACGACGATGCAGGCCGTCGCCTAGCCAGCCAAGGTCAGTGGTTTCGCTTTCGAACGCCCGCAGCGCGTCGCTCAGGGACTGAGCAGGTCGCAACGAGAGCTGGTCCAGGAATGCAGCGCCGCGCGCGGCGCGTGGGTTGCGCTGTAGGTTCAGGCCGCCACCGCGGGCAGTGGCCGCCAGCGCTCCGGTTCCGTCGGGTTGCTCGGGCCTAAACGAGCGGGGTAGGATCGCGCAGCAGGGGCTGGCGAGGGCGATGGCTAAGCGGGTCGGATCAGCGGTCGCGTAGTGCACGCTGTCTGCGGCGAGACGCGGGGCGCCAAATTCAGACAGCAACCCGCGGGCGGCTCGTGAGCGTGCTCGGGTGAGCGACCAGTGAACGTCACTGATGCTGAGCCGCCGGCCCTGGGCGGTGACGATGCCAGGTCGCAGCCGTACGCTCGCGCCGCGCGCCGCCGCGCTGGGCATGCCGTCGGCGAGGGCGGGGTAGGGGCGACCGTGTGCGTCGAGGGCATACAGGGGATCCGTGATCGCGCTGCCGAACAACGCGGCGCACGGATCGTACAGGTCGTGTGGATCGAGGCTGTATACTGCCCAAGGCAACGTAAAGTTGAGACTCCCGCCGAGGGGCGTGCGCCCCATCGCCGCGCTCGCCGCGCTGGCGCTCGTGGCGAGCAGCCACGTGCGGCGCCCGAAGCGGCGCGCGCGGTCGTTACCTAGCGGATCAGCCATAGCTCACCCCCCACCGCCGCGACCACCAGCGCGCGGCCGTTGTCTTCTGCGGGGCAAGTGCTGATCGCGCTCACCCCGCCGGCCGCGGCGATGCGCAGCCTCTCAACCGGGGCTGCCGGCTCTCGCCAGGTGTAGATCAGTAGGGCGTCTGTGCTGGGGTTGAGGCTGGGTGTGCTGGCCAATAGCTCTGGCGCGCCGTCGCCGTCTAGATCGCCCATGGCGAGCTGCGCGCCGAGGCCCTCAACCCGCGCGCGTCCGCCACGCGAGCTATGTAGGTCGACGTGGTGTTCCTTGGCAGCGCGGAGCGCCCGATACTGCTGAAGCGCACCCGCGCGGTCTACGATGCTCGCGCCGGCGATGGCGTCGCCGCGGTAGTCGTACTGCGGAGCGCTTGAGGGCGCGTCGCTGCTTGTACAGGGGCGCTCTCGGCGACCGAGCAGGGTTTGGTACACATCAACGCATCCGTTGCCTGGCCACGGCATTGGTGCGTCCAGCGTAGCCAGGGGCTCGAGTCGTGCGTTCAGCCTCAGGCCTCTGGCGCGGTCTGTGATGCCTACGTCAACGAAGCGACCTGCCCGGAGCGAGACGTTCGCGATGGGTTCGCGCAAGGGCGCCGCGGCGATCGGCGAGAGTGCGCTCCAACTCCGCCTCGCGGAAGCGACGAAAGCGCCTGAGCGGATGCGCCCGAGGTGGATGGCGCCGCGCCCCACCGCGATCAGCTCGAGGTTGCTGTCGCCGTCCACGTCGCCGCAGCCAAGCGCGAGCAGGTCGCTCTCTGGCGCCTTGACCTTGAGGATGTTGCCAGCGACCAGCGGCACGCTGGGCATGAAGCTCCGCACCTCGGCGTCGAGGGGCCGCGCGGCGAAGGCGTGTCTTAGCGGCTCCGGGTTGGGCTGGCGCACTCGGGCCCAAAAGCCCTTGGCGGGTCGGTAGACGTCAGCCGTCACCGAGAGCTGTCCGTGGCCGATGCTGAACTCTAGGTAGACCAAGCTGCTAGCAGAGCGTGCGGCTAGTTGAGCGCCGCCGCGCGTGGTCTGGCTAGGATGAGCCGTGCCCCCGAGAGCCCCGGCGATCACTCGCGTGGCTCGCTCGGCTAGCGCGGCGCTGCGTTCGAGGCTGGGCTCAGCCTGTACTCCGCCTCCGATCACCAAGGCGCCGCGCAGCGCGCCAAGTTGCGCGTGTAGTTCGCACCCTAGGGCGCTGAGGGCGTTCTGGCGGCTGATGCAGCTGGCGTCGTCTGGGGCGTCGGCTACGGGCGAAGTGCTGGGTTTGCTGGCTGCGGGTGAAGTACCTGGTTTGCCGCCGGCGGGCTGTGCGACCGCCGAGCCGGTACAGGCCAGAGCCAGGCAGAACAGCGCACGAAGCCCCAGGTTTAGAGGTCTGGACACCTCGGGAGGATAATGGACGCCGAGCGGCCGTCATCCTGTGTTATCTCAGGACTCGGTTTGACCCTGCACATTCGCTCGTTTGTTCGCCCGTTGTTGGCGGTCGCGGTGCTCGGCGCCGGGCTGCTCAGTGCTGCTAGCGCGCGCGCGCAGTGCGTTGACGAGGCGCTGAAGCAACAGCTCGTTGGGCGCCGCGCCTATCGCGGCGTCGTCCCACGCCTGTTTAAGAAGGCCCTGCGCCACGAGCTATCGCCCATGGGCGGCTGGTACGCCGGGGACTTGTCTGATGGCGCGCCCATCTACGGCGGCGCGTACACGTTTCACTTCTCTGAAGAGCTGGGCCTCGAGGCGTCGTATCTGCGCACCCGGCGCAGCTTCGAGTTCCTGGATTCCATCGCGCAGAGCGATCCCGGTCTAGTTGACTTCATCAACGAAGAGTCCGCGCCGGTCAACCTGTTCATGGGACACCTGGTGTGGTCGCTCGCGTACGGAAAAGTGCGCTGGATGGGCGGCGGCATCAGCCGCTTCGACTTCTACGTCTCACTTGGCGCAGGGGCCACCGACACGCCAGGCAGCGTGGGCGTCACTGGCTCGGGCGGCATCGGGCTGAAGTTCTTCCTCACGGAATGGATGGCGCTGCGCCTCGACGTGCGCGATCTAGTCCACGCGCAGCGCGCGCCGCTGGGTGAGGACAAAGTCGTGAACGACATCGCGGCGCTAGGTGGCTTGAGCTTGTTCATCCCGTTCACAAACTAGCGCAGGGTGCCCGGCTGGTGCGCCGCTACGCGACCCCCAGCTACCCAGCGCCTCACCCCATCAATCAGCGTGTCCGCGCCTCGTTTCGCGATCAGCTGATGCCACGAGGCAAGCATGTATACGCTCGTATTGCTCAGACACGGCGAGAGCCAATGGAACCAAGAGAACCGCTTCACTGGCTGGGTCGATGTGCCGCTCACAGCCAAAGGCGTGGAAGAGGCCAAGCGCGCCGGAGCGCTGCTCAAGGCTGAAGGCTTGCGCTTCGATTTGGCGTACACCTCGGTGCTCAAGCGAGCCATCAAGACGCTGTGGCTCGCGCTAGAGGAGCTAGATCAGATGTGGCTGCCGGTCACGCGCAGCTGGCGCGTGAACGAGCGCATGTACGGCGCGCTGCAAGGGCTCAACAAGGCGGAGACGGCGGCTAAGCACGGCGACGAACAGGTCAAGCTGTGGCGCCGCAGCTACGACACGCCGCCGCCGGCGATGGACGTCAGCGATCCGAATTGGCCAGGCCACGACCCACGCTACGCGGATCTCGATCCCGCGCAGATCCCGACCACCGAGTGCCTCAAGGATACGGTCGAGCGCTTCTTGCCTTACTGGGAGTCAGAGATCGCGCCTAAGGTCTTGAGCGGCAAGCGCGTGCTGATCGTGGCTCACGGCAACTCGCTGCGCGCCCTAGTCAAGCACCTTGAGGGGATCAGCGATCAGGCGATCGTCGAGTTGAACATCCCCACCGGCGTGCCCCGGGTGTATCAGCTTGACGCGCAGCTGAAGCCGATCAGCAGTCGCTACCTAGGCGACGCCGCGGCCATCGAGCGCGCGGCTCAGGCCGTCGCGGCGCAAGCGAAGGCTTGAGCTCTTAGGGCACGAGCGTGCCTTTGGATCTACGGGAAACTGCAGGCTACTTGCACCATACTGCACAGCTTCCGTCCGGCCGACCCATTCCAGTCTTGGTTCAAACGCCTGTTTGGCGTTAGAGTTCTGGGGCATGACACGCATCACTCGAACTGGGTTGGGCGCTTGCCTGGCCGCCGCCGGTCTATTTCCGCTTACTGCGCTATCTTGCAGCGCGTCGTCAGATGGCAGCCAGGTGAATGGCTCCGGCGGGAGGTCCGGCTCCGGCGGTAGTGCTGGGGATGGTTTTGGCGGCCTGGATGGCGGGGGCAAGGGTGGCCTAGGCGGGGCGTGCGCTGGGGACCGCTACGACGGCGAGCCGGTGCCCCTCGACATCTTGCTGTTGCTGGACCGCTCCGGCTCGATGGACGAAGGCGGCAAGTGGGGCGCCGTCACCAGCTCGGTGAACAACTTCTTGTCGAGTGTCTCTGGTGACGGCGTCTCCGTAGGGATAACGTTCTTCCCCGTGCCTTGGGCTACGAACCCTGGGCTCCCGGCGAAGTGCGCGACCAGCGCGGAGTGCGGTGCGTATGGCCCCTGCCTCCCGGTCCTCGGGTGCAACGGGGCTCTCGGCGGGAAGGACTCCTGCGTGTCGGTTGACTACACTAACCCCACGGTCCCGTTCACTGCGCTCCCAGGCGCAGCATCACAAATCCAGATGGCAATGCAAAACGAGTCGCCTGGAGGTTCAACAACGCCGATCTCGCCGGCGCTCAAGGGTGCCCACGACTACGCGACGGTGTACGCTCAACAACACCTAGATCACCAGGTCGTGGTCGTGCTCGCCACCGACGGG
This sequence comes from uncultured Polyangiaceae bacterium, assembly GCA_964551615.1. GTDB lineage: Bacteria > Myxococcota_A > Polyangia > Polyangiales > Polyangiaceae > JAHBVY01. The sequence continues at coordinate 92,862 of CAZKDY010000001.1, forward strand.
GAGCCCAACAATTGCACGGACAACTCGGTCTCGACCGCCGCCGGTTACGCCGACGCGGCGAACAAGGGCAACCCCTCGGTGAAGACATTCGTCATCGGCATCGGTGACCTCGCGACGCTGAACGCCATCGCCTCTAGCGGCGGCACTGGCGCGGCCTACATCGTGTCCAGCGGGAACGCCGGTCAGGGCTTCCTGGACGCGATGAATGAGATCCGCGGGGCAGCGACCTGCAAGTACAAGATCCCGACGCCGCCCGAGGGTGAGCCCAACCCAGACCTGGTCAACGTGGGCATCACTCCACCGGGCGAGGAGCAAGACGTGATCCCGCGCGTCAGCGGGCCGGGCGCCTGCGTAGGCCAGCCTGGCTGGTACTACGACAACCCCAGCGGCCCGACCCAGATCTTCCTCTGCCCAGCGTCTTGCGACGTCGTCGAGTACAGCGAGAACATCGTGGTGGACGTGGTGATCGGCTGCGACACCATCGTCCGTTGAGGGCGCCGCTCAATTGGCGGGCGCCGCTCAATTGGCGGGCGCCGCTCAATT
>CAZKDY010000001.1:93504-107108 GCA_964551615.1 uncultured Polyangiaceae bacterium
GGCGGGCGCTGCTCCATTGGCGGGCGCTGCTCCATTGGCGGGCGCTGCTCCATTGGCGGGCGCTGCTCCATTGACGGGCGCGCCGGCATCGGCAGCTGGCGCTTCGGGCGCTGGCGTCGGTGCTTCGGGCGCTGGCGCTTCGGGCGCTGGCGCCACCGGCTGGAAAGTTGGGGGAGGCGCTGGCGGTGAGACCCGCGGTGCTGGCGCGGGGCGGTAGCCGTGTTGACCGCTGAGGGCCACCCGGTCTAACAGGCCGTCAAAGTCACGGATACCACTTTCAAAATCCTCAGGGAAATTGACGTAGCCCGCGACCATGTACACCGGGAATCGTGTCGCGGTCTTGCGCTTGCTGCCGTATTCAAAATTTGTACGTACCAGGACCAGCTTCGCCAGCTTGCGCCGCGCGCTAGGCTCGAGCCTCATCTGCTCGACGTCCGCGACCTCGACGACAGCCTCAAATGCCTCGCTGGGGCCCACCTTGGCTCGGGCCGTGTGCACGACTCGGGTGGTTAGGCGCTCGTTTGAGATCAGGATACGCAGCGGCTTGAGAGTTACCTCTGCGTAGCCAGAGCTAGCCAGCGCGTCGACGTACTCGCGCATCATGACTCGCAGGTCCATCTGGCGCAGCGACTCCGATACCGGAAACGTACGTAGCCAGATCAGCCCCGCGTTAGTGCGATGCTCGAACCGTAGATCGTACAACAGCGCTTCGTCAGTCTTGTCGATCTTGTCATCACCATCGGTGTCGAGTTCGTAGTCCACTAGGTAGCGAGGCGTGCGCTTCGCTTTGTTGTCGGGCCCGTAGTAGTTGTCCAGCCGCCAGGCCGGGGGCATCAGCTTGCCGGTGCTGGGATCGTTAGCCAGCACTCGGTACTCGTAGACGTGGTGGGTGTAGCCTCGTGCGTCGAAGCTGCCTTGCTTCTTTATGCACCCGCCGAGCAGTGAGACCAGCGCCAGCCCTGCCAGGGCCGCGCCAAGAAGCGGTAGATTGGTTCGCATACGCCATGGTGTGTATCATTCGAGCCCCTGGCGGCCAAGCCCGATTCGACGATTCCATACGGTCAGACCGAATAGTTCTAGGTGTCGCCACTCGCGTGGTGGGGCGCCCGCGGCGGGCGTCTTGCCAGCCCTGCCGGCGGACACCCGCGCGCTGGGTTAGCGGGTCGCCCGCCGCGCGCTCACCTCGCGCGGCTGCGCTCGTGCTGGTCGGGCGGCCCTGCAGCAGCTAAACGGCGCGCCCCCCCCAGTCTGGCAGCCGCGAACACGGCGCCGATCCAGACGTAGCTGCTGCGCCAGGCTTCCCGCGCTTGGTCCCATCGCCTAGGGTTAACCATCGTGAAGCACCCAACCGCGTTCCCAAGCCTAGGCTCAGCGCAGCTCGCTCCCGCGGAGGATCGCGGCCAGCTCAGCTTGGTCCGCGCAGCGTACATCGGGCAGCCGTTGGTCCGGCTGAAGCTTGGTGATCCGCTCCTGAACAGCCTGGGGAGCAGGTAAGAGGTGGCGTCAGAGCCATCGAGCGAGCCACCCGCGCCCAGCCTGCGCGAGACGCTGTACGTCATCATCTTCGAGCACGACACCAGCGCCGGTAAGCGCTTCGATGTCTGGCTGCTGTGGGCGGTGTTGATCAGCGTGGTCAGCGTCATCCTAGAGAGCGTTGAGTCGATTCGCGTCGGCTACGGTGGCGTGATCAAAGGCGTCGAGTGGTGCCTGACGCTGCTGTTCTTGGTGGAGTACGTGCTACGCATTTATTCTGCAAGGAAAAGACTTGGGTATGTGCTCTCGTTCTTTGGGCTGGTCGATCTGATCGCCGTGGTGCCGAGCCTGGTGGCGCTCTTGTACCCGATGGCTCACTCGTTGATGGTGGTGCGGGTCTTGCGCCTGCTGCGCGTATTTCGCGTGCTGAAGCTGGCGAGCTTCCGCGGAGCCGGTGACGCGCTGCTCCGGGCGCTCACCGCGAGCTTGCCAAAGATCACGGTGTTCTTGGGCACGGTGCTGGGCGTGGTGGTGATCGTCGGCGCGGCCATGTACGTGATCGAAGGCCCCAAATCCGGCTTCGTCAATATCCCGACGAGCATGTACTGGGCCATCGTGACGTTGACCACCGTCGGCTACGGCGACATCGCGCCGCAGTCAGCGCTGGGTCAGACCTTGGCGTCGCTGCTCATGGTGTTCGGCTACGGGATCATCGCGGTGCCCACTGGCATCGTCTCCGCGGAGATGGTGCGCAGCGAGCGCGCGCCGGTGTCCCGCACCTGCGCGGCCTGCCGCGTCGAAGAGCCGCGGGCTGACGCGCGCTTTTGCCGCGCGTGTGGGGCTCAGTTTCCGGGCGGCGCCGCAGTCTGAGCTGGCGAGGTGACCTCCCTAAACCCACCCCCGATCCCTACTTGGAACGTGCGCGGGTCCTTGCCGAGGGCGGCCCGGAAGATGTCTGAGATCTGCCCGTCACGGATCGCGCGGGGGCGGCGCAGGCGGTGCACGCTGGTGACGTTGCCTAGCGGATCTACTTGGCCTTCGATGCCCCACATGCCTTGGGTCGGGTTGCCTGGCATGCCGTAGCGGATATCGTCGATCTGCACGACTCGGCCCGCCAGCCCGGGGTCGGTGGTGGTGGTGGTCCAGCTGAGCTGGCCCTTGGCGAACCAGCTGAACAGCTGACCTTCAGGCGTGCGCAGCACGCGCTCCACGTCGCTGCTCGGCGTGAGCTCAAAGCGCTGCCAGCTGATCGCGCTGGGCCGCCAGCCCGAGGCATAGCCCACGAACACCTGATCGCCGCTGCGCGCCACCACGCGCTTGAGCCCGTTCTGAAACACTGAGGTGTAGCCTACGAGCGAATCTACACGGTAACCGTGCAGCTCAAGCTCGGCTCGCGCGCGGCGCTCTACGTTGAGCGTCATGCCCAGGCCGATCAACAAGTAGGCGCTGGTCAGGCCCAGCGCCCAGCGTGCTATCCGTGCGGCACCCGACGGATCAGCGCGCCGCGCCCTGCCGACCAACAGCGCGATGATCAGCGCCACCGAATACACCGGATCGATGATGCCGATGCCGTCTAGCGCGAAGCGCTCGCGCCACACCGGCGCGAACAGCTGCGTGCCGTACGACGTGAACACGTCCAGCATCGGGTGGGTGACGAGCGAGAGCACGAACAACCAGATCCACGCCTTGCGCGCGCCAGCTGACGTCCAGTTGACCCCAGGCGGCGCGCCTGCTGCGGGCAGCTCGAGGTCGACTGGGGGTCCCCCTGCGCGCTCCTGCTTACGCCGCGCCCGCCAGCGCTCGAAGCGCCACACGGCCAGGCCGAGCAGCGGGCCCACCACGGGTCCAAACCACAGCGAGTGGCTGGTCCCGCGGTGCAGCCAGAGAGAGGTGAACTCACCAAAAGGTGCGCCGGCGATCACGTCGGCGTCGGGGAGCAGCCCGCCGACAGCGCCCCACCACGCCGCGCGCCGCCCGAGCTGCTTGCCCGCGCAGGCTTGGCCCACCACCGCTCCGAGCAACGCCTGAGTGATTCCATCCACCCGGCCGTTGTAGGCTGTAGGGTCGGCAGAGCAAGGGTTTGGCTCATCAGCCGGCCGCGCCGTGACGCGCTCCGCAGCCTAGTACCGCCCCAAAAATGCGATGGAACCGGGGGCGCGAGGGCGCGATCGCTGCGCCTAAGCGATGGGCGAGCGCGTGCTTTGGGAGGCCCGTAAAGCGCGCTCAGCGTGGTAGCCTCCCAGCACATGCTCACGGGACTCGGGAAGCGGGGCAGCGCTGGCAGATCTTGGCAGCGCTTGGTGTGGGTGCTGTTGGTGCCAGTCGTCATGCTGGTCACCTGGAGCGCTCTTGGACAGCCCAAGGGCAAAGGCTCGAAAGGCAGCGCTGCGCAGAGCGATGACGCGAGCGGGAAGGGCAGCAAGAGCAAAGACGCCAAGGGCAAGGACGCCAAGGCCAAAGACGCGCCCGCGGCTGACGCGGGGGTGGTCGACGCTAGCCCGCCAAAGCCGGCGGCCGACGACGACGACGAGGCGCCACCGCCGGCCCGCGCGTCCGACGCAGGCAAGCTCTCACCCCTCAACCCCGAGGCAGATGAGTTTCCAGGTGGTAATTTGAAGACCACGCCGCCCAACTACGATCAGCTGTTGGGCGACATCGCCTCGCTGCGCAGCCGGGTCTCGGCGCTGACCACCACGCTGTACGCCAGCAAGCTCAAGGTGCTGGTCGAGACCGACGGCGACGACGCGCGCATCGACAGCTTGATGGTCACGCTGGACGGCGGCGTGGTCTACCGCGCCCCAGCGCGCTTCAGCGCGGAAGATGAGAAGGTGATCTACGAGCACGGCGTCGCGCCTGGCCACCACGTGATCGGCGTCGAGATCGAGCGCACCGACGCGCGAGGCAAGGCCTACAAAACTTGGCAGACCAGCCGCTTCTCGGTGGTGGTGCCCGAGAAAAAGCGCCTCGAGGCGCACTTCACCATCGAAGACGACTCAGACATGGCTGAAGACTTCCCCGATGACCAAGACGGTGAGTACGATCTGCGCGTGCGGCTGCGAGCCCGGGTGATCGAGTGACGCGACTGTCCCCCACGCGCTGGCGAGCGTACTGCTTGGCGCCGCTGCTCTGCGGCTTGCTGCTAGCCAGCGGCGCCGTCGCCCAGGACGAAGACAATCCATACGGAACTGATCAACCCGTAAAAGGCACCAAACCCTCCGCCGCAGGGGGTGGAGGGGAGGCCGCTGCAGGCAAAGCGCCGTCTGCCCCGGCGGGGGTTGCTCCTGCAGCCAGCGCCCCGCCGCCTAGCGCCGCGCCTCCAACAGCCTCGCCGGCGCCGCCCAAAGCCGCGGCCGCGCCCGCTGCTGCAGGCGCTGGGGCCCGCTCGGCCGAGATGCGCGCCTATCAGGCCGCGATGAAGGACCGGCGGCTCGCGGCCAGCGCGCCCATCACTGCCGCGCGGCTGCGCGACGAGCTGGAGCAAGTTGAACAGAAGCTCGACGCCGGCCGCCGCGACGAGGCGATCGCGCAGCTCGTGTACATCGTCGAGGCGGATCGCTTCGACGCCTTCAAGAACAGCGTGGAGGGCCGCGCCTGTGTCTATTGGTTGGGGGACTCGCTGGGGCGCGCCGGCGCCCACGAGCCCGCGCGCGCCTATTTGGAGCGGCTGCTAGACGTGCACCAGGTCGATATCTGGTACCGTAGGGCAATACGCAGCCTGGTCGACTTTGGCCTTGACAGCGATCGGCCGGAGCTGTTCCTCAAGGCGCTCAAGCCCGCGGCGCGCCGCGCGCCAGCTGAACAAAAAGGCGACATCGCCTACCTGGAGGGCCGCGCTGAAGAGCGCATGCAGCGCCCGACGCAGGCGTTGCGCGCGCTGGCACGGGTCACGCCCCGGTCGCGCTTTTGGGCTCAGGCCACCTACCTGGCTGGGTTGATCGAGGTGGAGCGCGGGCAGCTGAAGAAGGGCGAGAACCTGTTTTGCAAGGTGGCAGATCCCAAGGCGACGCCGAAGCAGGCGCTGCTGTTCGGCGGCAGCGACTTCTTTCGCGTGCGTGATCTAGCGCGGTTAGCCCTGGGGCGGGTCGCCCACGAGCAGTATCGCTTCGATGACTCACGCTACTACTACTACTTGGTGCCCGCAGACTCCGAGGCGTTGCCTGAGGCGCTGTATGAGTCCGCCACGAGTCGCTATGAGGCCAAGGACTACGAGGGCGCGCGGGAGTTGCTGGACCAGCTGCGCACCAGCAGCGAGAGCCACGCGTACCAGGATGAAGCGTGGATCTTAGACGCCTACGTCGATTTGGCGGCGTGCAAGTTCCCCGACGCTGACCGCAAGCTGAGCCAGTTCTTGAAGCGCTATGAGCCAGTGCGCAACACCGCCCGCGCGTTGACCAAAGACAAGCAAGCCGTGCGCAAGCTGGTCGAGGCCATCGAGAGCGGCGCAGACCCCGCGGCCGCTGGCGTGGTGGGTGACGCGCGGCGAATCCGCGCGGTAGCGGCCTTGCTGCGCCTCGACCCGTCGTATGGCCGCGCTTCAAAGCGCCTGGCGCAGCTCGAGCACCAGCAGAGCGGCCTGCGGGGGGCGCTGGGGGAGCTCGACGACACTAGGCAGACGCTGGCTAAGCCAGGTGAGCTAAAGGCCCAGGCGACCGGCGCGATCAGCGGCACCCCCGAGCAAAAGCTCCAGGCCATCGACGCCCAGCTACAAGAGGTGCGGCGCCTAGTCCGCGAAGCCAAGGACACCGCCAAGGGCAAGTCATCGACCGAGCTGGCGGCGCTAGAGAAGCTGTTGGCGGGGCTGGAGCAGCGCGCCAAGCAGGCCCATGCGGACACCCAGGAGCGCGCCCCCAAAGCCGCGGCGGCGGCCAAAGATTTGCCTGGGCTGGTGGTCAGCGAGCGCGAGCGCGCGACCCAGCTCTACAACGACGCAGAGAAGCTGCGGCGGATCTTGCTCGCTCAGCAAGAGCGGTTGGCGCAAGACGCGCTGATCCGCCTCGACAAGCGCCTGTCTCGTTTGCTGAGGCGCGCGCGCCTCGGCCGGATTGAGACGGTGCTCGGCAGGAAGCGCGCCCTCGAGCTGGAGGTCGAAGCGCTGAGTCAGGGCTTGCTGCCTCAGGCTGCCATCGACTCCCTCGATGCGGCGCGTTTCCTCGGGGATGACGAAGAGTACTGGCCGTTTGACGGTGAAGACTGGGCTGACGAGTACGTGGGCGGGGAGGGGCTCCGATGAAGCTCAGGCCGCCATCGCTGGGCCTCGCGCTGCTCACCGGCGGCTGGCTGGTCGGCGGCTGGCTCGTCGCCAAGCCGAGCCAGGCTCAAGACGCTGAGCCAGCTGCCAGCGCCGCAGCGCCGTCGCTCAAGGGCGAGAGCTCCAGCATCAAGCCGGTGGCGGAGCGCCAGCTGGGCAAGAAGAAGCGCCCCACCGTAGGCAAGAAGAGCGCCGCCAAGGAGAAGCAGGCCCGCGCCGACCGCGTGAGCATGCGCATCCCAGAGAAGCTGCGGGCCGCGCTGCAGCGGAAGATCGATCAGCGGATCACGCGCAACATCGCCGAGGCCAAGAAGCTGCGGGCCGAGGCTATCGGCCTGCTCCGCAAGTTCATCGCAGAGAGCCCAGAGCGCGCCCCTTCGATGCCCGAGGCGCTGATGCGCCTCGGCGAGCTAGAGTGGGAAGACGCTCGAGATAAATTCCTGGCGGATTTTAATCGGTGGGAGGAGATGTCCGCCGGGACGCGCGGTGAGCCGCCGAGCCCAGCGTACAAGCAGGCTCGGAGTCGCTTTGAGCGCGTGCTGAAGCAGCACAAGACCTACAGCGAGTACGACTTCGCGCTGTACGTCGACGGCTTCTTGGCGACCGAAGAGGGCAAGGGCGAGGAGGCGCTGAACCGCTTCAACAAGATCCTCAAGTGGTTCCCCAAGAGCCGCTTCGTCCCTGACGCGCACATGGTGCGCGCGGAGTCAGAGTTCCTGAAGGACGCGCCGAACTATCAGACAGCCTACGACGAGTACGAGGTGGTGCTGACCTACAAAGACAGCCCGCTCTACGACCTAGCTCTCTTCAAGAGCGCCTGGTGCCTGTGGCGCTTAGGCCAAAGCGATGAGGCCGCCAAGCGCTTCCTTGCGGTGTTCAAGGCGACTGAAGACGAGAGCAAGGGGCGCAGCCGGGCGGAGCTAGACGAGCTCCAGGCCGAGGCGCTGCGCAACTTGGTCGCGGTGTTCGTCGAAGACGAGAAGAACAGCGCCGAGGACATGCACCGCTTCTTGGTCAAGGCCGGCGGTGAGCAGTTCGCGGGTAAGATCGTCAAGGCCCTGGCTGAAGCCTTCTACGAGCAGGCGCACTTTGAGCGGGGCGTAGAGGCCTATCGCTTGCTGCTCAAGCTTGAGCCGACCAGCCCACACGCCTATGAATACGGGCTCGCCATCGCTCAGGGTCACTCGACGATGCAAGACTGGCGGAGCCTGCAGGCGGACTATCGCTGGCTGATTAAGACGTACACCGCGCCCCCAAAACCCCAAGCTAAGGGGGCTAAGACACCGCCGCTGGCTAAGTACTCAGCCAGCCCGTGGACCAAGGTGCAGCGCCCGCTCACGTTGACCGACTCAGAGCGAGCCATCGAGGGGCAGCTGAAGGACGACGCGGTGGGGCTGCACGCCAAGGCCCAAGCAGACAAGGCGAGCCGCAGCGAATGGAACGCGGCGTCGGGCTTGTACGCGATATATCTCTCGCGCTTTGGTGATAAGCCGTCGGCCTACGACGTCTATTTTAACCATGCGGAAATAAACTTCTATCACCTGGAAGACGGCGCGGTCGCCGCCGACAGCTACATGGCCGCGGTGCGCATGAACCCCAAGGGCAAGCTGTCTCGGGACGCGCTGTACAACGCGTTGGCCGCGCTAGAGCGGGCGCGCGCGGCTGAGTTCGAGGCGGCCAAGGCTAAGGGGGCGAAGCAGCAGGAGTCGCCGACCGATAAGAAGCTCACCGAGGCGATGGAGCTGTACGTCCAGACCTACCCCAACGACGAGAACGTGCCGGAGCTGTTGTTTCGCCAGGGAAAGCTCTACTATGACTACGAGGTCTTCGATCCGGCGGTGCGCCTGTGGGGCTTGCTGCTCGAGAAGTACCCGTCCAGCAGCTACTCGGTCGGCGCGGGTGAGCTGATCCTCGACAGCTTTAACAAGAGCAAAGACTACGGAAACATCGAGACCTGGGCGCGGCGCTTGAAGAAGGCGCCAGCGTTTCAGAAGCCGGAGCAGCAGGCTCGTCTGGACGCGCTGATCGTGCAGTCGGTGTTCAAGCAAGGCGAGCAGCTGTCCGAGAAGGGCGAGCACGCGAAGGCCGCGGCGGCCTACCTGCGGGCGGCTGAGGAGTTCCCTAAGGATGGCCGCGCCGCGAAGGCCGCGGTCAACGCGGAGATCGAGGGCAAGCGCGCGGCTGACCTCAAGACGGTGGCCGCCGCCGCGGCGCTGTTAGTCGCCAATCACCGGGGCAGCACCGAGGCGGGCGACGGCCTGTGGATCGCGGCCAACACCTACCAGAGCGTCGGCCTGTTCTCAGAGGCTGCCGGTTACCATGAAGAAATTGTGGCGGGCTTTCCAAAGCACGAGCACCACCGCGACGCTGCCTACAACGCGGTGCTGCTGCGCACCACGATCGGCGACCACGCCAAGGCCATCGCAGATGGTGAGTTGTACAAAAAGACGTATCCACGAGGCGATGGCACTGACGAGGTCGTGTTCTTAATGGGGAAATCCCACGAGAAGGCCGAGAAGTGGCGGGAGGCAGAGAAGCTGTACGCTCGCTATGAGGGCGCGGCGCGCAACCCAAACACCCAGCTCGAGGCGTTGGTGCGCCTCGCGACGGTGCGCGTCAAGCTAGACGACGAGCGCGGCGCCAAGAGCGCCTTGCGCAAGGCCGTGAAGGTGGGCAAGCAGAAGAAGAGCAGCCTCGACGCTGGCGGTAAGTACTCGGCGGCTAAGGCGCGCTACATGGAGGGTGAACGTATCCTCTCGGAATATGAAAAGATCCAGATCGCCGGCGACGTAAAGCAGCTCACTAAGCGCCTGAAGCAAAAGAGCCAGCTGCTCAAATCTGCGGCTGAGACCTTCCTCGACACGGCAGAGATGGGCGTCGCGGAGTGGACGACGGCTTCGCTGTACCAGATCGGGTACACCTACGAGAGCTTCGCCAAGGCGCTCACCGACTCGCCTCCGCCGGCTGCGTTGAGCGACGCCGATAAGGATCTGTATCGGCGGCAGATCGATGAGTTCATCGTGCCCATCGAGGAGCGGGCGATCGAGGCCTATGAGAGCGGCTGGAGCAAAGCCATCGAGCTCGGGATCTTCAACTCGTGGACCGCGAAGATGCGCGACGCGCTGGGTCGCTTGGTCAGTGAGGCGTACTCACCGCTGCGCGAGGTGGGGCTCAAGCTGCGCTCCCAAGGCACGGCGCCGCTGCCCGCGCTGATCGACGGTCCCAGGCGCGACCAGGGCCGCAGCCAGAAGTACCTGATCCCGAGCGAGGTCAAAGACGTCAAGGACCAGGCGGGCGAAGGCGTGCGCCGAGCCGAGGAAGATAACCCCTACGCCGACGAGACCGAGCAGGCTGCTGCGAAGGACGGCAAGGCCGACGCCGAGAAGACCAAGGCTGAGAAGGCCCAGGCTGAGAAGGCCCAGGCTGAGAAGGCCCAGGCTGAGAAGGCCAAGGGAGCCAAGCGATGAGCGCGGCGCACCGCCAGCAGTCGGGGCCCGCCGCCCGCCGCCCGCCGCAGCGCCGGCTGGGCGGGGCGCGCTTTGTTCGGTTCATCGGCTATATCCTTGCGGTAATGTTGCTCAGCCTCGGCTTGATCGCCTGCGGTGGCGGCAGCGCCTCCACCAAGGTGGTCGCGCCGACCTTGACGCCTGCGGATCCGTTGGCGGTCAAGAAGATGATCACCGGCGTGGAGCGCGCCCGCGACGGCAAGACCAGCGAGGCGATCGGGCTGCTGGAAGAAGCCGTGGGGAAAGATCCGCAGCTGTGGGAGGCTCAGTACAACCTCGGCGTGCTGCGCGCCCAGACCGGCGACCTAGAGAAAGCCCAAGCGGCCCTGGAGAAGGCCTCGAGCCTCGCGCCCAACGCTGAAGACGTCGCGGTGGCGCTGGGCGAGGTGCGGCGCCGCCTGGGCGAGCCGGAGCAAGCCGCGGGGGGCTTAGAGGAGTTCGTGAGGGCGCACCCGGACGCGTTGGCGGCGCGCACGGCGCTGATCGCGGCGTCTCGCGACGCGGGCCAGATCGACAAGGCCATCGAGCACGCCCGCGCGGTGTTGGTCAGGCGTCCAGGCGACGCCCAGGCGCGCGCCGAGCTGGCCCTGGCGCACTTGGAGCGCGGCGAGCTCGACACCGCGCAGCTCCTGATCGAAGAGGCGCTGAAGGCTGAGGTCAAGAGCGCGGTCGCCGAGCGCACGGCGGGGCTGATCGCGCTGAAGCGCGGCGACGACGCCATCGCCTTTCGGCACTTTGCCAACGCGTCGGAGCTGGATCCTAAGGACGCCACCGCGCGCCTGAATATCGGTACCGTGCTGATTCAAGCCGGCGTGTATGACAAAGCAGAGCGTGAATTTCGGGCGGTGCTCGCGCTGAACCCAGAGGACACCGACGCGCTGCTTGGCTTGGCGGCTTCGCTGCGCGGCCAGGGTACGACGGACAAGCGTGGCCCCTATCAAGAAGCCGAGAAGACCCTGCTGCACCTGCTGGAGATCGACGATGACAACGTCAGCGCGATGTTCAACCTCGGGGTGCTGTACGTCGACTTCTTGCGACAGCCGCAAAAGGGCAAGCCGCTGCTGCAGCGCTTCTTGGACAAGGCGCCCAAGAAGCACGCGGCGCGGCCCGAAGCAGAAAAGCGCCTGGCCGGCATCAAATAGGCTAGAAGCGCGCCATGGCGATCGCACAGATCACGCTGCCGCCCAAGCTTGAGAGCGCGCTTCAGCTCGGGCACCCGTGGGTGTACCGCGATCATATCCAGCGAAGTTTCCGTGCGGCGTCAGGTGCGTGGGTGCGGGTGACGTGCGGGCGCTTCGAGGCGTTCGGGCTGTGGGACAACGACGGGCCCATCGCGGTGCGGCTGTTCTCTCAAGAGCAGGCGCCGGATCTCGCATGGTTCGAGCAACGGCTACGCGCTGCGTTTGAGCTGCGGAGCGCGATCCGCGAGGGGCAGCCACAGACCAACGCCTACCGCTTGCTGTTCGGTGAGGGTGACGGGGTTCCGGGGCTGGTGATCGATCGCTACGCAGACTTCTCGGTGGTGCTCACCTACGCCCCCAGCCTGGGCAGGTTGGTGCCTTGGGTGCGCGAGGCCCTCGAGCGGGTCGCGCCAGGCCGTGGCGTGGTGCACAAGCGGGGGGCAGAGCTCACGTTGCTGAGCGGAGAGCCGCCTCCAGAGCGCCTGACCGTGGTGGAGAACGGGCTGCGCTTTCAAGTCGCCATCGGCGTAGGCCAGAAGAGCGGCCTGTTCCTCGACCACCGAGAGAACCGCGCTCACGCGGAGTCGTTAGCGTGCGGAAAGCGCGTGCTCAACCTGTTCAGCTACTCTGGGGCTTTCTCGCTGTACGCGGGGCGGGGTGGCGCGAGCCAGCTGACCAGCGTGGACGTGAGCCAAGGCGCGCTAGACGACGCGCGCGCCAACTTCGCGTTGAACGGCTTTCAGCCCGCTGACCACGAGTTCGTGGCAGCGGACGTGTTCGAGTACCTCGAGTCGGCGGCGCGTCAGGGTCGGCGCTTTGATTTGGTGATCTGCGATCCACCGAGCTTCGCCAAGAGCCGCGACCAGCTCAAGAAGGCGCTGCGGGCCTATGAGCGCGTGAACCGCTTGGCGCTCAAGGTGATCACGCCCCACGGCCTGTTGGCCTCGGCCAGCTGCACGAGCCAGGTCAGCGCCGAAGCTTTCCGTGGGGTATTGGCAGAGGCAGCCAGCCGCGCCCGGGTGCGGCTGCAGATGATCCACGAGGCGGGGCACGCGGTGGACCACCCGGTGATGGCGCAGCACATTGAAGGCCGCTACCTAAAGTACGTGGTGAGCCGCGTGGTGCCGGTGAGCTAGTGAGCTCGACGGTTGCCAGAGAGGTGGCGTGTTGGAAGGCAAGCTAAAGGTCGGGGTGTTCGGCGCGGGCGCCGTGGGGACCTACCTTGGGCTGCGCTTGGCGTCGGCGCGCACCGACGTGACGCTGGTCGGGCGACCCTGGCTGGCTGAGCTCGCTGGGCAGCTCGAAGCCATCGATCTGAACGCTCAAGGCTACGCTTATAAAGTCCGTGTGGAAACAGATGTCGGCGCCTTGAGCGAGGTGGACGTGTGCCTGGTGTGCGTGAAGAGCGGGCAAACCGCTGGGGCGGCCGCGCAGCTGGCTCAGGTGCTGCGCCCAGGGGCGCTGGTCGTCAGCTTTCAAAATGGCCTGCGTAACCCAGAGCGCTTGCGCGAGCGCTTGAGGGCGCAGACGGTGGTGCCAGGCATGGTCTCGTTCAACGTGGTGATCGAAGCTGGCAAGCGCTTTCGCCAGGCCACCAGCGGACCGCTCGCCGCCGGGCGTGTGCTCGGGTCGGGGCAGGGACCGCTCGAGCGCCTCGAAGGCGCCTTCAACCGCAGCGGGCTGCCGCTCGAGCTGCACCACGACATCGGCAACCTGCAGGCCGGCAAGCTGCTGGTGAACCTGAACAACGGGCTCAGCGCCGCTAGTGGGCTGAGCATCAAGCAGGGGATCGCGAGCCGTGACTTGCGGCGCTGCTTCGCGGCCTGTGTGCTGGAGGGGCTAGACGTGTTTCGGCGCACCGGGCTCAGGCCAGCCAAGGTGGTCGCGTTGCCGCCTGCGCTGATGGCGCGCTTGATGCCGCTCCCCAACCCGGTGTTCTTGCGCGTCGCGCGCTCGCTGGTGACCATCGATGCGCGGGCCAAATCCAGCACGCTTCAAGATCTAGAGCGGGGTCGCCACACGGAAATAGACGATCTGAACGGTGAGGTGCTGCGCCGGGCGGCCAGCGCTGGGCTGAGCGCGCCGGTCAACCAGGTGATCTACGACGCCATCCGCTCGCTGGAGGCTGAGGCGCTAGGGGGCAAGCGCCTGAGCTTCCTCACGCCACGCGAGCTGTGGCGAAGGGTGCAGGGCCAG
>CAZKDY010000001.1:107208-177036 GCA_964551615.1 uncultured Polyangiaceae bacterium
CTCAACTGAGGCTGCAGCTCAACTGAGGCTGCAGCTCAACTGAGGCTGCAGCTCAACTGAGGCTGCAGCTCAGAAAGCATAGCGCAGCGACAGCAACCCGAGCCACATCAGCTCTGGCGCGTCAGCGCGCCGGCGCGCGAAGCCGTTGTCGTAGTTGCGCGCGCCGCCGGCTAGAGACAGCGCGTAGTGGGGGCTGACTTGGTACCACTCCACCCCCAGCAAACCGCCGTAGTACGGGTTCAGCTCATCGGCGTTGCGATAGCCGTACACTCGCAGCACGTCTTCGGTGGCTTGCGCCGCGCCGATGCTGCCCTGCAGGTAGATCCCCACGCGATCGGTGGGGCGGACGGTGAAGCGCACGCCGCCGCCGAGGCCCCAAATGGCGAAGGCGCGAGGCTGAGGAGGCGGGTTCGCGTAGCTGGTGCTGGCGAAGGCTAGATCGCCCTCGGCGAACACCATCGCCCAGTCGAAGATCTCGTAGCCGAGCTGCAGATGTAACCACGGGGAAGTGGGCGTGACGTGCTTGAGCGTCCCCAGGTAACCCATCGCCCCGAGGCCGCTCTCAACGACCAGGCCGCGAGCGCGAGGGGGTGGAGGGGGTACTTCGTCGCTGGTCGCGCTGCTCTCGTCGCTGCGGGTGTCTGGCAGCGAGCGAGCTTCAAGCCAGGCCTCGATGTCGGCGCGAGACGGCTCGGCGCCAGGCGCTGCGCCCGCCGCCCCGGAGCCTGCCGCGTCGTCTGCTTCAGCCGCCAGGGCCGGCTGCGTGGTCAACGTCCACTGGGTAACCGCGAGCAGCGCCGCCCAAACGGGGAGGGCAAGGGGAAGCCGAGACCTACGCACGAGGCCGACGTTAGCCCGGATCGCCCCGCGGATCACGCTTGTTTGCTTCGCCAGGCGCCTTGGACCAGGCCTTGGTGATTCTTTCATGCCTCCGCGGGCATGAAATCGGTGCGAGAAAACAGCGACTTGAACGCGAGGCCGCTGCTCAGGATGGTCTCGGCGCCGCCTTCAAGGCGATCGACCAGCGCCGCGATGCCGACGACCTCGGCGCCTTCAGCGCGCAACGTCTCGACCGCGCGCAGCGAAGAGCCGCCTGTCGTCACCACGTCTTCCAACATTACCACGCGGAGACCTGGCTTGAGCGAGCTGTCGCCCTCAACCAGCTTGGTGCTGCCGTGATCTTTGCGCGCTTTGCGGATGTACAGCGCGGGCAGATCTCGCCCCCGTTGATGACTCACCAGGGAAACGGCGCTGGCGAGGGGGCAGCCGCCCAGCTCAACCCCGCCCACCGCGTCGCAAGCCGGCAGCTCGGCCAGCAGATCAAACATCAGCTCCCCGACCAGCGCGTGGCCCTCAGCCGTCAACACGGCTTGCTTGCAGTCGATGAAGAAGTCGCTCTCGCGCCCGCTAGCCAGCACCACGCGCCGCACCGCGAAGCTGCGGTCGCGGAGCAGCGCTAGCAGGCGCTGGCGACGCGCTTCAGCTTGAGCAGCGCTCATCTCAGCGGGCCCGGCGCTTCTTCTTGGCGGCGGTCCCGCGCCGCACGGCGGGCACCACCGGCGCCGGCGGCTTGCGCGATTTTGCGGGAGCCTTGGGCTCTGCCTTGGCTTCGGGTTTCTCCGCCTTGGCGACCTTGGCGGGCTTCGGCTCAGGCTTGTTGTCTTCAGCCTTGGCTCGGGCGGGCGCGGAGCGCTGCGGCGCGGGGCTGTGCGGTGCAGCGCTGTGCTGGGTGCGAGCGGGCAGGCTCTGGGCACGCGGCGCAGGCGCGCGCGTCACCGCGCTAGGGCGGCGGCTCGCAGCGGCGCGCGAGGCACGTGCCCCCGCAGGGGCTACGTCACCCTCGGTCTGGACGTGGCCGCGCACCAGCGCGCCCTCCGCAATGCCAATCCGTGCGGCAAGGATATCGCCCGCGACCTTGGCTCCAGCTTCAACGCTGACGCCCTCGCTCCCGCGCAGGTCGCCGGCGACCTGTCCCGCGATGCGCAGGCCGGCGCCCTGGATATTGCCGCGGACGCGGCCGCTCTCGCCGAGCACGACGTCGCCCTCCATTTGGACATCGCCCTCAACGTGGCCCTCGATGACGAGGGAGCCGCTGCCTGTGATGTTTCCGCGAATGCGCGTGGTCGCGCCAATTACCGACTCGTCGGCCATGCAAATGCTCCGTTACGCATCCATGTCGACGTTGCCCTTAAAGGAGGCTCCGTCGGCAATGGTCAGGCGTGCTGCCTTGACGTCCCCAATCAATCGCCCACCAGCTTGGATGTCGACGCGCTCGGAGGCGGCGACGTTGCCAGTGACGCGGCCTGCAACGCTCAGCGATGCAGCCTGGATGTCGGCCTCGACCGTGCCCTCGGTGCCAACCGAGACCAGATCGCTGGCCGTCAGGGTCCCACGCAGGGTGCCGTGGACCACCACTTCTTCCTCACTCGTGAGCTCGCCATCGACGCTGAGCCCTTCACCGATCACTGTGCCTGCCATGGGGAAACTCCTCAGTAGGACCTATTGCTTAGAGGCATTCGCTGCGCTCTTGCGAAACCTGCGCTCTTGCGAGACCTGCGCGCTTGCGAGACCTGCGCCGCGCTGACAACCGCCGGACGCCAGCGACTACCAGTCGAACTCAAACTCCGTCTCCAGACGCACCGCGACCTGAGCGCCAGGTTCGATGGTGACCTGAGAGCCGCTCAGCGCGCCGCGCACCTGCGCACCCTCGCGCACGGCGATGGGTCCATTGGTGCGAGCGTCACCGGTCAGCGTGCCCAAAATTTCGAGCGAGTCGGCGCTGACGTCGCCCTCGACGGCCGCGTTCTCACGAATGTCCATCGGCCCGGTGACGGACACGTCACCGCGCACCTGACCTTCGAGGACTAGACCGCCGCTGCCGCTGACGCGTCCCACCAGCCGAGTGGAGGGGCCGATCACGCTTGTTTCTTGGGTTGCGCTTGCCATGGGAGAGCACCGTGAGCCGGCTGGCACGCTAGTACCAGGGCCGGCGAGTTGGAATCACGAATCGCAGAACTGCGGCACACCCGGTAGCACAGGGCTGCGGGCGGAGTCACCCCCGCCGTGGTCTGCGCCGCGTCCAGCGCGCTCAAGCGTCCAGCGTTGGCCTAGCGAGGCGTCAAATTGGCCAAAATCTCACCCGCGCGGTGGACCGAGCGAAACAGGCCCCGGGCGTAGAGCTGCCGCTGATCGTCCACTGGGAGGTCTCCTGGCCGATCGCGGGTGGCGGCCGCCAGCAGCACCGCGGCAGAGACGCTGACGTTCAGGCTCTCGACGAAGCCACGCATCGGCACCCGAACGCAGTGCTCGGCGGCGCGGGTCAGCGGATCGCTGATGCCTTCGTGCTCGTTGCCCAAGACCAAAGCCAGCTTGGGGATGCTGACCAGCTGCTCTGGTAGCAGCTCGCCGTCTGGGTGGGTGGCCACCAGGGTGAAGCCAGCCTGGCGCAGGCTCTGGATGGCGTCGCTCGGGTCAGCGTGGACGATGACGTCGACCCAGCGCTCGGTGCCTCGGGCAACGCTCGTCGAGACAAAGAACGCGCTCTCGCGGGGCACCACATGGATTTGCTGGACGCCGAACGCATCCGCGCTGCGCACCACGGCGGCCCCGTTGTGAGGATCGGCGGGCTCATCCATGACCAACGTGACGCTGGCGAGGCGCTGGCTGATCACCTCGTGAAGCCTGGCCTGACGAGAGGCCAGCGTCATCGACTCCAGCGCGTCGATCACGCCCTGCTCCGTCCAGCCCGCGGTCCAAGGCAGCGCGGTGCTGTACAGATCGCTGACCTCCACCACGTCGTCTTCGTCTTCTCGTTTCACGTCGCTCTCCTATCGCTCGCCGCGCCGCTGCGCTGCTGCTTCGCCCACGCAGCTTGGCTACCCAACGCCTCGCCCCGACGCCAGGCAATTCACGCGCCTGAGGGCGCCCCGAGGCTGCTGTGCTCTCCCAGCGGAAACCAGCCTCGGTGCCCGTCGGGCCAGGGCGGCCGGCGTGGCCGCTCAGAGCCAGGGCTCACCCGAGGTGTTGCGCCCGCAGCAGCGTGCTAGCACCTGCGGACTATGAAGACGGTCTATCTGCTTGGGTTGGCGCTGGTGGGCGCCGGCGCGCTGGGTTTTCTTTTGCAGCGCCCAGCGCCAGAGCCGGAGCGCGCGCAGCTGAGCGCCGAGGCTCCCGCCGAGGCGTCGACGCTGGACATGGGCCAAGCGCAGCTGCCGCCAAACCACCCACCGATCGGCGCAGCGCTGGACGGACCGGGCGGTGTCGCCCGGCCAGGGGCGCAGGCGGTGCCCGGTGCGCCGACGGCGCAGGGGCTGTATGGCGAGATCGTAGAGATCATCGACGTGGAGGCCTACACCTACCTGCGCGTCAAGACCGCGACGGGCGAGCACTGGGCCGCGGTGAACCGCGCGGCGCTGAAGGTCGGTGATCAAATCAACATCCCACGGGCCACGCTGATGCAGGCCTTCCACAGCAAGAGCCTGAACCGCACCTTCGACAAGATCTATTTCGGTAGCCTGGGCGAGCCCGCCGTCGGGGGTGGAGGGGCGGCGCCCCACGGATCTGCGCTGCCATACGGAAGTGTAACGTCAGCTAAGCCAGCCGGCACGGTGCTGGAGGTGCCCGTCGCGCCCGGCGAGCTCGGCGTGCGCATCTCGTCGCTGCTCGCGGCCCCCGCGAGCTTCTCTGGCAAGCGCGTCCGGGTGCGGGGTGAGGTCACCAAGATCACGACCGGCGTCAAAGGCAAGAGCTTCTTGCATTTGCAAGATGGCACTCGGGACGCCAAGGCGCAGCCAGCGGATCTCGCGGTCACGACTTCGGCAGAGCCCGCCGAGGGCAGCGTCGTCACGTTCGAAGGCAAGCTCACCACCGACGTCGACATGGGCTTCGGCTACAAGTACGCGCTGCTCTTAGAAGACGCTGAGCTGGTCGCCGAGTAGCGGCCGCTCGGCTAGCTCAAGCCCAGCTCGCGGCTGAGCACGCGGGTCACGTGTCGGTCCCGGGCCTGCTCGGTCGAGAACATGCTGCGCATGCGCGCGTAGGCTTGGTCGCGGCAGCCCGCGGCGGTCGAGGCCACGCGCGCGGCGTTGTAGGCGTTCCAGACGTCGGTGTTGCTGATCTCAAAGTGCGGCGCGTCGAGCATCCAGTGCAGCGCCGCCAGGCCAGCTTCCATCGCGAAGGTCGGCTCTGACTCTGCGTAGCTGCGCGCCGCGCGGAGCAGCGTACGTATATCCGCGGGGGAGCGCTGAACGAGCTCGATGGCCTCGGCGTAGAGCTTGGCGTCTTTGGCCGCGGCGAACCACTTGCCCTCGTCGCCGGGGGTGTGCGCGACCAGCGCCGCTAAGAGCTCGCGGCTCGGGCGCTCGGGGTACTTTTTGCGTATCGCACGGAACCACGCGACGTAGGTCGGCGCCTCCGCAGCGACCAGCGCGAAGCGCGCGTAAGCTTCGTCTTTGCGGCCAGCGCTGATCAGCAGCTGCTCACAGCACGCCGCGAGCCCGGCGGCGTCGGTGAGCGCCGCGGAGCGCTCGGCGTACTCCAGGGCCTGCTCGGTTTGGCCTGACGCTGCTAGGCCCTCCACCCCCAACAAACGATCTTGCCAGCGCTGCTCGGGGAGCTGGTCTAGCGCGCTCAGCAGCTCAGCGTGGCGCTCCGCCACCAGCAGGGCGGCGAGGTAGGGTCGGATCAGGTGACTCGGGGTCCAGGTGTCGCTTAAATCTGTGTGGATTTTGTCAGCCCAAGTCGACGCGTTGGATTTGCTGGTGCAGTACTTGCCCCAGCTTTGGCCGATGGCGCCCAAGCGCTCGGGGTTGCGTGAGAAGGCGGCGTACAGGCGGCCCTGCCAGTCGCTGAGCTGCGCTGGGCTCGGCTTCGCGCGCTTCATCACCTGAGGCAGCCAAGCCAGCATGCTGCTCAGCACGTCGTCGAACTCGGTGCCGGCTGGGCCCAGACGTTCGAGCAGGCTGAGGCAGCCAGAGAACGCCAGCGACGGCTCCTTGCGCGCGGCTTGCTTCAGCTCTGAGAGCGCGAGCTTGACCTGAGTGGGAGTGACCGACATGCGCTAGACGCGGGCTTTTAGCGCCAAACTGGGCTTGCGCAAAGCGCGCTGGCTGTTTGCTCATCGGCTGCGGGCCGAGGGCGCTGAGTTAGCTCCGCGCAGGCTCAGCGCTGGTCCTTCTTCGCTTTGCGCTTGGGGCTGGCGCTGGTGGGGGCGCTGGCTTGTAGGTCCAAGCTGCTCGTCAGATCGAGGATCAGCTTGCGCCGCAGCTGCAGCATGAGCTCGCCGATCAGCTCGATGGTCGCCTCAAATTGCTGCCGCGAGGAGAAACGAGTCTCGTTGCCGCGGATCCCACGACCGAAGAGGCGCGCCTCTTCGCCCACCAGCTCGCTGATGGTGCGCTGGTAGAGCGTGAGGTCGCTGCTGGGGAACAGGTCGCGGCTCAGGCCCATGGCGCGGAGCTTCGCCACCGTGCCCGCGATGCCAACGTCGTGGGCGCCGTAGCGCCGGCGCTTTTTGCTGCCTTGCGGAGATAATACACCCATCTCCTCGAGCTCGCGGAGATCCTCGGGGTGCACGCCGCTGTGGGCGAGCAGCTCGTCGTGGGACAGCGTCTCGTCCTCGTCGCCTGGGTCCATCGGCAGGACGCCCTTGGCCCGCAGCTCAGCCAGCGCGAGGATGGACTCATCGCTCTCCGCCGCGCCCTCGGTGATCAGCGAGCGGATCACGCTGAGCGGCAGGCGCCGCTCTTTCTGCAGGCGGCGGATCATCTGGATCCGCGTGACGTAGGACTCGTCGTAGTACGCCATGTTACGCGAGGTCTTGCGCGGCGCAGCCGGCAGCAAGCCTTCACGCTGGTAGTAATGGATGGTCGGCACCGAGACGCCCGTGCGGCGGGCCAGCTCGCCGATCTTCAGATTGGCAGTCGTGTCGGCCACAGGCGGTCGTTGGTGGCAGACTTGCTTTGGCCGGTCAAGGGACGCGGTGGCGCGCGCGTGGCTTAGCCGTGGCTATTTGGAGAGCGGATCGACGACGAAGCGGAGCCGGCCGGTGGCGGCCTTCTCGAGGATTGAAGCCACTTGGAAAGGGAGCCTCTGGGTGCCGATGTGAAGATCAAGCGCCAGCTTGGCGGCTCGCTCGGGTGACGCGAGGCGCTTGGCGTGGGCCTCTACCAGCGTGGGGATGAAGTCGCGAAAGGTCCCCAGCACGTCGATCCGCGGATCGATCAGCCGCACGGTACCGTCCATGTTAGCCAGGCTCTTGCACACCAGCGCGACCACCGGCGGCGCTTGGATCCCGCACTTGGCGGCGCTGCGCATCAGATCCACCAGCAACGCGCCCAGGTTGAGCCGCTCCAGGCGCGCGCCGTGGTAGCGCGGCACCAGCCGCCGCACTTCCATGATCCACCCGAGCTCATCGGCGCTGCGGGTCGGCTTGCCGATGTCTAAGAACGCGTGCGCCACCCCGTGGCTGTCTTTGAGCACGAAGTTGAGCAGCACCCGCACCAGGTTATCCGAGACCTGCTGTTCGATCCGCCCGACCATGCCGAAGTCGAGCAAGACGACCTCGCCGTCGTCTGTCAGCATCACGTTGCCGGGGTGCGGATCCGCGTGAAATGCGCCATCAATAAAAAACATGTGGAAATAGGCGTGGGCCAGCGACCGCGCGAGCTCCGCGCGCCTGGCTGGGGCCAGGTGCCCGGCGCAGCGCTCGCTGAGCGGCCTCCCGCGCACCAGTTCGCTGACCAACACGGCGTCGGTCGTGAGCTCATGCTGAGCCTTGGGCACCCGCACCGTGGGGGCGAAGGGCGCTAGCGCCTGCTCAAAGACGCTGAGGGTCTCGGCTTCAGCGCGCATACTCAGCTCGTCGTGGAGCGCGCGGCTGAGCTCCTCAGCCAGCCCTACCAGATCGTAGACCTCACCGGCGCGGCGCTGCGCAGCGCGCGCGGCCAGCTTGAGGATCGCCAGGTCACGCTGCACCAGCGGCACGACGCCCGCGCGTCGGATCTTGACCGCCACCTCCTGCCCGTCTGCCAGCCGCGCGCGGTGGACCTGGGCCAGCGAGGCGGCCGCGATGGGGACGCGCTCGAAGTGGGTGAGGGGCTGGTGCCCAAGCTGATGGGCATACGCCGCGAGGGCCGCGTCGAGCTCGACCTCGGGCATGGCTGGGACCCGCGATTGCAGCTCCGACAGGGCGCTGAGGTAGGGGCCACTCAACAAATCGGGCCGCGTGGAGAGCAGCTGTCCGGTCTTGATGAAGGCCGGGCCCAGCTGCTCGAGCGCGACGCGCAGCGCCCGCGCTCGCTCGACCGTGCCATGCGTGGCGTCGTCATCGGCGCACGCACCCAGCAGCAGCCCGAGCCAAGCGTCCGGAGTCCGCGCGGTCTCTCCGAGCCAGGGCGCGAGGGCCAAGGCGATCTCCGCGGTCCGCAGGAGCAGCTGCGCGCTGCCTCCGGCACCCGCGGCGCGGGAGGCGCTCAGCGCGCCGCGTCGCGCGACGTCGAGCAGCTGCATCGAGGCGCCTCCCACCTGGTCCTCACTGCGCGGTGTCGTCAGCGACCTGCTCGCCTTCGTCGGCGTCGTCCCGCGAACGCAGGGCGTTGCTGACCAGGTGCCGCGAGTCTCGCTCCACGTCTTTGCCCCGCGCGACCACGTCGTCCACCACGTCCTCCACGGCTTCGACGATGCGGCTCACCGCGTTGAACAAGGGGGTGCGGGGGCTCTTCTTACGGGTTTGCTCTTGCATGATCGGTCTCCTTTTGTAAAGTGCCAAGTGACACTATGTACTTGGTACTCGAGATCGGGGCAGCTCGCAAGGCCAATTCGTGCCGGTGGAGGGGCGGACAAGCAGCCCCCCGCGCTCGCTCTGGCGCGGAGGCGCAGGCAAGCAACAACGCGCGCCCACGGACGCGCGCACGAGCAACGCCGCGGCTGGCCACAGGCCTACCCTGGGCGCTTCGACCGCCGCGCGGGCGCCGTGGAGTGAGCGTCGTCGAGGCCCAGATCGCGGGGGAGGGCCGCGGACAGCGGGCGTCAGCGGCCGCGCGCGCGACGGCGCATCACCGCTTCCATAGGGATCTGCTCGCGAGCGCTCACGGCGCTCACCACCGCGCCGCGACGCGCTCGGCGCGACCAAAGCCTGGCTAGCCTTACAGCCCACCCCCTGCCGCGCCCGTGAGCGCTGTGGTGCCGGGCAAATCGAGGCCCTAGAGCGTTCGCTGAGGCACCGCTAGGGGCGAGCGCCCAGGTCACCTAGCGTCACATTCGGGCCGGCTCGGACTACGCCAGCCAGCTGCCTTCTGAACGATCGTTCGCTGTTCTGGGTAGACGCTAAACGATCGTTCGTCTAGTCTCGCGACGAGATGAGTCTCACCGCTAGAGCGTTCTTTCTCACCGCACCAAACGCACCCCTGGTCGAACGCGACCTCGAGCTCGCGACCCCTGGGCCTGGCCAGGCCATCGTGGCGGTCGAGGCCTGTGGCATGTGCCACACGGATCTTGGTTTTTCCAGCGGGTCGGTAAAGCCCAACCACGCGCTGCCCCTCGTCCTCGGGCACGAGGTGGTAGGCACCGTGGTCGAGGCGGGCGACGCTGAGCTGGTGGGAAAGCGGGTCATCGTCCCGGCGGTGATGTCCTGCGGCGCCTGCGCGTTTTGTCGAGCAGGCCGTGGCAACGCTTGCCTGAGCCAGAAGATGCCTGGCAACGACATCCACGGCGGCTTCGCTTCGCACCTGGCCGTCCCGTCGGCGGCCCTAGTCTTCGCCGATGATCTCCCCGGCAGCATCGACCCTAAGACGCTCGGAGTGGTGGCTGACGCGGTCTCCACCGCCTATCAAGCCGTGGCTCGCGCAGAGCTCGGCGAGGGCGACGTCGCGTTCGTGATCGGCGCGGGCGGCGTCGGCGGTTATGTCATCCAGATCGCCCAGGCGCTCGGCGCCAAGGTCGTCGCCTGCGACGTCAGCGACGATCGCCTCAAGCTGATGGCCGCGTATGGGGCAGACGAGCAGGTCAACGTGGCCGGCCTCGACGATCGCGAAGTCCGCAAGGTCCTCCACGGTATCGCGCAGAAGTGGGGCGTGCCCTCCTTGCGCCACCGCATCTTCGAGTGCAGCGGCACCGCCGCCGGCCAGCAGCTCGCGTACGCCTTGGTCGCCCGCGCGGCCACCTTGATGCTGGTCGGTTACACCTTCGACAAGGTTACCGTGCGGTTATCTAATTTGATGGCGTACGACGCGACCGTCCACGGCACCTGGGGCTGCCCGGTGGAGGCCTACGCGCCGGTCCTCGACCTGATCCGCGCTGGCAAGGTGAAGCTCGAGCCGTTCGTCGAGTTCGCCCCGATGTCCAGCGTCAACCAACAACTCCTGGCGATGGCGGAGCACCGCCTCACCCGCCGCATGGTCCTACAGCCTTCAGCCTGACGAGAGAAACAACATGACCGACCTCATCAACCACGAAATCGTCCCGGGCTTCGAGTTTCGCAGCATCGGCTATGAGACGCGCCCCGTAAAAGACGCCCACGGCAAGGTCGTCGAGGGGCTCCACCAGGTTTGGATCAGCCTGGACAACGAGGCTCAGCTCAACTCCTACACCACCGAAGCCGTCAAAGAGATCATCCTGGCGTTTCAGCGGGCCAGCTTCGACCGCCGCTGCGTCGCGGTGGTCTTCACCGCGAAGGGCAACAAGGCCTTCTGCACCGGCGGCAACACCAAGGAGTACGCCGAGTACTACGCGGGCCGGCCCAGCGAGTACCTGCAGTACATGCGCCTGTTCAATGAAATGGTCACCAACATCCTGTTGTGTGACAAGCCGGTCATCTGTCGCGTCAACGGCATGCGCATCGGCGGCGGCCAGGAGATCGGCATGGCTTGCGACTTCACGGTCTCGGGCGACCACGCCCGCTTCGGCCAGGCTGGGCCGTTGCACGGCTCGGCGCCCGACGGTGGCTCCACCGATTTTCTCGATCTCTACACCGGGTACGCGAAGGCCGCTGAGTCGCTGGTGCTCTGCGAGCCGTGGTCGGCGCACAAGGCCCTCAGGCTTGGCCTCGCCAACGACATCGCGCCGGTCTACAAGAAGGACGGTAAGTTCATCGCCAACCCGATGGTCGTGGTCGACCAAACGGATGAGTACGGTCGCTTGGTCTACGGCGACATGAAGACCGGCGAAGCCAAGCAGGCGGCTCAGGCGCTGATGGCGCAATGCGAAGTCGACTTGACGCTGCTCGATGAGCTGGTTGACCGCTACGTGACCAAGTTGCTCGGCACGTTCCCCGACTGCACTCGCAAGACGCTGCAGAGCCAGCGCAAGAAGAAGCTCCAGCATTGGTTCGCGAACTCCGAGACCAACCGCTCATGGCTCGCGCTCAATATGAACACGGAAGCGGCAGCTGGGTTTCCGGCGTTCCAATTCGGCGAGCGCGGTGACCGGGAGATCGACTTCGCGCAGCTGCGGCGGCGCCTGGCAGAAGGCGCGCGCTTCAACCAGGAGCTGATCGAGGAAGTGCTGCCGAAGGCGGCGCGCGGGCGCACCTTGACCTGAGGCGAGCATGATGACGACACGCGAGTATCAGCACCTAGAGGTCGAGCTGCTGGAGTCGGGCAGCGTCCTCAGCATCCAGCTGGCAGGTGGCAAGGGCAACATCCTGGACAGCGCGATGATGCTCGAGTTGGCCAGCGCGCTCGAGCAGCACGCCACCAGCGAGACCCTTCGGCTGGTCATGCTCCGCGGGGGACCCAAGAACTTCTCCTTCGGCGCATCCATCGCTGAGCACACGAAGGACAAGGTCGGCGAGATGCTGCCGACCTTTCACTCGCTGATCCGCGGCATGACCACCTACCCAGTGCCCATCGCCGCGCTGGTCCACGGTCGTTGCCTCGGGGGAGCGTTTGAGCTGGTGCTGGCTTGCCACTTCGTGTTCGCCACGGCCGACGCGGTGTTTGCGTGTCCCGAGATCAAGCTCGGCGTCTTCCCGCCAGTGCTCGCGGTGCTCGGCCCACAGCGCTTGGGCTCCGCGATCGCCGAGCGCTTGCTGCTCACTGGCGCCGACCTCGACGCCGCGACCGCCGCGCGCATCGGTTGGCTCTCGCAAATTCTGCCCGCTGGCTCCGAAGGCGCGGCTGGCTCGGGAGGTGCGGCTGGCTCGGGAGGCGTCGCTGGCTCCGAGGGCGCCGCTGGCTCCGACGGCGCGACTGGCGCGCTGCTGAGCTGGTACCGAGAGACCCTCGCGCCGCTCTCTGCGTTCTCGTTACGCCAAGCGACCCATGCGGTGCGGCGCCACGGCGGCTTCGCCGCGGCGGTCGGTGCGGCGCTAGATGCCGCCGAGCAGCAGTACCTCACGCAGCTCGTGCCCAGCCACGACGGAAACGAGGGCATTGAGGCGTTCATCGCGCGGCGCGAGCCCAGCTGGACCAACCGATGAGCCACCAGGTTTGACGCAGCAAGAACAGCGGCGGGAGCGGATCCGCGAGGAGATCCTGGAAGCGGCCGCTGCGGCCATCGCGACGCGCGGGTTTCACGGCATGACCATGCGCGACCTCGCCAAGGCGACCGACCGCTCCCTCGCTAGCTTCTACAACTACTTCCCCTCCAAAGAGCAGGTCTTGTTCGCGCTCCAAGTCCGTGCTTTTGAAAACCTGATCGCCAGATCACGCGTGCTAGTCGAAAAGGCAGACGACCCCGCTGGGCGCCTGTACCTGTTCATCGCCAATCAGGTGAGCTACTTCATGGACCACGGCAACGTGATGCGGGTCCTCGTGCACGAGGCCGCGACGTTGCCGGGCCCCAAGCGGCGCCGCGTCCGTCGGCTCAAGGAGAGGTACTTCCAGCTCGCCGCTGAAATCGTCGCCGATGTCCTGGCCGCGAACCCGGGTGCAGCCGCCTCAGATGCCGCAGCGATCGAGCGCGCCACGTACAACATCTTCGGCATGGTGAACTGGGTGTATACTTGGTATCAGCCAAAGCGTCATGGCGCGCCGCAAGACGTGATCCGCACCATTCACGGCATGGCGATGCAGGGCCTTCAGGCGATGCACCTCGAGGCAAGTCAGCTTGAGATCGACGCGCTGCTAGAAGGCCTCCCATCGCCCGTCGCGCTCCCGTTAATTACCGTACGGAAAGGTGCAGCGTGAGCGTACGCTGAGGCGCTAGCGCCCGGCGGCCCCCGGAAAGCAATCGGGGGGTGGAACGCCGGTGAGGCCTTCTTGGCGTTTGGGTAGTGCTCTACGCTGAGCCTGTGACATACTCGCCCATGCATATGAAAATGAAATTCATTTTCATCCGGTGGTGTCTGTGCGTGGCCTATGTGCTCGCGTCGTTGACGGCAGGCCGGGTGGCCCAGGCTGACGACGCTGCTGAGACGGTGCTCCGGACCTGGCAGCTGCTCGACTACATGGCCACCGACTACAGCGGGGCGGTGCGCGACGGCGTGGTGATCAACAGCGCCGAATATGCGGAGATGCAGGAGTTTTCTGCCACTGCACACGGCCGGATCAAGGCGCTCCCTGCCTCGCCGGGCAAGGCGAAGCTGATCACCCAGGCTGACGCTCTGGTCGATGCGGTCGCCCACAAGGCGGCCCCCAAAGACGTCGCGAAGCTGGCGCACGCCCTCGGCGCCGGGCTGCTCACCGCCTACTCGGTCCCGACCGCGCCGGCGCGCCCCCCTGATGTTGCCCTCGGCGCTTCGCTCTACCAGACGCACTGCGCCTCTTGTCATGGCAAGAGCGGCCGCGGAGATGGCGTAGCAGGGGTTCATCTCGACCCACCCCCCATCGACTTCACCGACGCCGAGCGCGCCGACCAGCGCAGCCCCCTGTCGCTCTACCAGGCGACAAGCAACGGCGTTGAGGGCACCGCGATGGCCGGCTACGCGGGGCAGCTCTCGCCCAGCCAACGCTGGGCGCTCGCCTATTATGTCGGGACGCTGGCATACGAGCAGGAGCTTGAAGCAGGCGGGCGCGAGTGGAAGCACAACCAGGCGGCGCGCGCGCAGATCGGCTCGCTCAAAGACCTTTCCATTATCCGTGCGGATCAACTTACCCCAGCGCTCGGCCGCGCCCAGGCGCGCTCCGTCGTTGGCTGGCTCCGTGCACACCCCGAGGCTGCTGAGCAGGGAGATCAGGGCCTCGCGCTCGCTCGCGGTCGCCTCGCCGCCAGCGTAGCGGCTTACCGCACGGGCAACGTCAAGGAGGCGACCCGGCTCGCGCTCTCGGCCTACCTCGACGGGGTCGAGCCGGTCGAGCCGCGCTTGACCGCACGCGACGGCGCGCTGACCCGTGAGATCGAGACCGCGATGGGAGCTTACCGTACGGCACTGGCCAGCGGGCTCCCCGCGGGCGACATCGCGAGCCAGGCGAGCCACGTCGACAGCTTGCTAGTGCGCGCCGAGGGCGTCCTCGCCGATGGCGCAGGCGGACCGTGGGCGATCTTCCTGGCGGCGTTCATCATCCTGACCCGTGAGGGTCTTGAGGCGCTGCTGGTTGTGGTCGCGTTGCTGGCGTTCCTCGAAAGATCGGGGCGCCCCGAGTCGACGCGTTATGTCCACCTCGGCTGGGTGCTGGCGTTGGTCGCGGGGGTCATCACCTGGGCGGTGGCGCGCTACGCGATCAGCATCAGCGGAGCCAGCCGTGAGTTGACCGAGGGCCTCTCGTCGCTGTTCGCCGCCGCGGTGTTGCTGCTCGTCGGGCTGTGGATGCACCAGAAGAGCATCGGTGGACGCTGGCAGGCGTATCTCAAACAGCAGATGACCGCGGCGGTCAGCCGGCGTTCGGCGTGGTTCCTGTTCGGCCTAGCGTTTGTCTCCGTGTACCGCGAGGTGTTCGAGACGATCCTGTTCTACGTCGCGCTGTGGAACGAGGGCGAGGAGCACTGGGTGCTAGCCGGGATGGCTGCGGGTGTGGCGACCCTCGGCCTGATCGCTTGGGCGCTGTTCAAGACCAGCCGGCGCCTGCCGCTCGGCTCGTTCTTCTCGGTGAGCTCGGCGATCATCGCGGTGCTGGCCGTGGTCCTCACAGGTAAGGGGGTCGCGGCGCTCCAAGAGGCCGGCTGGGTCGCGGTCTCACTCACCTCGCTGCCGCGCATCGAGCTGCTCGGCTTCTACCCGACCTGGCAGACCCTGCTCGCGCAGCTGGCCGTGGTTGGGCTGGTGGTCGTCGGCGTCGTGGTCAACATCGTGCGCGCCCGCGCGGTACCGGCCGACGGCGCAGCCGGCTGAGCCGCGACCGGCTCAGGGCGCCTCCTACTAAGGGGTCAGGGAGCGATCGGCACCCCGGCGTTCAGCCGTGACTGAAAGCGGTGGGTGTCCATCACCAGCGCCGCGCGCGCGCCGTCGAGCCCCAGATCGCGGAGGTTATTGGCCATGCGGTGGGTCGACTTGCCAACCCGAAGCTGGAGGCTACGCCCGAGCCGCAGGTTCGCCTTCCCCCGCACGTTCACCGTCGCACGCCACAGATCGCCCCCATGATGCGAGTAGAGCACCAGGCTCATCGGCGGGATGGTGACGGCGGGCGCGAGGCTCCCCGCGAGCGTGAAGATGTCGCCGTTGCCGTCCGGATCCTCTACCGCACCCTTGAAGCTCCTGCGATCGAGCTGAAAAGGGATCGGCGTGACAAACTTCGGGTAGCCCCAGAGCTCGCGCCCGGCCGCGTTCGCCTGCGGCGTGGTGACCGGCAAATCGATGATGTGAAAGCCCCAGCGCCGCTCGTCTACGGAGCCGTAGAGCGCCTGCAGGGGGTTGTTTGGGGTGGGCTCGCCCGCCGGCACCACCGGCAGCGCGACGCCGACTTCGTTGTAAGCACCTACGCCCGTCTTCCGGTATTCGTAGAACGCGATCCCAACCAGCGCGCGGCCTCGGATCGTCGACGCCAGCTGCAGCCCGGTGCCCTCGAGCTTGGACTCTGCCTTGCCTCGATCCACGAGGAAAAATGCCATGAACGCGCTCACGTCGAAGTAGAGGATCGGCAGCTGTACGTCGCCCTGGGTCGTGACGTGGAGAGCCTGTGGCACCTGAAAAAACGGGTCTGACATCGACGTACCTCCGGTAGCGCTTGGGCGCTGGCTAGTTGTGCTTGAGCCGAGTGAGCAGCTCTTCTTGCTGGTCTTCGATCAGGGCGAGGCGGTTGATCTGATTGGTGCCTTCGAAGATCTGGGTGAGCCGCGCGTCGCGATAGCTCTTCTCTACACCTAAGTGGTGCAGCGTCCCGGCGTTACCCATCAGGTCCAAGGCCAGTTCGACCACGTGGACCGCTCGATCGGTGCATTGGAATTTGCACATCGCAGAGGTGTCCTGCCGCGCAACATGGGCGCCGCGGCAGGCTTGCCAGAGCAGCCCACGCAGCGCGCAGGTCTCGCTGATCATGTCGGCGATTTGGAGCTGGACCTCCTGAAAGTGGATCAGCGCCTTGCCTGCCAGTTCCGTACGGCATGCAAAATCGAGGGCGGCCTCGGTCGCGCCTTGGGCGAGGCCAACGCCCATCCCAGCGACTGCATAGCGTGACGCGTTGAGGGTCGCCCGGTTGATGGCCCAGCCGTGCCTGGGCGCTCCGATCACGTGCTGGTCCGGCACGAACAGGTCGTGGAAGGCGAGCTCGGCGGCCCCAGAGGCGCGCATGCCCATCTTCAGCTCGGTTCGGACGACTTCGAAGCCCGGCATGCCACGTTGCACCAGGAAGCAAGTCCAAGACTCGAGGCCCTCGCGCTCCAGCGCCGCGAAGACGGTGATGCTGCTGGCGATGTCGCCTCCGCTGATGAAGATCTTGCGGCCGTTGAGCGACCAGCCGCCGTTGACCCGCTTGGCGATGGCGCCCGGCTGGCAAAGGCTGGCGCCGAGCCCCTCCTCCACGTCCGAGCCCGCCCCGGGCTCGGTGATCGCGTAGGCGAAGATGTGCGGATCTCCCGCGAGGGTCTGGCGGTACGCCGGCAACACGAAGCGACGCACCGCGCGGAAATCACCGGAGAACACGACCGGGGCCACGCCGAGGCTGGGGGCGCTGAGCAGCAGCATCTGCCCCGCGCACACCCGCGCGAGCTCTTCGGTGCGCAAAGCCTGGGCCCAGACCAGCGGATAGCGAAAGCTACCGAGAGACGCAGAGCCGAGCGGTCTTGGGAGCAGGTCCGTCAGCATGCCTTCGCGGCCCGCCACCCGCAGCAACTCCGAGAGCTCGGGGTGAACCTGGCCTGCTGGCAGATGTGCCGCGGCGTCCACGGCCAGCGATCGGTGGCGAAGCTCACGCTCCGCGAAGGCTCGATACTTGCGCCGCGCGCGCGCTAGCGGCGCGGGTAAGGTCGCGGTGTCTTGCTCCCACAGCGTCGCCTGCTTCGGCGCGACCAGCGGGCGTATTGCCGCGGGGAGGCTATCAAAGAGCCGACGCGGCGACAACGGGTGGTCCGCCGGGAGGTGCCCGTCAAGGTGTAGCTGCCTGGTCATCGCCCACGCTCCCACTCCGCGACAAAGCGCCTGAGCTCACTGGGTGTGCCGCCCATCAAGCGCAGCTGCTGGCTGTCGCGCAGGGCCTTCTCCATCCCGACGTCCTGCATGTAGCCGCTCCCTCCGAACACTTGCAGCGCGTCGGTCGCGCCACGACACAGGATGGGGTGCGCCTCGGACCGCGCGGCAAATACATCGCGCACGCGGTCCCCGCGCAACGGGCCCGTCGCCATCTGCCCAAGCAGCGCGTCCGCCACGCTGACGGCGGCGTCTGCGGAGCCGAGCAGCAATTTTACGGCTGGGTGCTCCTCGATGCGGTGGCCTCCTTGGGTGCGTGTCTTCGCTTGATCGCGCGCGAGCTCACGGGCGCGGCGTAGACAACCGAGGCCGACGGCGACCAGCGCCAGCGCTTGCAACATCGAGGCTTCAGCAAAGATCATGCGGGCCTCAGCTGGAGCTTGCGGGCCTAGGGGCGTGCCCGCGTCGCTCGAACACAGGGCGACCGCGTCGACCTCGTCTAGGCCCAGCGTGGGGCCGAGGCGCTCCGGGTCGAGGACACCGGCGGCCTGGTGCACCCAGCGGATCGCCTCGCCGTCGAAGCGAGCCGAGAGCACGCCGTCAAACCCCGCGGGGGCGTGCACGACGCGGCGCGCGCCGCGTTGCGCGGGCGATAGCCAGTCGCTCAGCAGGGCGCGATCATCTGCGCCCAACGCCGCGCCCGCGAGGTAGCGGGGTAGCGCGCTGCGCCCCAAGCCATGATAGCCTTGCAGCAAGACCACGACCGCAGAGTCGCCTAACAGCTCAGGCGTGCCCAGCCGCCTCGCGAGCCAGACCGGCATGGCGCGCTGGTGACACGCCCACGCGAAGCCTGGATTGACCGCAGCTAAGGCTTCGAGGGTGCGGGCCGAGAGGGTGGGGCCTAACGCGTCGTCGACGTCCATCCACAGCCCGCTGGCCTCACCACTTGAATCAGGGAGCAAGCCGGCCTGCGTCGCCTCGGCTAGGAGCAGATCGAGGGTGGCCCGCGGCATGCTGTGCTCGGGCCGCGCGCTGTGGGCGGCGACGACGTCTCGCGCGAACCGCTGGACTTGGTCGAGGGCGGTTCGAATATCTGCCTTTGTGAGCGCGCTGGGCATCGCAGCGTCAATCGGTGCATTCAGGGCGCCGCGCTGTCAACAGCCGTTCAACTCCAGAGGCCGTTCGGGGCTGCAGCGACTCACCTCGACCGCCGGAGCGTCGGGCAGACGCGCATCTCTTGCGCGACGCCGCGAGCAGCCGGCTGATTTTGCATGCCGCGAACACAGCGCGCGAGCGCCGGGCGCGTCGGCGCGAGGCCCTGGGCCAGGTGGTGTGCCCGCGAACAGCTATTTTACCGCAAGGTAAATCGCGTAGAGGAACGCCTTGGCGATGTTACGGGCGTGGGGGTTGTAGCAGATGTGGCCTTGGCCGGAGGCCGAGTCCACACCCTGAGAGTTGCTTGGGCAGCCGCTGGTCGAGCGGATTGTATTGCAGATCTCCCACGACCCACCGCGCTCGCAGCGCGCGCCCCCGCTAGGCTCGGTGCTCTCAACGTCCTCTAGATCGAAGATCACGTCGTCCGGAAACGTCTGGATCATCCAGGCGCGAGTCTGCATCTTGGTCGCGTTCTCGCTGGGTACGTTGTAGACGAAGGGCGGCGTCACGTGCAGCACGCGCACGCCGGCGGCTTTGATGTCATTTACAGCGGCTAGGTAGCCAGACTGAGCGCCTGCAGCTTTGCCGGCGACGATGTCCGCATAGCCAAACTTCATGATCGCGACGCGCAGCTGGCTGGCCGTGCGCAGCGCGAGGCCCCGAAACTCAGCGATTTTCCCTGCGGGATTGCCGTTGCTGGTTGAGAACAAGCCGCCGTTCAACCCCTGCGCTAGGCTGGATTGACCGCTGGCCACCCACTCAAAGCTAAAGCCGTTGGCTTCAGCGCCGTCTTCGAGATCTTGGCCGACCGACTGGTGCAGGAAGAAGCTGCGGTGACCGCGCACGGTTGCCTTCTCGGTGGCTGTGAGATGATCCCAGGCGGAAATGCCATTCAGGCCCACCACGCCGGGTAGGCTGGGACCCGTGCCACCAGCGCCAGCGTTGCCGGTGCCCGCTGCGTTGCCGGAGCCGGCGTTGCCAGTGCCGCCAGCGCCAGCGTTGCCGCCGTGACCCGTGCCACCAGCCCCAGCGTTGCCGGTGCCGCCGTTGCCGCCAGCGCCAGCGGTGCCAGCGCCAGCGTTGCCGGTGCCGCCGTTGCCAGTGCCGCCGTTGCCAGTGCCGCCGTTGCCAGTGCCGCCGTTGCCAGTGCCGCCGTTGCCAGTGCCGCCAGCGCTAGCGTTGCCCGCGCCGCCGTCGCCTGAACCCCCAGCCGTTCCGCCCACGTGGGTCCCCGCGCTCGAAGCACCGGCGTTTCCGCCTATGTTTCCGTGTGCGGCGCTGCCGCCTGCCTGAAGCCCCGCTGTGCCGCCACTTCCCCCTGGGGTGTCACTGGCTTCACCTGTACAGGCGAGGCAGAGCGCCGCGCTCAGCAGGCCGCTAGCTAGAGGGTGCAGGTAGGTACGACGCGACGCAGAGCAGCTGAGCATGAGCCGCGGGCTCTAGCGCCGTTCGCCGATGAACGCAACCTAGCGCGGCACTCACTTACGGCGGCACCAGTCGGACGTTTGGCTGAGGTCGCGCGGTCTTCGTGTCAGCGGTTCAAGCTAGCTGTGCAGGCCTGCATGTCGAGCTATGGGGGCAGGCGCGGCCTCAGCTCTACTTTACCGCGAGGTAAATCGCGTAGAGGAACGCCTTCGAGAGCCGCTTGGCGTGCGGCTCAAAGCAGATGTGTCCTTGGCCTGACGGCGCGTCGATACCCTGTGATTTGCTCGGGCAGCCCGAGGTTGAGCGGATCGAACCGCAGATCTCCCAAGACCCGCCGCGCTCGCAGCGAGCGCCGCTGCCTGGCTCGGTGCTCTCGACGTCTTCCAGGTCGAACAGCACGTCGTCTTTGAAGGTCTCGATCATCCAGGTGCGGGTCTGGTACTTCGTCGCATTTTCCGCGGGGACATTATATACGAACGGTGGGGTGATGTGCAGCACGCGCACGCCGGCGCGCTTGATCGTCGCGACCGCGGCTTGGTACGCCGCTTGGGCGCCAGCCGCCTTGCCCTCAACGATGTCTGCGTAGCCAAATTTCATGATCGCGAGGCGCAGGCTGCTGGCGTTGGCCAGGGCCATCGACTGCCACTCGTTGATCTTGCCTGCGGGGTCGCCGTTGGAGGTAGAGAACAACCCGCCGTTGAGGCCTGGCGCGAGGCCAGTTTGGCCGCTGGCTGCGTACTCAAACGCGAAGCCGTTGGCCTCTGCGCCGTCTTCCAGATCTTGGCCGACGGACTGGTGCAGGAAGAAGCTTTGCCGTGTGGTCACGGAAGATTTTTCACTCGCCGGCAAGGCGTCCCAGGCCGCGATCCCGTTCATGCCTACCAGCCCCGGTTGACCTGGCTGGCTACCGCCCGAGCCACCGCTCGCGCCCGAGCCGCCAGCGCCCGAGCCACCGCTGCCTGAGCTGCCGCTCGCGCCGCCACTAGCTGAGCCACCGCTGGCGCTAGCCCCTCCGTTAGCGTTAGCACCTCCGTGGGAGCTGCCTCCCACCGAGCTTGGCGAGCCCGCAGGCTTGTCGCTGCCGCAAGCGGAGAGGAGCAATAGGCCGGCCATCAACAGGCTGTAGTGACGCATGGCTGGGGTCTATGCGGCGTAGCGTTCCAAGGCAACCCTCGACGGAACGCGCTGCGAAGGGGCGTGCAGCGGCGTCTGGCTGAGCGCGTAGCTTGGCGGCCAAGTCAACCTGAGGATGCCTCGCTTTGTAGAGCGCAACTGGCTGTGGCAGCCTCAGCGGGTCGTCATGCTGATTGAGTGCCAGAACTGCGGGGCTCCGCTCAACGTCAAAGCTCGAGACCGCACCGCGCGCTGCGCGTACTGCGGCAGGGACAACTACGTGCAGAGCACGCGCACCATCGCCCAGCAGACGCCGCCCGGCTGGCGCCCTCCGCAGCAGTGGCTGCCGCCTCCACAGTTTCCGGCTCCAAGTGTACACATCCAGCTGAACCCTGCGTTGGCTCGGCGCGGGAGCGCAGGTTGCTCGGTGCTGGTCGCGTTGCTTGGTGTGTTGGTGGCCGGTGGGGTCGCGTTTGGGGCCATGGCGTTCGCGGGGGGGAGTGGGGGTGGGCTGCCGTGGGACAAGACCGCCAGCTGGGACGGCAAGAGCACGCTGCGCTGTGAGGTGAATGGTCAGCTGACGATCGAGAACAAGATCGCGAACGTGGCGACGGGGCCAGTGATCAGCGCCGGGACCAACTGTCGAATCACCGTCATCAACAGCACGCTCAGCGGTCAGACCGGGATCGATGGGGGCATGAACGTCACGATCGAAATGCGAAGGTCACGCATCGAAGCCACCCAACGCGGCGTGAGCTGCGGCGTGAACTGTAAAGTTTCTATGCGGGAACAGTCGCGGATCTCTGGCAAAGAGCACGGCGTCTACGGCGACGCCAACCTGAAGGTGGAGGTGCGCGACTCCGCGGTGGTCAGCCAAGAGGTGGCGATCCATGGCGGACCGGTGACGAACGTGACGGGCCATGGCTGCGATCTGCAAGGCCCGACGTTCGCCATCCAAGGCGGCCACGCGTCCAAGGTCGATCTGGTCGGGTGCAAGGTGAAGGGCCCGAAGGAGTTGCTGTCCGGCAGCACTATCTCGGAGCGCTAGCGGGCTATGCCCTGCGGAATCTGTAAGTCTTGAGCTTCAATTCGCTTGAGTCTATGCTCCGCGCCGGCAACGTTCAGTCACAGGAAAGCAGAGGTCGCGGTTGTTGACATCGTTATTGGGGCGCGCGGAGCGCGCGGGACTCACCACGCTTCGGCGTTCCAGCAGCCGAGCAGCCCTGGGGCTGACCATGCTGGTTTGCGTGGGCGCGGCTGGCTGCTCGGCGCGCGCTGGAGCGGGGGCAAACTTCAGCCTAGGCGGCGACGCCAACGCAGGCGCCGACGGCTCTCTGATGACGGATCTGGACGCAGAGGAGCGCGGCGAGGCCAGCGCCAAGCCGACCAGCGCCATCAGGTTGGTGGAGGGCCGGCTCGACTACCAAGGCACCATTGAGTTTGAGTACAACCGCGCTGACTTGCGCGGCAACGCCGAGACCCAGCAGGCGCTGGCCGAGCTGCGTGACTTCCTCCAGAAATACCCCGCGGTAAAGTTGCAAATCGAGGGGCACACTGACTCGCGGGGCAGCGAGCGCTACAACCAGGACCTCTCGACCCGGCGCGCCAAGAGCTTGCTCAAGTGGTTGGTGACCGCCGGCGTCGAGGACGCTCGCCTGACCTCGGTTGGCTTTGGCGAGGGCAAGCCACAGGTAGAGGAACCAGCCGCGTGCCGCAACAAGGTCCCGGTGGACACGGCGCCATGCGAGGCTGCCTGGCAGAGCAATCGGCGCGTCGTGTTCGCCGTCACAGGCGGCGCAGAGACTATCCCGGAGGAGACGCCAGAGCCCGAACAGCCGGTCGCTGAGCCCGCGCCGGTCCCAGAGCCCGGCCCCGAGCCGGTGGCTCGATGTGCCAACCACCAGGTCAGGAAGGGGCTGCACGCCAACGCGCTCGGTCCAAACTCGTTCTTTGGGGTCGAGTTTGCGATTGAGCCGCTGTGCTGGCTCGAGCTGAGCGGAGGGCTAGCCTACGGTCGAGCTACGTTCGAAGAGGGGCGGCTCGGCGCCGACTCGAACGCGACCGCCCACAAGTTCAACGTGCCGGTGCGCGGGCGCTTTTGGCTGATGGAGACCCACTCGCTGCTGCTAGAGGCTGGCGTGCTAGCCGCGCACTATCGGATCCACGGGGAAGAAAATAACCCGGGCGGTGACTTCGCCTACACCCGCAACAGCACGCACCTGGGTGGCTTCGCCGGGGCGGGCTACGGCTATCGCTCGGCGAGCCCGTTCCGCTTGGCGTTGATGCTGGGGGGCTTGGTTCAGGCGGGAGATATGGCTGGGTCTGGCATTGACTCCACGCTGCCGCTAGGCACCATCCAAGCGCTGCAAGGCGCGCTGGACTCGAGCACCAACGCGCTGCTCGATCCCAAGCTGTACGGGGAAATTTCTCTCGGCTGGCTGTGGTAGCCCGGCCACACTCGCCACGTCATCTGGTCGCCTGCGCCGCGCCTCCACGGGCGTGACCCAGCACCATGCCGCAGCGCTGCGGCTCAGCGCTATGGCTCAGCGCTATGGCTCAGCGCTATGGCTCAGCGCTATGACTCAGCGCTATGACTCAGCGCTATGGCTCAGCGCTATGGCTCAGCGCTATGGCTCAGCGCTATGGCTCAGCGCTATGGCTCAGCGCGTGACGCGCTTGGGCGCGAGCCCGTCGTAGCAACAGGTCTTCGCCTCGGGGAAACCACTTCGCGCGGCGTACTGTGGGCCGTCTTGGGTGGTGCTGGCCGGGTTGAACGCGCCGTAGCTCGCGTACCCCGGCAACTTGATGGCTGCGGGGCAGTCGGCGCGGCCCTTCGCGGGGAGGCTGGAGTTGGCCTCCCCCGCCGCGATGCACAGCGGCTGCGTATTGTGGTCGGCGGGCGGCGGATCGGCGGTGGCGCGCACGTCGAGTTGAACGCAGGCGCTGTAGCAGCACACCGCGTCCACGGGTTGCCCAGCTTCGTCCTTGCCGCGCTGCCTAAACTGCAGGGTGCGCGCAGGATCGGAGCCCATGGCGCCCGGGAAGGAGACCATGCGCCACTGCTGGCTGACGGCGGAGCTCTGCTTGGGGCAGGCCGCGACCGCCACGGGCGCGCTCGCAGTGTCTGGGCCGCGGTCACTCGGTCGACCGCACGTCCACTGGCGATGCGTATCCGCAGGGCACTTGGCCGCCGGATCGGGTGCTGAGCCTGAGGGGTCATCAGCCGCTACATGAGCTGGGTCATGGGACGGCGCAGCGGAGGCGACGGGAGCTGCGCTCGGCGCAGCCGGGTCTGACGCTGGCGCGCTGACCAGCGGCGCGCCACCCCCGGTGGGCTGACAAGCGGGCAGCCCCAAGCAGAGCAGCCAAGCAGCGCGGCGCAGGGGTTGCGGGATCGCGTGGGCGAAGTGACGCGCTTGCATGCGGCCGAGGATAGTCGATTCAGCTCTGGCGACAACCTCGTACGTCCTCGGCGCTCCAAGGCTCAAGCGCTTGGCTGGGGCCGCGCCAACGCACGTGAGCCACGTAGCCGCTTTAGGACTTGGCGAGCTGCCTTGCCCACAATGCCACGCGAGATCTGGTGAAGCACCGGCTGGGTCGCGTTCCACACCACGCTGTGATGAAAGCGCAGGCGCTCAGCGACCGAGAGCATGATACCACGCGGATCACGCGCCTTGCGGAACGTAGCGCGTTCGGTGAGCAGGGCGCTGGCGAATTTCCTGAACGCGCGCTCAATACCCACCTGCCGCGCGAGCACCCCGGTGACGAACTGCATCCGCTCAGCAGAGTCGCTGAAGCGCACATCGGCGTAGGCTTGGACACTCTTCACCACGCCAGGCCTGGGTAGCTCGCGGATCAGGCGCGCCTCACGCAGCATCAAGGTGAGGCTCAGGTCGATGCGCCCCTCTACGTAGTCTGTATACAGGAACGTACGGGCGCTAGGCAGCGCGCCGCGATACTTCGCGAAGCGCGAGAGCTCGCTGAGCCCGTCTTGAGCGAACGCGCGGTCCCAGTCAATATTCAGCGGAAACGACTTGTCGCCGAGCAGCGCGAACTGACTTGCGTTACTGTCCAGGTTGTCCAAGAACCACTCCCACGCATGCTCCATTAGCATGACGTGGCGTTGCAGCGGCGTCCATCGGCGTGTATCGGTCGACAGCTCGCGCGCGACGTCCCACTCAACGAACGGCTTGAGCAAGCCTTGAACGGGGCCACGGTCGCCAAGGGTGAGCTCTGCTAGTTTCGCGGGGATACACGGTCTACCAGCCAGGTTCTTCAGCTCAAACGCCGCGACCTCCGCAGCGAGCAACTCTGGGGTCGCGAGCTTGAACACGAAGCGCTGCTTGTTGGGTGCCTCAAAGGTGAGCAGCGGCTTGCTGCCAGAGATTGGCTCGTGGTCCACCTCGCGCAGCGTCGCCGCCTCAGGTGTGGCGGTGCGCCCCGGAGCCAACATCAGCCAAGCTGCGCGATTCTCACGCTCAATCGCCGTAGAAAGGTCAAGCCCGCTACGGAACACTCGTTGCACCCAGGGACGCGACATGAGGCCCCAAGCGCAAGTTTCAGGCCACGCGGGGCTGGGTCCTAGCCCGCTGAAGCTCGCACATATCTCGGATCTACATTTCGGCCGCGCCGATCACGGAGTGGTTGAGGCGCTGGTTGAACACCTCAACGCATTTGCTCCACAGCTGATCGTCGTCACTGGCGATCTGACTCAGCGTGCTCGCCCTGGCGAGTTCCAAGCCGCGAGTCGCTTCCTAGCCAGGCTCGCCGCGCCAACGCTGATCGTGCCGGGCAACCATGACATCGCCCCGTTCTTTCGCCCGCTGACCCGCCTCTTCAGGCCGCGGGCCGCCTATCAGCGTTGGATCGCCGAGCAGCCGCAGGTGGTCACGCAAGACGTCACCGCCGTCGGGGTCGACACGGTCTCAGCGTGGCGCGTCAAAGAAGGCAGCCTCACCAGCCATCAGCTCGCGCGGGTTGAGCGGGTCTTGGGCCAGTCTCCGTATGGATTCAAAATCGTCGCCTCCCACCACCCGCTGGTCCACCCCGAGCGAGGCGTGCGCACCCGACACGAAGCGCGGCTGCTGACCAGCCTGGACGCGTGGCAGGTTGACTTAGCCTTATCTGGTCACCTGCACGGGTCTTGGTCCGGTTCGCGCACGCACCGTGAGCGGCCCCTCAGCACCCTGTTCGTTGAGGCCTCGACCGCCACGTCGGACCGTCTGCGCGGCCACCCCAACGCCTACAATCAGCTGGAAGTGGACGCCCACCACATCGACGTTCGAGTCTGTGCGCTCCAAGGCGAGCGCTTCTGGAGCAGCGAGCCCGCCCAGCGCTATCTACGAGCTTTTGCTATGCGGAAATGACAAGGTCAGCTAGTGGGCTTCAACTGCACGAGCCAGCGCTCGGCTCCCGAGACCGCGACGCGCTGCAGTCGCGCGTCGAGCTCAGCGCTGGGGTCCTCGGGCGCCGCGGCCTGCTTGACGTGGAGCGCGAGGGCACGCTCCTCAGCTACCCGGTCGAGCGCCGCGTGGTTCGCCATCAGCACTTCGCCGTGATGATTTACCAGCCAAGTTGGCAGCGTGAGCAGCTCGAGGCTGGTGAGCAGCGCGGCGCGCTCAGCGGCGTCGTCCGGCTGTTGAGGGCGCTGCCTCGCGCTGCCTCGTTGACGTGCCTCAGCGTGAGCGTCCAGCAGTTCGTTCAGGCTGAGCATACTGTCCTGGAGCTCCGTGGCGGCCGAGTCCATGCCCGCGCAGCGGCGCAGCAGCTGACCTGCTGCGTGCTGATTGAGCACCGTCGTCAACTCCTCCACTGGGCCAAGCACTCGCCGGTCGAAGCGCCGCAGCCCTAACAGGCCGCTAGCGAGCGCCAGCAGCGCAAGAAAGCTCACCGCCCACGCGCCAGCTGCGCTGAGGCGTTTGGCGACTTGGTCGGCGCTCTCAATTTCCTCACGGTTTATGTGGGCGAGATCCTTCAGCGCGTTCAAGACCTCACGCTTCGCGGCCGGCTCACCGCCCAGGGCTGCTCCTGACCGTGCTTGCAGTTGGGCGATCAGCGGTCGCTCGCGATCCACCGACATGCTGCGTTCGGCGCGCGCCAGCGCCTCACCGAACTCCGCGCGCCGCTGCGCTTCGGTCGTGTCATCGCGGGCGAGCGCCAGCGACATGCCCTCCACCCCCTCGAGCGAGGAGATGTTGTGCTCGATGATGCGCTCAATCGCTGGGCGCATCCGGCCCAGCAAGCCGATGGCGGCCCCGGCGGTGACCAAATTGATCAGCAAGAAGGCGGTGAACGCCATGTGCGTGGCCCGCGTCAGTCGCAGCGCATCCGCGCGGTTTACTGAGTCGTCTGAGGAGCGGGGCATGACCTACAGCCGCTCCAGCATCTGACTGACGGCGTCCTTGGACGCAACAGCCAGCAGCACATCCCCAGCTTCAAACCCAGCGCGAGGATCCGGGGTCCGCACCGCTGGACCCGACACCCCACGCAGCGCCACGATGGTGACGCCGTAGCGCTTGGGCAGCTCCAGCTCGATCAGGTTGCGGCCGATGAACGCTTTTGGCACCTCAAGCTCGGTCAGCACCAGATCTGCGCCGAGGGGTAGCTCACCCAGCACGCGGTCGTGCATCAGCAGGTTGGCGAAGCGCTCTCCGAAGTCGCGCTCGGGGTTGACCACCATGTCGGCGCCGACCAAGCGCAAGATGCGGGCGTGCAGATCATTGCTAGCGCGGCCGATCAGGCGCTTGACGCCCATCTGCTTGAGCAGCGCCACACAGATGATGGAGCCCTCGGAGGCTTCATCACCGATCGCGCACACGCACGCGTCACGCCGCCCCGGGGCTGTCCGGCTGAGCAGCTCTTCGTCGGTGGCGTCGAAGCACAGAGCTTCAGCCACGCTCTGGGAAATACTGCGCACGCGCACTGGATCGCGATCGATCGCGATCACCTCGGTGCCGCGCGCAGACAGCGCCCGCGCCACCGCCATGCCAAAGTGACCTAAGCCAACCACCATGACCTGCTTGTTCATCGCTCGCCCCTTGAACTATACTGAAGGTTTCCGTGCGGTACTAAACGTGCGAATGTCCGCCCGCTCGTCGGGCGGCCGTGTTCAACCAACATCTACGTCTTCCTCGGGGACTTCCCAAGCGGCCGCCGCGTGGCGCTCGCTCAGGAATAAGAACAGGGTGAGCGGCCCGATACGGCCGATGAACATCAGCGCCATCACGACCACCTTGCCGACGTCGTCGAGCTGTGCGGTGGCTCCGGCGCTGAGCCCCACCGTACCCAGCGCAGAGACCACCTCGAACAGCGTCGACGCAAACTCGATCTCTTGGGTCACCGAGAGCGCCGTCACCCCCACGACGATAAAGCACAACGCCACGGTGACGATGGCCGCAGCTTTGTACACCGTCTTGTGCGCGATGCGTCGACCGAACGCCACCGTCTCCCAGCGCCCGCGCATCGCGCCGTACACGGCGACCATC
Source organism: uncultured Polyangiaceae bacterium (assembly GCA_964551615.1). Taxonomy (GTDB): domain Bacteria; phylum Myxococcota_A; class Polyangia; order Polyangiales; family Polyangiaceae; genus JAHBVY01. The sequence goes on from CAZKDY010000001.1 coordinate 135,820, forward strand.
AAGACGGCTGCGGTGGTCGTCTTGACGCCGCCAGCGGTCCCGCCAGGGCTGCCTCCAATGAACATGAAGACGCACATCACCCACAGGGTGGCGGGGCGCAGCTGGGCGAAGTCGACGGAGTTGAAGCCCGCGGTGCGCAGGCTGACGGCTTGAAACCAGGCGCCGTTCAGCCGCTCCCACAGGCTCAGCTGACCCAGCGAATGGGACCACTCAAGAGAGCCCACGATCAGCGTCGCGCTGACCAACAGCGTCGCGCTGGTCACCAGCGCCATGCGGGTCTGCACCGAGACGCTCTGGCGCCGCAGCGCGCGCGGGATCTCGAGCACCACCAGCGGCGACAGCCCCCCGATGATGATCAGCAGCGCGACCACGTTCAGGATCGGCGCGCTGTGGGCGTAGGGCACCAGGCTGGCTGACTGGAGCCCAAACCCCGCGTTGCAAAACGCGGAGACCGAGGTGAACACGGCGCGCCACAGCGCTGACCACACGCCGTCGCCCTCGCGCATGAACAGAGGCCACAAGCACACCGCGCCTGCTAGTTCCGTAAGGAAGGTAACGCCTAGCAGGTGCTTGAGCGTCTGATTTAGCTCACCGCGGTTCTCGCTCAGCAACAGATCAGCCATCGCGGCCTCATGCCGCAGGCTCAACCTGCGGCCGAGGGCCGCCGCGATCACGGTGGAGAAGCTCATGATGCCCAAGCCACCGATCTGAATCAGCACCAGCAGGAGCACGTGCCCCACCGGGCTGAGGGCGGTCGCTGTGTCGACCACGATCAGGCCGGTCACGCACACCGCGCTGGTCGCGGTGAACGCGGCGTCGACTGCTGGCAGCGCGCCGCCGGCGCTGGCCGCGGGCAGGCGCATGAGCAAGGTGCCGAGCGCGCACAGCGCCAGGAACGTCACCGAGAGCAAGCGCGCGGGGTGCGACGCGACGCCATCAATCAGCGAGGTCAGCAGCGGTGAACCCGGGCCAGGCTTGCGGAGCCCGAGCAGCGTGACGAACGACGGCGCGCTGCCCAGCAAGAGCACGCCCCTCCACCCCACTCGGCCGGTGTGCAGCATGCTGGCGCTGATCAGCACCACGCCGACGGCGAGCCAGACCAACCAGAACAACATGGGCTGTGCTCGCCGCACCGCGAACGCGGCTCGGACGAGAAAAATCGTCGAGATGGCGGACGAAACTTGAAAGGCGACCAGCGTGCCGAAGTCGAGGTGGTGCTCGGTCAAGATCACGACCGCCACCGCCACGATCACCACCACTGCGCTTCCGCGCGCATACGAAACCGCGGGGAGCAGGTGCCGGGACGCCGGGACTGGCCGCGTCGGCCACATCCAATGCACCAGCCCGATGCAGGTCGCCACCAGGAACAACGCCGTCAACGGGTTGGTGCCCGACAGCCAGGTGCCGATGGCCGCCGCGAGCGCGGCTGATAGCGTGACCAGTGGGCGCGCTGAGCCGGGCTTCCAGGGCAGCGACGCGCCGCCTACGGTCATCGCGACGCTGGCCGTCCACAACGCCCAGATTGGCGCTGCCCGCCGCCAGTCGTGGCTGAGCCCCAGGCTGATCCAGTTGGGGTCGATCAGCGGCCCAACCAAGCTGAGCAGCGGCCCGAGGGCGGCCAAGGCGCCGCTCGCCCTGACCAGCTCTTCCGGTACCTCCGCGCGTTGCTGCATCTGGCTATCCGGCGCGCTCAGCTGAGGCATCGCCGCCCTGGATCCTTAGCGCGAAGTTCCAGGCGGATGAAAGCCCCACGAGCTTAGCAGCCTCTGGGCACGCCAACGGCTAGTTGAGCGCACCGCGGGCGGGGAGCCGGGGCGCCGCTAGAGCGCTCAAAACCGCGGGCGCGCGCAGCGCAGGCTGCTGGGCAGCTAGGCCTCGCCGAGCAGCCGCAACAACTCGTGCGTACCGAGCTGGCCCACGCGTTCGCTGCCGTCGAGCAGCGCCTCAGCCAGCTGCTTCTTCTTCGCGTGGAGCTCGATCACGCTGTGCTCGATGCTGTCGGCCACTAGCAGCCGGTACACGGTCACGGCGCGCTCTTGACCGATACGGTGCGCGCGATCGGTGGCCTGAGCCTCGACCGCCGGGTTCCACCAGGGGTCGAGGTGGATCACGTAGTCGGCCGCGGTCAAGTTGAGCCCAAAGCCGCCCGCCTTCAGGCTGATTAAGAACAGCGGCGCGGTTCCCTGTTGAAACGCCTGCACCTTGGCTTGGCGCTGGTTCATGGGCGTCGAGCCGTCCAGGTACTCGTAGGCGATGCCGCGCTCGTCCAGCTGCTCGCGCACCAAGCCTAAGAAGTCGACGAACTGGCTGAACACCAGCGCGCGGTGTTGATTTTCGCCGAGCTCTTCAGCCAGCTCTAAGAACGCGCTCAGCTTCGAGCACTCAACGTCGGCCTCAGGGAACACCAGGCGCGGGTGACAGCAGTAGCGCCGCAGCTTGGTGATCTCGGCCAGCACCTCGATCTTGTTGTCGCGCTTGCCAGCGGGCGTAAACAGCTTGTCGCGCACCTGCTTGCGCAGGAAGGCGTAGCGCAGCGCCTCTTGCTCCGAGAAGCGCACCTCGTAGCGCACCTCGGTCAGCGGCGGCAGCTCTTTGAGCACGTCGCGCTTCACGCGTCGCAGCACGTAAGGCTCGATGCGCCGCTTTAACTCTTGCCGTGCGGCATCGTCCGAGTTCTGCTCGATGGGCCGGACGAACTCGCGCTTAAAGCTGGCCCAGTCAGCGAGCAAGCCCGGGTTGAGGAAGCGAAAGATGCTCCACAGGTCACCGAGGTGGTTCTCTACCGGGGTGCCCGTCGCGACGACGCGCTGCGCCGCGCGCAAGCGAAAGGCTGCCCGGGCGCGCTTAGAGGTCGGGTTCTTGATGAACTGCGCTTCGTCGAGCACCACGCTGTCCCACTCGCACGCGGCCAGCTCGTCGGCGTCTTGTTGCAGCAGGGCGTAGCTGGTGATCACCAGCTGCCCTGGCTTGAGCGCAGCCAGCAGCGGCCCCCGTTGTTTGCCTGCGTATTCCAACACATCAAGGCTAGGCGCGAAGCGCTTGGCCTCGAGCAGCCAGTTGCCGCAGACCGACGTCGGCGCCACCACCAGCGCCGGCCCCCCGGCCGCGCGGGTCAGCAAAAACGCCAAGATCTGCAGTGTCTTACCCAGGCCCATGTCATCGGCCAAGCAGGCGCCGAGCCCCAGCTGCGCCAGGCGGCACAGCCACACGAAGCCCGCCTCCTGATACGGGCGCAGCGTCGCGCACAGACCGGGCGGCAGCGAAAACTCAGCGCTCGAGAGCCCCGCGACCTGCTCCAGCCACTCGCGGCTCTCGCGATCTAGCTCAAAGCCGCTGTCAAGGCTCCCAAGCTCACGCAGCGTGGACAGCGCCCCGCGATGGATCTTGAGCCCGGGCTCGACGCCAGGGTCGCCGGCGAGCTCAGTTTTTTTGGGGGTGGGGGCGCCGCGCAGCGCGGCGATCACGCGGCGCATCCGCGCTTCTACCTCCACGTAGTCTCCCTGCGGCAAGCGTAGAAAGCGCCCACCCGCCAGCGGCGCCCCGCGGGCTAGCTCCGCCAGGCTGAGCGCGTTGAGCGAGTCGAGGTGCACGCTGCCCTGCGCTAGATACCAGCCCTTCACGCAGCGTAGCTGCGCCTTGAAGCTGCTGCTGCTGACGTGTCCGCGCAGGCGCAGGCTAGTCTTCTCGGGCCACTCTAACGCGTGAGCGGTGCGGGCTTGAGTGAGCTCCGCCAGGCCGATCAGCACAGCTTCTTCACCTGCGATCGCGCTGTCAGGGGCCTCGAGGGGGCTGCGCGCTTCGTCGGTTTGAGGCAGCAGCGCTGGACACTCAGCCAGCAGCGCATCGACTTGCTCCCGCTCTCGCTCCAGATCGCGGACGCAGCGCATGCGCTGACCGTCGGCGTAGAACTTGAGGCGCCTGCGGCCTTCTCCGGCGATGCAGAAGCGCCCTTTGTCACCGAAGGGCCTGACCCCGAGCTGCACCAGCCAAGCGCCCGCGTGGGGTGAGATGCGGACGCAGGCGGTGCTGTCAGCGGCCACGCTGCGCTCCACGCCAAGCTCTGGGCTCTGGACCTCGACGCTCTGTGAGAGCTTGGCCAGCACCGCGAGCACCTTGGCCTCATGGGTCTTTGGTACTCTAACTCCGCGCGGTAAGGCTTCAACCACCTGCGCCATGGCAGCGCTGACCCGGTACACGCGCAGGCGGTCTTCTGCCTCGACCACGGCGTTGACCCCGAGGCGTGCGTCTTGGGGCTCGACCACCAGGCGGATGTGCCCGGCCTGCTCTTGGCTCTCGACCCGAGGCACTCCGGCCAGCACCTGAACAGGCAGCATGCCGCGAGCCCCGTTGAACACCCTGGGGTGCCCGATCAGCGCTTCGAGCGCCTCTGGCGTGGCTTCACGCTGCCCAGCGCGCGTCTCTCGGCTGCACTCGAGCACCTTCAAGTCTTCAGCTGCCAGGTGCTCACGCTGCTCGTACAGTTGCGCCAGGGGCAGGCGCTGCCCCTGACTCCAGGTGCCTAGCTCCGCGCGAAACTGTTGCAGCGCTGGCCGCGCCAGGCTGCCGTCAGCCATGTCGACGTACCAGGCCACCCGGTAGCTCTCGGCGTTGCGCTGTTCGATGCGCTCAGAGACCTGCGCTAGACGCTCCAGCGCCTTCTGCCACTCGGGCTTGGTCGACACACACTGCCACAGCTGGAGCGCGTTGTCTTCAAGCGCGGCTGTGTACAGGCGCACCTGCTCAGCGCTGCCTGCTGCCTCTTCAATTTCCTTAAGGCAATACTCAGGCTCGAGCTGGTTGGCGAGAAACAGCGCCTGCTGCCCGAGCCATGCGTAGCCCGCCTGGTGCCAGCTGACCCCAAAGCGCGCGAGCTGCTGGGACCAGCTGGCGCGCGCCACGTGCTGCTGGCTGTGCAGCTCAACGGTCAGGCCCGCGAGCAGCAACTCCCAGGCGCTGCCGCTGCGCGCCAGCTGATACACGTCGATGCGCTGCTGGTGGTGCTGTGGCGTGTTCAGGTAGCTGAGCAACGCCCGCAAGGCCTTGGCTCCTGCCTTGGACTCGAGGCGCTTGCCGACCACCAAGTGCTTGGCCTGAGCGAACGCCGTCGGGGTCCCGCGCGCGCAACGGATCAACGCCAGCATCGGGCCGATGCCGTAGAACTCGACCCACGCGGCCTTGCGCGAGCCGCGCTTCCCGGCGGCATCAAAGTAGGCGTCCAGCGCCAGCCCGGCGCCCATCAAGTCTCCGCGCAGGAAGCACGCCGCGGCTGACAGCGCGAGCGCGGTGGGGCCCTGGCTTAGGGTCTGCCAGCGGCTCAGCTCAGGCACGTCGCCGCGCAGCACGGCGTGGGCCGCGAGCACGCCCTCGATCTCACGCCGCAGCCCGGGCTCAGCTGTTTGGTGCCCGGCGCTCACCCAAGCTTCCAAGCCGGCGGTGCGCTCAAGCCGCACCAAGCAGTCACTGAGCACCCGGGTGGCGAGGCCCAGCGCCTCACCGCCCCAGACCTCCTGCAGCCACGTTACATCTAGCGGGCAGCACACGTGCGACCTCAGCCACGTTTCCGCGGGGCGAGATGAGCCAAGGCCACGCTGCGCTGCGACCAGCTGCAAAAATCGGGGTAAATCGCCGAGCTGCAGCGCGACGCTGGGCGGCGCCGCCGAGCGCGCTCCAAGCAGCGCCGCGCAGCGCTCAGCGACTGAAATCAAATCACCGCGCCGCGTGAGCTCCCGCAGCACTAGCTGCTCCGCGGCCGGTTCCAGGCCCACGCCTTGCTCGCGCCGCCAGTTGGGGCTCGCCTTAGCCGCGGCAGATGACAACAGCCCAGCGCTCAGCGCGCGGCCGAGCAACGCCTCAGCCTGTGCGGGATCGGCGCTGATGGCGAGCACCGCCGAGCGGCCCAAGCCTTGCTCTAGCGCGATCGCCCCGAGCACTCGCCAGTCGTCGGCGGTCTGGGCGAGGCTGCTCAGCAGGTCGCGGAGCGCGGGCGCAGCAGCGTGATCGGTGGCTGACGCCGTCAGCGCGTTGGGGAGAGGAGGTTCCAGCATCAGCGTCCAACGCTTGCTGACGGAATATGCACCAGTGCCATGCCGACTGCACGCGCCTATACTGCCGCGGCCCAATCCCTCGCACGCCGCCGCGTTTAGGAGCCCTCATGTCACCGTCAACCCGCTCAGCATCGCTTCGCGTTCGCGCTCGCGCGCGGCTCTCCTCTGCTCGGCGCGCGACCAGCGCCCGGTGTGGGGTGGTGGCTGTGAGCCTGTCGTGCGCCCTGCCGTCGCTGGTCGGCTGCGGGAGCGACAGCCAGCCTGAGACCCCCGCGGCGCTAGACTTCAGCGCCTTCGACAGCGCGGTCGAATCTTTCCTGGCGGATAATTCGCTGAGCGGCGCCAGCCTGGTCGTGGTCGAGCGCGACGCGGGCATCGTGCACCTCAAGGCGCTCGGCGACTTTGAACCGGACCGCGTCTCGCTGATCGCGTCGGCCTCCAAGGTGATGAGCGTCGGCGTGGTGATGCAGCTCGCGGATCAGGGCCTGCTCGACCTCGACACCCCGGTGTCCGCCTACTTGGGCGACTGGGGTGAACACAAGACCGACATCACGCTGGCGCAGATGCTGTCGAACAGCGCGGGGATGCTGGGCCTGCTCGACAACCCCACCTATGGGCCCTACATCTGCCAGTATCTGGACAGCGGCACGCTCAGCGACTGCGCAAAGAAGATCTACACAGCGGACGACGCGGCCGACCGCGTGCCACCAGACACCCAGTTTCGCTATGGCGGCGGCCAGTGGCAGCTCGCGGGCGGCGTCGCCGAAGTGGTCAGCGGAAAGACCTGGGCCGAGCTGGTCAACGACACCTACTCAGTTCCCTGCGGACTCAACAATACGGGCTATCGCAACCACTACACCAAGGGTTTTTTGGGTGGAGGGGTGGACGCTGCGCTGACTTACCCAGCGTTCTTCCAAGGCGATCTCGCCAACCTCTCCGAGACTGACAACCCGAGCATCGAGGGCGGCGGCTACACCACCGCCGAAGACTACGGTAAGTTCTTGTGGATGCACCTCCGCGGCGGCGTGTGTCGCCAGGGCGATCAAGACGTCCGCGTGCTGAGCGAAGCGGCGGTGACCCGCATGCAGCAAGATCGCATCGGGCCAGCCTACAATGGCAGCTCCCTAGACCCCAACCTGCCCGGCTATGGCCTCGGCTGGTGGGTATCCCGCGACGATGCGAGCGTCGCGGACCCTGGCGCCTACGGGGCCTCGCCCTGGCTCGATTCGGCTCGTGGCTACGCAGCCATCGTGATCCTCGAGGGAGCGGCCAGCCAAGGGGTGGAGCTGCGCGAGGAGGTCAAGCCGCTCCTCGACGCGATGTTTCCGCTAGGCAATTAGCCACGCAGCCTGCCAGCGCTGCCCACGCTAGGCGGCCGGGGTGAGCTCCCGGCGCAGCGCAGGCAGCTGAACGGCCAGCGCGAGGCCGCGAGCCACGACGTAGATCACGAACGCCGCCCACAGCCCGGTGTTGCCGAAGCGCGCGAGCAAGAGCCAACTGGAGACCAAGAACACCAGCAGCGACCCGAGGGACGCGTCGCGCATGGCTCGGGTCCGCGTGGCTCCGATGAAGACCCCATCGAGCTGAAACGCCGCGAACGAGAGCAACATGTAGAGCGCGCAGAGCGGCAGCTGCTGCGCGGCCGAGGCGCGGACCTCTGTGAGCGTCGTCAGCCAACCGATGGCGCGCACGCCCCCCGTGAAGAACAAGCCGGCCAGGCACACGGCGGTGACCGCGGCGAGCTGTGTAGAGCGCCAGATGGCCGCGTCGAGGGCGCTGCGGTCGCCCGAGCCGATGGCTTTGCCGACCAGGGACTCCGCGGCGAACGCGTATCCGTCGAGAAAGAAGGCCGAGAATGAGACGAACTGCAATAGCACGTGGTTGGCGGCCAAGGTGACGTCGCCGAGCTGCGCGCTGCGATCAGTGAACCAGGCGAACCCGGCCAGCAGAAACAGCGTGCGCAGCATGATGTCCAGGTTGGTGCGCAGCATGGCTAAGAAGCGCTCGCGTTGGAGCACGCGCGCCCACCGCAGCATCGGCTCTGCGTCGTCGCGCTCGCGGCGCAGCACCCCGAGCACCAGCCACAGGCCCGCCAGCAACGTGATCCACTCCGCCACGGCGGTGCCGATCCCGAGCCCGCGCACGCCCCAGCCGAGGACGCCAGCCAGCAACACGTCGAGGCCGATGTTGACGCCGTTGAGCAACAGCTGCAGCGCTAACAGGTGCCGGGTCTTACCTAGGCCGATCAGGCACCCGAACAGCGCGAACGTACACAGCGTCGCCGGGGCGCCCCAGATCCTCGCGTGGAAGTACTCGCCGGCGCGGGCTTCGGTCTCTGCGCTCGCGCCCAAGAGCTGCCAAGCCAGCGCCGCGATGGGCCGCTGCAGCAGCACCACGACCGCGCCGATGCTCGCGCCCAACAGCAGCGCGCGCGTCACGCTCGCGCGCGCCTCTGCGCTGTCCTCAGCGCCGCTGGCTTGAGCCACGAAGCCAGTGGTCCCCATGCGCAAAAAGCCGAAGCTCCAGTAGACGAAGCTGAACACCAGCGCCCCAACCGCGATGGCTCCCAGATCTTTGGCCCCGCCGCTGCGGCCAATCACCGCCGTATCTACCAGCCCGAGCAGCGGGACAGCGGCGTTGGCCAAGATGATGGGCCAGGTCAGCTGGAGCACTTGGCGCCGCGTGATGGGCTGGCGCTGCTCGTGCCGCGTTGAACGACCGGGACCGGGCGGCTCGTCGCCCGCGCGATCTCCGGTCACCGAATGGTTGCTTTCGGCTCAGGCTCCTGGGTGACTGAGATGCGCGGGAACAACAGCCCAATCCCGAACGCGGTGATCGCAAACCCCGCGATGGCCCAGAACGCCGCGTGCAGCCCGTGCTCGAGCGCGCCGGACAGCGACTGGAGCACTTCGCTCGGCAAGCTGTGCCCGTGGTCCGGGCCCAGCAGCTGATTGGCTGCTTCCGCAGGGACACCCTGAATGCCAGCGATCCCACGCGCGATCACGCCACCCAGCCCGCCAACCGCCAGCGTGCCGCCGATGGTGCGAAAGAAGATGGTGCTGGCCGTCGCGACGCCGCGCTGCTGCCAGGTCACGCTGCTCTGCACGGCGATGATCAGCGCGGTGTTGGTCAGCCCCATGCCCACGCCGAACAGGCCGGTGGCCAAGCCCAGCTGTCGCAGGCTGATGTCTGGCGCGAGGCTGAACGCCAGGCCGACGCTGCTCACCATGAGGATGCCCAGCCCTAGCAAGATGAGTGGCCTGTAGCCGACGCGCACCAGCAAGCGCCCGCTGAGCGCGCTGGCCAGCGGCCAGCCGATGAGCATCGGGGTGATGGCGCGGCCCGCTTCCGTGGGAGAACCACCGAGCACCGCCTGGACCTGGAGCGGGACGAAGGTGACCGTCGCGATCATCGCGCCGCCGAGCAGCATCCCGAGACCCGTGGCCACCAGCATGACCCGGCGCCTGAATAAGTCCATGGGCAGCATCGGCTCCTTGGCGCGCTGCTCGACCTTCACGAACACCACGACCAACGCGACCGCGGTCACCAAGAGCAGCGGCGCTCGCGCGCCGCCGTTGCTGCTGCCGAGCAAGAGCAGCATGATCGTCGTCAAGATCAGCGTGCCGGCGACGTCGAACACCCGCTTGCGCTTCTCTACGGATTCGTGATAGGCGAACATCAGCACACCCAAGCACAGCAGGCCTGCGGGCACGTTGATGTAGAACACCCAGCGCCACGACAGCGCGCTGACGATGTAGCCGCCGAGCAAGGGCCCGACGATGCCGGCGCCGCCCCACACCGCGCCGAACAAGCCCTGCATCTTAGCGCGCTGCTCGACATCGAACAGGTCGCCGATCACCGTCATGGTGATGGGCTGCATGGCGCCGGCGCCGAGGCCCTGCAGCGCGCGGAAGGCTATCAGCTGCTGGATGCTGTGTGCTTGCCCGCTGAGCACCGAGCCGATCAAGAACACCACGACGCCGAACAGCAGCACGGGTTTGCGACCATACAGATCAGCCAACTTGCCGTAGATGGGCACCGTCACGGTGGCGCTCAGCATGTACGCCGTGAACACCCACGAGTAGAGCCGGATCCCGCCGAGATCGCCGACCACGGTAGGCATCGCCGTGGAGACCACCGTCATCTCCATCGCGGCCATGAACAGCGCGAGCAGCAGCGCCACCACCGTCGCCGGGCGGTTGGTGGTGCGGACGGGGCGGCTCACGGGCGGGTTAGCGGTGGACATCGTGGGGGGAGGTAGTGCGTTGCGGCGTACAGTCCCCCCGAACCATTGCTGCCTAGTCTGCGCTCTTCCTAAGAGCAACGAGCGCAAAGCGCCAGCGAGCCGGCGCAACAATCGCGAAGCGGCCTGGATCAGCCTGCTGCCTGGGTGGCGGAGCCTGCGCGGCCCTCCTGCGCGCCGAACGCGGCATGACGTGGCCGGTTGCTGGTTCAAGCGTCGGCAAACTGTGGCACAGTCCGGGGTAGGCAGGCTTGATGGGCGTCAACCGAAATCAGACGCCTGGGTCGCGCTCGCCCAGGGTGGCATTCGGCCCGCGCGAACGCGGCTGCAGGGTGCAGGCGAGGTGGCTGGCGTGACGGCCGCGCTATTCCATGAGGATCCGCAGGTCGTGCGGCGCTACCGGTATTTCTCCCGCGCCGTCGGCGTGTCGATGTGTGGGGTTGGGCTGCTCGCGCTGGTAGGCTGGTGGTGGAGCGCGCCGGGGTCGGTCAGCGTGCTGCTCGGCAGTCCGCCGATGACCGTCACCGTGGCGATCGGGTTTAGCTTGTCTGGCGCGGCGCTGCTGCTCAACCACGCCGCGGTGCGCTGGCGATCTCACGTCGCGTGTCTGTTGTCGCTGCTCGTGCTGGGCCTTGGGGTCGCGACCCTCGGCAAGCACGCGCTCACCGTGGCCCCGGCGCTTGATCAGGGGTTCAGCCCTCCGGCAGCAGCTTTGTCCGCTTTGCCGCCCGGTTACGTGAGCGGGGTGGCCGCCGCGGCGCTGGTGCTGCTGGGGAGCCTAGGCCTGTTGGTCACCGTGCGTCGCTGGATGCTCTTGCGCGAAGCGCTGGCGGTCGCCCTGCTGGCGATCGCGATGACCGGGCTGGCGTCTCATGGCATCGCGCTGGCCGGCAAAGCCAACGCGGTGTTCAGCCAGGTACCGCTGCGGACCAGCGGGTTGTTGCTGCTGGCGACGCTGGGTTGGCTGTCCGCCACGCCGACTACCGGCATGACCCAGGTGACCACAGCCGCCACCCTGGGTGGCGTGTTTGCGCGGCGCTTGCTGCTGCCTGTGCTGCTGCTGCCCGTGGCGTTCACCTACGTGTTTCAGCTGTTGCAGTCCTGGTTGGCGCTGCCTGAGGTGCTGACGTTTGCCCTGATGGCGACCTTCAGCGGCGGCGCGGTGGCGTGGCTGATCTGGTGGGTGGCTCTGCTCCTGGACAAGCTGGAGCGGCAACGGCGGGAGTCGGCCCGGCTGCGCAGCGACGCTGACACCGACGCGCTGACCGGCTTGGCTAACCGGCGCGCGTTCGACGAGGCGCTGAACAAACTGCTGCATGGGCAGCGTGAGGACGACACCCTGCTCTCGCTGGTGATGCTCGATCTAGACCGGTTCAAGAACTACAACGACGATTTCGGTCACCTGGCAGGCGACGAAGTATTGCGGATCAGCGGTGGCTTGCTCGACGCCGCCGTGCGCCCAGCGGATCTGGCCGCGCGCTACGGTGGTGAGGAGTTCGCCTTGCTGCTGCCCGCGACCAGCCTGGATGAGGCGGGCAAGGTGGCGCAGCGGGTCGTGGAGGCCTTTCGCGCCTTTGCGTGGGAGCACCGCGCGGTGACCATCAGCATCGGCGTCGCGCAGTTCGCCCCTGGCGATGACGCCGCCGCGCTGATCAGGCGCGCCGACGCGGCGCTGTACCAAGCCAAGCACACCGGACGTGATCGTGCGGTCATGGCAGCGACTCCCCCGTCGGCAGCTTCGGCGGTGGGCTGAGGCCCGCGCCTATACTGCCGCGCGGCAGCGAGCTGGCGGTCGACTCAAGGCCAAGGGCGTCAGTCGGCGGCGCCGTGGTAGCTCTGCAGCAGCTTGATGTAGTTGGAGCGCTCGTACTCCGACGGGTCCGGGCAACGGGCCAGGTTCATGCTGCCGATGAGCTGGGTCACCGACTCGTACTCGTGCTCTTCCAGCCAGCGCGACAGGCCCTCGCGCAAGAACGTCAGATGCTTTGGCCCGATCTCGAGCAACGCGGACACCGTCTGCACGGCCGAGGCGCCCGCCATCAGCGCCTTCACCACGTCGATGGGCTTGAAGACGCCGCCGCTGCAGCCTAGCGGTATCGGGGTGCGCGCCGACAGGATCGCCAGCCAGCGCAGGCGCAGGAGCAACTCGGTTCGATCGCTCAGCTGCAGCGTGCGGTTCAGGCTCAGGCTGTCGGGGTCGATGTCGGCCTGGTAGAAGCGGTTGAACACCACCACTCCGGCTACGCCCGCTTCCTGCAGCCGGGACACGAAGTGCGGCAGCGAGGTGTAGAAGGGTGACAGCTTGACCGCCACCGGGATGGTCACGCCGCGCTTCACCGCGCGCACCATCTCCAGCTGGTGCTCCTCCACCCCCCACGCGCCCACCGCTGGGTCGGACGGCAGCCTGTACATGTTGAGCTCCAGCGCGCTGGCCCCGGCGTCCTCAATCAGCTTCGCGTACTCGAGCCAGCCGCCCGGCGTCGAGCCGTTGAGCGAGCCGATGACTGGCAGCTCTACTGCCTCGCGGATCTTGCGGATCTGCTCTAGGTACGCGTCTGGGCCCAGGTTGAAGTCCGAGGTGGTGGGGAAGTAAGAGGTGGCCTCGGCGTAGCTCTCGCCGGGGCCGTCTAGCAGCTTGTAGGCAGCCATTTGCTCGGCTTGCAGCTGCTCTTCGAACAGCGAGTGCATCACGATGCAGGCGGCGCCCGCGTCCTCCAGGCGCTTTACCGTGTCCAGATCATCCACCAGGGGCGAGGCCCCGGGCATCACCGGGTGGGGCAGCTCAAGGCCGAGCCACGTCGTCGACAGGTCCACGGTCATCAGCGCTCTTCCCCTTTGAAGTTCGGCACCTGGATCTTGGCCAGCTGCTCGTAGACGGCGCGGCGTCGGGTGGCGTGCTGCTCTGCCGCCTCCAGCAACTGCGCGTAGCGGGCCGGATCGCGCATTTCTACCATACGGAAACGACCTTCGTTCTTCATGTAGTCGCGCGGCTTCAGCTTCGGCGCTGGCGAGTCGAGCTGCAGCGGCGACTGGCCTTCGGCTACCCGGCGCGGGTCGAAGCGGTACAGCGGCCACACGCCCGAGTCCACCGCCAGCTTCTGCTGCTCGGCGCCGTGGACCAGATCGTAGCCGTGAGCGATGCAGTGGCTGTAGGCGATCAACAGCGACGGCCCCGGGTAGGTCTCCGCCTCGCGCATCGCCCTCAGCGTGTGCGCGTCCCTGGCGCCCATCGCCAGGCTGGCGACGTAGACGTGGCCGTAGGACATGGCCAGCAGACCCAGGTCTTTTTTGTGGGTTGCCTTGCCCGCCGCGGCGAACTTGGCCGCGGCGCCTATGGGCGTGGCCTTCGACGCCTGTCCGCCGGTGTTTGAGTAGACCTCGGTGTCCAGCACCAGCACGTTCAAGTCCAGCCCCAAGGCCAGCACGTGGTCCAGCCCGCCGTAGCCGATGTCGTAGGCCCAGCCGTCGCCGCCGATGATCCACACCGTCTTGCGCACTAGGGCGTCAGCCAGCACCGCGAGCCGTTTTGCTTCCGGGCGGTCGATGCTGGACAGCTTAGCCTTGAGCGCCACCACCCGCGCCCGCTGCGCCGCGATGGCCGCTTCGTCGCCCTGGGGAGAGTCCAGCAGCTCTTTCACCAGCACGTCGCCCAGGCTGCCAGCTAAGCCGCTGAGCAGCTGCTGCGCCAGCCCCGTCCGCGCGTCCAGGGCCAGGCGCATGCCCAGGCCGAACTCGGCGTTGTCTTCGAACAGCGAGTTGGACCAGGCCGGTCCTCGCCCGTCGCTGTTCTTTGACCAGGGGGTGGTGGGCAGGTTCGCTCCGTAGATCGACGAGCACCCGGTCGCGTTGGCGACCAGCAGCCGATCTCCCACCAGCTGGCTCAGCAGCTTCAGGTACGGCGTCTCCCCGCAGCCCCCGCAGGCGCCGCTGAACTCGAACAGGGGCTCTAAGAACTGCGAGGCCTTCAGCTCGCGCGGCACCGTGGTGCGGTCCAGCTGGGGCAGGCTGGTGAAGGTCGCCCAGTTGGCTCGCAGGTCGTCGCGGAGCGGCGCGATGGGCACCATGTCGATGGCCTTGTGGCGCGGGTTGGACTTGTCTTTCGCCGGGCAGAAGGCGACGCACAGGCCGCAGCCGGTGCAGTCGTCAGGCGCCACCGCGAGGGTGTATTGCCACTTGTCGCCAGAGGGCGCGGCGCCCACCTCCGTCGACTTGAAATCCACGGCCGGGAAGCTCTGGGGCGCGCGCTCTAGGTCCTTCGGGTCGATCAGCAGCGCGCGGATGGCGGCGTGCGGACAGATCAGCGCGCACTTGTTGCACTGGATGCAGATGCTCGCGTCCCAATCGGGCACCTCGAGCGCGATGGCGCGCTTTTCCCACTGCGCGGTGCCAGTGGGCCAGGTGCCGTCGGGAGGGAAGGCGCTGACCGGCAGCAGATCGCCCTGGCCGGCCATCATCATGGCGGTCACCCGCTGTACGAAGTCGGGAGCGCTGGCGGACACCGGCGGGGGCCGCGGCTGACCATGCGGTCCGCCGACCGGCACGCTCACCTGTTTCAGCTCCACCAACGTGGCGTCGATGGCGGCGTGGTTGCGTTTCACCACCTCGGCGCCGCGCTTGCCATACGCCTTCTCTACGCCGTCGCGGATGTGAGCCAGCGCCTCGTCCAGGGGCAGCACCTTGGACAAGGCGAAGAAGGCCGTCTGCATGACCGCGCTGATGTGGCGGCCCAAGCCGACTTGCTTCGCCACCTTGAAGCCGTCGATCACGTAGAAGCGCAGCTCTTTTTCGCGGATCTGCGCTTGCACCTGCATGGGCAGCGCAGCCCAGGCGGCGTCGGGCTCCAGCTCGGTGTTGAGCAGAAAAGTGCCGCCAGGCTCGGCCAGGTCCAGGACGTCGGTGCGCTCTAGCAGTGGGGCGTAGTGGCAGGCGACGAAGCTGGCCCGGCGCACCAGGTAGGTGCTGTGGATGGGGTTGGGCCCGAAGCGCAGGTGCGAGACCGTCATCGCGCCTGACTTCTTGGAGTCGTAGACGAAGAAGCCCTGGGCGTGCAGGCCGGTCTCCTCGCCGATGATCTTGATCGTCTGCTTGTTGCTGCTGACGGTGCCGTCCGCCCCCAGCCCGAAGAACACCGCCCGCACGGTCTCTGCGGGCTCGATGTCTAGGTCGGCGTCCCAGGGCAGCGAGTGGCCAGTCACGTCGTCGTTGATGCCGATGGTGAAGTGCGCCTTGGGCCGCGGCTGCTTCAACTCGTCGAGCACCGCCTTGACCATCGCCGGGGTGAACTCCTTTGACGACAGGCCGTAGCGCCCGCCCACCACCCTTGGGCCGCTGCCCGGGTTGGTCTCTGCCAGCGCGCACACCACCTCCTGGTACAGCGGTTCGCCCACCGCGCCTGGCTCCTTGGTGCGGTCGAGCACTGACACCGCCTGGGTCGACGGGGGCAGGGCGGCGCGGAACGCAGCTACGTCGAAGGGCCGGTAGAGCCGCACGGTCACCACGCCCACCCGCTCGCCCTGCGCGACCAGGTGCCGCGCCATCTCCTGCGCGGTCTCAGCGCCGGAGCCCATCAGCACCAGCACGCGCTCGGCTTGGGGGTGCCCTGCGTAGTCGAACAGCCGGTACTTCCGGCCGGTGAGCTCGCCGAAGTGGTCCATCGTGTCCTGCACCGCCTTGGGGCACGCGTCGTAGAACGGGTTGCAGGCCTCCCGGGCCTGGAAGAACACGTCGGGGTTTTGCGCGGTGCCGCGCAGAACCGGCTTGTCGGGGGTGAGGCCGCGCAGCCGGTGCTGATCGATCAGCTCCGGGCGAACCAGCGCCATCAAGGTGTCGTCTTCCAGCGCGGTGATGCGGCTGACTTCGTGGGAGGTGCGGAACCCGTCGAAGAAGTGCAGCATGGGGATCCGCGACTCCAGGGTGGCCACGTGGGCGATGGCGGCTAGGTCCTGGGCCTCTTGCACTGAGCTGGAGCACAGCAGGGCGAAGCCCGTCATGCGCGCCGCCATCACGTCGGAGTGATCACCGAAGATCGACAGCGCGTGGGTCGCCACCGAGCGCGCCGCCACGTGCATGCAAAACGACGACAGCTCCCCGGCGATCTTCAGCATGTTGGGCAGCATCAGCAGCAGGCCCTGCGAAGAGGTGAAGGTGGTGGTCAGCGCGCCAGCCTGCAGCGCGCCGTGCACTGCGCCCGCGGCGCCGCCTTCGGACTGCATCTCCACCACCCGCGGCACCTGGCCCCACAGGTTGGGCCTGCCGTTGACCGCCCACTCGTCCGCCAGCTCGCCCATAGTGGACGAGGGGGTGATGGGGTAGATGGCGATGACTTCGGAGAGGCGGTGGGCGACCGAGGCCACGGCCTCGTTCCCATCGAGGGTCACAGAGCGAGGGGTGGACACAGCACCGCGACTAGCACACGCAGATCGAGGAGGCGAGGCCCTGAGCGGCGCAGCATTTGCGCGGTTCGCGCAGGATCCGCGCGGCGCCTAAATCGGTTCCGCGTGGGACAGGGATCAATTTTGCCACAGTGGGACGTGTTTGGTGACCATCACGTACACCGTGAACAGCGCCGCGCCGAACGAGGGGATCCCAAGACCGATCCACGCGCGTGTCCACCTCCAGTATTCGGGGGGCAGCGGCTGCCCTGTACTCAGGGCCTGATCGGCCGCGCGGCGCATGCGCAGTTGCAAGACCGCCGCCGGGAGCCAGGTCAGCCCGGCCACTGCATAAAACCCGATCCCTAGGACGATCCAAGGTCGCGTGAAGGGCAGGCCAGCCAGGACCACCATCCACAGCCCGGTGATGGGTAACAAGACGCCGGACGGGATCGTGAACAACCAATCGGCCCACACGATGTGTCCGAGGACAAACGCGATCACCCGTGGGTCCTTGGTGCGGTCCGCTCGCAGCTTGACGATCGCCGAGGCGAGCCCGGCGCCAAAGAACAGCGACATGGACAGGACGTGGATGGTCTTCAGGAGCGGGTAGCTCACCGGGGGTCCTCCAGGGCGATCATCGCCAGCGTCGCGGCGATCAGCGGCAGGTTCTTTGACAGCGAGCCGAGCGGGTCCAGCCACAGCTCGGGTTGAGTGATGCTCAGGACCCCGGTGTAAAACACCATCAGGGCGATCTGGACCGCGCCGGTCCAGCGCACGAGGCGGCCCGTCAAGAGGCTGATCGCCAGCAGCACCTCAAAGGCGCAGGAGCTGACCAGCAGGATCGGGGATACTTCCGCATGGAAACCACTCTTGTGCAGCAAGCTCAGGCTCAGCTCCCATCGCCACAGCGAGACCGCCGGGGTGATCAGCCAGATGGAGGCCACCAGTAGTCGGATCGGGACCTTGAGTGGGCGCAGCCGCGCGTGCCAGCGCAGCGCGGGGCCAGCCGGCGCGAGCGCGAGGCTCTCGGCGAGGCCGCGGGGGGTGAAGCCAAAGGCCTCCGTGAACTCGTCGATAGGCGCAGCCGAGCCAGCCTGCAGCATCTTCCAGGTCGCCGAGTCGATCATGCCCACACCCGTCAGGTCGCCGATACGAGCCGCGAACCCGACCAACGCTGACGGTAGCTTGAGGGTTGGACCCGACGGTCGCTCGCCCAGCCAGCTCCGGATGCACAGCAGCATCTCTTCCAGGGTGACGACCTGAGCCCCACCGATATCGAAACAGCCCGTCACTCGGGGTTGGAGCTCGAGGGCCAGGCGCACGGCGCGGCTCAGATCATCGACCTGCAGGGGCCTGAGCGGGTACTGGCCGCTGCCCACGATGGGTACGATGGGCAGCGCCGCTAGCTCGCGGAACAGCTGCGCGCTCTCGCCTTCGACGCCTTGGATCAGGGATGGTCGCAAGATCACGGAGCTCAGCCCTGACCCCTGAAGCCAGTTGTCAGCCGCGAGCTTGGTGGTCTGATACGGCATCGTCGAGCCCGGGTCAGCGACCCCCATCGCCGAGATCTGCACGACCTGTGAGATCGCGCGGGACCGGCAGGCCTCAAACAGCGCGATGGGAGCGCGCTGGTGAACGGCCTCGAACGTGCTGCCTTTTGCCTCGCGAATGATGCCCACCGCGTTCACCACGGCGTCGACGCCCTCTAGCCGGGGCAGCCACACTTGGGCGGTGTGGTCCTGGGCGAAATCGCCCTCGATCCACTCCAGACCAGGCCGATCAGGCCCTGGAGGTGCCCGGCGGGCCACCGCGCGCACCTCGTGCCCTGCGCGCAACAGCTCGCTGCAGATGGCGCCGCCGACAAAACCCGTCGCACCGGTCAACAAAATACGCATTCGGCGCAGCTTACACTAGGGGCGCGGTCCAGCGTAAGCTGCCGTCACGAGCGCTGGCGCGCGCCCTCGGACCTCGTACGAGCGCTGCGGGATGCTGAGCTCGCGTGAGGCGTGCATCCTCGCTCTGCCGAGCCGGCGAAGCGCTGCGCGCTTGGTCGTCGGCGACCTCGAGCGCGCAGTTTATGAGTCCGTGCGGAATCGATGGCCCAGGGTGAGCTCCGCTGCTTGGTCAAGGTCGCTGGTTGAGGTATGCTCGCTCGGCGCCTGCGTGACGCGAGATCAGGAGAGGCAAATGGCCCGGACCAACACAACGTGATGTCAGAGCGCTTCGCTTGGGCCCAAGCGCTGGGTCTTAGGTACCCGGTCGTACAGGCTGGGATGGGTGGGGGCTGCTCGGGTAGCGCGCTCGCCAGCGCCGTAAGCTTGGCCGGCGGGCTGGGTACCGTTGGGCTGATGCCAGCGCCGACATTTCGCGCAGCGCTGGCGGAGACACGCCGTAACTGCGGGGGGCGCCCCTACGCCGCCAACCTGTTGATGCCGTTTGCCGACCAAGCGCATATTGAGGCTTGCCTGGCGGAAAAACCGGCGGTCGTGGTGCGCTTTTACGGCTTTGGGGCGGACCTGGTGGGGCGGCTCCGCCAAGCTGGAGTCGCTGTGTGGCAGCAGGTGGGCAGCATCGAGCAGGCGCGTCATGCGTTGGCCGACGGCGTACAGGCCTTGATCGCGCAAGGGTCTGAAGCGGGTGGGCACTTGGCCACGGGCACACTGCGCCGTGACGATCTGCTGACGGCATTACGGCAAGCGCTCTCGCCATCACCGGTGCCGATCCTGGCGGCGGGCGGCGTCTACGATGGCGTCAGCGCACGCGCGGCCGTTGAACAGGGTGCTGACGGGGTGGTGGCTGGGACCCGCTTTCTGCTCACGCCAGAAGCCGGCGTCCACGACGCGTATAAAGCGCGGCTGCTGGTCAGCCAGAAGACGCTGGTGACCGCGCTGTTCAGCTTGGGCTGGGTGGCTCCGCACCGCGTCGCCCTCAACGCCGCCACTGCGCGCTGGTTAGATCCCGACGGCAACGCGCCCGCGTGGTTGCTGCGGATCAACCGTCTGTTCGAGCCGAGCCGACGACTAGTGCCGCCATCGCTGGGCCCGCATCTGGCGCGCATGCAGCGCGTGGGCTGGCCACTCTACTCGCCGTTTGCGCTCACTCCCAGCATGCCGAAAGAAGCCGTTGAGGTGACCCCGTTGTATGCCGGTGAGTGCGTCCAGGCGATCAGTGAGCTGCGGTCGGCTGCCGAAATCGTCGAGGATTTAGCCACAGGCTGTGCCCTGGCTAGGCCGGCCAATGGCTCCCCTGCGGATTCAAACCCAGCGGCGTGAACCGGGCCGGTGTCGCCGCCAGCGCAGCCTAGAGCTACTAGATCTTGGAGCGGGCGAGCGCTCGACCGACGTGCAGGCCCAGGGCGTAGATGGACAGCTGGGGTGGTACGCCGATGGAGGTCGGGAACAGTGACCCGTCGGCGACCCACAGGCCTGCGAGGTGATGGTGCTTGCCGTCGCTCCCCACCGCGGCGGTCTTTGGGTCGTCACCCATGGGCACCGACGCCATCGGGTGCACCGCGGTCAGATCGATCTTGCCGGCCTCGATAGGCATATCGACGAGGCCGAGGGGCTCTCCAGGTCGGATGCTGCGCGTCGGCTGGGACGGGACCAACACCTCCTCGGCCCCGGCGGCGAACAGCAGCTTCGCGCAGGCTTCGAGGCCCAGTGAAAGTTCCCCACGGTCTGATTCGTTCGGCCAGTAGTCGATGCTCAGGCCCAAATCTCCCTTCGGGTCCACGCTGCCCGCGCTCTCGTCGTGGATCATGGCCGTCAGCACGGCCAGGCGATCGTAGCTCTCCATCGCGCGCTGATGCTCCTCACCGTGGCCTGGGATGAAGGTCGCCGTGCCCACCGGGTGAGCGAAGGCCGGGACGATCCACACCCGGTGGCCCTGCGCTCCTTCGTCGAAGTTCAGGTACTCGGTGCACTCGTAGGTCTGGGGGATCCCCTTCCAGGCGATCACCGGTTCCTTAAACCTGCCGGCGACTACGACCGCTGGGTGGATCCGCAAGGTCTCTCCGACGCTGCCCTCAGGCGCGGGCACCCGGGACCGCTTCAGCAGGGCTGCGGTGGCGGTCGCCGATGCCGAGAGACAGATCCGCGGGGCGTCGATGGTGACCGCCTGGCCGGGGCGCTGGTGGGGGTGCTCGATGCTGACCGCGTCGACGCCCACGGCTTTGCCGCCTTGGTGACGCACCCGGATGGCCTGACAGTGGCTGAGGACTTGCGCGCCGGCCTTGATGGCTCGCGGGATCAGCACCTTGATGGCGTTGTTCTTGGCGTCATAGGCGCAGCCGACCTCGCAGAACCCGCTGCCGATGCAGCCCGTGCGGTTGTGGCGCAGCCCGCCGCCGCGCCAACCCAGCGCCTCGCAGCCCTGTTGCAAGAGCTTGTTGTGCCGGTTCCACCGGGACTCTTCGACGTCAGACACGCTGAGCAAGCTCTCGACCTCGTCGTACAGGGCGTCCCAGGTCGCGGCGCTCAGGTGCTCTAGGCCGCGCTCGCGGCTCCAACGCTCACGGATGCTGGCGGGGACGCGCTTGCACAAGTTGAGGTTGTGCAAGGTCGAGCCGCCCACCCCCCGCCCCTGGTGGATTTTGACCGCTCGATCGCTGGTCGTACGGTTTCCGCCGTCCCAGTACAGCTGGGGAAACATCTGCTCTTCACGCTGGCTCATGTCAGCGGGGGTCAGGTAACCGCCGGCCTCGAGCACGATGACGCTGAGCCCCGCCTCGGCCGCTGCCATCGCCACCATGCTGCCGCCGGCGCCGGACCCGACGATACATAAATCGGCCTTCAGGTGGAGCGGGCCGCGGAGCGTCGGCGTGTCGAAGATCACTGGACCAGCCCTCGGGGTAGCGCGCCAGGGACCGCACGGAGCTGTTCGTAGGCGGGCCACGGCTCGCGGGGCTGGTCCCGTACGAACAGGGGTCCAGCGTAGGACAGCGCAGGCCAGGTGGAGGGTTGCTGGTAGTGGCCTAGCAGACACAGGTCGCGGATCCCCCGGTAGGCCACCAGCAGCAGGCCGCCCCGGTCCCGAAGACTGCTCAAGGCCGACTCCCGCGCCGCCGGGGTCAGGTTGCTCAGGCGTCGCAGTTCGAGCCCCAGGGGCGTGCTCTGTTCGATGAACGTGATCAGCACATGGATCTCTCGGACTAACCCGTCGGGCAGATAGCTGAGAAAACCATCGACGCCCTGGGCGATGGCCAGCAGCGCCTGGCCGGTTGGCCTCGGGCTGATCAGCGCCTCAGCGACGGCCTGGAGGATCGTGGCTTCGCGGGCAGAGAGCACGGTTCCTTTCCAGTTGGGGAGCGGCTCGTAGCCCAGGAGCAGCCGATCCGCCCCGGCAGCCAGCACGAGCGCCGCGGCCCCCGCCTGGAGTAGTCGCCTCCGCGTGGTCGACAGCGGCTTGCGTTCGAGGCGGCGCGCGAGGGCAGGGGGCAGACGCTCTCGCCAGTTACTTCCCTGTGGCAGCGTCCCGCCGTGGGCGGTGAACCAGAACAGCACCGGGCCCTCGCGCTCCGGGTGCTTGAGCAGCGCGGCCATGGCCTTGCCGCTGTAGATCGGCTCGAGCTGGACTCCTGCAGCGGTGAGCTGCTCGCAGGCGAGCAGGGCAGCCGCGGTCGACTGACCGTAGCCCGGCCCGACCTGGCTGTGGTCGATGACAATCGCAGCGGGCGCCTGGTCCTGGGTCAGCTCGAGGCCGTGGTCTGCCAGCCGACGCAGCAGCCGCGCTTGGAGCCGGCCGAGCCCGAGGCGCGTGCTGAAGACGCGCTCGACCGCGGCGACGGCGTGCAGCGTGGGTCGTAGGCCAGCGAGCCCAAGGCCCACCGCGAGCCCGACGGCGGTGCCTCCAGAGCCCAGCGGCACGTAGAGATGAGCGGGGGCTTCTAGCTCGTGAGCGCGGACCTGCTCGCCTAGCTCCAGCCCGGCGCGCACCAGCCCCAGCATGCCGGTGACGGTGGTGGCGCCCGGCGCGATGGTCACGGTGTCGCGCCATGTTTCCGCAAGGAGTAATCCAGGGCGCCGCAACGCCAGGCTGGCTCGAGTCGAGAAATAGTCCAGGGCGTGACTGAACGAGGCGACGTACGCTAGGTTGTCAACCACCCCCGCAGACAGCGGCTCCCAGAAGCAGTGGGCGTGAAGCTTGCGATCGAGCTGCTGCGCGGCCGCGGTCAGCGCGACCAGGTGTCCTGAGCCGATGGCGCCCACTGAGCTCCAGGCCTCTGCCTCTGCGAACGGGGCAGCGGCCAGCAGGTAGTCCAGCTTGCGCGGCTTGCTGCTGCCGTATAGTGCGTCCAGCTGGTCGTCCCGCTTGACCCAAAAGCGAGCTCCTCCGGCGCTGTCCGGCAGGGTAACCTGGCTGACTGGGCTGGGCTGCGTGACCCACCCGAGGCGTGGGCACCCGAGCAGCGCGTCGAACTCGGAGACCGTCAGCTCACGACTCATGCCGGATCGGTATAGTGCACTGCGGGCAGCGGCGCTCGACTTCGTTGTCACCGGCGAAGCTCGCGGCTGAATCCCCTCAGAACGCGCCGGTCAGGTCAGCTCGGGGCCGTGAAGCAGACCACAGGCGTCAGCGTCTCTGGCGCGGTGTTCGTCACTCGAACCCGCCTCGCTTGCTTGCCAGCCTCGGCTCGACAAATTCCGCACGGTAGAGTGCTCCCTCCGCCCCAACGCTATGCTAGGTTGTCCCGTATGCGAAACCTTAGTCTGGCTCTGATTTCGGTGACCATCGCGGTCGCGGCGGTTTCGGCCTGCGGCGGCGATGAGGGTGGCGGCGGCTCTGGCGGCGCGACCAGCGGCGGCTCGAGCGGCGCGACGACCGGCGGCTCGAGCGGCGCGACGACCGGCGGCTCGAGCGGCGCGACGACCGGCGGTTCGAGCGGCGCGACGACCGGCGGGACCGGGGGCGCTGACGCGGGCGGTGAGTACCTGGATGACGCGGGCGTGTGCCGCACCGACGAGACGTTCACGGCGGACTGCCCCGCGACCCTCGACGTCGCAGCGCTGTGTACGATCTGCGCGAGCCAGCACCAGAAGGACTGTGGCAACATCACCCAGTACGCGAACTGGTGCACCCCGTCGCGGAGCTGTTGGTACGACGCCTCCACCAAGCAACTGGTCGGCGCCCAGTACTGCGGTGACACGAACAGCCACTGCGGCGACAAAGCCAATTGTGTCTCCTGGGGAAACACGCCAGCGTGCGTTGACGTGGCCGCGGACCTTTGCCAGAGCGACGCGGGCGCAGACTGAGCACCCGCCGCGAGGGCCCCAGGCGGCAAGCGCGTCCCACGGCGCCGGTAGTTTTTGGGGGTGGGGGGGGCGCGCTAGCCCACCCCGGTCACGCGCCCCGCGGAGGCGCGTGGCGTTTGTCAAACCAGCGTAACGTCGCCAGCAACAACAGCGACGCCGCGAGCAAGGCGCCGAGGATGGTCCACGCCCGCGGTTGAAGATTCCCCGCGGAGTCGAAGACCTCAGAGGCAAAATAGCTCACCACTAACAGCGGCGGGATGTAGCCCAACAGTGACGCCCAAAAGTGGGTAGAGAAGCGCACGCCCGACACCCCAAAAAAACCGTGGAGCACCTGAGGCATCCAAAAAATCAAGCGCAGAGTAAAAACCGTACGGAAGCCATTAGTCTCCAGCGCCGCGTTGTAGCGCTGGAAGCGCGCTGGGATCCGCGCCGCGATCCAGTCGCGGGCGATGAACCGCGCGTAGCTGAAGCCGAGCACGCTGGCTGCCATGGTACCGGCCATGGACAGCGCAAAGGCGATGGGCCACGGCCAGATCAGCGGCGCCGCTACGATGAACACGGTGCCGGGGACCCCAAACGGTTGCAGCAGCGTGTAGGCCAAGACAAAGCCTAGGTAGCCCCACGCGCCCAGCGCGAGCACTGCCTGGGCGAAGCTCTTGGGGTCGGCGAGATCGGAGAACACCCCCAGGCGATAAGCCAGGCCGAGTCCCAGCAGCACCGCGAGGACGGCCAGCAGCTTAGCGACAGCGAGCCATCGCGGCTGCAGCTTCGATCCTGAGTCCCCCGCCACGTAGGCTGGTGTAGCGCGAATTGCGCTCGGGGACGAAGGCCGCGCTCGGCGGGTCCTGCGCGTCACGCTGGCGCGTGTGCGTAGTGCCCAGGTGGCTGGAGACTGCTCTGTTGCCCAGCAGTCGAGCGGGGAATTTAGCCTAAAGTGAGCCTGAGTTCACGGCGGGCGTGTGATGTCGCGCCCACGGGGTTAGCCTAGGGGAGCGTTGGCAGTTGCGTCTTCGTGTCGAATGGGGCGCTAGGTCATGGCGCGCGGGTTGGCGCGATTCGTGATGGGCTGCGGGTTTCTCACTTCTCAAGGCGTCAAGAGGCTTGGTTTATGAAGCATGTGGTTTCTGCTCGCACCTCAGCGGGCTCAAGGGTCCTAAAGCTCAGCGTGTTGGCCCTGCTGGCGAGCCTACCCTTCGCCGCCTGCGGCGGCGACCAGTTCAAGGCAGATGACGGCTCGGGCGCGACCGCGGGCAGCGCCGCGGCCGGTTCCGCAGGGCAAAGCGGTAGCGGGGGCGCTGCTGGCGCTGCCGCCACCGGCGGCGCGTCTGGCAGAGGGGCGACAGGCGGCAGCGGGGCGACGGGCGGCGACGCTGGCGGCTCAGGCGGCGCCACGGCGGACGCGGGGTCGGTGGACGCGAGCGACGCTGGGCGCTTGGGCCTGGAGCAGTTTTGTAGCGCGACGGCTGAGTCGTATTGCGCCGCCGCGAAGCCGTGTTGCGCTCGCCTGTTCAGCTTCGACGAGGCGAGCTGTCGAACCAAGTACCTGGCCGACTGCGCGAAAGAGGTTCAGGCCGTGGCGGCCACCACCAAGAGCTACCACCCCGAGTATGTCTCGGAGTGTCAAAGCAGCCTGAAGCGCCTGCTCGGCATTTGCACGCCCACGGCTCGCGAGCTCCTTGAAGAGTTCGACGGCATGCGCGCCTGCGGCTTGGTGTTTCAAGGGCAAAAGACCCAGGGCCAGGTGTGCGGCACGGACTCGGATTGCAAGCCGTCGGCAAACGCCAACGTCCTCATGAGCTGTGGGGGCCTGTTCCAGGTGTTCGGCCTCGGGACTTGTCAGCGCACGACCGCATTACCACAGGGAGCCAACTGTGAGGTGGGCGCTGGCTCCACGCTGGCGGAGGTCTGTCGCGCGGGCCTCTACTGCGATATTGAGGACGACGTAGCGGTTGGGCAGGAGCCGTATCAGGGCACCTGCCAGCCCGTCGCCGCTGACGGCGCCGAGTGTAAGCCGCTCGGTGGCTACGACATCCAGTGCGGCGTCGGCGCCTACTGCGTTGAAGGGCACTGCCGGCCTTCGTTGTCCGGCGGCGCGGGCTGCGCAGCGGGCAAGCACGAACAGTGTCTCTCCAACTACTGTAACCCCTACGTGGGCAACACCTGCCTGCCCCTGGTCCAAATGGTCACGGAAAAAGACTGCGGAAGCAGCGTCAGCGCGCAGTAGCGCGCCCACCCACCCCCAACCCTCGTCAAACAGAGTCTGGCCTCGGCGTCCGCGGCCTAAGCGTCCGCGGCCGACAGCTGCACTGGTACGCCGTTGAGGGTGGATGTCCCCGCGAGCTCGTCGATGTCGAGCTCGTCGGTGACGTCGTTCATGCTCACCCCAGCGTAGCGGGCGGCGACGCTTAGCTGGCTGCCTCCTCGGGTGTGTCCGAATCCGTGGGGCAAGCTGACCACGCCAGGCATCAACTCATCGCTGATCTCGACCGGCGCCACCACGCTGCCCACTCGCGAGGTGATGCGCGCTCGGCCCCCAGCTGACAAGCCCAGCTGGGCGGCGTCAGCCGGGTGGACCAACAGGGTGCAGCGCTCTCGCCCGGTCATCAGGCGCTCGGTGTTGTGCATCCACGAGTTGTTGCTGCGCAGCTGCCTGCGACCGATCAACACGAAGGCGGGTGACGCTTGGGCTCGTTGGCCAAGGGCTGCCTCTAGCCGGGGCAAATCGTTCAGCAGCGCTCGCGGCGCCAGGTGAACGCGTTGGTCGGCGGTCTGCAGCACACCCGGTAGCCTGGGCTCGAGGGCGCCCAGATCGAGCCCGTGATCTCCCAGCTCGGCCAAAGACAGCCGGTGGTGACCGAGGCGCAGCAGCAGCTGCAAGAGGTGCTGCGGCTTCACCGCGGAGAACACGCCGCGAAGCAGCTGCGCCGCCACACGGCCGCTGCCGCCACGCTGCTCGAGCAGGGCTTGACCGACGCCGCCCAACACGTGCCAATCGCTCTTCAGGTCGCCGCGCGGCGCCAGCAGCGCCGGGCTGTAGCGCGCACGATTCCGCACGGCCATGGAGCTAGCCAGCAGCGGGTACTCGTCCCGCTCTAGGCCAAAGGTGGTAGGCAAGATCACGTCGGCGTGGCGCGTGGTCTCGTTGATGTACACGTCCACGGCCACCATGAAATCTAGCTTGGCCAGGGCGCGCTCCAAGCGCGGCCCGTTGGCGAGGGACAGCGCGGGGTTGCCGGCGACGCTGATCAACCCACGGATCTGGCCGGGCCCAGGTGTGTCCATTTCTTCCGCCAGCGCCGCGGAGGGCAGCTCGGTGGCGAACTCCGGCAGCCCGCGCACCCGGGTCTTGAACCTGCCAAAGCTGCCCTTGAGCCCGACCAGCGCGGCCACGCGGGCCAGATCCGCGGCGGGGGTGTTGAACATCATCCCCCCGGGGCGATCGAGGTTGCCGGTTACGATGTTTAGGGCCTCGAACAGCCACGAAGCCAAGGCGCCAAAGCGCTGCGTCGACGTGCCTATGCGGCCGTAGCAGGCGGCGCTCGGCGCGGCGGCGAAGTCGCGGGCGATCTCGCGGATTTTATCCGCGTGGATCCCCGTTACGTCGGCGACCCGCTCTGGAGGAAACGTGAGGGCGACGGCCCGCAGCGCTTCGAGCCCTGTGCTCTGCTTGAGCGGCGGCCCCGGCCTGGTGAGTCCGCCCTCGAAGATCACGCACAGCACCCCCAGCAAAAAGTAGGCGTCGCTGCCGGGCCTGATGAAGACGTGCTCGCTGGCTTCGAGCGCGGTCTCGGTGCGGCGTGGGTCGAGCACCACCAGCTTGCCGCCGCGGGCGCGCAGCGCGCGCAGGCGCTGCTTAAAGTTCGGCGCGGTCATGATGCTGCCGTTGGACACCATGGGGTTCGCGCCCAGCATCAGCAGGTAGGCCGTGCGGTCTATATCTGGGACGGGCAACAGCGCTTGGTTGCCGTACATCAGGTAGCTGGTGAGCAGCCGCGGCAGGGCGTCCACGGACAGCGAGCTGAAGCGGTTCTTGCTGCCCACGATGGCGTGCAAGAGCACGAAGGCCAAGGTGCCCGCGTAGCTGTGGCCGAGGGGGTTGCCGGTGTATAGCCCCACGGCGTCTTTGCCGTGCCGCGCTTGGACGTCGCTGAGGCCTCGCGCCACCAAACCGAGCGCGTCGTCCCACGTCGTACGCTCGAAGCGCTCACCGACGCGCTTCAGGGGATAGACGACCCGATCCGGATCCTCGTGGATCTCCTTCAGGGCCATCGCCTTAGGGCAAATGTAGCCCGCGCTGAACGGGTCGTCAGCGTCTCCGCGGATCGACTCGATGTCGCGGCCATCGTGCTCTACGACCAACCCGCAGGCGGCCTCACACAGCGAACACGTGGCGTAGCCCGTCGTCATGGGCAAAGCCTGGGCCGAACTGGGGTGGAGCGCCAGTCAGCGCGCCGTCGCCCTTTGGCTGTAGCTCAAAGCCCGCTGCCTGGTCGCGCCGCCCTGGCTGTGTCGATCACACGCCGCGGCGTCATTCGGGGCCAAGCGGCCGATGGCCGTAGTCGCGCAGCAGCGGCCACCAAGCGTCGAACGCTGTGACGAGCCCTCGGCACACGTAGACGGGGAGGTCGGTGTTGGCGGGGGTGGCGAGCGGCGTATCGATACGCGCCGCCTCGTCGCACCGCCCATAGGCTCGCTCGAGCAGGTCCTTCGGCACGCCGTAGGCGACCAGCAGCTGAGTGCGCTGTGCGTCATACCCCCAGAGGTAGTAGGTCATGTGCCCGCTCACTGCGCGCGGGCTCTCTGCCGTGCGGTAGTGATTGAAAGCCGCAGCCTGCGAGTAGCTCCCCGCGAGGACGCTGGTGACGCGGCGCTCCTCCGCGGTTAGCCCGGCGTAGACGCCCTCGACGGTCTCGGTTTGCGCTCGGGATCCGAACATGCGGTGCATGTCGTCGGTGAGCAGGATCGGCGGCACCGCCCAGCCGAACAGCGCGTCGAAGGTGGCGTCCAACTCTTGGATGGGCAGCACGGGTAGACACAGCATGGCCAGCCCGCTGCCTGTGGTCGCGATGGCCGCGATCAGGCCGCGTCGCAGCCAGACTCGGGACGCGAGCCAGCGCTCGAGCGCCACTCCGCCTGCCGCGAGCACCGGGGGGTAGGCGCTGGCCAGGTAGTATGGCTTCCCAGAGGAAATAAACATAAAGATCAGCAGCGCCACAAACAGCACGCTGAACACCCGAGCGTCGGCCCCCTCACGCCTGAACCCAAAGGCCACCCCAGCGATCCAAACCGGCACCGCCAACGGAGCGAAATAGAGCACTTGCCCGGCGAGGAACAACCAGCGGCCTTGGCTCACCGCTAGCTGCGCGCGCATGGCGGACATGAACTCAAGGGTCGGGAAGCCGTGTTGTACCTGCCAGACCAAGTTGGGCAGCGGGACACACACCGCGACGGCGACCCCCAGCCAGGGCCAGCGCGCGCGCAAGACGTGGCGCTGCGGTGACACCAAGAGCCCTGAGAACAGCGCGAGCCCCCACGCCACAGCGCTGTATTTGGCCAGCACGGCGAGGCCCAGCGCTGCGCCCGCCCACCCCCAAACCCAGCGGCCGTCGTGCTTCAGGGCGCGCACGACGAGGTATGCGGTCAGGGTGCAGAGGAAGACCTCG
Organism: uncultured Polyangiaceae bacterium; assembly: GCA_964551615.1. Taxonomy (GTDB): domain Bacteria; phylum Myxococcota_A; class Polyangia; order Polyangiales; family Polyangiaceae; genus JAHBVY01. Next base: position 165,394 of record CAZKDY010000001.1, read on the forward strand.
ATGACGGGGATGTCGAGCATGCCGGTCATGCGCAGCGGGGCCGGCGCTAGAAATAGGCAGAGCAGCGTGATCAGCTGCGCGCGCCACTGGCCCCCCCATTCGCGCACCAAGCAGGCCCCGAGGTACAGCGTCGCGCTGCCGGCGAGCACCGCCGGTAACCGCAGGGCAACGATCCCGCCGCCAGAAGCGTCGGCGAGCCTAGCTATCCAGGGGATGAGCGGGGGGTGGTCCACGTAGCCCAGCGCTAGGCGTTGGCCACACTCTAGAAAGTAGAGCTCATCGGAGTGGTAGTCGTAGCGCGCGATCAGCGCCAGGTGCGCCAGCGCCTTGAGGGCGCACAGCAAGGCCACGACGGCGGAGCTGCGGCGCTCCCAGCTGGGCGTGCTCATCGCTCGCCGCCTCGTGCCCCGTTCGCTCGCAGCTCCCGCCCTTCAACTCCCTCAGCGCCCTGGAGGGGGGTGCCACGCGCTGCGCAAGCTGCCGTCGGGCAAGCGTACTTGCCGCCGAGCATCGGGGAGTAAAACGACGCGCAACAGCTGTCGAGTACCTCAAGGATCTCAGCGGTGTTCTGCATATTGCCGTGCGGAGTAAATGGCTGTCGGCTCAGCGCGTGGACAGCGCCGGTGAGACTGCGCTCGGGCTGCGGCTATCTTGCAGCAGGCCTTGGAGCCAGCGCGCCGAGGCTAGGGTCCTTCTTTTACCACCACTCTCACGCGTCAGGATAATAGTCCGAAGGGGAAACACCCTGGCGGCAGTCTTGCAGCACGAGGCGAGTCGGGCGAGAAACAGCGTGGGGCCTACCAACGCGCGCGGCGTCGTTGAGTCCAAGACGCGAGGTGCAGCCGATGATATTGGACACGACCAGCGCTGCCATGCGCTTTGCCCCGTGGTTTTGCCTGTTTGGCAGCTTGGCCTTAGCGAGCGCCGTGGGCCTGTTGCTGGTTAGCCGTTGCGGAGCCGAGCGGAGCTGGCTCGCGCTGGAGAGTGAGCCCAGCTGTCCACGTTGCACGTTGATGAGCAGTTGGTCAAACGGGTCGCCTACCTGAGTGATGTGTCTATTCTTACGGAAACAGAGCACTCGATTCAGCTCAGGCGCTGGACGCAGGGCGAGCGAGGCTACGTCTGGGCTGAGTGGAGCAGGTAGCCCATTTCGGAGCCTAGGGTGTCAAGCTGGGTATGGTGGCGCCGGCGCGATCGCGCTAGAAATTCTCCGTGGACACCGACGAAGAGCGCGCCGCCAGAGACGAGCGGGCCGGTACCCCACTTGCCGCGCTCCGCGAGGCCCTTAGAAGGCTCCTCTTGTGCTCGATTCCGCGTTGGAACTCCGATGGCAGAAGAGCCATTGACGCTCCGCGCTCCGCCGCGCACATTCGGCGCCGATGATCGATGTCCTTAGTTCGGTTCGCGTCGTCGACGACGGCCAGCCGTTTGTGCTGTTCGATGCGCCGGACGACGTAGCTGGTTGCGCGGTGATCGCCCAGGTGTGTCGCAACCCGACGTGCCCATGTACTCAGCTGCCGCTGGTCATCCACCGCTTGATCCCAGCTGACGAGGGAGGGATGAGGGTCGCCGAAGTGATCGCGCGCGGACGGGCTGCAGGCGACGGGGACGCCCTTGAACTGGAGCGGGTCGACGGCTCGGCAGCCGCCAGCGACGACATGCTGGCCTATCTTCGAGAGCAGTTGTCGACGGCTGATTGCCGAGACTGGCTCAGCGAACGCTGGGCCCGGGGGCGCGGTCAGGCGGGGGATCCGAACTTTAAGTCTGTCGCCGTGCGGATTGAATCAGAGGGGGACATGGTGCCCTTCCACGAGGTCATCCCGTGGGACTTTGATCTGACGGTCGTGCACGACGGCAGGAAGTACCTGGTTGAAGACATGTACTGCCTGAACCCCGGTTGTCCCTGCGACAACGTGGCCGTCGAGTTCGTTGATCTGGGGACCGACGCGCAGGAAGTTTACGGCGTCGCCCACGGGCAGGCCTCCTTGGGTTCCCTGAAGGCTCCGACCCTTGAAGGCGGTCCCATGGCGAAGCCGCTGTGGGCGGCGCTGCTGCAGCAGGTGGGGGTGGAGAAGCTGCGTCGCCGCTACGCCGCCGCGCGCAAGGCGGCGCCCAAGCCGGCCCCACCACCAGCGGCGCCACACACCGGACGCAACGCCCCGTGTCCGTGCGGTTCAGGCAAGAAGTTCAAGCGCTGCTGTGCTTAGAACGACTGAGGCGTCACCGCAGCCAGGCGAGCGCGAGCGCGGCGCTCAGGTGCTAGGTAGTCCACGTGGTTGAAGCGCTCCCCGATTGGCTCACGATCGCCGTGGGTGGCGTGGGCTGCTTCGCTCTGCCGTTCGTCGTGGTCTGGCTGATCTGGAGCACGGCGCGCAGCGCGCGAGGTATCGGCCAGGGGCTCGCTGGCGGCTCGGGCAGCGCGTGCCAAGCGCTCGGCCTGACGCTCACTGAACGCGGGCCGCTCTCCGGCGCCGCGGCGGGCTCATGGCGAGGGTGCAGCGTGCGCGTCTCTTGGGTCGTCGGTCATCAGCAGGGCTATGACGTGCGCAACCAATTGACATACGTCTCCGCCCAGCTCAGCCCGCCACTGCAGGCGGGGCTCCACGCGGTCGAAGGAGGCGCTGGCGGCGGCGGTATCGGCTGGCCTGAGCTTGAAAGGGTCATGACGCTGCATGCGGCAGATCCCGCGCGGGCCCGCGCCGCGTTGGCGCGCGGCGGCCCACTGCTCTGGAGCTCGCTGGGGGGGCCTGGGAGACTGAGCATGGATGACGCCTCGGTCACGCTCGAGCTCCCCGGCGTCAGCGTCGAACAGGCCCAGCTTGAGCAGGCGCTGGAGCGCGTCGTGAGGCTCGCGGAAGCGCTGTCAGGGTTGTGATGCGTGATTCAACTGCTGAGCTTTGCCGCGCGGACCTAGTGCTTGCTCAGCGTAACCGTCACGGCGTTCGGCTGCCCCGGCAGGCCGCCTTGGGGGCCGGCGTGCTCTGGGGCGATGCTGCCGCAGCTGCCCGCGCTGAGCGTGATCTGCGTGGCGGTGATGTTGTAGTCGCCCGACGCTGACGACACGAAGGTGGTGTAGGTGCCCAGCCGGGCCGGCAACAGGTAGAGCCCGCTGCACTCGGGCCCGTCAGCGTAGGTGATGGTCTCGACGTAGTCGCCTTCGCGGATCTCCACCTCAGCATCGCAGATCGGTTCGAGCGTCTCCGCGTCGATCACGTACGCCGCGGGCGCGAGGGATGACGCTTGGCAAGTCTGCTCGTCGCCGCAGCCAGTGAGCGCCAAGCCCAAGCTGAACGCCGCCGCACCTCCCCAGCTCCTCATCGCGTGCATGGCCTAGTTTACGCTGCAAATCCAGCCCATCGCCAGCGGCTGAAGCACTAACCGGCGTCATGCCGGGCCACTGTCGCGCTGTTTCGTCAGCCTGCTGCTGCGGCAGATTGGCGAGGGCGTCACCGAGGCGCGGATCTCGCAGGTGGTCACGGGGGCGGTGCAGCGACTGCGTACGACCGTCGCGGTCGAATAACCCTACGGAATCAGCGGGTGGCCACGGTAGGCGCAGAGCCCAGCTGTTGGCAGCCGAGGCTGCTGCCAGCGGCGCAGGATTTGGCGTAGTAGGAGCGGGCGACGTTTGACGGCTGCCCGCCTCGGCGCTTGAGCTCGCCGAGATCGAAGCACGCCTCTGAGCGGCCTGCTTCGCACGCGCCGGTTAGGAGCTCCAGGGCGCGCTGCTGCGACTCCGCGGCGCCTTGGGCCATCCCGGGGCTGCCGGCCATCAGGGTGTGGCCCAGGGCTGCGCAGCCGTACTCCTCGCCGGAGTCGCACGCGCCGGTGAACAGGCGCTGGGCCAGGGCCAGATCGGCGGCGGCCGGCGACACCCGCTCGATGAGCTTGCCGAGGTTGACGCAGCTCCGCGGGTTTCCGCCGTGGCAGCCCATGGTGTACAGGCGCGCCGCTTCGTGGTCATCCGGCGCGCCCAGGGCGCCGCTCTCGGAGATCACCCCCAGGGCGCTGCAGGCTGCCCAATCCTCGTCGGCGCAGGCTGGCCCGAAGCGTGAAGCCGCCTGGCTGACCAAGCCCTTGTGGGTCGATCGGCGCAGCGAGTCCTCCACGCACCCCTGAGTGTCGTAGCCCGGGCTCCTCGGCGAGAGCAGGCTCGGGGCGCAGCCCGTGATCAGGCTGAGGGCGACCAGCCCAAGGTAGTGAGTGGTGTTCTGCACGGCGTTCTCCAGCGGCGGCGACGGTTGGCGCGTCGCCTGGCAGCGGAGAGAGCGGCACGTTGGGTCAGGACCTTAAGGCCTGTGTTGAAAAAAGTTTCGGGTGCTCCGCGAGCCTTACGGGGGTGGCGAGAGTGGCCAGGCGACCTGTGGGTATAGTGGCGCTCGGGCGCGGATCAGGAGGTGTTGCGCATTATGCATGTGCGCATAGTGGCGCTCGGGCGCGGATCAGGTCGTGTTGCGCATTATGCATGTGCGCATAGTGGCGTGCGGGCTCTCGGGGCGTCTTGCGCATTATGCATGTGCGCATAGCGGCGTGCGGGCGCGGATCGGGGCGTCTTGCGCATTATGCATGTGCGCATAGCGGCGTGCGGGACGAGTAGCAGCGGTGCGGTGCATGGCAGCAGGGCCGGGGGTGGGGGGACGGCTCTGGCGCTCGGTGGGCACGAGCACCTAGGCTAGTATCGCGCCAAAGTTGCCGCGTGGAACTGTACCCCCACTACGGTCAATTTTCGGGCATTCTAGACCGGTTCGGTTACGAGCTTGAGTATACGAGCGCCTCCCGCGCGGTGAGCTTGACGAGTTGGTTAACCTGCTGGGCTGGGGCGTACCCTGATCGCGCGTGGCCTCTCCGAGCGGCAGCTCGCAGAGCGCCTGCAGGTGCATGAGTCTCAGGTGTCTCGCGACGAGCGCAACGAGTATCACGGCGTCACCCTTGAGCGTGCCACCCGCGTGCTGGACGCGCTGGAGGTTAGACTACGCAGCTACTTCACGGAGCCGGTGCTGCCGCCCGGTGAGGCCGCGGAGTAGCTGCGGGCGCTGGGCAGCGTGCCGCTGTACGGGGGGATCTAGCGGCTGGTACGATCATCCGATGTGGAACGTTGGAGCGTGGCGCCGCGGGCGCGGCCGAGCTGGTGGGGGCGAGGCGTCGAAGTTTGGGGCGTCGAGGGTCGAGCCGTCCCTCGGGGCGCTGCTCATCCTGGTCGGGAGCTTGTTAGCCTGCAAGTCGGAGAAGATCCCTACGCCAGCCGCGACGGGGCTCAGCGCGCCGCAGTCTGCAGGCGGAGGGAGCGAGCTCTTGGCCACCGGCGGCGAACCACGCGGCATCGCTGTTTCCGCAGGGGTACTCTACTGGGGTGACGCCTCCAACGGCACAATCTACAGTCAGCCGGCCGCGGGCGGGGCGCTCAGCGTGGTCGCCAGCGTGCCCGGCACTGCGCCGAGGGTGCTGATCGTCAGCAAGCAGCAGCTCACCTGGTGGGCGGAGAACACCAGCAAGGCTGCTGACCAAGCGGGCTTATGGCAGCTCTCCTTGGGAGGCGGGGAGCCGCGCCACCTGACCCACGGCGGGGGACGTTGCTTGGCGGGACCGGTAGACGGTCGCGTGTATTGGGCCTCAAAATACGATGGTGAGCCGGTTTCGGATCGGGACGACGATGCCTTTGTCGCCGCCAAGACCAGGATTGAGCTGCGCAGCGTGATGCAGGACGGCGCTGACCTTCGGGACGGCGCTGGCTACTTCCGTTGTCTCACCGGAGATGAGCGCGAGGTGTTCTATTGTGGGCGTGACCAAGGCTCGCAGAGCTACGGCTTGCTCACGGGTCGCGTAGCCAACAACGTCTACCGGCAAACCAGCGGGCCGCAGCCTGAGCTGCGCGCCAACGCGGACTGCGACGCCATGGGGCTCGATGACGCGGACGTGGCGTGCCTAGAGAGCTCCAAGCTTTCTTTGATCCCCAGGCCTGGCGGGGCGGCGCGGGTGCTCTGGAAGAGCAACCCGCCAGACAGCGAGCGCTTGCCCGGGGAGCTGAGCGTCGCGCTCAGCGCTCAATACGTCTATTTCGCCTCCACGGACTCTAGGGGGGGCCTGTATCGGGTCGCCCGGGCTGGCGGTCAGCGCCAGCGGGTGGCCGCTGGGAGCGTTGAGCAGATCGCCGTCGACGAGACCTACGTGTACTGGGTGCGGCGCAGCGGAGGCGTGCTGCGTCGCCGCCATTGAGGCCCGCGGAGCGGCTGCCTGCCGACGTGCTGTTGGAAAGGCGAGCTGAAGCGCTGCTGCTCGCACAGGCTGAGCAACTCGGGAGCCGCTTCGTCGTGATTCCGTGCGGCTGTTCACGTTAACTTCTGCGCTCGAGCAGCCAATCACGTCGTGGCATCTCGCTGGATGGATGGCCGCGCTTCAAGTCGCGCGCGGCGTTGGCAGCGTAACACACGGAACTAGGACCGCGGCAGTACGCTCTCAAGCTTCGCTTCAAGATTCTGTTCGCGGTCGTAGCGTCGCTCGGTGATCTCCTGCAAGCGCTGCCGCACCCGCGCGAGATCGATGTCGTTGCAGGCGAGGAGGTTCTGCGCGTCGATTCGATCTTGAAGGCGGTCGTCCGCCATGGACAGGATCTTCATCGCTAACAGCTCCTCGGGCTCTGCCACGCTGATGAGCCCGACTCCGGGGTAGTCGAAGGCGCCCGCGTGCTTAACGACTTCTGCTTCGATGCCGCTCGAGGCGAAGATCAGGTCGACCACCATCCCCGAGGGTGATCGCAGCCGCGCGGTAGCCAAGCGCTCATGCTTCTCATGCTCCACCGTGGCAGTAGGAGTATAGCCTTCCGAGCGCAGCTGGTAGATCACGTGCTCAGCCTCTTCATCATCCCCGACCGCCACCGCGAGATCTACGTCGCGGGTGAATCGAATATCGCTCCGTACGGAAACTGCTAGTCCGCCAACCAACGCGAAGCGGACGCCCAGCCGGCTCAGGGTGGCCGTCGCGTGGGCCAGCGCAGCCTCCACGGGTGGGGCGTCACTCACGGCACAGCCAGGCGAAGAAGCGCTGCTCGATCTCTTGGTCGAAGGCTTCCGGGTAGCGTGCGCGCAGCTTGGCGCGTTGCAGGCGGAGCCCCGCGTCCGCGCACTCCAAAGCCTGCCGCAGCTTCTCGGCGGGCGGCGTCTCGCGGCTGCGCTTGATCTTGTCTCGCTCCAGCGCGTCCATCGGGGCGTGAGCATAGCGGGTGAGGGTACCCGTCGCAAAGCGCCTGAGCGCCCAGCACTGCGCGCGTCGAAGCTGACAGGGCGGCGTCCCAAAGGGCCGCGCCTTGCTAGGCGCGGTCATGCGGGAGCGGCGCATTGCCAAGCTCCAGATGACTCTGGAGTGATCCAGTGCACGTCCTCTTGATTGAGCCTAGCGGAATGCGGGCTCGCTCAGTAGCTGATTTCGTGCTGAGACGGTGTCTCGCGGCTGCGCTTGAGCTTGTCTTGCTCCAGAGCGTCGCGCTCAGGCGCAGCATCGCGCCGGCACGCCTGGGCTGCCTTGGTGTTACGCTAGCTGCTCAGCTAGGCTGGGCATGCACATGAAGACGAAGCTAGGGCGTAACGACCGCTGCCCGTGTGGCAGTGGTAAGCAGGCGAAGGCGTGCTGCGCGACCCAGCGCGCGCCCACTTGGTACACGGTGCAGGACCGCGTGGCGCTCTTTGAGGCGCTCGATGGGTTGATCGCTGCGCATTTCCAGGTGGAAGCCGCGATGGCCTACGTGGACTTTTGGGGTCCGTTCGTCGGCCGCAACGAGGAGCTGTCGGATGAGGTGCTCCACCTCTCGAAAGACGTTGAGTTCATGGCGTTCGTCTGCGACCACGAGCTCGAGCCCCACAAGACGGCGATCGATCTTTTGTTGGAGCAGCGCTCGTCGCTGTCCCCCGGCGCGCGCGCGTTCGGCCGGGCGATCCGCGCCGCGAAGCTGCGTGCTTATGAGGCGATCGCGATCTCCCCTGGGGTCTCCATCACCCTGCGCGACGTGGTGAATGGGAGGACCGTGACCGTCGCCGAGCGCACGGCTTCACGTAGCCTGAACCGCTTCGACTGGATCGCCGCGCGCGTCGTCGAGCGTGGACCGTCGGGCAAGCCCGAGATGGAGCGCGGCGTGTTGGCCATTCCACGCTCTGCCCACGACTGGCTCCGTGAACACCTGACGGACCTCTACGCCGACCCGGACGAAGGCGAGGACCTTGGGTGGGTCGATGCCCTCTTTCCGCGCATCGCGCATCAGCTGTGGGTGGAGTGCTTCCTCGAGCCGGCCATCCCGCAGCTGCAGAACACCGACGGCGAGCTGACGCTGATCACGCGGGTGCATTTTGATGTGAAGGATCGGGCCCGGGTGGAGGCTGCCCTCGACTCGTGCGGCGCGCTGGACCGTGACGGCAGCCGCTGGAACTGGTTCGGTGAGAACGCCACCGGCTGCGCGCTCCAGTTGGGGAGCTTCGAGTTCAAGGGGCGTGGGCTGGTTCTTGAGGCGAACTCCAAACAGCGTGGGGAGCGGGGCGCCCAGCTGCTGAGCCAGCTGGTCGGGGATGCTGTAATCCATAGGGCAACGACCCACGAAGACTTGGAACCCCAGCTCCGCGCAGAGCTGAAGGCGCGAGCGCGCGGCGAGAGCCCCTCTGCTGCCGCGCCTCAGGCGAAGGGCCCGCCTATCCCGCCTGCGATCGAGGAGGCGCTGGTGCTCGACTACTGCGGCAAGCACTATCGCGCTTGGATCGACATGGCCCTGCCTGCTCTCGATCATCAGACGCCCAGGGTCGCTGCCACGCGGCCTGCTATGCGGGCGCGGGTTATCGAGCTGCTCGAGCGCTTCGAGGCCAGCTACCAGCAGTGCCTCCGCGACGGCATGCCAGCCTACGACGCGTCCTGGATCAGGGCGGAGCTTGGTCTTCAGGCAGCGGCGGCGCAGCTCCCTCCACCGCTGCCCCACGAGCGCCTCGGCTCTTTCATCTCGGGGGCTAGCAGGCGCGTGGCTGACGTCGCGGAGGCGGTTCGGATGCGGCCAGGCTTTGACGAGGCTTCGACCGTGCTCGATCGCGAGAGCATCCAGCAGATCTTGGACGTGCAGCGGTTCCTCACGGAAAACCCACGGAGCGCGCTGAGCGGCGCCCCAGCTTGGCAGCGCCGCGAGCTCGTCCCGTACGTGGATCTGGCGCTGAACTTCATGCTGCATCGCCGCAAGGCCTTCTGGGTCGACGGAGCGTTGACCTACCTGTTGGCTCAGACCAACCTCGAGCTGCCCGCGCGCGACTTGCGGACGCCAGCTGCCTCGTTTGCGCTGGTGTTCACGGATCGCCACGTGCTCTCACAAGCAGAGCGTTTGCTGTCGAAGCGCGGCGCGCCCCTCGCGGGGCTCATTTTGCACGTAGCGACGGTGTTGGTGACTGAGCGCCACGGCGCAGCTGGGCGCGCCCTCGACCTCACCTTCGCCTTCGACGCGTTGGGTGACGACCTGCCAGCGCTCGTCCATCACAGCCTACCCCTGGTTGATGACGTTCCGGTGCAGAGCCTGTTTCCACACGAAGACGAACATTCTCGCCTCGAGCCGCACATCGAGCCCTTTAGCCCGCTGCCTGAGCTGCTGCGTATCACCGTCAACGCGATCGTGTACGCCACGAGCTCCGGCGTGGAGGTCGAGACGCGCTCCGCTGAATCCATGGGGAGCTCACGCGGCAACGCGGGGCGCGCGCTCACGGCTGAGAGCGTGTTCTACTTGCCGGGGGCGCCGGACGTCGTGCTGGTGCGCAGCCTTCAAGAGCTAGCGCGCGTGGACGAGGGCAGGCGACTGATGCGCCGATATCTGGCGCGCGGGCGCTGGCGCAAGGCCGCCAAGAACTGGAAGGATCAGCGGCTGCGCTGGACCACACCCCACTGGAAGGGCCCGGACCTGACTGCCGTGATTGAGCGCGCGTATCGCTAGCGCTGTCCGCGTGGGGCGTCGTCTCGGTGCTGGGCATCGAACGGACCGCTCCAAGGCGGCCAAGAGCCACCCCCAATCCATTATGCGCTCTTGCATAACCCTGGCGTCTCACGCGCTTGGCTCGCGGCCAGCGAGGTGTTGACAACGCCCTGCTCGAGGTGGCCTGGTTGTGCCCATTGTTGCCGTGTGGTAGTCGATTTTTGGGGTAAAGCTGGCTCGGCGCTGGGTGCTTGTGCATTTTCGGGCGCGCGAACATGAACCTTCGGCCGGCGTACGCCCTCGCGTTCCTCTCGCTGTTGGTTGGTGTACCGATGCTGACGTTCGGACCCTGGTGGGCAGGGCTATCGGTGCTCGCCACAGCCGGCCTGGTGCTACGTCGTGAGTTTCGGGTCGATCAACTCGTCGCGAGCATCTTCACGTCGCTCGTGCTGGGGCTACTCGCTGCGGTGTACCTGGCGATCTTCGTCATCATGGGTTTCGATGGGCAATGGGTGATGCTCTTGGTGCTGTTGCTCCTCGTCGCGAGCACCATCGGCGCGCTGGTCTCCTGGTCGAAGGCTCGCAAATTTCCGCAAGGTCTACCTGACATTCTAGGGAGCGAGTTCGGACAGGACGCGTTGCTCGAGACTGATGAGGTGCAGTGGCTCGTGGTGACGCCTTCGGATTGGCTAAGCGCTGACTCACGGGTCGATATATGGCTACAGAGTTGTGTCGACTCACCACGCCGTTGTCGACTCTCCTTTGAGGAAGAGTCTCGCAAACCTTTGGGTGACGGGTGTTTGCTCTACCCAGCACCGTTCGACGTTGACCTGGCTCCTGGTGACGTCGTGTGCTGTTCGGTCCCCGTGCGCCCGACGGAGCGACACGCGGACGAAGTCCGCTTCTTCGTGCGGGTGGAGGCGAAAGGGTCTGTTGCCACAAGGAACCGAAAGTTCCGAGGGCACCCGGTGGACGAGCGCGTGTCGACCACCAAGCAAGTAGTGGGGTTGGCCCTGGGCATGATCATCTGGGGCGGCGGCGTCTACGTGACCTTCCAGCGCCGCAGGGACCAACCGGCCAGCTATGGTGACGACAGCCTTGCAGCGACCTGGGAAGTCAAGTGGAGCCAGTCAGCCGTAGCCGAATCGCAGTGACTCGGTACAAGCCACCCCCATCCGGGCGACGCCGCGCAGCTTGGCGCTTTGCAGAACCCAGCTGACTGCATCGCCCGTCGCGAGCGCGGGGGTAGATGAGGTCGGTCGAATGGGCGACACTTGGCGGGTGAAGATTGAAGACACAGCGCTGGGCACAATAGAGTTTGACGACGAGGGCTTTGCGGTCCTGGTCATGTCGCTGAACGGCCAAGAGGTTGAGGTTGCTATTGAACCTCCCCCTGCTCCGGCGGCACCCAACCACTGAGCCAGCTGCCGCGTTTCCGCGCGACAGCGGGCTGCCGGCGGGCGCCCCCTCCTGATCCGGCCGCGTCTCGCTCCGGTCGCGCGCGCGGATGGAGGGGGGTACCCAGTGGGTCCCAGTGCGGCCTTGTCTCGGCGTGGTGGGAGTTTAGCGGAACACCTCGGCCAGCGTCTGAGCGTCGAGCACTCGCTCGGTCCACTGAGTCAACTGCGCCTCGTCGGCTGCCGCGAGCCGCGCGGTGACGGTCTCGTCGGCCTCAGCCTTGAACTTCAGCTGCAGCAGCCGCTCCAGGATCCTGCGCGTGGCCCTGG
>CAZKDY010000001.1:177136-186757 GCA_964551615.1 uncultured Polyangiaceae bacterium
CTTCTCCCCTGGCTTCTCCCCTGGCTTCTCCCCTGGCTTCTCCCCTGGCTTCTCCCCTGGCTTCTCCTTCTGCTTCGCCTTTGGCTTGTCCTTCAGCCATCCACTGCTCTGCAAGTGTTGTCATGAGTGCTTCCCTAGTCTCTGGTGGCGCCGCTATGAGCGCCCGGCTGAGGTCGGAGGTGGTGATCGCCTCGTTGACAACGGAAAGGTAGCGCAGGACGGCGAAAAGCGCATCCCGGACGCTGGGGGAGCGAGCGATTTGGGCGATGGCGTCTACCCATGCCGCTAAGGTAACGAGCAATCGGGGGCCACGTCGAGCGTCTCTGAGCGCCCACAGCGCGAGGGGGACGACGTGGGTAGCGACTCCTGCCGCGCGGGCGCGCAGCTCCTCGTCCGTTGCGTGGCTGATGTCGTCGAGCACGACTTGGAAGCTCGGGACGTGCTCTCGCACGCCAGGGATTTGCAGGACCTCCTCGTCGAACAACTCGTGGAAGCTCTGAGCCACGGTCCAGCCGGCTTCGCTGTGATGCAGGATGACGGGGATGACGACCGGGGCCGGCAGCTTGCCGCCGTGCTCAAAGTACTGATCGAGCACGTCCATCACGTAGCCGCCGACCTGGACCAGCGCGCGGGCCTTGGCGTCGCTCTTGTGCTCGAACACGACGTAGAGCCGCGCGTCGCGGCCGGCTATCTCCACGCGGAATAGAATGTCAGCCTGCGTCTCTACAAACGCGCTGTCGATGAAGCTAGGAGGCAACACCTCAAGGGTAGACCAGTCGATGGCCTTCACCAGCTCGGCGGGGAGCACGGCTTGGAGCTCAAGACGGGCGTTCTCCTTCGCCGACGCCAAGAGCGGCGCCCACGGGGCGTCACCCGTCGTCATCCACCCATGCCTGGCGTGCGCGCACATCGGGGAGCAACAAGCAGTTGCCCTGGTTGTCGGCGGGGTTCAGCCACAGCAGCCGTTCAAACACCTGCTCTGCCTCTGCCCAGCGCTTGAGCCGCCACAGGCACAGCCCGTAGCCGTGCATGCAGCGCAGGAAAGGTCGGTTGTCGAGGAGTCCCCACTCGAGCACGCCGTTGAAGTCTTTCCCCAAGGCAAGCTCACCGAGGCGCACGCCGATCTCGTAGTGGTTCAGGGCCCAGACGGGGTCGAGGGGGAACTCCAGGTTGCCCAGGTGCGCGTGGGCGTCCAAGCAGCGCAGATCGGCTTCGAGGAGCTTCAGCAGTAGCTCGCGCGCGCCCGCCGCGTCGCCAGCGTCCTTGAGCTCATTTGCTTCGAGGATGGGGTCGTCAAAGTCGTCCGGATCGCTGCCTGGTAGCACCTGCTCCATCTCAAACAGCGGTCTCGGACCGCGCTCGATGATGGGTTTGGCCCAGGCCTCGATCGGCTCATCGTCTTCGCCCCAGTAGTGTTCGGCAGGATCCCATTCGCCTTGCGGGTGCAGGGCAAGGGGCGGGAGCCCGAGCGCCTCAGCGTCAATGCGCGCGGAAACGATTTCACCGGACAGATACGGGTGACCGTTGTGGCGCCACTGCTTGTGCGGTTGGACGGTCGCGACTTGACCCGGGATCAGGCGCCGGAGTGAGCCAGCTCGCAGGGTGATGACGCGCTCGCTGCCTAAGAGTCGGCAGCGCGCCGCGCGCTGCTTGACGGCGAGCACGACCAGCTCCACGGGCCGCGAGAGATCGAGGTCATCATCACCCGCCTGCTGAGGCGCTTGATGAGTGTGCCTGCGCGCGGCGCTGGCGATGCCTTGCGTGCGCTCGGTGGCCGGCGCGGCGCCAAGCCACTGGCGGTAGGCGTCGATGTGGAGGCGGCCAGGGGCGTTGGTGGGCAGCGCCACGTCGGCCAGGCTGACTGCGTACTCCGCGCCGTCCTCTCGACGACAGCAAGCGACGATCCCGCGCCGCGAGTTGCCGGCGTAGTCCAGCGCCACCAGGCACAGCGGCTCGCCGACCACATGGACGTCGAGCGGCAGATCGAGCGCCTCACCAATACCGCGCGCCAGCGCCCCGAGCTGTTCATGGTCGCCCTGGGCGCCTGCGATCAGGTGCGTCAGCAGCTCATCAACGTCGGACGGACCGGGGCTTTTCGGGGTCATCCGCTTCATGTATCATGGGGCGACTCGTCGAGGGGGGCGATCCGGGCGATCCACAAAGGTACGGACAAGCGAGAGAGAACTCCTCAACCGCCCTTTAGCCAGGAACTTGGTCCGCTGGACGGGGCAGATGTAGTTCTGCTGGCGTGGATACGAAGACCGCGATTCAAGCCGCGAGTCCCCATCTCTTGGGCCTCCGCCATCACGTCCTCGACCTCGTGACGATCTCCGAGCCGATCTCGCCAACCGCCGCGATGAACATGGCCAAGGTCGTCTCCAAACTATCCCCGCTGCTCGGGAACCTCATCGAGATCGATACAGTGGAACGCCTGAACCGGCACAAGGAATTCGAGGGCCTGGGCCGATGGAAGCGGCAAGACCCTGGATTTCCCGACGTGATCTTCGAAGGCAGAATCACTCCGGCTCCTGGCTTTGAGGTCAAGGCGTGGTTTCCGATGGCGACCGAGATCACCGGACGGTTCAAGGACAGCCAAGAGCACTTCAAGTACGACCAGACCCAGGTCGTCTTGGTTGCCTGGCTTCCCGAGCATCTGATCTTCGGCAAGCCCTACGTACTCGGCGTATGTATCGTATCCGCCCGGTCGGTTGCTAAGGCGAGAGACAACCACTACCACAATCCGCCTGACTACCTAGTAGTGGAGCCCAATGATACTTCCGCACGGACACGGAACCTTCGGCAGACCAACACGAGCGGCCTCAAGTGGCAGGGGGCGAAGGGCGAGCGTTTCGCCCAGGCGACGAAGGTCGTGGAGTCATGGGGAGCGAAGGGCAGGCAATACTCGCCGAAGCCGGAGTATCAGGCGCGTTTGCGGCAGCTGACCTCCAAGTTCAGCTACCGACTCGACACGAACTACGCGAAAATGGATCGGGTGGTTCACACCGAAATCGAGCAGTTCAAGGAGAAGACGCAGGCGACCGAGGTCAAAGGCATGACGGTCAAGGACTGGATGCGGCTCCTGGCTGGAAAGGACGACGACAAGATCGAGCAGGCTCTCAGGAAGCAGCTCGGCTTGAAGTGGGGCAGGAAGCTCAGGTAGCTCGCGCCCGGGCCTTTCCCGCAGGAAGCAATGGCATCTGCCTCGTGCCATCGACGTATCTCTCTACCCCATACTGGTAGTAGGTCGGGTCGATCTCGCCCGCGTATGCCCTTCGGTGAAGCTGCGTGGCTGCCAGCGAGCCAGAGAACAAGCCCCCGAACGGTTCCCACACCACGTCGCCTTCGTCGGTAGATGCCTCGATGATGCGCTTCATGAGGTCGAGTGGCTTCTGGTTCAAGTGAACCGCTCTGCCGCCATTGACCTTCACCCGCTCGTCGCCTCGGACCGCGTTCCGCTCCCAGACGTTGGTGACACCGTGGGGGCAGTTGAACTTCGACCGCATCTTCGCCCATTCCCGTTGCGAGACTGGCTTCACTCCATCCAGGGAGAAGTAGGGCCTGCCCTCCGGGTTGCCGAACTGGTTGGCGAAGTCGCTCAACTGCTGCATGGCCTCGGCTGGCGGGAAGTACCAGAGGTGTCCCTGGTCGAGGTACTTCCGCGTGGCTGCGTCCTTGACGCCGCAAGCCTCGTTTGCCTTCCGTTGTGGCATCCCCGTGCGCTTCCACTCGTCGAGGAGCCACCTCTTCAAGGGCTTCCCACCGATCCGTGCCTCGAAGACGTACTGGACACAGACCTCCGTGACGACAGGGAAGCGGCGGATCTTCTGCGTGTTGACGTTGCCCGCGATATGCCCCACGCCCTTGTTCCAGATGTTGCAGTTGACGTAACGCCAGCCGTACTTCTCTAGGATGGGGTGCGCGGCAGCCCAGCCGATCTCCGAGTTCCAGAACCAGAGGGTCGTGTTGGGGGTCGCCGACTCCGCCCACGACCTGACGTGGGGTTCGTACCAATCCGGCACGTCGAGGTGATCCGAGGTGTCGCCCTCGAAGCCGAGGACGCCATACGCACCATCGGAAATAATCGTGGTTGGAGCCGGCCAGCTCTTGTAGAACTCGAGCGAGTTCCCGTAGTGCAACGACACCAAGTCATCGGTGTGGTGCGAAGAAGACGGGGCCGAAGCGAGGACCACCGCCTTCCCGCGACCGACGGTGCTGGTGGGGGCGGCCTTCAAGGAGCGTTTCTCGGCGACTTCTTCATTCAACAGATTCATACCGGCTCTCCTTGGTTCGCTTTCCTCTTGGCAGGCGCCCGAAGTTCCCCACGACCTTTCGACCTGGTGCCTTTGCCAGCTGCGAGGGAACGCCCCGCAGAACCCCCACGACAACACCCTGGATGAGCGGTTCGTCCGAACGGATCGCCTTGTACTTCGAGTTCTCCGGTACGAGCCACACGCCATCCGCCCGGATCCGAAGGCGTTTCAACGTCGTCTCGCCATCTACGGCGGCTACCACGATGTCGCCGTCCTGTGCAGTTCGTTGTTCTCGGACCAGCACGAGGTCGCCCTCAAGGATCGCCGCCCCCTCCATGCTGTCGCCACGAACATGAAGCGCGAAGTGTGGGGTGACATCGATCCAGTCTGAGAGAACGGACAGGGAGCCGTCGTCGTGGCTCTCTTCTGCGGTCTCAGGTTTCCCGGCCACAACGTGGCCCAGGACCCGAACCTGGCGAACCAGCGGTCGGGCCTCTTGAAGCCGGACTTGTCGTGCCCGCCCACCACCAAGAACGACGTAGCCTTTGCGAGCCAGGACGTTGAGATGGTCCCTTGCCGTACCCGTCGAGGACCACCCGAATTCGGCGCAAAGCTCCCGATACGTGGGGCCGGGTTCTCCTCGATCCGCCCGACGCTGCAAGGCTTCCAGCAAGCTGGCCTGGGGTGGGGTTAAGTTCGACTCCACCAGCCAGTCAGTACCACTCAAATGAGTGGGTCGGCAAGACGAATCTGAAAGAATGGTCAGTGTCGACACGCCGGACCTGCGGCCATGAGCCCTTGCTCGGCAGCAGCGTTGCCGTAGGCGATCTCCGAGCGGCACCCACGAGGTCGAAATCCTACCCGTAAAAGCGAAGAGGCCGGAAGCGTAAGCTTCCGGCCTCAAGCAAAGTGGTTGCGCGGGTAGGATTTGAAACCGGCATCGCATGGCCCCCCGTGAGGCTGCGTGTTCACCCGGATTCTCCGGGAGGAACCCATAGGTCCAAATCCTGCCCAAACGGGAAAAGGCCGGAAGCGAATGCTTCCGGCCTTTGACCAGTGGTTGCGCGGGTAGGATTTGAACCTACGACCTTCGGGTTATGAGCCCGACGAGCTACCAGGCTGCTCCACCGCGCGTCAGAGGGCGGGAATGTAGTCGCTGAGTTCGATCTGTCAAAGCCAATCGCCACGCGCCGGCGAAGTTAGCTTTCAAAGCCCAAAAAAGGCGCAGAATCAAGGGTTTAGCTGCGTGCGCGGGCGCCCAGCGCAGGCTGCGTCGCCTTCAATGGCTGCCCACAGCCGCCGCCCCACCTCACCGACGCCGCCTTCCAGCACCAACCAGGGCACCCACCCCCAACCCTAAAGGCTCTGCCAACGGCGCTGGGAGGCTCAGCCGCCGCGGCGCTTCTTCAAGATCTGCCCACGGCGCTGGGAGGCTCAGCCGCCGCGGCGCTTCTTCAAGATCTGCCCACGGCGCTGGGAGGCTCAGTCTCCGCGGCGCTTGCTGCAACGTCGCAACAGCGCACGCCGGCTCAGTCTCCGCGGCGCTCTCTTCCAGCATTGCAACAGCGCACGCCGGCTCAGTCCCCGCGGCGCTTCTTCAAGATCTGCCCACGGCGCTCGGCCTTGCGGCGCTTTCTTCACGCCGTCGCTTGAGTCGCCGCCGACGGCGCTCGCCTTCCAGGGATCTCCACGTCGCTGTCCGATCCGTCCCTGCCTGGGTGTCGTGCAGGTGGGGGAGACCGGATGGACAGGGTTTGGAGTTGGAAATGGTTGCTGGAGGGGGTGGTGGTGCTGCTCTGCCTTGGCTTTGCGTTGTTTGTGCGTGCCAAGCGCGTTTCGCTGGTGGCGTGGGGCTGGGCGCCGGAGCGATACGCCCCACGCTTTGGTGGCTTCTGCGCGTTCGCGGTGAGCAAGGGCTTCACCGCGGCCTGATCACCGGGCTTGGTCGCAGCCGATACAGGTCGTGATACAGCTGCTGAATGAAGGCCAGTTGGTGGCTTCATTGCTTTCCGCGAGGCAGTACTGGGCGGCGCGTCATAGGCCGGGTCAGCTGGGCGTCCCAACTGCCGCGATCTTGATCGCGAAACGGCACTTTCCCCCAGGCTGTCGATGCGGCTATCGAAGCGGGCCGCGTGGAGCAACATCATGGCCAGCAGCGCGTCGATCTCGCGGCGCTCAGGGAAGCGCCGGGTCAAGAGCAGGCACAGGCGGATGGCTTCTTGGCACAAGTCCTTGCTCATTCTGCTAGAGACAACTGGGCGCGCCGGGATCGGACAGACCGCCGGCTGATCCTTTGCTATGCCGGTCTCTTGCGACTCGTAGCGTGGAACTCCGTGCCTCCTCTGGAGCAGGCGCTGATGCTGGCGCCGGCTCAAGCTGCAGTGCTCGCTTGGTGCGATGCGGAAGTTGGGGGTGGTCAGGCCGGGATCAGCCGAGCGGCGGTGTGCGAAGTCGTCGCAGCGGTGCCGGCGAGCGACGGTCTGGTGGTCACCACCTGCGGACGCTTTCGGGTGTATCACCTCGCGCAATCGGGCTCAGACTGGGAATATCAACACATCGTGGTGGCCGAGACGACGTTTGCGCCAGGCGCGGCGGTAGTGCGGCAGCGCGAGATCGCGCGGGCTTCGCTCTTTGTCTCGGAGCGCGACGCCGATGACTACGACGATGAGGGAGTGGCTAGATCGGTTGTACAACGCTTGATCCTCCGGGAAAAAATTGTGTTGCCTGAGACGGACGAGGCGGTAGAGGCGCGGATCCGTGAGGCTCTGCTCGTTGAGCTGGTCAGGACTGAGGCTGGGCGAGGGCCCGTTTGCGATCTGGCGATCTCACCCGATGGGCAACACGCGTTGGCGCTGCACGGCGGGGATCACAGCGGGCGCTCCCCAAGCCCGTTCGCGGCGACGTTGATTCACCCAGACGGCGTGGCGCATGCGGCGACGGCCTGGGGCAAGCCCGCGTTTACCCTCGACGACGGGCGGGCGGTGGTGATCCAGGAAGACGGCGAAGAGGTCCGTGCGCTGTTGATCGACGACCAGAGGGTGATAGGCGTCAGCGTATTGGCGCGGGGCGGTTTGACCTTGGAGGGCTGTGTGAGGGTGGACCTCCAGCGCATCGTCGCCTGCGTGCAAGATCGAGACGACGGCCACGGCTACAGCGAACCCGTGTACACGACGCTCTGGCGCTGTCTCGACCTGACCAGCGGGCTAGTGAGCGAACAGCAGCTAGGCATACGGCGCCTGTATCGGGGGCCGGGCCGCCCGCTGGTTACGGCGAATCAGAGCGCGCCCGTGGTGCTGCCGGAGCTTCCATTCCGCCGAGAATGGCCGCTGGCGCTGGGCCGTGACTATTTCCTGACGGATCTGCGGCTGACGTCCGTACGCGACCTTGAGAAGTACCTCGTGGCCCCGACGGGCGGCGCCCTCCAAGACCTGTCAGTGGACGAGTTGATCGCCGTCGCGATCACGGGTGACGGAGCGCTCGAGCTGTGGCACGTGCTGGGGGGCCGACGCTTGGCCCGACTAGAGGGAGGTAGCGACCCGTATCTGTGTGCGCGTTTTGCGGGGGAGCATTCTTCCCAGCTGGTGGCGGGTAGTGAGAGCGGCCGCGTTGTCCGTTTCCGTGTCGAACGCTACTTGTCAATTCAGCGTCCGTTTGCGCGCAGCGTGCGGGAGATGCAGTTCGTTGCGTCTCTTGAGCCTTGTGCCTGCGGGGCCGCTACCGGCGCGCTAGACGTGCTGGGTGGTGCGATGGCGTGGAGCCTGGTCGGGGACTGTGAGCAATGTGGTGCGCCGCGGGCGTTTGCGTTTCGCACTGAAGGCACGCCGTACGAAGCGGTGGTCCCCCGGCGCGAGCTGGGGGACGCGCGCAGCAGTCGAGTTATCAGCCCTGAACAATTCCTTGGGGAACTGGAGCGGCAGCGGCCTAAGATTGGTGATGCGCCGCAAGACCTTCAGCCTGAGGCGTGGCGTTTGAGCGCTGCTGCGGTGGATCGTTCGCTGACTTGCCTGCTTGAGCTGCTGAAATTTAGCCCGGCGGAGCTAGAAGCGGCGATAAAGCTCGGTGAATTGGGTGCAGCTACCGCACGGCTTGAGGCGCAGCGCGACGCGCTGTTAACGCTCGCCGCGCGCTACACGGAAGATGCGCCCCGCATTCGGAAGCTGGATGAAGAGCAGGGGGAACCCTACGTTCCCATGCTCCGAGAGGAGCTCGACGGCGATCGGCTGCGGGAGCACGCGGCGTGGCTCGCGCGGGGCGAGCTGGGCGAAGGCCGTATTTCGCTGGTCGACTTGGATGCTTCAGAAGTGAAGCTGCCTTTCATCGAGCTCAGCCGGGTCAGGCTAGAGCGAGTGCGCTTGAACGAAGCCGATCTCAGCTCATCCAAGCTAGTGGGCGCCGAGCTGATCGACGTCGTGCTCGACGCAGCGGAGCTCGGCTACAGCGACTGGTCCAACGCGCGCGTCAGCGGGGCGCGCTTTGCGGGGGCGAACCTGTTCGGCGCCCGCCTCGACGGCGCAGTGTTCAAGCGTTGCGACTTCCGCGGGGCAGACTTGTCGAGGGGTTGCGGTGTTGAAGGCATGTTTGCCGCTGCACAGGCTCTCGCCTCGAACACAGGTCTGCGCTTCGAAGACTGCGACTTGCGTGAGACGCGATGGGAAGGCCGGGATCTGTCCACGGTGGCGTTCATCGGCTGTCGGTTCTCTCCGCCCGGGGAGGCGTCGTGAGCCCGCGAGGTGCCGACCCGAAAGGCTGTGCCAACAGCGCAAGCAGGCTCAGTCCCCGCGGCGCTCCCTCGCAACGCCGCAACACCGCGGCGCTCCCAACGTCACAACACCTAATCGATAAACTGCGGGCCAAAGTGCAGGGTGCCGGTGGCCTGCTTGCACTGGGGCTCACACATCGGGCCGTTGGGGCGCAGCAGCTTGTAGTCGGGGGTGAAACTCTCGATGCCTTCGACCGTGCCGTCAAGCTCGGTGCGGATGTTCACCAAGGCTGGGGCGCCGTCCACGTGGATGTGGCTGAAGCCTTGCTGTTCCGCGGGGAGACCACAGCCGCTCCGGCTGATCAGCACGCCTGCGCCGTCGCACTTTAGGCTGCTGCCTTGGCCGCAGGCTGACGGCGCTACCGGCAGCGGCAGCGGCAGGCTGCCCTCGCAGGTCACGCGCCTGGTGTCCACGGTCACCACAAAGCGATAGCTGCCCGCTGGCCAGCCGCCGGTCTCCACGTCCAGCTCCAAGCCGTCGGTGCAGCCGATGCGGGTGCAGGCGTGGCTGTCCGGCGCATCGCTGGGCTCGGAGGCACCTGGCGGCGGCGCGCTGGCAGCGCAGGCGCTGGCGAAAGCAGCCGAAGCCACACACAGCACACTGAGGCTTCG
>CAZKDY010000001.1:186857-245304 GCA_964551615.1 uncultured Polyangiaceae bacterium
CCGGGTTAGCAGGCTTCGCCGGGTTAGCAGGCTTCGCCGGGTTAGCAGGCTTCGCCGGGTTAGCAGGCTTCGCAGGATGATGAGCATGGCGTCGTCACCGCTAGTGGTTTCAAGAGTTCGCGCTTCAGCTCAGCGCAGCTGACTCGGCGCTCTGCTTGAGTGCTTCAAATAGATCGCCGCGCGGATAATATTACCTACTTCAACCCAACGCGCAGCGTCGCGCTGGCCTGCGTACACTCCGGCTCACAGTTCGGTCCATTCGGGCGCGTCACTTGGTAGTCCGGGGTGAAATCGGCTTGGGCGATCGCTATGCCGTTGTACTCCACGCTGACGCGGACCTGCTTCGGCGTGCCTTCTAGGTGCAGATCGCTGAGGCTGTGTTGTTCCGCGGGGAGCGCACAGCCGCTCTCGCCGATCAGCACCCCTGCGCCGTCGCACTTCAGGCTGTTGCCTTGGTCACATGCCTTGAGGGGCAGGTTGCCCTCGCAGGTGACGGTTTTGTCATCGGCGGTCACGCGGACGCGGTACGCGCCGGCGGGCCAGGCGTCGCTCTGCAGCGCCACGTGAAAGCCGTTGATGCAGCCGATGTTGGTGCAGGCTTGGGCGTCGTCCGGCGGCGTTTTCGCGACGCAGGCGCCCGAAAAAGCCATCAGAGCCAGGGAGAGGGTACGTAGCGGTTTGAGCATAGCGGGCTAAACGCTAGCTTATTCCAGAGCTTACGCCCGCTCTATGCAGTCAGCGCGGCCGCCCGCTGTTCCGTTCACCCCGCGCAGCGAGCACGCGCCTCGGCGCCAACACGCGCGTGGCCATCCGCCACACACACGGATCTGGCCGCAGCATTGACACCGGCCCCGGGTCCTTCTAGATAGTTCCTTGCTTAACCCTCACCCGTACGTAAGGGTTAGTGAGCACCCGATGACCATCAAACTCCGCCTGCCCATCGCTCAGCCCCACGGCAAGCTCACCCCTGTGGGTGCGCCGGCGCTGAGCCGTGTGAGTACGCACGGGTTGGGGGTGGAGGGCGCGAGCGTCGCGGCTAACCAGACCGACAGCGATGAGCTGCTGCAAGTCGGCGAGCTCGCCAAGGCCGTCGGCAAGACGGTGCGCGCCATCCACCTGTACGAAGACATGGGCCTGCTCCACGCCTCCGAGCGCAGCGAAAAGGGCCGCTATCGGCTGTTCGCGCCGGACACCCTGCAGCGCGTGCGCTGGATCGCCAAATTGCAGAGCCTCGGCCTCAGCCTGGCGCAGATCCAAGAGCTGGTGCGTGAGCATGAAGATGCTGATTCCGCGCGGCTTAGCGCGTCCAAGCTGCGCGAGGTGTACCTCGACAAGCTGACTGAGACCCGCAGCAAGCTGCGCGAGCTCAAGGCCTTAGAGGCTGAGCTCCAGGCCAGCTTGATTTACCTCAGCACCTGCGACGCCGCTTGTGAGCCGGCCCTGCCGGTCAACTCTTGTACTGACTGTGGGCGCCACCCCGAGACCCCCGCGCCTCCAGAGCTGATCACTGGACTACACCTGAGCTAGCGCTCCAGCGCGGCGGTTCGACATCAGCGCACTTGATATCCCCGCGGTAATTAGAAATTTGCCGCAGTAAAGCCCTCGAAAAGAACACGAAAATGGCCCTCAAGTTCCCGATCTACATGGACAACCACGCGACCACCCCGATGGATCCGCGGGTGTTCGACGCCATGAAGCCGTACTTCTTGGAGACCTTCGGCAACGCGGCCAGCCGCACCCACGCCTACGGTTGGGCGGCGGAGGCCGCGGTAGAAGACGCCCGCGAGACCATCGCCAACCTGATCGGCGCGAGCAGCGGTAAAGAGATCGTGTTCACCTCCGGCGCGACGGAGAGCGACAACGCCGCCATCAAGGGCGTGGCTGAGTACTACGAGTCTAAGGGCAACCACATCATCACCACCACCATCGAGCACAAGGCGGTGCTCGACTCGTGCAAGCGCCTGCAAAAGCGCGGCTTTGAGGTGACCTACGTGGCGGCGGGACCGGACGGCATCGTTGACCCCGACGACATCAAGGCCGCCATCACCGACAAGACCATCTTGGTCAGCGTGATGCTGGCCAACAACGAGGTCGGCACCATCCAGCCCATCAAAGAAATCGGCGAAATCACCCGGGCGCGCGGCGTGCTGCTGCACTGCGACGCGGTGCAGGGCATCGGCAAGACGCCGTTCAACGTGCAGGACATGAACGTCGACCTGGCGTCGCTCACGGCCCACAAAATCTATGGCCCCAAGGGCTGCGGCGCGCTGTACGTGCGGCGCTCCAAGCCCCGCGTGCGCTTGGTCGCGGAGATGGACGGCGGCGGCCATGAGCGCGGGATGCGCTCCGGCACGCTCAACGTTCCAGGCATCGTGGGCTTCGCCAAGGCGTGTGACATCTTGGTCAAAGAAGGCGCCCAAGAGATCGTGCGCATCAGGGGCCTGCGCGATCGTCTGCACAAGCACTTCACTGACGCCCTCGATGAGCTAGTGCTCAACGGCCACGCCGAGCAGCGGCTGTGCGGCAACCTCAACATCTCGTTCTCATTCGTCGAGGGCGAGGGCCTGATGATGGCCATCAAAGACGTCGCGGTCTCCAGCGGCTCAGCCTGCACCAGCGCGAGCCTCGAACCGAGCTACGTGCTGCGCTCCATGGGCCTCGATGAAGAGCTGGCCCACTCATCCATCCGCTTTGGCCTGGGCCGCTTCAACACGGAAGAAGAGGTCGACTACGTGGCGCAGCTGGTGATCGGTAAGGTCAAGAAGCTGCGCGATATGTCGCCGCTGTACGAGATGCACAAAGACGGCGTGGATCTCAAATCGATCGAGTGGGCTGCACACTAGTTTACACCGGCGCCGCGCCAACCCCGCGGAGCTTCAAATTTTTCATCGCGCCTGAGCAGGCGTGGATCCCGAAGGAAGCACATCATGGCGTACAGCGAAAAAGTTATCGAGCACTACGAGAACCCGCGCAACGTGGGCACCCTAGACAAAGCCATGGACAACGTGGGCACGGGCCTAGTCGGCGCGCCGGCCTGCGGCGACGTGATGCGCCTACAGATCCAGGTCGGCGACGACGGGGTGATCCAGGACGCCAAGTTCAAGACCTTCGGCTGCGGCTCAGCCATCGCGTCGTCGTCTTTGGCCACCGAGTGGATCAAAGGCAAGACCATCGATGAGGCTTACGAGCTGAAAAACAGCCAAATCGCCGAGGAGCTCAACCTGCCTCCGGTGAAGATCCACTGCTCGGTGCTGGCTGAGGACGCCATCAAGAGCGCCATCGAAGACTTCAAACAGAAGCGCGCCCAGAAGGCCGCGCTCGAGGGCTGAACATGACTGAGATGCAAGCCGTAGTCACCGCGCGCTTAGACGCTGCTACTCCGCGTGGAGACGCCGCCGGGCGCGGAGGCGCTGGCAGCAGCGTCGGGGCCGCTAGCAGCGCTGGCGCTTCGACCCCCGAGCAGGGTAGCCCCATCGGGGGCGCTGGCGCTGAGCCGAGCGCGGCTGAGCTGGCGCGCTCGCTCACCATCACCTCGGGCGCGGCAGACTACGCTCGTCAGAAGCTGGCCAAGCGCGGCACGCCCGAGGCCGCCATTCGCCTGGGGATCAAGGGCGGCGGCTGCTCGGGCTTCAGCTACGTGATTGAGTTCTCAGACGATCCGCCGCGTGAGCGTGATCGGCTGCTAGAGGTCGAGGGCGTGCGCTTCTACGTCGATAAAAAGAGCATGATCTACTTGGCGGGCTCGATGCTCGACTACGAGCGCACGCTGATGTTTCAAGGCTTCAAATTCAGGAACCCGCAAGAGGCCACCAGCTGTGGCTGCGGGCACTCCTTCACCGTCCGCTGAGACCACTGGCTGTGCGGGTGCGCTGCACGTCGCTCAGCCAAAGCCGCTGCCGTCCGGCAACGCTGCTGCGATCAGCGCGCGCTACGCAGCGGCGCAGTGTCACGCAGCGGCGCAGCGTCACGCAGCAGCGCAGCGTCACGCAGCAGCGCAGCGCCACGGCGGCGCCGCCGCGTGGCTAGGCCGAGCATGAACCCATTTGAACTGTTCTCCATCCCGCCAGCCTTTGAGCTGGATCTCCCCGCGCTCGAAGCGCAGCATCGGGAGCTGAGCCGCGTGCTGCACCCAGATCGCTACGTGGGCTCGCCGGCCGGCGAGCGGCGCCAGGCGCTGGGTCGCGCCATCGAGGTGAATGAGGCCTGGCGCACGCTGAAGGCGCCCATCGCCCGCGCGGAGGCGCTGTGCGAGCTGCTGGGCGTCGGCCACGGCGAGACCAAAGAGCCGCCGGCGGATCCCTCGCTGCTGATGGAGATGATGGAGCAGCGCGAGGCGCTGAGCGACGCCCGGCGCGCCAAAGATCTCGCCGCCGTAGAGCAGCTGGCGACAAATATTGCCGCGCGGCAAAAAGAGGTGCAGGCCGCGCTCAGCGAGGCCTTCGCGCCGCTGCTGGCAGCGCGCTCATCGGCTGCTGCCTCATCGGCGCCTGCTGACTCAGCTTCGCCTGCTACCTCAGCCTCGCCTCCTGCCCAGCACACGGCCTTACTGCGCAAGCTGGGCGAGCTACGCTACTACCGGCGCTTCCTCGACGAGGCCAACGCCATTTTGGACGAGATTGAGTGATGCTACGAACGCCGCGACTCATTGGCCCGCCCGCTCGCCGTGACGGTCAAGCTATAGGGGATAGTCATGTTACGAACGCCGCGACTTATTGGCCCGCCCGCCCGTCAAGCCCGGTCGCTGGCGAGGCTTGGTCGAGAACCGGAGCGGAACATACTGGTGCATTTGAGCACCGGAAGCGCAGATCAAACGAAGCCAGCGGCCGGGATCGGCGGGCGTCGTGACGGTCAAGCTATAGGGGATGGTCATGTTACTGGATATCTTTGACCCTAAAGCGCCGCCCAAAGTCATCGGCATCGATCTGGGCACCACCAACTCGGTGGTGGCCCACGTGCGCGACTCACGGCCCGTGGCGCTGGTCAACTGCGACGGCACCGCCTTGCTGCCGTCCGTCGTTTACTATGGTCCGCGCGGCAACGTCATCGTCGGCAGCAACGCGCAGCCCTTCGCCCAGCGCGAGCCAGGGCGCACCATCACCAGCGTCAAGCGCTTTATGGGGCGCGCCGCAGATGATCCGCAGACCCAGACCCTGGGCGCCTACAAATTCAAGGCGCCGAGCAGCGAGGCCGACGCCCGGGTGGTGCGCTTTGATCTGGGCGCAGACGGCGATCGCACCGCGGTAGAGGTCAGCGCCGAGATCTTAAAGAGCCTACGCCAGAGCGCCGTAGAGCAGCTCAACGCCGTCGGCGCGGCGGTGATCACGGTGCCCGCCTACTTCGATGACGCCCAGCGCCAAGCCACCAAAGACGCCGCGCGGCTGGCGGGGCTCGAGGTGCTGCGGCTGATCAACGAGCCCACCGCCGCCGCCCTGGCTTACGGCCTAGAGAAGCAGCAAAACGGCGTGTTCGTGGTGTTCGATCTAGGGGGTGGCACCTTCGACGTCACCATCTTGCGCCTTGAAGACGGCATCTTTCAGGTGATGAGCACCGGCGGGGACAGCGCCCTCGGCGGCGATGACATGGACCGCCTGTTGGCCCATGAGCTCTTGCCGCTGATGGGCTTTGAGCTCGACGCCGCTGGCAACACCAGCGCGCCGCCAGAGATCATCAGCCTCGCGCTAGAGACCGCGCGGAGCGCAAAGCACGCGTTGACCGACAACGCAGAGGTGCTGCTCGAGCTGCCAAAGCGGGGAGGGGGGGTGGTGGAGCACCGCCTCACGCGCCAGCACTTTGAGGAGCTGATCGCGGCCCTGCTGGCGCGCACCGGTAGGAGCTGCAAGCGCGCGCTGCGCGACGCGAGCCTCGCCCCAGCGGACGTCGACGGCGTGATCCTGGTCGGCGGCTCGACCCGCGTGCCTCAGGTGCGCGCCTTCGTGGCGGAGCTGTTCGGCAAGCCGCCGCTCAGCGACATCGACCCAGACCTAGTGGTGGCCTACGGCGCGGCGCTGCAAGCTGAGCTGCTAGCCACCAGCAGCGATGAGATCCTGCTGCTCGACGTCTTGCCTCTTTCCCTGGGGATTGAGACTATGGGCGGCGGCGTCGACAAGGTGCTGCCCCGCAACTCGACCATCCCGGTGGGCGCGCGCAGCACGTTCACCACCTTCGCGGACAACCAGACCGGCTTTGAGATCCACGTGGTGCAGGGCGAGCGTGAGCTGGCGGGCGACTGCCGCTCCCTCGCGCGCTTCACCCTGAAGGGGATCCCCCCAATGCCCGCGGGCATGGCCCGCTTGGACGTCGAGTTTCACGTCGACGCCGACGGCCTGTTGGCGGTCCACGCCAAGGAGCTGACCACCGGCATCGAGCAAAAGGTGGAGGTCAAGCCGAGCTACGGTCTGACTGATGAGCAGGTCGAAGAGATGCTGATCGCCGCCCTAGACTTCGGCGAGGCCGATCTCGAGGCGCGCCGCCTGGCCGACGCCCGGGTCGAGGGGCAGCGCATCCTTACGGCAACACAAAAGGCGCTGGCCAGCGATCATGATCTGCTGGCCGACGCTGAGCGCGCCGCCGTAGAGCAGGCGGTCGCAGATCTCGCCCAGGCGATCGCCGGCGCAAAGCAGGCCAGCGCGCTGCAGCTCAGGGTCGACAGCTTAGAAGACGTGACCCACGCTTGGGCGGGCCGGCGGATGGACCGAGCGATCCGTGAGGCAACGCTCGGTCAGCAGCTGGGTGACGTGGAGCGCCGGGTCGAGCACGCTCAGGGGATCGAGGCGCACCTCGAGCAGAGCGCCGCCAAGGCAGCCGAGCAGGGCCGCGCTCGGGAGCGGGTCCGGGGCGGCGCGCAGGTCAGCTTGGACGACCCCAAAGGCTAAGAGGTGACGACATGGCGAAGGTGAAGTTCATAGATCAGGGCGTTGAGGTCGAGGTGCCGGAGGGGACCACCATCCTCCAAGCTTCCAAGCAGATCAACGCGCCAGAGGGCGACGCGTGTGGCGGCGTGTGCGCGTGCTCAACCTGCCACGTCTACGTCGAGCAGGGCGCGGAGCTGCTGAGCGAGGCCGAGGAAGACGAAGAAGACATCCTGGACAAGGCGTTCGACGTGCGCATGACCTCGCGCCTCGGCTGCCAAGCCAAGATCGAGGGTGACGGGGTGATCGTCGTGAAGATCAGCCAAGAGAGCTTGGAGGCCTACTACAACGAGCACCCCAACGAGCCGCGCCCGCCCGAGCTAGCCCTGCGCGGCAGCCCGCCAGCCAAATAGCGCCTGTGGCGTGGGGCGCCTCCACGAGGGCCAGGCCCAAGACCCCCCTGCACAGCGCCGCCCCTGCACAGCGCCGCCCCTGCACAGCGCCGCCCCTGCACAGCGCCGCCTGTTGTACAGCGCCGCCCCTGCACAGCGCCGCCCGTTGCCGGGTGGGCGCGTCCGGCCAGGCGGTTTATGCCTAGCGGGATGGGGTGGCGGATTCGGCCACCCTGGTGTGGTTATTGATGCAGCCCGCGCGGATAGTGGTGTGTTTCCGCGTAGCTTAAGCGCAAGAGTTGGCGTCGGCGTAGCGATCCGTTACCGTTGGTGTTGAATGCGATCGCTCACTCTGTTGTTGTGCGCCTCGGTAGTCGGGCTGTGTGCTCAGCCAGCTGAAGCTCAGTCACTCACCGCCCACGGCGCCCTCGGCGTCAGCAAGGCGCTCGGCGGACACCAGGGCAGTGAGTTCGACGTCGGGGTGACTGGCTTGGCTGCGCTTGAGCTCGGGGTGGCCAAGAGCTTGGGCCTCGAGCTGCAGGCGGGCGGCGTGTTCCTCACGGAAGGCGACCCCCCGGCAGATCCCATGCTCCAGCCCCTCGGCTCAGGGTCCGCGACGTTGCTCGGGCTGGGCGTGAGGCTGCACCCGCTAGGGCGCCGGGCGGCCACCGGCTCCGCAGCCAGCGGGCTGTGGCTCGCGGCCCATGGCTCCGGCGCGGCGACCGGCGGCCTAGTCAGGCCGAGCTTTGACGCGCAGATCGGCTTTGACTTCAGCGCCGGCCAGGTCGGCGTGGGCCCAGTGGTCGGCTACACCCACATCTTCCAGCCCGACGATCAGCTGCGCCCGTCAGACGCCCGCGTGCCGTTCTTCGGCTTTCATTTAGAGGTCGCGCTGAGCGGGGTCGAGGCGCCGCGCAGCCGCGATCGAGATCACGACGGCATCCTCGACGAGGTCGACGCCTGCCCTGACGTGCCTGAAGACAAAGACGGCTTCGAGGACGAAGATGGCTGCCCTGAGCCGGACAACGACCAAGACGGCGTGCTCGACGGCGCTGACAACTGTCCGCTGATCCCCGAGGATCGCGATGGCTTCGAAGACGACGACGGCTGCCCCGACCCGGACAATGACAAAGACGGGCTGCTCGACGTCAACGACAAGTGCCCGAACGAGGCCGAGGACATGGACGGCTTCGAAGACGAAGACGGCTGCCCCGAGCCCGACAACGATCAAGACGGCATCCCTGACTCTGAGGACTTGTGCCCGAACGAGGCCGAGACCAAGAACGGCTACGCGGACCACGACGGCTGTCCAGACTCAGAGCAGATCCGCGTCGTGGGCGACAAGATCGTGTTGGACGACCGCGTGCATTTCCGCACGAATAGCGCCATCTTACGGATCGTGAGCTACCCGCTGCTCGAGCGCCTGGCCAAGCTCATCCTGGAGCACCCGGAGTACATCCACATCCAGGTCGAAGGTCACACCGACGAGCGTGGCGGCGACAACTTTAACCAGCGGCTGAGCCGAGACCGCGCCGAGTCGGTGATGAAGTTCTTGGTGTCCCATGGCGTGGCCAAAGATCGCCTGAACGCGGTGGGCTATGGCTCAACCCGCCCGCTGGTCGACAAGCGCTCGGAGCACGCCTGGTTCATGAATCGCCGCGTGGAGTTCCAAGTGACCCGCGAACGGCGCGTGGTCAACCGCAGCGACGGCACGCCGGCTGGCGCTAAGAAGCCGCCGCCGGTGGCGCCGCCAGTCGACGAAGACACGCGCCCACCAGAGGACGCACCGGACCCCGAGAGCAAGGCTGGAGGCGACAAATGAAGGCGTTTTCGTGGAGCTACGTTGCCCGCGGTGGGTTGTTGGTGTTGGCGCTGGGTGCCCTGCCGCTGGCCTGTGACACGTCAGGGCTGGTCGGCGGCGACTGCCGCACGGGGCTCAGCGACTGCGCTGGGAGGTGCGTCGATCTGCAGGGTGACCGGGCCAACTGCGGCGCCTGCGCGAACGCGTGCGCGCCCGGCGTGGCTTGCTCCGCAGGGATCTGTGGTGGGGACGCTGGCGTGGACGACGGCGGGCGTGACGGCAGCGCTGACTCGAGCGTCGACGCGCCCACTGACGCGACCGGTGACGCGGTCACTGACGCGCCGAGCGACGCGCTGAGTGACGCGCCGAGCGACGCGCTGAGCGATGTCGTGACGGATGCTCCCAGCGACGCGCCGACCGATGCTCCGACTGACGCGCCGACTGACGCGCCGAGCGACGCGCCGACCGACGCGCCGACCGACGCCGGAGACGCGGGCTCTGACGCGTCGAGCGACGCCGGAGACGCAGGCTCTGACGCGTCCAGCGACGCCGGAGACGCAGGCTCTGACGCGTCCAGTGACGCAGGCTCTGACGCGTCGAGCGACGCAGGCGACGCGGGTGACGCGTGCACCCCGCCCTTCGACACCGCCGCCCAGTGCGGAGACTGCTTCACCACTTGCACTGGCGCGGAGCCGATTTGCGCTCCGTCTGACGGGGGCTTTGCCTGCGCGCCCTTCTGCACGGCACCGCTGGTCGAGTGCAGCGGCCGGTGCGTGGACACCCAGACCGATCCTGACAACTGCGGCTACTGCAACCACCGCTGCGTGACCCGAATTTGCCAGGCGGGATCGTGCGTGGGCTCACGGGTCGGCCACATCGTGGCGATGTGTATGGATCTCGACGTCAGCCCGACAGACTCGATGCAGACCTTGTTGCTCTCGAACGCGCTGGTGTTGCCGCCCGGATTCGGCTCGGTCAACGTCCTGGCCTGGACCCAGTTCGCGGCGCCCGCCCACATCCAGGACGTCAACGACGCGATCGCCGCGGCGACGGTGATCCAGGGCCGGAGCTTCAGCGTGACCCCAGAGACCGACTACACCGCCATCCCGGCGCAGTTGAACGTCGCGTCCTTCCAAGTGCTGCTGGTCTACGAGCAATCACTGGCGGCGAGCGGCGAGCTAGCCAGCGCCGGGGCCGCCCTCAACGCCTCCATCGACAGCTTCACCAGGGGTGGAGGGGTGGTGATCGCGCTGAGCCGTGGCGCCGGCGAGATGGACGCGCTGCTCACCCAAAGCGGCGTGCTGCCTGTCACCTCGCACACCGAGGTCACCGGGCAGCTGCTCTTCAACCGCGCCCCAGGTGACGCCGTCGGACTCAACGTGTTGTCGCCTTTCTTCGCGCCGCGCACCAGCTGCACGTTTCAGACGTCGGTCACCCCTGGCCCGTTTGAGGTGTTCGTGATCCGTGATAACGACGCCCCGCTGGTTGGTGAGCCCACCGTGGTTCACCGCATCCGCAGGCCCTGAGCTGGGAGCAGCCTAGGGCGCGGGGGTCGAGTATTTGAGCGCCGGTTGCGCCGACCAAACGCAGCCAGCGACTGGGATCGGCAGGCGTCGTGACGGTTAAGATCCCGAGGATGAGTCAATTAGTCGCCCAGCTGGGGCCCGCCGCCTAAGCTGGGCGAATGGTCGGCCGTGTGGGACGCCGCGGCGTTGAAGCCCTGGTGCTGCTGTTTGCAGTGCTGGGCTTCACCTACGTGCCCTTGGGCGAGCACACCGGCCTGGAGCACGCCAAGGCCATCCTGGGCACTGACGCGGCCAGCCGTGCAGCCAGTGAGCTGTTCGGCTCCGTGGCTCGCCTGCGCACGCGCTGGCTGGGTGATCCACGGGCGACTGTCCCTCCACCCCTGAAGCCAGGTCGCTCCGCTGAGCCAATTTCGGCGCCGCCGGATGAGCTGTTGTGTGCGCCAGCGCCCGCGGACGGGCCCTCGAACTAGTCGGCCTGTTTGCCTGAGATCTTCACGACCTTGTCCACTAGATCCTTGGGGAAAGTGTTGCCGCGCAGCTTCTTTACCGCGCGGCGCAACACCTTCTCCCAGGCGCCGCGCTCGGCTTCGGTCAGCTTCACGACGGTCATCTTCTTGCTGAGCCGCGCGTAGGCGGCGTCGTCAAGCTGGCGGATCTTCTTGGCGCCGCGCCGGCCGTACTTGCGCTGCAGCTTGAGCAGCACCTCGCGGGTGTCTTTGGGGATCGCCTCCAGCGACTGGGTGCGCATCAAGCTGCCGCCGATGGCGCACACGGTGGAGTCAGCGCCGATGTGATCGAGCTGCGCCGTCCACTGCAGCTGCTCAGCGGCTAGGGGCGGCGCGCTGATCACGTTGATGTTGCTCGAGCGCAGCGCGCCGAGCACGTCCATCGGCCCGAGGGGCACCGACACCACGCCGCCGATCTCACCGAAGATCACCGGAGCCATGGGCTCGTCGCGCCAGGCGACGGGGCTCTTGCCCTTGAGGTCGTCGGGCTGCCTTACAGCGAAGCCCTTGGACATCAGCCGCACGCGCCCCAAATCACCCCAGCCGACCACCGTAAAGCCTTCTTTTTCGAAGCCCGCTTCCAGGGTCTTGCGCAGCTTTTTGCGCGCCTTGTCCAGCAGTGTCCACGAGTCGAGGACGCCCGGCAGCTGCAGCACCATCACGTCCTTGTAGAGCCGTGATAGCCCCACGGAAGTGAGCGCGGCGCCGTCGAGCTGCCCCGACTTCAGCTTGGAGACCATGGCGCCCTCATCGCCCTGCACGCCGTTGTAGTAGATCTTGAGCGAGACCTCGCCGCCGGTCTTCTGGCGGATCTTGCGGTCGAGCTTGACGAAGTACTTCCCCCAGGCGGAGTTTTTGGGAGCGAGGCTCGCGATCTTCAACTCTGTGGCCGCCGACGCGCCGCTGCTGAGGCAGAGCGCCACGCCGAGGGTCAGGCTCGCCACCAACAATCGGGTCCACTGCATCGGCATACCCTGCGAGATTTGGGGCCGCTTGTCGAGCCTCCCAGCCCGCCGGCCTGGGAGCTGTGGCCCGAACCGCGCGACCCAGCGCCGCGTGAGCCTGCGCCGCAGCTCGCCACCATCGCCTCGCCACTCGGCTGCTTACCACCCACCGCTCCGCGGGGTGCGCTAGCCTAGCGCGATGTCTGCACGCCTGTCCGGTACGCCGCTAATTCTCGCCAAGGGGGCCGTGCTGAGTGGCTGGGCGCTGGGCGCCGCCGCCTGGGTCGTGCCAAGCCTCGGCGCCGCCCGCTGGATCGTCCCGGTGCTGCTGAGCGCCCACGCCGTGGAGAGCCTGCTGTTGATGCCCAAGCTGCGTCGGATGGGGCGGGCGCTGTCCGAGGATTTGCCGCAGCTGTTAGTCTACGGAGTGGTGCACTTTTTCTCCGTCGATCAGCAAGCCGAAGAGCCTTGAGGGCCCGTGGGTGGCCCACGCGTTCGGGCGAGGACGCGTCGCTGCTGCTGTTGGCGTTATCGTTACCTCAGGGTAACGATAATCCAGCGCTGGTTCTTGAAGCGCTCTTCACCTACCGCCAGCGCCAGCGCCGCGTGGCTAGTCGGCAGCGCGACCCAGCGTACGTCAGCAGCGGCTAGGGCGGCGCGCAACGCGCCTGGCGACCCAAGCGGGTCGATGGCGTCGCGGCTCCGCGGGTCGTTGTCGCGCAGGCTGACCACGTCAGGCGGCGCGCGATACCCGACCATCACCGCGTAGAAGCCGAAGTCAGTGGTGGCGACGCCTAGCCGCTCGGCACCAAGCTGCCGCGCGGCAGCGCCCGCGGCTAGGGCTTGGGTGCGATCGATGAAAGAGTCTCGGCGCGCGTACCAGGGCCGTAAGATCAGGCCGCCGAGCAGCAGGCAAGCCAGGCCCAGCGCCGCGGCTCGCCGCCGACGCTCAGGCTCGCGCAGCAGGACCCAGCACACGTGCACGAACCACAGCGCGCCCAGCGTCCACAACGCCAGCACCGCCCGCTCAGCGTGGTGGGTCGGCGCGCCGTCGCGCAAATCGCCATAGATCAGGCTGGCCAGCATCAAACACAGCAGCAGCCAGGGCCGCAGCCAGCGCGAGCCATTCAGCGGCGTCGCAGCGGCCGCGGTCGCGCCCGCTCGGCGCTGCGCCAGCCAGGCCCAGGCCGACGCGCAGGCGGCGCCCAGCACCAGCTCGGGCTCGCCACGCAAAAATCCAAGGGGATATCCTAGCAGGCGTGCCCAAATCGAGGCGGGCGCGGCCCCGACGGCGCGGCGGTAGGCGGCGACTCGATCCACAAAGAACAGCGCGTCGCCGTGGCTGTGCGCGCCGTGGAGCAGCCACAGCCCGGCGCCGCTCAGCGCCAGCAGGCCCGCTGCGAGCAGCGCTCCGGCGTGGCCGCGCCCCGGCGCTGGCGGCTGACGTAAGCTGCGCACAGCATCCCAGCAGCAATACGCCGCGAAGCCGAAGGCTACCGGCCAGGCCTCGTAGCGGCACAGGCTGGCCAGGCTGAGCAGGACCGCGCCGAGCAGCCGCGCGCTGACCTCGGCGCGGGCGCAGCTCGCGACGCCCGCCACCACGCAGGCCGCGCTGAACGCCTCGGGCACCGTGGCGACCCCTAGCAGCGCGGCGTACGGAAACAGGGTGGCGAGGGCCGCGCCCACGGCGCTCGGCTTGGCCGCCATGCCGAGCCAGCGCGCGCTGAGGTAGCACAGCGCCGTCGCCACCAAGCCCAGCGCCAGCGCGACGCCGCGCGCCACCATGAAGTCGTTGCCGAAGATCAGCATGCAGCCGCCGGTCAGCCAGAACGGCAGCGGCAGCCAGCTGGTTCCGCTGGGATCTAGCGCCGGCGCCGCGGCGAAGCCCTGAGCGATGGCGACCCGCGCGAAGTCATCGTCGCTGATGGCGTGGAAGCCGCCGAGCAACAGCGCGACGCTGACCGTCAATTTGAGCAGCAGCGCTACGCCGAGCGGCAACCAAGCGGGGCGCCGCGTCGTCATCGCGCTCAGCAGTCAGCCTGGATAGCCGACCGCTACTCTGCGGGCTTGTCTTCCGCGGGCTTGTCTCCCGCGGGCTTGTCTCCCGCGGGCTTGTCGGCGGCCTTCACGCTGTCGTCCTTCTCGTCCTTCTTGTCGTCCTTCGGCGCCGCGGCAGCTGCCGCCTTGCTCTCGAGGGACGTGTCGCCGGAGCTCGACATGTAGGCCAAGCTGATGCTGGTGGCGAAGAACACCCCCATGGTGATCCACGAGACGCGGGTGAGCAGGTTGCCAGCGCCGCGACCGCCAAACACCTGCTGCGCGCCAGCGCCACCAAACGCCGCCCCTAGACCCCCGGACTTGCCTGGTTGGATCAAGATCACGAGGATCAGCAGGATGCAGGCGAAGATGTGAATGACGGTGAGCGGAGTCTCGAGGAACTTCAGCATGCGGTGCTTCTTAGTTGGCGCTTGAGCCGCGAGCAGCGCGGATAATACCGAGGAACGACTCGGCTTTAAGCGAGGCGCCACCAACTAGAGCGCCATCGACGTCTGGGCAAGCCAAAAGCCCGGCGGCGTTGTCGGGCTTGACGCTGCCGCCGTATAGGATGCGCGTGCGCTCCGCTAATTCTTTTGTAGTTTCAGCTAGTTGCGCACGAATTGCGGCGTGCACTAGCTGCGCTTGCTCAGGGCCTGCGACGCGTCCGGTGCCGATCGCCCAGACCGGTTCGTAAGCGATGGCGCCGACTCCAGGTTCCTGCGCGAGCAGCGCGACGAAGGCGCTCACCTGGCCGCGGATCACCTCGAGGGTCTGGCCGGCTTCGCGCTGCGCCAGGCTCTCGCCGACGCAGACGATGGGGCGGAGGCCAGCTTCTAGGGCGGCGGCCGTCTTCTTGGCGACGGAGGCGTCGGTCTCGCCGAACAACTGGCGCCGCTCGGAGTGCCCGATGATCACCCACTTGCAGCCGGCGTCTTGCAGCATGGGCGCGCTCACCTCACCCGTGAAGGCGCCTTCAGCTTCTGGGTAGAAATTCTGTGCGGCAATTTCAACAGGGATCTCCAAGCCGGCGCGCCCGGCGCTGTCGAGCCGCGCCTCTTCGACGGTCGCGGCGATGGCCGCCAGCGCGGTGAACGGCGGCGCGAGCACCACCTCGACGCTGGACTTGGGTAGGGCCGCGGCGCGCAGCCCCTGCGTGATGTCCGCGGCCAGGTCACAGCCAGTGCGGCCGCCGTGGTAGAGCTTCCAGTTGCCCGCGATCAGCGGCGTGCGTGCGTTGTTCATCCCGTGGGTCCCGTGCGCAAGGCTTCGATCCCTGGAAGCTTCTTGCCTTCAATCAGCTCTAAGGCAGCTCCGCCGCCAGTCGAGATGTGGTTGATGCGCGCCGCTAGATCCATTCCGGCTGCGCGTACCGCCGCAGCGCTGTCTCCGCCCCCGACCACGCTGAACGCGGCTGAGTCGGCGACGCGCTGCGCGATGCCCGTGGTGCCGCTGGCGAACGCGGCGTTTTCGAACAGGCCCATGGGGCCGTTCCAGAAAATAGTCTGGGCCTTCGCCAGGCGCGCGCCGAACAACTCCAGGGTCTGGGGGCCGACGTCGAGCGCCATTTGATCCGCCGGGATACTGCTAACGTGAACCGTCTCGCCCGCCTGCGCCTCCAGGCTGCTCGCCACCACGACGTCCGTCGGCAACAGGATGTCTACGCCGCGCTCGCGCGCTTGTTCTAGTAAGGTTCGCCCTCGCGCGAGCCAGTCGCGCTCCACGCGAGAGCTCCCCAGGCCGTGGCCTTGGGCGGCGAGCAGGGTGTTGGCCATGGCGCCACCGATGCAAATCGTGTCGCACTTCTGCATTAGGCTCTCGATGACGGCGATCTTGTCGGCCACCTTGGCGCCGCCCAGCACCGCGACGAACGGGCGGGCTGGTGAGTCCACCACGCGCGCCAGGGACGCGACCTCGCTCTTTACCAAGAAGCCCATGCCGCGCTCTGGCTTGCTGCGTGGCAGGCCGACGGTCGAGGCGTGGGCGCGGTGCACGACGCCGAAGGCGTCGCTGACGTACACGTCGCACAGCTCGCCCAGCTCTTTTACGAACAGCTCTTCGTTTAGCTCTTCTTCCGCATGGAAGCGCAAGTTCTCAAGCAAGCACAGCTGCCCAGCGCGCAGGTCTTGGATCACCCGGCGCGGCGCGTCGCCGATGCAGTCGTCGGGCATGTGC
This sequence comes from uncultured Polyangiaceae bacterium, assembly GCA_964551615.1. Classification (GTDB taxonomy): domain Bacteria; phylum Myxococcota_A; class Polyangia; order Polyangiales; family Polyangiaceae; genus JAHBVY01. The sequence continues at coordinate 203,084 of CAZKDY010000001.1, forward strand.
ACCTCGACGCTCATCAGCTCGGCCAGCCGCGCGCCGCAGGGCTCTAAGCTGTACTCTGCCGTGGGCTTGCCCTTCGGGCGGCCGAGGTGCGACGCCAAGATCACCTTGGCGCCGCGCTCGATGACGTGCTGAATCGTAGGGATCGCCGCGCGGATGCGATCGTCGTCGGTGATGTTCTGGGCTTTGTCTAGTGGGACGTTGAAGTCCACCCGGATGAACACGCGCTGGTTCTCCAGCTTGAGCTCATCCACCGACCGGATCCCGTCGAGGTACGCCATATAATTCCTTGCGGCTATTCTGACTAGCGCTTGAGGGCCACGCCTGGCCTGTGACTGCCTTAGGGCCGGGCTAGCCCTTCGCCACCAGCCGCGCGAGGTCGACCATGCGGTTGGCGAAGCCCCACTCGTTGTCATACCAAGAGAACACCTTGGCGAAGCGCGGGCCTTGGGTCTTGGTCACCGTGGCGTCAAAGATGCTGGAGTAGGGGTTGCCGATAAAGTCGCTCGAGACCAGCTCCTCTTCGGTGTACTGCAAGATCCCTTTGAGCGACCCCAGAGAGGCGGCCTTCATCGCGGCGTTGATCGACTCGACGGTGACGTCGCGCTCGGTGGTGACCGACAGGTCGACCAAGCTGACGTCGATGGTGGGTACGCGGATCGCCAAGCCGTCGAACTTGCCCTTGAGCGCGGGGATCACTTCAGCCACGGCCTTGGCGGCGCCGGTGCTGGTGGGGATCATGCTCACGGCGGCCGCGCGGGAGCGCCGCAGATCACCTTTTCTGTGTGGTAAATCTAGGAGCGCTTGATCGTTGGTGTACGAGTGGACGGTGGTCATCAGGCCGCTCACCACGCCAAAGCCGTCCAGCAGCACCTTGGCCACTGGGGCCAGGCAGTTGGTGGTGCAGCTCGCGCAGCTGATCACTTGGTGCTGCTTGGCGTCGTACTGATCATGGTTGACGCCCATCACCACGGTCAGATCGCCGTTCTTGGCTGGTGCGCTGACGATCACCTTGCTGGCGCCGGCCTCGACGTGGGCCAGCGCCTTGGCCTTCTCGGTGAACAGGCCGGTGCACTCGAGCACGACGTCGACGCCTTGCTGCTTCCACGGGATGTTTTTGGGATCGCGCTCAGCCGTGACTTGGATCTCGCGGTCTCCCACGCGCAGGCCGTTGCTGCTCAAGCTCACCGGCGCGGCGGTGAAGCCGCGGTGGATCGAGTCGTACTTGAGCAAGTGGGCCAGCATCTTGGGATCGGTGAGATCGTTGATGCCGACCACTTCGATGTCGTCGACGCCGCGCTCGTACAGTGAACGCAGGATGCAGCGACCGATGCGGCCGAAGCCGTTGATGCCAACTTTTACCGACATGACTTCTCCTTGAGCGCTGTGCTCGGGCGGATCGTTTCCGCGGTGACACTCGCCAGGCAGCGCGTGGGCTGCTTGGTGCTGGGCTGCTTGGTACCCTGCCGCGCGAGCGCGCGTGGGTGATCCGATGCTAAAGCCTGAGGAGCCGGTGTTTTGCCCGGTGGCAGCCGGGTCGGACTCTGCCAGGAGACCGAAGCGACGGGGCGGCCGGGCGGCGCCATCAGGCGGGTGAACTGGGGCGGACTGTAGCCGAAGGTCGAGGCGGGTCAACGCGAAAGCTTGGCGAAAGGCAGGCCCTGCTAGCGCATCTTTTACGCTGCGCGGCGGTGTGGCGCAGCGCGGCGCAGCGTGGCGTTAACGTGGCGTTGGCGAGGCGCAGCGCGTCGTTGACGGCGCGCAGGCGCTAGGCCAGGCTGCCAGGCGTGCAGGTGTTGTTGATGCGTCACTCCCTCGCTGTCGAGGCCGGACGTGAGCTGTTAGACGAACAGCGTTTCCTCAGCCGAGCTGGCCGCGCCCGCGCGACCCAAATGGGCCGGTTGCTCCACGAGCGCGGCTTCGAGTGCGACGCGATCGTCACCAGCCCGCTGGTGCGCGCCGTCCAAACCGCTGAGTTGGTGCAGGCCGCGTTGGGCTTCGGCGGCAGCGTCGACGTCTTGCCCAGCCTGGCGCCTGGCTATCCCCCGCGGATCTCAGCTGAAGCGCTGGCGGCGCTGGGGGTCAGCGTGTTGGTGGTGGGTCACGAGCCGGGCATCAGCAGCCTGGGCGCGCTGCTCGCGAGCCGCCCAAGCTTTCCACCCTTTCGGCCTGGCCAAAGCTGCCTGCTCAATCGCGGGGTGCCTGAGTGGCTGCTCAGCCCCGAGACCGAGAGCTTCGAGCCGCTGCTCTTGGCCTGAGCTATATGCTCAGGAGCCCCGCGTGCCGCTGACTTCAAGCGCCCTGCCGCGGCGCGAGCATGAGGCGCTGGGCGAGCGCTTTTATCAGGTGGTCAGCCCCGCTAAGTTTCCCACGCAGAAATTAAGGTTTCGTAACCAGCGCTGGGCCGAGCGCGTTGGGCTAGGGGAGCTGACCGCGGACGAGTGGACCGAGCACTTCGCGGGCTTCTCAGCCTTGCCTGGCGCGCAGCGCGTGCCGCTGGCGCTCAGCTATCACGGCCACCAGTTCGACGTCTACAACCCAAACCTCGGGGACGGCCGCGGCTTCTTGTTCGCGCAGCTGACCGATCTGCACAATGGGCGCCTGCTCGATCTCGGCACCAAGGGCAGCGGACAGACGCCATACTCGCGCGCTGGTGACGGGCGGCTGACCCTGAAGGGCGGCTTCCGTGAGGTATTGGCATCTGAGATGCTCGAGGCGCTGGGGGTCTACACCTCTAAGGCCTTCAGCTTGATCGAGACGGGCGAGGCGCTACAGCGCGGAGACGAGCCCTCGCCGACGCGCTCGAGCGTGCTGGTGCGCCTCAGCCACTCCCACGTGCGCATCGGCAGCTTTCAGCGCCTGCACGCCCTAGGCGATCAACACAGCGTCGAACGCTTGGTCAGCTACTGCAACCGCCTGCTGCTCAGCTCTACCACGCCACCGGGTGCGCCGTCAGCGCGACAGCCGTCAGCGCAAGCTCAGGGGCCCGCGGGGGTGGATTGCCTTGGTTTCTTGCGGCACGTGACCCAGCGCAGCGCGCGCACTTGCGCCGGCTGGCTGGCGGCAGGCTTCGTCCATGGCGTGCTCAACTCCGACAACATGAACGTCACCGGCGAGAGCTTTGACTATGGCCCGTATAGGTTCCTCCCGGAACTCGACCCGGCCTTCACCGCGGCCTATTTCGACTACACAGGCCTGTACGCTTATGGGCACCAGCCACGGGCGGTGTTTCGTAACTTGCAGCGCTTGGCGGCGAGCCTCGAGGGCTTGGCGCCCCGCGACGATCGCTTGCAGGCCATCGAGGGCTTTGAGCACGAGCTAGAGCGGGCGCACGCCGGGCAGGTCTTGAGGCGCCTCGGCCTGGGCCCGCAGGATCACGACGCCGATCTGGCGCTGGCTTCAGCCATCGCCAGCTTTCTGGAGCGCTCGCGGTGTAGCTTCGCTGGCTTCTTCTTTGACTGGTTCGGCGGAGAGCTGAGCCGCGAGCGCGCGCTGCGTGGGGTGCGCGGCGCGGAGTATATGCGCCCTGAGCTTGAGCCGATCCGCTCGCTGTGGCGCAGCTACGAGCTGCGCCCTGGGCTCAGCTTAGACCATGACTACTTCCGTGGGGCAGAGCCTTGCGACCTGCTGATCGACGAGATAGAGGCGCTCTGGTCGCGCATCGCAGAGTCCGACGACTGGAGCGGCTTTGAGCGCAAGGTCGCGGCCATCCGCCAGCTCGGAGCCTGCAGCGGCGCGCGCGCCGACGCCAACTGGAGCGCGCCGGCGGCGTAGCGCCAGCGCGCGCCCCAGCTCAGAAGAACAGCGTCGCGTTCAACGACACGGGCACGGCGTACTTTGACTCGCCCCCTGGTACTCGCTGCGAGCTGCCGGTGCTGCTGTCGTAGTAGGAGTAGTCTTCGCTCTGCATTGAGTAGAATAAAATATCCGCACGGAGAGACAGCTCGAGGCGCGTGCGGTGTAGCCGCAACATCTCGACGCCGATCTCTGCGTAGGCCCCAGCGCCGCCGCCTGAGTAGTTGCCCTCAGCGTCGGGAGATGCATCTGAGTAGTAGTCATCGCGGTCGCTCGAGGCCAGGTGGCTGATACCCAGGCCAGCGCCAACAAACGGGGAGATGTTCTGCTCGTTGAAGAAGTAGCGCCCGCCGATCGAGAGCGACTGGAAATCCCACTCGGTGTCGGTGTCGCCGAGGCCAGCCGCGCCCGCCCGGATCAGCAGCGCGATGCTGGGGGTCTCGTACTGATAGGTGAAGTGGACGCCGGTGCCACCATACTCACTGCCCACGGTCTGCGCTGCCAGGCCGAAGCCGAACAAGGACTCGCCGCGCTTCTTCTTGTAGCGCCGGGTCTCATCACCGACCAGGTTGTCGACCTGGGCGGTGTCGTCGAAGGGTACTTCAGACCACATGGCAGCGGCTAAGCGCGGCGCGGCCTCGGTGGCCTCCTCGACCGCGCCGAGGGTCACCGCCTCGGTGCGCTCGAGCGCGCCGCTGTCGCTGGTGCGGCTGAGCTTGAGCAGCACCTTCTGACCCAGGCGCTGGACTTGAATGTCGTAGCCGGGCGCGTTGGGCGCGCTGCCCAGGCTGACCTGCCCGACGCTCGGTTCGTGCTTGCGCAGCTGGTCGCACACCAGCCCGCCGATGGTCAGCGCGGTGCCCACGTCCACCGAAGCGTGTGGGCTGACTCGACAGTTGCTGAGCACCACCGGCGCTGGAGCCGCGCTAGGCGCGGGCCGCGGCGCGACGCTTGGGGCAGCGCTGGGAGCGAAGCCTGCGCTGGGCACCGCCGCGGCGGGCGCTTCGGGGGCGGCGCCTGGGGGGGCAGTGTCATCGGGGGCTGCGTCTCGAGGCTGGGCGCTGGCCCAGCCACCGGCGAACAGACTGACCAGCACGAGCGAGCGCGAGACGAGGTGTGTCGGGTGCAGCATAGGACGAGCCCACTGCAGTCAGCGTGCCAAACGCACAACGTCGCTGACCACCCGGATTCAAGGCAAAGGCGGCGCGCTGGCGGCCCGCCGGGTGTGGTGTTGGTGTCACACTGGGAGCTTGGCCGGTGCTGGCAGCTCCCAGGTGTGAGCCGCAGGCACAGCTCGCGTTTCAGGTACGCGCGCTCATTGCCGCGCGGTGCCAGGCCCAAGACCCGCCCCCCTCGACCCGCCATTTAGCTCGCTCGCTCACTCAGCCGGCCTGCTTGCCCCCACCGAGCGGCCCGGCTCGCCCAGCTGGCTACTCGCCGCCGTTTTGCAGGCTGGCTGACACCTGGGCGGTGACTTGGCCACCGGTGATGTTGAAGATCTTGAACGGCTTCTCTTTGCCCTTGAGGTTGGCGGGCGGTAGCTCGTCGTACTGAAAGCGGTTGCGCAGCTGACGCAGCGTGCTCTCGCTGACCAAGATCTGGCCGCCCGCGGCCACCCCGCACAGGCGCGCGCTGGTGTTCGCGGTGTCGCCGATCACGGTGTAGCTGAGCGCCTTGGAGGAGCCGATGTAGCCAGACACCAGCGGGCCCGTGTGGATGCCGATGCCAATGGCCAGGGGAGGTTGCCCTGCCGCCATGCGCTGGCGATTGAACTTGCCGAGCCCCTCCATCATCTCCACCGCGCAGCTCACGCAGCGGATGGCGTCGTCGCCTTGGGAGACCGGCGTGCCGAACAGCGCCATGATGCCGTCCCCCATGAATTTGTCGAGGGTGCCGTCGAACTTGAACAGCGTCTCCACCATCAGTTCGAAGTACTCGTTGAGCATCTCGACGATGCTCTCCGGCTTGGCGCCTTCACTCATGCGGGTGAAGCCTCGGATGTCCGAGTTGAAGACCGTCACCGACTCTTGCAGCTGACCGCCCTTCTTGACCTCGAGCTCACCGCTCATCACGCGCTCGGCCACGTTCGGTGACAACAGCCGGCTGAAGCGCTCGCGGTTGATAATTTCCTCCTGGATTTTACGGCCCAGGATGTTGATCTCGATGAACATCGCCGCTTGCGAGGCGATGCTGGTCACGATCTCCATGTCTTTCTGCTGAAATTGCGCCAGCGTCTCGCTGTCCATCCACAGCACGCCCAGGATGTCGTCGTTGTGGAGCAGCGGGGCCACGATGGCAGAGCTGATGCGGTTGAGGATCATGCTCTTGCCCTTGGACGCCGCGAAGTCCATGGCGGCGTCGTGGGTGAGCACCGTCGCGCGCTCCTTGATCACGTGGTTCATGATGGTGCTGGAGACCGTGATCGGGGTCTCGCTGCCGTCACGCCGCAGGCTCGCGCCCGGCACCAGCTTGCCGGCTGGATCGCGGAGAAAAATCACGCCCCGATCCGCGCGCACGAACTTGAACACGCTCATCAGGATCTTGTTGAGCAGCGTGCCCAGATCGCGCTCGAGGGCGATCTCTCGGCCTAGCTCGTGGGACAGGCGCAGGCGCTCGTAGTCGGCGGCCAGCTGCTGTGGATTGCCCGCCAGCTGCTCGTAGGGCAAAAACCCCTTTTGGGTGGCGGCGATCTGCGTGCCGATGGACCGCGCGGCGTCGTTCACCGCGACGCGGGTGTGGTTCATGGGCGGCAAGCCGACCTGGCTCACTCCAGTCACCGGAGGTGCTTGACTCAGCACCTGACCAGTGAACGACTGCGCGCCGCCGGGCATCGACGGCATGCCGCCGGGAAACGCCGCGCCCGGCAGGCCCGCGCCTGGGAGCCTCGCGCCTGGCAGACCCGCGCCCGAACTAGCAGAGCCTAGGCCAGCAGAGCCCGGACCAGCAGAGCCCGGACCAGCAGAGCCCGGACCAGCAGAGCCCGGACCAGCAGAGCCCGGATTAGCAGAGCCCGGACCAGCAGAGCCCGGATTAGCAGAGCCCGGATTAGCAGAGCCCGGATTAGCAGGGCCCGGACCAGCAGAGCCCGGACCAGCAGAGCCCGGACCAGGCGAGCCCGACGATGGCTGCGCTAGCGACGGTGGCTGATTGATCACCGCGACTGGGCCGACGCCGCCCGGCGCGAGCGCGGGTTGCCAGGCCGGACTGCCATCGGGGGCGCGCGGCGCGTCGGACAAACCCGCGCCGTCGTCGTAGCGGGCGCGGGTAGAGCCCAGGGTGATGTCATCGCCGTGACCCAGCTGTCGCTCACCTTGCACGCGCTCGGCGTTGACGTAGGTGCCGTTCAGGCTACCTAGATCGCGCAGCCAGAACTGATCGCCTCGCTTCTCGACGATGCAGTGCTCTTTCGACACGATCTTGTCGAGCAGCTGGATCGAGTTGCTCGGGTGGCGACCCAGGGTGTTGTGAGCGCGGAGTTCGACCACCTGTTGGCCTTCAGGAGTCGACAGAATGAGGCGCGCCATGCGCGCCAAGGCTACCCGGCCGGTCGCCGGGTAACAACTGGCTTCCCTGTCACTCCGGGTCGAAGCGCTAAGAAATCGGGGGCGTTGACGCTGCTCGGCGCGCGGCGGCGCCTGCTTTTGCTACTCTGCGGCGCGACATGGCTCAGCATATTCTAGCGATCGATCAGGGCACCACGGGCTCCACCGCGCTGGTGATGGATCTGAACGGAGTGACCCTGGGGCGGGCGAACCGCGAGTTCACTCAGCATTTCCCCAAGCCCGGTTGGGTCGAACACGACCCCGACGAAATCTGGGAGAGCGTGGGTGGAGCGGTGCGCGAGGCCATGCGCGAAGCGCGGGTGATCGGCGAAGAGATCGCGGCTATCGGCATCACCAACCAGCGCGAGACCACCCTGCTCTGGGACCGCGACAGCGGCGCCCACCTGCACCACGCCATCGTCTGGCAAGACCGCCGCACCGCCTCCCTGTGCGCCAGCCTGAAGGCCGCGGGGCATGAAGCCGCGGTCCGCGAGCGCACGGGGCTGGTGCTCGACCCGTACTTCTCCGGCACCAAGCTGCGCTGGCTGCTCGATCAAGTGCCCGGGGCGCGGGCGCGCGGAAACGCCGGTGAGCTGGCGTTCGGCACCATCGACTCGTTCCTGGTGTGGAAGCTCGCGGGCGCTGACGCACGGGCGCCGCACGTGACCGATGTCACCAACGCCAGCCGCACCCTGCTGATGAACCTGCACACGCGCGCTTGGGACGCTGAGCTGTGTGAGCTGCTGCAGGTCCCTCAGGCGGTGCTGCCGCGCATTGTTCCTTCCGCGGGGAAAGTGGGAGTGACGCGCGGCCTCGACTTCTTGCCCGACGGGGTCCCGATCTGCGGGATTGCTGGCGACCAGCACGCGGCGCTGTTTGGGCAGGGGTGCCTCACGCGGGGCCAGGTCAAGTGCACCTATGGCACCGGAGCGTTCGTCGTGATGAACACCGGCTCTAAGCCTGTCCGTAGCCGTTTTGGGCTGCTCTCGACCATCGGCTGGCAGATCGGCGACGAGGTAGTCTACGCCCTCGAAGGCAGCGCCTTCATCGCGGGGGCGGCGGTGCAGTGGCTGCGGGACGGCCTAGGCCTGATCGCCAGCGCTCAAGAGACCGAGGCGCTGGCTCGCTCAGTGCCCGACGCCGGGGGGGTCAGCTTCGTGCCCGCCTTGGCTGGGCTCGGCGCGCCGTACTGGGACCCCGAGGCGCGCGGCACGATCTGCGGCCTGACCCGCGGCACCACGACGGCGCACCTGGTGCGGGCGACCCTGGAGGCGATCGCGCTGCAGGTCACGGATCTAGTTCAGGCCATGGGCGACGACCTAGGCGCCGCCTTGGAGCTGATGCGGGTTGACGGCGGGGCCGCCGCCAATGATCTGTTGATGCAGCTGCAGAGCGATTTGGCGGGGCTAACCGTCGAGCGGCCCACGGATTTAGAGACCACCGCCCGGGGCGCCGCGATGCTCGCGGCCATCGGCGTCGGGTTGTTCAAAGACGCCGAAGATGCGACGAAAATGGTCAAGATCCAAGACCGGTTCCGTGCGACGATCGACGCTAGCGAGCGTGAGCGACGCCTAGCCGAGTGGCACAACAGCATCCGGCGTGCACGCGGACAAGCAATCGAAAGCCCACTCGCGTAGAGTGCCAAGGCACACTTTCAGGAAGCGCCGCGGCGCGGCGAGGGTTCTAGAGGAGCCAAATGGAGAATGACCAACCGGGCAGTGGCCAATCTGGCAGTGACCCAAGAGATCTGCGGGATGTGCCCGTGGATTGGGAGGCGCTCGAAGACGCCTTCGAGAACAACGCCCCGGAGGTACACAGCTACCTGCACCTAGGCACCGGTGAGGTATTGCGCGTCGTAGACGGCATCGCTGATCCAGACATGCACTCTCGCATCGCCGCCGACGACACCTACATGCGCATCGATCCGGTCAGCTCGCGGGAGCAGTACCGCTGGATGGAGCGCTTTATCCCTATGGTCGATGAAGCCGAGCTGCGCGATAGCCTCACCGCGGCTATCGACGGCAAGGGCGCCTTCCGCCGCTTCAAAGACGTGCTGATGAGCCACGGCCCAGAGCGTGAGCGCTGGTTCGCTTTCCGCAGTGAGCGCCTGCGGGTGTTCATGGAGGCTTGGCTCGAGACCCACGCGCTGCGCGCCGTCGCGCGGGTGGTCGCGCCGAGCACTCCGCCGAAAGAGGCGGCGCCCATTTCCCAGGAGCAGCTCGCGGGACGCCGCGTGCGTAACGCCGACGCGCTGCGCAAGCAGCTACGAGACCTCACGGAAATGTTGGGCTCTCGCGACCTGGATAAGGTGCTGACCTTCGCCGAGTTCGTGCGCGCTCGGCGCGTGGCTCGTGGCTACGCCCAGCGGCATGACGGCGCTGACGACCCCCAGGGCCAAGGCAGCGAGTCCGCCAGCGCAGATCCAGAGACCCAGCTGGACAGCGGCACCGACAACGAGGCTTCCAGCCCACACGCCGCCTCAGGCGCGCCAGACTAAGCGCGGGCTGGGCGGCATATACCCGATGTCTATCGCGCATATCCGTACGTTAATTCAGTCAGCCGTCGCGCTGCTGCTAGTGGGGGTGGCGGGCCAGGCGCTAGCTCAGGCTCCGCCTCCAGCTGCCACCGCGGCGGCGCGCGACAGCGGCGTCGCCAAGCTGATCGATCGCGCCGTCGTGCGCTTCTACGCTGCTGAGACCGGCGGCGTCGCTGCGCCGCAGTTCATCTTTGAGCGCGAGCTGGCGTTCGAGGCGCGGCTCGAAGCGCTGACTGACAAAGGCTTTCGTGCTCAGTCGGGGCTACCGTTTCGCGAGCGCCACATCCGAGCCGCGATGGAGCGCCACATCTCGGAGACGCTGCTCGCTGCCTTGCGCATCGACCGACCGCCGCAAGAGTCGGAGCTGCGGATCCGCGCGCTGCAGTCACGGCAGGCCTGGGTGTCCCGGGTCGGCGGGGAGCAGGCCCTAACCGAGGCGGCCATGGCAGAGGGGCTCGGCCCGGCTGAGCTGTTACGTATGTTCCGCCGCCAGGCCCGGGCCAGCTTCTACGTTGACCGCATGATCACCCCCATGCTGCGGCCGAGCCGCGCCGAGCTAGAGAGCCTGCATCGCAGCGCGGAAACACCGTTCCGCGGCCAAGCGTTTCGAGCGGTGGAGCCCCTGCTGCGGCACTGGTACGTGAGTCGCCGCGTATCGGTGGCGCTCCAGGGCTACTTTCAGAACGCGCGCGCCCGCATTCGCATCACGCTGCTCTGACGCGCGGAGTTCTGCTAGCCTCCGCGGACCCATGGCAGGAGCAGGAAATCCTCGTAAAGTCGTGATGGCGGCGTTGATCGCCAACGCTGGGATCGCCATCGCGAAGTTCGTCGCCGCCTGGCTCTCAGGTAGCGCGGCGATGGTGGCTGAAGGCGTCCACTCCGTCGCCGACACCAGTAACCAAGCGCTACTGCTGGTGGGCATGAGCCTCGCGGCGCGCCGAGACCCGACACGTTTCCCCATGGGAAGAGCGTCAGAGCAGTACTTCTGGGCCTTCGTGGTCTCGCTCATGCTGTTCTTCTTAGGCGGCGTGTACGCTTTGTACGAAGGTATCCATAAGGTGCTCGAGCCATCAACCACGCCTGGGTCGATCGTCGCCCCTCTGGTGGTGCTCAGCATTTCCATCGCGCTCGAAGGCAAGAGCTTCTTGGTCGCCGTCAAGGAGTTCAACCTCCAGCGCCGCGGGCGGCCGGTGCTACAAGCTTTGTTCCGCGGTCGCGATCCGGTGATCCCGGTGGTGGTGCTCGAAGACGCGGGCGCCCTGCTCGGGCTGGTCTTCGCGTTGATCGCGGTCAGCGTCTCGTGGCTGACGGGCAGCTCCCTGGCAGACGGCATCGGGTCGATCATGATCGGCCTTTTGTTGTGCAGTATTGGCGTGGTGCTGGCCTATGAGACCCACGGCCTGATCATCGGCGAGGGCGCCACTCCAGAAGACCGCGAGGAAGCGCTACAGATCGCGCGCGCTACTGATGGCGTCGAGGCGGTCACCCAGCTGCTCAGCCTGCACCTCGGCCCCGACTCAGCCATTTTGGCGCTCAAGGTAAAATTCCCCGATGGCATCACGGTCGAGGAGGTCGAGGCCATCACGGACGCGCTCGAAGAGCGCATCCGCGCGCGCTTCCCCTACATGAAGCGGATCTTCGTCGAGGCTGACTCAGACTACGACGTCACCAAGGATCCTGAGCAAGCCCCGGCGTGAGGCTCGCTACCATCCCCGGTATCTTAACCGTCACGACGCCTGCCGATCCCGGCCGCTGGCGTCGTTTGGTCTGCGCAATCGGCGCTCAAATACCCGAGTATGTTCCGCTCCGGTCCTCGACCAAGCCTCGCCAGCGACCGGGCTTGACAGGCAGGTGGGCCTAAGAGTTCTTGCGATGGGTTCGCTACACCGGCGTAGCGCGGCTACGACGTCGCTACTTGATCGAGTTGACCACCGCGACCAGATCTTGTTCGCTCTGGTGCTCGCCCCCCACCCAGACGATCTTGCCCTGCCGATCGGCGACGAAGCTAGCGGGCAGCTCACCCACGCGGAAACGACCCGCGATCAGGTTGCCGCGATCGAGGATGATGGGGAACGTCAGGCCGTGACGCTGTATCAGGTAGTCTAGATCGGCTCGAGACTCGTCCTCCGAGACGCCGATCAGCGCGACGTCGGGATCGGCGCGGTGGAGCCGCTCAGCGCCGGGGAGCGTCTTTTCACACGGCGCGCAGTACTTGGCGAAGAACTTCAGCACCACGACGCGGCCGAGCAGGTCGCCTGGCTCGATCTTTTCACCGCTCAGCGTGCGGCCGCCGATGCGCTTCAGTGGTTGACCCAAGAGCTTGCTCGGCGCGGAAGCGGGAGGCGGCGACGCCGCGCCGGCACACGCCGCCAAGCACAGCCCGACGCCGCAAGCTAGCAGCTCACGGCGGGCCATGACGTGGCGCGGCGTAGGGCGCGGAGCTCGAGGTGAGCGCATCGCCTCAGTCGAGCCGCACGTACTCGAAGTCTACCGGCCGCCCCTTGATGCCGTGTTTGGGCGGCGCGATCCAGTTGGCCATCTTGCCCGGCTCGTACACAGCGCGGTTCATCAGGCTCTTGACGTAGGCCAGGTCGGCGGCGCTTGGCAGCCACTCGTCGCGCTGCTTCTCGAACTCCTCCGCCGAAATCATGGTTCCGTCGGGAGAAAAGTGCAGCCCTGCGTACAGCCCGATTTGTCGGTTGAAGCGCTTGCTCGGCAGCTTGAGCTCGAAGTCCATGCCGTGCTCTTGGATCATGCGGTTCCACTTGTTGATCCCGCGCTGGCAGTCCTCGGTGTACTCATTGCGCAGGACCTCATTCATCGCGTTGCGCAGCGGGACCTCTTCGCTGCCTACGCGCCCAGGCTCGATTTTGTCCATGTTGTAGACCGGCTCGAGGCACACATGGTCTTCGTACTGCGCCTCTTTCGCGCGGCCCTTGATGCCAGCTGCGAAATAGCTGGCGGCGTTGCTCGAGACTTCGCCGCCGAACAGATCAAGTGAGATGGCGTACCAGAAGTTGAGCGATTTCTGCACGGTCTCCAGATCGATGGCGCCCAGCTCGCGCGCGCTCTTGCCAGGGTTCTGCTTGAGCAGCTCGCAGGTGCGCTGAACCACGCGCAAGATCCCCGTCTCACCCACGAACATGTGGTGTGCTTCTTCGGTCAGCATGAAGCGGGTGGTGCGGCTGAGCGGGTCAAAGGCGCTCTCGCTGAGCGCCAGCAGCTGGTACTTGCCGTCACGGTCGGTGAAGTACGTGAACATGTAGAACGACAGCCAGTTGTCGCAGGGCGCGTTGAAGGCCCCCAGGATACGCGGGTTGTCAGCGTCGCCGCTGCGCCGCGCCAACAGCGCCTCCGCTTCCTCGCGGCCATCGCGCCCGAAGTGTGAGTGCAGCAAGTAGACCATGGCCCACAGGTGACGGCCTTCCTCGACGTTGACCTGAAACAGGTTACGCAGATCGTACAGGCTGGGGCAGGTCTGGCCGAGCAGGCGCTGTTGCTCGACGCTGGCGGGTTCGGTGTCGCCTTGGGTCACGATGATTCGGCGCAGCACGTTGCGGTGCTCGCCGGGGACCTCTTGCCACACCGGCTTGCCAAAATCGTCGCCGCACGGAATTGTACGATCCTTTTCTGGATCCGCGAGGAAGATGCCCCAGCGGTACTCTGGCATGCGCACGTAGTCAAAGTGTGCCCAGCCCGCGCTGTCGGCGCTGATGGCCGTGCGCAGGTAGACGTCTTTGGTTTGAAACCCCTCTGGCCCCATCTCTTGCCACCAGTCGACGAAGCTGGGCAACCAGTTCTCGAGCGCGCGCTGCAGCTTGCGGTCGCCGGACAGGTTGACGTTGTTGGGGATCTTTTCGCTGTGGTCGATCTCGCTCATGGTTCCCTCGGTGGCCGCGGCCAGTACGCACGTGGTTTGGTCGCGCTGTAGTTTAGCTGCGCGCGCAGCTTGATCGCGCCCTAGTTTAGGTGCGCTCGTAGTTGAACTTTGGCCGCTCAGGCGTGCCGTAAGTGGTGAGTCCGCCCCGCTCGCCGACCGCGTTCGGGCGCTGGAAGATCCAATTTTGCCAGGCGCTCAGCCGCCCAAAAATCTTCGTCTCCATGGTCTCTGGGCCGACGAAGCGCAGGCTGGCTTCCATGCCGGTCAGCGCGTCTGGGCTGAACGCCGCGCGCTCCTCGATGGCGATGCGCACCTCGTCTTCCCAGTCGATGTCGTCGGGGGTGAAGGTGACCAAGCCGAGCTCTGCGGCGGCCGCGGTGTCGAGGGGGCCGCGCGCGTCGCTTAGTTGGCTGACGCGCTCTGGAGCGCCGTGAAAGCGAGCCTGCAAGCGCGTCAGGCCGTTGCTCATCGGCAGCGGCCCAAAGTTGAAGCTAGAGAGCTCAAGGCTCGGGCCGTCGTCGACGTCGAGCATGAAGCTGCGATCGGCGGCGAGCAGCAGCTCGAGCAGCGAGCCTGAGAAGCACGTGCCTTGGTCTACGATGGCGAAGATGGTGCGGGCTGTCAGGTCGAGGCGCTTGAGCACCCGGCGCATGTGCAGCACGATCTCCTTGGCGAACCAATCCGTTTCCGCGAGGTTAGCGATGGCGCGGTCGCTCTGCAACACCAGGCTCGCGTCGCCCGCTGTGCGCAGCACGATCAAGCCGATTTGCGGGTAGTTGAAGCGCAGGTCGAGGATCGCCGCGTCTAGCTCACGGAAGGCTTTTAGTGCCCACACCGCGGCGCCTTGCTGGCGCAGCGCGTCGGCGCTGTCTGGCGTGCTGCTGCTCGGCCCGGTCAGCTGCAGCTGCGCGACGCGCTTGTCCGTGTCGACGTCGAGGGTGACGTATTCGTAGCGCGTGGTGCCCGCGTCCCGGGTGGGGGTGAGGGGGGGCAGCTGTACCGCGGGGCCGCCGCGCACGCTGGCGCTTTGACCTAGGTCGGCGGCGGTCTGCTTCAGCACCGCCTCGAACTGACTCTTCTTAGCGATCTGGTCTACCAGGCCCCACTCCACCGCGCGCTTGCCGCGGACGCCTTCGGCGACGGTGCTGAACGCGTCAGCCAGATCGCGGCGCACCTTGCGCTTGTCCACCAGGCGCGTGAGGCCTCCGGTGCCAGGGAGCACACCGAGCAGCGGCACCTCGGGCAAGCTCACCGCGCTGGAGCCGTCGTCGAGGAGCAGGATGTGCTCGCAGGCCATCGCCAGCTCGTAGCCGCCACCGGCGCACGCGCCGCCCAGCGCGGCGATGGTGCGCACCCCGGACTGTTCCGCGAGGTCTTCAAGATAGAGCCGGGTCTCGTTGGTGAACTTGCAGAAGTTCACCTTAAAGGTGTGGGTTGAGCTGCCCAGCATGTAGATGTTGGCGCCAGAGCAGAACACGCGATCTTTGGTGCCCGACACCACCACGCTCTTCACCTCGGGGTGCTCGAAGCGCACGCGCTGGATGGCGTCTGCCAGCTCGATGTCCACGCCTAAGTCGTAGCTGTTCTGCTTCAACACGTAGCCAGGCCGCAGGCCCCCGTCCTCGGGGATGTCGAGGTCGAGGTTGGCGACGGAGCCCTCGAAGGTCAGCTTCCAGTGGCGGTATTGATCGGGGTGGGTGTCGAAACGAATGGGCTCCATCGGGGCACGGACTCTAACGACCAAGACCGTCCCGCTCAAGAAATATCATGCAGTTGATTCCGGCAGTGCCAGAAGTATACTGCTTCGGTCATGGCTCGAGCGACACACCCGACACTCTTGGCCCTGGGCCGCGCCGTCCGCACTCGTCGACGCGAACGTGCCCTCACCATTGGCGCGCTCAGCAAGCGGGCCAGCGTCAGCGAGCGCTTCTTGCACGAGTTGGAGGCTGGCCGCGGCAACATCTCGGTGGTGCGTTTGTGTGATGTCGCGTCGGCGCTGGGCACCAGCGCGGCGGAGTTGCTGCACAAAGCAGAGCCCGACACGAGCAACGTGATCGCGCTGCTCGGGATGCGCGGCGCGGGCAAGAGCACGGTCGGCACGCGCCTCGCGGCGCGCATGAAGCTGCCGTTCGTCGAGCTCGACCAACTGGTCGAAGAGCACGCTGGGATGACGCTCGGCGAGGTGTTCGAGTTGCAGGGCGAGGCGTTCTATCGTCGCCTGGAGAGAGAAACCCTGCGGAAATTTCTGAGGGACACCGCTGGTGGCGTGTTGGCCACGGGCGGCAGCATCGTCAGCGACGCCGAGACCTTCGATTTACTGAAGCGCAGCTCAACCACGGTGTGGCTCAAGGCGCGACCGGAAGACCATATGGAGCGCGTGCTAGCCCAGGGAGACACGCGGCCCATGCGCAACCGGGCCAACGCGATGGCAGAGCTCAAGGCGCTGCTCAAGGCGCGCTCGCCGCTCTACGCCCAAGCCGACCACGTGGTGGAGACCAACCAAATGGGCATCGATGGCTCGATTGATTTCCTTGCGGAATCAGTGGGGGTCGCGTAGCCGCCGGACAACGCGGCTAACAGGACAACGCGGCTAACAGGACAACGCGACTAGCCGGGCAACGCGGCTAGAAGGGCACGATGCAGTCAGCGTGGAGCTTCTCGCACTCTTCGAAGTCGTAGGGTAGGCCGCCGCAGTCGCGGCCGACGCACTCACAGCCGGTGATCGAGAGACAGCGGTTGCCGGTCCAGGCCACCCCAAAGAAGGCATCGCAGGTGCCGACACCGCGCGCGTCTTGCGCTGCGCAGTCTGGCTCGCACACCCCCGCGTCACACGCCTCACCAGGCCGCACACAAGTCCCGCAGCTGGCGCTGCAGCACTCAAAGCCTGGTTGGCACGTTGTATTGCCGCACGGAGTTGGCGGCGGGCAGTCGATGTCCGGACAGGGCAGCTCACCATCGACACACAGGCCGCCGCATGACAGGCCGCAACACTGTTGTCCAGCTCTGCAGGTCGCCGCTCCGCACTCGAAGCTGCCGGCGTCAGTCCCGGCGTCGAGCCCGCCGCTGCCCCCGCCGCCGCCCGCGTCGCTACACTCCATGGCGACACAGCCTTCGCCCGGCGCCGTGCAGATCCCGCAGCTCGCGTTGCAGCAGGTCAGCCCAGCGCCGCACCGCGTATTGCCGCAGGGCTGGCCACCCGTTGAACCCCCGTTGGCGCCTGAGCCCCCGTTGGCGCCTGAGCCCCCGTTGGCGCCTGAGCCCCCGTTGCCGGCTGAGCCCGCGCTGCCACCGACCCCGCCGTCGCTGGCGCTCCCGCCGCAGCCTGCCGCTACGAGTAAGAGAGAGGTTCCGCCGATCAAGACCCAGCTGAGCAAACGCATGGCCCCCACAATACAAGACCTGTGCCAGTGATGCAGCCATGCCGAGTCACGGCCGCTGGAGCGGGTTCGTGCCGTGGATCCGCGCGGGGCAGCCGGCCACCAGCCGTCAGCTGGGAGGCTCAGACTGGCACAAACGTGACACCGCGTGCGTCTGAGGGGCCGTTGTGCGCGGGGGACCCTACCAACGCACGCTGACGCGCGGCGGCTGGATCTTGACCTCCGCGTCGGCGATTTCGACCTCGACCGTCAGCGTAGCTGAGCCGTGCTTCTGCTCGTCGAGATCGATGTCGACGGCCTTCGTCAGATCGACGCGAGGCACCACCTGCTCAGGGCGCAGCGAGCGGATCACCTCGGGCGGACCGATCACGGTGATGTCCACCGTGCGCGGGCTGGTCTTGCCACCGATCACGCCGATCACCTCAACCGGTCGATTGGGGAACGGCTGCTCGCTCACCCGACGAGCGATGGTGACCGTTACCGCGGGGCGAGGGTTCTTTGGATCCACGTAGCGCACTCGCGGCGGCGGGTCGTCGATGGCGATGCGGCGGCGATACACGCCCTCTGTCAGGCCTGAGACATCAAATGCCGACAGCCGCGCGAACTGCATGACCTCGACCAAGCTAGCGGGGCCCTCCACCGTGACGTGGGTAGGATCGACCTTGAGATCGCCCTTTACGACGTAGCCGTCGACCGCCTTTCCGGTGATGGATGCTTGCACCGGGATTTGCCGGGTGACCACGGCTTGCCACTCAAGCTCGATGCTCGGCGGATCCACGATGGCGACCTCTACATCCAGCGGCAGCGCGAACATGTCGGCCTCGAAGTTGATGCGCTCCGTGTGGCCGTCGCGGAGGTCGAGCTCGACCGGCGGTACGCCCGCAGCGATCAGCCGATCGATGGCGCGGGTAGACCCACGAATGGTGACGTGGACGTTGGCAGGCGTCGGCGTCATCAACTCGCGCTTCTCGCTGTCCGGCGGAAGCCGCAGCACCACGCCCACGGGGACGGTGCGCTGTTGCTGATCTTCGCGGCTGTGCTGGTAGGCGAACAGCCCGAGGGCGAAGCAAAAGGCGATCAGCTTTAGCCCGATGTTTTCGGTGAAGGCCAGGCAGATACGACCCCAAATCGCGGCCATCATGTGGCGTTTTCTCCTGGGTCGCTGGGCGAGTCACTGCTGTCGGGCGCCGCTGACGCGCGCAGTGGCTTCGGTGCGCTGGCTGGCGCGACGGTTGGCGTGACGGCTGGCGCGAGGGGCGTGCCGCTTGCCCGCGAGTCGCCGTCCGGGCGCTCCATGGCCGGGCGGTCCCCGCTGTCGTCACTGGCTTCTTTGGGCTGGGGTCGCATCCGCAGCGGCTTTGGCGTGTCCTCGGAGCTCTGCGTGGGTCGTCGATCGCTGTCCGGTACCCCAGAGAAACGAATGCTGACCGGCCCCGTGTCCTCTACGCTGGGCACCGCGGTCTTGCGGTCCTCTGTGCGGGACAGGCGCCCTTCTGTCTCTGCCGGTCCAGCGCTCACCCGCGGGGGTGGCACGCTGATGCGCGAAGGCCTGTCTGCCGCGCCGCTTGAAGTGGGGGCTTTGGCCGGGCCCTTGGCGGCGAGGGACGGCCGCGCCGCGGCGGGCGCTTTGGTAGCCTTGATGGCCTTCTTGCGAGGCCCGACCTCGGCCTCCAACATGCTCCGCAGATCTCCCGCGGAAATGGGCGAGACGATGTTGCCGTTGAAGCAAAAGCTGATGGTGCCGCGCTCTTCGCTGACCACGACGATCACCGCGTCTGTCTCCTCGGTCATGGCGATGGCCGCGCGATGTCGCGAGCCAAATTTGGTGTCGATCGCCTTGGTGCTCCCCATGGGGAAGAACACCCCCGCCTTGGAGATGCGCAGGTTGCGGATGATCACCGCGCCGTCATGCAGCTTGTTGGTGCCCTCTGGGATGAACAGGCTCACCAAGAGCTCGCTCGACACCTGGGCGTCGAGGATGATGCCCTTGTGGCTCTGCTCGACGAACTCGTCGAGGTTGGCGTCTTTTTCGAAGACGATGATCGCGCCCATGCGGTGACGAGCGAGCTCCGTCGCGGCCTCGACCACGTCGTCGATCACCGCCGCTTCCGCGTGGCGAGCTCCGCCAAGGCTCGCCCCGCGGCCGAGCCGCATCAAGCCGCGGCGGATGTCTGCCTGGAACACCACCACGACCAGCAAGATCATGCTGGAGATCAGCGCGCCCAGGATGTTGAGGACGGTCTCTAGCTGGAGGCGTTGAGCGACGACATACAACAGCAACACCGCGCCGAGCCCCACCCCCACCTGAATCGCCCGCGTCCCGCGTACTACCAGCAGCGCGCGATAAAACAGGTAGTAGACGATGAACACGTCGAGGGCGTCGCGCCCCAGCTGCCCCCAGCTACGCCCCACGAAATAGGCCACCAGCTGCTCAAGCATGGCCCACCTCGCCCTCGCCGCAGGCGCTCAAGACCGCCAGGGCTTGACGCACCTCGCGCACGTCGTGGACGCGGACCGCGTGAGCGCCTTTCTGTGCGGCAACAAGGCAGGCGGCCACCGTGCCCCCGAGCCGCTCAGTTGGGGTGGAGGGGTCCACCGACGCGATGAACGATTTGCGGCCTGGCCCAACGAAGATCGGGGCCTCTAGCGCTTTGAACTCATGCAAGCGCCGCAACAGCTGAAACGATTGCTTAGCGTTCTTGGCGAACCCAAGACCCGGGTCGAAGAACACCTTGGCTGCGTCTAGCCCGGAACGCTGGGCTAGGCTGCGGGCGCTGGACCACTCGCGCGCGACGTCTTGCACGACATCTGTGTAGGCGTCGTCGGGGTACTCACTGAAGCCCTGCATTTCGTGCATCGGACCACGGGCGTGCATAATCAACAACTCTGCCCCAGCCCGGGCCACCACGCGGGCCAAGTCTGGATCCGTCAGGCAAGAGACGTCGTTGATCAGCGAGGCGCCTAGCGCCAGCATCTGTTCGGCGACCTGTGGGCTGGTGGTGTCAATGCTGACCATCGCGCCACGCGAGACCGCGTGCCGCACCGCAGCGTCCAAGCGTTCAATTTGCTCTGTCGGGCTGACCACCGCGGAGCCAGGCCGCGATGACTCGGCGCCGATGTCGATCACGTCGGCGCCGTCGCTGAGCAGCTGATCAACGCGGGCGCGGGCGTCGGCAGCGGAGAGGAAGCGGCCGCCGTCGGAGAATGAGTCAGGCGTGGTGTTGAGGACGCCCATCACGGCAGCGCTGCCCGAGCGCCGAACGGCTACGAGCTTGGAACCGAGCGATGTGCTCAACCCTCCCACTGTGTTTCGGGTAGCAAGCGCGGGTCGACTTCGCAAGCTCCAGTACGGCACTGACGGTCGATGATTGGGCGCCTGCCCAGGCCCCGCGGCGCGACAGGGTGTAGCAGGTTGGTGGGAGGTGCTAACCTGCCGCCAGCTTCGGATGCGCACTCGAACCCACTCGTTACCGACCCCCAGCTGGCTGACCGTGAGGCCAGCGGCCTAGCCATGCTGCGCATGCGAATTCGCGCGGGTCTGGGCGCGGCGCTGCTGATCAGCCTGATTAGCGCGCTGATCTGGACGCTGGTGCACTCTGGCGACCGCTTCATCTCTTCATGGACGCCCGCCTTTGGCAAAGCGGCGCACGTCACGCTGCGATTGCCGTACGGACCCCGCCTTGAGCGCGACGCGCAGACCGGCCGCGCAGAGTTGCACTACGTCCACGAAGACGTGCTGGTGGCGCGGGGTGAGGTGCTGCGCGCGGATGTGCACGCTCATCGCCTGGCGCTGGCGCAGGAAAAGCGCGGTAGGCCGCCCGGCGTTCAGCGGTTGATCGGCGTCTTCGCGATCTTTTTCACGCTCGCCTTGGCGCTCACCGCCTACTTGCGGAAATTCAGCCAAAACCGCCTCAAGCTGCTGCGCACGCAGATCGGGCTGTTCGTGTTGATCGGGCTGGTGGTGGTGTTCAGTAAGCTCCTGCTGCTGTTTACCGCGCTGCCAGCGCTGTGGCTGCCCGTGGCGGCGCTGCCGCTGTGGGTCGCCACCGTCTTCGATCGCCGCGCAGCGTTTTTGCTGACCCTGATCAGCTCGTTCATCGTGGCCTCGCTGATGCAGCTCGATCTGGTGTTGATCAGCGTGTTGCTCACCCGGGGCATGGCAGCGACGCTCCTATACCGAGACCGCAAGCACCCTCGACAGATGGTGCTGAGCGGCCTGCTGGGTGGGCTGTGCGCGGCGACGGTGTACGTCGCCATCAGCTTCACCATCGAGGGCAGCTTCGACATTCGAGCCGACGCAGGGGCGCTGCTCGCCTCGAACCTGCTGGCCTGTGTGGGCGGGGGACTGGTCTCGGGCCTGCTGGCTGCGCTGCTGGGTAGCTCGGTCGCGAGGGTCTTGGGTCAGGTGCCTCGGGATAAGCTGCTTGACCTGACCGATCTTGAGCAACCGCTGCTGGTGCGCTTGAGCACCGAGGCTCCTGGTACCTGGGAGCACTCGCGAGCCATGGCGAACCTAGCTGAGCAGGCCGCCAGCGCGATCGGCGCGGACGCGCTGCTCACCCGGGTGGGGGCCTATTACCATGACATCGGCAAGACCATTCAGCGTAGTTACTTCGTAGAAAATCTGGGTCCAGACGAGCAGTCGCCTCACGACGATCTGGACCCAGAGGTGAGCGCTGACGCGATCATGGCGCACGTCGTCGTGGGCACGCAGTTGCTGCGCGAGGCCGGGGTCCCTGAGCCGGTGGTGGAGTTTGCCTACACCCACCACGGCACCCAGCTGGTCGAGTACTTCTGGAACAAGTGCCAGCAGCAGGGCAACCCGAACGAGCTAGATGAGTCAGCGTTTCGCTACCCCGGCATCAAGCCGCAGACCAAAGAGACCGCGATCCTCATGGTCGTCGACTCGATCGAAGCCGCCTCGCGCACGGTCGACAAGCCGAACCGCGAAGCGTTTGAGGCCATGATCCAGCGCATCGTGTTCACCAAGCTCGCCTCAGGCCAGCTGGATGAGTCCGGCCTCGAGCTGAGCGACATGCGGGTGGTGATCACGCGCATGACCGACACGCTGGTGAACATGAACCACCACCGCATCAAGTACCAGTGGCAGGCCCAGCGCGCCGAAGAGTTCGGCGTGCCATCGAGCGCCGTGGGCCGGGCCTCGACCCCAGACATCCAGGTCCACGGCAGCGCGAGTGTTTTTCCGTCGCAGTTCCCAAGTTCGTTTCCTCCCGGACCCGCCTCTGAGCCCGCTCCAGCCCCAGACCTAGACCTAGACAGCGCTAAGGCATCGACCATTCGGCGCACAGGGCGCTGATGCCGGGGCGGCGCGCGCTCACGCGGCGTGCCCGTGCAGTGCCATGCGGAAACTTGATAAGTATACTCAACTAGCATGACAGAAATTAGCTTCACCAAGTCGCTGTTCTACGGCGTGATCGCCGAAGATCTGGTGTTCCCTTTTCCAACTATCGCCGAGCGTGAGCGTGAGGGCGTGCAGGGCTTGCTCGACACCATCCGGCAGCTGAAAGAGTCGATGGTTGACTCTGAGCGCATCGACCGCGACGGCTGCATCCAGCCCGAGTTACTCGATCGCTTGAAGGCCGTGGGGCTGTATGGCTCGAGCCTCCCCGTGACCCTGGGCGGCATGGGGCTGACGACCAAGGGCCACGCCCGCGTGCTGGAGGCGCTCAGTGAAGCGGATCCAGCCCTGGCGCTCAGCGTCTTCGCTCACGAGTCGCTGGCCTGCCGCGCGATCCAGCGTTACGGCAGCGCTCAGCTCAAGCAGCGCTACCTGCCGCGGCTGGCCTCAGGCGAGTTGACCGGTGCCTTCGCCTTGGCTGAAGGCGGCTCTGGC
This sequence comes from uncultured Polyangiaceae bacterium, assembly GCA_964551615.1. Lineage (GTDB taxonomy): Bacteria > Myxococcota_A > Polyangia > Polyangiales > Polyangiaceae > JAHBVY01. The sequence continues at coordinate 226,065 of CAZKDY010000001.1, forward strand.
AGCGAAGCCAGCGCCATGCGCGCCGAGCTCCGCGGCGTCGATGGCGGCTACACGCTGAGCGGTGACAAGCGCTGGGTGACTGGCGGTGGCACCGCAGACGTGTTCGTGGTGTTCGCGCGCACCAGCGCGCCAGACATCGGCGCCCGCCCGCACATGTCCGCGCTGCTGGTCGAGCGCGGGCCGGGGGTCACCAGCGGGCCCGACCATGACACGCTGGGGCTGCGCGGCGCGGGCATTTGCGATGTCTCGTTCCGTGACGTCGCGCTGCCCGCAGACTCCATCCTTGGGGAACCGGGTAAGGGTCACGCGCTCGCGATGGATGTGCTCAGCGCGGCGCGCATCCCGCTGTCTGCGATCTTCCTGGGCGAGTGCCGGCTGATCGTGGGTGAGTCAGTGCGCTGGGTGCAGGAGCGCCACAGCCAGGGGCGCAGCATCGGCGAGTTCTCCATCATCAAGGACAAAATCGCGCGCATGCTCAGCGACACCTTCGCGGTCGAGTCCATGGTCTACCTGAGCGCGGGGCTGGTCGATCGCGGCGGGCTCGACACCAGCCTTGAAGGCGACATCTGCCGGGTCGCCGCCAGCGAGGCGCTGTGGCGAGTCGTGGGCGACGCGACCAGCCTGGCCGGCGGCGGCGCCTACGTGCGCCCCCACGCGTTAGAGCGCCATCTGCGCGACGCGCGCGGCTCGTTCGTGATCGACGGCACCAACGAGCTGTTACGCTGCTCCATCGCGCTCAGCGGTATGCGTGGCCCCGGGGCGAGACGACAAGCCGTAGACGGCGCGCTGCGCGAACCGGTCAAAGGTTTTGGGCTGCTCAAGAAAGTTGCCGCAAGGAAAATTAAAGAGACGCTCCAGCCAGCCCACGTGAAGCGAGCGCATGAGCTGCTCGCGAAGGAGACGGCGGCGCTCGAGTCGCTCACCCAAGGCTTTCACCAGGCCGTCCAGCGCGCGCTGATCGAGCACGGCACTGAGATCGCGGAAATGCAATATGTGCAGCTGCGCATCGCCAACGTGGTGATTGACCTGTTCGCGATGACCGCGTGCATCGCGCGCGCCACCCAGCGCATTCAGCAGCGGGGGGTGGGGGGCGCGCGTCGTGAGGTGGACATGACCCACATGTTTTGTCGCGCGGCGGCCTCGCGGATCAAGGGGCTGCTCCGCCGCCTGCAGCACAACGACGATGAGCTACGCAAGCAGATCGCGTCGCGCGCGTATGAAGACAACGGCTACCCGTTCGATGTGTTGTAGCTGAAGCCGCTTGCCGGCCGTGCGTCCTGCCTGCTACGCCGTAGCATGGCTTGTCGTCCGTCGTTGCTCGGCTGTTCGCCCTTGGCTGTGCTGGTGGTGGGTCTAGCGTGCGCTGCTCAGATCGGTTGCGGAGAACAAGCGGCGGAGCCCGACCCGGAGCTGGTCGTCTCGCCGGAGCCGACGGATCCACTGCAGCCAGGCGCGTTTCAGGTCGGGGTCACCACCTGGACGCTGCGCGATGCGTCTCGCCCCGATGAGCAGGGGGCGCCGCGCACGTTGAAGGTGGAGATCTGGTACCCCGCGACCGAACAGGCCGCAGACGCGCCGCGGGACGCCTACGACCTGCTGAAAGAGGCCCCGCCAGAGGTCGCCGCCACGCTGACTGAGGTGTCGCAGACCTCGATCACGCAAGACGCCGCGCGGGACGCCGACTTGTTGGTCAAGTACGCGCCGTACCCGCTGGTCGTGTTTTCTCACGGAAATGGTGGGCTGCGCTTCCAGAACTTCTCTATCGCGAACCACCTGGCGAGCCACGGCTTCGTGGTGATCGCCCCAGATCACACCGGGGACACCACCTGGGAGGCCATCGACGGGGGTTTGGGGGTGGCCGAGGTGCTCCAGGCCTTCCCTGATCGCGCCGCCGATCTGCCGTTCGTCGCCGAGTCACTGGTCGCGACGGACGGCCCCCTCGCGGGCGCCGCTCAACCTGACAACTGGGCCATGCTGGGGCACTCGTTCGGTGGCTCGATGAGCCTGGCGTTGACCGAGGCGCACAACGGCATCGAGCCCGATCCTCGATTCCGTGCGGCGGTTCCTATGACCCCCGCAGGCTCCATCTTGCCGCTGTTCGGTTATGGCGCGGCCAACAGCCGCGTGCCCACCATGTTGTTCGCCGCCAAGCGCGACAAGACGTTGTCGTACGAGGGCGAGCAGCTCAAGGCGTACAACGAGCTCCCCGTCCCCAAGGCCCTGGCCGCGGTGACCGAGGCCGGGCATTTCTCCTACACCGACCTGTGCCGACCTGAGCTGCAAGATTTAGCCAAGGCGCTGGGCGAGGACGTCGGCAACATCTTGTCTGATGGCTGCGGCCCAGAGTTCATCGACCCGGTGCGCATGCTCAACATCCAGCGCTGGCTGATCACGTCGTTCTTGGACGCTCAGCTGCGCGACAGCGAGGTCGGGCGCCAGGCGCTGGTGCCCGCCGCGCTGCCCGCGGAAGTCGCCGCAGATATTGAGTATTCTGTCTCTGAGCTGCCCTGAGCGCGAGGCGCTGGCCCTGAGCGCGAGCTGCTAGAGCCCCGCCCCTGCGTGCTTTGACTCGCGCTTTGACCGCACGGCAGCTGCGCCAGCTGACGAATCTGCCCTGGCCCTTCAGCTGTTTGTCAGTCAGACTGCTCTGGTTGAGTAAGTCAGGTTGGCTCTTGCATGATGCGAAGAACGGCTGCGCGCAGACAGACGCTGACAGCGCTGCTCATGCTGAGCGCTGCGTTGGCTGGCGGCTGCGGGCTAGGGCCCTGGCAGCGTGAGGTCAAGACCAAGACGCGGGTCAGCGAGCAGGGCCACCACTACGTGACCCAGCTCGAGGTGTTGACCGAGCGGGATCTGCGCAGCGTCCAGCTCAGGGTGTCTGAGATCAGCCGCTGCAGCATCCAGCGCTCCACCATCCGCCGCGACACGGTGAACGAGTCGCGCTCGTTCACGCCGTTTTTTGGAGTCGAGGTCGCCTTGCTCGCCGGCGCGGTGGCCACGCCGTGGTGGTATCAACGCGACGAGTACGACCCCGGGGGCGATGCCAACGAACTGCTCCTGACCTTGCTGCTGCTGGCGCCGACGCTGACCGTCGTGATGCTCGACGCCACCGCGCCGCGGCAGCGCCGCGCGTCGAGCGCGAAGGTCATCGATCGCTCGCTCCAACCCAATCAGCTGTGCGGGAGCAAGCCGCTCGGCGGCGCCAGCCTCGAGCTCAGGCTGAGCGACGGCGGCACCCGTGTAATCCGTACGGATCAAGCGGGCTATGTACGCGTGCCGGTGCGCCCAGATCTAGTGCTAGACGTGATGTACCAGGGCGTGGTGGTGCGGCGCGTGGACATCTACGCGCCCGAAGCTGAGCCGGAAGAGCCTGCGCCACCTGCGCCACCTGCGCCACCTGAGCTACCTGCGCCAGCCGGTGGGACGCCCGCGGGCCTCCGGGAGGTCCCGTGAGCTATCCGCGCAGCTCGAGCGCTTCGGCTTGGCTGCGCGGCGTGCGCTGCGCAGCCTCGGCGCTCTCCCTCGGCGCCGCGCTAACTGGTTGCGTCCATGAGAAGGTCGAGGTGCGCACGCTGCCGAGCCGCCGGCCCCCAACCCGCAGCTCTGTGTTAGATCCTAGTTCCGTGCGGCTTAGAGTGGTGATCAGCGTGGAGGCGCCGCCGCGGCCAGCACCAGCGAGCGCTGGCCTCGCCGCGGGCGCTCTAGCACCCGGCGCCCAAGTCGCCGCGGCCCCCGGCGGCGGGCTGGCTCCGCCCAGCGCAGCCTTCCCGCTAGAGACGCCGCCCGCGTGGGGGCTGCAGCTCAGGGTTGAGCGCGTCCACAGCTGTCGGGTGACCGAGGTTTCGGTGTTGGAGCGCGAGTTGGTGACCCACTTTAGCCCGACCTGGGTGGTCTATGCCTTCGGGTTCGGCTTGCTGGGTACGGGCATTCAACACGCGCGAGAGCCAGAGGCTCGCTCTGAGGTGAGCATCATGCTGATCGGCGGCGGCGCGGCGATCTTGGCGTCGACGCTTTTGTTTCGCACGGACGCGGCTGAGCCCATCGCCCCAGTACAAATTGAGCACGTTGCGGTGGAACCTTGCGGAATCACCCCTGACGGGCCGCACCGGCTGACCTTCGGACCCACCAGCGCGGTGCGCCGCGTGCTCATCCCCCAGAGCGGCGCGCGCTTCTTGGCGGGGGTCACGCCAGAGATGTTCGAGTCGGTGTTCCTCGACGGAAAGCCAGTCGAAGTGGTGCGCAGCCCAGCGCAGCCGAGCGCGGTGCCGCCCAGCGCGGTGCCGCCCAGCGCGGCCCCGAGCGCCGGGCCCTCCACCCCCACACCTGGGGTTGGCCCCGCGCGTTGACGCGGCGGCACGGCTAGCGCGCCGCTGGGCGGCGGGTTTGGGAGTTGGCACTCGTCTTGCGAAGTGGAGGCGTGCGCTGCTGTTGTGATCGGGCCTCCAGGCTGAGTCGAGGCTGCGGCAAGCGCGGCGTGAGGCGCTGGTTGTCGCTGCTTTGCTGGCTCAGCGGCGCTGCTGTTTGCCTCAGTGGTTGCGCTCCGCGGCTGCGTATTTTGGCCAGCCAGGGCCCGAGGGCGCGGCTGGTCGCCAACCAGCGGTCACAGGCTGACGCAACGGCTACCACAGCGCTCGCCGTCAGCGGACTCCGGGTGTTGACCTTCAACGCCGGCTTAGCTCCGGGGGTCGTCCCCCGGGTCGATGAGCGAGCGCGTCAGATCGCCCAGGCGCTGGCCGCTGACGCGGCGGCTGAGGCGGCGTTCGACGTGGCGTGCCTGCAAGAGGTGTGGCTCGAGCGCCACGCGAGCCTGCTCCAACGCGCGCTGGGCGCGGCCCCGGTGGCCAGCGCTGCGGTCACCGGCAGCGCTGGGCGCCTGCTGCGCCCGGTGTGGCTGCGCTTTACACCAGAGCCGGTGGCTGGGTTGCATTGCGGCGACGCGGAGCTGACCTCGCTGGTGGCTTGTGTCGCGAACAATTGCCTTAGGGAAACAGATGTGGCCGCGTGCGCGGTGGGTAGTTGTCGTTCGGTGCTGGACGGCCTGTCGGGGGGCTGCATGGCGTGCCTGAGTAAAGATCTAAGCGACCCAGTGGCCGCGCTGGCCGGCTGTACGCAGCCTGAGGCGGCGCCGCTGGGCACACCAGCCGTGGCTTCACCCAGGCCCTACCTGCTCGGCGGCTCGTACGGCACGGCGCTGGTCAGTCGCTTGCCGGTGCTCAGCTATGAGCTGATTCGGCTCGAGTCAACCATGCACCCACGGGGCGTGATCCATGCCCGCGTGTCGCACCCCACGCTCGGCCCGGTGGACACCTACTGCGCTCACCTGACGCCGTATCTGCGCGGCGTAAAGCACCCGACCGGCGGCAGCTTCGTCACGGAGCAGTCGGTCCAGGTCGATCGCTTGATCGAGCTCACAAAGCCACACGGAAGCATCCCAGTCGTGCTGCTAGGTGATCTCAACACTGGGCCGGCGGCCCCCCGCGCGCTGCCGCCGTATCAGGCACGCCTCCCGCAGCACTACGCCCGGCTGCTCAGCGCGGGCCTGGTGGACGCGACGTCAGGACAGAGTTGCTCGTTTTGCTACGACAACCCGATCCACCGGCGGCGAGACAGCGGCGGGTTGCGCATCGATCACGTCCTGCTCCGCGGCGCTGGGATCCACCCGGCGCTAGAGCAGCGGCGATTTGTCGCGCCCAGCCTCTCAGATCACTACGCAGTGGAGCTGGTGCTGCGCCGCGGGCCCTAGCGCGGGGTGATGTGGCATCCGCGGGCGCCTAGGCGACGACGACATCGATAAAGAAGCCGAGGCTCGCCCAGCGCTGAAACCAGCCGCTGAGATCAGCCTCTAAGCTCGCGGCGGCGCTTGGTAGCTCGCTCGCCACCGCCTCACAGGCAGGCACCAGCGGCGTGCCGCTGTGCAGCTTGCGCAGCAGGGCAAAGCCAGCGGGCGTCAGCGCCTCGCGGTACATTTCATCGCCGCGGCGATACAGCACCAGCTGTTCAAGCTGCGGCTCCGGCAGATCAATGTCCGGGATGGTCTGGTCTTGTTCGGCCGCCAGCTGGGCCCGCTTGAGCGCCAGCCGCAGCTTGGCCACGGGGTACCGTGAGGAAAGAAACTGGAGGTTGGGCTGCAGCTGCAGCACCGCCGTCTGCCAGCCGCTGGCCGTCACCGCCGCGATCTTCTCAGGTGACACCGGCGCGAGCAGCGCTGAGTCGAACAGCTCCACATACGCCCACTCTAGGCGCGCCATATCGCAGCACAAATCGTGCTGCGGCAGCCACGTGGAGCGCTCTACGTGCTCGGCGAAGCGGGCTCCTAAATCACGCAGCGTGTAGCTAGTGGGTGGATAGGCGATCAGATACTCTTCTGCCAGCTGCTCCCAGGTGCGCTGCCCAAGCACGCCGCTCAAGCCAGGGAAGTCCTCGAGCAGCGCGCTGGTGTGGCGTAGCCAAAACTGCTGACGGTAAATCTCCAGCTGCTCTACGGGCTTCAGCCGATGGTTGCCGGTGAAGTGCGCCTCGGCCAGCGCCACCGCCTCGGGGTCATTGCTCAGGCTACGTCGCGCGCGCAGGCTGAGCGCCATCCAGCGCTGTAGCTCGTCGAGCTCCTGCAGCTCAGCGGCGCTCGCGCGGTCGTCACCCGTCGCGCCCGCGCTGCTGCTCACTCCTCCACCTCCGGTTCAAGCTCACCGGCCGCGGCTTCTCTTGGTCCACCGACGCTCCAGCCGCCGCCCGCTTCAGCTGACCCGCGCGTGGTCGGGGGTGGGTGGGCTACGAATATCGGTGCCGCAGGGAGACCGTGCTGCCGCCGCGTGCTGCGCGCGGCCAGGGCCTGCTCGCGCACACCACGCGCGCGCTCGGCCTCTGCCATGACGACTTCAAGCGGCGGGATTTCGTCATCCCACTCGATCAGGGTCGACACCGAGCCGGTGAGCTCGATGGTCTCGCGGTACAGGTCCCACACCTCGTCGATCACCGGCGCGCTGTGGGTGTCGATGATGTGCGTACCGACGTTGGTGTGGCCCGCCAGGTGGATTTGCACGACGCGCTGGTGTGGGATGTTGTGGATGAACTCGTACGCGTCAAAGCCGTGATTGTACGCCGACACGAAGACGTTGTTGACGTCGAACATGAGGCCGATGTCGGCGCGCTCGGCGACCTCGCTGATGAACTCCCACTCGCTCATTTGGCTAGAGTTGTAGCTCAGGTAGCTGGAGGCGTTCTCTAGCGCGAAGCGCACCTCCAGGAAATCTTGGATCATGCGGGCTCGCGCGACCACGCGGTCTATTGCGGCGCGGGTGAAGGGCAGGGGGAGCAGATCATGCAGGTTCGCCCCGTCGGCGACGCCCCAGCAGAAGTGATCGCTGAGCCAGGCCGGCTTGACGTGCTTGACGAGCTGCTTGAGCCGGGTCAGGTACTCTTTGCTCGGGGGCTCTGGTGAGCCGATCCCCAGAGAAACGCCATGCTGGATGAGCGGGTAGGCTTCACGCACCGCGTCCAGGTGGTAACGAGGCTTGCCGCCCTGCACCATGAAGTTCTCGCTGATCACTTCAAAGAAGTCGATCGCCGGTCGCTGTGCGATGATCTGGGAGTAGTGGGGCACGCGCAATCCGATCCCCACCCCTAGATCGGGGACGCCGAGCCTCGGCTTGACTAGGCTTGGCGTGGGCGTGGCAGGTGTCATCAAGGTGTGGCGTGGTGTTTGAGCCAGGCGTCCGTAGGATCTTGGAAAACCTCGCGCCGATCAAGCGCTATTTACGCCAGGCTAGCTGGCGCATCCGTGCGGACGGCTGGCGACCAACGCAGCTTGACCCAGTCGGTGGTAGAGCGCCAGCGGGTGGAGGGCGCAAAAACTAGAAGGGGCGACCGCGGCGCTGCCTAGACAGCGCTGGTCGCCCCAACCTCGCCGGCCCGCGGCCCGTAGCCAGCGAGCGCCACCCACGTGGACGGCTGGCGCGCTCAGCTTGGCCGCTGGGTCAACGGCTCACGAGGGACAGTGCGCGTTGCAGCCGCCCTTGCCCTTACATGCGTTCTTCCCGGCGCACTCGTTGGCGTCGGTCTTGCAGCTGCCCTTGCCTTCGCAAGCGTTCATGCCCTTGCAGCACTCCTTTGCGCCAGCGGCGGCTGCCGGATCGGGTGCATCTGCGGATGGCGTCGCGCCGCCGCAAGCAACAATGGATCCCAAGAGCAGTCCTGCGGAGGCTGCGGTGGCAAATGCGGTTCCAAGCTTCATAATCAATCGCTCCCTGTTGATTGGCTCACTCACGGCGGTCACAGCCGTGGACCCAGCGCGCGGCAAGACCCCGCAGCGCTTGGCCCCCCAGGTACGCGCCGCGGAGGGCCGAGGTTTCAATCCCCTGTGGCAAACAACAAAACCGCCGCCAGCCGTCGCCCTAGCTCCACGCTGGGGTCTTCGCGGCGGGTGGTGTGGCAGGCGTGCTCCAGGAGTCGTGCTGGTAGTCGTGCTGTGGCGAACTGCTAGCAGTCAGATCCGAGCTCGCTGCCCGTCTCGAACCGCGTCGTAACCTTTGCGGCCAGCTGAGGCGCTCAGCGCCGAGTTGGCTTGACGCAGAGTCACGACGTAGGCTGCCGGGCATGAGTGCTTTGGTTTGGACGCAGCCCTCGCCGAGCAGCGCGTTCGCCGCGCGCCGGGCGAGCCTGGCGAAGCAGCTGAGCGGCCGGGTGAGCGCGCCGGTGTGGCTGGTCGCGGGTTATTCGCGGCCGCGCAATTTCCCTCACAATCGCTATCGGTTCCGAGCCGAGAGTCACTTTTTGTATCTCGTCGGTGAGCACCTGGAAGGCGCCGTGCTGTGCCTTGAGCGAGGCGAGTGGACGCTGTTCATGCCCGAGCCTGAGCCCAGCGCGGCGCTGTGGACTGGCGCGCTGCCCAGTTTGGCTGAGCGCGCCGAGGTGCTGGGCATGCGCGTCCAGGCGTTGGATCTGCTGCGGGGCGATCCGAGCGTCGTAGTGATCCCGCCGCAAGACGCTGACACCGCGATCTGGCTCGCCGACGCCCTCGACCGTGAGGTAATCGCCGGCGGCGGAGACCGCCTCGACGACGGCGCAGCGGAGCTGGCTGACGCGCTGATCGAGCTGCGGCTGTGTCACGACCGAGCGGCGGTGGAGCAGCTACTGCAGGCGGCGGTGGTGACTGAGCGCGCCCATCGAGCCGGCATGGCGGCCACGCGAGTTGGGCTCAGGGAGGCCGCGGTGCGCGCCGCGATGGAGCAGCCGATCACCGCCTGCGGCATGACGCCTTCCTACAACTCGATCGTCACCGTGCACGGCGAGGTGTTGCACAACGAGCGCCACGACCACGTGCTGGGCGCCAACGATTTGTTGTTGGCTGATGTCGGCGCGGAGACCTCAGAGGGCTGGGCCGGCGACGTCACGCGCACCTGGCCGGTGAGTGGCCGCTTCAGCTCCACCCAGCGCGCGATCTACGAGGTGGTGTTGGCGACCCAGCTCGCCGCCATCGACGCGGTGGCGCCGGGCGTGCGCTACTTAGAGGTCCACCGCCTGGCTGGGCGCGTGCTGCTGCGCGGCTTGCGAGCCTTGAACATCGTGCGCGGCGATCCAGAAGAGCTGTACGCGGCCGGGCTCGCCGGGCTGTTCTTTCCTCACGGAGTCGGTCATCTGTTAGGCCTGGATGTCCACGACATGGAAGACCTGGGGGACCGCGCGGGGTACGCCCCCGGTCGCTCCCGGCTGCCTGGCGCAGGCGACCGCTATTTGCGCCTAGACCGTGATTTACAGCCTGGCATGGCCGTGACCATCGAGCCCGGCTTCTATCAGATCCCCGGGCTGACCGAGCAGCGCGCCGCCGGTGCGCTGGCCGAGTTCGTGGACTGGGACGAGCTGGCGCACTTCAAAGATGTCCGCGGCGTCCGCATCGAAGATGACGTCCTGGTGACCGACGCTGGACGCACTGTGCTGACCGCAGGGATCCCAAAGCTGCTTGAAGCGGTTGAGGCCGCGGTGGGCTAAGCTTGGGCGCGCTCCGCGTCCGCCTCTGCCTGCCAGACTAGCTCTCGCCAGTCGTCGGAGACGGGCGCGACCAACTCGGCGACCCGGGTGGAGCTAGCGCCATCTAAGATCGCCTCGCGGGCTGCCGCTGACCCAGTGAGCAGATCGAAGGCTGGGATCTCGGTCTCGAACTCATAGGCGTCGGTGGTGAAGCGGAACTGCTCAGGCGCCAGCGCGCGGGCCAGGTTGATCAGCGTCAGGTAGGTAGTTACCGGGCGGAAAGTTTGCTCGTTGGTGACGTGCAACATCACGCCGCCGCACAGCTCACCAGCGAACTTGTCGAAGCTGGGCTTGAAGCTCAACGGTCGAGCGATCACCCCTGCCAGCACCGCGTCACGCATAGCCCGCGCCAGTTGCTCGCCGTCGAGGAACGGGGCGCCGACGGTCAGGAACGGCAGCGTCGTGCCGCGCCCCTCAGACAGGTTGGTGCCTTCAAGCAGGCATCCTCCGGGATACACAATCGCGGTCTCAATGCTCGGCATGTTGGGGGACGGCGGCACGAACGGGCGACCCCACGCGCGCGCGTTCTCGTGGCGCTCCCAGCCCCGCGCCGGCACGACGCTGACGGCCCCGTCCGAGCCTAGCTCAGCTCCATCTGCCAATAAAAAGCGCACCACGATCTCTGCCAAAGTGAGGCTGTGGCGGATTGGGATCGGCTCTAGCCCCACGAAAGACAGGAAGCCGTCGCGCTGCGGAGCCCCCTCGAGCAGCGCGGGATCACCCGACAGGGGGTTGGGGCGATCGAAGATCAGGGTGTGGACGCCAGCCGCGCGCGCTGCGCGCGCCGCGAGCAGCGCCGTCCACACGTAGGTGTAGTAGCGGCTGCCCACGTCACATAGGTCGATGACCAAGACGTCGATGCCGCTCAGCTGATCGGCGCTGGGTGACAGCGACTGCTTGGTGTCGCCGTACAGGCTGATTGAGCGCTGCGCCCACTCGCTCTCCGCGGCTGCAGGGCTGGGCACAGGCTCTTGCGCTTGGGCCGCGCCATCCAGCCCGTGCTCTGGCGTGAACAGCACGCGGGGATGCACGCCCAGCTCTTCTAGCGCCTCGACGCTGGTGTAGCCGCGGCGGTCGGTGGCCGCAGAGTGGGTCAGCAGCGCGACCCGCGAGCTGCGCAGGCGCCGGCGTGTTGCTGAAAATTGCCCAGTCGCGATCTGATCGAGTCCCACAAGCATGGCGTCTTCCTATCAGATCCGTGGCGCTTGCACGCAGCTCACGAAGCGCTGACGATCGCTTGCTCCCCCCCACCCCCGAAAGCTGCTGGGGGTTCTGCGCTGTGCTCAGCGCAGCCACGGGGGCGGGGCCTCGAGCGCTCGAGGCGGCTCTGGCTTGCTCACTTGGTGCGTGGAAAAATGGCTAATATTCGGCCGTTTGTAGAGATTGCGCGAGGCTACCTAGAACTTCTTGCGTGCTGAGGGTGGCTCAGGTAGCATTTTTTGCATAGTGCGTCGTGTCTTGGTCGTTGATGATGAGGAGAACTTGCGGCTGGTGCTTCGCACCTTGCTCAAGCGCAATGGCTATGAGGTCGAGTGCGCCGCCAACGGTGAAGAGGCGCTCGCGCTGGTTGACTCGTTCGGTCCCGATGTGGTGCTGACCGACGTCCGCATGCCCAAGCTCGATGGCCTTGACCTACTCAAGATGCTCAAGGCCAAGGGCAATGACGCGACGGTGATCGTGATGAGCGCCTACGGCAACACCGATCTGGCGCTGGAGGCGATGCAGCAGGGCGCCTACGACTACATCCAAAAGCCCTTCAAGCCTGAAGAGGTCGTGCTGACGCTGAAGAAGGCTGAAGAGCGTGAGCTGCTGCGCCGCGAGAACCGCGCGCTCCGCGAGGAGATGCGCAAGGAGCACAAGTTCGACGAGATCCTGGCCAAGAGCGTCGAGATGGAGCGCATCTTCCGCACCATCACCAAGATCGCCGACTTCAAGACCACGGTGCTGATCAGCGGTGAGAGCGGCGTAGGCAAAGAGCTGGTGGCGCGCGCGCTGCATCGCCGTAGCAGCCGCTCGGGTGGGCCGTTCGTGGCGGTGAACTGCGGCGCGATCCCAGAGAATTTGCTGGAGAGCGAGCTGTTTGGCCACAAAAAGGGCGCCTTCACCGACGCCAGCAGCGACCGCCGTGGGCTGTTCGAAGAGGCGCACACCGGCACGCTGTTTCTAGATGAAATTGGTGAGCTGCCGCTCGGGCTGCAAGTAAAGCTGCTGCGCGTGCTGGAAGAGGAGACCATACGGCGCGTAGGCGACAGCAAAGATCAGAAGATCGACGTGCGGATCGTCGCGGCGACCCACCGTGATTTACTCAAGGAGACCGGCGCCGGGCGCTTTCGAGAAGATCTGTTCTACCGCTTGAACGTGCTGCCGATCCACGTGCCGCCGCTGCGCGATCGGCGCGAAGACATCCAGCTGTTGATCGAGCACTTCGTGAGCCGCAACAACACCCGGCTGGGCATCAGCATCCGCGGGCTGGACACCGAAGCCCGCAGGTTGCTCTACGAGTACGCTTGGCCCGGAAACGTCCGCGAGTTGGAGAACACCATCGAGCGCGCCATGGTGCTGTCCGAGGGAGAGCAAATCGTGGCCAGCGACCTGCCTGATCGCGTGCGCGAGGCGCGCGACCCGATCCAGCTGCAGCTTCAGTCTGGCGAGCTCAGCGTGAAGAAGACCACGCGCATCATCGAAGAGATCCTGATCCGGCGGGCGCTCCAGAAGACCAAGGGCAACCGCACCCGCGCCGCAGAGGTCCTGGAGATCAGCCACCGCGCCCTGCTTTACAAAATCAAGGACTACCAGATCACCGATCTATAGACGGGGATTGTTGCCGGCGCGCCGCGCCTGGTATCTTCTCGCCATGCGAACTGTCCCCCTTTTCAAGCAGGCCCGCCCCGCGCTGATCTTGCTGGCCGCCCTGGCCTATGGCTGCGGCCCCAGCTACGGCCCACAAGGCATCAAGTCCCCTGACGATCTGCTGAATGAGCAGCTCGAAGCGGATAAGAACAAGCAGGACACCGACGACGGCTCGGTGGTGACGGAGGAGACCGACGCCGACAAGCGCGCCAAGTTCGACGAGCGGCAGTCGGAGCTCGAGCTGATCCGCGCGGCGCGCTCCGCCAAGTCGTGCTTGGGCGTCGTGACCGTGGATGGACCTCGCGGAACAGCCAAGGTGACCTTGACCTTCGCCGTGGACGGCAACGTCAAGGCGTCGGACATCAACAGCCCGTTCAAGGACACGCCCCTCGGCAAGTGCATTTTGAACGCCATGACGAACGTGATCGTGCCTCCGTTCAGCGGCGCAGATCACACCCTAGAGTGGGAGATCGATCTCGAGGACGAAGCCAAGGAGTGACCAGCGCCCCTACCAGCGCTGGAGCCTATGACTACGACCTGATCGTGGTCGGGGGTGGTCCGGCTGGTGAGAAGGGCGCGGTCCAAGCGGCGTACTTTGGCAAGCGCGTCGCGCTGATCGAGCAGGCGCCAGACCCCGGCGGCGCGTGCGTGCACACGGGGACCTTGCCGTCGAAGACCTTGCGTGAGGCCAGCCTGTTCCTGTCGGGGCGTCGTCAGCGCGAGCTGTACGGCTCGGGTGGCTGCGTCGACAGAGCGGCGGCAGCGCCTAAGCTAGCCAGCCGCAAGGACTGCGTGCGCCGCGAGGAGGTCGCGCGCATGCGTTGGAACCTGGAGCGTCATGGCGTCGAGCTGATCCACGGCGCGGCGCGCTTTGTCGCTGCGCAGGCGTCATCGGTCGTGGCCCCCGGCCACGAGATCCGGGTGACCACGCCCGACGGCGTCCGCAACCTCAGCACCGAGCATTGCCTCGTGGCAACGGGCTCAGCGCCCTTTCGTCCACCCGACATCGATTTCACTGATCGGGACATCGAGGACTCTGACAGCGTGTTAGAGCTGGAGCACGTGCCAAGGTCGCTCACGGTGATCGGCGCCGGGGTGATCGGCTGCGAGTACGCGACGCTGTTCGCGGAGCTAGGCGTCGAGGTCTCGCTGATCGAGGCGCGGGCTGAGATCCTCACGTTCTTGGATGCTGAGCTGGTCCAGCGCCTGATCGGCGCGATGAAGAGCCGAGGCATCCAGCTGTATTTGGGCGACGGACACGCGTCAGTCTCCCGCGACGCTCGGGGTGTCGTGACCAAGCTCCAATCCGGCGCTGAGGTGGTGTCAGAGCAGCTGCTGTTCGCGGCGGGTCGTGGCGGCAACACGCGCTCGCTTGGGCTCGAGGCCCTGGGGGTGAGCATCGACAAGCGTGGCTACATCGCCGTGGACGCAAACTACGCCACGGCGGTGCCGAACATCTGGGCGGCCGGCGACTGCATCGGCTTTCCAGCGCTCGCCTCAACCTCGATGGAGCAGGCGCGCGTCGCGGTGTGTCACGCGTTCGGCTTCGGCTACAAGCGCGCGCTGAGCAACCTGTTGCCGTACGGTATTTATACTATCCCGGAGGTCAGCTCGGTGGGCCTGACCACGGAGCAAGCCGCCGCAGCGGGGCGCAAGGTCGTGCTGGGGCGCGCCTTTTTTCGTGACAACGCGCGGGGGAAGATCATCGGAGACCGTGAAGGTGTGGTGAAGCTAGTGTTTGACCACGGCACGCGCTCGCTGCTGGGGTGTCATTGCCTCGGTGATCGCGCCTCGGAGTTGGTCCACATCGGGCAGACGGCGATCGCCCTGGGGGGCACCGTCGATACGTTTATCGAGCAGGTGTTCAACTTCCCGACGCTGTCGGAGTCGTTCAAGTACGCCGCCTACGACGCGCTCTCGGGCTTTGGTTAGGGGGCGCGCGGCCTGTCGGGCTTGCCTGGCTTCGCGCAGCCGCGGGCGGCGGGCGACGGGTGCCGAGAGCGCGCAGAGGCTGGCTCACGACGCCCGCCAGTCGGCGACTCAGGTGCCGAGAGCGCGCAGAGGCGGGCTCACGACGCCCGCCAGTCGGCGACTCAGGTGCCGAGAGCGCGCAGAGGCCGGCTCACGACGCCCGCCAGTCGGCGACTCAGGCCACATTTGCTTAGATATTCGAGGCTTAGCTGCGGCCTCGTGGTTGGGTTTTTACGCTTTGAGCTAGCATGGGCATGTGGGGCCCGTGACCGAAGTGACCGAAACCTGCCGAGTTTGCGGCGCGGGGCTCACCAGTGGCCGCTTCTGCAATCGGTGCGGCGCCATCGCCCGGGTGGAGGCGGGCGCTGATCCGCTGCTCGGTAGACTGCTCGGTGAGCGCTATCGGGTGATGCGGGTGATCGGCGAAGGCGGCATGGGGGTCGTCTACGAAGGTCAGCAGGTGGTCGGTGGCGCGAACCGCCGCGTCGCGATCAAGACCCTGCGCGAGGCTAGCGACCCGCTCAACGTCGCGCGCTTTTACCGCGAGTGCGAGATGCTGGCCGGGCTGGCACACCCGAATACCGTGCGGATTTATGACTTCGGTGAGACGCCCGACGGGGTGCTCTATCTGGTGATGGAGTACGTTGACGGTCAGTCGCTGAACGAAGCCTTGGAGCAGGGGCCTTTCTCTGCCGAGCGGGCATCGCGTGTCGTCAGCCAGATCGCCCAAGCGCTGGGTGAGGCTCACGCGCAGGGCCTGATTCACCGCGACCTCAAGCCTGACAACATCTACTTGATCAAGCGCGGTCAACGCGAGGTGGTCAAGCTGTTGGACTTTGGCATCGCGCGCAGGAGTCGACCGGCTGGCAGTACGCAAGACATCAAGCTCACGCGAGATGGCAGCGTGCTCGGTACGCCGCCCTACATGAGCCCCGAGCAGTTCACCGAGCAGCCGGTCGACCAGCGCAGTGACATCTACTCGCTGGCGGTGATCGCCTATGAGCTCTTGACCGGTGAATTACCATACGGCAATGCGAGCACGCCGTGGGAGTGGGCGACTCGTCACATGACCGCGGAGCCGCGGCACTTGCAGACGCTCGGCTTCGCGGTTGACCCCAGCATCGAGCAGGCCATCTTCTGGGGGCTGAGCAAGGACCCTGACGAGCGGCCCGCCACCGTGGGCGCCTTCGCGCGCGCGCTCGATCAGGCCGTCAAGGGCAACTCAGACACGGTGGACTCTGCTCGGCTCAGCGCTAGCGACACCGCGAGGATGCGCGGCGCGCCGGGGGTGACCGCGCAGCCGACCCAGCGCAGCGACGCCAAGGTGCCCCATCCGGCGCTCGCCTACGCGCCGGCTGCGGCGCTCCCGCCGCTGGCGTATACGCCGATCCCGGCGCCTGACGCTGGGCGACGCCGCTCACGTTTGCCTGGGGTGCTGGTGGCGTTCGCGCTGTTGTTTGGCGGCGCGACGCTGGCGGTGGCTTACGACCAAGGCATGCTAGGCGGGTCGACGGCCAGCTCAGCGCCCACGCAGCTCACCCCCGCGGCGCAGTTGACGGTGGTCGAGCCGCTCGAGGCCGAGCCCCCCGAGCCGAGCAACCAGTCGCTGCCGCCTGAGCCGCAGTCTGTGCTGCCGACGCCGACGCCTTACAAGCCTGGCCCTGCGCCAGTACGACCCGCGCCTGAGCCAGCACCCACGACCCCGGGCGTGGTGCTGCCCTTGCCAATCCCGACGCTGCCGCTTCCGCAGTTCCCACCGGCGACGCCCGTGATGCCCCCGGCTCCCGAGACACCGCCCACGCCGCCGCCTGCGCCGACGCCCGCGCCGACACCCGCACCAAAGCCACCTGTGCGCCCCCGGCTGCCTGGTCTGAAGCCACTCCCAAGGCCATCTGCGACCGCGCCTCAGCCGGCCCCGTCGAAGCCATCACGTCTACCCAACCTCGGGCGTGGCCAGTAGCCTGGCCGCGCGCGGCGGCGTGAGGTTCGGAAGCGAAGCTGCCGCCGCCAGTGGCTAAGGCCTGGTTCCGTAAGGAACTGCTATAAGAACCACAGCGCGAGCACGATCAAGGCCGCGGTGCTGGCGACCGCCGACAGCGCTGCGACCTCCCAGCGGCTGGCCCGCGGGTCGCTAAACCGCAGCTCAATCGACGCGAAGCGGCTGGCTTCGCGCTGCTGACCGCTGGTCAGGGCCAGGTTCGCGGCCCGGATGGCTGATGCCTGCTGATCGTCCAACATTGAGTCGCCGATCTGCCACACCGCGGCGACCGCTGTCGACCCGGTCCATAGATTCAGTCATTGGGCCGGGACGGTCTCGCGAGCCGTCAGGCCACTCAGGGGGCGAGGCTGCCCCCAGGGTGTACAGGCTTCCATGAGGAGTTCTGGCTAGTTAGCGCTGTGGGTCAGCGCTGCGCCCAGCCCGAAGTCTGTCTCCGCCGCGACAAACGGCCCCGACTGGCGCCGCGGCGCGTGGCCTGGAGCCCCTCCGCCGGCTAGCCCGCGGGCTAGCGGCTGCGCCTGGTCGAGCGCTCGCAGGTCAGTCGTCGAACTGCTCACGTCCGCGAGCGTCCCACCACTCGCGGTAGCGCGCCTGCGCCTTCTGGCGCTCGGCGGCGGGCAGATCGTCGTAGTAGCCGAAATACTCGCGGGTGATGCTCTTTAATTCATCGCCCGCCGCGCGCCTCAGATCGGCGACCTCATGGTTCAAGGAGTCGATCAGCCACTCGATGCGGTGCCGCGAGGCGTTTTCTCTCCACCAGATCTCCCAGCGCTCGGGTTCGGGGCCGAAGTCCTGGCGGCTCAAGACGACCAGCGCCCACAGCGCGCTCTTGGCGATGTCCGCCAATGGGCTTGTCAAGAGCCCGATCAGCGTCGTGATACCGCGCGGATCACGTAGATCTGCCAGCATCTCAATGGCCGCGTGCGCCGCGTCTTCGTTGCGCACGGCGTCGGCCGCGAAGCTGCCCAAGGTGTCGTGCAGAGCGGCGCGCGCGCGCGGGTCGCTGTGTAGGAGCCGCCCCGCGGTCAGGGCGGCGCGCCGGACTTCGGGGTCAGTGTCCGCTACGCGTCGCGCGACCGCGCGCCCAGAGTCGGCGCAGGGCAGCTCGCCGAGCAGGCGCGTCGCCCACGCGCGGATGACTGGGTCGCGGTCCTGTGTGCGGACGGCGACGAACCCAGCGGCGTCTTGGCCGATGCAGGCTAGCGCGCGCAGCACCGGCCCGCACTCGCTGGCCTTGGCTGGGCCGTCACCACCCACGCGTTGTGGTTCCGTGTGGATTGGCCCTGGGAACACTGACAACAGCGCACCGAGCGCGACCTTGCCATCTTCGACCACAGCTTCGAAAGCGATCTCGTCGCCGGCCATTAGATCGCGCACGAGGTCGTGGGTGTCTGCCTCGTTGACGATCACCTTAGGCAGGTGGATCTCGACGGAGTCATGGGGCACGCTGGGGACGCGCGGCGCGACCGACATGCGTCGGGAGCTCGCCGCCAGCGGCGCTTCATCGAGGAAGTCCTCATCGGGGTAGCTGACCCGCTCGTCGACCGCGCTCACCGAGATCTCCGGACCGTCTTGATCGGCGCCGAGGGGGATTGAGTCGGCGGTGATGTCCTCGGAGTCGTCCTCAGAGTCGTCCTCAGAGATCTCGATCGCTGGCTCAGGCACGAAATCCCGTGACGCGGTCACCGCAGGTAGTTTAGCGCCCGAGCGCCGCGTCAGCGGGAACACCGGGGGTTCGCTGCGCCGCGCTGGGCCGCTGCCCTCACCCGCGGCGCTGAGCATCGACGTCGTGTCCTGCGCTGGGGAACCAAACTGGGCCACTGTCCCTGAGCGCAGCGGCTTTGAGCCGTCGCCGCTGCTGGCTGAGCTTTCCAAAGCGAGCTCCTGAGCCTGCTCGGCGGCAGCAGCGGGCTCGGCCGCCGATGGCGCTCGCTTGGTCTTGGGTGCCATGACCGCGCGGCGCGCGCGCGCGATCTGAGAGACCGAGCTGGGGGTGCCCTGGGGCGGCGTCGTGCTCTTCTTGAGCTTAGCTTTGGAGGCGGCGCGTGCCTCGTCAGCCCGCTTCGCGAGCACCTCGGCGTCCAGCGCGGGGACCACAGCGCCGCCTTGAGCTTGTGGGCTTGGCGGCTCAAGCGCCAAGGTGGATCGGTCGCCGCCGAGTCTTGCCGGGCTTGAGTCGGCGCTGGTCTGCTGCTCGCGCTGCTGCTGCTCGTGCTGCTGCTGGCTCTGCGCGGGCTTGCTTTGTCGCGGCTTGCTGAGCGGGATCGGATCAGACGGAGGTTCAGCGGGCTCGTCGCTCTGAGCTTCAGCAGGCGGTCGCCGCGCGGGGCTGGCGGTGGTCTCTGGCGCTGGTTCGGTGCTCGGGTGGGCGGGCGATGGCGCGATAGAGATGGTGCG
>CAZKDY010000001.1:245404-246550 GCA_964551615.1 uncultured Polyangiaceae bacterium
GCTCGGCTCGATGGAGACCGTGGGGCTCGGCTCGATGGAGACCGTGGGGCTCGGCTCGATGGAGACCGTGGGGCTCGGCGTGAGGGAGACCGTGGGGCTCGGCGCGAGGGAGATGGTAGGGCTCGGTGTGATACTGCCTTCAGGCCGCGCTTCGGGTTGAGCTGGCGCTGGCGCTGGTGGTGCTGAGGGAGCCGCTGCGATCGACGCTGCTCGGGTGGGGGAGGGGGTCCGATGGACAGCGGCGGCGGGCGGCTGCGTCGCAGGCCGCTCAGCCGCGCTGAGCGCGCTGACCAGCGCACCCGCACGGATCTCAGCGCTGGGTTGCTCTGCGTGTCGCTCGGCGCGCGCGCGGGCGCGCTGCTGAGTTAGCTGACTCAGGTGCGGCGGCAGATCGCTCCTCAGCTCACGGCGAGCCGCCAGCTTGCGCCGCAAGATGAGGCGCTCGAGCGCTTGGGTGACCAACGGCGCGAACGCGAGCACCGGCCCGATGTTGCCTAGCTGGATGTCCACTACACCATCGCACCCGTACAGGATCAGCACACAATGATTCCTTACGGAGATGGGCAAGAGCAGCTTCGCGCCAGCCGCGGGCCTGCGCAGGTCCAGCGCTAAGCTAGCGTCGAGGCCGTCGGGGCTCAGGTGAAGCAGCGTGGGGGCCCCGCTGAGCTTTGCGCTGCGCAGGGCACCGGGTAAGTCGAGGGGCACGCCGAGGCGCCGCACGTCAGCGCCCGTGGCACCCGCGCCGTAAGCGCTGCGCCCCTCGGCGAGATCGCCCTGGACCGCGAATAACGCCGCGTAATCAAAATACTGTACGGAAAAATCGAAGAACGCGCCGAGCACGTCATCGCGCGACTCAGCGTCCAGCAGATCTTTCTTCGCCATCGCCGCGGTATACGGGCCGCGTCTGCGGCTCGGCTTGGCGCCAGTGGTCTTCCAGCGTTCTACGTCTCTGCCCAGGTTCGCTAGGCGTTCGCTAGCGCTGGGCGCGATGGAACGCGGCGCGTCTGACTCAGGGGCGGCCGCGACCTGGTCGCTTGAGTCAGCAGCGGCCGCGACCTGGTCGTCTGACTCAGGGGCGGCCGCGACCTGGCTCTGGTCGTCTGACGGCGCGCTGCTCGGGGTGGACGCGGGCGCGGGCGCAGCGTC
>CAZKDY010000001.1:246650-382748 GCA_964551615.1 uncultured Polyangiaceae bacterium
ACGAGCGGGCGCAGCGTCACGAGCGGGCGCAGCGTCACGAGCGGGCGCAGCGTCACGAGCGGGCGCAGCGTCAGGAGCAGGCGCAGGGGGTTCACTGTCTTGGAGCGCCGCGGGGAAAATGACTGGCTCAGGCGTGCTCTGTTGCAGCAGCTGCCTCAGCGCGACTTCGGGGACGTTGGTGGTCTCGGCCTGCTCCGCTGCTGGTGGCAGCGAAGGCAGCTCGGTGGCCGGCGGGTAGGCGATGGGCGGCACCGAGGGTGGGCGCGGGACGTCTGCCAGGTTGAGCGGCAGGTCCATGGCTGGCGGCAATTCGCTGGGGTGCGGATCCGGATCACCTTCAAGTCGTGCCAAGATCCGTGCGGAACGACGATCAACCGGGACGCCGTAATCGCGCGCGATGGCCTGCGCGATGCGCGCGCGCGGCGCCACGCGCTGGTCTAGCTTGACCCCGAGCAGGAAGCACAAATCGCTCTCTACGTCAGCTGCCAACGGGCTCGCCACGCACAGCGCTAAGACCCCGTCGCTCGCCGCCAGCGGATAGACGCAGTGGCGGCTGGCGAGATCACGGGTGATCAGTCGAGTTACCTGCTGGGGGGCGCGGGGGAGCGTGCCGATGGGGCCCGACGGCAAGCCGTGCTGCTGGGCCAGCAGCGCGCCGAGCTGAGCTTCGTCTACGCTGGTGATCTCGAGCAGGTTGGTCAGCAGATCACCGCCGTACAGCACCTGACGCGCTAGAGCTTCTTCCACCTCGCGCATCGTGGCGACCGAGTGTTTGACGATGCTCGAAGAAAGCGTGGGCATACGGATCGAACGGAGCGGAGAGCTTGCAGAATTCTCAAGGTGCGTCGGGCGTTGTCAACGCTCGGCGGGTGCCTTCAATGGCGGGCCAGAGACCCGACAGGGCCGCCGCCGCCGAAACTCTAACCCCCCACCCCCAAAACCCGGAGAAATGTTCACCGCGGTGTGTGTTTCGTGCGCGGCTGCCTGGGATCGGCGGCCACGGGCGCTCCTCGGCCAAAAAATTACCCAGGCGCCGTCGCGACGCCCACCCCTACCAAGAGCCAACTGGCGAGGGTTAGGTAGATCAGGATCCCCAGCACATCGACCAGGGTCGCGATGAACGGCGTCGAGCTGGTCGCGGGATCGAGCCCCAGACGATTCAGCAAGATCGGCATCATGCCGCCCACCACGCAGCCCATCACGACGATGCAAATCAGCGTGGCCGCCACCAAGATCGCGAAGGTCGCGCTCTCGCCGCCCATCAGCACGCGGATCGCGCCCACGCCGCCGAGCAGGCAGCCGAGCACCAGGCCCTGGATCAGCTCGCGGCTGAGCACGCGCCACCAGTCTCGGGTCTCGACGTCACCCACCGCCAGCCCGCGGATGATCAGCGTTGAAGACTGGGAGCCTGAGTTTCCACCTGCAGAGATCAGCATCGGCAGGTAGAAGCTCAGCTGCGCGATGCTGGCCAGCACGCCGTCGAAGTGACGCATCGCCGTTGCCGTGAAGAAACCACCAATGAACAACACCAGCAGCCACGGCGCGCGCTTCTTGATGAAGGTGAGGATCGACGTGTCGAAATAGGTCTCGCTCAGCGGATCGACGGCGCCCATTTTGTGGACGTCTTCGCTCTGCTCTTCGGCCATCACGTCCATGATGTCGTCGGAGGTGATCACGCCTAAGATCTCGCCGTGCTCATCGATCACGGGCAGCGTGTTCATGTCGTACTTACCCAACGTGCGCGCGACGTCTTCCTGATCCATCTCGGGCGGCACGCAGATCAGGTTGAGGCGCATGACGTCTTCAACCCGCGCCGCTGGATCCGCGAGGAGCACATCGCGGATGCGCAGATAGCCGCGCACGATGTCATCGGAGTCGACCACGAAGATCGCGTCCAGCGTCTCGGCGTCGGCTGCTTGGCGCCGGATCTCTTCGATCCCTTCTTGCAGCGTGATGCCCGGCTCCAGCCAAATGTAGCGGGTGGTCATCAGGCCGCCGGCCGATGTATCTGGCCAGCGCCGCAGCTCGCTGACGTCGGTGGCGACCTCGGCGTCGAGCTCCTCCAGCCGCTTGATCAGCGGCAGGCTCATCTCAGGCGGCAGGTCGTCGACGAAGTCGGCCAGATCGTCGGTGTCCATCGCCACCGCGAGCTCTGCAGCGGTGTTGATGCCGAGCACTTGGGCGACGGACTCGCGAGCCGAGTCGTCTAGGCGCTCAAAGACCTGGGCGGCGTACTCTGTCGGCAGCGCCTCGAGGACTCTGGCGGCGGCTGCAGTGTCCAGCTCGTGGAGCACATCCGCCACGTCTTCGGGGTGGATGTCGTCGAGCAGCTCCTGCAGCTGCGCCGGGTTCTCTTCCAGGAGCGCCTTGAGCTCCGGTCCGATGAGCCGTGCAAGCTGCATGCGCGCGCGTCTACCACAAGTTGTTGAGTGGCTGCGCGTGTGCTCTGCAAATCAAGGCGCTTGAACCGACAAAACGCCACCAGCGCCGCGGCGAACCGGGGCGCTGGTGTGGGTGCTCAGCGGGCTACGTCAGGCACGCGGCTGCTGAGCGGCGCGAACGCTACTGACAGTCGCCGTTGATCTTGATGGCTGACGCAGCGAAGCCGCCTTGGAGCTCCCAGGCGTCCTTGCAGCTCGCGGTGGCTGGGCTGTTGGTCGCTGCGCACCAGTCGCCGTCCGGGCGTTCGCCGGCTTGCCAGGCGGCCGTCTCGGAGCACTTGCCTTCGGGCTTGCCCTTCCAGTCCTTGCCCGCGATCTGCGCGCAGAGGCTGACGCTGAGGTCGTCGATGTAGACGGCCTCGGCCTCTTCGACGGTGATGTAACCCCGCAGGTTGCCGCCGGTGGTCCAGTTGGTCTCGTCCAGGGTGGTGTCGGGCTGGCACAGGTTGGACTTGGTGAACTTGTCGCCGTTGTAGCGGCCCACGCAGTTGTGATCCGCGCTGAACTGCCCGTCGAACGCGATGCCGTGCAGCGGCAGCAAGATCACGCCGGTCTTCTCTTTGTCGAGGAAGATCGGCACCACCACGCTGTCGATGGTGGCGGCGAACTTGCCCTGAGCGTCCACCGCTACGTCGACCTCGACTGGCGCGACCACCAGCGCCGGGTTGGCGTTGGGCACGCTGACGAAGCAGCCACCGGCTTTGGGATCCGTGACGGGGTCGCCGCCGCCGGTCTTGAGCTTGCCGGTGGTCGAGTTGAACTCGAGCAACCACGAGAAGGTGCCGTCGCCGGTCTCTTTGCAGTCGGGCTGGTTGAGGGAGATCCCTTTGTTGATCACCGCCTCTTGGACGATCTGGTTGGCCAGCGCCGCCGGCTTGTTGATCTTCAGGAACGAGAAACGCCCAGTCCACACGTCGGACTTGGAGTTGTCGACCTTGGCTAGGCACTCAGCGCCTGGCCCAGTGGGGCCGTCTACGTAGCACTCCGCTGCGGTGGGCACACACTCGCCCACGTTGGCGCCGCCAGCTGAGCCGCCGCTCCCGGCGTTTCCGCTCCCGCCGTTTCCGTTTCCGCCGGAGGTGTCATCCTCGCCAGAGCACCCGAGCGTCCCCAGGCCTAGAGCGCACACGACACAAGCCAATCCGATTCCAAGCTTCATTTTTATCTCCCAAAGTGGTTCTTCGCGCAGCCTGGTTCATATCACGCGGACCCACCTCCGAGAACTGAGTTCAGCGACAAACCTGCGCATACCCGCGGGTTAGCCGGCCAATAGCTAGGAATAGCAGCTGCCTGCCACGGCCACGAGCCGCTCACGCGCTGTTCTGGGTCGCTGGTCAGCCTGGCTTACTTGTCTCTGCGCCGAGATGGGTCGCGGTGGGCGGGGGGTCTTGGGGCGGCGCCTCACGCGACCCTCGCCGGGGCGCGGTGTGTGTCGGCGCGGCGTGGCGCGTGCTGGCCGCGGCGCGGATCGGTCCACGCGCGCGTGGGAGCGCGCTGTCTACGCGGCCTGATTTGTGGCTGTGTAGCCAGTCCGCCGAGCACGCTCGTTTCGGCGTGAAAACACCTGCCCCGGTTTGATCGGCAGCGCACTCCAGCGCCCACCCCTGACCGCGGCCGAGGCGGCCAGCGGCGCTTGTTCAGTAGTGTGTGGAGGCGCGCTACGAGTTGAACCTACACCCGCGCGGAGTTGTGGGCGCTGCGGCCGGGGCGCAGGCCGCGCCGGAGCGCAGGCCGCGCCGGAGCGCGCGTAGACGCGCGGGCTGTGGCCTAAGCTTAGCGAAGTGACGCGGAATTGCCGCGTTTGCCGTGAGGATGGACTGGTGGCGCGCCTCGCCCTGAGAAACAATGGCGGTAATGGCTGGTGCTCGTCCGAAGATCCCGCGACCCGCGCTCAAGCCGCGTGACGACGGTCACGGTTCGGGCACGCGCAAGACGGCCCCTCCGGCGCCGCACCGTCCGCCGCAGAAGACCTTGCTGGGGATCCCCGGGCCGAGCGGCGCGCGGCCGTCGCGCATGCCCCACGCCGACGACGCTGCCCTAGAGGTGATCCAGGTGCAGCCAGCGCTGCCCATGTCTCCTCCCCTGCGGAACCGCGACGGCCAGCACCCGCCGCCTGCTCCGAGCGCCGCCAAGTCAGGTCTGGGGCAGACCATGGCGATCCCTGAGGAAAAGCCCCACGCTGTCGACCCGAGGCTGGTGCCCCCGCTCCCCGTGCCGAGCAGCGCGTTGACGCAGTTGGCCGCCGACGATGGCGCGGCCGACGCCAGCCGCGCTGGCGATCGCGCGCCGGTGTTGGCGATGCCGATTCACTCGGTGGGCTCGAGCAGGGCGGGGCCGGTTGGACCGGCCGCGGCGCCGGCTGCGGTCGTGGCGCCCCAGCGTGGGCTCAAGCTCCCACCGCTCGAACCGATCCCACGCCGGACCGCAGAGCGGCCCGCAGCGTTCGAGGACGAAGCGCCGACGCGGAAGATCGATCTATCTACGCTGGCGCGGGAGCAGTCCGGAGCGCGACGGCGCGCGCCCTCGGTCCCGGACACCAGCATCGAACCCGCGGTGCTGCTGGTGGGCTTCAGCGACGAGCTGTGCGCTGCGCTGACAGAGGCGCTAGGGCGCCACACGGTCTTCGTAGAGGTCGCTGAGGCGGGGGCCGTGGTGCCTTCGGTGACGGTCGCCGCTCCGGATCTGGTGGTGTTGATGGGCGATGGCGACCGCGAGGACACCAAGCGCTTGTTGGACGAGCTCGCGTCCACCCCGCTCAGCTCGGTGGTGCCGGTGGCGTTGGTCACCGATGACCCAGCCCTCGGGGCTCGGCTCTCAGCCTTTCGCCACGGCGCTGCCGCGGTGATCCCGCGCTCCGCCAGCGTCAGCACCCTCGCGGAGCGTATCAACCAACTGGTGCGCGAGATCCCCGAGCGCGGCGACAGCCTGGGTCGCGTGGGCGAAGCCACGCTGGCGGAGCTGGTAGACACCCTGGCGCATGAGCTGCGCAGCGGGATCTTGTCGGTGAAGCAAGCCGGTGGTGAGCGCGAGAGCGTGCGTTTGGTGCTGGGCCGCGGGCGTCCCCTGGCGACCATGATCGACGAGTTCGTGCACCGCGTGCGCTCGCAGATCGAGCACGCCGAGCCGCTGCTGTACGAGTTCGATGAGCGCGCGATGGGTACGGTCGAGTTCCTGGCCGCAGACTTCGATGACGAGCCGTCTGGAGCCAGCATCGAGGGCCTGCGGGTGATCCTCGCGGATGACGACTCAGCCCGCGCGGACGCCGTGGCTCAGGAGCTGCGCTCGAACGGCGCCCAGGTGGTGGTCACCGATCTCCAGCCGTCCCAGGCGCACTTGGGTCGGCTGCGCCAGCTCGATCCGATGGTGTTGGTGATCGGAGACGCCCAGCTGCAGGGCGCCGGCTACTACCTGGTAAAGACCATGCGTGAGCACCGCCGCTTGCGTTGGGCGTCCCTGCTGGTGGTCCACTGGGACGAAATTTGGTCGGAAGAGCGCGGCGTCCCGCACACGCGCCTGTTGCTCAATCGCCTGGCTGGGCTGGCCGAGCCCGAGCGGCTGATCGCCACGCGGCTGGCTACGACGGAGCCTACGGACACCTTCGATACACGCCTCGAGGCGCTCGGGCCCGCGAGGCTGCTGCGCGCGCTGGTGTCGGACGCGACGTTGCGCGTGACGGTGCGCAACCCGCGCTACTACGCGCAGGTCTCGATGGCGCAAGGGCTGGTGGCTGGGGCCGTGGGTTTCACCCAAGCTGGCGCGCGCCTCGAAGGTCCGCAAGCCATCGCCGCCCTGCTCAACCTGGGCTCAGGGCGAGTCCATGTGGAACTAGATCGCGCGAGCAACTCAACCAACCTGATGTCGACGGTGGACGTGGCCCTCGGCTTGGCTGAGGTCGAGGAGGCGCCCATTCCCGAGTCGCTCCCCGCGCCGCCTCCCAGCGATCTGCCCCCGGCGTTGCCTCGCATCGCGACCCAGCCCGCTGGCCTGAACCTGGCCGATGTGGGCTACCCGCAGCCAGCAGCGACCCACTCCGCTGCCGCGGAGTTGGGGGTCCGCGACGCTCCACTCGCGCTGAGCGACGGGTCAGATCTGAGCCAGGCTCCGGGCAGCCTGCGTCCGCCGCCCGCTCGCGGGTTGAGCCGCCACCTCAAGCTGATGGTTGGCGTCGGCGCAGGCGTGTGTGCGCTGCTGGTAGTGGTGCTGATCGCCGTGCTCGCGGGGCGCGAGGCGCCCGCGCCGGCGGCCGCCAGCGTTTCCTTAGAGAAAGAGCCGCCGGTCGAGGTGGACAGCCCTCAGGCTCCGGGCGTGGCCAGCGCCGCGCCCGGCGAGCCCGCGGCCACCACCGACACCCAGCCCGCTCCTACAGCCCCAGGGCCCGCTGGCGAGCCAGCAGCGCAAGGCGCCCCAGGGTCGGCAGCGGTGGCGGGCGCTGGGAGCGGTCAGCCGCCGTCCGGCGGCGCGGATGGCTTGCCGGTGCCGCTGCGCACGCCGGCGTCCACGTGTGCTCAGGCGCTCAAGGCCACAGACCCACCCGCCGGTGGGCGCGGCGCGGCGGCGCGTGAGATTGAACGCGGCAAGAAGGCGATCATCGCTGGCGATCTGCAGCGTGCCCAGCGCGCCTACTGCCAGGCGCTGCACCTGGCTCCCGACGACGCGCGGGCGGCCTCGGGGCTCGGCCTGGTGCTGATGATGCTCGGCGACGGCGAGCAGGCGGTTCAGTATTTTGAGCGCGCGCTGAAGGCACAGGAAGACGACGACGCGACCCGTCAGCTCTTAGGCGACGCCCTGGCGCTGAGCGGTCGCTACGCGGAGGCGCGCGCTGAGTGGCGCAAGGCGGCTGGCGTCACGTCTGGTGCACCGGCCGACGTCGAGCCACTGGCTCACATCAGTCAGACCAAGGCAGATCAATCCTTTGCCGCACGGAATTATCTGCGCGCGGAGCGCTTGTATCGCCGCGCGGTGGTGCTGTCTCCCCGGCGCGTGGACGCCGCCGTGGGGCTGGCGCAGACGCTGCTCCGCGGTAAGCGTCAAGCTGAGGCGCTGAGCTGGGCGAAACACGTGGTGGCGCAGCGGCCCAGCAGCGCCGCGCTCTGGATCTTGCTAGGCGACGTGCAGGCCGCGACCGGCGATAAGGCCTCCGCCCGCGACTCGTTCATGAAGGCGCGCGAGCTCGATCCGAAGAACGCGGAGGTCGCCCACCGGCTGCGCTAGCGGCTCCGGCGGAGCGTAAACAGGCTATGATGATACCCTGCGGCAGCTTTGGTGGCTGAACTCTTACGGCCGGCTGACGCTGCGCTCAGCGCGTCTACGGCACCACTCCGATGCTGCCCAGCGCTTCCTCCACCCCCGCGCCGAAGCTCAGCACGCCCAAGTCGGTGACGTCACCGTCCTCGGCGAACTGTAGCACGCGCACACCCACGTTCTCCGCGATGAACACCCGGCCCTTGAGCGGGCCCTGGTCGATGCTCACCGCGAAGCCTGGCAGCTGAGGGCCAGCGTCGCTGTAGCTAATTTCTCCGCGGATAGTGAAGGGCTGAGCGCTGGAAGGCTCATAGTCCAGGGCCAGGATGCGCTCGCCGAAGCCGCTGATGATCAACGCCGCGTTGTTGTAGGGTGAGGTCACCAGATCGATGGGGTCCTCGATGTCGGGCAACACCTGGGCTGCGGCGACGCCGCCCTGGGTGACGCTGGCGACGCCGACGCGGTTGGGGATGCTCGAGAAGCCGGCGGTGTCGCCGACCAGCGCGAAGCGAGCGTCGTGGGTCATCACCAGGCTCGAAATTTGCGCCTCATCGTCGCCGAACAGCCGCACCCCCGCGCTGCGCACTGGCTGCTGACCCCAGCTTAGCAAGTGCACGTCTTCTCCGCTGGGCGAGTCGCCAAGATCTCGAGCGTAGACCAACACCCGGCTTGGGTCTCGGGGATCAAACGCCATTCCGTACGGTAACTTTGAATCGAACAGCTTGCGCTCGTTGCTCAGGCTGCCGTCACACGCGATGTCCAACGCGTACACGCCGCCGCCGTTCTCTCGCCACTGGACGTCTTGGACATATACGCTGCCGCCGCTGGGGTCCATCACGACGCCAGCCGCGTAGAACGCGCCAGCGTACTGGGCGTAGACTACCTCGGGGCCGCTCTCGGTCAGGCGGAACACGCCGAGCTTGCCGCTGTCGTCGGCGACGAACCCGATTTGGCCGTCTGGCGTGAACACAATTTCTCCAAGGAAAGTACGCCCGAGGTCAAAGGACGGGCCCCGCGTCAGCGTCGTGCCGTCCACCTGGACCAGCTCATAGCGCGGCGACGGAGTGCTGGCTGCCGTGTACGGATGAGACACCACGAGCTGCACTTGGTCTCGCGCGGGCGGCGGGCCCGCGTGGCAGCTGCTCGCGCCGGCGCTCCCCGCGGTTCCGCCTGCTCCAGCGGCTCCCCCGGCGCCCCCTGCGCCCCCCGCAGCTCCGCCTGCTCCAGCGGCGCCGCCCGCTGCCCCCGCGGCTCCAGCTGCGCCGGCGCTCCCCGCGGCTGCGCCGGTCCCGGAGCTTCCGCCAGCGCCGCCCGTCGGGCTGGGATCATCGCCGCAGCCGCACAGGGTCAATGCAATCAGTGAGCACAGCAGGTAGCTGCGCGGGACAAGAGCGCTCATCCATGCAGGCTAGTGTAGGTGCCGCCCGCCGCGCTACACAAAAGCCCAGGGCTCGGCTGTTTGAAGTTGAGGCGTTTCCGCGGTGTATTCGAGGCGCTCAGCCGTTGATGTCGGCGCCGGCTTTGGGGGTGGAGCGCGCGAGCCACGCCGCCCAGGCGATTAGCAAGAGCTGCGCCAGCGCCCGCAGCGGGTGGTAGAGGGCGGGGATCTCAGCGCCATCGACTTTCACGTGGGCCAACCAGTGATACAGGTTGGCCGGATACACGGCGACCAGCAGCGCCACCACGCCCCAGGCCGCCAGCCGCCTGCTGCGCGGTGAGACCAGCCCCGCGCCGACGACCAACTCTGCGACGCCGCTCAGGTACACAATGGCCAGCGGCCACGGCAGCACGCTGGGCACGATCTGCAAAAAGAGCCCTGGCTTGACGAAGTGCATCACCCCAGCGCCAAAGTAGAGGAAGGCCATCAGGTAGGCGCTGACGGTTTGGGCGCGGGTCGGCACAGTCATCCGGTGTCGCAATAGGCCCAGCGCGAGCGCACCGCAAGGGCGGCGCCTGCGGACGGTCGAGCTTGAACGCCGCGCAGCGAGCTTGCTAGATGACCTAGATGACGGAGACCAAGACCTACCAAGGCGGCTGCCACTGCGGCCAAGTGCGCTACCAGGTGGAGCTAGAGTTGGGCGAGGCCATCACCTGCAACTGCTCCATCTGCTCCAAGACAGGCAGCATGCTGACCTTCGTGCCGGCGGCGCAGTTCAAGCTGCTGAGCGGGGAGGCGCACCTCACCGACTACTTGTTCAACAAGCAAGCGATCCATCACCTGTTCTGCGACACCTGCGGCATCCGGTCGTTCGCACGCGGAGACATGCCAGACGGCGCGCCGATGGTCGCGGTCAACGTGCGCTGCCTGGATGACGTCGACCTAGGCGCGCTCAAGACCAAACACGTCGACGGCAAGAGCCGGTAGCCTTCGGTATCGCGCGGATACTGCCGTCGCGGCGGCCATGCGGCGGCTCTATGGTCGCGGCGATCGCCGTCGCAGGGCCGCGGCGACGCGAGCTACGCTGGGATGCTGCGGCTGGGTTTCTGCGGGTCGAACAGCACCCAGATCACTGAGCCTACCTTAGGCGGCGACACGCTCTTTAGCTCGCCGTGCGCGACCCCTCGCGGGCTCTGGTAGCTGTAACGCGCGATCATGACGCGTTGGTTGTTTTGGCTGGAGGCAGACGCCACGACCTGTTGTACCCGCGCCTGGGCCGGCGTGCCGCGCCGGTACAGGCTGCGTCGTCTGAGCGTGCTGACAAGCCCGACGAGCAACATCGGTATCCCGATGAATGCAAAGCCGAGGGGCATAAAGGCCATCATGCCGATGGCGCTGGCGCTCTCGCCCACCACCCGAGCGCGCGTAGGCTGCTCCGGATCGTACTCGATCTTGAGCGGTGTCTTCGCGTTGCCCGCTGCGACTACGCTGGGGTTTAGCGTAGAGACGCTGGCGCGCTGCGGGCGGCCTCGCTTGTCGGTGTAGCTGACGTCGATGTCGTACACGTCCTGGTCGTTTACCGACGTGTTGGTGACGTGGGCCGCGGTCGGCTGAGCTATCGTCGATTCCCCGCGGTAGTCTAAAATCCAGTCTTCGTGCGGCATCACCATGGTCAGCGCAAAGCCGACGAAGACCAAGAGCGGGATCCCACCAAAGCCAGCGCCGAAGATCATCATGAAGCCGGCGTTCCAACCCGCCGCGGACAGCGGCACGGGGCGCGGCGCAGGGCCGGGCGGAGCCGGGGTTAAGTTGGCTCCAGGCGGAGGTTGATAGGGGGGTGGAGGGGCGTAACCGCCAGGCCCAGCAGGTCCGCCAAAGCCCCCGCCGCCCTGACCCGCCGGCCCGCCGTAGCCAGGTGGTCCGCCTGGTTGATTTGGAAAGCCGATGCTCACTCAGCGAGTGAAGGCTAGTTAGGCACGGGATGCAACTGAGACTCGCTCAGCTTTCAAACAGGATTCGGGCGCGCTGAGCGGCGCAGCGCCGGCCCGCGCAGCGTACGTCGGAAGCAAGCACAGGGAAGCGAACGCCGATACCAGGCCAACTGGTGGCCCGCGCAGCAGGGCGCCCCCACGCGACCTCTCCCGCGCGCTCGCGCCGGGCGGGGCAGCGTCTGGGTCACCGCGACCAAGCGCCGTCCGCCAGGCTTGGCCGCCAGGCCGCCAGCTCCGCCAGGCCGCGCTCGCGGGTCAATCTGCGTGATCTAGCGACAAATCAACGGGCTGCTCTCGGCACACATCCTGCTGTAGGCGGGTCATGGTCGCCGTCGCTAGTAACACCGCCCCCATCCAAGGTAAGCCGCTCGGGCTGTGCTGTATCGAAGCCAGCGCGCTGATCGGCCTCGACGCTCATGCTATCCGTGTGGAAGTGTGCTGCACCCGGGGCCCCTCGCTGTTTCAGCTGGTGGGGCTGGCAGACGCGGCGGTGCGCGAGGCGCGGGTGCGCATCACCAGCTCGCTCGCGCGGCTGGGGATCTTAGTCGATGAGTACGCCCTGACCGTAAACCTGGCCCCGGCCGATCTGCGCAAGAGCGGCGCGAGCCTAGACGTGGCCATGGCGGTCGGCGTGCTGGGCGCTATCGGTAAGCTCGCGCCGGAGCGCGCGGACGGCGTGCTGGTGGTGGGTGAGCTCTCGCTGGCCGGCGAGCTCCAGCCGGTGCGCGGCGTGCTGCCGCAGCTCGAGGGCGCGCGAAGCCGCGGGATCCGGGTCGCGATAGTGCCGCAAGGTAATAGCCGAGAGGCTGGGCTAGTTGAGGGCATGCGGGTGTACGCAGCCCGAGATCTCGGCGCGGTGTTCAGCCACCTGCTCGGCGAACGCAGCTTAGAGCGCGTGCCGCTGACTGACTTTCAGCCTGACACTCAAGCCGCTGGTGACCTCGACTTCTCTGACGTGCGGGGCCAAGCGCTGGCGCGCCGCTCCCTCGAGGTGGTGGCGGCGGGGGCGCACAATTTGTTGATGATCGGGCCGCCCGGAGGCGGCAAGACGCTGCTCGCGCGGCTGCTCCCCAGCATCCTGCCTCCGCTCACTTTCAGCGAGGCGATCGAGGCGACGGCGATCCACAGCGTGGCTGGTCTGATCGAGCCAGCGCGGGGCGTGGTCAGTCGTCGTCCATTCAGAGCCCCGCACCACTCGGTCAGCGACGCAGGGCTGGTGGGCGGCGGCGAGCTGCCGAGGCCCGGCGAGGTGAGCTTGGCGCACCACGGCGTGCTGTTCTTGGATGAGCTGGCCGAGTTTCGGCGCAGCACCTTGGAGTCGCTGCGCCAGCCCCTTGAAGACGGCACGGTGCTGGTCAGCCGCGCCCGCGCGAGGGCGTTGTTTCCGGCGCGCGCGATGGTGGTCGCAGCCGTAAATCCATGTCCGTGCGGATACTACGGACACCCGCGCCGCAACTGTCGCTGCGGCGAAGCGCAGCGCCGGCGCTACCTGTCCAGGCTCTCCGGGCCGCTGCTCGACCGCCTGGATATCCACGTGTCGGTGCAGCCGGTGGGGGTCGAGGCGCTGACCGGTCCCTGCTCTGGCGAGAGCTCAGCCACGGTGCGCGCGCGGGTGAACGCGGCGCGCGAGATCCAGCGCGCCCGCCACGCCGCGGGCCAGACCAGCGCGAGCAACAACGCCCAGCTGAGCGGTAAGGAAGTGGAGGCGGTGGCGCGCCCTGATCGGGAAGCGACCGCCGTGCTCGCGCGCTCGGTCAATCAACTCGGCCTGTCGGCGCGAGCCTTCGTGCGCGTGCTGCGGGTCGCCCGCACCATCGCGGACTTGCAAGCTGAGCCCCGAGTGCGCAAGCCGCACGTGATCGAAGCTGTGCAAGGGCGCCTGCTCGATCGCGAGCCGATCTAGAGCGCCACTCTGCGGGGGTGTTGGGCCTAGCGCTCACCGAGTCGCTGGTGAGCGCGCGCCGTGCGCCGCAGCGGTGGCCAAAGTCAGGGTCAGCGGCTCTGTGCCGCGAGGTAATAGGAGAAGAGCATCATGAAAGACAAGGCGGATACCAAAGTGAGCAAAGATAGCAAACAGCCGAGCGTGGTTGAGGCGGCCAAGTCAGCCAAGCCTGAGATCAAGCTGTCAGCCGGTGAGGCTGCGGGACCAAAGCCCAGCGCCTGCGAGACCAAGCGTGAGAAGCCAGCGCCCCATCCCAAGCTCGCGGAGGTGCGGGAGATGATGGCCAGCGTAGAGAAGCAGTTTGGGAAGAACTCGATCATGTTGCTGGGCGACGACCAGGCGAGCGAGCCGATCGAGGTGATCCCTAGCGGGTCACTCGCGCTCGATCGCGCGCTTGGGGTCGGCGGGTACCCGCGCGGACGCATCATCGAGATCTTCGGGCCCGAGTCCAGCGGCAAGACCACGCTGACGCTGCACGCCATCGCGCAGCTGCAAGCCGCCGGAGGCGTGGCCGCGTTCATCGACGCCGAGCACGCGTTCGACCTGCGCTACGCGCGCGGGATCGGCGTGAACCTGGACGCGCTGTTGATCTCGCAGCCAGATTGTGGCGAGCAGGCGCTGGACATCGTTGAGCTGCTCACCAAATCTGGGGTCGTGGATCTGATCGTGGTCGACTCGGTGGCGGCGCTCACGCCGCGCGCGGAGATCGAGGGCGACATGGGGGACTCGCACATGGGCCTGCAAGCGCGCCTGATGAGTCAAGCCCTGCGGAAATTGAATGGCGCCGCTTCTCGCACCGGGACGACGCTGATGTTCATCAACCAACTGCGGCAAAAGATCGGCGTGGTGTTCGGCAACCCAGAGACCACCACCGGCGGCACAGCGCTCAAGTTCTACGCTAGCCTGCGCTTGGACGTGCGCCGCATCGGTAAGGTGCAGAGCGGCGACGCAGTGGTCGGCAACCGCACCCGCACCAAGGTCGTGAAGAACAAGGTGGCGCCGCCGTTCACGGAGGCGGAGTTCGACATCCGCTGGGGCACTGGCATCGACGCCGCGGCGGATGTGCTGGATGAAGCGGTCACGGCGGGCGCGGTCACCAAGAACGGCGCCCACTACGCTCGCGACGGCAAGAGCTTCGCCCAGGGACGCGAGAAGGCGCGCGACGCTTTGCTCGCCGATCAGTCGCTGCTCGGCAGCCTGCGTCAGGCGACTCGGGAGTCGCTGGCGAGCGCGGGCGCCGCCGCCTAGCAGGCGACTCCGGCAACCCGTTGCGGAAACATGCGCCTCCGAGCTGGCCTCGGGGGCGCGTCCCAAGCCCTCCAGCCGTGAGACGCACAGCCTCGGTGGAGGCTATAGAGCACGGCGTTCAGCGCGCGTATCGACATCCCCCCACCCCCGAGGAAGATGCGGTATGTTCGCGCAATGGAGGGCACAGCGGTGACGAAGGTGCTGTTCGCGTGCGTGCACAACGCGGGGCGCTCACAGATGGCGCGGGCGTGGTTTGAGGAGCTAGCCGACCCGGCGCTGGCAAAGGCTATATCCGCAGGGACAGAGCCGGCGGAGCAGGTGCACCCAGAGGTCAAGGCGGTGATGGCGGAGCTCGGGATGGACCTCTCACAGGTCACCCCTCAATATTTGACTGACGAGCTGGCTGCCGGCTGTGAGCTGCTCATCACCATGGGCTGCGGTGAGGTGTGTCCGGTGGTGCCGGGCTTGCGCCGCGAAGACTGGCCGCTCGTGGATCCAAAGGGGCAGTCGCTAGCTGACGTCCGCGTGATCTGTGAAGCGATCCGGCAGCGGGTGGCGGGCTTGCTCGAGCGTGAGGGCTGGGCCTGGTCCGCCAAGGAGTCGCCGAGGCCGCTGCGCTGAGCGGCTGACCACCGCGCCAGCGTACGTCTGAGCAAGCTAGCGCCCGCGGAGCTCGCGCAGGCGCAGGGCGAAGTCTTCTGGCGGTTCCGAACGGAATGTCATGGTGCGACCACTGGTGGGGTGCTCGAAGCCGAGCTCAGCGGCGTGGAGCATCACCCGCGTGGCGGGCAACAGCGCCGAAAAGTGGCGGGCGTACACGCGCTCGCCGAGCAGCGGGTGGCCGGCCTCAGCCAGGTGGATGCGGATCTGGTGGGTGCGGCCGGTCTGTAGGCGACACTCGACCAAGCACGCGCCCTCTAAGGTCTCTAGCAGCTGCACGTGGGTCACCGCCTCGCGCCCGAGGTCGTCGCGCTCGGTCGAGCCGCGCCGGCCATCACCCCGATTTTGGACCAAGCGTGAGGCCAGCGTGCCGCTGATCACGTTTCCGTGGGCGAGCGCCAGGTAGCGGCGGTGCACGCTGTGCACGCGCAGCTGTTGCTGCAGGTGCTTTTTTGCGCGGGTCGTCCTCGCGAACACCAAGAGCCCGCTGGTCTCTTTATCCAGGCGCTGCACCACACCCAGCGGGGCCTTGGGGCCGCGTTGGAGCAGGGGGTTCTTCGAGCGAAATATGACGTCACGCACCAGCTCGTTCAGGGCGCTCGGCTGGTTTTGATGAGCCCCGGCGCCGTCGTCCTCAAAGGGCACGCTGCTGACACCCGCGGGCTTCTCGACCACCACCAGGTCGCCGTCGACATAGACCAACGCGGACTCGCTCAGGGCGCCTTTGCCGGGGCGCCGCGCCGCCATCACCACTTCGACCTGCTGGCCGCGGCTGACCGCGAAGCCCGGGTCCAGCTGAGTCGTCGCGTCGATCCGCACCTTGCCGCTCTGGATCAGCTCACGCACCTGATTCCAGCTTGCCCCGGGGAAATGAGCCCGCACGATCTTGTCTAGCCTGGACGCGGCGGTTGATTGACCGGCCGAGCGTCGCGTGCCGCCCGACCGGCCGCGCCTGTGCTGCGGGGTGCGGGCGGCTGGTCCCCGTGCTCGGTACGCCGGCGCTCGGGAGACGGCGGCTGAGGACGTCGGGGCTTCGGTGGGTGCCTCGGCATCGCTCGCGGCGTCTCGCTCACCCGTCACGACGAAGCAGGCATCCTTGAAGGCGCTGGTCACTCCTCCCCATACTGCACCGCCAGGGCGAGACAAGCCTGTGATTGTCTCGGCCTGGGACTGATCCGGGATTATCAACTTCCCACCAGCACAGGTTGCGGTTAGCTCATACCCATGCCGTCGTTTGACGCGTCTCAAGGCTGCCACATCGTCCGCATCGTGTATGACGGCCCCGGCTTCGCCGGAAAGACGACCAACCTCCAGCAAGTCTGCGAGTTGCTGCCAGCTACCAAGCGCAGCGAGCTGTACACGCCCGCGCAGCTCAAGGGGCGCACCATGTTCTTCGACTGGATGGAGGTGAAGGGGCCGCCCGTCACGTCGGTCGAAGTGCGGTTTCATCTGATCACCGTGCCCGGTCAGATCGAACGCAACTACCGCCGGCGTCCGCTGGTGGAGATGGCAGACGTGGTGGTGTTCGTCTGCGACTGCAGCCCGGACAACTTGCCTGACAGCATGCGCACCTTCGCGCGGCTACGAGCCTCGATTAAGCAACGCCTCGCGCCGCTGCCGATCATCGTGCAGGCCAACAAACAAGACATGCCCGGCGCGCTGGACCCCACGCGCGTAGCCAAGAAGCTGAAGCTCGACGCCGAGGTTCCGGTGATCCCCGCGGCATCGGTTTCAGGGCAAGGGGTCAGGGAGACGCTCGCGCGCGCGATGCGGGTCGGCCTGCAGGCCCTGGCGGCTCAGCCCGGGGTCGCGGATGGGCTGGTGACGACCGCGGACGACCTGTTCGACCATGTGTTGACCTTCGAGGACACGCCAAACGAAGATCCGGTGGACGCAGAAGAGCTGTACATCGCCGCGGAAGACGTCGACGCCAGCGATGAGAAGCTGCAGATCCATTTGCTAGCGCGCTCCCTGGATGACTTGGAGTCGAAAGCCAGGCGCGCCGCGAGCCGGAGCGCAGCGCAAGTCAGCACGGCGGGCGCAGCCACGCCAAGCCCTGGTGAGGCTGCAGGTCCCGCCGGCGCTCCCAGTAAAAAGAGGCGCAAGCAGCGTCGCCCACGCCGCGAGCGCTGAGCCGCGGCGCGTTGGACTGCACGCACTGACCTGGGCCGCGCGGACTCGACGTCAGCTACGTAGCAACGCCATGCGCCGCTCGAGATAGGGCGAGAAGTGTCCGCGGTAGCGTAGCTGAAGCTCTGGCTGCCGCCAGTCGTCGCCGGTGACCCGACCGCGACACGTGGGCTCACCGCAGTTGCAGTCGAACTCGTCGTAGGGCAAGCCGTCGCTCATCGCGTAGTCGTAGCAAATCTGCTCTCCGGGTTGGATGTCCCGGAGGGCGACGACCACCAGCTGTCCCGCTAGCCCAGCGTTGGGCGCGCAGCTGTGGTTGATCCAGTCTGAAGGGCCTTCGACCGTCGACACCAAGAACAGATCTTCTTCCACCTGGACCGCGCAGCGCAGCAGGCTGCCTAGCTGCCCGACCAGGCTGCCGGGCATGATCTTGCCACCCCACACCGCGATCAGTTCGCCGCGGACGAAGGGCGCTACTGCGAACACCCCGCGTTGCCCGCCCCCGATCCAGTCTCCTCTTAACTTGTCTGACACGTAGCCGCTGGCTGGGTCATCGTCTGACAGCTGCGGCGCGGTTGAACTGAGCATGATTACTCCACATGAATCAGCTCGACTCGGGTGCGCGCACTGAGATCATAAATATCGGGCCTCCGATCATGAAGCGGTCGGACGGAGCCCAGCTCGCGCACCTGGGCGAGATTGGCAAAGTCCAGATCTGCAATCGCCACGGTTTCGACGTTGGCGTCCGCTTCGGCTGCGATGCCGTTGTGGGGAAAGCCATAGTCGCTCGGAGTGAGGACGGCGCTCTGGGCGTAGTTGATCAAATAGTTTTGACTCGGCAGATTGCCGGCGTTGCCGGCGATCGCCACATACACCATGTTCTCTACGGCTCTCGCCGCGGCTGAGTAGCGCACCCGGTTGTAGGACTTGCGGTCATCCGTGCTGAACGGCACGAAGATGGCTTCAGCCCCCGCGAAGGTGAGTAGCCTCGTTGCCTCGGGGAATTCGATGTCGTAGCAGATCTGAATACCAATGCGCCCAAAGGGCGTCGAGAACAGCTTGAGCCTTTCTCCTGGTTGGATGTTCCAATATTTGCGTTCACCGGGGGTGATGTGGAGCTTGTCTTGGGTGTAGCAGTTGCCCGCTGGGGTAAACAGGTGGGCGACGTTGAACAGCTGATCGTCGCGCAGCACGGGGGTTGAGCCTGCCACGATGTAGATCTGCAGCTCCTTAGACAGCCGGGTGAACAGATCCAAGTACAAATCGTGCATCAGCGCGACCCGCATCACCGCGTCCTCGGTGCTGACCTCTTTGGCGAACGTCGCGAACAGGTGGGCCGTAAACAGCTCGGGCAAGATCAGGAAGTGGCAGTGGTACTCGGCGGCCACATCCGCAAAGAAACGCACGTTGGTCTCGAACTCACCCCAGTTGGAGATGCGTCGAAACAAATACTGGGCGGCGCACACGCGCGCCTTGCGAAAGCTGCGCCCGACCGGTGAAGCGGCGATGCGGCGCTTGGCGTCGTCATAGTCTGGGTTCGGCATCTCAATCAGCGTTGAATAGTCGACGCTGGCGGGGTCCGACATGTACTGCAGGCGCACTGACAGCACTCGGTAGCCGGCCTTCAAGTGCGCGCTGAGGGCGGGGTCTTTGAGCTTGCCGGCGACGACCCGCTCGACGTACTGCTCCGCGGTCATCTTGCCCGCGTGCTCGCGGTAGCCAGGGAGTCGGCCGAACGCCAACAGCCGCCGCAGGTTGTAGCGCTTCATCAGCTTGCGGCGCGGGACGTACAGCTTGCCGGCGATGCCATGACCTCGATACTCGGGGTGCACGGCGATGTCCGCGCCATACAGCGTATCGCCGGCCGGGTCATGGGTGCTGAACGTCGAGCCGCCGGTCAACTCGGTGTAGGTGTAGTCCTGCGCCAGCCCGTCTAGCTGAACGATCAACGTGCTGGCGTAGCCGACGACCTTTCCATTCAATTCCGCAAGGAACTGCCCCTCCGGGAAGGCCTCGTACTGCAGCTGGTACAGCCGGGCGTCGTACAACTCTCCGGCGGGGTAGTCGGCGTAGCAAGCCCGGTGGCATTCGACGAGCGCAGGGATGTCCTCGACCTTCCAGGGTCGGATGCGCAGCTTGGGGCTTGAACTCATGTGCGCTGATGATCACTCAAGCCACGCGACATGCAAGAAAGATCAGCGGGGCGCCGCGCCCCCGATACCCCCATGCGCATTGACGCATGGCGACCGGCGAGGGTCACGGGCAGCGCCGCCAGTGTCCGCGCAGCGCCCTGGCGACGCGACAGGTCGCTGGGGCGGCGACGCGCAGGGACTCGGGCAGCCCCCACGGCTCGGGTCTCGCAGCGCGCCCCCTAGACCCCCGCACCAGGCGGCGTAGGGCGCTGATACGTCTGGGAGCTGAAACCACACGGAATAGGAGCGCGAGGGAACACCTCGGTCGGGAGTAGGCGGAGCGCCCGCGGTGGCCCTGGCGGTCGAGCCGCGGCGGCTGCGACGTTCAAGCCGAGGCGGTCGAGCTGCGGACCCGAGCTGCGGCCCCGAGCTGCGTCAGGTGGGTGCTTGGTTGCTTGGCTGGAGGCGGCTGCCTGGAGGCGGCCGCCCGGTTGGGTTGTCAAAAGCTCGCCTTAGCCGCGCAGCCCCTAACATACTGCGGTTTGTGTTGGGTCGTAGCTCAAACAGGGCGGTCGCCTGATGGCGTGGCGTCGACGCGTGATGTGGACCGTGTTCTTCGTGGGCCTGTTCGCGGTGGTCCTGCGCTGGCACGGGCTGCGGTTCGCTGGGCCTCACCGCATGCTGCCCGAGCAGGCGCTGCTGGAGCCCGCGCTCAACCGCAAGATCGACCGCCTGGCCACCTCCCGTGAGGTGGACAGTCCGCGCAAGGCGCTGGACTTGGCGCTGGAGCTGACCAGTCAGAGCCTGCGCTACTCCTCAGAGCCTTCGGCGCGCTACGATTTCGGGCTGCAAGAAGCCGCGGGGAACGACGCCGCTTACGCCCAGCTGTTCGTCGCCGTGTTCAATCGCATCGCCGATGGTCGCCAGCTCAAGGCGCGGGCGCGCGCCGTCCGCAGCAGCTCGCCCACGGTGTTTGGCTTTCGCGTGCCAAAGCCTGCCCCGAGTCAGCACGACTGGGTGATGGTGCAGCCGTCTCACGGCACCGCGGCGGAGAGCTGGTTCGTGGACCCCACGTTCCACGACGCGCTGCTTGGCTGGGGGATCGAGGGCAACGTCACCGGCTTCGTGCCCATCGACAGCCAGGCTGAGGCGGACGCGCCCGGCGTTGACGAGCCGGTGTACGACGACCCAGCGTACGACGACCCAGCGTACGACGGGGAGCCTGACGAAGAGCCTGAGCTAGATCAGGAGCCCCAGGCAGCTCATGGAGCCCCGCGGAAGCGCGCTCCGGCTCACGTGTCGCCAGCCTCGCGCACGCACATCAACACGGGCAAGGCGAGGGCGATGCCGGCTGCGGTGATCCAGAAGACAGACGAGTAACCCCAGCGCTCGGCGATGTGTCCTAGGCCAAAGCTGGCCGACGCCACGCCGAGGTTGAAGCTGCCGTTGTAGAAGCTCATCAGCTTGCCGCGCTGGTTGTCCGACGCGCCCTCAACGACCACGGCGTTGAGCGCTGGATACAGCATGCCGTGCACCATGCCGAAGGCCAGGCCGAAGAACACCAGGCTCGGCGGCGTGAGCTGGCTCATGGCTGCCACCACCACCGCGTAGCCGGCGAGGGCGATGCGGCCGACGCGGAGCCTGCCAAAGCGATCGGGCAGGCCACCGAACAGCACGCGCACCAGCACCGCTGCCACGGTGTAGCCTAGGAAAAAGCCGCCGACGCGATCCGCTCCGCGCTGCAAGGCGAACGGCTGGTGAAAGGTGAAGGCCGCGCCGAGCCCCGTGCCGGCCATCAGGCTGCCGAAGAAGGTCGCCAGCACCCGCGGCTGCTTGAGGATCCGCCAAGAGCTAGCCTGCGCTGCCGCTGGCTTTGTATCCGTGCGTAACCGATCTGGGAGCCGCGTGGCCAAGGCGGTCGCGGCACAAGCGGCCAGCACCGCGACGCCGAACACCGCCGGCCAGCCGGCGAGCTCGGCCAGCGGCTCAGCGAGCATGGGCGCGGCGGAGGTGGTCGCCAAGAACGACACCCCGAACCAGCCCAGGGCTTGCGACAGCCGAGCCTTGGGCGCGAGATCAGCAGCCAGCGTCGCCGCGGCGTTGAACGCGACCGAGAAGGCAAAGCCTTGCAGCACGCGCAGCCCAAACAACAGCGGGCCCACGCGATCTACCCAAAAGAAGCCCAAGGCGGCCACCGCCGTGAGGGCCGCGCCGAACACCACCAACTGGCGCCGACCGAGGCGATCCACGGCGCTGGCTACGAAGGGGATCGCGAGCACCCCGGCGGCTGGGGCAACAGCAGCCGCCAGGCCAATTTCGCTGGGGGTGGCGCGCAAGGCTTGGGTCATGAACTTCGGCAGCAGGAAGAACATGGAGAAGCCCAAGCCGAACAGGCCCTGGGTAGCCAGCAGCAGCGAGAAGTCGCGGGTCAGCACCGGCGGCACCACGGCGTGCTCGGGTGTGGACAGCGGACTCGCGCTGGGGCTTGAAGTGGGCGGAGCCATGGCGTTCGAGGGAGCGGCCGCAAACGTGGGGCAGCTAGGCCGTCGCGTCGAGCCACAATCGAGCGGTCAGCGTGGGCGTGTTGAGAAGTCGCCGCGCTTTGGGGGCGCTTCAGGCGAGCGCCTCGCGGCCGGGGCTGCCACGGGCTAGTTTGGCTTTCTCCTCGCGCGTAGTTGAAGGCCGCCAGAGGCTCTCCTAGAACCCGAGGGGCCGCGCCGGCTAACCGTGCGCGAGACGACACGAGCGCACTGAGACCACGTCCGCTCAGGACAGGAGATGCATGACGACGCACACAGCAGTTTTGATTCCCGGTGACGGCATCGGTCCAGAGGTCAGCGACGCGGTGAAGCGCGTGTTCGAGGCCGCCGAAGCGCCGGTGCGCTTCATCACCCGCTACGCGGGCGTCGCGGCGCTGGAGCGTGGCAAAGAAGATCTGCTCCCTGCGGATACTGTAGACGCCATCCGCGAGCACCACATCGCGCTCAAGGGGCCGTGTACGACGCCGATCGGCTCAGGCTTCAGCTCAGTCAATGTTGCCCTAAGGAAAAAATTGAACTTGTACGCTGCGGTGCGGCCGGTGCGCAGCATGCCTGGCGTCAAGACGCGCTTCGAGAACGTCGATTTGATCATCGTGCGTGAGAACACAGAGGGCCTGTACAGCGGCATCGAGAACCTGATCACCGAGGGGGTGGTCGCGTCGCTCAAGGTCGCGACCCGCGTCGCCTGTCACCGTATCGCCCACTGGACCTTCAAGTTCGCGACTCACCGGCAGCGCAAGAAGATCACGGTGCTCCACAAGGCGAACATCATGAAGATGAGCGACGGCATGTTCCTCGATGAAGCGCGTAAGGTCCACGAAGAGGACTACCCAAACATCCGCTACGAAGAGGTGATCGTCGACGCGGCGCACATGAAAATCGTGCAAGACCCGACCCAGTTCGACATCATCTTGTGCGAGAACCTGTACGGCGACATCGTAAGCGACCTATGCGCGGGCTTGGTCGGGGGTCTAGGGGTGACTCCCGGTGCTAACCTCGGCGACGACGACGCGGTGTTTGAAGCAGTGCACGGCTCGGCGCCAGACATCGCCGGCAAGGGCGTCGCCAACCCTCTGGCGTTGCTGATGAGCGGCGCCATGCTGCTGAATCGCCTCGCGGATACACGCCACGACGACAGCTGTAGAGAAGCCGCCGAGCGCATCAAGATGGCCTACAACACCTCCCTTGAAGCCGGGCAAAAGACGCGTGATCTGGGCGGCCAGCTCGACACCCAAGGCTTCGTCGACGCGGTGATCGCGAACCTGCCCAAGTAGTCCACGCAGCCAAGCAGGCAGCGCCCACGCGGCGCTGCCTGGGCGAGGACACCGCCCCCAGGGCTAAAAGCCGAACACCTCGCGGGCCCACCCTGGGCCAAAGACCGAGCGCGCGCTGGCCCGCAGCGGTTCGGCTTCTGGTGCGCTGCGCAGCGTCGCCTCCAAGAGGTTGAGCTTTGACCACTTGAACGGTGGCAGGTCTCGGCCCCGCTTGACCAGCGCCATGGCGCGCCGCGCGTTGTACGCAAAGAACTCCCGCGCCTGGGGCTCGCGGGTCAGGTACGCGGGCTCGTACTGCTGTGCCGCGTGGATCACCGCGAGGGCGTAGATGGTGAACTCCAACACCGCGAACACGGTGTCGGTGGTCGCGAAGGTCGTGTGGGGCGCCAGGCCGATTTGGTAGCGCTCAACCGCCACCGTGGCGCCGTTGATGTAGGCGTTCCATTCGTCCCAGACATACAGCGGCTGGGCGTCCCAGCCGATTTGTCCTGACATGTAATCCCCGAAGCGGCTCTGGCGCAGGCTGGGGGGCACCAGGCCAGCGACCTGTGATTTCTTGAATCCCTGCGGTTCCTTCATGAGCGCTGCCTGACCACCGAGCACGTAGAAGCCGTTCACGGAACGCGCCGGTGATGAGCGTGACGCCACCAAGCGCAGCTCGAACGAGATAGCGTGGGTCAATTCATGCCCCGTGCCGCCAAAGTCGCCCCAATCACGCTTGTCGCGCAGCGGTGTGTGCTGCGTGATGTCGGTCAGCGTGGGGCCCCAGGTCAGGTTCACGTCGCCGTTGGTAGGCGGCACAGCCTGCCACCGCACCAGGCTGCCAGGAGCAGCGGCCACAGGGGGTGCGGCCGGGGCGCTGGGCGCATTGGTGCCGGGCGGATACGGACCAGGTGGATGAGCGCCTGGCGGAGGCGCGCCTGGCGGGTACGCGCCTGGCGGGTACGCGCCTGGCGGATACGCACCTGGCGGATACGCGCCTGGCGGATACGCGCCTGGCGGATACGCGCCTGGCGGATACGCGCCTGGCGGATAGGCTCCGGCCTGAGGGTAGCTCGGGGCGGCGCGCCGCGTTGAGCGTAGTTCGCACCCCGAACCTAAGAGCAGCATGGCTATCCAGCACAGCGCCACGCCGCGCCGCGAGCTGCCGGCGCCCCGCGTCGCACGGGCTCGGCCCAAGACCGGCGAGCTCCCAGGTGGTGATCTGAGCGGCGCCCTGTTCGACAGAGACGACCCATGAAGCCAGGCGGCGTTGCGCGA
This sequence comes from uncultured Polyangiaceae bacterium, assembly GCA_964551615.1. Lineage (GTDB taxonomy): Bacteria > Myxococcota_A > Polyangia > Polyangiales > Polyangiaceae > JAHBVY01. Next base: position 270,888 of record CAZKDY010000001.1, read on the forward strand.
CACAGCCGACAGCATACGCGAGCCGGCTCGCCGCGTGCTAAGCTTCCTGTGGCGCGAGCGTTCATTCGCCTGGCTGGCGCCGTGGTTTGCTGGCCTACAGCACGCAAGCGGCGTGGCGCTGAGGAGTAGAGCATGACGGTGACTCGCGAAGATCTGGAGCGCTACATCAAGCGCCTCCAAGCCGAGGTCCAAGACCCGACCGCTGGGATCTATGGGCCTCAGAGCCAGAGCTGGCTGATCAGCAAGGAGGTCATCCTATTTCTTGGGGGTGGGCGGGCCACGCTGCTGCAGACCGCGCACCCGTTCGTCGCCCACGGTATTGACCAGCACTCGGCCACCAAGCACGACCCCCTCGGGCGCTTTCAGCGCACCTTCGAGAACGTGTTCGCGATGGTGTTCGGTGATCTGGACAACGCTGTTCGTTCCGCGCGGAGAGTATACAACATCCACACCCGCGTTCACGGACAGATCGAACAGGATCTGGGCCGCTTCGCCAAGGGCAGCCCTTACCTCGCCAATGACGAAGAGGCGTTGTTCTGGGTGCACGCGACGCTGATCGAGACCGCCGTCCAGGTGTATGAGTTGATCGTTCGCCCGCTCAGCGCTGGCGAGAAGGAGCGCTACTACCAGGAGACGCGGCGCTTCGCGTATCTGTTCGGCATCCCAGATCGCGTGATCCCAAAGGACTGGGAGGCCTTCGCGGCTTACAACCGGGAGATGTGGGACTCGTCGACGCTGGCCGTCGGATCCGCCGCGCTGGAGCTGCGCCACTTCCTGTTCGCCAGCCCCAAGCCCGGCTACGCCACGCTGTTTCGTTGGCTAGAGACGATCAGCGCGGGCCTGATGCCTGAGCGGTTGCGCGACGCCTACCAGTTGCCTTGGACCCAGGCGGATCAGCGGGTGTTTCGCGGGTCGGTGTCCGCGCTCCGCGTGAGCTACAAGCGCCTGCCCCGACGCTTGCGCTACCAACCAGCCTACGTTCAAGCGCGGCGCCGGCTGGCCGGGGTGACTGGGCCGGACCGCATCGGGCAGCTGCTGGAGCGCGCGATGCTGTTCGGCTTGGACAAGGGTACCAAAATTCCGCGCGGTAAAAAGCGTGGTAAGGCGGCGGCCTAGCGCGCGACAGCGGCGCCATGTAGGCGGGCTAAGCCGTCGGTGGTGGCGTCACTCGGCCGCGTGCGCTGACGCTCCACTTCTACGCTAAAGCGCCGCGCGGCGGGCTTGCGATCGGGCTCGCTACCGCCAGTCGCCGAATGGGCAGCGCTGATCTTGGCGTTGCCAGCTCGCCAGCCGCTGCCCTGCGCCCCGCTTGACGCCTGCGCCCCAGCCGAACCCTGCGCTGCGCAGCCATCGCACGCGCCGCACGGGCTCGCGTCCGGCAACCCGAGCTGCCGGTTTAGCTCGGCGTTCAAGCAGCCGCTGGCGCGGGTGTACGCTTTGACCTGCTCACGTCGTAGGGCGTCGCGCTCGCTGACGATCTCCAGCTGCTCGATCAAGAACGCTGCCCGCTCCGCGAGCAGCGCGCTGGGCAAGCTGGCGCGATACCACTCAGCGTTGTGTAGCAAGAGGCCGGCGTCGGTCAGCACGCGCAGGCAGTGAGTCAGCTGCTCAGCGTCGCTGTCTGGCAGCTGCTGTTGCGCGTCAGCGAAGCTGAGCGGGGCTTGCGTATGCTCTAAGACGACGCGCACCGTGCGCTGTAGCAGCGCTAGATCGGGCCGCGCGCCGGCGGCATGGGCGTCGAGATCACTTGGGTCGCACAGCAGCAGCGCCCGCGCTGGTTGCCCGTCGCGGCCCGCCAGGCCGACGTCGCGCACGTACTGCTCAAGCGAGCTCGGGGCCCTGAAATGTAGCACATAGCGCACGTCCATGCGGCACACGCCTCTACCGTATCCGCTAGGCAGCGAGCTCGACTCGGGGCCGAGGGGCTCCAGCCCACTAAACCCGCTCTGCGCCACCATCACCGAGGGCTTGTTCGTGGTCACGAAATGAAGCTGCTCTGCGGCGCGTGCCCCGACCGAGAGCTCGGCATGATAGCGGTAGCTCGCCACGCCGAGCGCGCACAAGGCCTTGTGCACCGCCTCAACCTCGCGCGGGCCTGGGCAGACCACGACGCCTGGACGTGGGAGCTGGCTCAGCTGAGCTATCAGCTGCTTCTGCCGCTCCGCGGCGGAGCAAGTCTGGACGCTCAGCTGTACGTTGGGGCGAACCAGCGCTGCTTCAAACAAAGTGGGCTCGCGGAGCCGCAGGCCATCCAGTAGATCTGCCCGAACGGCGGCCGAGCCTACGGCGCTGATCGCCATCACCACTGGGCTGCCCAGCTTGTCTAGTACTTCGTCCAGGCTAGCGCTGCTTGGCGCGAACTCTGGGGAGAACTCACTGAACAGGTGCGCGTCGGTCAGCACCGCTAGGCCGACACCGCTCTGGCCGAGGGCTCGGCACACGTCGGCCCGCTGCAGCGCGCCTGGGCTCGCCAGCACCACCAGGCTGCGCGCGTAGCGGATGCGTTCAAGCGCGCGGCGGCGCTCGTCACTAGAGATCGACGTATCCACCCGGACGCACGCGGCGCCTCGGGCCGTGAGCTGCTCTTGCTGTGATTTGAGCCACGACCGCGCGGGGCAGATGACCAGGGTGGGTTGCTCGAGCAGCTGAGATGCCACGAGGTAGCTGCCAGCGATGGCTGAACCTCCAGGCAGCAGCACCAGCGTGTCGCGGCCGTCTAGCACCGCGCGCACCATGCGCCGCTGCTCGCCGTTCAGCGGCCGCCCCAGCCGCGCCGCGGCCTGCTCCGCTAGCGGCCACAGCCCGCCGCTTGGAAGCTTCAGGCGAGGCGCCCTGAGCGACTCGAACGCCCGCAGCTCGAAGCAGCTCTCGAACCGACCGAGCAGCGCTGACGGAGGCCCGTTAGAGCCCCGGGCTGCGAGCTTGGCGCTGCCCTGGGGATCATCGCCTCGACGGATCACCCCAACGGGTAGCGGTCGCGCCGCGGCCTGCGCGTCGGAGCTGAGCGCGGGCGTGGGTATAGCCTCCGACGACGAGGGGGTGGAGGGCGCGAGCTGCCGCGGCGGAGGCGCGGCGGTGATCACCGCCGTGATCACTGATGTCGCCGGCTGCGCGCCTGAGCTGCGCTGATTGGTCTTGGCCGTGGTCTTGGCCGTGGTCTTGGCCGTGGTCTTGGCCGTGGTCTTGGCCGTGGTCTTGGCCGTGGTCTGGCTCGCCGCTGCCTCTTTGACCGTGGCCTTGGTTTGCGGCTTGCTTGTCTTGGCGTGTCTCCGCGGCGCTGGGTCCGCCGGCAGCGGCCTGCGGGGCGGCAGCGTCGGCCTGGCATCTCGCAACGCCGCTGCCAGCGTCCGCGTCAACGCGTTGGTGTCGACGCCGGTGCGGGCCCGCAGCTTGCTAGCAGACTTTAAGCTGCGTGCGCTAGCGCTGCCTCGAGGTAATACGCGCGACTTGGCCTGACCAGCCGCTGGTGCGCGGCGCGGCGGGGCCTCTGGCTTTTGCGCGCGGCGGGCCGCTTTGGCCGGCGCCAGTCGTCGGGCTACTTTGACTCGGTCGGTGGTCGCAGGTGGCTTGGCCTGCTTGTTGGCTTGTTTCGCTGGCGGCTTAGCCGGACCCGACGACGCGCTGTGTAGGCGTTGCCCCCGGGATCCGATCATGTCGCTGCGGGTGGCGGCACGCTTGACAGCGGGCTTTACGCTGCGCTTCGCCGGAGGTCTTGCCGCGGGCTTTGCCGCGGTGCGCTTGGGAGCAACCGGCTTTGTAGCGGCGCCCGTGGCAACAGCCGGCCTTGTAGCGGTGCGTTTGGCCGCGGGCTTTGCGGTGTGCTTGGCAGCAGGCTTGGCCGCGGGCTTTGCAGTGCGCTTGGCAGCAGGCTTTGCCGCGGTGCGCTTGGCAGCAGGCTTGGCAGCGGTGCGCTTGGCAGCAGGCTTGGCCGCGGGCTTTGCAGTGCGCTTGGCAGCAGGCTTGGCAGCGGTGCGCTTGGCAGCAGGCTTTGCAGCGGTGCGCTTGGCAGCAGGCTTGGCAGCGGTGCGCTTGGCAGCAGGCTTGGCCGCGGTGCGCTTGGCAGCAGGCTTGGCCGCGGTGCGCTTGGCAGCAGGCTTGGCCGCGGGTTTGTGCTTGGCTGCCGCGCGCCGCGTAGCGCTGCCGCTCGACGGCGCGGCGCTGGATTTCGTGTTCGGGGTACGGCGAGCGAGCGCGGGTTTCTGCGCGGATCCGCGCGCAGTTTTGGCGCGGGAACCAAGGAGGCGAGGTGCCATGGCGAGTCTCAGATGGTCCGTGGTAGTGGATCGAGCCGGAGTGGAGGCCCGCCCAGATGGGGCGCCCAACCGAAGCGTCACATGCCTGAACGGACGATGCGCTGTCGCGGATCGCCGTCTCTCAACCACCAGCCCACGCCTGAGCGCGGACTGGCGAGCCCTTACCCTCGAAGAGCGCAAGAACCGAACAAACCCCAGGCGCGTAGCGCGCACCTTGGATCCTCCAGCACGTAGCATTTGCGCGCGTAGATGTGAACGAAAAAACAGTGTGCAACTGGATAGCGCTGCGCACTTGAACAGTTCGCTCCGGGGCTGGTTCATCCGCCAGCGGCCGCCTGTCCATCAGCCGGGGATTATGCACTCATGCATCACCCGCGACTCTGCGCGCCAGCGCATTAGCTCGTCGGGTGTCCATCAGCCGGGGATTATGCACCCATGCATCACCCTGGGCGCCCGCCAGAGCTGCGATCAGCGGCGCGCAGCAGCCTCGGCACCAGCCGAGTCGCGCGCCAGAGCTGCGATCAGCGGCGCGTATCCCTCGCGGAAGCTCGGGTACGCGAAGTTGAACCCTGTGGCGCTCAGCAACGCAGAACAGCAACGCTTGTTCGCCACCACGCGGCCAGCGCCGGGGCGCGCCTCACGTCGACCAGGAGCCGGGGCAGGCTCATCCCCAACTCCCGGAGCGCTCAGCGGGCGCGAGCCCGAAGCGAGCGCCCCAACAGCGCCGAGCTCCGCTTCAAGCCACTCGACCACCTCACGCTGAGTGGCCGGGGCCTGGTCTACGCCGAGGTACAGCGGCGCTGGAGCAGGCAGCTGAGCCAGGTGCAGCATGGCGCGCGCGGCGTCGACTTGATGAACGCGGTTGGTGAAGCGCGTCTCAGCCGTGGCCGACGTCAGCTCCCCGCGGGCTACCCGGAGCAAGAACGCGGTGCGCCCTGGGCCGTAGAGCCCCCCCAAGCGCAAGACCACCCCCCCGTGATCCCAAGCCATGCGCTCCGCCTCACGTAATATCCGAGCGGAGAAGGAGCTAGCTAGTGCAGGCGTTTGTTCGTCGACCCAGGCGTCACCTTGGCTCGCGCCGTAGACGGCCGTAGAAGACGCGAACACCAGCCGAGTCTCGCCGCGCTGTAGGCGCGCCGCATAGCGCTGCAATACTCGCCCCAGCGTCACCTGGTAGGCGCTCTGATACGCAGCCTCGGAGTGAGCGTCCGCTCCTACCAGGTAGGCGATGGCAGCCGGCTGGCTCGGCAGCGCGTCGAGGGAGCTTGATCGCGCCAGATCAATCGCTACTCCAGAAATGCCCGGCGGAAATCTATTTTGGCGCCTGACCCCGGTGACCTGATGCCCCTCGGCGAGGGCGAGCTCAGCTAAGCACGCTCCGGTGTAGCCTAGGCCGATGATCAGGATGTTCACCCCACGCGCATCGCGTGTCTCGGGCCCGGGTGCAAGCCTGAAGCGTCGAACGTCTCGCTGGGCTCGCGAGCCGCTCGGGGCGGCTGGCAGCCGGCCTGGGCTCGCGGAGGCTGGCGGGGCGCGAGGGCCTCGCCAGGCAGCCTGGGGGAGCTGGCAGCTCCGTGTCGCGCCTGGCCCTCCACCCCCTACTGAACCGGCTGGCGGCTTAGGCTACAGCGCGCGCCTTGAGCTCTAGGCGCTGGGCGATGCGCGTCGCCAAGGCCATGATGGTCACCTGCGGGTTGACGCCTATTGCCGTGGGGAATAAGCTGGCGTCAGCCACGTAGCAGCCGGGGAGGTCCCAGACCTCGCCGTTCAGGTTGACCACCGAGCTGGCCGCGTCTGAGCCCATGCGGGCGGTACCCATCAGGTGCACGGTGAACAGCTCCAGCGTGTTCACGTCGGTCTGCAGCTCGTCGATTTTGTCGAGCTCGTCTCGGCGGTAAGCGATGTGCTGATTGGTGAAGGGCAACACCACCATCTCGGCGCCCATCTCAAAGTGCATGCTGGCCAGCAGCTTGATGCCGCGCTTGAAGCGCTCGTGATCCAGCGCGGCCAGATCGTAGCGCACCAACGGGAGCCCGAACATCGTGCGGCTCACGCTGCCAGACACCGAGTCCTCGACCAGCACGCCGCTGATCACCATGTTCTGGTAGCGGGTCATCAACTCCCACGCGCGTGAGCCGTGGAAAGGCAGGTACGCCGCGATGATCCCTGGGGCAACAAAATTCTCGGCGAACAGGATCCCCTCTTGATGAAACTCGCGGATCTGCGTGTTCTGGCTGACGCCCTTCCAGCCGTCGACCTGGTGCGGATACACCGCCAGCACCTTGGCGTTGGGGTGGCACAAGAAGTTCTTGCCCAGCTGACCGCTCGGCCGCCCGAGCCGGTGCTTCTGCAGGAGGATCGGGGTCTGGACGGCGCCGCAGGCCACGATCACCGCCTTCGCCCGCACGCAGATCTTGCGATCTGCCTTGCGCGTCCGAGGGTTGATGGAGCGACCGAGGACCCCGACGCAGCGCCCACCCTCGATCAATAATTTTTCTATGCGGATTTCTGTCAGGCAGTCCGCTCCGGCGCTGAACGCCCTGGGCAAGTAGCTGACCAGCGCCGACTGTTTGGCGCCGGTTGGGCAGCCGAGGGCGCAGTTGTTGGCGCCGACGCAGGCGCTCTGGTTGCGGCGGTTGGTGGTGTAGCCCCAGCCCATTTTCTTGGCGCCGGCCTCCATCAAGCGACTGTCTTCACCCACGGAAATATCCGACTGGTAGTCTGCGCTGATGCTGCGCTCTACGTCTTCGAACACCGAGTCTAGGCCCATGGCGCCCATGTCGCTGGCGCCTGTGATGCGCTGCCAATCCGTCAGCACGCGCTCCGGAGGCCTGTACGCCATGCCGCCGTTGATCACCGTGCTGCCGCCGACGCAGCGGCCCTCGACGTAGGGGATGGGCGTGCGGCCGACGATCATGGTGGCGCTGGCGTCGCGGTACAGCCTGGGCACGCTCTCAGTGGTGTACGGGTTGAACGAAGCGGTCGGGTGGTAGCTGCCCTCTTCGATGAACATCACCCGGTGCCCCGCTTCCGCGAGGGTCGCTCCAGCGGCTGAGCCGCCAGCGCCGGTGCCGACGATCACGACGTCGGTCTCAAAGGTCTGATCTGCGGCGTAGTCTTCGTGGGATAAGATGGTCATCGACGTTCTCCTGGTCACAAGTCGCAGCTGCGGAGGCCCGCTCAGCGGCTAGTCGCTGCTCGCTCCAACGCGCTCAAGTTTGCATTGCCTAAGGGATACGACAGTCACTCGGCGGCGAGCGTCCCAGCGCCCGAGAAACCTGCCTTGAGCAGCTCGTGGCGTAGGCCGATGCGCTCCTTCATGAACGGGATCGGCTTGTAGGTCAGGACCGCGTGCACCTCGTCCTGGTCAAAATATGCGCTCAAGATCGAGCCGCGGATCCCGACCAGCAGCAGCCGGATCAGCACCAGCCGCGACGCGGTGAAGCGCGCGAGCACCTGCTCAGCGCGCGCTCGATCCAGCTGACTTAGGCGCTTGCGGCTGATCAACAGCAAGCGCGGTGACCAGTCGAGCAGGATGAAGGACAGCCAGAGCCCGCGCGCGGTGAGCGGGTTCATGTACATCATGAAGCCGCGCACGTGGCGCTCGATCTTGGTGACCATGCTCTCGCTGATCGGCGCGGGGGGTGGCGGGCAGATCAGTAGAATTACCGCACGGAACATGCGCAGGTAGCGCGCGCTCATCGGGTAGGGATCGGCGTAGGTCCAGCCGTCATCGGGGTGCCGAGCAAGTGAGGGCGCCGCGTCTGCCATCGGCAGCTTGCGCTTGGGTGCGGGGAGGCTCTCGTGCTTGCTGGGCGATTGGGTCATGGCGATTCCGGTTCTGTTGGTGGGCTGGGGGTCAGGTTCGGCTTAATCACGCTCTTGAGCAGCACGACGAACTCGCGGTCGACGCGCTGGTAGTACTCGCGGCTGGCCTGGATGGCGTGCTCTTCATCGCCCTGAATCAGCGCGGCCAATGTTTCCCGAAGGTAATGAGGAAAGCTGCTCTCTAACACCCACAGGGCCGGGTAGCGCTCTAGGATGTCGCGGTAGGCTTCCAGGAAAGGGTTCGAGATCCAGCGGATCGCCGTCGAGTGGCCCGCGTCGATCAGCGCCTCCAGCCAACGATGAAAGCCCTTACCCACCAGCGCTCCATCCTTGGTCTCGAAGGCTGTCACTAGCAGCTCCGTGATGCCCGTCAGGCGGTCGATGTCACTGCGATCGGCGCGGCGCACCGCCAGGCGTGTGGAGAACTCCAGCACCAGCTCGCGCGCTGGCAAAATATCCTCGAGGATATGCATCAGATCGGCCGGTGAGCCCCCCGACTCGAGCATCGGTGACAACAGGTCCATCGTGCCGGTCTTCTTGAAGTCACTGATGGTGACGCCCTGGCCGTGGCGCACGGTGACTAGTCGGGCTTGCTCGAGCTTGCGCACCGCTTCGCGCAGCGTGTTGCGGTTGGTGCCGTACTGGATCGCCAGATCGCGCTCGCCGGGCAGGCGCTGTCCGGCGCTGAGCTCACCCACCAAGATCTGCCGTCGCAGCTCCCGAAAGATGGTGTCCGCGATGTTCAAGCCTGAGGGTTGCTCTTCCATAGCGTCGACTCTAGGGCCACTCGGGCTGGCCAGGGTCAACGCATCCGCCGATTGATCACCGGCGCTCACCGCGGCCGCGACTTGATCGCTCGTCAAGTCGGGTGCTGCAGCGGACGGGCTGACTATGGAGGGAGCGAGGGGAAGCACAGGGCTGAAGTTCCGGACCCCACACGAGCCGTGGGGTTTGGGGGTGGGGGGGGGCCGGGTGCGCAACACATCACGCGCTTGGGCCGACTGGTTGAACCAGTATGATTGGTTTAACCAGAACGTCAAGGGACGTGTATAAAAATACGCATACCCCAAAATTTCGGCGCAAATCCGCGCAAAGCGCGGCGCTTTGACGCTGCGCAGGCGTCGCCTCGGGCACGTTCGATTCGCACCAACCACCGCGCCGGGCGGATCAACGCCTCGACCTGACCGCTCGGGGGGCGCGCGACGTGGCGACGACCGAGGCCGAGCCGCGGCCGCCGCGGGGCGTGGGTGTTGCCTGGCCGGGGTCGTTCAGGGCCCCCGCTAGGCCCGCGCTGAATGGCCCGCCTCTGGGCCCAGGTAACATACCGCGTGGAAATGTACTAGCGGGCGAACCCGTATGCTTCGGGGTGCTGCAGCTCTGGCAGTTCCCCGCGGGGGAGTAGGATGGCGCGTACGGCCCATAGATCGGTGAAGATCCGATAGCGCGCCGTTTGGTCGAGGTAGTCCACCCCGCTCGAGCCGCCAGTGCCCATGCGGCGGCCGATCACCCGCTCTACCATGCGCGCGTGACGCGAGCGCCAGATCACCAGCTGCTCTTCCGTCTCGACCACCGTGTCGATCAGCAGCCTGGGCCAGGCTAGCAACGGTAGCTCGCGATAAGACTCCACGAACAGCACGCCCGCGCGGATCCGCTTGGCCCGAGGACGGGCGGCTTCGTCGACGTCCTCTGCGAACAGGAAGCTGCGCGCGTAGCGCTCTGCGCTGTCAAATTGGCGCTCGATGCCGTCGCTTACTTTGCCCAGGGCCTCCAGCATCTTTTGTTTTTTTCCGACGTTCATGCGCTGCATTTGCATGAAGTAAGCGTCAAGGAACGCGTCGACCGCGGCGTCGTCTGTTGGGCTATCGGGGCTTGAGCCTTGAACTGGCGTGCGATACAGCCACTCTTCTAGGGCGGCCTTCAGCGTCGTCTCGGCGCGGGCGCTGGTGATGCGGGCCCAGGCCATTTCCCCACCGGGGGAGTCCGCGGCGAGGCTCCGCAGGTGCTCTAGGGGATCAGAGCCCGCGTAGCTGAGACGCGCGCCGTCCTCGAGGCCCAGCAGGATCTCTAGCTCGCGCATCTGAAACGACTGAAAGCCGCTGGCAGGGATGAGCTTGTCGCGAAACGCTAGGAAGTCTTGGGGCGTCAGCGTCTCCATGACCTTGAACTGATCCACGCACAGCTCAAGGATCGTGGTGACGCGTCGCAGGTGATGCACCACGTAGGGGATCTGTTCCTCGGGGACACGGGGCTCAGCCAGGTGGTCGCGCGCCAGACGCAGCTCGCGCAGGGTGAGCTTGAACCACAGCTCGAACGCCTGGTGTACGATGATGAAGTGTTGTTCATCCGGCATCAGCGCCGTCTCGTCGCCCTCGATGCCACCTTGGAGGCTGAGCAATTTGTCCAGCTTGAGGTAGTCCCAGTAGTTGTTAGTGGCCATGGGCCCGACGCTAGCCGGCATCTCGCGCGCGCTCAATCTCCCACTAGGTCGGCGCGGCCGGCGCCGGTAGACTCACGCGCACCGACTCGAGCAGCGCTGGCGCGGACGCGCGGACCTGAGGCGTCACGCGCTCAACCCAGGCGCTCACCAGCGGCAGTTGGTGAGGCGGGATACGCAGGCGTGGTCGATGCGCGAGTGTCCGCCCGAGGCGTAGCGCGACGATCTCCGCTTGCTGACTATCTGCGCGGATATCGCGGCGCTTGAGGGCGTCGCAGAGCTTGGAGAGGCGCCCGAGCTCAAGCGATGACGGCCACGCGAGCTGCAGTTGACGTTCGTTCAAGCGCGCGTGATCGAGCGCTTGGGCAAAGGCCCGCGTGAGCGCTGGATCGTCGGCGACCACCCCGTCGAGCACGATCTCTGTTCCGATGTGCGCGACCGCGCGCGCCGGGCCGCGCGCCATGCCCAGCCTGCTGAGCTCGCTCAGGGCGTCGCTATTTAACATGTGAAAAATTGGATCGGCGTGGAACACGCTGTCGGTCTGGTGGTGTAGGGCGATGCCGCGGGAGACGGCGGGGTCGCTCGATTGGGGCGGCCGGGCCCTCAACATGCCGGCAAAATCCGGCAGCATCGCGCCCAGCCAGGTAGCGGGCAGCGGCGAGTACCAGGTCGCGACGGCCAGGTGGGCCACGAAGTTCACCTGGCTCTCATAGGGTTAGGAGGGGCGTCTTGCACGCGCCATCGAGACGAGCGCCGCGCCGCCGACCGCTTCTGCGGCTAGGGGTCGCGCCGGCGTCCGCTGCCGCAAGCTAGAAATCAAGGGGTTTCGCTGGAGGCTTGGAGCGAGCAAGCGCCCCAGCTATGAGCGACGCCATGCGCAGACTTTGGGTCAGTTTGTTGGTGTCCGGGGCGATGCTGGCGTGCGGTGGCGCCGACGATGGTGGCGGCAGCGCGGGCACGGCTGGCAGCGCAGGTACTGGCGGCAGCGGGGGTGCGGCAGGCAGCGGGGGTACGGCAGGCAGCGCAGGCATGGGCGGCGGCGCAGGCAGCGCGGGCACCGGCGCGGGTGGCTCAGGTGGCTCCGCCGGTGGCTTCACGTGCAGCGCGGGCGCCATCAGCGCTGGCTGGAACGAGGCGTTTAAGGTGGGTGACCAGACTAGGCGTTTCCATGCGGCACTACCTAGCGCGCCGTCAAAGCCCGTCTCGGTCATCTTCAACTTCCACGGCTACGGCGACACAGCCGAGAACATGCGCAAGTTCTTCGCGCCGGACCCCGACGCAGATCCGGACTTTCCGCTGGTCGTAGTCACGCCAGACGACACTGGCATGACCCCGTTCGCGGTGCCCCGGGGACTTGACTGGGATCTATTCGAAATCGCCGAGGGCGACGACAACCGTGAAGCAGCGCTGTTCGAACAGGTCCTGGGCTGCCTGGGGCAAGATTTCGATCTAGACCTGCAGCGCGTCTACACCTTCGGCTTCAGCGCCGGCGCCATCGCCGCCAACATGCTCCACAGTCGTTATCCGCAGCACGTCGGCGCCGTGGTCGCCTTCAGTGGCGCTTGGTTCAACGACCCAGACGAGGTGGCTGGGGTCAACCTGCTCGGGCTGCCGGTCACGCTGAGTTGGAGCGAACTGAACGCCGCGGATGGAGGCGTTGTCTTGCTGAGCCACGGTGGCCCGAGCGACGTGTTTGGCGCCGCAGGTCAGCAGGTGATTGATTTCGAGACGTCGGCGGGCTTTGCCAAGCCGTACCTGCGCGGTCATGGTCGCGAGGTCATCGACTGCGTCCACACCGGAGGCCACTCACCGCACCCGCAGGTCACGACCCAGCGCGTGCTGGAGTTGTTCAAGGCCAACCGCGCCGGAGAGCCAGCGCAGGTTGACCTGAGCGGCTGGCCTGACAGCTGCGCCCGAGTCGACTAGCGATTCAATCCGCGGGGAATCGATGCTCCCCGTCAAGTGCGCTCAGCCTTTGCCGCGTTCGCGGCCCGGCAGCACCGTCGGGCGGAGGGGCTCGTTCGTGCCCACGTGGACTAAGTCAGCAGCCAGCTCAGCGAAGCTCGGCAGCCTCGCGGCATGCGGTACCGTGGGGAGGGTATCCGGGGCGGCTGACATGGGGGCGGCGGGGATGGTGTCGCTGGTCCGCTCGTACCATTCCCCGGGACCCTCGGCGGGCTCAAGGCCGTCGGGGATCGTGTCTCGAGACTCCACTAGTCCGCTGAACTCGCTCTCCACACCGTGACGCTCGCCCTTCAAGACGCGCTCGCTCTGGCTCCGCAGCTCAAGCTCGCGGAGTCTGATGTTCGGCTGGCTCGCGTCACGTCCCGGCGTCATCGCGGGCAGGTATCGCACCTCCCAGTCAGGCTTTCAACTGCCAGTTACGGAAGTGGCTTCTCGCCTGGGGAGGGCAGGGCTGCCACGGTCAGCTGGTGGCCACACGCAGCAAACCTTCGATGCGTGAAACGAGGAACTTTTCACTCGCACCGAAGCTCGCGCGATGGGCGCTGAGCGTCGTTACGAGTTGCCGCAAGGTTTCTAAGTCGGCCGGCCGTGCTCGACGCACCAAGCGGTAGAGCAGGTTGACGACCTCCGCGGGCGGTGGCCTGCGCAGCACGGTTTGGAGGCGAAAGACGTAGTCTAGCCAGTGAGGATCGGAGCTTGCTTCCGCTAGGCGACACGCAAAGCCGAGGGCAGTCAGCTGGCTCTGGGGATCCAGGGAACCGCGGCGCTCCGCCTCCTCGAGCACCAGCTGAAGCGCAGGCCTGAGCACGCGCACGGCTTCCGCGGTGTTTCCGAGCTTGAGCGCCTTTTCTGCCACGCCACCCAGCAGCTCGAACACGTTTGCCTGATCGGTGTCGTCGCCACGGGCCAGGGTGTCGGCGGTGGCTGAGCCCTTCCGCGGCTCAGCCATGTTCTCCGCGCTGGCTGGCCACAGTTGCTGGCGGACTTCGAGCCTGAGCTGCAGGCTGCCGACGCGGACTGTCTCCTGGCCGCGCAGCTCAAATGCGCCCTCGATGCGCGCGCCATCGACGTACACCCCGTTGCGGCTGTTGAGATCTTCGACCCGCGCGACGCCGTCGCGGGTGCTGAAACACGCGTGGCGTCGCGAGACCAGCGGATCGTCACTCACGACCCAATCGCACGTGCCGTCACGGCCCACGATGGTGGGGTAGTCGCCGAGCGCGACCTCTCGCTCGCTGTCGAGCAGCCAAAACGCTTGCTTCTCCCCCAACACAGTCTCTCCGTCGCCACGCTGCAAGGCCCAGCGCGCAGTGTCAAGAAAACCAGGCTCGCATGCGTAAGGTCCGCCCCGGCTCCGGCTCCCGAGCGCGAGCGGGGGCTATCCCCCGATGAGCCGGGAGATGATGATGCATACTAGGCCGCGATGGATCGCTCACAGCTGTTAGTGCGGGTGTTGCTGGCGCTGGGTGCGACGGGGTGTCAGTCGACGCAATCGACCTCCGCCGCCACCACGATACACGTGGACGCGACACAAGCGCCGGAGCCCCCAGGCCAGGGGGTGGAGGGGGACAAGCTGCCTGGTCGCAGCGACCCCATCCGCGCGGCCTGGCAACCCGACGAACCCAACGCGGGCTGCACGCGTGCGCGGGAGCTCCCACAGGGGTTTGACCATCCTCGCTTCACGGGTTGTCCAACGCAGCTCCAGCGCATGTCGTCGACCTCGTTCGACGCGCTCAGGACGCCCCGGCCGCCGCAGTTCGCGCCCGAAGATGATCTGCGCTTCGATGAACCGCTGACCGCGCGGGCGCGCGCTGAAGGAGACAGCGAAGCCTGCTGCTACCGGCGAGCGTACGAGTTGGCGGTCCCGGGTCGACCGCTGCGTTCGGGAGCAGACCTGCTGCTGCCAGAGCTGCGGACGCGCGCGCTGGGTCAGCCGCAGCACGAGCGCCTCGGCGGGGAGCTGCTCCAGGTGGATTGGTCGGAGAGCGCCCGCTACGAGCACGCCTCCTCGGCGAGCTTCATGCGCTTCGCGCTAGACTTGCTGGCCCTGGGGGCGCCCCGAGCGCTCGTTGACGCTGCCTGCATCGCCGCGCGGCAAGAGCTACAGCACGCTCAGCTGGCGCTCAGCCTCGCGCGTTTGCAAAATGGAGATGAGGCAGACTTCGGCGGAGCGGCGCTGTCGCCTCAACTGGTTCAGGAGTCGCCCGGGGCTCGCGTGCTGCGGGTCGCGCGCGAGCTGTTGATCGACGCCGCCCTGGGTGAGGGCCAAGCTGCGCTTGAGGCGTTCGAACAAGCAGCGGTCGCGCCGCCGGAAATCCAACCAGCGCTGCAGCAGCTCGCGCGGGATGAGACCGAGCACGCGTTGCTTGGCTGGCGCTCCTTGGCGTGGCTGGTGGCGCAGCAGCCTGAGCTAAGACCGCAGCTGCGGTGCTGGCTCGCTGAGGCGGAGGAGCGGGCAGTGGGTGACCGCCGAGCGCTGATCCGTGAGGTCATGCAACCTGGGTTGGAGCTGCTGCTTCGCGGTCAACAGCGGCCCGCTGTTAGCGGGGCCCAAGTCGCGCTCGCCTGAGAGCAACACTAGCCTTGTTGGGACGCCCTGCGCAGCATGGAGCAAAACCGCGCGCGTCAGTGAAACTGCGAGTAGCCCGTCAGCGCCAACGCGTTGGCCATGGCGCTGGCTGACAGCCAGCGCTTGTCTACGTCTGGGCTCAGCGCTTTGTCGATGATGTTCACGAGCTCCGCGTCAAGCTGCGGGCAGCGGCTGCCAAGGGACACCGGCGCCTCGGACGCGATGCGCGCGAGCAAGCGCGTGACGCGGTGGTCTTCAAAGGGTGGCTCCCCGCTCAGGGCGTGGAACAGCAGGGCGCCCACCGACCACAAATCGCTGCGCTGGTCGACTAGGTCGCCTCGGGCTTGCTCTGGGCTCATGTAGTGGGGGGTGCCGACCGTCGTCCCAGACGCGGTGAGGTTCACGTTGGACGCGCTGGCCAGGCGCTTGGCGACGCCAAAGTCGAGGAGCTTGACTTGTGGTGGCGCATCGCCGCGTGGAATTAAGAAAATGTTCTCTGGCTTCACGTCGCGGTGGACGATGCCAAGCGCGTGGGCCGCCGCCAGCGCGTCGAGCAGCTGCACGCCGATGTCCACCACTTGAGCGTGGGCGAGCGGCCCCTGATCCATCAGATCGGCCATGTCCGAGCCGTCTAGGAACTCGGTGACCAAATACGGGACGTCGCCGTCGGCGCGGCCAGCGTCCAAGATGGCCGCGACCCCCGGGTGGGTGAGGGCGGCCATGCTGCGCACCTCACGCAAGAAGCGCCCTACGTGCTCGCGAGACTTGACCAGCTCTGGGTGGAGCAGCTTGATGGCCACTCGGCGCTCAGTGTAGCGGTGGGTGGCGTCGTACACGGACCCCGACGCGCCGCAGCCGAGCAGGCGAGTCAGCTCGTAGCGGCCATCGATCACCGAGCCTACCCGCGCTCGTGCTTGCTCTTCAAGATCCATGTGGCTGCGCTCTTCGCGGGTGGGGGCCTAGGCCCGGCCTAGACCCTCCGCCGACGTAGAGCATTACGGCGCGCAGATATCAACCTGGTCTTCACCACCGACGCACTCCGACAGCGCCGGGAACTTGCAGATCCCATCGGTGCAGAAGTTGCGCGACTCGCCCGTGCGCAGGAACAGGTCGAGCTGCTTGCGCGCCTCCTCTAGCTTGCGCAGCTTGCCGTGAGGATCACCGCACAGGTCAGGCGGGCGATTGCACAGCGCCTCCTTCGGTAGGCCAAAGTCATACTCAAAGAAACTTGACCCCGTGGTCGCGTTAGCCACCGCGGGCAAGCCCCACACGTCGCGCACCCCGGTGTCGATGTGCTGCGCGCCGATGCTGCGCGCCATCACCGCCCCGGCCAGGCTGCTGACCTGGTGATCGCCCACCGCGACTCGCAGCAGCACCTCATGCTTGGGCGTGCCCGGCAGCATGTTCTCACGAATGAACTGCGAGTAGCCGTTGGGCTCCACGCGATCCCAGAGCATTTGCAACAACGACAGCGCGACCTGCTGGTCGCGGCTGTCAGGGTAGGTCACGCGGATCACGGCATAGAACGGCTCAAAATCAACGGATCGATTTAACAGCAGGTTGTACGACTGGCCGGGCACACCCAGCACGCCGCGCTCCACGTCGGTCGTCAGCGCCATGTACACGCCGCCGAAGATCCCGCCCTGGCTGATGCCGTGGTAGTAGCGCTTGGTCGGATCAACATACTGTCCGTAGGTCGCGTCCTTGGAGAACGCGTTCTTCATCATGCGCATGGCCAGCAGGTTGTTCAGGGCGCCTTGGTGCAGACGATCGAACATCGTCTTGAACTCGTGTAGGTCTCCGCTCCCGAGGATGCCGGTGATGTAGTCTTCGTCTTCTGCTGCCATTCCAGCCAGGTCCACCGCGAAGAACGCGTAGTTGTACTCGTTCATGAACGTGCGGAAATGACCCGACTCGATCTGTTCTTTCTCACCGAGCAGGCCGTGGCCGTAGCTCACGAGCGCCGCGGGCGTGGTCAGCGCGCTCTTTGGGATCAACAGCTCAAAGGGCACGTCGTAGGTCGCGCTGCTGGTGGGGTCGCCCGCGCTGTCGAAGTTCAAGTGGGCGCCGGGGCCAGCCTGGTCCAGGTACAGCGGCGCCTTAAAGGTCCCGAAGATGCGGTAGGCGATGTCGGGGTCCCAGTCTTCTTCGACGCTGGTGATGGAGTACTCGGGGCCAGCGTCACCGGCGGCAGCCAGCGCGTCATCGCGCATCTTGAGCATCCAGCCCGTGTTACTGACGGTGCTGGCGGTGGTGAAATCCCACGCGATCTGCAGATCGGCGCGCCCCACGCCTTGGGCCTCGAGCCGGGTAAAGATGTCCTCGTACAAACCACGGCGCGCGTTGATCGACGCGTCGCCCTCGAAGGTCAGCTTGTCGCGGATAGCCTTAAAGCCTGGCGACGCCTCAGCGTCGCCGCTGGCCGTCTTGATGTTCCGCATGGCAGCGATGTAGCGGGTGCCGTCCTTGAGGCGCACGGCAGGCCGCAGCATCAGCGTGCGGTGCGTATCCGTGAGGTTTGACATGTCGAGCTCCGCCCAGTGCGGCACCCGCTCGCCGGTCTCGGCGTTGATGATCACCGTCGGCGAATTTGCCCCCAGCGAAGCCTCGATGCTGTCGGGGGTCGCCAGGCCCGCGGTGGTCGCGCCCTCAAAATAGGTCATCAGCGCGACCCCGGGAGAGAAGCCGTCGCTCTTGTCCCAAGGCGTGCCCTCCATCACGGGCCCTTGTCTGGACTTGAGCAAGAAGTCGCCTTCAAGCTTGACCCGCCGGCCGGTGGCTGACGTGGTATCGGCCACGCTGTACACGTTGCTCGGGAACGGGTAGCGGCAGTACTCGGGCACCAAGGAGTCACACTCGAGGTGAGGCCATGCAACTTCTGCAGTCACGCCCCCAACACCCGCGCTACCACCGCCGCTGCCGCCTGTGCCGCCGCTGCCTGCGTTACCCCCGCCTGAGGAGTCGTCGGAGCCGCAGCCCGTCAACTGCAGCGGAAGCAGCGCGAGCGCCCCACCGCACAGCCCTACCCAAATCAAACGGCTCGCCAGGTTGGGCGAGCGCCCCCCGATGTGTAAACGACGCATGCCGAAGGCTTATACCGTCCGCGCGACCGGCGCTAGAGCCTGTCAGCGCTGGTCGGCCAAATTTGCGCGGCGTGTGCGGGACCCGGGCAGTCGCAACCCGCACCCACTGCACTTCCCCCGAGGCTCAGGTGGCGCGACCGCGTAACCCGACGCTCTCCCCGAGGTCGTCAGGTTGAGCGCCGGCTGGCCAGGTCAGCGCGGACCCGGCATGCTGCGCCGAGCCACCAAAGGGTGTGCTGGATTGCTCGCGTCGTGGTGCAGATGAACGGGGCCAGTTGAGTGGACGTCAGACAGCCGCAGGCCAGCAATTTGCGCGGAGCAGCCGGCGAGGCGTAGTGGCGGGTCCCCCGGCTCATGCGGTTGGTCCGTCGCGCGCTGGCCTCGGGTGGCGTTCGGGCTGTGCGCTCGGCTTGAGCGGGGGGCTGGCGCTGGTCTGCCTGCTCGGGTGTGCCAGCACCAGCCTTGCCGAGCGGCAACCGAACAGCGCTAGCTCGGCGTCTGCGGCCGACGTAGCGCGCTCACCCACCCCCGCGGCGAGCCATGGGGCGGGCGCCGGCGACTCGCCGGTCGGATCCGTAACATCCGTGGGGAAGTTAGGCTCTGGGGCTCAGCTCGGGGCGCCTGCAGGGGGTGGAGGGGAGGCGCCTCGGGACACCGGCGGGCGGTTCATCGAGCTGGACGTCGTTGGCTTTTTGCCTGCGCTAGTTTGGGTTCCGCGTGGTATCGAACGAAGGCCGCTCTTGGTAGCCGCGCACGGCGCTGGGGGTCGACCTGAGCCTCACTGTGAGCGCTGGCGGCGCCTGGTGGGTGAGCGCGCCTTCATCCTGTGCGTGCGTGGCGCCAAGACCAACCGCAGCGAGCCGTTGAGCTCGAGCCACCACTACTATCCAGATCACCTGTGGCTCGGCCGAGCAGTGGACGCGAGCGTGGCGGCGCTGGTAGCTCGTGAGGCGCGGGTCGACGCGCGGGCCGCGGTCTACGCGGGCTACTCTCAAGGCGCGGTGATGGGCGCCTTGATGCTGATGACGCGAGCTGAGCGCTTCCCGCGCGCGCTGCTGATCGAGGGCCAGCAAAACGACTGGAGCGTCGCCGGCGCGGCGCGCTGGAAGCGGGCGGGGGGGCAGCGCGTGGCGTTAGCGTGTGGCCTGCTACGCTGCGCTCAGGCTCAGGAGCTCAGCCGCCAGTCGCTAGCGCGTGGCGGGATCGACGTGGCGCTGCGCTACGCCGCGGGCGCAGGTCACACCTACGGCGGGGCGGTGGGTGATCGGGTGAGCGAGCTGCTCGAGTGGTTGGTCGCTGATGATCCGCGCTGGCAGGAGCAGTAAGCCCGCCGTTTGCCTTGGCTGACTTCACCGACCGCGCACCAGCAGCGGCGCTGGCTGCAGCGGCGGGCGGTCCAGTGCTAGAAGCAGGGTTCCATGCGTCTCGGCCGCTATCAAACCCAAGGCGTCGGCTGGCTGCTGCGGGTGACCCTGCCGCTGTGCTTGGTCAGCTGTGACGGCTGCGGTGAAGCGCGGCCTCAGCTCACGTCGCCCACGCTGAGCCACGGGGTAATGAGCGGGGAAATGGACCAACGCTCAGCGGTTGTCTGGGGGCGGGGGACGGGGCCTGGGTTCCTGACCGTCGAGCTGCAGCCGCCCGGAGCACGCCGGGCGAGCGCCCCGCTAGATGCCGCGAGAGACTTTACCGCGCGGATTTATTTGGGTGACCTCGAGCCGGGCACCGACTACAGCTACCGTGCCTGGGTGAGCCTGGCTCCGCCCAGCGCTAGCGACGTGGCGCCTGAGGCCGCGGTGGGCGGACGATTTCGCACCGCGTTCGACGCGCAGGCGGTCGAGCGCGTCCACTTTGCCTTCAGCGGCGATCTGTCGGGCCAGAACGCGTGTCGTGACGCTGACCGCGGCTACCCAATCTTCGACGCCATCGCCGAAGATCGCCTCGATTTCTTCATTGGGCTGGGCGACATGATCTACGCCGATGGCGTGTGCGATCTGCGCGGCCGCTACTTTAATCAACAGGTACCGCGCGGCAATTCAGCGGCGACCAAGCGCTCAGAGTTTTGGGAGCACTGGCGCTACAACCGCGAAGACGCCGCGTTTCAGCGGCTGCTCAGCGGCGGCGGGTACTACGCGGTGTGGGACGATCACGAGGTGGTCAACGACTTTGGACCAGAGCGCGATCAGCGCGGCAACGCGCCGTATCGCGTGGCCCAACACCTGATGCCAGCAGGGCTGCAGGCTTTCCTCGACTACCACGGGTTCCCGCCGCGGGCCGAGCAGGAAAGGCGGCTGTATCGCAGCCGCAGGTGGGGCAAGCAGGTGGAGCTCTTCTTCCTGGACACGCGGCAGTACCGCTCCGTGGCGTCCCTGCCCGGGACCGACGTCAAGAAGTCGATGCTCGGGGCGCAGCAGTTTGAGTGGTTGGTCGAGGGCTTGCGTAAGTCAGACGCCACGTGGAAATTTATCGTGAACAGCGTCCCCTTGGCGGTGCCCACCGGCTGGCCACCCGAAGGGCCACGCGATGGTTGGGCAAACTTTGGCGGCCCCACGGGCTTTGAGGTGGAGCTGACACGGCTGGTGGCGGTGTTGCCCGAGCTCAAGCCAGCGAACGTGGTGTTCTTAACTACCGATCTGCACTTCGCGGCGGCCTACACCTACCGCCCCTTCTCCGGCGCTACAGCGCCGGGGCCGAACAGCGAGTTTAGCTTCACCGAGCTCGTCGCGGGGCCGCTCAGCGCCGGGTTGTTTCCGAAGCTGATCTTCGACGAGAGCTTCGGCGCAGAGCGGCTGTTCATCCACGCGCCGCTGACTGGCAAGCCGGTCGAGTCCCTGGACGAAGCCCTAGGCTGGTTTAACTACGCGGTCGTGGACGTGGACACCAGCGGCCAGCTCGAGGTCAGCTATCGGGACGGCGCGGGTCGCGTGCTGTATCAGCTCAGCTTGGCCCCCGGGGTGCCCGCCGTGGTGCGTTCCGCCTCAGGTGAACCGCCGATCGGCGCGTCACGTCAGGGCACGCCCGCGCGTAGGCCCAGCGCGAACTAGCCCGCGCGTCAGCGATAAGTGCCGCGAGGAGATAAAGGTCACCCAGCATGCCCGAGCTACCCGAGGTCGAAGTCACCCGACGCCGCATCGCGCCGCTGGTCGTCGGGCGCAGCGTGCGCGCGCTCACCACGACGCCTCCCAGCTACTTTTTCGTGACGCCGCCTAGCCAGCTCAAGCGCCGGCTGATCGGGCGCCGCGTCGACGCGCTCACCCGCCACGGCAAGTACTTGTTTTGTCTGCTAGACGACGGCTCACGCCTGATGCTGCACCTGGGCATGACGGGGCAGCTGTTCGGGGCCGGCGCGACCAGCGTACGCCTGCTCTCGACCACCAGCCGTGCAGCGCTCGCCCCAGAGCGCCAAGTTGGTTTCTGCGCGGATCAGCACACTCACCTGATCTTTCACTTTAACGACCCCGGGCCCGACGTGTTGTTTCGGGATGTCAGGAAGTTCGGCAAGGTGCTCTGGCTCGGGGCGGGCGCGACACATCCTCGGATAGACAAGCTCGGCGTGGACGCGCTCCTGGCGCAGCCAAGCGACGTGCAAGCGCGCGCCGGTAAGCGCAGGGCGCCGATCAAGAGCGTGCTGCTCGATCAAGCCGTGCTGGCTGGGGTCGGCAACATCTACGCGGATGAAGCCCTGTATTTAGCTAAGATCCACCCCAACCGCCCCGCGCTGAAGCTGACTAAGCGAGACTGGCAGCGCTTGATCGAGGCCGCGCAGCAGGTCATGCGCCGCTCGATCGAGCTGGGTGGGTCGAGCATCAGCGACTACGTGCAGCCCGATGGCAGCGACGGCGCGTATCAAGACGAGCGCCAGGTGTATGCGCGGGAAAATCAGGCGTGCCGGGCGTGCGGGCGCTTGATCCAGCGCCTAGTGATCGCGCAACGCAGCAGCCATTTTTGTCCAGGCTGCCAGCGCCGGTAGGCCCGGCAACACCGCCGCGCGGTTCGCTGCCTCTGCTGGCTGCCGCGCGGCGATGGCAGCCTCTCAACTGCCGCGCGGTGCTAGCCATCGCCCAGCTGGGCCTGAATCGCGTCGCGGAACACCTCAAACGGGCGCGCGCCGATGATCACCTCATCGCCGATGAAGAAGCCCGGAGTCCCGAGGCGATCGATGCCCAGGCGATCTACCTCTTGTTTTTCCGCTAGGATAACAGCCTTGTGCTTCCCGCTGTCCAGGGCAGCCGTGAACTGAGCCATGTCGACCCCGCCCAGCTTGTCAGCAAACGACGCCAAGCCTTGGCGTGTTAGCGCGTTCTGGTTCATAAACAGCACGCCGTGGTAGCGCCAGAAGCCAGCCTCGCCGAGCTGCGCGCGCACCTCACGAGCAGCCTCAGCGGCCTGCATGGCGTAGGGGTGGATGTGCTCTAGCGGGTAGTCGCGCCACACGATGCGCACCTGCGCGCCGTAGTGGTCCAGCACCTGCTCCAAGACAGGCTGCACTTCCGCGCAGAACGGACATTCGAAGTCGCCCAGCTCCTGGATCACCAAGCGCGGCTGACTCGCGCCGCGCCCGGGGGCGCGCGCTGGGACGCTCAGCTGCGGACGGCTGCAGGCAGACAACACCAGACCAGGCGCGATACACAGCGCCGGAGCAAGTTGTGCGCTGAGGCGCAGGAAGACGCGGCGAGAGCTGGGCATGCCCTCGG
Organism: uncultured Polyangiaceae bacterium; assembly: GCA_964551615.1. Taxonomy (GTDB): domain Bacteria; phylum Myxococcota_A; class Polyangia; order Polyangiales; family Polyangiaceae; genus JAHBVY01. The sequence continues at coordinate 293,711 of CAZKDY010000001.1, forward strand.
CCTACCACGCGCTTCGCGCGCCCCGCGACCCTCAAGCTGCGGGTCACACCAGCGCTGCGCCCAGGCTGGAGCTTGGCAGCGTCGCTTCAGCCCGCGGCGTCGCCAGCGACCTCGGGCGCCTGGCTATTTCAGGCCGTTCAGGTGGACGATGTACCACTCGCCGCGCCACGAGAAGAGCGCCGAGAGCTCAAAGGAGCGCTCGCGTCCGCGCGGGTCTGAGTAGCGGATGCGCGAGCCGAACAAGCGAAAGTAGCTGAGCTTGTTGTACTCGCGGCCGGGCTTCATCCAGATCGCGTCCTCAGGTTTCACGTCGAGGCCAAGGAAGCGCGCCCGAGCGCGATCTTTACCTAGCAGCCGGTGGTAGCGCGCGATGTCCCGTGTCAGCTGGGCGTACAGGCGGTACTTCCAGTCGCGGGGTGGGTTCTTGCTGTCCTTCAGCGCTGCGTAGACCTGCACCGGCATAAAGTACGGGATCAGCAGCTCGGGGTTGTTGTCGATGATGGCTTGAAACAGCGTTCGACCCAGCTGCTCGTAGAACGCCGAGTCGGTGCCTGGCAGCTGCTCGGTCTGGGGGAGCAGCGTGTCGCGCTCGTCGAGCAGCGCTGGGATCACGCTGGCTGGCTGCTCAGCTCGCTGCGTAGAAAAGCTCACCGGCAGCAGGGCGCCGTCCCTCGATCCCCGAGGACTCGTCGGCGGATCGGCTTGGGGGTCTTGGGCCACGCGCTGCACGGCGTCGCCCGCGGGTCGTGCGCCATCCAGCTCGCTGTCCCGTGAGCGGTCAGCGGCAGCAGCGTGCCGCGCCGCGACTCGCGGAGCACTCGCTGGGTTGGGCTTCGCGGCGCGTGGGGCGCGAGCCGAATTTGAAGCTGCGCCGGCGCTGTTGGGGAGGCTGCCTGGGACCTGGATCTCGACCCGGATGGCTTCGCGCCTCGGCTGATCGCCTGGAGGCGCTTCCGCTCGGCACGCGCCCAGGCACAAAGCGAGGGCGAGCTGGACTGCGATCTGCGGGCTGGCTGGCTGGCGCATGCTCACGGGCTAGCATCGACCCGCCGCTGCGGCCGAGTTTGTTGCCTGCCCAGAGCGCCGATCACGGCCGCGGGCAGCGCGCTGGCGCGATGTGTCTCAGCTGCACCCAGCCGGTGCTGCTCACGCTGCCGCTTTGGGGCAGGAAGCTGAATTCAAGGGGTGCGCCGCCGCGTTCGACGCGGATGGTCAGCGGGGCGCTGGCGTTGCCTGGTCGATCCCGGAGCGAGAGCAGCTTGTCGCCGAGCTTCAGCCCTGCGCGCCCAGCGGGTCCTTTCGCTGTGAGCTCGCTGACCCGGCCGCCGGTGACGCTGAACCCACGCTGGTAGATCGGGTAGCTGCGCGGCACCGCCTTGAAGCACACGCCAAGCGCGTCGCCAGACAGGCTGGGGCTCGCCCCGCTGAGTATCCACTTATCGAAGCTGTGCTGCGCGCTGCAGGCCGTCGCTTCGCAGCCCAGCGCGGCGTCCACCGCGGTCATCAGCTGCTGCGCCGTGGCTGGGGCGGGCGCGCCGTATAGATCCCGGAGGATCTTATGTAGGCTCTGGCCTTTGCGCGCCAAGTCGGCGTGGAGCTGGCTCGCCCACAGCGCCCCACGGGCGACCTCTAGGGTCAGCGCCGCGGGCTCGCCGGCGGCCAGCTTTGGCGCGAGCTGTGCGGCGCTGAGCGCCGCGAGCGGTGAGGTCACGCTAGCGGAGGTGAGCGCCTCAACCTCCTGGGCGTACTCGGTGGGCTCGATTTGTCCCATACGAAAGCTCAGCTCGCGCGCCAGGAAGCGGCTGAAGCCTTCATTGAACCACACGGCACTGCCCTGCGCGCTCAGCCTTAGCTTTGAGCCCAGCCACTCACGCACCACCTGATGCGACACCGCCAAGCTGAGCGGACCATCCCACGGCTGCGACATGCCGACCTGCACCAGGACGCTGGCGGTGCGCCGCGCCACGTCGAAGTCGCCAGCGCTGCGGCCGTCGCTCAGGAGCAGCAGCGTGAGCGGTGTACTGGCTGGGTCCCCGAAGTAGTCCCGAACCGCGCTGCGAAACGTGGCCACTTGGGCCGCTACCGGCCGCGGGTCGAAGGCCGTGTAGCCGACCCAGGCGGCCTCGTCGCTTCCCTCTGGTCCATTGAACCGGGCGGAACCAAGCGGGCCAGCGATGAACGCCGCGTGCTGCAGGCCGCTGACGCTGATGTCTAGCTCGCGCGTGAGGCCGACGCCGAGGCTCGACGCGGCGCCCGGCGGGGCGCCCAGGCCCGCGGCCTGCAGCGTCACCCGGGTCGGCACCGGCGCGCTCCGGTAGACGTCGGGGAGCAGCAGCGCGCGCTCACCTGTGGCGCGAAAGTGGTTCGGATCCACCGCGGTGGTGAGGGGCTCCGCGGCGTTGAACGCGGCTGCGCGCACGCAGTAGTCGATGGTCAACACCCCGCTTGACTCACGTTGGTCATCCGTGGGGATCAGCAGTTGGACCCCGCCGCCGTCAGCGGCCACGCTCAGCGCTCTGCTGTGTCCGCCCTCGAACAACTGTCGAACACTCAGCAGCTCGGTCGGCGCGGCCTGGAGCAGGCGCCAGCTGCGCAGCTGGGCGTTGTCGCCGTAGGCCGACACCTGCACGCACAGCGCTGGAGCCTCTGGCTTCGGTACCAGCCGTAGCGCGAGCCCAGCCTGGCCAGGGTGAAACGCTCGCGGCTTCGCCGCCGTGGTCGCGCGCGGCGCCGCTGACGCCTGGGCCGCGGGGCACTCCCTAGCTCCAGCGTTAGGGCCGGCGCTGAGCGCATGGGGCGCGGCGCAAGCCAGCGCTAACAGCCCGCACAGCGCGCCGAGCCCGCGCGCCCAGCGCTCCCGTGCGGAAGCTACGCTAGGCGTCATGTGGCTCGATCACCATCAGCACGCTGCTGTCTTCGACTTGGTCGCCTTCGGCGACGCGGACCTGTTTGACCACGCCTGCGCTGGACGCCTTGACCGAGTGCTCCATCTTCATGGCCTCGAGGATCACCAGCACGGCGCCTACTTCGACGCTCTGGCCAATTTCGGCGAGGAGTTTGACCACCTTGCCGGGCATGGGCGCGACGCACGCGCCGGCTTCGACCTCCACCTGTGCGCGCTTGAAGCGCGGTAGCTCACGCAGCGCGACGCTGCCGAGCAAGCTGCTGACGTAGCAGCGATCCGCGCGGCGCACGACCCGCGCGCTGCGGCGCAGGGTGGCGCCGTCTGCGCCGTCTACCTCGTAGTGAAGCTCGTGGTCACGCAGCGCCAGCGGGCGCAGGCGCAGCGCGAGGCTGTCGCCCGCGGCGCCCTGCACCTCGACCGACAGCTCGCCAGCGCCTTGATTCTGGTAGTCGACGCGCAGGGTTTGCCCTTGGTGTTCGTACTCTAGCCACTCGCGCTGGAAGCGGTTGTTGCGAAAGCCAGGCTCTAGGGCGGGGAGGACGACCTGACCTCGGCGCTGATCTTCATGGCTAGCCAGGGTGGCGACACCCGCCAGCTCAAACAGCGCCTCACGGCTTAAGTCGGCGCCGTCGCGGCTGGTGGCGGCGCTCAGCTGATCTTGAATGAAGTGTGTGCTAAGGTTGCCACGCAGAAATTCTGGATGCGCGAGCACCTGGCGCAGAAACTGGACGTTCGTCGTGACGCCTTGCACGCTGGCCAGGCTGAGCGCGCGCTGCATGCGATCGATGGCCTCTCGGCGGTCGTGTCCCCAGGTGATCACCTTGGCCAGCATTGGGTCGTAGTGGATCCCCACAACGCTGCCCGCCTCCACCCCCGCGTCCACCCGCAGCCCCGGTACGGGGGGCAGCCAAAAGTCAGCGATGCTGCCCGTCGTGGGCAAGAAGCCGTTTCTGGCGTCTTCAGCGTACAGGCGACACTCGATGGCTGCTCCGTTCAGCGTGAGCTGCTCTTGCTCGAGGTCTAGGGCCTGTCCGCGCGCGACTCGGATCTGTTCACGCACGATGTCGACCCCGGTGACCGCCTCGGTGATCGGGTGCTCGACCTGCAAGCGCGTGTTCACCTCTAAGAAGTAAAAATTGCCCTGGGGATCTAAAATGAACTCTACGGTGCCGGCGTTGTAGTAGCCCACGGTCCTGCCCACCGTCACCGCCGCGGCGCCCATCCGCGCGCGCAGCGCTGGGGTCAACGCGGGCGACGGTGTCTCCTCGATGATCTTCTGATGTCGGCGTTGAATCGAGCACTCACGCTCGAACAAGTGCAGGAGCTTGCCGTGGGTGTCTCCAAGGATCTGGATTTCTACGTGGCGCGGCGACGCGATGTACTTCTCGATCAGCAGCGTGTCGTCGCCAAACGAGCTGCTGGCCTCGCGCTTCGCTCCGGCGATGGCCGCGCTCAGCTCGGAGGCTTGGGTCACGACGCGCATGCCTTTACCGCCACCACCAGCGCTGGCCTTCACCAGGACCGGGAAGCCGATCTGCAGCGCCTCGCGCTCCAGCGTCGCTAGGCTCTGGTCCGTGCCCTGGTAGCCAGGGATGACCGGGACGCCCGCCGCCGCGACCAGCGTCTTGGACAGCTGCTTTGAGCCCATTTGTGCGATGGCGTCGGGGCTCGGACCGATGAACGTCAGCCCTGCGTTGGCGCAGGCACGAGCGAAGTCGGCGTTCTCCGCGAGGAAGCCGAACCCGGGGTGGATGGCGTCGGCTCCCGTGAGCTCGGCCGCGGCCAGCAATTTATCCGTACGGAGATAGCTTTGATTGGCCGCGGCGCCGCCCAGGCAGACAGCTTGGTCAGCTTGGCGCACGAAGGGCAGGTCGCGGTCGGCGTCGCTGTAGACGGCGACGCTGCTGATCCCCATGTCGTGTGCCGTGCGCAGGATGCGCGCGGCGATTTCTCCTCGGTTTGCGATCAAGATACGAGTGACGCGCGGCATGACGCGCACGCTAGCTCAAAGCCGTGCCGCCTGGGTACCGAACACGGCTTGATTGTGCGCTGTCGCGTCGCTCGGCTTCGGGAATCGAGTTCCAGGACTTGCTCGGCAGCGCTGAGTTGGCTGGAGCCGCGCTAAGTCGGCTGGAGCGCTGCTCCGCGGCAGGCCATGCTGCGCGCGGGGCTTAGCAGCTCTGGACCAGCAGATCGGGGCGGTCTGACATGATGCCGTCGACCCCAAGGGACCACAGCTCGCGCATTTCCAGGATTGAATCGATGGTCCACACGTGGACCTGGAGATCCAGGTGGTGGGCAGCCTGGATCAGCCGGCGCGTGACGACTGGCAGTCGGCCGAGCCGCCAGGGCAGCTGCAACGCGTCGTACTCTGGCTTGAGCCAGCGGCTCAGCCCCAGCTGCGCGCGCGCCACGAACTGCAGGCTCTCTTGGCTGCCGGCGGATGTCGCCACGCTGCCGCCAGAGAGCTTTCGGAACTGCTGGACCAGCGGATCGTGGCTGGCGGCGATCAGCAGCTGATCGTGCAGCCCGCGGCGCTCGATCAAGTCCCACATCGGCCGCACAATGTCTGGCTCGCGCTGCTTCAGCTCCAGGTTCAATCGAACCCCGGGGAAGCGATCGAGCGCCTCCTCAAGGGTGGGGATGGTCACGCCTTTGCCGCGGAACGGGTAGCCGCCCGCCTGGTACAGCCGGTAGCCGGCGTCCCAGGCTTTGATCTCACTCAGCGTGTGCTCGCGGATGCTGCCGCTGCCGTTGGTGGTGCGCTCGACCCGGGCATCGTGGAACAGCACCAGGTGCCCGTCGCGGGTGCGGTGCAGGTCGCTCTCGAGGTGAGTCACCCCCAGCTCGAGCGCGCCCGCGAACGCCTCGAGGGTGTTCTCGGGCCAGAGCTTGGCGCCGCCACGATGCGCGAAGCACAGCCGGCGGCGGGGTGCGTCGCCTGTCAGCGGACGATCACCCAGGTTGTCGAGGAAGGCTCGCTGCATGGTCGCAGCATAGCCCCGATCACACCTCTGGCCGCACGCGGTGTTGCAACCGCCGGCTGGCTGGGGGAGCTTGACCTTTGGCCGATGGGTGACCGTGGACACTGGCAGGTGCGCGTCTGCGTGGGGCTCAGCGTCGTCGCGCTGTCACTCTGCCGAGCGAGTAGTGGCGCCGCGCAGAGCATCGGCGGCGCCGTTGAAGAGCACGTGGACGACGGGCTGCATGCCTCCAAGCCCCACGCCGCCGCAGCGCGGCCCAAGCGCACCAAGCCGCCTCGAGAGCGCAAAGCTCGAAAGCGCGCTCCCAAGACCCAACCCTCGGGAGATCCTGGCTACTGGAGCGGCAGCCGCGCCCCCGTCGCCGTAGAGCAGCCCAAGCCGACCACTCGCTATCCGGTGCGGGTGTTGGACGGGCTCCGCATCGATCCAGGGCTCGGCGGCGCGTACCGAGGCTGGCGCCCTCAGGGCTACCCTGCGCTAGATGTTTCCACGCAGAATTATTATACATGGAGCGTCGACGTGGGCTTCGGCATCAGCGGCCTGGTGACCTTGCGTCACGGCTACTATGAATCGAGCGCGGCCGCGGCGCCCTCGCGGCCCGAGGCGGCGATCACCGCCCGCGCAGGGACGCTGCTGCCCAAGCTCACCCGGGTGTTGGGGGTCTTGGGGTTCCCAGCGGTGAGCTTCGTGTGGGAGCCCATCGTGCGCTACGAGACGCGAGCCTTTGAGACCACGGTCCACCCGCGCAAGCCGGTGCGCGTGATCCCACACCGCGCACGGCCCGAGCAGCCCACGGCTGATTTTCCGCTGCAGACGCAGCCGCTCAGCATGGTCAGCGGCTTTGAGACGTTCATCGTGGGCGTGATGTACAAGCACGAAAATGATCCCACGGGCATCGTGGACGTGCCGCGCGGCAAGTTCCCCGAGGTGTACCTGGGCGTTGGGCTCACCAGCTACACCAAACCGTACCAGGTGACGGTCGGCGATTCGATATTGGATGAGCTGGTCTTCGACGCACGGTTCCGTGGGGCAGGATTGGCGTTCGGGGGCGAGACCACGCGCAGCCCGCTCAGCTTCTACGCTGACCTGGCGGCGCAGGTCGGCTTGGGGGAGGTTCAGCTGATGGACGACTACACGCTGAACGACGCGCTCCCGGACGACTGGCTCATTGGCTACGCTCAGGGCGAGCTGACCGCGGGCTATTTGCACCCGTTGCTGCGCACCGCGCCGACGCTGCTTGGTGGCGTTGAAGCCAGCGTCGGCGGGATGACCTTCTTCTATTTCAAGACCTTCGCCGCCGAAGGAGAGCGCGAGACACCGCCGCTCAACTGGGATCTGCTGTGGGGGCTCCGCGCCTATCTCACGCTGCCTTTTTAGGGCTGCGCCGCCGCTCGCGCTGCGCTGTCGTTCCAGTGTTGCGCTGGGTGTCTAGCTAGCAAGGTGCCGTACGGAAATATTAGAGGCGAGGCGGGTAGGGCGCGGCGGGCTGGCTGTGTTGAGCCGGGGTGCCCTCGAAGGCGGCTTTCACGCTGGGCCTGAACAGCACGATGATGGAGAAGACCCCGAGCGCGGTTCCGAGCGGAAGATTAAGGCAGATCAAGAACGACGTCACGATGCACAACACGTAGCGGCGGCGCGTGCTCATGCTGCGCCCTGTGGTGATCAGCAGGCAGGCCACGGTCCAGATGTACAGCGACGCCAGCACGCCGATCGCCATAAAGAACCAAGGCATGGCGTCCGCTACCGGGTGGCCAGCGCTGTGCAGGCTCGGGTCGTTCAGCATCAGCGCGCCCAGGCCGACGTAGATCAGCGGGATGAAGCCGAAGATCAGCTGCAAGCCGCCGTAGATGTAGAAGAAGATGCTGAGCAGCTTCAGGTGGTCCCGATCGCTCGGCGATAGATGCTGCGGCATGGCCGGCTCAATCTACACGGTCTAGCCCAGCCTGGCAGCTCGACTGAGCGACGCGGGTGCCTCGCGCTGGGTTCAGTGACGAAACACGCCCCAGGACGTAGTGCCCGCGACGCGTGCGCTGTGCGCCGCTGACAGGCTGATGGCCACGACGTCTCGCGTGTGGCGCGGATCGATCACGCCGTCGTCCCACAGGTGAGCGCTGGAGAACAGCGGGTTCGACTCGCTCTCGATTTGCATCTCGAGCATCTGCTTCATCATGCCCAGGTGCTGCTCGTCGACCTCGATGCCCTTCTTGGCGGCGGCGCCGCGCTGGATGATCTCCAGCACACCAGCGAGCTGCTTGCCGCCCATCACCGCGATGCGGTGGTTCGGCCAAGCGAACAAGAAGCGCGGCTCGTAGGCGCGGCCGCACATCGCGTAGTTTCCGGCGCCGTACGACATGCCCATCATGATGGTGATGGCGGGGACGGTGCTGTTGCTGACCGCGTTGATCAGCTTGGCGCCGTTCTTGATGATGCCCTCCTGCTCGTACTTCTTACCCACCATGAAGCCGCTGATGTTTTGTAGAAACAACAGCGGGACGTCGAGCTGGTTGCACAGCTGGATAAACTGCGCGCCTTTGTTGGCGCTCTCGCTGAAGAGCACGCCATTGTTGGCCAAGATCCCCACGGGATAGCCATGGATAAACGCCCAGCCGCAGACCAGCGTGTTTCCGTAGAGCGCCTTGAACTCGCTGAACCGCGAGCCATCGGTGATGCGCGCGATGACTTCACGGGCGTCGAAGGCGATGCGCAGATCAGCCGAAGCGATCCCGAGCAGGTCTTCGGCTGAGTAGACTGGCTGCTCCACCTGGCGCGCGGGCGCCGGGCCGCGCTTGCGCCAGTTGAGGTGCGCCATGATCTCGCGCCCGATACGGATCGCGTCGGCTTCATCTTCCGCGAGGTAATCACTCACGCCAGAGATCTTGGAGTGCATCTCGGCGCCACCGAGCTCCTCGTGCTGTGTGACTTCGCCGGTGGCCATCTTCACCAGCGGTGGCCCAGCTAGGTACACCTGGGCTTGCTGCTTCACCATCACGGTGTAGTCGCTCATGCCCGGGATGTAGGCCCCACCGGCGGTCGAGCTGCCGAACACCAAGCACACCGTTGGCACGCGCTCTTCAGAGCGCCGGGTCAGCTCTCGAAAGGCCTGCCCGCCGGGCACAAAGATCTTGTGCTGGTTGGGGAGATCAGCCCCGGCGCTCTCGATCAGGCTGATCGCCGGCAGCCTATTTTGCGCTGCGATCTCCGACAGGCGGCGGCTCTTGAGCACTCCATACTCGTTGATCGCGCCGCCCTTGACGGTGGCGTCCGTGGCGCTGACCAAGCATTCCACCCCGGAAACAACCCCGATCCCACCGATGTTACTCGAGCCCGTCGCGTGGCCGCTGATGTCGTGGCCCGCCAGGGCGCACAGCTCTAAGAAGTGAGAGTCGCGATCCAACACCAGCTCGACGCGCTCTCGGGGCAGCAGCTTGCCCGCCGCTCGGTGTCGCGCGACATACTTCTCGCCTCCACCAGCCCGCGCCTTTTCGAGCGCCTGCTCCACTTCCGCCAGGGCCTTGAGGTTTGCCTCACGGTTACTGTTGAAGGTGGCGTCGCGCGGGTCGACGCGGCTCTGGATCACCGGATACTTTTGCGTCCGGGTACCCGGGGAAGCGGGGGCGGCTTGCTGGCTGTGCGCTGACATCCGCGCGAGGCTACTACGAGCGTGCGCTCTGGCGTAGCGCCGCCGATCGGGGCGTGGGTTGCGGGGACTTTGAGCTTGGAATCGAATTACGGGGCGACCCGCGCGCTGGTCAAGCTGCGCGTCGAAGCAATTCCAGGGAGGGGCTGGCGTTGTCTAGCGACGAGCGACCTTTCCCAGTAGCCAGGACGACGGCTGGTGTGCATCACGACGATGATGATGGCGTGCTCGTCGGTGAGCGTGACGAGCCAAAAGGATAACGCTCCAACAGACAGCGACGGGCGCCACGCTGATCGGAAATCGGAAAAGCCTCGCCGTTTTTCGCACTGCGATCGATGGCCACAAGTAGCTGCTCTCGAAAGCCTTTCGCCGCGCGGCGGCTGCGCTCAGCGTAGTAGTCAAAAGCTTCGTCGACCTCCACCTCAGCGGCGGGGTCCCAGGCGATTTCGCGCTTCACGATTTATTTGCTCAGAAGCTTCGCGCGGACGTCTTCCCAGGCGACGAACTCGGTCTCGCCCGACTCGATCTTGTCCTGGCGGTGATGCAGCTCTGCGCGCCAAGCCTCATCAATGGTCGGATCGATTTGCTCGGGCACGAGTTCCAAGATCCGATCGGTCAACTCGTTGCGAGCTTCATCGCTGAGCTTGCGCGCTTCGGACAGAAAGCGATCGACGTCGTTCATTGGGCTGCAGTCTAGCATGAGTCGCGGATGGGCTCATTCGTTTGAGATTTGGCCAAATTTTGCTTGGGAGGAAGGGCCAGGGACCCGCCGAGGCGGTGGGCGGGGAGGGCGCATTCGGTGGGGAGCCCTAACTGCCTTGTCCCGCTCTAGCCCGCCCCCGTGGTGTTGCGCATATCCTCAAGGAATTATAACCGATCATGCTCGCCGTCTTGTCGTCTCATACGTCTCATACACAACAGCTTGAAGGCAGCCACCACCCAGAAAAGGACGGTCGCCATGCAACGGTGACTACCAACCCAGTCTGTTCGTGAGATACACTGGCCGGGCGGAGTGGACCTGCGAGCGGGCAGGTCACCTCTGCGGAGGAGGGCGCCATGGAGCAAGACCGGAATCGGATTATATTGTATTGCTTGGAGGGAGGAGCGTTGTGATCAGCACGGAAGCACTCCTCGCTGAGGGTTGAGCAGCGGCGCCGTTGCTCTCGTTTCTCAAGCCACGAATCCCGCGCAGGATGAAGTAGCGTGAGCGGAGAAGTGGCTGCATCCAGCTGGAGGGAGAAGACCTGGCGCTTTCTCAATGCGCCGGCGGGACTGTGGGCGCGCAGCGTCCAGGGCTTGCTGGCGACCCTGGTGGTTCTGGCCGCGATCGTCGTTGGCGTGGAGATCTGGGGTAGCGTCGTTGACCCAGATCTCAACCGCGCGTTGGCCGTGTTTCAATGGGTCACGGTGTCCATCTTCGCGACGGAGTACTTCGTGAGGTTGGCGGCAGCACCACGCCGGAAGGAGTACGCCTTTAGCTTTGGCGGGTTGGTCGACTTGGTCGCGTTCGCTCCGTCGTTGCTGATGCTCGTGATGGGAGTTGGCGCGACGACGGTCTTTCTGCGCCTCCTACGAATAGCGCGGTTTGTTCCTTCCTTGAAACTGCTGCGCTATTCCAGCCTACGGATTCGCACGAAGATATTTGTCGGCTTCTTCGCTTCGACTTTGCTGGTGCTCTTGCCCAGCTTGCTGTTTGTCTACGACCACTTCACTGACATGAAAGAGCGCGAGGTCAAGACCGCCCTTTTGGGTCAGGTTGTTGTTGCCTCACGGTTTTTTACTGCCGAGCAGCTGCTCGCCGTCTCCGGGGAGGACGACCCGAAGTATGTACGGCTTCAACGTGTTCTGGCCGATCTGCGTGACCGGCTACGGCAAAGCGGAATTCCCGTGCGCTATGTGTACACGATGAAGAAGTCGGCTGGGGATCCGACCAAGCTGGTTTACCTAGTGGACGCAGAAATAGGGAGAAGCCACTCGGAATTCGGCAGTGTCTACGACACGGTGGCGATGAATGCTCAATGGTGCAGTGACTTCCGGACTGCACGCGCCGCTCCAGACTTCGACTACGATGACGACGGCAAGACGCTCGTATTGTCAGCCCAGGCCCCACTGCCCTCCGCGACCGGCGATACGCCGGTGGTACTGATGATGGACGTGCTCGCGGATGACGTGCAGCGCGTCAAGCGGACAGTCGCACTGCTGGTGATCGGTATGCTGCTCGCATCGGTCCTGATCACCATGCTGCTGTCCGGCTTCATGTCGGCCTATTTCAACCGCCCCATCCGCGAGCTCATGAAGGGGATCGAAGCCATCGAGCGGCAGGACTTCGACTACGAGATCCGCGTGGTCAGTGGTGACGAGCTCGGCGAGGTGGGGGTGGTGTTCAATGAGCGCCTCTTTCTCGTCTTGCGAGACTTCTTTCGGTTCATGTATGCGCCCGTGGCACGCATGCTGATGGGGCCGGAGCGGGAAGGTCTTATGGAGGGCAAGTACGAGCACGTGTCGGTCCTGTTTACAGACTTCAAGGGCTTCACTGCGATGTCGTCGCTCTACGCTCCGCGTCAGGTGGTGGAGTTCTTGAACGCGGCGTTCAGTATTCTTGAGGCCACAGTCACTCGTCGAGGAGGAATCATCGATAAGCATATCGGCGACGCGCTGATGGTGTACTTCCTACCGCGTCCTGGTGAAGACAACACCGCGAGACGCGCAGTCGAGTGCGCGTTGGAGATGCAGTCGGAATACGACCACTTCTTCTCGCAGCGTTCGGATTCTGGCGAACTTGTTTGCGCGCTCCGCGTGGGCGTCCACTCGGGTGACGTCGTCCTGGGTGCCATCGGTGCCGAGAAGCTGGAGGTTACGGTTATCGGGCACACGGTCAATCTCGCCAACAGGATGGAGTCTGCTGCGGTTCTCGGCGGCGTGGGGATCTCACCGGAAACGGCCGCTCAGGGCCGGGTACGCTATTGGTTGCATGAACACCCCGGCTGGGAGCTGCGCGAAGAAAAAGTCGATGTCAAGCACCTGAAGAGCCTCGCTGTTGTCCAGCTCACGCGAGCGGATAGCGCCCAGGCACAGCCGGCACTTGGACACGACGAGCTACCTTCGTCCGTGCGGAATCTTTTGGCCTCCGACAGCGATTATTGATGCTCAGGTCGATGACCTGCGAGCTCAGGTTCCGCAGGCGAGCTGGTTTTTCACCGCGGTGTTTCGAAGCTGGGCGAGGAAGTCGCTGGTCTGGGTCGCGCTATGTGGCCTCGATTTGGTCCACGAACACGGTGATGGTAACCGGAGCCGGCATCATGCCCCCACCGCAGGCGCCCACGCTGGCGCCGGGATAGATGGCGAAGCCGACGCGATCGGTGGCGCTCGGAGTTGCCACCTCCAGGCTGCGCCATTCGGTCGTGAACCGAACCGCCCCGGTGGGCAGCTGGGTCCAGGTGGCGTCGGCGAGGGACGGCCGCGTGACCAGCGCAGGATGGATCCCCGGGGCAGCCACCTCGACGCTGAATGCGTCGGGGAGCCACTGGGGCGGCCCACCTGCGCCGTCGTCACCGAGCACCACGACCCGGTATCGCAACTTCATGGCCGTGGCGCCCTGGAGCATCAGCTGGCCGGCGAAGCCATCCCGCGGTCCGCCGCACACGTCCACGACCGAGGGTCCGAGTTGTACGCAGCCGATCTGCTCGCAGTCTGGATGCGCCGCTCCCACCAACCCGCCCCCCAACAGCTGGCTGCTGCCCCACAGCCCCACACTCACGATGTCAGTATCGAAGTCGAGGGGGCTGCTGCCGATTGGTAGCGCGAACACCTTGAATGGAGACGTAACCGCCGCGGACAGGAGCCCGACCCGATCTGATATCCCGGCCGCTACCTGCAACTCGAGATCCTGTCCGATCACCCCATCCCAGCTGTCGAAGACACCCCAGCCCCGCGTCAACCCGGCCCACGCGGCGTCCCCTGTGCTCGGCTCGAAGCTCCAGGTCATGGGCAGCGAGGCGGGCGGCGTCCCAGCGCTGACGACCTGCACGCCATCCCGCAGCGCCTGCGGGTCCAGCGGCTCGGCGCCGTGCACCGGAATGCGCTCCCAGGGCAGCAGCTGATCCGGCGGACCGTTGCGGGTCCGCGGCGCGCTCTTCAGCTCGGGCACGGTAGCGTCGCGGGCAATGGTCCCGCCGCTCGTGATCGCGGTGGTGAAGATGACGTCCCCAGTGATCAGATCTTCGGTGCCCGTGGCGCTCAACCCACCGTGGGGCAACCCCGCGGAATCGAGCGGTAGCTTGAAAGACGTCCAGCGATCCGAGACACCACCGGCGCCGATGCTCGCCTCGCCGCTGAGCTCCAGCTGGCCCGCGTTCTCGCTGGCCACGAACGCCGCCGGAGATCCCCAGCGTGGGGTGATCACCGCGACATACGAGCCCGCCGCGCCGTCGATGTCGAGGCGCAGCGTCGCTCCCTCTGAGGCGGGACCCGCGGGCACGCTGGGGTCTTGCTGCACCACGCCGACCAAGGTCAGATCGTAGCTACCAGTCAGCTCCCGCGCTCCACCTGTCCCGCCCACGCCTCCGCTCGCTCCCTGGCCTCCGGCACCGCCCGAGGCTCCGACTCCACCCTCGGCGCCGGTCCCGGCGCTGCCACCCCCGACCCCGGCACTGCCAGCGGTGCCCCCGGAATCGTCGACCTCACCGCAACCCGTCAGGAGGAGGGCCATCAGGCCACCGGCGAACAACCAGCCATGCAAAGCTCGAGTCATAGGCGGCGGACCAGCAAGGTTCGGGCCAGCTGCTTCGCTTCGGAACTCTGCGCTGCGTCCGCCATCGTCCGCCATCTCCTGCCGCCTCGGTGGCACAGCCTGGGCCACGAGCGCGACGTCTCAGCCGCGGGGTGCGGCAACCTGATTCTGCTGCTGCGAGGTGTCCGCGGTCCGTCAGCAGAGCCTACTTGAGCCGGTGCCCCGGCCCGGGCGGACGGTCGGGCACGGCACGTCTCGCTGGATCGCGACCTCGTGGAGGGCGCTGGCGGCGAGCGCGCGTTCCATGCGTTGCGCCCGTGGGTTCTACGACCCCGGGCCTGCAACTTCTGCAAGTTTGGCCGTTCCAGCGACGGATTGTGTCTGCCACACTGGCCGCCATGGGATGGATATCAAACCTTCGGGGTGGGTTGGCGTTGGGTCTGCTCGTGGCTGCGTCGCTCGTGCCGCGCTTGGCGAGCGCGCAGCAGTGCGTGCCGGAGTGCCGCTCGGGTTTCGTGTGCGTGGAGGGCTCCTGCGTTTCCGCGTGTAATCCAGCGTGCGCGGCCGGCGAGACGTGTACGGCCGGCGGTCAGTGCATGGCGGCGCAGCCTGCGCCACCGCCAGCCGCCGCGCCGCCGCCTGGGTATGCGCAACCTGGAGCCGCGCCGCCGCCTGGGTATGCGCAACCTGGAGCCGCGCCGCCGCCTGGGTATGCGCAACCTGGAGCCGCGCCGCCGCCTGGGTATTATGCTCAACCGCCGCCTGAGCCGCCGCCGCCGCCGGTAGCTCCGCAGCGCGAAATCGGGAGCGTGTCGTTCGTGCCGCGGCTCATGCTGGCGCCGTCCGGTTCCGGGACCCTCGAGTGCGAGGGCGACGGGTGCGTCTCGAACCGGGGTCGGGACTACGACCACAAGTCAGCGTTCGGCCTCGGCGCGGACCTCTTGTTTCGTACCGGTTCGGTGATTCGGCTCGGGCCGGGGCTCGCCTACACAGCTGAGTACGACGTCGAGTTTGACGGCGCCAGCACCGACTACACGGTGGGCGGCGACTTCACGCTCTCCTTCGTGCTCGAAGCCGCGGTCCCTGTCTCGCCGAC
This sequence comes from uncultured Polyangiaceae bacterium, assembly GCA_964551615.1. Classification (GTDB taxonomy): domain Bacteria; phylum Myxococcota_A; class Polyangia; order Polyangiales; family Polyangiaceae; genus JAHBVY01. The sequence goes on from CAZKDY010000001.1 coordinate 309,062, forward strand.
GGTGTGGCTGGTGCCGCGCGGACAGATCGGCCTGCTGCTGCTGTTCCCCGGGGGTGATCTGCGCGACGAGCTCGACGAGCTGAAGACGCAGTGCAACGCCGCCGAGCTCAGCGGGTGCGACTCGCTCGACGGCGCGCGCCCCGGCGCGCAGGGCGGGCTCGGCTTCGGCGTGATGTTCGCCGTCGGCCCGGACGTGCGGCTCAGGGTCGATACGATGTACCAGTTCTACAGCGTGAACCTCTACACCGTCGAGGGGTCCTATGGGGACGCGGCGGTGAACCTGAACGGCAGCCGCGGCTTCTTGATGGCGGGCGTGGAGTTCTGACGCGGCTCACCGAGATGTTTTGTGTTCGTCGCTGGTCGAGCGAGCTCAACGTCCGCTGCACCACGTATAGAGCCGGCACTCGTATCCGTGCGTAAGCGCTGCGTGGGCTCGCGCCGCTTTAAGTCACCGAAACGTGGATCAAGCTGGCGGCGACGGAGGCCTGGAGGTGCTTAGTATGTGCTCGCTACGCAACGTGAACTGCCCCGCCTGGGTAGTAACAACGAACTCGTCCGTCCTGACCTCGACGATGACTCCCGTTAGTTTTGTCGCGCCGTCGGGACCCCAGAACGACACCTGGGCGCCAACGCTTGGCTTTGGGGAAGCAGACTTGACGACCTGGTAGATCAGCGCGCCGATCAACCACGCACCCCCGGCGAACGCGCCAAGATAGAAGGCGCCCTCCGCTTTGGACGAGCGAAGCCCCGCACCGGCCAGCTCCTGGACGTACAGGTACGCGATCACACCGATCCCGCACAGCAGCAGCGGCGGAAAGTAGTTCGCTGCGAGCCGCTTAGCCCTTGGGTTCTTGGCGGCAAGCCAAGCCAGTACAGCGAAGCCGAGGAATAGGGCAAGAGCCGCAGAGTAGACGATGAGCACGGGCCTATCCTACGCGCTTTCCAAGGACATCTTCCCCGTTTTTACCGGCGCCGAGCGCTGATTCAGGAGTCAATTTCAGCCGGCCTGGGCCTTCGAGCGCCGAGCTAGCGGCCAGTAGGCGCCCCCGTCAGGGCGGCCGTTGCGTCTCACCCCAGCTGATGACAGCCCAACGTGTCGCTGGCTGTGGGCGGGTATCCGCGTGAGGTACCGCCCCCCATGCTAGAGGTCTAGGTCTGGTCCGTTCGGGGCTAGAGGTCTAGGTCTGGTCCGTTCGGGTCGCTGTCCATCGCGCCGTTGAGATAGATAAACGATCCCACCAGCCAGAGCAGCGTCCCCACGCCGATGATTCCAAGCGTGGGCCCGCCCACCCAGCCGGGGCTCTCCAGGAGCGTCGAGCCCAGCTCCTGGTTCGCGGCGGCGCGGAAACAAACGCCGCAATAGGCGATGATGCCCAACACCGCGACAACGAACCCGCTGATCACGAGCTGCTTGCCGTGCCGCATCCGCTGCTCTGCCATCGCATAGACTTCTGCCTTTGATGGAGCCACCACGGACGCAGCCTCATCGGTCCCTGCGTGACTCAGTACATGAGTGTGAGCGTTAGTCGTTGAGTTCATGGTGTGATTCCTTCTGTTTTCCAATTGCCGACGGTTGTTTGGCGGGACTGTTTAAGGTGTTGTGGTACGTGCGGTCGCCTCAGTCCGAGCAGCACCGCGTACAGCATCCGCCTGGCTAGGCCGAGGAACGTCAGCAGCCACACAGCGGCCGCTGCGATGACGAAGACCCTCGCGATCCACAGCAGAAACGGCGCGTCGAGTGCGGCCGCCAGCCGAAAGGTGGATGTCGCATACATACCAATCGGAAAGACTAGGCCCCAGTAGAGCGGATCATACGCGAGCCGACCATCTCTGGCCCTGTGCCGCCAAATCCCGAGAACCAGCAGCATCGGTATCCACCAGGTAGCGGTCGCCCAGAACATCATGCTCAGGCCGAGGATGAATGGCCTGAGCGGCGCGAGCAGCACCGAGCTCTCCGTAGCGTGGGAGAGCGTCGCACCCGCCAGGGTCGAGATAGCGACCGCCCCCATGTTGATCCAGTAGGGGGGCATGAGATCGCGGGGCGAGAAGGGGAAGAACATATAGCGATAGAAGATCAGCCCGATGATCCACAGGTAGAGCATCCCACCGCCCAGCCAGAACGACATCAGCACGAACAGCCCGACCTCGCGGTCGCCCACGATCGCGCCGTTCAGGACGCAGCCCAGCACGCAGACGGATTGGGTGGCCACCACCGCCACGAGCCATCCGCCGTTGATCCCTTCCGCGAGGGTTGGCTTCTTTTCGCCAACCGTGAGCAGCGCAAAAATCGCATACGTGCACACGGCCCACAGCGCGACACACACCCACCACAGGATCTGGCCAACCAGGACCGCGTCGTGTAGCACCACCGCCTGGGTGCCCATCACGCCGGTCGCGGCCACGATGGTGAAGTAACCTGGAGCGCGCGCGTGGTCTTTCGAATCCTCGACCACGCGCTCAGGGAACATGACCGCGCGCGCGATGAACAGCGCCCACAGCGTGGGATAAGCCACCACGTTGACCCAGGACAGCGCGACGGCAAAGTAGTGGATGCCGAGCAGATGGCATGCGATAGCGACGATTCCTGTCGCCATAGTCAGCGCAAAGTACGCCGGATGCATGACAGCCAGGCGTGCCCTCAGGTGTGCGGCGAGAGACCGGCCCGGAGCTCCGCTGACATCATCAAGCGCAATATTTGAAGGCGAAACACCCACACCCTGAAGCTAGGCGATCTACCGAGGACGCGGTATCGACGCTGGTCTGATACCTGTGTGGGATGATGGGACACGGCGCGTCGGTGTTTGTCCTACGCCGCCCTGAGCCTGGGCGGCTCTTAGCGCACGAGCCCGCGCTGCATCGCGTAACGCATGAGCTGGGCGTTCGAGGTCATGCCCATTTTTTCGAGGATTCGAGTGCGGTAGGTGCTGACTGTCTTCACGCTCAGGTGCAGTTGGGCCGCGATCTCGGAGACGGATTGCGCTGCGGCCAACAGCAGGAGCACTTCGTACTCGCGGGAAGAGAGCAGCTCATGCAAGGCCTCAGAGCCCGATCCGGCGAGGGCGATGTGATCAGCCAGAGTCCCGGCGACCGTCTCGCTGAGGTAGCGCTTTCCGTCGAGGACGCTGCGAATCGCCTGCAGCAGTTCTTCGGGCGCACGGTCCTTGGTTACGTAGCCCAAGACACCTGCGCGCAGCGCGCGGACTACGAACTGCCGTTCGCCATACATGGTCAAGACGATGATCGGCATGTTGGGCCGGAGCTCTCTCAGCTCGGGCACTAGCTCCAGGCTGTTTTGATCTTCGAGGGCGATGTCGAGGATGAGCACGGACCAGCTCGTTTCGCGAACCTTGTCGCGTACCTCCTTGCAAGAGCCAGCCTCGCCGATGGTTGCGCCAGGGAACGCATCGCCGACGATTCGGCACAACCCTGAACGTACGACCGCATGGTCGTCAGCCAATAGAATGTGCATGGTCGGCCTCCGTGGTGGGGTGTAGCGGAACAGTAACGCTCACGGTTGTCCCCTGTCCGGGGGCTCCACTAACCGTCAATTGTCCATTAACCAGGATCGCGCGTTCGCGCATGCCGATGATTCCGACAGACTCATTGCTCTCGATTGAATCCGTCGCGATCCCTTTGCCATCATCGTGCACGGTGAGGGTGATGGCGTCTTCGGTGGCGACGAGATCGATCTCGACTAGCCGCGCCTGTGCGTGGCGGACCACGTTGGTGAGCGCCTCCTGCGCGATGCGGAACAGCGTCACCGAGACGCGTTCGTCTAGGTGCGGGCCGATATCGTCCGCTTCCATCTGGATGACGAGGTTGGTTCGCGCCTCGGTCTCACGAGCCTGCCATTCGAGGGCCGCGGTCAGCCCGAGCTTGTCCAGCACACCCGGGCGCAGGTCGGAGGAGATGTGCCGCACGAAGTCCACCGCAGCGTCGATCTGCTGACTCATGACGCCGATCTCCTCTTTGAGAACGACCGCGCACGGCCTGGACTGGTCGTTCGCGCAGTGTGCCGGGAGTCGTGACAGGTCGATCTTGAGGGACGTGAGCACCTGACCGATCTCGTCGTGCAGCTCACGCGATATGCGCGCCGCTTCTGCCTCACGCACCACTTGGAGCCGGCTGGCGAGCGCTCTCAACCGAGCTTGCGCGTCGACGGCCTCACGGTGCCGCTCGGCCAGGGAGTCGGCCATCGTGTTGAACGCCAGCGCGAGCGATGAGAACTCACTATGACCGTGCGGAGCCTTCACGCGGGCGGCGACATCTCCCGCACCCAGGCGCTGCGCCACGCGGGCCAGCGACCGAACGCCCCGCAGGATGCCCAGCTCTGCTGCGATGAACACCGCGGCGACAGTAAACAACAGGAGGAGCCCCAGGCCGATGAGGGTACGATAGAACGTCGCATTGACTTGCCGTAGGACTGAGTCGTAGGGCAGACCTGCGACCACAAACAGCCCAGTTGCTTCGAGTGGCGCCGCCACAAAATAGCTGCGTACGCCAGTACCGTGGATCTCTAGTATTCGTCCACGCCGGGATTTCGAGAGCTCTGCGACACCCGCGATGCGTACATCGTCCTTGCCCGTGGCGTCTGGGTGTGCCGGGTCGCCCCACGCGAGCACTCGGCCATCTCCATCAGTGACGAACAAGGAGAACCCTTTGGGGACACTACTTTGTCGTGACATCTCCGAGAGCCAACCCAGATCAAGCCCGCTAAACAGTACGGCGATCACTTTGTGGTTGGCATCTCGAACGGCATACGCGTGATTGAGCGTCGGCCGCTCGAAGATGGGCGAGATCACGTAGCTTCCAGCGACGACACCGTCGGAGCGTAGCGCCGCGAGGTATGCCGGGTTGTCGCTCCAACTCCGGTAGTTCGCCAGGGGGTAGGCGCTTGTCAGCACCCGGCCCTCGGGGGACACGATACCGATATTGGCGAGCTGCGGATGACCGGCCAGCAGCGCCCGCAAGAAGGCGGGGTCTGTGACCACCGGTGAGCTCAACCCGTCGCGGGCCACCTTCGCGCCCAGCCAGGAGATGAGCTCGCTCGCGCCTCGAATCTGATGGGCGTGCTCGCGCCCTGCGAGGCCCGCCAAGTGTAGTGCGTCCTGTTCCGTGCGGACAAGGGTGGCGCTGCGTTCGCTCTTGGCCACGAAGAAGCTGAACAGCACCGCCGGCAAGATGGCGAGGCAAATCAAGAACAGCAGGCGCCCGCGCAATGAGAGGAGGACCGACGCTGGTGTTCGTCTGCGAAGGCTCATACGACGCCCCGCCGAGCTGCCTCGTCCTCGATCGTCACCGGCGCCTGCAGCTCACGCAGGATCGCCCCCTCGCGCCTTGGGGCACCGAGCGCGTCAGGGGTGCCATTGCATCTCACCCTGGCTGACGCGAGCTCGTGTCGCTGGCTGTGCGCTGACATCCGCCTGAGGCTACTACGAGCGTTCGTCCTTGGCGTAGCGTTGCCGCCCAGCGCGTGGGTTGTGAGGGCTTTGCGCTGTGATTCGAGTCCCCGGTCCACACCTGCGCTGGTCGAGGCGTCCGCCAAGTGTAGAATTCAGAGGTGGTAGCAGAGGCCAAGGACGGCGCGCGGGCTGGCTCGGTGCGCATCGATGTTTGGTTGTGGGCGGCGCGGCTCTACAAGACCCGTACGGCGGCGCAGGCGGCGTGCACCGGCGGCCTGGTCAAGCTGAATGACGGGCCGGTCAAGCCGAGTACGAAGCTCAAGACCGGCGATCGTATCCGTGCGCAAGCGCCGCGCGGGCTCGCGGTGCTCGAGGTCGCTGGGCTTGGGAGCAAGCGGCTGGCGCCAGCCCTGGCGCGTGAGCTGTATGTGGATCATTCCCCTCCACCCCCCCCGCGAGAGGAGCTCCCGGTGCGTGATCGAGGCACGGGCAGGCCGACCAAGCAAGACCGACGTGCCATGGACCGACTGCGGCGCTGGATCGATGAGTGAGCTGTCCGTTAGCGCCGCATCGCTGGGAGGGTGCGCAGGACGTTAGGGTTCAGCAGCGCAGGTCGCTCTGGGTTAATGTCTTGGGTGGGCTCCTCGCCCCCAGCGTCAGCGCTCGGTGCGGTCCCTGCGGCTTCCGGCGCCTCTTCTGCTTCTTCTTCTTCTTCTTCTTCCTCTTCGTCCGCGGCCTCTTCTTCACGCTCTTGCGGACCGACTTGCTCGGGCTCGGGGGGTGAGGGCGGATCGCTCCGCACGAACGGCTCAGCGATCCGCGACTCGGTCCGCGACGTGCGCGCGGCGGCAGCTTGGTTGCGCTCGCTCAGTTTGGTCAGACTGCCGCGACGTGGGTTGGCGCGTGGTAGGGCGCTCTCGTCATCGCTCGGGCTCGCTGCGGCGCCAGTCGCCGACTCAGTCCCGAACCCGGTCTGTGCGGTGATGCCAGAGCCACGCCTGAGCAGCGCGCTCGTGTTGTCGGCCTGCTTGAACAACTCGAGCGGGGTAGAGGGTACGGCGAGGGCGGTCAGTAGGCTGACCACCAGAGCGAAGGTGAGCAACGCGAAGAATGGTGTCCAGCGCCACTCCAGCAGCGACCCTCGCTCACCGATGTTGCTCTTGAGTCCTTGCATGGCGTGGGGACAGTCTAGCGGCGGTCTGGGGTTCAGCCAATCTGCTCGACACCGGGCCCGGGCGTTTCCGGGAAGGGCTGAAGATACCGGTACTTGCGCGGTAGGGGAGCTTGGCTTTCAGGCTGCGATCGCCCTTACCTGGTGCTTGGGCGCTCGCATCTCGCCAAGTGGGCATCCCAGGCCGACCCCCGGACACCCGCTACCCAGGGTTCCCCTAGCGGCGCGCGTCGGCTGCGCTAGCCACCGCTCGTCGCGTCTTCCGCGGCGGCGTCTGGAGGGGTGTCGTCGTCGAGATCATTCAGGTAGCCCTCAGGCAGCGCGACCTGCTGGCGCCCTGAGCTCTTGCCGCGCGGAACTCGCATCGCCGCGACCGGGAACGGTTGGCCCTTGTCGACCCCGTCCGCGACGCGCCGCAGGTCGTCGATGGTCTCGATGTGCATGAAGTCGTTGCGCAGCGCGGCGCTACCCCGGAAGCCCTTGGTGTACCAGGTGGTGTGCTTGCGGAACGCGCGTATGGCCATGCGCTCACCAAACCAGTCGGCCAGCAGCTGCGCGTGGCGCAGCATGATCTCCACGACCTCTCCCAGGTTTGGGGGATTGGGTGGGGCCTGCCCTGCGAACACGTGGGCAAGATCTCGGAACAACCAAGGACGGCCCAGGCAGCCGCGACCTACGATGACCCCGTCGCAGCCCGTGCTCCGCAGCATGCGCAGCGCGTCTTCTGCTTCCCAAATGTCGCCGTTGCCCAGCACCGGGATGCTGACGGCTTGCTTGAGCTCAGCGATGGCCTCCCAGCGCGCTTCGCCGTCATACAGCTGAGCCGCGGTGCGCGCGTGTAACCCCACGGCAGCGCAGCCCTCGTCCTCGGCGATGCGACCAGTGCTGAGGAACGTGTGATAGTTCTCGTCGATCCCGATGCGGAACTTGATAGTCACCGGGATCGCCCCTGCGTTGCTGACCGCCGCGCGCACGATGTTGCGCAACAGGCGCGGCTTGACCGGGATCGCCGCCCCGCCGCCCTTGCGGGTCACCTTGCGCACCGGACAGCCAAAGTTCATGTCGATGTGGTCGACGCGGCCTTCGCTGATCAGGCGCTTGACCGCCTCTCCCACGTAATACGGATCGATGCCGTATAGCTGCAGGCTCCGTGGGGCTTCGTCCGGGCCGAAGTCCGCGAGCTTGAGCGTCTTGTCGCGGCCTTCGACCAGCGGGCGAGCGGTGATCATCTCGCTCACGTACAGCCCCGCGCCGAACTCGCGACACATCGCGCGGAACGGATAGTTGGTGACCCCCGCCATGGGCGCCAGCACCACCGGTGGCCACACGGACAACGCGCCGAGCTTGAGCGGCTGGAACTCGCCTTCGGCCGCTGGCGCGACGTTTCGATTCACGAGGTTTTGGTAGAGCGCGTCCATGGGTCAGAATCAGGGAGCCGCGCGGAGCTCGACCGTGTGCTGCAAGTAGCCGGTCCGCGGGCAACCTGCCCGCACGCTGACCTCGCCCGAGCCGCGCACCACGAAGCTCTGCTTGGCGCGAGCGCAGCCGGCGCTGCGAGGGTAGTGCACGGGGCTCGCGTGGGCGCCACGACCCCAGCCTTCGAGGTGTGGCAGCGGCAGACAACTGGCCTCTGGGCTGATCTGTCGGAGAGCTCCGGCCAGCGAGAGCTCGACCACTGGCGCGGTGTTCCACTCGAGTTTGCGCGCCGAAGGCAGGCCGTAGCTGGCTAAATAGCCGTGGTTCTCCAGGGTGCAGTCGACCCGCCACAGCTCGTGACCCAGCTCGGTCAGCGCGACGTCGAGCTTCAGCTGCGGTGCGAGCGCTGCGACCCGAAGGAAGCACGCGCTCTGGCCCTGGCACACCTCATCGATGCGCTCGTAGGGCGGGTTCCAGATCCCGACCAGCGGGAGCAGCCCACCCACCTCTACCTCGCCGAGCTGCGGGTGCTCACAGGCTCGCCAGGGTTGGAAGACGCGCCCCGCGTTGTGCTCTTGATCCCAGCGTACGGCGTCCGCGTGGTCGGTATCGGTCGCGTGGCTGTAGGCATGTACGAAGGGTCGCTTGCGTGTCATGCCGATCTGGGAGAAGAAGTCCCACAGCTCGCACACGTACCCGATCGCCCCGCGGTGGTGGTAGGCGTAGTCGCTGAGGTCACCGCGCAGCGGCTTGTCGGGCTCATAAGTAAACTCCTCGTAGCCGCTCACCATGGGGTAGCCGGTCAGCTCGGCGGCCCAGCTCTCGATCTGCTTAAAGACCGCTAAGTCACCTTGGTCCATTTTGTTGTCTGCGACGTCGCCGCGCGGTCGAATGAAGACCCCGCCAAAGGTATGAAAGTTCAGCCACGCGAACAGCGTCGGCAGGCGCGAGGTGTACTCCAGCACCGCGCGCGACTCGGGCTCACTGCCCGGGTACGCGCCCGCTCCAAGCTGTTCGTGCTCGGGCGCCCACGACCACGGGAAGTTGCGGTTCAGGTCCGGTTCATGGTCGCTCAGCATCTTGGCTTCTGGGATATGCGAGCCGTCAAAGTGTTCAATCACGCCTTCTGGGTAGACCCGAAAGAACGGGCCAGCGTCTTCCAAGCGTCTGGCGCGCATGCGGCCGCCCTCAACCTCTACAAAATCTCCGCAAGGATCCGCGATGCGCAGCAAGCGGCACTTGCCGTCGCCGTCAACGTCCTGCAGCTTCCAGTAGGGCTCGTGCGTCTTAACTCTGTTATCGCGCGGAACTGAGCGCAGCCAGCGGCCCGTGTCCAGCACCGCCTCGGCGCCGTCTGGGGAGATGCGCGGCACGACGTGAAACAGCAGCTCTCGAAGGCGCTCGCGCACGTGGCCAGGGAGCCCATGCAGCTCGGCCTCCGGCTCTAGGTGGAGGCGCAGCACGTCTTCGGCGATGCCCAGCGCGGCGCTCGAGCCGCACACCTCTGAGGCGTGCAGGTTGCCGTCGACCCACACCCCTGGCCGCGCCCGCTCTGGCTCCGTGCCCAGCGTCAGCAGCCAAATCTCGCGGCCTTCGGGGGTCTTGCCCAAGCTGCCCAGCTTGACCAAGTCGGGGAACTCCGTAGCCCAGCTCTGAAGTTGCTGAGTGAGCTGTGCATAGCTCAGGTATTGGCTGCGGAAACCGCGAGCCAGCTCGCTCAAGCGCTGCTGGGGCATGGCGGGCGTTCTACACCACGCCACCGGACTTCGCAGCGCGAAACGCTCGCCTGACGCGCCCTCGGCGGCGTGGGCAGCGGCCACGCGCGGGGACACATCGCTGCGTTGGCTGGGCTTCAGCGGGCGCAGCCCAGGCGATTAGACATGCCCCAGCGCGTGCTCAGCCCGACATCGGTGCCGCGGATCTTACCGGCGGCGTCCAGGTAGTAGTTGGTCGGAAAGGCTTCGATTCGGTACGCGCGGATCGCGTCGGCGGTGCCCAGCAGCACGGGGTAGTTGATCTGGTGCTCACGCACGAAGTCCTGAAGCGCCTGGGTGTCTTCGCTGTCGGCGACGACGCTGACCAACACTTCGTCTTCGGCGAGGCCAGCGTGCACTGCGTTCAGCGCGCCAAATTCCTGACGACAGACGCCGCACCAAGTGGCCCAGAAATGCAGCTGAACGCGCTTGCCGCGCAGTGAACTGAGCGCAAAGGGCTGACCGTCAAGGCTCTGCAAGCGCAGCTCGGGAGCGGCCCGCTGGCCATCGGTCGGCAATAAGCTCGACGTGCGCCAGCTGCTGACTGCGACGTAGATCAGCGCGAGGACCAACGCCTGGAGCAGCCAGCTGAGCCAGCGTCTGCGTCGCCTTGGCGGAGCGGTGGATGGAGACGGCGCTGGCGTCGCATCTCCGTGGGGATCTTCTTCCGGCGCCGCTGGCTGTTGTGTCGACTCTGCGCTCATTTCTCTTGCTTCTTACGCCTATCTAGCAGCGCCCGCACCGCGCGCTTGGCGCTGCTGCGGATCCCGCTGCCTGCGCGGCTTTGGTCCTTTGGCGCCTGAAAGAGCTTCGGTCGATCTGGGTTCTCGGCGGCGCGACTGAACAGCTGGGCGGCCAGCAGGGGCGCGCTGAGCAGGCTCTTGGTCAGGTTGGCCGCGAGCGCCATCGGTGTGGTGCCGTGGGCTTCCAGCGCGATCTTCTCGCCGCTCACTACCTCCTCGATGGCTCCGCGGGCGATGGTGCGTGAGCCGTCGGAGCGGATCTCGATCATCATGCGGGCTACGACCGGCGGGTCGCCTGGTTTCTCCAGGTTGTGCGCAGCGGCTGCTGGTGGCGCCGTGAGCGGACGCTTGGAGCTGCCCAGCTCTGCGCTAGGGCGGACTGCGTCCACTTCGCTCGGGCCAGCGTCAGTCGCTGGACTGTCAGCGCTCAGATCGGTTGGGTCATGGGCCATACACTTGAGTTTGTTGAGGACTTGGGCAGCCTTGGGCAGTTTGCTATTTAGGGTCACCGGGCAGGTGGTCGCGGGCGCGCTTGCCTTGCCACACCAGCCAAGCTTCATCACCCACCAGAGCCGCGTCGCAGTGTGGCGGCTTGGCTGTCCCAAGGTACTTGGGGTCACCTCCGGGGTTGTTCGCGAACACCAAGATGCGCTCGTGCTCGTCGATGAAATAGCTGTCGTGCAGCCCTTGACTGCGCTGGGCTGGCCAAGCGTAGCCGACCCAGCGCCGCTCCGCTTGCTCTTCGTCGATGGCGTCGCCCGGCCTCGCCGTCCATCCGCCTCCCAGCTTCGGCAGGCAGATCAGGTACAGGTAGCCTCCTCCGCCGGCGGCTGGCCCGAGCGACGTGTCCGCCAGGTGTTGTAGTTCGCGGTTCACCAGCGGCGCTTCTAGGCGCTGTTTACCACGTAGGCCTACGTCTGCGCTGAGCTCCGGAAGCAGCGCTGCGGAACCGATACCGTCGCCGTCCGGATCGATGCGAGCAAAGCGGCGCATCACATCTTGTGCGACCACCAAGCTGCGCAGCTTCGCGACCGCTTGCTTGCTGGCTGCGCGATCTCCAGCCTCGACGACCCCTGGCAGCGCGTTCAGGATGACGAAGCGCACCAGCCCAACCAGCGCTGCGAGCCCAGCGATGGCGTGCAGGCTGTAGGCGATGCGCTTTGCTGGCGTCGAGAGAGTCGGCAGCGCGACCGAGCTGATCAAGACGCCGACCAGCATGAACAAGGCGAGTTTATCCAGCCAGACGCTCAGCAACGAGACGGCCAGCAGCGCGACTGAGCGCCACAGCCAGCTGCGTGACGACCTCCCTGAGGTGTTCGCTGACGGATCCACGTTGCCGGCTTACCCAATGCTGCGGCAGCTCGCAACGACCCCAGCGTATTTTACGCTGCGGGACAAGCAAGGGGCGACCGTAGCGATGTGGTCGGGATCGCGCCTCAATTGGAGCCGCGCGGAAATTAATGAAGGTTCAGCGGCGGCGACTTGCTAACGCTTGGATGGATTAAACGGCTTGATCACATCAATGGTGCCCGACGCGTCGTCCGGCATGGAGTAGCCGCCCGGCGAGCGGGTCAGCGGGGGCTTGTTCGGTAGCGCTGGTGGTTGATCGCTGGGCCCGGGGGGGCGCGCCGTCTTGCGCTCCGTCACGGCGGGTGGGTCCTGTCGCGAGCGAGGCCCGCCCCGGCCCAGATCGTGGGTTATGTCAGCAGACGCCGCGGGGGGGGGGACAGTGTCCAGTTCGACCACGCGCTTGGCTGGTGCTCCTGCCCCGGGGCCGCCTGCGCTTTGCTGCGGGATTGCTGGTGCCGTGCGCACGCCTTGCCGCCTGGATACTTCGTCGGCATCAGCGGGGCGCGGCTCGTCTGCTGGTGGCAGCGTTGGAGGGGGCACGCTGGAGGGGGTGCTGCTGTCTTGCGACAGCCTGCCACGCGCCTGAAACATCGCTGCTGGTATCGCGGTCGCTGTTGGTCGTGCATCAGCCGCATAGGGCGCGGGTGATGGGGCAGCCGCCCGTGGCGCGCCGGTTCGCTCCTGAGCTGTGAGCTCGGGCGGGTCGCTGCCCGCGGCGTCGTGCAGCGTGAACTCGGCCTCGCCGGGGGGCTGCTTCAGCAGCTTGGCGCCGAGCAAGCCGCGCAGGCGCTCGGCTTCTTCTACCGCGGCGTCGCGTTGGGTGTGCGCCAGAGCGTGCCGCTCGCGGGCGTCGTCCGCTTCTCGCTGGGCCTCGGCTGCCTCTCGACGGGCTTCATCGCATTCACCGCGCAGCCAGCTGAGTCGCTGCTCCAGCTCTTCGGTGTCACGACCTCGCAGTTGTCTGTGATCCGCGAGCGCGGCCTTCGCCAGCGCCTCATCGCGCTCGGCCTTGAGTTGCCTCAGCTCGACTTCGTGGTCATCCAGCAGCAACGCTAAGAAAGCGTCCTGCTCCTGTTGGAGCGCTTCATGTGCCAAGCGAGCTCGCTCGACCCCCAGCCGGGTGGCTGCCTTGGCGCCAGCTAGCTCGGCCTCCAAGGCTTGAACGCGCTCGCGCAGGCTTTGAGCCACCTGCTCGCCGTGTGCGATTCGGCGCTCGAGCTCGTGCTCGTGCATTTCCTTGTGGGAAAGTTCCGCCTCGAGATCCAGCGCAGCCGCCTTCAGCCGAGCGAGCGAGTTGCTGCGCTTTAGCTGTGAGCTCACCGTGGTCTTTGGCACGTCGCGCGCGCGCGGCACGACGTCCGAAGCAGATCGCTTGTCGTCGGTGTCGCCCTGCTCTAGAGCTCTACTCGGGGGCAGCGCGCCAGGGTGCTTTTGGTTTTGATCCACGAGCCTCGAAACCCTAATCCAATCCGCCCCGAGCGCAAAACAGCGTCTATTGCTGATTCGATCTGATCTGTATTCTAATAGCGTCGTCGACGCGCGGGGCTGCGCGGAACCGCGGCCTTTTGGTCGGCGGACGGTTGACACGGGTTGACATTCGCCCGCTCCCGCGAGGTGCGGATGCTCAGCTCAGGCGGGCTCGTAGCAACTGCGCCACCTCACGCAGCGCCGCGCGGGCGCTCGGCACGATCCCGGCGAAGTTCGCGAAGCCGTGGATCAAGTCGGCATAGCAGCGATGGTCGACCGCCACCCCAGCCGCCGCGAGCGCGCTGGCGTAGGCGTCCCCCTCGTCGCGCAACACGTCATAGCCTGCCGTCGCTACCACGGCCGGGGGCAGGTTGCTCAGGTTGACGGCCAGCCCGGGGGAGGCCCGGGGGTCTAGGCTCGCGTCGTGGTCCCCAAAGTAGAGGCCTCTGAACCAGTCGACGTTCGCCCGTTCAAGGATGTAGCCTTCCGCGAACGTCTGCATGCTCTTCGTTGCCATGCGGAAGTCAAGTCCGGGGTAGAGGAGCAGCTGCGCGGCCGGCGAGGGCCCACCGCTCCGTAGCAGTTGCTGGCAGAGCACCGCGGCGAGGTTGCCGCCGGCGCTGTCACCGCCGACCGCGATCCGCTCCGGATCGACACCAAAGCGGCCCGCGTTGGCGTGGACCCAGCGGAACGCGACCTCGACGTCTTCCACCGCCGCCGGGAAGGGGTGCTCAGGCGCGAGGCGGTAGTCGATCGAAAAAACTACCAGGCGTCCGTCACCCGCCAGGCAGCGCGCTGGACCATCGTGGGTCTCGATATCGCCGAGCACCCACCCACCCCCGTGAAACAAAACCAACGCGGGTGATGGCTCGTCTATGCCGTGCGGAACGTAGCTACGGACCGCCATCGGTTGGCCTCCGCCTCCCCGGATGCAGGTGTCCTGAACCTGCTCGAGCGTGGGCCCGGTGGGGGCAAACAGTTGCCAGCTCACCCGCGTGAGAGCCCGCGCCTGGGTCGGGCTCAGATCGTGGGGCAATGGGCTCCCGGCCAGCTTCACGCTGGCCAGTAGCAGCTCGAGCTCTGGCGCCAGCTGCGTGGGGCCCAGCGCTGGCCTGGGGCCGCCAGCTAGCTTGCGCAGCGTGTTGCCCGGGAGCCTTAGGAGTCGGCGCAGGACAGCCGCTTGGAGCGGGAGCGTCGCGAGCTGGAGTTGGTGGGCGAACGACATGGGCCGAGCATACGCTCCAGCGTCGCGCGTTGTTGATTTCTCGCGCACCACGCGCGCGTTGTTGGTTCGAGCCGCTACGGGCGCTTGAGCATCGAGCCGAGGATCCAGCGCTGCGCGAACAGCTTACGCTCGGCCTGGGTGAGGCTGCGCGCCGAGCGGGCGAGGGCGAGCACGGTGAGGCTCATCAGCAAGGCGCTGGCGACGCCGACGAAGCCCCACAGCGCGACGCCGCTCAGCTCGAACCCGATCGGTCGGATCCGCATGCCGCCGCCCTCGAACACGTAGCTGGTTGGCAGCACGCCCACCAGCTGCAGCAAGAACGGCACGAGCACGCAGCTGACCGCCAGCACAGCTTGGCGGAACCGAACCTTCGCGTCAGCTCGAGCGTTCGTCAGCAGCAACGCGAAGTGCGCCAGGACGCATACGGGCACCAAGACAAGTGGTCCACCCACCACACACAGCGAGGCTGCGGCGGACCCGCCGACCAAGCCGGAGACCGTGTAGTGCCAGCTCGGCACGCTGCCCCGGCGTTGCGCATAGACGAGCAGCGTCGTGAGCAGCGAGGTGCCGACCAGGGTCGGCACCAGCGACCAGCGGGGCCCGCCCGCGAGCCAAGTCAGGGTCGCTAGCGTAATTGCCGCGGGGATCATGATCAGCACCGAGGACGTTATCCCCTTCTGACGGTGCTGCTGCAGGCGTGCTTGGAGGCCCACGCTCGAGCCGTGGAGGCCGAGCGTGTCGGCTTGGCTCACAAGCTCTGCGAGCAGCTCGGCTGCCTTGCTGTGCGCGGGAGCGAGCGCGTCGGCGCGGTTCAGGATGCGGAGGGCAGCCATCGCCCCCGCTTCGCCGCCGCCATCCAGCAAGGCGAAGGCTTGTCGCTCGTAGCGCCGCGCGCGTCGCTGCCGCTCCTTGCGCTGGCCTTCGACGGATACCAAGCGCTCGACCGACTCCGCCAGCTGCGCTGCCGTGGGGCGCTCCTCGATGTCGAAGTGGGTCGCGCCCAGCACCAGCGCACGTAACCCATCGGGTACTTGGCTGGACTCCAGGCGTTCGCGCGCGCGCTCTGCGACGGGGAGCAGCGCGAGGAGCATGGCCTCACTCCCGCCCCTGCCCGGGTTTAGGCGTTTGCCGGTCAGGAGTTCGAACAGGATCGCTCCCAAGGCGAACACGTCACTGGCTGGGACGACGAACGCGCCCCCTCGCGCGTGCTCTGGAGACATGTACGCGGGGGTGCCAAGGGCGCCGTGGGGATCGGTGAGTCCGGCAGGCGCGGTGGCTGCTGGATCGTCGCGGTCCGCGGAGCTCGAGGGGCCTAGGCCAGTGTCAGCCGCGCCCGACCACGTGGCGATGCCCCAATCTAGCAGGTAGACCTCGCCCAGTTCACCCAGCATCACGTTGGCCGGTTTGATGTCACGGTGCACGACGTGCTTGCTGTGTGCGAAGGCCACCGTCCAACACAGCTTGGCAAAATCCCTGAGCAGGCGCCGACGCGAGAACTCGGCTACCGACCGCGGATCGCCAAGGCGACGTGAGGCAAACACCTCACTGAGCACGCGCCCCCGCACTTGCTTCATGGCGATGAATGGCAGTCCGGTTTCATCTACGCCAGCTGCGTGCAGCGGCACGACGCCCGGGTGGTTCAGTGAGCTCTGGATTTTTGATTCCCTGAAGAAACGTGCGCGTTGCTCGGCGTTGTCGGCGAGGTGCTCGTGTAGGCGCTTGACCACGACGTGTCGGCCCAAATGGGTATCTAGGGCTTGCAGGACCTGGCCCATGCCGCCTTCGTCGAGCGGGGAGATCGGCGTAAAGCGTAGGCTCCGGCGGAGCTCATTCAGGCTCGCGGGCCTGGCGTCGGGCTGCACGACGGTTGCCAGCAGGTTGTCCGCGACGGTCGGCTGATCGGGCCCTTGGGGTGTGGCCTCACCGCTCGGAACACCGTCAGACATCGCCAGACGCTACCAGCGCTTAACCCAACCGCAATCGAGCGCGTCGTGGTCGGCGCGCCCCGTGAACTGCACAAGCAACCTGACGCCCCCAGCGCGCGCGCAAGCCTGTCCATAGTGCGCAGCGTCCAACGCTGCGGAAGGTACGCGCGCGTGTGAGTCTCAAAAGAGGACTACGCACCTGCCTGAGGTGGACTGGGACCCGCGGCGCTCGTACCTTGGCGCGTTGTTTGACGATGTGGCGCCGAGCGTTGTTGGTATGCGCGGACGCGCCGCTTCACGTCGCTTTTGTGCGTCTACCCGCCTCGACCCCGAGCTCGGACGTTCGCTAGAGATCCTGACGCTCGGCGAGCCGTTTCACGACGCTGAGGGCTTCGCGTGTTTTTCACGTGCGGCAATCGCGCTGTGCGCGCTGTCTCACCCCGGCGTCCCCACGCTGTACGCGGTGTCGACGGAGCCGCCCGAGCTGATGTGCGGTCAGCTCGAGGGCTCGACGCTGCGGGAGGTGTGTCGGGGGCTGCGCGCTGGTGACCAGATTGCCGTGCAGCAATTTACGCTAGTGCACCTGCTCAGCCAGCTGTCTCGACTCTGCGCTGTGTTGGTGGAGACACACCGTGAGGGCTTCGTACATCGCGCCATCGGCTTGGACTCAGTGGTGCTTGGGGGCTTTGGTGACGTCTATCTGCGGGAGTGGTGGTACGCCCAGTTGCCCGAGCGCTACTTTGAGTCCGCCGCTGCAGGCTCCCAGCTTGAGTACATGCGGGGGTTGCCGGCGTTCAGCGCGTTCTTGAGTGACCGAGCGAACGACTCCAAGCCAAGCTGGCTCGTCGCCGCCAGCCTCGCGCCTGAGCTGCGGATTGGCTGGCGCGCGGCGCCCGCAGCTGACGTCTGGTGCATAGGACAACTGCTCAGCGAAGCGCTCGGCGCATGGCGCGCTTCCGCCGAGTCGGCGCCACCGGCGAAAGCTGAGGCGGATCTTGCCTTGCATGAGCGCGCGGTGGCGTTAGCTGAGCGCGCCAGTCGGGCGTCACTCGCTGAGCGATTCCAGACCGCGCGGCAACTGCAGGAGCAGCTTGACTCATTGCTAGGTGAGCACCGCGCCGAGCTGCAGGATCAGCTGCGTGCCCGCGCACATCGCGCGACTGGGCAGCTGGCGCTCGCGAAGGCCATGAACGATCCGGGTGATGCGCTAGCTGCGAAGCGGAGCGCGATGGTGAACCTAAGCCGCGCTCTGGCGCTCAACCCGCATGACACGGTGGCGCTGCGCTTGATGAGGCGGTTATTCGCCCGCACCGACGATGTGTTGGCTGGCCCCGTTGGCCAGGCGTTCGAACAGCGGCGCATCGCGGAGCAAGCGACCGGCTCTCGTGCGAGCGGCACCGCGTTCGTCGTGACGGTGGGGAGTCAGCTGGGCCTGCTCCTCGTGTTTCCCCAGCCCTTGTGGAGGGAGGCCATCGCCATCGGTGTGTCAGCGACCGTCGCCTTCGGGTGGATATTTTGGGTCAGTCGTTTGGCGCGCCCTCACCCTGGGCATCGGGCAGTCACCCTCGCGCTGGTCACCCTCACGACGGGGCTCTTCTCGTTGCAATTCGGCCCCTTGGTGTATGCGCCAGCGTTCACCCTCGCCGGCACGGTCGTGTGGATCGTCAACCTGCGCCCCCAGCGCTGGCTGGTCGTCTGGGCGCTCGCGGCGATGCTCGCGACCGTAGTCATCCCGAGCGTGCTGATGCAGCTCGGGGTTTACCCGGTCAGCTATCTAGCTGCGGGGCAAGCGCTGGTGCAGCGCAGTGGGCAAACCCTCGCGGAAGCGCCAACGCTGGCCGCCTTGGCGATCGGCGCGGTCTTGACCATCGTGGTCCCCCTAAGACTGCTGGGTCAGACCGTGGATCGCCTAAACCACACGGAGCGCTCGCTCTACACCCAAGCTTGGCTGCTGCGCGAGCTGCTCCCTGACGAGGCGTCGGACGACGTACATGCCGCGGACGCCGCGCAGGAGACATCACGCCCCGCGTCGACGGCGCACCAGGAAGCCGAGGACGCCGAGGAGAGCTAGCGCGCTGCTGAGCGGCGCTTGGCGCTGACCAGGAACGCTGCAGCCACAGCCGGAGCCGTCGCTGCCGCCGTCGTCCGTTGTTGGGCTACCGGCTGCGCCGCCCGTGCCAGCGGTGCCAGCGGTGCCAGCGGTGCCAGCAGCGCCACCAGCGCCGCCGCTCGGGCTGCCCGCCGCGCCCGCTCCGGCGCTCCCGCCGGTCCCTCCGGCGCCGCCTGCTGGCGTCTCCGCGAGGTTCTCGACTGAGACCTCTGGAGAGCTGAGTGGGCAGTTCTGATGCGACAGCACCATGTAGTAGGTCACGCTGGGGTCGAAGGGCGGGTCGCTGTTCTCGTCGATGACGATCTCGGCGCTGCGCGTGTCGAGGTGCTCGATCGCATAGTCATACTTGCTCACCGTGGGGATGAAGCCTTGGCGCGACATCCCAACGTGTTGGCTTCGCCGGACGTAGATCCCCCAGTCGAGGCCCCTGCTGGTCGCCGGGAACAGATCGACGTGAAAGCGCAGCGCCTTGGCGTCGGCCGTTGGGGTCGTCTTGAAGTGGAACAAGCTAGTCAGCGACACGAACTGCTTGGCGTCCTCGCAGGTACCACCCAGCAGCTGGCCAACCACGTCTAGCCCAAGCATGTTGGAAGCGACCGTGGTGCCCTCGGTGACCGTGAGCTCGTTGTCGCACTCATCTAGGCCACGGGAGGTCACTAAGGCATCAACCTTGATCAGATCGGCCGGCGTGAGCTCTCCAGCCTGCTCGAGATCTGAAGCGGTTTGCTTGAGTCCCCGTCCAAAGTCACCCAGGGTCGCGCTGGTGGTCAGCAGGCTCGCCGCGCCCCACACCAAGCGATCAGCGACCGACTTGCCTAGCTCTTCCCGCAGGCTCCAGCTCAGGCTCCCGACCAGCTCGCCATCAGCGTGCACTTCACCGACCATGTCGCGTGGGCAGATCGCTGACGTATCCGCGAGGTTACGCTCCGCGCCTAGGGCGCCCAGACTCGTCTCGCCCAGAGTGGGGTTGCCGTTCTCGGTGCACGCGAAGTAGTCGCTGATGCCTTCGTCTATCGCGCCACCCCACGGCGACAGGCCATACTCGCTCGTGGCGGTCTGACCTCCGTTGTAGCCGATGGCGTTGTCACTCACATAGTGAGTGAACTCGTGGAGGAACACGTCGCTGTCTAGGGCGAAGTCGACGACCGAGCCTTGGCCGATGCCGATCATGTTCGGCGCCTTGAACGCGCCGGAGCTAATGCCTTGTGGTGAAAAAAAGGCGTTGTCCATGGGGGAGCCGTTCTCCTGCATGTTCGCTACCGCGACCAGCTGCCAGCTGGCGGCGCTCATGTCCACGCCCAGATCCGTCTCGTAGAACTCCTTCATGCGCGTCAGGTGGTAGTACAGGTTGACCTGAGCGAACCCGTCCGTGGCATCTGTCTTCACGACCGGCGGGTCGTAGAGGAAGTCCTCTCCAGAGTTCGGCTCTAACACCTGCTCGACCACCACCTGACCCTGGTTGGGATCGCCGCTGACGTAGTTAGTGACCTGCAAGTTACCTTGCCAACCGTTCAAGTGTTGGGGAGAAGCCGCCACCAGGTCCACCAACTCAACGTCGCTCAGGGCTGGTGTGGTGACCGGATCTTGTAGGTAGACGCGCCCCTGAACTGTGCGGCCGCGAGGACCGCCGCCGCGTAGCGCGCCGTCTTTTGCGTCGACCAGGTAGCGCCAGCCGCCATTTGCCGTAGGGATGTCAACTTGCCACACTAGGCGCCCACCGCTGCTGTCGTCGCGCAGTACGGCGAGTAAGAACTCGGGCGGGGCGATCGAGCCGCGAGCCTGGTGCTTGGCAGCCTGCTCCAACGCAGCTGCCTTGGTCAGGGTGGGGGTGGTGTCGACCGTGAGGTTGCGTGCGACGTCGACCACCGCGCGCTCGACTGCTTGGCCTCGGATGCGCAGCACCACGGCCGAGTTGAGCACGGGGACGCCGCGATATTCTTGACGGAAACGTACGGTGGACATCGCGCCCAGCTTGAGCTCGCGGTGAGCAGCTAGCTGCACGTTGCCTAAGTTTAACTGTTTCCGTTCGGCAGCAATGAAGCGCTGCGCAATCTCCACCGGCGTGGTCGTGAGCGTGCCCTGAGCCGGCAGCGCGGGGCGATGCCAGGTCACGGCCGACGCGTCGAGCGCGGGCAGGGAGCAGGCGAGCAGAGCGGTCAAAGCAAGCGAACGGCGCATGGGGATCCTTGGTTGGGGGCGCGGGCGGCGCGGAGTGAGATCCACCTAACACGCTTCAGGGAGCGCTGCCTCGGCCCCACCAGCCTTCGCTAGGTGCGACTCCTCGTAGGTCCGATGTGGGCGTGCTCCAGCCCGCAACGTTGTGCAGCCTTGACCGCCGCGCGTGAGCGCTGACTCGGCGTATGAAGTGGCCGCGTCGGCCTGGAGCGGGAAAGCTGTGACCCGAGCGGTAGCGCCCGAGGGCGCCAGGCGTCTCACATTGGCTCAGCCCGCGCCAAAAAAATAGTAGCTGTCTAGCAGGCAGAAAAGCGCTTGCCCGGGGTCGGCTCGGGTCGGTTGAGCGCGGTCCGCTGAGCCAGCGCGGACACCACCCGTGCCCGTGATCGTCGGCGGAGAGCGCTGGCGGCTCATGGCCGAAGCGCGATCGGCCGCTGATTCGCGCTCCCCGAAGCAGGGGGTTGCAGGCGTCCCGCGCTTAGGAAACACTCAGAGCTTCCCTATTTCCGGTCTCCGAGCCCGCTTCGCGTGGGGCGATGCGATCTCACCGCGGCGCGGCTGCGCTCGTCCGGGTCGGACAGGTACTGATGAGCGTCCAGCAAAGCATTGAAGCCGGTGAACGCATCGGTCGGTACAAGGTCATCTGCGAGCTCGCCTCCGGCGGTATGGCGACGGTGTACCTTGCCTACCTGGGTGGGCTTGGTGGGTTTCAGCGCCTGGTGGCGATCAAGCGGCTCCACCCCCACCTGTCAGAAGAGAAAGAGTTCGTGAACATGTTCCTCGACGAGGCTCGCCTCGTCGCAGAGATCCGGCACCCGCACGTGGTGCCGACCCTCGACATCGATCAGACGCCTCAAGGCTTGTGCCTCGTCATGGAGTACGTCGAGGGCGGGGCGTTCTCTAACTTGTTGGTGCACGCAGCCCAGCACGACCCCGCTGGGCGCCTAGACCCTGGCATCGCCATTCGGGTTGTGCTCGATGCGCTGGGAGGTCTGCACGCTGCCCATGAGCTGAAGGATGGAGACGGAAATCCGCGCGGTTTGGTACACCGCGACGTCTCCCCGCAGAACATTTTGGTCGGCACATCGGGCAACTCGATGATCCTGGATTTCGGCATCGCCCGAGCCTCTCAACGCTTGACCTCGACTCGTGTCGGTCAAATGAAGGGTAAGCTCGCGTACATGGCGCCAGAGCAGGCGACAGGCAAAGACGTCGACCGTCGAGCGGACGCCTTCGCGGCCGGCATCGTGCTCTGGGAGGCGTTGACCGGTCGTCGATTGTTTCGTGGTAGCAACGAAGTCGATACGCTGACCAGGTTGCTCAACGACCGCGTCCCACCGCCGCGGGAGATCGAGCCATCAATCCCCGAGGAACTGGAAGCGGTGGTGATGAAGGCGCTCGCTCGCGAGCCAGAAGATCGCTTCGCCACCTGCGCGCATTTCGCAGAAGAGCTCGAGCGAGTCGCGCGTTCGCTGGACATGCTAGCCACCAGAGACAGCGTCGCGAGCGTGTGCAAGGAGGTCCTAGGCGGAGGCTTAGAGGCTCGTCAGGCTCAGATTCGTGAAGCGCTGACCCGCGACAGCAGCTTGGACGCGACCGATTCCGTGGAGCAGCTAGAAGACGTGTCAGAGCTCCTCGAGGTGCAGGAGGTCCTGGAGCCAGCGCCGGAGCGCGGCCGTTGGATGTTCGCCTTCATTGGGGTGGCGGCGTTGGGCGTCGTCGCTGTGCTGTTCGGAGTCAGCCGCTGTACGCGCACCGACCCGGTGATGGCGGCCGGATCAGCGCCGAGCGCCGCGCCCACGCTCACCGCAGCCCAGGCTCCCATCGCGGCTTCAGTCGACACGGCGGCGGCGCCACCTGCTGCGAGCGAGAGCGCCGCCGCGGCACCGAGCGCGGCACCGAGCGCCAGCGACGAAGAGGACAAGAAGACGCCGCGTGGATATGGCCATCGCTGGCCGCCTCCCGCGGCTAAGCCCGTCAAGTCAGCCGAGCCGCCGCCGGAAGAGAAGAAGCCGCCGCCGCCCAAAGAGGACCCGCTGCTCAACCCCTACCGCTAGCCTGCTGGCTCCGCAGCTAGCTCGCGCTAGCGCCGGCGACGTCGTAGCAACAGCGCGAGCGGGGCGAGGAACAGCGCGAGAGAACGCGGCGACGTTGGTTCTGGGACCGTACGGCAACCGCAGCCGCTGTCGTCATCAGAGCCGCCGCTAGAGCCACCGCTGGCTGCGCCCGCGGCCCCGGCTGCACCGCCGGTGGTGGCTGAGCCGCTGGAGCCGCCGTTACCTGAGCCGCCGTTACCTGAGCCGCCGTTACCTGAGCCGCCAGTCGCATTGCCGCCGGTCGCGGCACCGCCGCTCGCCGTACCCGCGGCGCCGGCCATGCCGCCGCTCGCCGTACCTGCGGCGCCGCCCGTTGCAGCGCCGCCGGTTGAAGCACCCGCAGCGCCACCGGCGGAAGTGCCACCCGTTGCCGAGCCGCCTGTTGCCGAGCCGCCTGTTGCCGAGCCGCCTGTTGCCGAGCCGCCCGTTGCCGAGCCGCCTGTTGCCGAGCCCGCGGCGCCACCGCTCGCCGCGCCGCCCGTTGAAGCGCCGCCAGTTGCAGCGCCGCCGGTTGAAGCGCCGCCCGTTGAAGCGCCGCCAGTTGCAGCGCCGCCAGTTGCAGCGCCGCCCGTTGCAGCGCCGCCCGTTGAAGCGCCGCCAGTTGCAGCGCCGCCGGTTGAAGCGCCGCCGGTTGAAGCGCCGCCAGTCCCACCACCGCCAGTCCCACCGGTCCCAGTGCCGCCGTCAGGGCGCAGGCAGCTGTTAGTCGCTGGGCGCGCGTCGGCGATGTCTACCTTGTGGAAACCCGAGCCGCAGTCGAGGTTGACCTGGTCCGGATCGTCGCTGTTGAACTCGCGCTCAAGCTCAACGACGGTGCCAGCCCCTGCCGAGGGCACACAGGTGGCGTTGCCGTCGCCGCCGTAGAAGCCGTGCACCACGGTCTTGCCGCCCTCGTCGATGAAGCTGATCTCATCGGTGTCCGCGCGGCCAGCGTTCTGCAGCCAGCCAATTTTGCCGGTGTTGATATCACAGCGTGGGTTCGCCGCAGACCGATTGCAGATCACCACGTAACCGTCCGCGGGAACCACCACGTCTTTGACATCGAACTTGTCATACACCTCGCAGTGGTTGTTACCGTTCAGCAGCTCGATCCGCGCCAGTCCGCAGTCACCCAAGGTCCGCTTCACGCTCCCGACGCCGCGCACGCTGAGCTCAATGAACTCCCGGTCGTCCGTGCCCGGAGTGTCGTAGCTCATCTTCGTCCATGTCACCTGACATCCTGGCTGCGAGCCGACCACGATGCCGTCGCTGGTGCTGCTGAGCTCAGGCTGCTGGGGCGCAGCGTCGCTACACGCCAACGGCGTGGCAGCGATCAAGACGAGCGGGCTGACGGTGGAGATGAGACCAGTAAGCGATCGAAGCTTCATGCCTTGGAGTGAATCCGAGCCCCGACGCTGGATCAAGCTCTCTCTAAGCTCGCGCGTCTTCGCCGCCGCAAACAGCGCGCAGAACTCGTGCGATTTAGCTGCTCGCTTATGCCACCGGAGCTTGAAAAAACAGCGCGCCGAGCGGCGGCAGGCTGATCTCAATCGACTGCGGGTGACCGTGCATCGGCGTCGGCTGCGCTACGGCCTGCCCAAAGTTGCCCACGCCGCTACCGCCGAACTCCGTGGCGTCCGTGTTCAAGATCTCGCGCCACGCACCGGCGTGGGGTACACCGATTCGATAATTACCACGCGGCACGGGCGTGAAATTGAACACGCACAGCACCCGCCTGCCGTCGCGCGCTACCCGCTGAAACGCGAGCACGCTCTGCTCTGAGTTGTGAAGATCTGCCCACTCGAAGCCGCTCGGGCTCTGGTCAAGTTGATGCAGCGCCGGCTCCGCGCGGTAAATCCGATTGAGCTGGGTGAGCAGCCACGCGACGCCCGCGTGCATGGGGTGGTCGAGCAGCCCGAAGTCCAACGCCGCGTCGTGGTCCCACTCACTGCGCGTGGCCAACTCTGCGCCCATAAACAGCAGTTTATGGCCGGGCGACGCGTACATGTAGGCGTACAGCAAGCGCAGGTTCGCGAAGCGCTGCCAATCGTCGCCCGGCATCTTGCTCAGCAGCGAGCCCTTGCCGTGCACCACCTCATCGTGAGACAGCGGCAACACGAAGTTCTCGTGCCAAGCGTACATCGCCCTGAACGTCAGCTTGTCGTGGTGGTACTTGCGGTACAGCGGATCCTCATGGAAGTAGTCGAGGACATCGTGCATCCAGCCCATGTCCCACTTGGCGCCGAAGCCCAGCCCGCCGAGGTAGGTCGGCCGCGACACCATGGGCCAGGCGGTGGACTCTTCGGCGAAGGTTTGAGTGTCCGGAAAGCGCTCGTACAACATCACGTTGAGCTGCTTGGAGAACTCGATGGCCTCCAGGTTCTCGCGACCGCCGTGGACGTTGGGCGTCCACTCCCCAGGGTTTCGTGAGTAGTCCAGGTAGAGCATCGACGCGACGCCGTCCACTCGCAGGCCATCCGCGTGGAAGTGTTCGAGCCAGAAGGCCGCGCTCGACATCAGAAAGGCCCTGACCTCCGGCCGACCAAAGTCGAAGATGTAGCTCTTCCAGTCCGGGTGAAAGCCGCGTCGAGGGTCCGGGTGCTCATACAGCGCCGCGCCGTCGAAGCGCCCCAGGGCGTGGCCGTCAGTTGGAAAGTGCCCAGGCACCCAATCTAAGACCACCCCGATCCCCGCTTGGTGCAGCTCGTCGATGAGGAACTTTAGATCTTCTGGTGTGCCGTAGCGGCTGGTTGACGCGAAGTAGCTGGTGACCTGATAGCCCCACGAGCCGTAGAACGGGTGCTCCGTCACCGGCATGAATTCTACATGGGTAAACTGTAGCCGCTGCAGATGGGCGACCAGCAGTGGGGCGAGCTCGCGGTAGCCAAATAGAGCGCCGTCCTCCGCGCGTCGCCACGAGCCGAGGTGCAGCTCATACACGGACCAAGGCTGGTCGAGGGCGTTGTGGGCGGCGCGCTGCTGCATCCACTCTGCGTCGCGCCAGGTGTAGCGCGCTGAGTGGACGACGGACGCGGTCTTGGGTGGCGTCTCCGTGCGGCGAGCGAACGGGTCGCTCTTCTCCAGCACCTCACCCTGCTGCGTCGTGATGCGGTACTTGTAAAGATCACCCTGGCGCACGCCAGGGGCGAAGCCCTCCCATATACCGGACTCACCTCTGGGCCACAGCGGGCGGCTCTCGCCACCCCAATAGTTGAAATCCCCGATCACGTGCACCGCTCGCGCGTTGGGTGCCCAGACAGCGAAGTAGGTGCCCGGCTCAGCCTCGTCGTCCGCCGGGTGAGCGCCGAGCAGCTCGTACAGCCGGTGGTGTGTGCCCTGATTGAACAGGTACAAATCCACGTCGGACAGCCGCGCCGCGGGTCGACTAGCGGGCCGCGCGCCGGGCTGCGTCAGCGCTTGCGGTTGGTCAGGTTGGGCCGTCGGCGGCTTAGTGGTAGCGCGCGGAAGCGACTTGAGCAGCGTCTGGACCTCGGTCGACGCGGCCAGTTGGCTGAGGTCGAGCGTCAGCTTGCGCCGCCAGTTCGGGTGCTCAGGACCGGTGCCAGGCTCGTTTTGAGGCTCAATTTCCAGCAGCAGGTCGTCGATGCTGACCAGCACACAGCGCGCGTCGCTGCGCGCCAGGCGCTTGAGCAGCGCGACGAGCAACTCTGTCTCGGTGGAGGGATGTTGCAGCAGCCCCTCTTGCTCTAGCGATCGCTCGACCCTCGCTCGGTCTTCGCGCCGCGCCGCCTGGGTCTGCTCGAGCTGGGCTTGGGTGATCAGGCCAAGCACAAGATCCGTGTCGAGATCGCGGCCCCGCCAGTGCCCGACCAGCGTGGGCATGTCATGGGTGTTCAACGACGCGACGCTGTCCGCTGGCGGCGCGATGGAGTCGCCAGGTTTGGGGGTGGGTTCGTACTGCAGCACGAACAGCCGGCTGATACGCCGCTCTGCCATGCTGAGCCGCACCTCGTCGGGCACGGTGCCGAGATCTTCGCCGACCAACTCCGTCTTAAAGCGGTGGGACTCGATGCACATCGCGGCGTACAACTCGTCGTGCGGTTGCCTCACGTACACGCCTTGTGTCGCAGATAAACCGCGCGGAATACAATAGGCGCGGTGCAAGCCCATCACGTGGTCGATGCGCAGCACTCCCGAGTGGCGCATGTGGTGGCGGAGGCAGGCGCGAAAATGCGGGTGCCCAAGCTCGCTGCTGCGGATCGCGTGCCGAGGCGCGAAGCCCCAGTCCTGCCCACCTTGGAACAGCTGGTCGGGGGGTGCGCCAGTGCTGCAGTTGGTGAGCAGCTCTTGCCCGAAGCGCCAGGCGTCGTAGCCGTCGGGGTGGCCGCCGATCGGCAGATCCATATACAGCTTGGCGCCGCTGCTCGTGGCGGCCGTAGCGCACCCAGCGATTTGATCTTCCGCACGGATTTGGCAATAGCAGTAGTACTGAAAGCGCATCGCCTCGTAGTCCTCGCGCTGCAGGTCGCCGTCCCGCATGCGCGCAGGCCACTGCCTGAACGGCCGCCCCTGGCGCTCCATGGTCGCCCGAAAGCGCGCGTAGTCTGCGACGGCAGGCGCGAGCTCTAGTCGTCGCTCAAGCTCCGCGCGCGAGGTGGGGTTTGCATAGCACGCGGCAGCTAGTTCGGTCAGCGCTTGGCGCTTCAGCGCTGAGACGCGGAAGTAGTCGACCAGCGGCGCGGCGCGCAGCGCGCGCGATGTCGCACGGAACTGCTCAGAGGCCAGCAGCTGCTGGGCGACCGCGCACTCCGCTAGCTCAGGCAGCTCGTCGATGGCCAAATACAGCTCGTTCCAGAAGCGCCGGCTGATCGGCGAGTAGGGGCTCGGGTCGAACGGCCCGTCGATGAAGGTGGGGAGCAGCGGCAGCGTCGCGAACACGCTGCCTTGGAGCGCCCCCACCCACTCAGCTGCGCGGCGTAGGTCGGCGTAGTCTCCGACGCCCAGGTTGCGCTCCGACTTCAGCGCGTAGGTGGGCGCGAACAGGCCCCAGCTGTTGCCTTCTGGAGCGACCCAGCCCGCGGGTGGCGCGCACCACAGCGGCGCTTCCAGCTGCGAGCTGCCGGCCTGGACGCGCAGGCGATGATAACCGTATGGGATAGGGCCAGGCAGTTCAACGCTCAGCTCACGATAGGTCGCGTCGCCTACGTTTATTTGCCTCGCGGTCGCGAACGCGCGAGTCTGCCAGGTGCGCTCTTCTCCGGCTTCGGTGAGCAGGCTAAACAACACCACCCCGCCGGCGTCTGCCGTCGGCAAGCGTAACCTGACGCTGCCCGCTCCGCCCCAGCACACGATGATCGGTGGCAGCGCGCGGCTGGCTAGGTCGCGGCGTCGCGCGTCGATGGCTGGGCTCAAATCGTGCTCTGCTTCGGCGGGGCAGCCCAGGGCGCGTAACATCGCGAGCAAGGCGTCGTCGCTGGCGACGCGCCGGGTACCTGAGGTTTCGTAGAACTCCGTCTCGATCCCGTACAGGGTCGCGAGGCTCTCCAGCGCTGAGCGTTTCACGGACGACAGCCTGTGAAGGCAGCCGCCGAGTAGCAAGTGGCAACGCAGCGTTCGTCGCGCTTCGCCAGTGAACTGGACGCATCGCGCTCCCGGCGAGCGGGGGTGGACGGGGCGGCGCGCCCGGCGCTAACGCGCCCGAGCCCGCAGGTTGACAGGCGTTGCGAAAACCTCGTGCCGGCACTAGCGTCTCTGGATCACCGACGCGCTAAAAGACATGGAGCTCTGGCCGGGCGCGCCGTACCCCTACGGCGCCACCTACGACGGCGCGGGCACGAACTTCGCGCTGTTCTCTGAGGTCGCAGAGGGCGTCGAGCTTTGCCTGTTCGACGAGCACGACGTGGAGCACCGGGTGCGGCTGCTGTCGCTGCGGGGGAATGTGTGGCACGGCTACCTGCCCAGCGTGCGCCCTGGGCAGCGCTATGGCTTTCGGGTCTACGGCCCCTACGCGCCCACCAGCGGCCACCGCTGTGATCCGTCCAAGCTGCTCCTAGACCCGTACGCGCGCGCTATCGCGGGAACCGTGTCTTGGCAAGGGCAGGCGCTGGTCGCCACGCCCGATGGGGGGCAACCTCGCGGAATCGACAGCGCGCCGGTCGTGCCGCGATCGGTGGTGGTCAGCCCCTACTTCGTCTGGGACCACGATCGCCACCCCAAGGTACCTTGGCACAAGACCGTGATCTACGAGCTGCATGTCAAGGGCATGACCATGCTGATGGAGCAGGTGCCAGAGCAGCTCCGCGGCACCTACGCCGGGCTCGCCCACCCCCACGTGATCGGCTACTTGAAGGACCTGGGCATCACCTCGGTGGAGCTGATGCCGGTCCACCAGTGGATCCACGACGAGCGGTTGACGCGCCTCGGGTTGCGCAACTACTGGGGCTACAACTCGATCGGCTACTTCGCGCCGCACAACGAGCTGGCTGCGCGCCGCGTCGACGGGGACCAGGTGGTCGAGTTCAAGCAGATGGTGAAGGCGTTTCATGCGGCAGGCATCGAGGTGCTGCTTGACGTGGTGTACAACCACACCGCCGAGGGAGACCACAACGGCCCCACGCTGTCCTTCCGTGGCATCGACAACGCCGCCTACTACCGGCTCGCCGAAGACCCGAGCCGCTATGTCGATTTTACCGGTTGTGGCAACAGCCTGAACGGGCGCAACCCGTACGTGCTTCAGCTGCTGATGGATTCCCTGCGGTACTGGGTGCAGGAGATGCACGTCGATGGCTTCCGCTTCGATCTAGCGTCGGCCTTGGCGCGGGAGCTGCACGATGTCGATCGGCTGTCCGCGTTCTTCGATTTGATCCAGCAAGATCCGGTGATCAGCCAGGTGAAGCTGATCGCCGAGCCGTGGGATATTGGTGAGGGCGGCTACCAGGTGGGGAACTTCCCGGTGCAGTGGTCGGAGTGGAACGGCCAGTACCGCGACACCGTGCGTGACTTTTGGCGTGGCTCGGAGCGCACCCTAGGCGAGTTCGCGTTCCGCTTCACTGGCAGCTCGGACCTGTATCGCCGCGGCGGCCGCAGTCCACACGCGAGCATCAACTTCGTGACCGCCCACGACGGCTTCACCCTGCGAGATCTGGTCAGCTACACCGAGAAGCGGAACGAGGCGAACGGGGAGAACAACCGCGACGGCGAGCGCCACAACCGCTCCCAAAACTGCGGCGTCGAGGGCGAGACCGATGACCCACAAGTGCTCAAGCTGCGGTCGCGCATGCAGCGTAATTTCTTAACCACGCTGCTGCTGTCTCAAGGCGTGCCAATGCTCAGCGCCGGTGACGAGCTCGGGCGCTCCCAGCAGGGCAACAACAACGCCTACTGCCAAGACGGACCGCTCTCATGGATCCACTGGGCAGATGCAGACCGCGAGCTGCTGGAGTTCACGCGAGCGCTGCTGCGCCTGCGACACGAGCACCCCGTGTTGTCGCGGCGCAGCTGGTTTCAGGGGCGCTCGGTCCGGGGTTCTCAGCTGACTGACATCGGCTGGTTCAAACCCGACGGCGCCGAGATGAATGACCATGACTGGGAGGTGGCCTACGCCCGCGCCCTCGGGGTGTACCTCAACGGGGAGGGCCTGCCTAGCACGGGTCCGCGCGGAGAGCGCATCGTGGACGATAGCTTCTACGTGATGGCTAACGCTGGCGATCATGCGCTGGAGTTCGTGATGCCTGCCGTGTTAGATCACGAGCCCTGGTTTCTGGTGCTCGATACCGTCAACGGCTTCGCCGAGCGTCGTTCGGGGCACATCCACGCGGGCCAAGTCGTCCTCGTGCCAGATCGCAGCATGATGGTGCTCGAGCGCCCTCGCCTGGGCCCATAGCCAAGCGCGCCACGCGGTCAGCGTTGGCTTCACGGCGCGCTGCTGATGTCTCGCGGGTTCGAGGGTCTAGGTTACCTTCAGCTCCCTGAGGAACGTATCGAAGTCGACGTCGCAACGCTCGGCCGCCCAAACCTCTCGGGCGTAGACGGCGATGGTCGAGTCGCTAGAAAAGCGACTCAAGTTGGCCATGTTCTTGACGGCGTGTCGCATCCACAGCGCGCGGTCATTGTAGATCTGCAGCGTGTGGTCCTGACACTCGACGTAGCTGTCAAAGTCCGCGCACACCATGAACGGATCCTGATGCAGCAGGTACTCTGCCATCTGGCGTGTCCGCGCGGCATCATCTGGGCTGAAGAAGCCGCTCTGGAGCAGCTCGATGGCGCCCGACAGCCGCTGGCTAGCGCGCACGTACGCCGCGGGCTCATAGGCCTGACGTCGCGAAGACGCCGTGCGCTCGTCCATACCAAACAGGAAGAAGTGCTCTTCTCCGACGGCTTCGCGGATCTCGACGTTGGCGCCATCTAGCGTGCCCACCGTCAGCGCGCCGTTCATCGA
The DNA here is from genome assembly GCA_964551615.1 of uncultured Polyangiaceae bacterium. Lineage (GTDB taxonomy): Bacteria > Myxococcota_A > Polyangia > Polyangiales > Polyangiaceae > JAHBVY01. The sequence goes on from CAZKDY010000001.1 coordinate 340,273, forward strand.
GAGCTTCATGTTCCCCGTGCCGGAGGCCTCGGTCCCAGCCAACGAAATCTGCAAGGAAACGTCTGCAGCCGGGATGATCAGCTCTGCGAGGGACACGTTGTAGTTGGCCATGAACACCACCGACAAACGCCCGGCGACCAATGGGTCACGGTTGATGATGCTGGCGAGGTCGTTGAGCAGGCGGATGTGGCGCTTGGCCATGTCGTAGCCGGGCGCCGCCTTGCCCGCGAACACGAAGACCTGCGCCGGGCTGTCTTGCTCTGGGTTCGCGCGGATGCTGCGATAGCGGTCGATGATGTGGAGCGCCGCGAGGATCTGGCGCTTGTACTCGTGGATGCGCTTGACTTGCACGACGAACATGGCCGCTGGGTCGACGCTCAGCCCCTGCTGCTTGAAGACCAGCGCGGCCAGCCGCTGCTTGTTGCTGAGCTTGATGCGCTCAAGCTCACAGGTGAACTCCGGGTCGTCGGCCAGCTCGCCCAACGGCGTCAGCAGCGTCGCGTCTTTCAGCCACCCCGGCCCCACGCGCTGGTCGTACAGCGCGGCTAGCTGCGGGTTGGCTACGCGCACCCAGCGCCGCAGCGAGACCCCATTGGTGGCGTTGATGAAGCGCTCTGGGTAGAGCTCTGCGAAGTCGGGTAAGAGCCGGGTGCGCACCAGCTCGGAGTGGATCGCCGCGACCCCGTTGATGCGATGTGAACCCGCTGCCGCGAGGTGCGCCATTCGCACGCTGCGCTCGGGGTGCTCTTCGATGATCGACATGCGCTGGCGCCTGGCCTCGTCGCCCGGCCAGCGGATATGTACCTGACCGAGCAGCTGCGCGTTGATCTCGAAGATCAGCTCTAGGTGCCGAGGCAGCAGGTGCGCGAACATCTCCACCGGCCACTTCTCGAGCGCCTCGGGCATCAGCGTGTGGTTGGTATAGCCAAAGGTGCGCTGGGTGATGTCCCACGCCGTAGCCCACGGCAGCCCCTCCAGGTCAATCAGGACGCGCATCAGCTCAGCGACCCCGATCGCCGGGTGCGTGTCATTCAGCTGGATCGCCACTTTCTCGTGGAAACGCTCGAAGGTCGCGTGGCTGGCCTTGTAGCGCCGCATGATGTCGCTGATCGAGCAGGCGACGAAGAAATACTGCTGCTTGAGCCTCAGCTCACGGCCCTCGGGGGAGTGATCCGCGGGGTAAAGCACGCGCGAGATGGTCTCGCTGTTGACCTTCTCTTCAACCGCGCGCCGGTAGTCTCCTGCGTTGAATAGTTGCAGGTCAAAGTCTCGCGACGCCTTCGCGGACCACAGCCGCAGCGTGTTGACTGTGTCGTTCTGGTAGCCGGCGATCGGCGTGTCGTACGGCATGCCGATCACCGAGCGCCCATCGACCCAGCGCTTGGCGTCGCCGCTGCCCGTGCCCTGAACGCTGCCGTAGAACTGAACCGGCACCATCAAATCAAAGCGCGGAATTTCCCAAGGGTTTCCGTAGCGCAACCACGCATCGCCGCGCTCGACTTGCTCTCCGCCTTCGATGCGCTGCTCAAAGATGCCGTACTCGTAGCGGATCCCGTAGCCGAACCCGGGCAGCGCCAGCGACGCCAGCGAGTCGAGGAAGCACGCAGCGAGTCGCCCAAGACCCCCGTTCCCCAGCCCAGGATCAGGCTCTTTTTCAAGCACCGCGGCCAGGTTCATCCCGCGCTCAGCGAACATGCGCTCTGCCGTCTCGTACAGCCCAAGGCTGACCAAGTTCTGGCTCGCCGCCCTGCCTAGCAAGTACTCCGCTGACAAGTAGTAGACGCGCTTGGTGTCGGTCTCGCGGTAGGTGCTGCGGGTCGCCAGCCAGCGGCTCAGCAGGCGATCACGCAGGGCTTGCGCCATGGCGGTGTAGACGTCGCGAATTGTCGCGGACCCTTCGTCTTTGCCACAGGTGTAGTAGATGTGATCCAGGACCGCTCGCTCGAGCACCTCCGGCGTCATTCCGGTTCGGTCGTCTTGGATGAGGGGAGGGAGAGATGCGCGATCGCGAGGTGACATAGCTTGGCGAGGATCTTGCTATAGGTCGGCGCCGCCGAGCGAAAAATCTTTGGGTGCTCGCGCTTGAGGCGGCGTAAGCGCGAGCAGCTGCTTGATACGACGTGGCACAGATCACGGCTAGGAGTGTTGTGGGGATGAGTCAGCCAGCAGATGTCCGGGCCCTGGTAGCGTCGTCGGTCGCGCTCGTCCTCGCGGGTGGCAGAGGCAGCCGCCTGATGCCGCTCACCGAGCGACGCGCGAAGCCCGCCATGCATTTCGGCGGGCAGTACCGCATCATCGACTTCACGCTGTCCAACGCCATCAACTCGGGCCTGCGCCGCAACTATGTCGTCACGCAGTACAAGTCCCACAGCTTGCTGCGCCACATCCAGCGGGCCTGGAGTTTCTTACGCGCCGAGCTGGGCGAGTTCATTGACCTGCTCCCAGCTCAGCAGCGGGTAGACGAGGCGACTTGGTACCGGGGCACTGCCGATGCCGTGTGGCAAAACCTCGACATCTTGCGGGATGAACAGCCCAAGTTGATCGTGATCTTGGCTGGCGACCATGTTTACAAGATGGACTACAGCGTGATGCTGCAGCAACACGTCGAGCGAGGCGCGGATATTACCGTGGGGTGTGCAGAAGTCCCGGCTGAGGAGGCCAGCGGCTTTGGCGTGATGGCCGTCGACGCGGCTGGCCGCGTGGTCGAGTTCCTAGAGAAGCCCGCGCAGCCCCCGTCCATCCCAGGTCAGCCCGGCACGTCGTTGGCGAGCATGGGGATCTACGTGTGCTCGGCGGAGTTCTTGTATGACGTCCTGAACCAGGACGCGATGAACCCAGACTCGACCCACGATTTCGGCAAGGACTTCCTGCCCAAGCTGGTGAGCTGGGCTAACGTGTTCGCGCACCGCCTCAGCGAGAGCTGCGTGATGCGTGACGGCGCGCAGCCGTATTGGCGAGACGTTGGCACCCTAGACGCGTTCTGGGACGCGAACATCGACCTGACGCGAATCATCCCGGAGCTCGATCTGTACGACGCGCGCTGGCCGATCTTTAGCGCGCACTCTCAGCTGCCACCGGCCAAGTTCGTCTTCGACGACGACCACCGCAGAGGCTCGGCGGTGGACAGCGTGGTGTCCAGCGGGGTGGTGGTGTCTGGGGCCAGCGTGCGCGGTTCGTTGTTGTCGTTGGACGTGCGCTTGCACTCCCACGCCGAAGTGTCTGACTCCGTGGTCCTGCCCGGCGCCTCGGTCGGGCGTCACGCGCGGCTGCACCGAACGATCGTCGACCACCGCGTCCAGATCCCCGAAGGCCTGGTGGTGGGAGACGACGCGACCGCTGATGCTGCGCGTTTTTATCGCACGGCCCAGGGGATCACGCTGATCACCCAAGCCATGCTCGACGCGCTGTAGAGTGTTCGGGTGAGTACTCCCGCTTCGGTTCGTCCTGGTGCGGTGCTGCATGTGGCGTCCGAGCAGCACCCCTACGTCAAGACCGGCGGCTTGGCAGACGTGCTCGGCGCGCTGCCGGCCGCCCAGCGCGAGCTCGGCGTGGACGCACGCCTGCTGCTGCCTGGCTTCCCTGGCGTGCTCGACGCGGGGCGCGGGCTGACCAGCATCTGGACCGAGGCCGACCTGTTCGGCGGGGGCCCGGCGCGGGTGTTTCGCGGCCGCTTGCTGGGCTCACCCGTCCCGATGTACATCTTGGACTGCCCTGGGCATTTTTCCCGTGTGGGAAATCCCTACACTGGGCCAGATGGCAATGACTGGCCCGACAACGCGCGGCGCTTCGCCGCGCTGGGCTGGGTAGGGGCGCTGCTCGGGGGCGGGCTGGACCCCGGGTTGGTGTCGCCGTTGGTCCACGCTCACGACTGGCAGGGGGCCATGAGCGTAGTTTATGCGCGAGTTAATTGCCTGGCGGCAACGCATGCGCCGACGGTGCTGACCATCCACAACCTCGCCTACTCCGGCTCCTTCGGGGCGCATCACCAGCCGCACCTCCGCCTGCCGAGCTCCGCCATGCACATCGACGGCGTCGAGTTCTATGGGCAGCTCTCGTTCCTGAAGGGGGGGTTGTTCTACGCCGACCGCATCACCACCGTTAGCCCAACCTACGCCAAAGAGATCCAGGGCCCAGAGCAGGGGGGTGGGTTCGACGGGCTGCTTCGCTCACGCTCAAGCGACGTGGTCGGGATCTTGAACGGCGTCGATTACCAGCGCTGGAGCCCCAGCGCCGATCATTTTATTCCCGAGGGATACGATAGTGAGCACCTCGCGGGCAAGCGCGCGGCGACCCACGCGCTGCGCGAGCGCCTGGGTTTCTCCCGCGCGGGCGAGGGGCCAATGTTCGGGCTGGTCACGCGGCTGGTCTGGCAAAAAGGCGTCGATCTGGTGATCGGAGCCTTACCTCGCTTGCTGACGTGGGGCGCGCAGCTGGTGGTGTTGGGCAGCGGTGACGCCAGCTTAGAGCGTGAGTTGATCCGCTTGTCAGAGCGACACCCCAAGCAGCTGCGCGTGGTGATCGATCACGACGAAGCGCTCTCGCACCTGATTCAAGCCGGCTGTGACTCGATGTTGGTCCCATCGCGCTCCGAGCCGTGTGGGCTGACTCAGCTCTACGCCCTCAGCTACGGCAGCCCGCCGGTAGTGCGCCGCACGGGTGGGCTCGCGGACTCCGTGGTGGACGCGACCCACAGCTCCATCGAAAACCGTACGGCGACGGGCTTCGTGTTCGAGGAGCCGACGACCCAGGCGCTCGTGGGCGCGCTGCACCGCGCGGTCAAGACCTTCGCCGCGCGCCCGACCTGGCGCAGCATTCAGCGGACTGGCATGCAGCAGCGCTTTGACTGGCGGGCGAGCGCTGAGCAGTACCTCAGCGTCTACGCTGACGCCCGGCGCAGACCAACCACGCGCGGGATGGCCGCCGCGCGCGAGCCGCACCTCCCATAACGCTCGCGCCTGCCTTGGCGGAGCTACTCCGCTGGGGGCTGGACCGCTGGGCGCCAGCCGAACTGGCGGAGCCGCGCCGGCGCGCTCCGGGCTTGGCCGGGCGCTAGCCCCATGGGCACCATGCCACTCCAGGTCGCGCTGTAGCTCTGCGCTGGCTGGCTGAGGTCCGGCAGGCAGATGGCGTTGGTGAAGTCCACGCGCATCGGATCCTCAGGGTAAAGGTAGAGGATGCCGAAGCACCCGCGATTTGCGGCGCGGAGCAGCGAGTGTACTTCCAGCCACGGGCCCCCGGGGCAGTCCGTGCAGTCTACGGTGGCGAACGGGGTGAGCTCCCACGAGCTGCCGCTGAGCTCGAGGTCTCCGCCTAGTGGGTTGACCTCCACCCCCGCGCCCGAAATCGAGATGCCGCTATTGAATCCGCCCGGAAGTGCGCTCAGCGCGGGCAGGTCCACCTGGGTGTCATAGGCGCCCATCAGCACGTCGCAGGTTCCGCTCATCGGCTCCCAGTCGAGGGCGTGCTGAAAGCTCTCGGTGTAGGCGTACTGCAGATCGGTGCCGACACAATACAGGTAGGTGACGGCTAGATCGGCGCCGTCTTCCGCGATGGAGATCACATCATACAAAGTGTAGCCCGCCGCGACCCAGTCGTGGGACGTGTAGACGACGCCGCGGTGCGCGGCGCCCAGCAACAGCAGCTCTACCCGGTTGTCCGTGACGTGGACGCTGGTTAGGCGCGCGGTGCCGCTGCCTGCGACGTTGAGCTTGAACGGGAGCTGGCTCGTGTCGCTGGTCGCGGGCAGCCAAGGCGCGGCGCCGCTGTCTTGGCTCGCGCCTGAGCCACCTTGCCCGGCGGAAGCGCCAGAGCAATCGGCGCAGCTGCCGCCAGGTGCCCCGCCGGAGCTCGAGCCTCCTGCGCCCGTGCCGGCGGTCGCGGTGCCGCCGGTGTGGGCGCCCCCTAGCCCGCTGGGCGCTGCGCGCTGGTCGGAGCTCGAGCAGGCTGTGGCACACAGCGCGGCGGTGAAGGCCAGGAGCGTGGTGGAGCGCATCACAGCTCGGAGCATAGCGGAACCCCAGCCGGCGTGCGGCGGACCTACTTGGCGGCCCGCGGCGCGCCGAGCACCGCCCGCACCTTGTTGCTGAGCAGCGCAGGAGTGAGGGGCTTTTGAAGGTACGCCGCGCCGGAGTCGAGGATGCCGTGCAAGCTGACGGTGTCGTCAGTGTAGCCCGACATGAACAACACCTTCAGCTCTGGCTGCTCCGCCGACAGCTTGGCTGCCAGATCTTGACCACTCATCTGAGGTAACACGACATCTGTCAGCAGGAGGTGGATGCCTGTGGGTTGGCGCTGCCAAATCTCTACCGCGTCCACCCCGTCGTTGGCCTGTAGGACTCGGTAGCCAGCGCGGGTCAGGATCGTGCAGGCCACCGCGCGCACCTGCGCGTCGTCTTCGACCAGCAAGATCGTCTCATTACCACGGGGTATCGTTGACGACGATGAGATGGGCCGCTCCTCGAAGGACCCTTGGATGAGTGGTAGATAGATCTTGAAGGTCGTGCCGACCCCCAGCTCGCTGTACAGCCAGATGTGGCCACCGCACTGCTTCACGATGCCGAACACCATCGACAAGCCGAGGCCGGTGCCCTTGCCCTGCGCCTTGGTCGTGAAGAACGGGTCGAAGATGCGGGCCTGGTGTTCCTTGGAGATGCCGAGCCCGGTGTCCGTGATGGCCAACATCACGTAGCTGCCCGGCTCTACGCCCAGGTGGCTTGAGCAGTAGTCGGAGTCGAGCGAGACCTGCTTGGTCTCGAGCGTTAGCTTGCCTCCGCGTGGCATCGCGTCTCGCGCGTTGACGGCCAGGTTCATCAGGACCTGATCGAGCGTGCCTGGGTCTGCCATCACGTGGCACGGGTGAGGTGTCAGCATGCAGCTCAGCTCGATGTCCTCACCGAGCAAGCGCCCAAACATGCGCGCCGCGTCGCTCACCACGGCGTTCAAATTGAGCACGCTCGGCTCCATGACCCGTTGGCGACTGAAGGTGAGCAGCTGTTGGGTTAGATCGGTCGCGCGGAGGCCCGCCTTGCGGATCTCGTTGACGTCTTCGAGCGTTGGCTCGCCTGGGGGGATGGTCAGGGTCAGTAGATCTGCGTAGCTCAGGATGACCGAGAGCAGGTTGTTGAAGTCGTGGGCGACGCCCCCTGCTAGGCGTCCGATGGCTTCCATCTTTTGCGCTTGGACCAGCTGCGCTTCGGTGCGCGCGAGCCGCGCCGCGCTGCGCTTGCGTGCGGTGATGTCCAGCGACAGCGCGCAAATGCCCATCGGCACCGGGATGAACTTGAGCTCGAACCACCCGCTGGAGCCGTCCGGAAATGAGAACTGATTCTCCATCTCACCAGCGGTGCGCTCGTGCATGCAGCGGGAGAGCAAGGCGAACATCTCGGTCTGCTCGATGCCTGGGTAGCACTCCATCATGCTGCGCCCGAGCAGCTCCTCGCGGCTGCGCTGACCGTGGGCCTCTAGCGCCGCGTTGACATACAGGTACGTCCAGTCAAAGCCGATGACCTGAATGCCATCGTTCAAGCTCTCCAACACCTCGAGCGCGATGATCTGGGAGCTATGCTCCATCGGACCTCCCTTAGCGCGAGGATGGCACACAACGCCCGGCGATGCACCGCTTGCGTCAGCGGGCGGGCCCGCCGCTTTTCAACGTGGGAGATCTACTTGTATAGGTGCCTATACCAACTGCCAGTGGCCAAAACGGCCACCGGACAAAGCTGGCTCGTATTTGCGACTAGCGCTTCCGCGGTGAGCTTCCGTTCAGCTCTTCGGGCTCGCCTAACGTGGTGGGCGCTTGAGCGCTGAACGCTGGGTGACGCCCTGAGCCGCGCTGCGGCGGTGCCCTCAGCGGCGCTGCCGCGGCGCAGCGCTGTGCGCCTGATGCGCGAGCAAGCGCGCCCCCGCCCCTGCGGGCGCGCTTTGCTCGTGCAGCGCCTCTGAGCTGGCGCCGCGTCACTCAGCCTGCGTCACTCAGCCTGCGCTATTCAGGCTGCTCCGTGGCGCGCAGCAAAATGTCGTGGATTTGCATGTGCTGCGGTGCCTCGAGGATATGGCGCACGCTGCCCGCGATGTCTTGCGGCTTGAGCGCCGGGTAGCGGCTGTACGCCTTGCGCGCGCGCTCAGCGCTCTGAAAATAGTTCTGGTGAAACTCCGTCTCAACATAGCCGGGGCTAATTGAGCTGACGCGCACCGGGCTGCCAAGCTCGCGCAGCTCTTGGCGCAGGCCCTCGGTCAGCGAGCGCACCGCGTACTTGCTAGCCGAGTAGACGCCGCTGCCCGCCGGGACCCGGTGGGCGGCCATTGATGAGATGTGGATCACGTGTCCTGCGACGCCACGGCGCTGCATGTCTTGCACGGCCTCTGAGGTGCACACGCACAGCGCGAGCACGTTGACGTCCAGCATCTCGCGCCACTTGTCTAGGCTGCCACCGATCAGCGGCGTCTCGTGGCCTAGCCCGGCGTTGTTGATCAGCACGTCCACCCCCACCCACTCTTCTTGGATCCGCGCGAAAAGAGCTGGGATCCGCGCAAGATCACGCAGATCTGCGGTGAGCGGCAAGAGCTGATCGCCAAGCCGTGACTTCAACGCCTGCAAGCGATCCGCACGACGCGCGACGGCGGCCACGCGCATGCCGAGCTTGGCAAGCTCAAGGCTGATGGCTTGCCCGATGCCTGATGTGGCGCCGGTTACTAGGGCGACTTTGCCTGCTAGGGGGCTTGCGGTGGCTGCTTCAGTCATGAGGCGTACTTCCTGTGTTCGGTGTGCGCGCACGGTGCGCGGTGAGCCGCTTGCGTGTCCCGCCCGTTTAGGCGGACACAGACGACCGTATCACGACCCAGCCCCAACTTGCTGAGCCAAGAAACCTCGGATCACGCCCAGGACCTCAGCGTCTACAGCCTGCTGGGTCTTGCCCCAGGCCTTCAATTGGGTCTTGGTGCAGAGCAAGGAGTGATCCCCCGACTCGACCACGTGTAGCTGACTTGGCGCGCGCATTTCGGCGCGGATCTTCGCGAGCGTGCTCAGCGGGCACAGTGGGTCACGGGTGCCCTGCACAAACAGCACAGGGGTGGTGAGTTGCTTCAGCACCGCGTCACGCAGCTTGGGGGTTACACCCTGCTTAGCGGGCGCCTGGAGCGGATACCCGAAGCAGATCAGCGCGGAAACGTGCTCTTCAAGTGACAAGTGACAGCCCACGCGCGAGCCCATGCTCTTGCCCACGAGCACCACGGGCCTGAGCCGCCCGCCCAGCTCGCCGTGGGCCGCGACGGCAGCCTCGAGCGCGGCGCGGTGGGCCTCAATCAGCTGAGGTCGCCGATCTGGAGCGCGGCGCCCCTGAGCCATGTACGGGTAGTTGAAGCGCACCACCTCGCCCAGGGTCGCCAAGCGTGCAGCCCAGCCTTCCATCCAAGGGTGGGTGCTCGGCGCGCCCGCGCCGTGAGCGAACACAAGCAACGGCTCCACGGCGCCGAGTGTACCCTGGAAATCAGCTGCTGTGTGCGCCACGCCGACGGCGTTGGCTTCATGCGGAAGCGGTCGACCAGGGCGGCGCTTCTCAGGTGCGCGCCACGGCGCCTGTGGTAGGCAGCCGCGGTGAACCGCGTGACCTCTCCCCGCTCTGCCTACTTGAAGGAGGCGCGGGGGCTCGTGGTCCTGGCGCTGCCGCTGGCTGGCGCCAATTTCGGGCAGATGTTGCTGGGCGCGGTGGACACCGCGGTGGTGGGGCGTTTGGGCGCGCTGGAGCTCGGCGCCGCTGGCCTCGGCAACAGCGTCTTCTTCTCGGTGATGGTCCTGGGGATGGGGATCTTGATGGGGCTGGACCCCTTGGTGTCCCAGGCGGCGGGCGCGGGTGAGCTGCGACAGGCGCGCAAGATGCTGTGGCAGGGCTGCTGGCTGGCCACCGCGATCTCGATTCCGCTCGGCATTGGCATCTGGGCCCTCACCTTCCGCTTGGGCGATTTTGGCATCGACGCGGCCGCGGCGGCTCAAACCCAGGGCTACGTCCTGGCCCGCCTGTGGGGCCTGTTCCCGTTCTTGCTGTTCGTCGCCTTGCGCGGCTACTTGCAGGCCGTCGGGCGCGCGGTGCCCGTGCTGTGGGCGGCCCTGGTCGCCAACGTGGTGAACCTCCCGGTGAGCTGGGCGTTGGTGTTTGGTGACGCAGGCCTCGAGGCGGCGGGCCTCGGGCGCTGGGGCGTGCCAGCGCTGGGCGTCGCTGGCGCTGGCTACACCAGCGCCTTTTGCTCGGTGTTGCAGCTCGGCGTGCTGCTGCTGGCGCTGCGCCGCACCGTGGTGCCGGCTGGCGATGATTCCGTGCGGACACCATCGCTGGCGCTGCTGCGCCGCGCGACGTCCCTGGGCGCGCCCGTCGGCTTCACCTTGCTGGCGGAGGTGGGGATCTTCGCGCTGACCAACATCGCCATGGGCAACATCAGTCGGCTGGCGCTGGCCGCGCACCAGGTTGCCCTGACCCTGGCCAGCGGCACGTTCATGATCCCGCTCGGGATCGGCGCCGCCGCCAGCGTGCGCGTGGGCCGAGCGATCGGCGCAGGCGACTCCCCTGGCGCCCAGCGGGCGGGGGTGGTGGCGGTGGCCGCGGGGGTCGGCTTCATGAGCCTGGGGGCGTTGAGCTTTTGGATTTTCCCTACGGAACTGGCGCTGGTGATCACCGACCAGCCAGGGGTGGTGGCCGCGGCGGTGCCGCTGTTGCTGATCGCCGCGGTGTTTCAGCTGTCGGACGGCGCTCAGGCGGTGCTGGCTGGGGTGTTGCGCGGGGCGGGAGACACGCGGCTGCCGCTGCTGCTCAACCTGGCCGGCCACTACTTGGTGGGCGCGCCCATCGGCCTCAGCCTCGCGTTCATCGGCGGCCTCGGCGCGCGCGGGCTGTGGTGGGGCTTGTCCGCCGGCCTGACGTTCGTCGCGCTCACGCTGGCCGTGCGCTTTTATCGGCTCAGCCAGCGCGGATTTGTCCGCGCGTAGTGACCTGCTCGGGATCAGCCGCGGCGCCAGACCAACACGTGATTGTTGGCGGGCAGCGTGTGGCTGCTCTCCAGCTGAAAGCCGTGCTGCGTAGCCAGTTTGGTCAGGTCAGCGACGTCGCGCACGCCCCAAGCGGGGTTGCGCCGCTTGAGATCCAAATCAAAGTCACGGTTGCTGGGGGCCGTGAACACGCCGTCGAAGCGATAGGGGCCATAGGTGATCAAAGCGCCCCCCGGCTTGAGGGCCACCCCTCCACCCCCGAACAGGCCTACCGTTGATTCCCAGGCGGAAATATGGATCATGTTGACGCACAGGATCGCGTCGAGCTCGCTGAGCCCCCATGGAGGCGCTGCTGCATCCACGCGGATTGGAGGTAAGAAGCGCTCGGCGTCGGCGCCTTCGCGATAGGCGGCGATGCTGGCCAAGGCTTCGTCGCTGACGTCGCTCGGCTGCCACAGCACCCCAGGCAGCACGCTGCTGAAGTACAGCGCGTGTTGGCCGCTGCCGCTGGCTAGCTCGAGCACCCGCGCGCCGGCCGGGATGACCTGCTTTAGTACTTCGGCGATCGGCGCTTGGTTGCGCAGCGCGGCTGGGGCGTTGTACTTCATGCTAGCGGCATAGGCCGCTGAGACCACGCGCTCAAGTGTCAGCGCTCAAGTGTCAGCGCTCAAAGTGTCAGCGCTCGACGGCTGAAGCCGAGCGCTGGGGCTACGCTGTCTCACGCAAGATCTTGCGCAGGCGCGACCAACACGAGCCATGGTGCTTGGCGTGCACGAGGCGGATCCCCGCGGGTTTCGCCTTGAGGTGCTCTGGGACGTCGCCTGCCCACATGACAAAGCAGCTGCCTGGACGACCCGCAGGCGAAGCCTCAGCAGCTTGTCGCGCAAAGAGCCGCTCGCGGCGGGCGTGGTTGCGCGCGCGCTGGTGCAGCACCCACCACAGCGGCCACTCGTCGCTGGACAGCCCACAACCCACAAAAAGCACCGGGTTATCCAGCACGACGTCGAGCCAGCTCTTAGGGGGGTGGACAAGCTCTGACCCGCGCCCGCGCTGACGCCGTTGCCGTCCTTGATACCCGCGCCGCGCCTGCTCGAGCGCTTCGATGTACGTCCCGTAGCTGCGCACGCCCAGGCGGATTGAGCGGTGCTCTTGCGTATCGCCGTGGGGAAACCAGACACGAGACCGACCGGCGGAGCCGTGGCGATCTAGCGACGTCTTGCCTGCGACCTCAGGGCGCCCGTTCGCGATCAACAGGCTGCGATCGAAGTTCAGGCTGATGAGGTCTGAGAAGTCATGTGCCGCGAACTCGCGGTAGAACTCGAGCCCCGGCGCTTGCGCTTCGTGGCTTGCTCTGAGCGCGCTAGCGACCTTGCGCTTGAGCGCGCCCTCGATGTCATGGGGCGCCCGCTTGGGGCCGGCCAAGGCGCACAAAAAGGCCTCCCAGATGCTGGTCATGCCCGAGCCCTGAGTTTGGGCCAGGGTGCGCTTGAGTTGAGCCTTGGCGCCCGGCTCAATCGGCGCGTCGCGGGCCACGCCTTCAAGGAGGCTGAGCCACGAGTCGCGCAGCCCCGCCTGCTGGTTGAACCCGCTCCCTACCACCACGGTCAACCGCCGCCGGCCTGCGCGATCTCGCAGCGCGGCCGCTGCCCCCAGCGCCTTCCACTCGCTCATCAGCCTAGGCTAGCTGACCCCGGCGTTCAGCCGGGTACAAAACGCCGTCTACTGGCGGACGTTCAATGTCCGCGTAGCGGCGCCGCTGCTCACCGCAGCAGCCAGTTCGCCTGGTGTCCGGCTAGGCGGCGCAGCGAGACTTGACGAAGCTCAGCAGATCGCTGTCGAGGAACGGCTTGCGTAGCCACGGGCCACCCGATTCCTCGAGGAACTGTGCGGCGCGCGGTGAGCCGACGTGCTCTGACATCAGCGCCAAGCGATCTAGCCCAGCGCCGAGCTCAGCGAGGGAGTCGAACAGGTTCAGACCCGCTACCTCGAGCGCCATCAGGTCGCACACCACCAGGCTAAAGCGACCGGCCTCGAGCACGTTGCGCAGGCCAACCAGCGAGCTGGAGACCACCGTCACGTCGTAGCTCGGGCTCAGCGCGAGCTGGATCCGCCGACCCACTTCGGCGTCGGGCTCGATCACCAAGACGCAGCGCTTTTGTGGGACGTAGGCGCGCGCGACGTGCAACGTGTCGTTGGTGGTACAAGTCAGCGGCGCTTCCATTGGACTCCAGACCTCAGCTATGTGCAAATAGGGTTACACCTCAGTTGCCTTGCGGAAACTGAGTGAGCGTATCTCGACCTGGCGCCACAGAAGCAGCGCCGGTTGGAGCGGGTTACCGAGCACAGCGCTCAGAGTAAAAGAACAACGGCCCGGGGCTTTGGGGGGGGGAGGGCCCCGGGCCGTTGAGTAGATTTCAACGGCTTACAATCGAGGGGGGCGAGACTGCAAGTCGTTGGGTAAAGTTCAACGACCTGCAGTCGAGGGGGGGCGAGACTGCAAGTCGTTGGGTAGAGATCAACGGCTCAAGGTCGAGGGGGCGATCACTTGAGCCGTTGCTAACACCTGCTCGGCTCCTGCGACCAAGGTCGCGGCGCGCTGAGCCCGCGCACGGGGGCGCGGCTACAAAAACAACGGCGGGGGCTGAGGGGGGGGGTAGCCACCCGCCGTTGGGAAGTTCGTGTTTCAAAGAGTTCCGCGAACCTGTCGGGGACCGACTCGCGCCGCGCTCAGCAAGACCTGACCGCGGGATCACCTCACTCGGAGGTGGGGATTTAGCGGCGACGCTAGGCGATCCGCCCGTTATCGCCTGGGCGGGCCTCTGCACGACGCGTGCCACTACCCACGAACCACGTTGCGTGGCGTTATGAGAGCCGCTGGTGGGGTGACCTTGCAGATCCGAAACGCGAGCTTGCGAAAGCGAGAGCCGGTCCGTCGACTGACTCGCGATCCAGGCCCGTTTGCATGCGAGCAGGTAGCGCGAGAGGTCGACGAGCGCTGCGTCTCAGTCCGGCGCCGGCGCTGCCCAGCGGGACACTTCAGCGAACACCGCGTCGCGGACTGACGGCGCGATCTGGTGCCCCACCTCCGGATAGCGCTGCAGGGTCGCGGGGTAACCGTGGCCGGCGAGGCGGCTCACCGCGTCCGCCCCAGGTGCGATGGGTACGACGCGGTCTGCCTCGCCATGGAACGCATGAACGACGGGTAGTTGCCGCGGGATCTTCGACGGGGGATCGAGCTGCCGAGGCAGCATGCCGCTGATGGGGACCACCAGACTGAACCGCTCAGGGTAGCGCGCCGCCAGCGCAAAGCTCAGCATGCCGCCTTGAGAGAAGCCGAGCACCGCGGGCGCCCGTAGCCCTGGGTGCTTCGCCTCAAGCTGGTCCAGCAGCGCCACCAGTTGGTCGCGGGCGACGGCCATGCCTCGCGCCAGCTCGTGTTCGCTGCGGTCAGGTCGGTACGGGAACCAAGAGAAGCCGCGGCCGTGGGTGGTGGGCGCCTGGGGAATGATCAGGCGCACCCTGGCTGGCAGCGCGAGCAGCCAGCGCGAGAAATTTTGAGGACTGTCGCCCAGGCCGTGGATGGCGATCACAAGCGGCAGCTTGTCCGTGGCGCTGGCGCCGCCGAGGGGGATGTCGAGGTAAGTGAGGGTCGCTGACTCGGCGGCCGCGGTCTCAGTCGATAAAATATCGGGCGCTCGCTCACGCGCCGACGGTTCGGGCGCCGCGGTGCGCCCGCAGCCCGCGGCCAAGGCGAACACGAGCGCGCTTAGCAAGTGCCTCGAGCGGGCGGCGCGAAGAGCGGGCGAGGGCGTCACGCAACCAGTGTCGCACATTCGCCTGTCGCGCTAGGCTTGGCGATGCTTTTTCGCGGCGTCGTAGCGCTCAGCGCGGCCTTGACTGGCGCCGCGCTGTTGGTGGCCTGCGGGACCGGGACTTCGTCAAATGGTCCGTTGGCCCCTGGGGCTGGGGGTAGCGCGGGTGCCGCAGGCGAAGCCGCGGGAGGCGGCGGGGCCGCAGGTGCTGCCGGCCTCGGGGGCGGCGGGACCGGCGGTTTGGGCGGCTTCGGCGGCGCGGCGGGCGCGGGGGGAGCTGGCGGCATCCAGAGCTGCCCTGCGGTACCGACCTGCGGCGCGCCGCTGCCAGACGTCGGCGCCAAGCGCGGCTGGAGGCACTCCGTCGCCTCGCCAGTCATCGTCAACACCGGGTTCGCCAATCACCGCGGTCGAGATTTATTCCTTGAGGAAAATGCAGATCAGTGGGTTATCGCAAAATTCGCCTACGGCGTCACGGACAAGGATTTGAAGGACGAAGAGGTCGACGTTTGGCTGTTGCGTGACTGCGCAGGGATCAGCGCAGCCGACTGGGAGCTGCTCGGCACCAGCATCACCACCGAGGAGAACGCCCACGCCAGCGTGGAGCGGGTCGACGACAGCGGCGGGCGCGTGTACTTTCAGATCCCGACCGCCAAGCGCCTAGGGCCGGGGCGACACCGCGTCCACTTGGTGGTGGCCGGTGATCACTCGGCGACGGACTTGTACATTGAAGTGTTGCCGCATGGACAAGAACTAGTGGTGACCGACGTCGACGGCACGCTGACCACGGCCGAGAACGAAGAGTTCACCGCGCTGCTCACCGGCAACTTGCCCGGGGTTAATCCGAGCGCCCCGGAGGCGTTGCGGGCTATCGTCAGCCGTGGCTACCGCCCGTTTTATCTGACCGCGCGGCCGGAGTTCCTGGTGGGCCGGACGCGTGAGTTCCTCGACGTCTACGGTTTTCCGCCCGGCATTGTACACACCACCACCACGCTGACTGGCGCGACCGGGAGCGCGGCCGTGGGCTACAAGTCAGGGGAGCTCAGCGACGTCTACCAAAAGGGCTTCACGGTGCTCTTCGCCATCGGCAACACCGCGTCTGACGCCGAGGCCTTCGCCGGGGCAGGCGTGGCTGACGGGCAGCGCCTCACGTACCAGTTCACGGACTCGTCGTTCGGTTGCACCCGCTTCGACGACTACGCCACGCTCATCCCGACCTTTACTGGGCTGGCGCTGGGCTGCCTGTACTGGTAGCTTCAGGCGCGACTATTGGCCAAAGGTGCGCACCTGGATGCTGCTCACGGTCTCGTGGGTGGTCTGGATGTCGCTGATCACCACGATCGGATCGCCTGGGAACACGCGGTTGCGGCGCTTGAGCCGCTCGAACGCGGTGGTGATCGTCTTCTCGGGATCGCTAGAAAAGTCGCTGACAAACGGCACCACCGAGCGCAGCAGCCAGAGCTTGCGCCGCGTGCTGCTCATGTTGGTGAAGGCGTAGATGATCGCGCGCTTGGGCCGAAAGCTGGCCACCTGCTGCGCTAGCAAGCCGCGCCGCGTGATCACCACGATGGCCGGTGAGTTGATCGAATCCGCGAGGCGACAAGCGCTGCGCGCTAGCTCTTCTCGAGGGGTGCTGGGTTGACGCTGCTCGTGAAAGCCAAAGCCTTGCTCCTTCTCGATGCGCCGCGTGAGGCTGTCTAAGATCTCGACGCAGCGCGTGGAGTAGGCGCCGGTCGCGGTCTCGCCGCTCAGCATCACCGCGTCGGCCTGCTCGTAGACCGCGTTGGCGACGTCGGTTACTTCCGCGCGGGTAGGCATCGGGTTCTCGATCATCGACTCCAGCAGGTGAGTCGCCACGATCACGGGCTTACCCGCGATGGCGCAGGCGCGCACCAGCCGACGTTGGATCACGGGGAGCTCACGGAAGTCGACCTCCACCCCCAAATCCCCTCGGGCGACCATGATACCGTCGGCTTCGCGCAGGATGGCGGCGAAATTGTCGACGCCTTCTTGGTTCTCGATCTTGGCGATCAGGCGGATGTTGGCGCCCGCGGCCTCGATCTGCTCGCGCGCCTCCAGCACGTCGTTGGCAGAGCGCACGAATGACAGCGCGATGAAGTCGACCTCGTTCTCGATGCCGAAGGCGATGTCTTTGCGATCTTTATCGGTGACGCTGGGCAGGTTCACGCGGATGCCAGGCAGGTTGACGTGTTTCCGTGAACCCAGCGTGCCGCCGTCTAGCACCAGGCACTCTAGCTGCCGATCTTTGATGCGCAGCACCTCTAGGTTGATCAGGCCGTTGTCGACGGTCACGCGATCGCCAGGGTGCAGGTCCGTGACCAGGTCGTCGTAGTTGACCTGGACGCTCTTGATCTCAGGGTCGACGCTCGGGCTGACCGTGAGCGTGATGGTCTCACCCACCTTCAGATCCAGGCTCTCGCTGATCACGCCCGTGCGGATCTCAGGGCCCTGGAGATCGAGCAAGATGCTGATGGGGTGGTTCAGCTTGGTGTTGAGGCTCTTGATGCGCCGGATCACCATCAGGTGCGACTCGTGATCACCGTGCGACATGTTCAGCCGCGCGATGTTCATGCCCGCCTTAGCTAGGCCGTCGATGGCCGATGAGGTGTCGCTGGCGGGCCCTAGCGTGCACAAGATCTTGGTGTGTCTAAAGTCGCGGCGTTTTTCGGGAGGGGTTGGCGGCACCCGCACTCGATAGACCAAGCTGCGCGATGCGCAAACCCGCTGCTTGATCTAAGGCGACTTCTACGGCCCCTCGAGCACGGGGGTGGAGGGAGCGCGACGCGAGCAGCGCGCGTCAGGCGTCCCTCAGCAGCCCCTCGAGTTGCAGCGCCTGGCGCAGGCTCGCGGCACCTTGAAACACCAGGCCCCGCATGCCCACCGCGCGGGCGGCCTCGACGTTGCTCAGCCGATCATCGATGAACCAGAGCGCGCTGGGAGGTTGGTTGAGCTGCGCGGCGGCGCGAGTGTAGGCGCGCGGGTCCGGCTTGCGCACGCCGGTCCGACACGACACAAACGTCCAAGCCACCCAGCGTGAGAGCCCGAGCTCCGCCTCGATCCACTGGTACCACTCCGGGTAGTTGCTGAGCGCGTGCAGCTCGTGGCCCGCGGCGCGCAGATCGGTGAGCAGCTGCGGCACGCCGTCTAGCCAGCGGTAGCTGGCGCGCAGCAGGTCCCGCACTTGGTCCGGGTCTACGCCGCGCCCGTCCCGAAAGAACGTCGCGCAGAACTCTGCGTGGCTCAGCTCGCCGCGCTCGAAGCGCTCCCACGCCGTTGGGTGCTTGTCGCGCAGCAGCTCCTGCCAACTCAGGTTGAAATGCTGGGGTAGCAGCCGGAAGGGGTCCCAGACCAAGGTATCCATCACGTCCAGGAGCAACACGGCCATGACCGCCTTGTGCGCCAGTTTGGCCGCGGCTGACAAGCCCCAGCGCGCTCGTCGGCGCCCTGGAGGCGTCGAGCACGCGACATCGTGATACCGTGCGGAAAATGTAGGCTAGCCAGCCCGCGGGCGCGTCTCTCGGGCTGACTTGGGTTAGCTCGCGCCGGGCGGGGTGGGAGCAGTTTAGCGCGCAGCCTGGCGTTCAGTCGGCCACATATGGCCCTCGGCAGCCGCCCGTAGTGACCTCGGCTCAGGCTTACCCGCGTGGATTAACTACCCGAAAATAATAGCGAAACTGCATTTGCACCGGGCCCGCCACAGTTCGTTTGGATTGCTTGGCGTTTCTGAATACTGTGCGCGCCTTCCGAGGAACCGTGAGCTATGAGCACCGAAGACAATGACCCCATAGACGACCTGCGCCGCGCGCCTACCGTCGAGCCAAACCCGGTCGATCCGGCTGTGGCCGAGGCCGACGCGACCACTGGCAACGCCGACAGCATCAAGCAGCTCGGCATGGGCGCCGCGATCATGTCCCTCGGCTATGTGTTCTGGGTCGTTGGCGGCATGGAGATGGTCGAGCGCCTGGCCTTCTATGGCGTCAAGGCGGTGGCCTCGATCTACGCCACCGACGCGGTGTCCCACGGCGGGCTCGGGCTGACACCCTCCCAGTACGGCGACATCACGTTCGTCTGGGCGCTGGTCCAGTCCTTCGTGCCGGTGTTCACCGGCGGCCTGTCAGACCGCTTCGGCTACAAAGAGACCATCGCGGTCAGCACCGTGATCAAGATCATGGGCTACCTGCTGATGGCGCTGTTCCCGAGCTACTACGGCTTCATGGGCGGCGCGGTGGTGCTGGCGCTAGGCACCGCGGTGTTCAAGCCCGGCATTCAGGGTACGCTGGTCAACTCCACCCGGCCCGAGAACAGCTCGATGGCCTGGGGGATATTTTACCAGACGGTAAATATCGGTGGCTTCTTGGGACCGCTGGTGGCCTCCCACATGCGCAGCCACTTCGGCTGGAAGCAGGTGTTCTTCGCCTGCGTCGGCATCATCTGCATGAACTTCTTATTGCTGCTCACCTACAAAGAGCCAGGCAAGGCTGAGCGGCTGGCGAAGGCGAAAGACATCAAGGACGGCAAGCTTCAGCAAGAGAACCTGTTCGCCGACTCGATCCACGAGATCAAGAAGCCTCACGTGTGGCTGTACTTGCTGATCTTCAGCGGCTTCTGGTTCATGTTCAACTCGCTGTTCGACGTGCTGCCGCTGCACATCAAGGAGTGGGTCAACACCGAGAACATCGTCAACGATCTGTTCGGTCCCGGCGGCACCCGCAACCCGGTGTTCAAGTTCCTGCTCGGCATGAACAACGAGGGCACCCACGTAAACCCCGAGGGCATGCTGAACTTGAACGCCGGTCTGATCATGGTGACCTGCTTCTTCTTCGCTTGGGTCAGCGGGAAGATGCGCGCCACCACCAGCATGGTGATCGGCACGCTGCTGGCGACGGCGGCGATGTTCATGAGCGGCTACTCGACCCTCGGCTGGTTGTCCGTCGGCGCCATCTTGGTGTTCAGCACCGGCGAGATGCTGTCCAGCCCCAAGTTCAGCGAGTTCATCGGTAACTTCGCGCCCAAGGGCAAGAAGGGCATGTACCTCGGCTTTTCACAAATTCCGCTGGGAATTGGCTGGTCGTTGGAGGGCCTGCTGGCGCCGCGCCTGTACGATCACTACGCGTCCAAGGAGCGCTTCGCTCGGGAGCTGCTGCTAGAGAAGGGCATGAGCGCCTCCGACGTGGACGCCATCAAGGGCGGCGAAGCCTTCTTCAAGCTGGTGGAGTTCCTGGGCAAAGACCAGCATGAGGTCACGCGCATGCTGTACGACACCCACAACGTCGGCATGATGTGGACCATCATGGGGGCGATCGGCATCATCAGCGCTATCTGTATTTGGAAGTACGGCAACTGGTTCCGCAAGCAGAAGATTAGCTGACCGTGCGGATGCGCTAACGAGTGACTTCGGCCGAAGCGCCCCCTGCCTGGGGGCGCTTTAGCCATTTGCGCCAAGGCTACTTTGGCTTTGGCCAAGGGGGCGCGGCGCTGGCCAGGTCGTAGCCGCGGCGGATCAGCTGCCTTCGACACACCTCACCGCACAGGTCGTACTCGGCGTCGCTGCTGAGCACGCTGCCCGCCGCGTCACGCATCAAGCAGCCCGCCGTGGGGCAGTGTTCAAGCCCGAGCGTGTGCCCAATCTCGTGGACCGCGACCTTGCCGAAGCGGTCGAGGGCGTGCTGCTTGCTCTTGGCCTTGCGCTTGGTGCGGTGACTCGAGATGACGCAGGCCACGCCGTCGATGCTGGCTAGCCCGAGCACGCCCCAGTCCTTGTGCTTGCCCTTGCTGGTGGAGATGTCGCGGGCAGTGATGCCGAGGATACGAAAGCCGTCCGCTGGCAACTGCTTCTGCAGGAAGGTCAGTAGCTTTTCTGCGCGGTAACGACCGCGGGGCGCGTAGTAGGCGCTCTTGGGCAGCGGCAGCGTCGGTAGCACCACCAGCGTGAAATCATAGAACGCTAGCAGCGACTGCTTTACGAAGTCGATGTCCGCCGCCGAGAGCCCTGGCCCGAGCGCTTGCAGGTAGAGGCGGCGCTTGTCGGCGGCCAAGCCGAGGGGCGCGGCCAAGAACGCGCAGGCGCAGCCGAGGGCGCTCAAGACCCCACGTCGGGTGGCGTAGCGCGGCTTGGTTGTTCTCACGCGCCTAGCTCCTGCAAGGTTTGCTCGGAGACCACGACCGGCGCGCGCTGGAGCTTTTCCCACGAAAACTCTGGGATCAACTCGCGTGGGCTGAGCTGCGAGGGCGGCTGGTGTTTGGGTGAGCCGCCGCGCATTGAGAAAAGCCCTGCGGAATTGGCTACCCAAGCAGCGACGCGCCCAGCGGGGATCCCTCGCTGCTGCAGCGCTGCCAGGCTGAGGGAGTCGTGGCGCTTGGCGAGGCGCCGGCCCGCTGAGTCTACGACCAGCGGCACGTGCACGTACCTCGGCGCGCCGTAGCCTAGGGCTTGCTGCAACAGCAACTGGCGCGGTGTGCTGCTGAGCAGATCATCGCCTCGCACCACCTCGGTCACGCCTTGGGCGTGATCATCGACCACCACGGCGATCTGATAGGCTGGCGCGCCGTCGCGCTTGGCGATCAGGAAATCGCCCACCGCTTCAGCGACGTCTTGGCGCTGTAGACCCGCGAGCTGGTCGTGGAACTCGGTGATCCCGGCGCGCGCTTGGAAGCGCACGCCAGCGGCCTTGCCGCTGCGGCGCTCCGCCTCCGCTACGCCAGCGTAGCGGCCCCGGCAGGTCCCCGGATAAATCTCGGTGTGGTCCTCTGCATGGGGCGCAGATTGAGCGCGCTTAATATCCCCGCGGGAGCACGTGCAGGCGTACGCCGCGCCGGCGTTCAGGAGTCGGCTGACCTCAGCGTTGATTCGGGGTAGCGCGTCGCTCTGCAAGTGCTCCTCGTCCCAATCTAGCCCGAGCCACTCGAGGTCTCGGCGCGTGACGTCGATCCAGGTTTGTTCTACGCGGCTGACGTCCAAGTCTTCGACGCGCAGCACGATGCGCCCGCCCGCGGCGCGCGCCGACCACCAGCTGAGCATGAACGAGCGCGCGTGGCCGAGGTGCAGGCGCCCTGTCGGGCTCGGCGCCAGCCTGCCCACCACGCGCGTCGGCCCTAGAGTCACCAGGCTCGGCCTCATCCCCGGTATCTTAGCCGTGACGACGCCTGCCGGTCCCGGTCGCTGGCTTCGTTTGGTCTGCGCTTCCGGTGCTCAAATACGAGAGTATGTTCCGCTCCGGTTCTCGACCAAGCCTCGCCAGCGACCGGGCTTGACAGGCGGGCGGGCCTTAAAGTTCTGGCGATGGGCTCAGCCTACACCGCGCGGGGTCAAATGTTCTCGGCGGACTTGAACAGCTCTTGGATGAAGTTGGTGCGCGGTCGGATCAGCAGCGAACGGGCTGCCTTGGGGCGAACGACGATAGAGCCACCTCCAGGAAAGGCGACGTCGGAGTTGAGGAGATCATCGCCGAACTCATACAAGCTGTCGTTGTGGCGGGTCTCGACGCGCTTGACCTGGGCCGACGCGCCTGACGCGATCAGCAAGGCTGCGCTCAGCGTGCAGCAGAGCAAAGCTCGATTCATGGTGTTTCTCCTGGCGTTGGGGCGTTCGCTCGCCCAGCGACGCGCGGGTGCCGCGCAGCCCAGGTACGATGCGCGGACAGCGCCAGGGCTTGGGTGGAAAACGCTCAAGGCTCGCTGGCGTGGTCGGGATCGGCAGCCGGCTCAGGGGGTTTGGGGCACGCGCACCGGGCGGCGCGCTCTCGGTTCTTTTCCACACTGATATTGGCGCGCTCGCAGCGTGCGTCGGTAGCGCTGGTCAAGCGGCAGATGGCGTCGCGCGCGCGCTCGAGGGAGCCCAGGGCTCGACACACCTGAGCACAGCGATTGGGCTGATCGGCGTCCGCGCCGGCTTGGGTCTGGGCTGGCGCCGCGGGCTTATGGGGCTTGCCTTCGGCGCTGGCGCCGCCTACGTCCTGAGCGATGCTCCCCGGAGCGTACAGGGCGAGCAGCTCCTGCTCGGCGCTGGCGTAGGCGCGCTCGGCGTCCTCCAAGCTGTCTAGGGTTGGGTATTGGCCTGGTTGTTCAGCGTCGCGGTAGGCCTGCGCGCTGGAGGGGTAGGGTTGGGCTTGGGGTGGTTGGGACTGCTGGCCTGGGCTCGCGGGGAAGCCCGGCGCCTCGGCCTGCTTTTGAGCGCAGCTCGTGCAGGCGAAGCCGATGAAGACGCAGCTACACAGCAGTCGGAAGAAACCCATAGTCAATCCAAGAAACGAGCGCCGCCGGGCGACCCGAGGGCCAAACTCAGCCATTTGACTCAGACGTCCAGGTGGCGACAAGCATGCAACGGCCTGCTCAGCCAAGCAGATCGGCGTGGGGGCTGAAAGCTTGCACCTCAAACCGCGATTTTGTCGCCGAGGCGAGCTGACGGCCCGGCTCGCGGAGCGCGGTGAGATACGGCTGTGACGGTCGGGCAGCGTTGGCCTCAGAGCTTGTTTTTCCTTGGGATCTGCTATGTAGACGCCGGATGCCGTGCGTATTGTTTGAGTTGTCCGCCTTCAGCGCGGGGGCCGACAGGGTCTGTGGAGTCGCCGCGCACGGCTGGATGATCGGGTGAGCCTCGCCTTCAGCAACGACTTCATGACCTTGTCGCAGACGGACGACTTGGTTGAGTTCGTGCGTAGCTCGCGCGCCTTCGTGGACTTGGCGGAGATCGAGCGCGTGATGGTCCCAGTCCATGCGGCAATGAGTGGACTGCCGCGGCAGCAGCTCGGTCTGTTGTGCGATCTGCGCCAGGTTGTCGGGCGCAACGACGACGCCTTCGAAGCGGCCTTCAAGCCGCATCGTCAGCGCCTGCAGGACGGTTTTGCCCGCGTCGCCGTGCTCGTCGCTACTCCAGCTGGGGTGCTCCACATTCAGCGCCTAGCAGCGGAGGACGGCGACGAGCATTTGCGCGCGTTCACTGAGCGCGAGCGCGCTGTGGCGTGGGCCTCGGCGCCGCGCCACAGCTAACTGTTTAGTCCGTGCGGAACTAGAAGCTGGCGCGCCGATACATGGTGACCACGGCCGCGCCGCCGAGGCCCAGGTTGTGCTGCAGCGCGATCTTCGCGCCCTCCACCTGGCGCTTGTCGGCTTGGCCGCGGAGCTGCCAGTTGAGCTCAGAGCACTGCGCCAAGCCAGTCGCGCCGAGGGGGTGACCCTTGGAGATCAGCCCGCCCGAGGGGTTGACCACGACCTTGCCGCCGTAGGTGAACGCGGCGTCGTCGGTGTACTTACCCGCCTGACCTTCAGGGCACAGGCCTAGGCCTTCGTAGGTGATCATCTCGTTGGCGCTGAAGCAGTCGTGTAGCTCCACCACGTCCACGTCCTCAGGCCCAAAACCCGATTGCTCGTAGACCTTTTGGGCTGCGAGCTTGGTCATGTCGTAGCCGACCAGCTTCATCAGGCTGTCGCCGTAGCTCGACTTCATGTCGGTGGCCATGGCCATGCCCAGGATTTCTACGGCCTTGTCTTGCAGGCCGTGCTGCTTGACGAAATCTTCGCTCGCCAAGATGGCGCAGCCTGCGCCGTCCGACGTGGGACAACACTGCAGCTTGGTCAGCGGCTCGTACACCGTCTTCGAGGCCAGGATGTCTTCGAGCGAGTACTCGTCGCGGAACTGGGAGTATGGGTTGTTCACCGAGTGCTTGTGGTTCTTCCACCCGATCTTCGCGAACTGTTCCCGCGTGGTACCGTAGCGCTCCATGTGCTCGCGGCCTGCGTTACCAAACATCTGCGGCGCCGGAGGAGCCGGGGCGAACTCCTTCAGCTCCATCATCCGGATCATGTGCTTGTCTAGCGGGTTGACCCGATCTTGGTACTTGGCCCCGAGGGAGCCCTTCTCCATCTTTTCGAAGCCAGCGGCCAGGGCACAGTCTACGATGCCACCTTCGACCAGCTGCTTCGCGAGGAAGAGCGCGGTGGAGCCCGTCGAGCAGTTGTTGTTCACGTTGTAGATCGGGATGCCGGTGAGGCCCAGCGTGTACAGCGCGCGCTCGCCGCTGGTGGACTCGCCGTAGCAGTAGCCAACGGCTGCTTGCTCGATCAGGTCGTAGCTGATGCCCGCGTCCTCTAGCGCCATGGTGCCAGCCTCTTGGACCATGTCTGGATAGTCCCAGTCTCGGCTCCCAGGCTTCTCGAACTTGGTCATCCCGACGCCAACAACAAAAACCTTCCTGCCCATCGCGAACTCCTTGGTTTGTTTCTAAAGTGGCACCCGCTCTGGACGTGCCCCAGCGCTGCGTCTTGGTCTCCCAAAACTGGCCAGTCGGTCAAGTACGCGATCGGCCGGCGTTCTGCAAGCGGCGATCCGCCCGGATATGTGCCTGCCCGAGTACCGGGCTGGGCGCCCCCGCGGCCGCTCCGCGCGCAGCGGAGCCTAGCGCCGCGCCACCAGGTAGCAGACCCAGCTGAGCTGGTTCTCTACCACCTTGCGCGGACGGTAGTCCGCGTCGTCGTCGTCGTCGGCGATGTCCCAGTACACCGACACCTCCGTGAAGCCAGCCTCGAGCAGCAGCTCCTGAATTTCAGGGAGCGTCCAGAAGCGCCAGGCGTAGGTGAAGGCGCGCTTCAGCTTGGTGCCGTCCTTGAAGCGAAAGTGGATGTGGTTGACGACCGAGTGGTCAATTGGGTTGAACTCCGCTTGGTCCCACACGTAGGTGAAGCCGCCGGCGATCTTGCGTGACTCCTCGCGCACTTCCATGGCCTCGGTCCCGCCGTAGGCGTCCAGCGTGAAGATGCCGTCTGCTACCAGCGCCTCGCGCGCGGCTACGAAGTACGCTCGCAGCGCGTCGCGGGTGGTGAAGATCCAGTAGCTGAAGTTGTAGCCGCACACGATATCGAAGCGCTCAGCCCGCAGCGCGCGCACGTCGTCTTGCAGCAGCGTGACGCGCTGGGCGGCCTCGCCCAGTGGCTCGACGTGGCGCGCGCGCCCGCTGGCCAGGACGCTGGCGTCCAAGTCGACGCCAGTTGCCGTGCGGTCTGCGCGTGACGCGACCCAGCTGGCGCACAAGTAGGCGGTGCCGCAGAAGTCTTCGCGCAAGCTGATGGCGCGGCGGCCGCTCAGCTTCTTGAACACGCGATCCAGGATCGCGACCTCGGTCGGCGGATCTTGCACGCTCAGCTCGTACAGCTGGTGGACGTCCGCGGTCTTGGCGCTGAGCGGCTTGGCTTGCTTAGGCTTCTTGCCGCTCTTCAGCGGCTTTGCCGCGCCCTTGAGCTTGCCCTGCTTGAGCTTGCCGTCTTGCTTCTTGGCGCGGCTGCGCCCCGCGTTGGCTGACGTGACTGAGTGCTGCTGGCTGGCGCTGGTCATGAGCCGCCCTACCTACGCACGCAACGCGGCGCGCGCAACGCCATTTGAGCTTGCGCTAGCGGCAGCGCAGCGCGCGAGCCCCGGTGCGCTGATCAGCGGTGTAGGCCAACAGCGCACCTAGCGGGTGGCCAGCGATAGACACGTTGGCGAAGCCCTGCGCACGCGCGACCACGAACGACTCCCCAACACCCCCCTCGCCGACGACGCCTACGCGGAGCTGCTGCAGCGAGCCAGGCGCCGCGGTCTCGGGGCGGACGAACGCGACCAGCGAGCGCTTGCAGGCAAGGGCCGCCGCGACCGGCGCAGGATCCAAGCCGTTTGGATAGTCGAGCCAGCGCACCGCTGCCCCCGTCTTCGGCTGGTCGCCGAGCTCTAGCGCCGCCAAGCCAAACCCCGTGGCAGAGCGCGCCATGGCGATGAAGGCGAAGCGCTGCCGCGGGTAGTCGCCGCCGATGATCTCGGTGAGCGGTTCCGCGGGGCCACCGACCCAGACCACCTGGTCGTCGCCGAGCCTGAGCTTAGCGCCATCAACGCGCACGCCGCGGGCGTGGATTGGCGTCATCCCAGTGCGGGCTTCCAGCGATAACACCACGAGCCCTTGGCTCGAGCGCGTCAGCGCGACGCTGTTGGCCGTCGCGGCCTCATCGCTGACATCGACTGCTCCGGCGCCCTCGAGCCACAAGTGTGCCTTGAGCGGGCTGTCCGGGTTGGAGCCGTTGGCGACGTAGGCGACGATCGCTGGGTCAGTCGGCTTTAGCTGTTGCACCGAGGAAACGCGCGTGCTGTGGCGCGCGTCGCTGGCTAGCGTCTCGAGCGCTCCCTGCCCATCCAGCGCTCGGCGCAGCAGCTTGGTGCCGTCAACCCAGTAGGCGAACTTGCCGTGGACCGCTGGCCCGCGCCGCTGCGCCACTAAGTCCTGCGCGGCTACCGACAGCGGGCGTACCTGGGTCGCGCCGGGCTCTGCATCGGCAGCCAGCGGCGTGTAGGCCGCGACATGCACTTGGTTGTCACGCGTCACCATGACCACGCCCTGGCTGGTCGCGGTGGCAGGACCTGCGGGCGCGATGTCGGCTGCCTGGTCCACGCGCCAGCCGTCCGCAGCCAGCGTAGGTGGTAAGCTAGGTTCGTTGGGCGCGCCGCTGGCGCTGGCCATGACGCTGGGCGCCGGGCTGCCGGCTGCCTGGTGGCTCGCGCTGGCCAGCGTGTGGGTGGCGACTGGGGTCGTGCTCGCAGCCGGCGCAGCGCTCGTAGCCGGCGCAGCGCTCGTAGCCGGCGCAGCGCTCGTAGCCGGCGCAGCGCTCGGGGCAGCGTCGTCACACGCGACGGCTGACATAGACAGCGTCGCGATCAGCGCAAGGGCGGCGCCGGTCGACGCGGCAGAGGGCAGCATCGACACCTTGTGCCACAGCGCCGCCGGGGCGTCACCAGCAGCCATCAGCGCCTCATCGCAGCGGCAGGTTTCAGGCGGCGCAGGCCGATCTGGGGGCTGGGCCGCCCAACCCGCATGCGGCGCGGATTCAGTGTGATACACCGGCCACGCCATGGGAGTTTACCAAGCCTCGTCACGATCTAGACTCGCCAGCGTGCTGCTGACTTCAGGCGCATTGTTCGCAGGGGGTTGTGGGAATACCCTCGCTGAGTCTCCGAGCGCCGCGCCAGCGAGCCCCGGCGCTGCCCGAGCGGTGGTGGTCGGCTTGAGCCCCACCGGCTACAGCGTCGACGGGGCGACCGTCGCCAGCGCCGACGCGGCGGCCGAGGAGCTTGGGCGCCTCAACGCTGAGTCGCCCATTGCCGTGAGGATCGAAGCGCCGGCCAGCTCGACCCTGGAGCGCGTGGCAGAGTTGGTGGATAAAATCCGCGCTCAGGGCGTGCGCGACGTGGCGCTGGTGGCGTTGAACAGCGCAGGCGTGGCAGCGGACAGCGCCGCAGCGGCAGCGAGCGCCGCCCCTCCACCCGCCGGGCCTTCACCCGCTGCTCCTGCCGCGCTGCCTGCGCACCCGCTGGCTGAGGGCGCTGAGGCAGCTGAGCCGACGCCGCCCTCTCCGCCGGCGCCGCCAGCCGCCGAGAGCCTGCCTGAGGTGTTGGTGAAGAATATTGGCTTGCACGTCGGGGGCGGCACCAACACGGACGCCGAGAAAGCGCCCTTCCGTGCGGCAGTAGAAAAGCACTTTGACGAGCTGCGCGCGTGCTATCGGCAGGTCGAAGATCCGCTCAAAGGCGGCGTGTTTGGCCTCGATTTGCGCATCGGCCGTGACGGCGGCAAGGCGCAGGTCTCGCAGCCCCGCACGTCGATGAAGGGCGAGGCCTTCCGCAAGTGTGTGTTCGGGGTGTTTCAATCGGTCGAGTTTGACAAGCCAGCCAAGGGGCCGACGGTGATCAGCTACTCAGTGCGCTTCAGCGCCAAGTGAGTCAGCGCTCAGCTCGAGACCGGCGCGCGCTAGGCCAGCACGTAGCAGCTCCGCGAGGCAGCTGACTTGGTCTCGCGCCTCGAGGCAGCCAGAGAACGCGTCGTGGGCGGCGATGGCCGTGAAGCCAGACTCAGTCTCTGCCAACACGCAGGGGTAGTTGTGGCCCGCGGCTGCCGCCATCGCGTCGCTGACTTTGTTTTTGTACACGGCGTCGACCGGCACTCCAAACTCAAGACGACAAGACTTCCAGGCCTTGTTTTCACTGACGCCGTCATAGGTCAACGCGCACAGCGCGCACGGATCTTCGCCGGTCTTGAGGCGATGGGCGGCGTACTTCAAGCCGCCGAGCAAGCTCCAGTCGGCGTTGTAGATCAACACCAAGCGTTTGACGGTCGGCATGCCTCGGCAGCGTAGCCCAGCGGGCGGCGAAAAACACGCGCGGCTAACCGCAGCGCCCCTGCTCGCGCTGGAGGGTTATGCGCTGCTGCATCATCCCAGGCGTGCCCTGCTCTGGCGCGCTGCCCCGCGGCGCAGCGCTCTTGTCGGTTGAAGAGCTGCTGGCTGCGCTAGTGCACGCAGGCTTGGGGGCAGCTCTGGTCCAGGTTGCGTTGAAAGCGGCGAAAACGCGGAAACAACGGGGCGGAGAAGGGCCAGCCCTGGTGGCCCTGGAGCACCCGGGGTTCGCACGCGTTTTTTACCACGAAGGGCGCGCTGCCGTAGCGGCCTGCGATGCGCACGCCGTCAGGGCTGCGCCGACACCAGCGGCGCGCGTCCTTGAGCAAGATCTCTGAGTTGTAGAGCCGCGCGCGCCAGTCTTGCAAGTGGTCGGGGCTGGGGGTGGCGAGCGTCAGCTGGTCGACGCGGATGTATTCCTCACGGATACGGACTCGCTCAGGTATGAGCAGGTGGTTATAGCAGCCCGCGTCGATGCGCAGGTTGCTGAGCATGGCCCCGGTGTGCTGAAATTGCACGCCCAGGTACGGCGTCAGCCCGTTGCCCAGCCACAGCGCCGCCACGCACCCTGTGATGCACTGGGCGCGCCTGCGCCCCGCGAGCTCGCGCCAGCTGCCTAGCCAAGCAGCGTAGCCAGCCGGGCGCGTGAACCAGGCCACGACCAGCCAGCTCAGCACGCCCCACAGCACGGCCTCTTTGACGCACCAGTCTGCGTCGGTGCGCCAGCGCTCATACGGCGGCAGGCCCAGGCTGAGCGCGATAGGTATTGCCGCGAGGAGAATAATTGCGCGCTTGTGGCGCCCCCAGCTAGCGCGCAGGTGCTCGAGCTCTGCCTCGCCCACCAGGCACACCCAGCCTGAGGCCATGGTGAACGCGAAGGCCGGCGCGAAGATGATGGTCAGCGGCAGGTGCATGGCCGCGGCGAACACCGCCCCTAAGCCTGGCCGGGCGATGGCCAGGACGACCAGCGCGAACTCCACCGCCAAGAACACGTACGGCCACGCGGGGTAGCTGGCGAGGCTGCCCAGGAGCGCGCTGCCATAGTGCTCACCTAGCAGGCGCAGGCCGCCGTTGGCGCAGCTGACCTGCGGGTCGATGAAGTCACGGTTTAGCTTGTGAAAAGCCGCGAGGAAATAGGTGCCGACGGTGAGCGCGCGCACCGCCGCCGCCAGGTCGATGTGCATGCGCTGCGGCCGGCCCGCGCGGTCACCCGCGAAGCACACCACCGCCGCCAGCGCGACCGAGCCGAGGTACACGGTCTGGGTCAGCTGGTCGGACAGCGTGAGCAGCTCAACCGCGACGGCGCCTAGGCACAGGGCCCAGCCAAGTAAGCTCCCCGAAGCGAAGAGCACCACGGCGCCTAGCCAGTGCAGCAGCACCTCGGGCCACCAGCCGCGGCTCACGGCGTCGGGCAGCGTCAGGCGGATGAGGGTCGCGACGGCGTACAGCCGCACGTGGAGCCGGTAGCGTCGGGTGTGACACGGCCAGCTCAGCCAACTGGGCAGCGGGCGCCGCAGCTGAGAGACGTCAACGTCGTCCATGGCGCGGGCTACTCGGCGCTGCGCTTGGTGGCCGCGCTGCCGGTCGCGGCGCTGCCAGTCGCGGCGCCGTCTGCTGCTGCTGCTGCGCCGTCAGGCGCTGTCGCCGGCTGGGTGAGCGCGCTGAGGCGCGCGAGCGGCTCGCGCAAGCTCGGGTACAGCTTGGTGTATACCTCGCGGAACAGCTGGTCGTACGCCGCGCGCTGCGCTGCGGGCTCGACGCGCTCGCCGCGCGAGGTCATGGCGGCCACGGCCTCTGCCGAGTGCCTGAACGCGCCAGCGCCGCAGGCTGCCAAGATGCCCGCGCCGAGGCACGTGGCTTCGGTGCTGGTCGCGCGCACCAGCGGCTTGTTCATCACGTCAGCAAATAGCTGCCGCACCCAGCGCGCGTCGCTCGAGCCGCCCATGCACACCAGTTGGCTGATCTCGCCGGCGCTGGCTTCTACGCTGCTGGTGTGCAAGCGCTGCTCAAAGGCTAGGCCTTCGGCGATGGCCCGGTACACATGCTCTGGCCCGTGGTGGCCACGTAGCCCAACCAGAGCGCCGCTGGCCAGGTCGTCCCAGTAAGGGTTCATGACGCCGTTAAAGTAGGGTAGCAGCATCAAGCCTTCAGATCCCGGAGGAAGCTTATGAGCTAGCTGGGCCAGGCCCTCCAGCCGCTGGCGCTTGGTTGGCGGCCCGGTTGGCAGCTCGCTGTCCGGCGCCGCCTCGCTGCCCTGCCCAGTCTTGCCGTCTCGGGCAGGCTGGTAGGCGCCTCCCAGGCCAGCGTTGTCAGAGAGCAGGCGGTCGATCAACCAGTCAAAGCTGAAGCTCCCGCCCTTTAGATCGGTCTCCAAAAAGTAGCTGGGCAGGCCCTCTTCGGGCATGGCGCCGAAGCTCAAATCGCAGGCTGGGGTGGCGGCGAACAGCGTACGATAAGACAGATCCGTGAGGTATTCGTGGCTCAGCACGCCGCTGACCAGCGCGGTGCCCAGGTTCAAGTACGCCTCGCCTGGCGCGCACACGCCCGCGCCCAGCCCCGCTGCTTGACCGTCGCCTGCGCCGCTCACCACCATCAACCCCGCTGGCAAGCCGGTGTGCGCAGCGGCTGAGCTGGACAGGCCCCCGACGCGGGCACCGGCGGAGACGAGCTGAGGCAGCTGGTGCTCGCCCACCCCCAAAAAATCTAATAAATCTGGCGCGTAAGTGCCCTGCGACAGATCGAGCAGGCCCATCGGGTCGACGCTGGCCAGCGAGCTGACGTGACGTCCGAGCAATTTCCGCGCGAGAAAGCCGTGCACGTCGCTGATCTGAGCGTGCTGCAGCCGTGGGTAGTGGTCAAACAGGTAGCGCAGCTTGTACAGCGATGGCGTGGTGCAGGGCGGCTTGCCGCTCAGCTCATGGATGTGCCGCGCGCCGAGCTGCTGTACGGCGCGCTCGACCTGGGGCGTGGCTCGCGAGTCCATCCAGACCAGGGCGGGGGCCAGGGGCTCGCCTCGTGGGTCGGTGACCACCACGGTCTCGCGTTGATGCGTCAGCGCCAAGGACGCTACGTCCTTTACGCGCTCGCCTAGCGCGCTGACCAGCGCGCGGCAGCTCTCGCCCAGGGCCCGCCACCAGTGGTTGGCGTCTTGCTCCCAGGCTCCAGGCCGCGGATTACTGAGCGGAAACGTCGCTCTGCCCTCGGCCACCGCGGCGCCGTCGTGGGTGTCCCAGGCGATGGCCTTGCACGCAGTGGTGCTGCAGTCGACGCCGATCACGAGCACGCTGCGCATGCGCTAGCTGTGCTCGCGCGCGGGTTGTGGCTCGAGCCCGCCGAAGAAGCGCGTGAACGGCACGTTGACCGCGGCGCCGTCTTGCACGACCTCGGTCATGTGGCGGAGCAGTGGCAGGTTTCCGTGAGGCAACCGGCCAGCGCCCTCGAAGGCGGTCACCGCCTGGTGCATGACCTGGATGATGTCCAGGCACTCGAGGGTCGCCCCCTGCATGGCCTGCACGGCCTGGTCGCGGCTGAGGCCAGCGCCGAGCAGCCGGCCAAAGCGGCCGGTGCGCCCGCCGTTGCAGGTGACGTCCAAATCACCGACGCCCGCCATGCCGGCGGCGGTCTTTGGGTCGCCACCCAAGAGCTCGACGATGGTCATCATCTCCAGCACGGCTTGGGCGAACACCGCTGACTCGTGGTTGTGCATGGCCACGCTGCCCGGCGCGCCCGCCCGTGACTCATGAATCCCCGCGGCAAAGGCGATGCCCATCGCGTAGGCGTTCTTGAGGGCCGCGCACACCTCGACCCCCAGCACGTCGTCTGACGGGAAGGCGTGGTAGTAGGGGGTGCGCACCAGCGCCGCGAGGCCGCGAGTCGTCTGAGGGTCGCGGCCGGTCATCACCACGCAGGTCTCCACGCGCCGCGCGAGCTCGCCCGCGATGCAGGGCCCGGCCACCGCCACCGGCGAGAGCTCGAGCGGCGCCGAGCCGCCAGCGCTGAGCGCCGCGTTCAAGGCTTCGCTGAACACGTCGGGCAACACGCGCAGCTCAGCGCCGGTCCACTCTAGGCCCTTGCTGATGCTCATCACCGGCCAGGGCTGTGCCCCCGCGCTGGCGCGCGCGCTGAAGTGAGGCGCCAGCGCCTCGGCCGCCCAGCGCACGCCTTGAGAGCTCACGCCTAGGCCGATCACCTGCGCCGCGTCGAGGGCGACCGCGAGTTCTGATATGGGAAAAACTGCGAGCTGGGCCGGCAGCTCGAGCCCGAGCTTAGGGTGCGCGCCGGTCTGGCGCAGGCTGTCGATGATCTCGCCGTCTAGGTGGGTGCCGACCAGGCGTACTTGATGGCCTGCGTCCAGCAGCGGGACGCACCACGCGCTGCCCATCATTCCCGCGCCCAAGATGGTGATGACTGACATGCGAGCTATTTGCCTGAAGTGTAGGTGCGCTGCCAGATCGAAGGTGCGCGCGCTGGGTTGAGGCCCGGGCGCAGCGGGTAAGGCGCTGACGCGATCGCTCAGGGTGGGTCGGGTTGCGTCGTCAGGCGTGCGCTCGGTCGCCAGCTTGAGTACGCTGCTGCCTATGGTGAACGTCGGATCGGGGGAGCGGCGGGTGCGGAGTTGGCAGCTACGAGCGGCGCGCTGGGCGGGGCTGAGCCTCGCGGGGCTGGCGCTGGCCAGCGGCTGTGGAGGCGCCGGTGAGAGCGCGGGCGGCAACAGCGGGCTGAGCGGCTCCGGCGGCGTGGGGGGCGACGCCGGCTCGAGCGGCAGCGGCGGCAGCGGGGCGACTTTTGGCTCGTGCCGGTCGAGCACCGACTGCGGCCCAGGCACGTTCTGCAGCGCGGCGCAGGTCTGCGTCGACGACGGCGCGTGCGCCGCGGCCGCAGACTGCCAGCCGGGCGAGTATTGTAGTACCGCAGGGAACTGCATTGCGCAGGGTTCCTGTGGCGAGACGGCGGACTGCGGGCCAGGCCTCGAGTGTACAGCCGGCAGCTGCGTGCCGGGTGGTGGCTGCGGCGCTGAAGAGTTCAGCATCGAGCGCGTGGCGCCGAACCTGTTCATCGCCCTCGACCGCTCGTGCTCCATGCGGCGGGCAGACGGTCTACCGGCCAGCAAGTGGCAGATCGCGGTGGACGCGCTGGTGCAGTTGACGACGACGTACTCGGGTCAGGTGCGCTGGGGCCTCGGGCTGTTCCCGGACAACCAGGGCGGCAGCTGCGATCAGGGCACGCCGGACGTCGCGCTCGCCGACAACACCGAGGGCCGGATTCAGACGTTGCTCAGCGCGGCGCTGCAAACCAGTGACGCCAACTATCCGAACGGGCCGTGCGTCACCAACATCGACACCGCCATGCAGCAAGCCAGCCAGCAGCCCGAGCTGAAGGATACCCTGCGCAACAACTTCGTGTTGCTGATCACCGACGGCAAACAAGCGGGCTGTAGCAGCGCCGGCGGTGACAACGGCACCACGCAAATCATCGCGAGTTTGCAGACCGCTGGCGTGTCCACGTTCGTCGTGGGGTTTGGGGCGGGGGTGGACCCGGCTCAGCTCAACGTGTTCGCCGACGCTGGCGGCGTGCCCCGCGCTAACCCCGCGGATCCAACCATCCACTACTACCAGGCGGATGACCAGGCGTCCCTCGACGCGGCGCTGAGCACCATCGCCGGCAGCATCGTGGGCTGCAGCTTTGCGCTGAACGGCAAGCCCGATGACCCGAACGCGCTGTATGTGTTCTTTGATGATCAGTCGGTGCCGCGAGATCCGAGCCACAGCGCGGGCTGGGACTACGACCCGCTGACCAACCAGATCACCTTCTATGGGCAAGAGTGTACGTCGCTCAAGGCCGATCTAGTGAAAGACGTGGACGTGGTGTTCGGCTGCGACGAGCCGGTCCCAAGTTGATGCTAGCCGTCTGCCCTAAGACCCAGCGGGCTTGGGCGCCGGCGTTGGCTTGGCAGGCTCGCTCGGCTTAGTCGGCTCGGCGGGTTTAGTTGGCTCGGCGGGTTTGGTTGGCTCGCTTGGTTTTCCGAAAGGAAAAGGAAATTCTTTGCCGCCAGGTAGCGGCACGCCCGAGGGGAGGCTCGACGGCAGCGCGGTGGGCAGGCCTTTGGGCAGCTCTTTCATACCGGGCGGCAACGGGATGTCACCGAGCTGCGGAAAATCGCTGAGGTTCGGCAGGCTCAGGGGCCGCAGGCCGCAGCCGATGCCGATGATCTTGGCGACCTTGGCGTGCTCTAGCTTGCGCGAGTCTGCCTCGACCGCCACCGTCACGCCGACGGAGCCCTTGACCGCTCGCTTGGTCAACCTGCCGGCGATCTTGCCAAGGCCGCCGAGGCCCTCCAGGTTCTTCTCGACCATCGACGCCGCCAGATCAGCGCACGGCAGGTTGGCGAGCAGCTTGAGCAAGATCAGGGCGTGATCTTCCAGCAGCTTGACCTCTCCGCCGCCCTTCAGCTTGAACGCGCCCGCCAGGACCTGCGTCTCCGTGAGGGTGAGCAGCTTGCGCTGGCTGCCCATGCTGAACTTGGTCTTTAGCTGCGTCCGATCGCCGAAGTCGTAGTCGCTCAGCTCGCTTGGTTTGGGCGGCGAGTAGCCGACCAGGGTGGCGTCAAGGGTGCCGTTGATCGGGCCACCCATCAGCTCGGACTCGAAATTGATGCGCGCCGAGAGCTCGAGGAAGACGTCTTTGGTGGGGATCGGGACGCGGACCGGGCCCTTGAAGCGCTCGAGCGGGTACTTGGCGATACGCAGCTCAGCGTATGGGTTGTAGGCGCCGGTGGTCTTGCCTGGGGTGTGCACGATGGTGAGCTTGACCGGCGCCGCGGCGCTGCCCTGAGTGCCAAACGCCATCTCGATCGACGCTGCTTCGCCTGTCCACTTGGCGCCCAGCTTGCCGGTCTCGACGCCGGCGACGCTGGCATTTTCCGCGCTGAATTGCGCGCCACCAGCGATCGGCGCGACGGCGCCGCCGGTCACGGTGAGCCACGGCGCAGCTTGTGGCGAGTCGGCTTCGGGCGTCCAGCGCAGGTTGACGCCGCTCGCCTGCATGGGGGTGCCGAAGTTCTGCGGGTGCTCGCTAGCCCACTCGGACAGCTCCAGGGTGAGCGCGGCGGCGGAGCCGGTGACGTCTGCTTCTACGCCGCTCAGGTTGAAGGCGGTCGGCACGCGGTTGACCAGCGTGACGTCGAGATCAGTAATTACCGCGTGGATACTACTGATGCCGACCAGCCTGACCTTGGTGTTCTTGAGCCGCGCGCGGCTGAGATCGAACGGCACGCTGACGCTCTGGGGGTCGATCTCCACCCCCCGAGCCCGGGCGTTCTCGATCACGAGTTGACGCGTGTATGGGCCCCACAGCAGCACAAAGGCCAGCGCGCCGAGGGCGACTAAGGCGCCCAGGGCGGCCAGCGTGAGCTTGAGCCAGAAGCCGAAGCCGCGGCCGCGCGGTCTTTGATCGCCAGCTCGAGGCTCCAAGCCTGGCTGCGCGAGCTCAGAGAGCTGACCTGGCGCTTGCGCCGCGTGCGCTGGAGCAGCAGCGGGCGGAGCTGGCTGCGCGTGAGCTGGCTGCGCTTGAGCTGACTGCTCTGGCGCGCCGAGCTGGCTCGGCCCCAGCGGCGCGAGCAGCTGGGTGCCTCCCACGGGGCGCGGCGGGTCAGCGGGCCCGTCGAAGCCCGCCTGAGCGCCGGGTTGGGCGTCGAAGGTGGCCTGGGCGGAGAGCAGCGTGGGTTGCGCGCCGCCCCCAGCACCCTGCGCTGGATCGGGGGCCGCATGCTGGGCTGCCTGGTCGGGTGCTGCGCCTGGGTCGTCGAGGAGCGTGTCCCCGGCGGCGTCGCTCGGCGCGTGGCTGCCGTCGTCGCCGGCCTTCATCGTCTTGGTGCCTGCCATGCTGTGGGCGCCACGATAACACGCGGATCTTGCCTTGCCTGCTGCGTTGCGCGCTTCACGGCGCTGGCCCAAAAAGCCTCGCAGATCGGCGTCGGCGGGGCGGAACCGCGTCAACTGAGCGCCCGCTAGATCTGTTACACTGCCGCCAACGGAGGCGGCGCGTGCAGCGAATTTTGAGAGGGGCCTGGCGGCGGTTTGGTTTGCGGAGCAGCGTGGTCCACGCGCTGTGGTTGGTGCCCGTCGCGGCGGCGTTGCTGTTGGCGTGCGGAGACGACCCGGGCGGCGCGGGCGCTGGAGGCAGCTCAGCCAGCGGCGGTAGTGGGGCGAGTAGCGGCGGCGGCGGCAGCTCAGCCAGCGGCGGCAGTGGGGCGAGCGGCGGTAGCTCAGCCAGCGGCGGCGCGGGTGCTGGCGGAGGAAGCGCTGGTAGCGCCGCGGCGGGAGGCAGCGGTGGGAGCGCGGGCGGCAACCAGCGGTCGCTCAGCGAGCGCATCAGCGTCTCGACCATCCAGGTGCCGGCTGGCGTCGCGGCGGGCGACAGCAACTGGCGCATTTGGGGTCGCGGCTCGCTGCACGTCGCGCCGGTGTTCGCGACAGCGAACGATGGGGGAGGCATGTTGGTGTGTTACACCACGGAAGCGGGCGCTGCGGTGCTGGTCAAGGACCGTTTCGAGGCTGAGACGTCTGAGCTGGCCAAGGGCCGGGAGTGTCGGGGTCTGGCCAAGGCTGACGACGGAGGCTACGCCGCGCTGCTCTGGGATGACGCGGGCGACCGCATATTTTTGCACCGCTACGACGCCAAAGACCAGCTGCTAGGCGTCACCGAGCTGACCAACCCCGACAACAAGCCCGATGACTTTGGCATCGGCGAGAGCCGCCTAGAGTACGGCGACGGGCGCTACGGCGCGTACTATCACGTGCATTCGGACTCGGGCCACGAAGGCGACACCTTGAAGTGGGTCGACGCCACGACCGGCGCGGAGACCACGGGTTGGGGGTGGGGGTGCTCGCACTCGATGTCGAACCTGCTGCGCTACAACCCGGCGCTGAACGGCTTCATGCCCGCCTGCGTCACCGATTGTTTCCCTGGGACAACGGGCGATTTTGCGACCAACTCTCAAGGTGGCATCTACCTCAACCACAACAAGCAAAAAGTGCTGGACGTCGCGGCGGGCTGCAACGGCAGCGTGGCGGGGGAGCTGGGCAGCGCGGCGCTGGCGCCTGACGGCTACAAGCTGGTGTTCAACGCCCACCAAGCGCCGCTGATCAAAGGCCAGCAGGGCTACGACGCGAGCACGATGAACCAAGACATCGGCTTCGTGAGCATCGGCGCTGATCTGAGCCCAGGCGCCGTGGTGTGGCTGACCCACACGCCAGGCATCAACGAAGCCGACGCCAGCATCGCGCATTTCAGGTACACGCCGACCCCTGGGGCGACCGACGTGGAGCAGTACTTGGTCGGCTGGGCCGAGCCTGGCGCGACGTACAAGTACTGGTTGGGGCGGATCGACGCCGGCGGCGCCTGGCTCGAAGGTCCAGTCGATGTCTCAAATCAAGTGAGCTGGGGGCGACGCGCAGATCCGTTCCGCGAGAGCGCGGGGGGCGTGACGTGGGCGTGGTTTGATGCCCCGGGCAGCACGGCCTTGCACATCGCGCAGGTCGACGATGGCTTCATCGTTCTCTGATGCCGCCCCGCAAGAACTTTCAGGCGCCAGCTACGTCCCAGTTTTGCGCCGCGCTGCGTGGCGCAGCGCCCGCTGCGTGTGAGGCGACGGGCCTCGCCGCCAGCTAAAGGATGCACGCGACCCTACAATCTCGTATCCTTTGCCGGTTCGCTGCGCAGCGGGCACGCTACCTGCCCAGCCTGGTGCCGCAGCTCACGCTGGCACGCGCGCATCGACCAAGCCAATTTGAAGGAGCCCCATGTCTGACAAAAAGCACTCCCCCGCAGAAGACCTCGACGTACTCCCAGTGAGCGGCATCAAGCCCGCGTACATCGCGGGTGGAGCAGGCTTTATCGCGCTGGTGATCGTCGGCGTCGTGATGTTCAACGTAGTGCGTGGGAGCAAGGCACCTGAAGAGCACCCCGCCGCCGCGACCGCCGACACCAGCGGGATGACGCCTGAGGAGCTCAAGGCGCACCTCGAGATGACTAAGAAGGGCCTGGCCATCGCGGACGGCGACGCCAAGAAGGCGGAGGCCGCGGCGGCGGCGAAGAAGGCCGAAGAAGAAGAAGCCAAGAAGGTGGCCGACGCGCCCGCCGCCCAGGCTGGGGGTGGAGCCCCTGCTCCAAAGAAGACCAGCGGCGCCGCTGCAAAGAAGCAGTCCGCTGGCTTGGATGATATCGCGAGCGACATCACCGGCGCTCTCAAGTAGGCTGCGCGTCGCTGCGGCTGAGCCCCTCGCGTCCCCTGGAGCACGGGGGTGGCCGCGCATACCACACGGTAACGCAGATGCTTGATCCCAAACGTATCCCCACCGACGGCGCTGCCCATGGCGCAGCGCCCACGACCGAGTCACTGAAGGCCACGCTGAGCAGCTCGGCCCCGCCTGAGGGCGCTGGCGCCGCCAAGGCCGCCAAGGCCGCCAAGAGTAGGCGGCCCAAGCTGATCGTCGCGGGGGCGTGCGCCGTGCTGGTGGCGTTAGGCTTGGCCTACCTGGTCGGCCGCTATGAGGTCGGCGTGGAGCGCGACGCGGTCAAGCTGGAGGCTGAGCGCCAAGCCACCGAGAGCGAGCGCAAGCTGGCTGGCGTCAAGCAACAGCTGACGGATGAGCAAGCTCGCACCAAGCGCCTGCGCGCGGTGGTGAGCCTGTACGAGGCGACCCAAGGCTTGACCTCGCGGAACTTCGGCATCGCAGACGCGAAGCTCAAAGAGGCGGCGAACCGCATTGAAGAGACGGCGCCCGCCGCGGACAGCGAGCTGGGCAAGCTGGTGATCGAGCTGCGCGACACCAAGGTCGTGGTCACTGACGACGTGAGCGAGCAGCGGCGCAAGCTGGATGACATGGGCAAGCGGCTGGTGGTCGCCCTCGACGCCGACGCAAAGTAACTGCGCACCGTCACGACCCAGCGCGCCGACTAGGGCGCGTCGTTGGCGGGGCTGTCCCCAGGCGCCCCGCGGCACAGGCACGGGCTCTGGCAGCGCGCCGACTAGGGCGCGTCGTTGGCGGGGTTGTCCGCTGCGCTGGCGTCGTTCAGCGCGTCGCCGCCGTCCGGCGGGTCGCCCGCTGGCTCCTCGCCCTCCCGCGCCGCGGCCTCCTGCGCCTCGGTCGCGCGCACCAGGTTGCGCTCGAAGAACTCGGCCATCACGCGGTAGAAGGTGTCGCGGGTGCGCTGGCGTCGAAAGGTGTGGCCCTCGCTCTTGCCCAAGAAGAACCAGGTCTCCTGTTCGGCGCGCGCGCTGACCAACTGCCTCGCTTCGCTGAGCGGCACCCGCGGGTCGTTCTCGCCGTGGGCCACCAGCAGCGCGCTCTGAATTTGGCTAGCCTGCGACAGCGGCGAGAGCTCCTCTAAGTACGCGCGCATGGCGGGATCTGATTCGTCTCCATACTCGCGCCGGCGCAGGTCGCGGCGGTAGTCGCTGGTGTCCTCCAAGAACGAGACCAGGTTGCTGGGGCCGACGACATCACAGCCCGCGCGGATCCGCGACCCGTATTTCACCAGTGAGGCGAGCACCACGAAGCCGCCGTAGCTTGCCCCGTGGATCCCGACGCGCTCTGGGTCCAAGCCTCGCTGCTTAGGGATCCAGTCGAGCCAGGCGCCCACGTCGCCGATCGCGTTGTGCCTGAGCTTAGCGTTGTCCA
The DNA here is from genome assembly GCA_964551615.1 of uncultured Polyangiaceae bacterium. Taxonomy (GTDB): domain Bacteria; phylum Myxococcota_A; class Polyangia; order Polyangiales; family Polyangiaceae; genus JAHBVY01. Next base: position 380,946 of record CAZKDY010000001.1, read on the forward strand.
GCGCGAGGAAGCGCTTGCCGTAGCCGTCGGAGCCGCGGATATTTGGGGCCAGCACAGCTACCTGTCGCGAGGCGGCGAAGTACTGGATGATGGGGTCGAACATCGGCCGCGCCTGGCCTTCCGGGCCGCCGTGGATCCACAGCAAGACCGGGAACGGTCCCTTTCCGCGCGGCCTATAGTACAGCGCCGGCAGCCGCTCGCCGTCGCTCGCCAGGGTCTGGACCAGCGTCGGGGCGATCAACCGAGCGCTCGCGATGCCGCCGACCTCGCTGCGCGTCCACGCGCTGAGCCGCCCGCTGTGGACGCCATAGGTGAACGCGTCCATCGGCGAGGTCGGCGTGGTCAGGTTAAAGGCCAGAGAGCGCGCGTCAGCGAAGCGCAAGCCTGAGATGACTCCGCGAGGAATTGCCGATGCGCGCCTGGCGACCTTGCTGGGGAGCCGGCGCAGCCACAGGCTGGAGTAGCCGGCTTCGTTGACCACGTAGGCTAAGAGCTTGCCGTCGGGAGACAGCGCGAACTCCTCCACGTTCCAGCGCAGCTCAGGGGTCACCCGCTGCCAGCTACCGGTCCTCAGATCGACCGAGAAAATGGCTGAGAACTCGCTGTCACGGTCCGAGAGCACCAACAGCTGATCTGCCCCTGCGCTGAACAACCCGCTCGAGATAGCGACCCCGGGCTCCAGCTCCCGGACGGGGCGCCGCTCGCCGGTGGTCAGGTCCAGGAGGTGCAGGGTCGAGGTGTCGATGGCCTGATACTCCAGCAGCAGCAAGCGGCGCCCGTCACGAGACGTCGCCTGGATCACCCACTGCCCTGGCAGCTCGGCGACCAGGCGCGGTTTGGCTCCTCGCGGAGCGCCTGCGGCGAACAGGTACAGATCCATGTCGCTGCCGTTGCGCCGGTTGCTGGTGAACACCAGGCTGCCGTCACTCAGCCAGCGAAAGCCACCATGGCGGCTCTGGCCGTCGGAGAGCTGACGCACGACCCGTGACTTCAAGTCCAGATCCCAGATCTGAAAGTCCTCGCTGCCGACTGCATCCGTACGGTAGGTCAAATGGCCGAGCGGGCTGAAGGCGGCTTGCTCCACCGACTCGCGCCCAAAGGTCAGCTGCTCGCGCATGCCAAGCGGTGAGCTCACGCGATGGACGTGGGGGGTCTCGGAGAGCCGGGTCACGACCAGCACGCCACCTGCGTTGGGCACCAGCGTCGCGAGCTTCGCGCGGCGGGTCTCTAAGAACGGCTGGACGCGGCTGGCCACGAAGCGCGACGTGGGTGGGATGCCTTCGAGCACGGGCTCAACGGCGTCTTCGATGTCTGCGACGTCGTACTCGAACGCGGTGTCGTCGCGAGGCCCGCCGAGCACGCCGCGCGCGTCCTCCCGCGCGGTTGACCCCCGCCGGACGCCGAGGCTCGCGGCGGGTGGCGGGGTTGGCGTCGAAGCGGACGCGGCTTGCGCGGTGGGCGGGGGATGCTGCGGCGCGGCCGGCCCGAGCGAGCTGGCGCAGCCCCCGAACAACAGGCTCACGGCCAGCAAGCGGCGAGAGGACAAGCGCATGAGGCTGGAGTCTAGCCCATGCGGCGTCACCAGGCGCAGTTGTTCGCTGGCGCGCTGCGCGCCGCCCGGAAGCCCAGTGAGCGCCGGTGGACCCCATGGGTGTCGACCCAGTGAGCGCGCTTGACGCTGCGCTTCCGCCCGGCCTAGAGTACGCCTCCACAGCTCAGGTGCGCTACAGCGGAGGCGCTCGCTTCAACGGAGGCGCTCGCTTCAACGGAGGCGCTCGCTTCAACGGAGGCGCTCGCTTCAAC
>CAZKDY010000001.1:382848-410726 GCA_964551615.1 uncultured Polyangiaceae bacterium
GGAGGCACATTGCAGTACCCATATCCCGGCGGTCCTCAGTTCGCACCCACCCCCAAAAAGTCTAGCGCGTTGCCTTGGATCTTGGGTGGCGGCTGTCTGCTGCTCACGCTGCTCGGCGGTGGTTGTGTGGTGTTGCTCGGCGTGCTCGGCACGATCGGCGCGAGCGCCCCCACCCCCACCCCCACACCGGTCGCTGCCACGCCAGCGGCGGGGCCCGGCGTCGCCCTGCCTAGCGCACCCGCCAGCGGTAACCGCTTCGTGAACGCCAAGCAGGGGCTCACCGGCGAGCTCGAGGCCCACTACACTCCGTTCTCTATCGACTACCCTAAGGGCTGGAAGCTCGACAACAAGGCGCGCACCAAGGGCAAGTTCGTCAGCGTGTCGCTGAAGCAGGACGCCGGCGGGGGGGTATCGAGTGAGGTGGCCAAGGTCGACGTCAGCTGGTGGACGGTAGAAAACGGCGGTGCCAAGGAGCTGATCGAAGACCTCAAGTTCGAGGGCAACGTCAAGCCGATTTTCCGTGCGGCTAAATTTGGTGGGCGCGACGGCTGGCAGGCTCTGACCTCTCAAGACAGCACGCTGCTCGACGGCAAGACCGAGACGCTGCTGATCACGCGCATGGCGCTGCCGGCCCAACCCGGGGCGAAACACGGCTTGTTCATCATCGCCTTCGCGGTCGCAGGGATTGGGATGGGCGACAAGCTCGAGGACCTAGGGACCCAAGGCGCGTTCAAGACCGTGCTCGACTCGTTGGTCGTCGGCAGTGACGTAGCGGCGGCGTCGCTGGCCTCACCTTGCGCGATCTCTGAGGCGGACAACTGCATGGAGTGCTGCGGGGTGTTTGGCCACAATCAAGCGAGTGGCAGCGGCAACCGCTGCACCTGCCACTGAAGTTGAGCTGCGCGCGCGTTGCCTCGCGGGCTGAACCACGGGGGTTCGGCGCGACCGCCCGCCACCGCCCAGCTTGCGCTAAGCAGCGGCTAGAACGCACAGCTTGCGCGGATTTGTTGGGCGCACACCCAGATCCCGAAGCGATCCGGCACCCTGCGCTGGCACGCCGCTTGTATGTGGCCGCTGCGCGTTCCATTGTGTGGTCGCGCGGCGGCTGCGCTCATCGCCCTGCGCAGAACCTCCACGTCGGCCTCGACCCAGCGATCAGCAGCTCATGTTCAACTTCAACGAACGACCGTTTATAGCCATTTGGGAGACCACGCGCGCTTGCGACCTGCAGTGCCTCCACTGTCGAGCCTCTGCCATCCCCCACGCAGATCCCAATGAGCTGACGACGGCTGAGGGCCGCGCGCTGCTTGACTCATTCGCCGCGGTCAGCGTGCCGCTGGTCGTGTTAACCGGCGGGGATCCTGCGAAGCGCTCCGACTTGGTCGAGCTGGTCGGGTACGGCAAGAGCCTCGGGCTCGAGATGGGCCTCACGCCGTCGGCGACCCCGCTGGTCACCCGCGAGCTGCTGCAGCGCCTGCGCGACGTCGGGCTCGGGCGCTTGGCCATCAGCATCGACGGCAGCGACGCCGCGACCCACGATAGCTTCCGCGGGGTAGCTGGTAGCTTTGAGTTGTCGCTCAGGATCTTGAAGGACGCCCGCGAGCTAGGGCTGGCGACCCAGGTGAACACGACCGTTCGGGCGGGGGTGGGGGACCTGCTCGAGTCGACCGCCGTGCTCGTTGAAGAGCTGGGTTGCGTGCTGTGGAGCGTGTTTTTTGTGGTGCCGACTGGGCGTGGCACGGAGATGCTGCTCGATCCGTTGGTGGTGGAGCGGCAGCTCCATCAGCTGGCTGAGCTCTCCAAGCGCGTCCCCTTCGCGATCAAGACCACCGCCGCGCCCCACTACCGCCGCGTGCTCGCGGAGCGCAAGTCTGCGGGCGACACAGCGGTCCAGCCTGCCCGGTTCGTCCGCGGCCGCTCAGCGCTGACGGTCAACGAGGGCCGGGGGATGCTATTTGTCTCGCACACCGGCGAGGTCTTCCCCAGCGGCTTCCTACCAATTACCTGCGGAAACGTCCGGCAGACCGACGCGCTGACCATCTACCAGGACCACCCACTGTTCAACGCGCTCCGCGACCCCGACGCGCTGTCGGGCAAGTGCGGCGTGTGCGAGTACCGCGTCAAGTGTGGTGGTTCGCGCGCCCGCGCCTACGGGATGAGCGGCGACTACCTAGCCTCAGACGAGTCCTGCGCTTATCAGCCACCCGGCTACGTCGCGCCCAAGGCGGTCAAGCAGCTGCAGCTGGCGGCGACGCCGTCGCTAGCGCATCGCGGCCCGCTCGACGCTGAGTGAGCGGCTGGTCGTCACGGCCGGGATTTAGCTCGCGCGTGTCACGAACTGAGACCGCCTCTGCGAGGTGGAGCAAAGGCGAGGTGGACGAGCAGCTGAGCACGCTGTGCTATCCGCCGCTGTCAGCGCCGCGTTGGATCCGCACACTGCGACATGTGGTCGCGAGGCGTAGTTGCATCGCCATACCGAGGTGTACCGAGATCCGAGGACTGAAATTCCAGGCGGTTAATTCCGCGGGTGGATTCGGCGAACGGCTTGAGCCGAGTGAGCGGCTTGAGCCGAGTGAGCGGCTCGAGCTGAGCCAGGGGCGTGAGCTGAGTGAGCTGAGTTGGGTGAGTCGCGCAACAGGTGGCGGATGGCCAGCAAACCACGCAATCCTCACGCGATTCTTGTGTGACAGCCCGCCACAGCTTGCCTGAAGTCCGACGGATGTGGCATGCAGTGAACCGGCATGGCTCCTGCAGATGCGCCGGAGCCGGACCCAAGCATGCGAGCGATGTTCTGTTCCGCGGTGGTCCGTGACGTAGCTCGCCTCAGAGAGGTGATTGAGATGGAGACTCGAAAGTTCTTAGTGTTGTCGGCATTCCTGGTTCTGCCCGCGCTCGTTGGGTGTGGCAAGACTGAACCCACGGCCCAGCAGACGGCGACCGGCACCGCCTCGGCCGCAGCTCAAGATCCGGCGGCCATGGCCAGCCTCGAGGCGAAGAGCGTCTACAAGAAGAAGTGCCTGGTGTGCCACGGGGCGACCGGTGCCGGCGACGGCCCTGGTTCCGCGGCGCTCGATCCCAAGCCGCGTAACTTCGACGAAGTCGCCTGGCAGGACAAGGTCACCGACGAGCACATCTCCAAGACCATCGTCGGGGGCGGTGCAGCGGTCGGGCTGAGCCCGATCATGCCCGGCAACCCCGAGCTGAAGAGCAAACCCGAGGTCGTCAAAGAGCTGGTGGCGATCATTCGCGGGTTCAAAGGCAAGTAAACCAACCCAGCGTAGACACTGGAGCAACGACCATGACCAAGTCCAAACCGAACAACACCGAGGCGCATTCCCCCGTGGCAGCGCGACGTGAGTTCTTGAGCGCTGGTTTGGCCCTCGGCGCGGCGGCCGCATTGGCTGCCTGCGACCAACAAACGTCCGCGGGCGCGGGCACGGCGTCCGCGCCGGGCCCGTCCTCTAAACCAGGATCTGAAGGAGGACTCAGTGCCGAGGTAAAGCCTGGGCAACTGGACGACTACTACGGGTTCTGGAGTGGCGGTCAATCCGGAGAAATCCGGATTTTGGGGGTCCCTTCGATGCGTGAACTAAAGCGCATCCCAGTGTTCAATCGCGACTCGGCTACTGGTTGGGGTCAAACAGACTTCTCCAAAGAACTACTCAAAGGACGTGATAGTGGCGACACTCATCACGTCCATCTTTCCTACAAAGACGGCACCTACGACGGGCGCTACGTGTTTGTGAACGACAAGGCGGGGGCGCGGCTCGCGCGCGTGGACATCGAGACCATGGAGGTCGACAAGATCGTCGACATCCCGAACTCTCAAGGCACCCACGGCATCTTCCCGCAGCGACATAAGACCGGGCTGGTGCTGTGCAACGCAGAGTTCCGTACCCCGCTGCCCAACGACGGCTCTGGCGACATGACCGACGCCAAAGCCTACGGCGCGTTGCACACCGCCGTTGATGGCGAGACCATGGAGGTCAAGTGGCAGGTGCTCGTCGAGTCCAACATGGACCTGGCGGCCACTGACTACACAGGGCTGTATTCGTTCGCGACCTGCTACAACTCAGAGGGCGGGACGACCCTCGAAGGCATGATGGCCTCCGAGCGCGACCACCTGTACGTGTTCAACCTGCCTGAGATTGAGAAGGCGGTGACCGCGGGCAAGACCATCACGATCGGCGACAGCAAAGTACCGGTCGTTGACGCCCGAGGCGAGAACGGTGCCTACGTTCAGCGCATCCCGGTGCCGAAGAGCCCCCACGGCGTCAACATCGATCCGACTGGCAAGTACGCTGTGGTCTCAGGCAAGCTGAGCCCGACGGTGAGCGTGGTCGACATCGGCAAGCTCGCGGATGTCTTCGCCGGCAAGTTGAAGCCACGCGACGCCGTCGTCGCGGAGCCAGAGGTCGGCCTGGGGCCGCTCCACACAGCCTTTGATAATCGAGGCAACGCCTACACGTCGATCTTCATCGACTCCGTCCTCACCAAGTGGAATATCGCGAAAGCCATCGAGGCCTTCACCGCCAAAGACGGCACCAAGATCGACCCCATCATCGAGAAGTTGGATGTCCATTATCAGGTGGGCCACACCAACGCATCGATGAGCGAAACCAAAGACGCGGACGGCAAGTGGCTGGTCGCGATGTGCAAGTTCTCTAAAGACCGCTTCTTGAACGTCGGCCCGCTGCACCCTGAGAACGACCAGCTGATCGACATCTCGGGCGAGAAGATGAAGCTCCTCCACGATGGCCCGACGTACTCTGAGCCCCACGACTGCGTCATCGTCCGTAAGGATCTGATCCACCCCCAGAAGGTCCAGCCCCGCAAGGCTGAGCGCTTCAAGATGTATGACGAGTGGGCAAAAGAAGACGGCGTTGACCTGACGAAGGACAACAAGATCGTCCGCAAAGGCAACAACGTCCGCGTCTACATCACCAGCCTCGCGCCTAAGTTTGGCACGAACGAGTTCACGGTTAAGTCGGGTGACACGGTGCAGGTCATCGTCACCAATCAAGATCAGGTCGAGGACCTCTCCCACGGCTTCTGCATGAGCCTGCATGACGTGAACGTGGTAGTTAACTGCAACGACACCAACAGCGTGACATTTACGGCTGGTAAGCCAGGCGTATATTGGTATTACTGTCCTTGGTTCTGCCACGCGCTCCACTTGGAAATGCGCGGGCGCATGATCGTCACTGCATAAACAACATGCAGTGTGTCGATGTCATGCACTCCCCCTGTGCAATACACGTATAGGTAACGCATTTAGATAATGCGTGTGGGTAGTGCATGACCGCGGCTGCAACAACGCAGCTGCATAATCAATAGGCGTGCACGTCAGTGCCATGCGCCCCACTGTGTTGTGCAGGTGGGCAGCGCGTGACCGTGACTGCACGGTGAGCTAACGCATGTTGATACACGTCTTCCGTTATCTGGTCGCGTGGACAGGAGCATTGCTGCTGCTGCTGCTCGCGCAGGACGCCCAAGGCGCGCCAGCGCCTGAGCTAGACTGCGCCAAGATGCCCTGTGCCGAAGTCCTACCGGGCGCGGTCAAGTTCGAAGCGCTGCCCCGCGTCCCCTTCGTCAAGGGTCTTGATGCCGCGGGGGAACTCGCTGGCTGGGTGGCGCTCTCCACCGACATGGTCGCGATCAAGGGCTACTCAGGTAAGCCGATGGTCACGCTGGTCGGGTTGCATCCAGATGGAACCATTGGTGGCGCGAAGGTCCTCCACCACTCAGAGCCCATCCTGTTGGTCGGCATCCCTGAGCAGAAGCTCCTGGATTTTGTCGCGTTCTATGCGGGCAAGCCCGTGACGGCGAAGATCACCGTCGGCAAGTCAAAGGACGAGTCCGCGCTGAGCGTCGATCTGATCTCTGGCGCCACCGTGACGGTGCTGTCCGAAAACGAGACCATCCTCAACACCGCGCGAGGCATGGGCAAAGCGGTCGGGCTGATCACCGCGTCGGCGCTGGCTGGCGGTCACTTCGTCAAGACTGACGAGGTCTGGTCCTGGTCCGAGATGGAGGCAAAGCACGTCTTTGGCCGCCTCACGCTGACCGAGGCCCAGATGGGGGCACCGAACTCCGACGCAGTGTTCATTGACCTCTACTTCACGCTGCTCGACGCGCCCCAGGTTGGTAAAGCCATCTTAGGTGAGCACGAATACGCCTGGCAGATGAGTCAGTTAGCCAAGGGCGAACACTTGCTCCTCGTGCTCGGCAATGGCTCCAGCTCATTCAAGGGCTCTGGCTTCGTGCGCGGCGGCATCTTCGACCGGGTTCGCGTCGAGCAAGGTTTGAACGCGACGATCTTTACAGATCGAGATTATCGCAACCTCAGTCAAATCAAGACGCAAGGCGCCCCCGATTTCAAAGAGGGCGCGGTGTTCATCGTGCGCGATGGCAAGCTCGATCCAGGCGCGCCGTTCAACTTGGTGTTCTTAGGCAGTCGCTACAATCAGCAGGGCGGCATCGAGCGAGAGTTCCACTCAGAGTCAGTGGAGTTTCGCCTGCCTGCCAGCGTCTACTACGTCGAAGAGCCTCCCGATCCCAGCACCGCCATCTGGAAGTCGGCCTGGAGCAACCACCGCTACACCTCGGTGTTGCTGGCCGGCTACCTGCTGCTGGTCACCTTGGCGTTCGCGCTGCGTCGCTTCCTCACCTCGTCGATGAAGCGCCTCAAGATCATCCACACCGTGGTGCTGCTGTGCAGCTTTTTGGGGGTGGGGGTCCTGCTCCGTGCCCAACCCTCCGTTACGCAACTGCTGACTTTTCTGAGGCTCCTGGTCGGAGAGTGGCACTGGGGTCTGTTTCTGACGGAGCCGCTGCTGTTCGTCAGTTGGATCTTCATCGCCATCGTGACGGTGATCTGGGGCCGCGGGGTGTTCTGCGGCTGGGTGTGTCCTTACGGCGCGCTCAGCGAGCTGCTGTTCAAGTTTGGGCGCCTGGTGCGGCTCCCAGAGTTCGAGCTCCCCGAGCGCTACCACCTCAAGCTGCGCTATTTCCGCTATGTGGTGCTCGCGGTGCTGGTCGTCACGTTCCTCTACTCAACTGAGATCGGCGAAAAGCTGGCGGAAATCGAGCCGTTCAAGACCACGTTCTTCGTCGAGCCGTGGACTCGCTCCATCGGCTTCATCATCTGGTGGCTGCTGCTGCTGGGGCTGAGCCTGGTCTGGTTTCGCCCATTCTGTCGCTACGTTTGCCCGCTGGGCGCAGGGCTGGCGCTGCCCAGCAGCTTCCGCATCTCTGGCCCGTACCGCCGGCAGTTCTGCGATTCGTGTAAGATTTGCACCAAGGGCTGCGAGCCGCGGGCGATTGACAGCAAGGGGCACATCGATCCGCGCGAGTGCCTGTCCTGTATGGAGTGCGAGACCAACTTCCACGACGAAGAGGTCTGTCCCCCGCTGGTTGGCATCGGCCGGCTCACCGCCAAGCGAGATGGCGAGCTCAGCCCCCGGGAGACCGAGCGCCTGGACCAGCTAAAGAAGGCCGCTACGCCGGTCACGCGTTTTGCCCCTAAGCTCCGGCTGAAGGTCCTGAAATGAAAGCCCTGGAATGAAGATCGGAGCGCCAGGTGCCGTGCTTGGCATCCTACTACTCGCTAGTACGGTCCAGGCGCGCACTTGGGTCGCCGGTCGAGACGCGCCCAGCATCACTGGCTGTCTTCAGCTGGCCCAGCCGGGCGACACCGTCGAAGTGCCAAGTGGTGAGTGGCGAGAGTCCCTGATCATCGACAAGTCGATCACGCTGAGCGGCAAGGGCGGCGTGGTCGACGGCGGCGGCCAGGGCACGGTGATCCGCGTCAGCGCGGCCGGGGCGCGGGTAGAGAACCTGACGATCCAAGGCAGCGGCGTCGATCTAGGTGGCCCCGACAGCTGCATTTACGTGGAAAAATCAGCGACCAAGACCCAAATCGAGGGCAACACGCTCACGCGCTGCGGGTTCGGGATCTGGATCAACGAAGCAGACAGCAGCGTCATCACGGCTAATCGCATCCACGGGTCGCTCGAAGGCCACCGCTCCAATCGGGGCAATAGCATCCACCTGTTCAACGGCTCGCACCTGGTGGTGCAGCGCAACCAGATCGTGGGTGGGCGAGACGGCATTTACGTCTCAGCCGTTGAAGACAGCCTGATTGAAGACAACACCTTTGAGCAGTGTCGCTACGGAGTCCACTATATGTACTCCTATCGCAACACGCTCCGCCACAACCGCGGCACTCGCAACTTTAGCGGGTACGCGCTGATGGGCAGCCGCTATATCAAGGCCATCGGCAATCTCGCTGCGTACAACGAACAGCATGGGATCTTGTTGCGCGACGTCGAGTTTTGCACGGTGACCGACAACCAACTCGTCCACAACGGCATCGGCTTCTTTATCTATTCAAGCACTCGAAACCAGCTCGTGCGCAACACCATCGCGTACAATCAGGTCGGGATTAAGCTGTGGGCCGGGAGCGTACGCAACGAGGTTCAAGCCAACGCGTTCGTGGGAAACTCAACGCAAATTTTCTACGTCTCGTCAGCGGATCTCGAGTGGGGTGTAGAGACCCCCGGCAACTTTTGGAGTGACTACACCGGCTGGGATCAAGACGGCGACGGCGTGGGTGACCGGCCGTACCGCCTCGACAGCTTCTCTACCAACCTCGTCAACCGTTTCCCCGCGGCGGTGTTCTTGCTGAGGTCGCCGGCGCTCGAGTTGATGTCGCACCTGGAGCAGACGATGCCTGTGTTCCGCGTGCCCACGGTGATTGACCGGCGCCCGCTGATGGTGAACCCTATGCCCGTGCCAGAGCTCGCGGCGCCAGACGCGGCCGTGACTCGCGGCGCGGCCAGGGATGTCGGGGGCTCAGACCCAGGAGAAATTCACTAGTGGAGTCCCTCGGGCTGCGAGAGGTCAGCGTTCGCTTTGGCAAGGTGCAGGCGTTAGACCGCGTGAGCCTCGACCTGCGCGCGGGTGAGGCGGTGACGCTGCTGGGGCCAAACGGCGCGGGCAAGTCGACCTTGGTCAAGGTGCTGCTGGGGCTGGTGCGGCCGCAGCACGGGCAGCTGACCATCGACGGCAAAGCCACGGTCATCGACAATCGGTTTCGGGCCCACCTGGGCTACCTGCCCGAGGCCGTCGCGTTCTCTGAGAACATGACCGGGCAGCAGGTGCTGCGGTTCTTCGCGCGGGCTCGCGGGGTGCCGCGCTCCCGTGTTGACGACGTGCTCCAGATCATCGGCCTGCAGCACGCGGCAAAGCGCGCGGTCAGAGGCTATTCGCGCGGGATGCGCCAGCGCTTGGGGCTCGGCGTCGCGATCATCTCCGAGCCGCGGGTGCTGGTGTTAGACGAGCCCACCGGCGGCCTCGATCAAGAGGGGCTAGGTGTGCTGTGGAGCTTGCTGGCCGAGTGGCGTGAAAAGGACCGCATGGTCCTGATTTCGACCCATGAGCTGGGGCTGATGGAGCACCGGGTGAGCCGCATGTGCGTGCTCAAGGCGGGGCGGTTGATCGCAGAGGGCTCCCCGGCGTCTCTGCGCCAGCAGGCGGCCGTCGCGGTGCGCGTCGACTTCAGCTTGGCTACGGGGACCGAGCAGGCGTTCGCCGCGCGAGCGCGCCAATTGCTTGGTGAGCCTGAGCTCCAGATCGACGAGAACACAGTCTCGCTGCGCGTCGCCGCTGGGCAGCTGATGCAGGCGCTGGATCTAAGGGGCGCGGTGCCCAGCGCCGTGACCGACGTGCGCGTGATCGAGCCAGGGCTCGACGCGGTGTACGAGCGACTGCTAGAGGAGGCGAGCTGATGGGTCGCGTGGGTCGTGCGCTGATCCTCCACGAGCTGCTCGAGCGGACGCGCGACCGCTGGGTCGTGGTGATCAGCCTGTTGTTCGCCTTGCTCTCATCGGCGGTCAGCCTGTACGGGCGCTCGGCTGACGGCTCTGCCAGCCAGCTGACGGGGCCTAGCCTGGTGACCCTGGCCAGCCTGCTCATCCCGCTGGTGGCGCTGGTGCTGGGGCACGACGCGCTGGTGGGCGAGCGAGAGCGCAACACCCTCGGGCTGCTGCTCTCGTTGCCGGTGTCGCGGGTCGAGGTGGTGCTCGCCAAGTTCATCGGGCGCTTGCTGGCGCTGCTGTGTTCCATCGGCCTCGGCCTGGGCGCCGCGGTGCTGGTGGCGCCCGCGGGGCATGGCCAGGTCTTGGCTCAGCTGGTCGTGCCCAGCAGCCTGCTGGGGGCGGCGTTCCTCGCCCTTGGCGTGTTGATCTCAGCGACCGCGCGGCGTCAGGTGACCGCCGCCAGCCTGGTGGTGGTGATCTGGTTTACGCTGGTGTTCTTCTACGACCTGGGGCTGCTGGGGCTGCTGATGCTGACCGACGGCGGGGTCTCGGCGCCGACCATCGGCTGGCTGGTCGCGGCCAACCCCGCCGGGCTGTACCGGGTCGAGATGCTGGCGCGCTTCTCGGGGTCAGGCGCCCTGGACCACTTAGGGGTCCACGCCGGCGTCCCGGGGTTGTTAGCGCAAATCGGGATTTGGTCCGCGTGGATCCTCGTGCCGCTCGGCCTGAGCGGCGCGCTGCTCGCGCGAGAGAGGGAGATGCGATGAGGTCACTATTGAGCCGCGTGTGCGTGGGGTTGGGGGTGGGGGTGGGGCTGAGCTTGGCGACGCTCAGCTGCGACTCCACGGCTAGCAAGTCTGGGGCCAGCGCGGCGGCCAGCGCCGAGCCGATGGGCGTCGCCGAGTGCGCCAGCTGCAACATGGTGGTGCGCGAGCAGCCTGCGCCGCGAGCGCAGCTGGTGCACCGCGACGGAACCCGGGCGCACTTTTGCTCGATCGGTGACATGCTGCCCTACCTGGCTTCACCGTCGCCACACGGAAAGCCCGAGCAGATCTTCGTCGAGGTCATGTCGCTAGAAGAAGAGCCCGCGACGCCGAACACCTCAGCCCACCCCTGGGCGCCCGCAGAGAGCGCCAGCTACGTCGTCGGGGTCACGCGGCCGGGCGTGATGGGCCCTCCGGTGCTGAGCTATGCTAACCCAGAGCTCGCGCAGCAGGCCGCCAAGCGACACGCTGGCCGGGTGCAGAGCTTTGAGCAGCTCAAGCAAGGCGCCGGGAGGTAGCCGCCTGGGAGCGCCTGGCCCTCCACCCGCTGGGGCTGGGGCTGGGGCTGGGGCTCGTGCCTGAGACCGCGTGGATTAACGGCCGCTGAGCTCAGCGCTTGGCGGTCGCCGCGGGGATGCGCCGAACCTCGTCGATGGCCTGTTGGGTGCTGAGGATGCGCGCGTAGCGGTCGCGCAGCGTGGTGATGGACGACTGGTGTAGCGCCGGGGTCACCGTCGCGCAGGCGTCGTCGATCAGCGTGGTAAAAAAGCCGAGATCGCTGGCGTCGCGGGCCGTCGTCTCGACGCACTCGTTGGTGTAGACGCCGCACATGAACAGGCTCGAGATCCCCATGTTGCGCAACACGAACTCCATGTTGGTGGAGACGAACACGCCGCTGGCGGTTTTGTTGATCACGATCTCGTCGCCCACGGGCGCCACCTGAGGCAAAAATTCGGCCTCTTTGCTGCCTGGGGCGGCGTGCAGCCCCAAGCGCTTGTGCCCGGGGCTGCGATCGCGGCCGTCTTGGGTCAGCGACATGATGCGGGTGTGGATGACCTCTAACCCTGCCGTGCGGAATGCGTCTTGGAGCCTGCGCACGTTGGGCAAGGTCGTGGTGGCGAGGCGGTCAAAGTAGTAGTCTTGCGCGTCGGCGGGCACGCCGGAGCGCTCCGCGTCGGCGAACACGCCATAGCCCCGCGCCGCGTCCAAATAGTGCAGGTCGATGACCAGCAGCGCGACGTCGCGGTCGAGGATGGCCTCGGCCAGCTCTGGCGGCTGCGTGATGGACTCACGATACACGTCCTTGAGCGGATCGATGTGTGGGGAGGTGTCGGGGGGGCTGGGTTCAAGATCCATGGTGTGGCTCCTGGTAAGGGGCGATATGAGCTAGCTGCGTGAGCTAGGCGCGTGAACTGGCGAGGTGCTGCAGGGTGCCGAGGAGCACGTTGGCGCCGGCCTCGATGGCCTCCCATGAGGTCCATTCCGCAGGGGAATGACTGCGGCCGTCTTTGCTGGGCACGAAGATCATGCCCACGCGGGTGACGCCCGCGAGCTGCCCTGCGTCGTGGGCGGCGCCGCTCGGGAGCCTGAGCGCCTGCTCTGACAGCGCGGCGGCGCTGCCCTCGATGGCGGCCATCACGCTGGTGTCGCACTTGACGGGGACAAGCTCGCTGAGCACTTCGAACTCGAACATCAGGCTCCGGCGGCGCGCGATGGCGCTCATGGCGCGGCGAAACGCTTGGCTGAGCTCAGCCAGCACGGCGCTGTCGATGTCGCGCACCTCTAGGCTGAACTCCGCGACGCCGGGCACGACGTTGGGCGCGCCAGGCGAGAGCTGCACGCGGCCGATGGTGGCGACGCTGCGGCCGCCGCCGTTTTCCTCGAGGATGCGCGGGATGGCCATGCTCAGCTCGGCCACGCCGCCAAAGGCGTCTTGGCGCATGTCCATGGGCGTTGAACCCGCGTGGTTGGCGGTGCCCAAGAAGCGGACGTTCCATTTGAACAGCCCCACGATGCCTTCTACTACTCCGATCTTGAGGCCGCGCCGATCGAGGACCGGGCCCTGTTCGACGTGCAGCTCGACGTAGGCGTAAATGGACTCAGGGCTGCGCTGCGCGCGCAGCAGGTGGCTCGCGTCGAGGCCGTGGCGTCGCATGGCGTCGACCAGCGTCAAGCCCTGGAGGTCCTTTGCCGCACGGATGCTCTCGGGGGTCAGCTTGCCTGCCAACGCCATCGACCCCGGCATGCCGCCGAAGCGGCCCTCCTCGTCGGTGAAGCTGATCAGCTCGACGGGGCGCGCCAGCGGGACGTTTAGCTCTTTGAGGCGGCGCAGGCACTCGAGGCCGGCGAGCACCCCCAGCGCGCCGTCTAGGTGTCCAGCGCCCGGGACGGTGTCGATGTGCGAGCCGGTGATCACGCTGGGCTGCGCTGGGTCCCAGTTGAGGCGGCCGTGGAGGTTGGCGGCGCCGTCGGCGAAGAAGTCGAGCCCGGCCTGTTTGATGCGCTGGGTGAGCCAGCCTCGGCCTTGCATGTCGGCGTCGCTGAACGCCATACGGTGGATGCCCAGATCCTCCGCTCGCCCGATCTGCGCGAGGGTCTCGATGTCGTGCTGTAAACGGGGAAAATTGACTCTAGGTGCGATCAACGAGGCTCCCATCCCGGGTATCTTAGCAGTGACGACGCCTGCGGATCCCGGTCGCTGGGCAACGCCAAACTCAAGTGAAGTGAGCGCTTCATCGTCACCTAGGAGAGCGCAAATTGCCGCTGCGCGCCAGTCGCGCTTGGCCGCTGGCGGTTTGAGTCCGCTGCTGGGCGGCCGTTGAGCGCCTACCGCGGAGCACACGGCCAGGTCCGCGGGGTGAGGTTTGGGCTGATGCCGCACGGTTCATGTGGAGGTCGGGGTGGGGGGAGCAGCGCTGGTTCGAGCCAATTTGCCGCCTGAGCACGGCGATTAGCTGACTACACGGAAGCGTCGCAGCAAACCGCGGCTGCGTGGCAGTGAGCAGATGCGCAGCATTGTGCGAGGGGGCCTCGCCGCAGACACTAGGCTTGGTGCTGTAATATCCGGGGAGGGAATATGGCGCAACCGGCAGAATCCGAAGCGGGCGGCGAGATCAGCCTGGTGCCCGCGCGCATGGTCAACGAGGTGCTGTACTGCGAGCGCCTGCTGTTTCTTGAGTGGGTGCAAGGCGAGTGGGCAGACAACGAGTTCACGCTGGACGGCACGTGGGTGCACCGGCGTGTGGATCGGCCCCGAGCGCTAGCCCCAAGACCCGGCCCTCGGGCGAAGAAGTTGACGCCGGCGGCGTCGCCGGAGCAGGGCGAGGCCGAAACCAGCGAGCGGCCCTACCAAGCGCGCTCGGTGGCGTTGTCGTCGGCGCGGCTGGGGGTGACCGCGAAGATCGATTTGGTCGACGTAGACGGAGACCGCGTGGTGCCGATTGAGTTCAAGCGCGGCAAGCAACCCAGCGTGCCAGAGGGCGCGTACCTGCCCGAGCGAGCTCAGCTGTGCGCGCACGTGCTGTTGCTGCGAGAGCACGGCTTTAAGTGTGACGAAGCGGCGATCTACTTCGCCGCCGACAAGCGCCGCACGCCCATCGTGATCGACGCGGAGCTCGAGGCGCAAACCCGCGCGGCCATCGCCCGGGCGTTGGAGCTGCAGGCTGGCGGGCAGCTGCCGCCGCCCCTGGTGGACAGCCCCAAGTGTCGTGGCTGCTCGCTGGTGGGGATTTGCCTGCCTGACGAGACCAACCAGCTGCGTCAGCTGGGCGCTGAAGGCGCGCGGGCCAAGCACCTGACGGAGCCGATGGCTGAGCTGCGCAGGCTGCACCCAGCGCGGGACGACAAGCAGCCGTTGATAGTACAAGAACATGGGGCGCGGGTCGGGCTGTCGGGGCAGCAGCTCAAGGTCACCTCACGAGACGGCAGCACGCGATCCGCGAGGATACCAAATACCTCCCACGTGGCTCTGTACGGTAACGCGCAGATCTCGACCCAGGCCACGGTAGGGTTGATGCGCCTCGGGATCCCGGTCTGCTACTTTACCATGGGCGGCTATTACCTGGGGCGCACCGTGGCGCACGACCCAAACAACGTGGCGCTGCGCCTGGCGCAATATCAACAGCTGAGCGACCCAGCGCGCTGCTTGAACCTGGCGAGGGGCGTGGTGCGCAGCAAGATCCTCAACTCGCGCACGCTGCTGCGGCGCAACGCGGTGGACGACGTGGCGGTGGCGCTCAAAGAGCTCAAGCGGCTGAGCCGCACGGCCCTGGAGGCGCCGAGCCTCGAGTCGCTGCTGGGCATCGAAGGCAGCGCGGCCCGGGTCTACTTTGCTGCGTTTCCGCAGCTGTTGCGACCGCCGCGGACAGAAAATGCCGCAGAGCCTAGTGAGGAGGCTGAGGGGCTGGACTTTGATTGGCAGGGGCGTAGCCGCCGGCCGCCGACAGACCCAGTGAACGCGATGTTGTCACTGTGTTACGCGCTGCTCACCAAAGACGTCTCGCTGGCGGTGGGGGTGGCCGGAACGGACACCCAGTTTGGCTTCTATCATCAGCCGCGCTTCGGTAAGCCCGCGCTGGCCCTGGACTTGATGGAAGAATTTCGGCCATTAATTGCAGATTCAGTGGTGATCACCGCGATCAACAGCGGTGAAGTGCAGCCCGGCGATTTTATCCGTGCGGCAGGCTCGTGCGCGCTGACGGCGCCTGGGCGCAAGCGCTTGATCGCGGCCTATGAGCGCCGGATCAGCCAAGAAGTCACGCACCCGGTCTTCGGCTATCGCATCAGCTACCGCCGCGTGCTGGAGGTGCAGGCGCGACTATTTGCCCGCCTGCTGCTGGGTGAAATCGCAGAATACCCTGATTTTCGCACCAGGTAGGTGGGGGGGCGGCGTGCAAAGCCAGTACCTGATCACCTACGACATTTCAGATCCTAAGCGGCTGCGCGCGGTGTTCCGCATCATGAAGGGCTACGGTGATCACATGCAGCTGTCAGTGTTTCGATGTGATTTGACGCGCAGCGGCCTGGTCGAGTTGCGCGGCAAGTTGTCCGACGTGATCCACCACGACGCTGATCAAGTGCTGTTCTTCAATATCGGCCCCAGCGAAGGCCGCGCCGAAGACGCCATTCTGGTGCTGGGGCGGCCGGCGCTGGCGGTGGATCGCGGCCCGGTGGTGGTTTGACGCTTCCTCATGGTTGTCAGCGCGCGGGGTGAGGGTGTAGGCTCTGGGGTTCCGGCTGAGGTTGGTGCGCGTGTGACAGCAGCCCACATCAGCCCCAAGGGTGGATACGGCGGGTGCAGGCGGAGTGGAGAGGGCGCGTTGAGTATGGGGCTACGTCAAAAGACCAAGCAGCAGCACGGCGCGTCGCCCAAGTTCCTGGACGCGGCCAAGCAGCGAGCCGTCCGCGCCAAGCCGCTTCACCGCGGTCGTCAGGTGGTGCGCCAATGGCAGATTTTGGTGGCGCTGCGCGGCGCGCACTTTGGCCTGACCCTGAAAGAGCTGGGGCAAGCGGTGGGCGCTGGCTGCTCTGAGCGCACGCTGTACCGCGACATTGAGCAGCTGCAAGCCGCTGGCTTTGGCGTGGATAATACAGAAGAGCGCATCAGGCTGCGGCAAGAGATCGGGGGCATGCCGTGTACGCCCGACGACGTGGTGGCGCTCAGCCAGGTGGCCCAGGCGCTGGAGCACACGGGCATCGTCGGCGAGACGCTGAAGTCGCTGCGCGACCGGCTGTACTCAGCGCTGACGGAGCGCGGTCGCCAGTTTTACACGGAGCTGCTGGCGACCCAGCTGTTTACCCTGCCCGCGGCCTTGCCCGCGCCCATGGCGCAGCTGAGCGTGATTGAAGACGCCATCAGCCGCGAGCACTTGCTGAGCATCGTGTACCGCTCGCCCCGCAGCGGCGAGACGCAGCGGGTGGTGCGGCCCTACGCCACCTGGCACGCGAGCGGCCAGAGCTACCTGATCGCGGATTGCCGCACGGCAAAAACGTTCCGCACCTTCCACGTGGCCCGCGTGGTCAAGGCCGAGGTGCTAGACGAGGCCTTCGAGCGCGACCCAGCCTTTAAGCTGAGCGAGTACACCCGCCAAGCCTTTCGCGTGATGGGCGGCCCAGCGGTGCGCGTGGTGCTCGAGCTGTCGCCGGTGGTGGAGCATCTGGCGCGGGAGCGCATGATTCATCCGTCCCAGGTCGTGGAGGTGGTGAGCGGCAAGACGCGGCTGGTGCTCAAGACCGGCGGGCTACCCGAGCTAGCCGCCTGGGTCGCCGGCAGCGGCGGCGAGATCCGCGTACTGGAGCCCGAGGCGTTGAAGGCGCTGGTGCGCGGAGTGCACGAGCGGGGGCTGGGGGTGGGGGAGTGATTTGTGGCGCTTTGAGGTGGGGTTTGACCTCAGATGACATAGTGGGCGAGTACGCTGCCGTCCTGGGCCTAGAGCGTCGTGTTGCACACATTGCGCCACGACTCACACGTCAACCGGACGAACCGGCCTTGAGCACCATTTTAGGGGGTTCTTGCACTCCAATCTAGTCTAGCCATGTGAAAGCCTTGTAGCGTAACTAACGGACATTCACACTCGCGTCACCACTGCGCGGGGACGTCCACGAGGATCCCGAATCGCATGAACGAATCGTTACTCAGCGGAGACGGCGAGCAGGTTGTTGATCTGGTATTTCGCGTCATTGGCGAGAGCGTAGCAATCGACCATGGCTACCTGCTGTATTCTGCGCTGTCAGGGTTGCTTCCTGAGGCTCACGGCGCGTCGTGGCTTGGAATCCACCCCCTTGAAGGGAAAGCGCTGGGCACGAAGTCCAACTGTACACGAATCCTTCCCCGTGCCTTGAAGCTGCGTGCACCGGCAGGCCGCATCCCAGCACTCCTGCGCATCTCAGGGCGTACAGTCATGGTCGGCTCCACACCACTGCGGTTAGGGCCTCCAACCGTCCTGGCGCTGGTGCCCTCCGCGTCGCTGGATGCCAGAGCAGTACATGTCCGACTCACTAACGCACCTCGGAGCAGTAACCCTGGACTTGGTCGCCCGTCACTGGACATCGAAGCTATGAAATCAGCGACGCTACGCGAACTCGATCGTCAGCTCACTGCACTCGGCATTTCTAATAGTGTGCAGTTGCTCGGCAGGCGGACGCTTACCGTTGGCGACCAGCGTCTGGTCACATTTTCTGTCCGGGTAATGGGCCTTGATGATGAAGGCTCGCTGCTTCTTCAAGCGCAAGGGCTTGGGGGGAAGCGGAGGATGGGGTGCGGCATATTCCGGCCGACGAGGGAGTTGCATGACCCAGCGTAGTCTTCCGAGAGAGTTGCTAGCAAAGGGGCTTAGGCGAGGCCGTGCGCGCCTTAGCCTTCAGCAGCACTCGTTCGATACGGAGTCTGCAGCGCTGGAATTGTTCGGCGCGGACTCGCGATGGGGCGCAAGCTGGCGCCGCTTCTTTCGCTTGGGAGAGGACTACGAGCGATTCATGACAGGTCTGCGCGTTGCCGCCCTGTTCCACGATCTCGGCAAGGCCAATGCGGATTTCCAGACCGCGGTCACCAAGACCGGTGATCAGGTCGCTCAGACCATTCGCCACGAGCATATCAGTGCACTGATACTGCACCTCCCGACAATCCGACAGTGGCTTGTGGCGAGCGATGTTGTCGATTTTGAAGCAGTCACTGCCGCAGTCCTTTCACACCATCTAAAGGCATCTGAAGACGGGCGATGGAAGTGGGCTCAACCGCGCACAGCCCGATCTACAGTGGATTTGTTCCTCGAGCATCCTGAAGTTCGTGATGTAATGCATCGCGTTGGCGAATTGGTCGGTTCGGCTCCGCCATTGGCTCCGTTGCCAAGTTGTTGGTCTGGTGACGTGTTGTGGCAGCGAGCGTTTGCGGACGGAACACAGACCGGCCGGAGGTTCCGACGCGAACTACACGTCAATGCTCCGCGGCGTCGCCTTGTACTTGCCACAAAAGCCGGTCTGATCGCAGCGGACTCGGTCGCGAGTGCGTTGGTGCGAGAAGGGATCGGTTTACGCGATTGGATTCGCGATATGACTGGCAACCGAGTGTTAGCCGCCGACGTGCGCCGGGATGTTATTGATCCCCGAATTGCTTGCATCGAACAGCGTGTGGCGGGCGCCTTTCGCTGGCACCGCTTTCAGGAACTTGCAGCGGAGCGCGGCTCTCGCGCGCTGCTGCTTGCCTCATGCGGCGCAGGAAAGAGCCTCGCAGCGTGGCGATGGGCGGAGCAAGTGGCGGGTGAGCACAATATCGGCCGGATTGTCTTTTTGTACCCCACGCGGGGTACCGCCACCGAGGGTTTCCGTGATTACGTAGCAGCGGCTCCTGAGGTCGACGCAGCGCTGCTTCACGGCAGTGCCGAGTATGAGCTGCGTGGCATGGCAGCGAACCCCGATGATGCGCTGGAGGGACAAGACTTTAGCACTGATGAGCGCCTCTATGCGCTTGGCTATTGGTCAAAGCGCTACTTCAGCGCAACAGTCGATCAGTTTCTCGGCTTTCTTGCACATTCCTACAAGGGGTTGTGCCTGCTGCCGGTGCTCGCGGACTCTGCGGTAATCATCGATGAAGTTCACAGCTTTGATCGACGGATGTTCGACGCTCTTGTAGGATTCTTGCGGGAATTTGACGTGCCCGTGCTTTGTATGACCGCTACGTTGTCACGCACCCGGCGAGCAGCGATAGAGCAGGTTGGATTTGAATCATTTCCGACTGCAGATGATCGTACCGAGCTAGATGACCTTGAGCGCCTCGAGTGCCACCCTAGATACGAGATCAATAGTCCGTCGTGTCTGCGGACAGCGCTTGCGGCTGCGCAGGATGCCCTGGGTCGCGGCGATAAAGTGCTTTGGGTGGTGAATCGCGTCTCCATCTGCCAACGCATTGGGCGTGAGTTGGGTGAGGAGTGCATCGTGTACCATAGTCGGTTCCGGCTCACCGACCGTCAGGCCGCTCACCGGCGGACCATCGCGGCGTTCAAGGAAGCGCGGCCCGTCGTTGCGGTGACCACCCAGGTGTGCGAAATGAGTCTCGACCTAGACGCTGATCTGCTCGTCACTGAGTTGGCACCGCCCGCATCGCTGGTGCAGCGCTTTGGACGTGCGAATCGACACCTGGCCCGCGGAACTGGCTTCCGAGCGGCGATTCACGTCTACGAGCCAGCCACGCCACACCCCTATGAGAGGGAGGAACTAGATGCAGCTCGCTCGATGGTCGCAGCGCTTGGTTCGGGTCCGACCAGCCAGCGCGCTCTCGCCGAAGCACTCGAGACTCATGCTTGCCTTGAGCCCGTCCCCCAAGGCACCGCGTCGTTCCTGGACTCAGGCTACTACGCAACAAGGGACGAGTTTAGAGACATTGACGATTTGGCGGTGCGCTGTGTCCTGGATCGCGACCTCAACGACGTGCTCGCCACCGACCGTGCGAGACAGCCGATAGACGGCTTTGTGCTGCCGGTGCCAAGATCCGAGTTAACTGAAGAAGTCGCTGGTTTACCATCCTACCTGCGCGTAGCATCGGCATCCCGATACGACCTGCGGCTTGGATACCTTGCGGAATAAGCCATGTCAACAAGGCGGAAGCAATCAGGCAAGAAAGCAACGGGAGATCAGGAGTCCGTCTGCTTGCGATACTCGCTCGCTGAGCTACCAAGCTCTCAGCATCGCGCCGGGCTCGCCGGACTTGTGCTGCACACTCGTTGGGTCGCGAGGCAGCCCAACAAAGTTGGGCTGTACGAACTCACCAGTCTGGATGAACGTGGCGCAAGCTTTGAGTTCGACGACCAGGGCATGAAGTTCGGGTTTGACGATCTGTATGCAGCCAGCATGGACGAGATCGCGTGTAAGACCAAGCGGAAGAAGGGGAAGAAGGAGAACCAGAAGGAAGTCCCGCCGCTGCGTACGGAAGTGCGAGAAGGCTCGGACGGCAAGGGCGGAGTAAAGACGCTCACCGAGTACATTTACCCGCAAGTCGTACCTCGGGGTGGGATGGTGCTCGACTTTGAGCAAGGAGCCCAAGGGCTTTGGATCAAGCTATGGCGGGACTTCATCTGGCAGATCATGCGGGGCGTTCCTGCTCAGCGAGTGCCATTCAACGCGCGTGCGAACGGTGATGCGGTGAAGGATCACTTGGAGACGTTGACCGCGCTGCGTGACCCCGAGGCTTCCGTTGCGCTGCCCAGCACGTACTTTGTTGGCGCACAAGAGAAGACGGCCGAAGATGTTCCGTTCTTGGACCGAGCACGTTTTCAGCTGTTACTTAGGTATTGGCCATTGGTGGTTCCAATCTATGTTCCTCAGGTGTTTGACGTGCACAAGGGGGAATCGCGTTGGAACGGCTTTGCAGTAGCGGTTCCTGATGTTGCCCTGCTTGAGAGCTATTGTGAGGAGCTGCCTATAGTGCTTCGTGATCGCTCCTGCGAGCCGCAGGGCTATCGCCCTAAGGCGGCGGTCGTTGACTTCCCTGCGGAGACAGCGTTAGACTTCGCGGTTCGACTGCGAGAAAGGCTCAGTCGTGTCGAGGGTGCCAAAGCCAGCGGCGATCTTGTGCACGCTTTTGACGTGCTTCACGTTGAGAAGCAAGGCAATAACGTCCGGCTTCTCTCAACTGCTCGTGTCGCACCTGACACCCCAATGATTGACGAGTACGCGCGCTGGAGCGGTGCGCTTCGGGATCCAGTGTTTAGACGTCAGCGCCTCTTGAACCTGATGGCGAACCGCAGCTGGTATGCCGGGTTCAGCGGCGTTATCGAAACGATTCCCGTAAAAACCCAGGGTCTTGGTTCTAGGAAGTTTCGCCACGACGCTCGCATCACCTTCGAACATGAGAGGGAAACGATGACCGACGATGAGAACGGCTCGCTCGAACAAGCCATCTATAGGATGTGCAATACTTATGTCAGAATACGCCTTAAGCGGAAACATGGTCTTAACTGGAAAGATGTGGCCAATGACGAGAAGGAGAAGGCGGCGTACGCGAAGGCGAAGGAGGACATCGCGCGCGACGTTTTTCTCGCCATCCGCGGTCGCCATGGGGACGACTTTCTAGAGTATTTTGCGGGCAGCATCGGGGCGGTTCCGCACCACCTCAGCGAAGTCCAGTTCGTCCGCTTCACCCGCCTCTTGCGCGCCAACCCAGATGATGCGCGCACGCTGACGCTCCTCGCCATGTCGGCGGTTGGCTGAAACACCCCGGAGAGACTATGTCAAAGAAACACAACTTGTTTGCGACCGCGCTCACCAACGCAGCGCCAAGCGCCAACTACCGTGGCGAGAACGCGGAGAACCGCCTTGTACTGCAAAAAGTCTCGCGTGATGGGAAGGACTATGCCGTCATTAGTCCAGAGTCCATGCGCAACGCTTTGCGCGAGGCGCTGACGTTGAAAGGCCTTCCCATGAATCGCAAGCGACTGCACGACGAGGATCAGCTTGCGGTGGAGTTCAAGGACTTTCCTGATGCATCAAAGTATGCTGACGACTACCTTTTTGGCTTCATGGTTGCCGATCCCAAGGAGATGAAGAAGAGGAAGCTACCGAGCAAGCGCGATAGCCTGCTGCGGATGAACCTCGCGGTCGCGCTTGCACCTTACCGGTACGACGCAACCTTTCACCAGTCTCCAAAACATGGAGGTCAGAGCCCCTGGAAGAATGCGGAGAACTCACAGTTGCTTCACAAGGAGGTATCGTATACGTCGTTCCAGTATCCGTTTGCACTAGCTATGCGTGACTGTCTTTCTGACGAGAAGCAAGGGAAAGGCTGGACGCAACAGCTTATTGAGGCGATTGGCGAGTTGTCCGGAGTGGCAGGCGGTCATGCACGATCGCTGTTTGAAATGGCGCCGCGTAGCATTGTTGTTCGGGTAACGGAGAGCCTTGTGGCAGGGTACGACAGTTACGGCTTCGACAGCAGTGGCGACTTTAAGGAAATTGATCGACTCGATAATCAAGATCTTCCAGCTTCGGAGTTCTGGATCGGCGGGGCGATTGTGCGCGGCATGACTACGGAGCAGCGGGAGAAGCTTCAAGCCAACGGCGCGCATCTTGATGACAACGCCCAATCTGTACTCAAGGCGGCGGCCAATCACGCTTTGGGTGGCTGAGTGCGCGAGCTGTTTGTGCGTGTGCGTGCGCCATTTGCTGCTTTCCGTGGCATGCAAGCGGGCGCGTATCGGTCCACTGCACCCGTGATCCCGTTTTCAGCGGCTTGGGGTCTGCTGCTCAACTTTGGTGGGATCGAAACGCGTCGGTCGGATGTGCCAACTACTCTAGTTTCAGACGACGCACCAAATCTGGAATTGGCGATCGGCGCCGTCAGCCCGGCGACAGTTACGACGCTCTACCAACAGCTGCATGCATATCCGGTTGGTAGCTCAGGCAAGGAACTTAAGGCACGGGCACACGGAGCCAAGTACTGGATCCAGCCGGTTCGTCGCGAACTGCTGGTAGATCTTGACTGCGTTGTTGGCGCGCGTGGAGCGGATGATGTGCTCAAGCGCATCGAGGCCGGCATACAGGGTAGGCTTGACCTGGACCGCTACGGATTGCCCTTCGCCGGGGACAACAACCTTCTGATTGATCGCGTTGAAGTACTCAACAGCGCGGTACCCATTGCATGGTACGCCCCGCTGCAAGATGGCGAGGCGCACCATGAGGGTTCATGTCGTCTGACGATTCGCGTTGACCGGGCCGACGCAAGCCGCACAACTTTTCTGTTGTGCGCTCCGATGATACCTTCAATAGAGGTCCCAGAGGCCGCGTGGACATGGACGCCAAGAGTTGCTCAACCGTCGCCAGATCTAGTGTAGCATATGATAGTATTTGTGGAGATTTGTGGTCGCAGCAGCCGACGGGCGCGGCACGCTGGTACGGTTGGTACGGTTGGTACGGTTGGTACGGTTGCTACCGTTGGTACGGTTGGTACCGGTTGGTACCCGGCGCGCGATCCCGCCTTCAATGGTGGCTGTGTGTAGGGCTCCAATGTGAATGATCTCATCTCGGTGGGCGGGCTCCACGCACTGCTTTACTGCGAGCGCCTCTTCTATTTGGAAGAAGTCGAACGCATCCGCGTCGCGGACGCTGCCGTATTCGCGGGGCGGCGCCTACATGTTGAGCTGGAAGGTACGGAAGGGACACCTGAGCGTGTTTCCCTAGCAAGCACCGAGCTCGGTATTCAGGGCGCTCTCGACGTCCTTCGGAAACGCAACGGCCAACTCCTTGTCTACGAGCACAAGAAGGGGCATTCGGCGGGAAAAGCGGGCGCCCGTGAGGCGTGGCCAAGCGATCGAGTGCAGCTTGGAGCCTATGCGATGCTGGTTGAAGAGGGGACCGGGCAGGCGATATCGGAGAGCTTTCTCAAATACCACGCAGATAATGTGACGGTTCGTCTAGCTGTCGATGAGAAGCTGCGTGCTGATGTTCTTGCAGCAATCAAACGGGCCAGGGAGCTCTCAGCAACTTCGGTGAGACCCCCGGTTACGGACAACGAGCGGCTATGTGCCCGATGCTCTCTGTCCGTAGTATGCCTCCCCGAGGAATCAAGGTTCGCTGCGGGTCCTGAGTTTAGACCAGTTCGCCTCTTGCCTGCACATCCGCAGGGACAAACACTTCACGTGACAGCTCACGGGACGCGGGTGGGTAGGGCCGGCAACGCCCTGTCCATCGTGGATCGGGACGGCGCCAAGGAGCAGTACCCTGCGGTCGGTGTAGGGCAGGTCATTCTGCATGGATATGCACAGATCTCGACTCAAGCCTTGAGGCTATGCGCAGACAGAGGGATCGGCGTTCACTGGATGACGGATAGTGGTGGGCTCTTGGGGTCGCTCGCACCGTCCGCCCAGACCGCTCAGCGTCACATCCGGCAATTCGAGCACCTAGTGAACCCAGACGCACGGCACCAGTTGGCGCAGAGACTGGTAGTGGCGAAGCTACAGCTCCAGCTTCGATTTCTGCTTCGGGCGACTCGTGGTGAGGAGCGCTCGGATGAGTTCGAGCGTGGACTAGCTGGCATCCGGCGGGCGATCCGGAGTGCAGCGCGCGCAAGGGAGACACCTGAACTGCTCGGGGCTGAAGGCGCCGGGGCTGCCGAGTACTTTCGGGTGCTGCCGCAACTCGTCTCGGACCAGGTGGACATACTGCTGCGGCCCACTCACCGCTCGCGTCGGCCTGGGAAAGATCGTTTCAGTGCAGTCATAAACTACGGATACGGGATGCTGTATCGTGCTGTGGTGCAGGCTATCGTTTCGGTTGGCTTGCATCCGGGGTTTGGCTTCTATCACCGACCGCGTAGCAGTGCTCACACCCTTGCACTGGACTTGATGGAGCTGTTCCGGGTTCCGATCGTTGACATGGCGATCATCGCCGCCCTCAACCGTCGGACCTTCAACGCGGCTGCGCACTTCTCGGATGGGCCAGGCGCCGGGGTGCGGTTCACGGATGCTGGGCGGGCGGCCCTGATCGCTACGATAGAGCGCCGTTTCACCGATACATGGAAGCACAGCGTTGTAGGCTATTCGCTTTCCTACAGTCGTATGATTGAACTGGAGGCACGCCTCTTGGAGAAGGAGTGGACGGACGGGAGTGAACTTTTCGCGCGCTTCCGACTGAGGTAGCCATGGGGACCGATGCGCGTTGGAGACTGATTTGTTACGACATCCGAGATCCGAAACGTTACCGGCGTGTCTTCAAGGTGCTTCGTGGCACGGCACATTCTGTTCAGTACTCGATCTTTCGTGCGAGGCTCACTGACCGGGAGGCGGAGGAGTTGCGCTGGGAGCTCGCGAAGGTGATGGAACCAGAGGATGCCCTTCTGATTGTGGATCTCTGCCCAACCTGTGCGAACAACGTCGTCAGCCGAAATCACGTTGGGGACTGGACCGTCGAGCCTGCTGCGTTCACCATTCTCGGGACGGGTAATGGACCCATGGGTGTTCGGAAGACCGCGGCCGAAACGGCGAGGAAGGCCGCGGAATCTCACGACAAACTAGCTGGGTCGGACGATCCCGATGATTGAACTAACTAACTATGCGTGATCGCGTCACAATCGTCGGGTCTGGTCGGTGCGCGGGGACGAAGCCTACCCACGGCCACCCGGTCCTTGAAAATACACACGATTTTGCTAAATATTACGGTGATTTACGTGGTGGGCGGTCACTTCCGCGCCGATGCCTTCGGGCGTTGAGCACATTGACAACTCCAGGTCGTAGGTCGCGGCCTGGACGGTCACTTCCGCGCCGATGCCTTCGGGCGTTGAGCACCGACGGAGATGGTGCGCTACGCCGCCCGGCCCGACCGTCACTTCCGCGCCGATGCCTTCGGGCGTTGAGCACCCAAGCCGGGGAACCATGCCACGCGTAAATCCGGAGTCACTTCCGCGCCGATGCCTTCGGGCGTTGAGCACCCGATGAGCGGGGATGAGACCCGCGCGCGGCTCAAGGGTCACTTCCGCGCCGATGCCTTCGGGCGTTGAGCACAACCAGTCCGCGTCGCCGTGGCCGTTCAGGTTGACGTCACTTCCGCGCCGATGCCTTCGGGCGTTGAGCACCGCACAGTGCGGCGCAACACACTGGACGCTAGAGGTCACTTCCGCGCCGATGCCTTCGGGCGTTGAGCACTCGTAGCAGCCTTCAAGGTACGCAAGCAAGTTTGGTCACTTCCGCGCCGATGCCTTCGGGCGTTGAGCACAGTTGGATCTTGTCTCTATCCCTTTCGTCTCGGGTAGTCACTTCCGCGCCGATGCCTTCGGGCGTTGAGCACCACAAGCCCCCGGGTTTCCCGGGTTTCCCGGGTTTGTCACTTCCGCGCCGATGCCTTCGGGCGTTGAGCACCTATTAGCTAATGATAATGACCCTGGGGTTAGAAGTCACTTCCGCGCCGATGCCTTCGGGCGTTGAGCACTCCACACGCGTGCCATCGGGTAGGGTGATATCCAGTGTCACTTCCGCGCCGATGCCTTCGGGCGTTGAGCACCGACTCGAAGGCCGCCCAGGCGTCAGCGACCGCCATTGTCACTTCCGCGCCGATGCCTTCGGGCGTTGAGCACAGCTCCTCACGCGGCTGCGCGCCATGCCCAGGCCCGCCGGTCACTTCCGCGCCGATGCCTTCGGGCGTTGAGCACTGTTTGGATCTGATGATTCTGGCACAGGAACGGGGAACGTCACTTCCGCGCCGATGCCTTCGGGCGTTGAGCACTTGTCAACGACTCGGGCACAGGGGCCGGTTCGGGCGGTCACTTCCGCGCCGATGCCTTCGGGCGTTGAGCACACCAACGCATCCCCGGCGGCGAGTGGTTTCGCCCGTGTCACTTCCGCGCCGATGCCTTCGGGCGTTGAGCACCCACCGGCTATCAAGGCGCCGCTGTGCCTCGCGTTGGTCACTTCCGCGCCGATGCCTTCGGGCGTTGAGCACAGCTGGACCGCCTCGCGGGACTGAGTGCAGCCACGACGTCACTTCCGCGCCGATGCCTTCGGGCGTTGAGCACATGAAACCTCGAGCAATCCTACTCGGCGCCGTCCTGTCACTTCCGCGCCGATGCCTTCGGGCGTTGAGCACGAGTCGACCTGGCGAGCGGTCGGCGCGGTGATGACGGTCACTTCCGCGCCGATGCCTTCGGGCGTTGAGCACTAACCAGGTCCACTCCGGCACGTGACAGGTTCCGTGTCACTTCCGCGCCGATGCCTTCGGGCGTTGAGCACCTCAAGGACCACGGCCACGTGCCGATTCCCCGGATCGTCACTTCCGCGCCGATGCCTTCGGGCGTTGAGCACTTGGGCGTCCAGTCGCTGGGGTACTCGCTACGCCGGGTCACTTCCGCGCCGATGCCTTCGGGCGTTGAGCACGGCCAGAGCGAGCAGCGCTCCGCGGTGTACCTCTGTCACTTCCGCGCCGATGCCTTCGGGCGTTGAGCACCGGAGCGGTCTTGGGTCTACGGTGGCGCCTTCGCGGGTCACTTCCGCGCCGATGCCTTCGGGCGTTGAGCACTCCGTCTTCATCGAGTACCGCGAGGCAATCTGCTCGTCACTTCCGCGCCGATGCCTTCGGGCGTTGAGCACCTGGTCAACGAGGTTCCCGTGGCCCCGGGGAAGGTGGTCACTTCCGCGCCGATGCCTTCGGGCGTTGAGCACCCGCCACTGCCGGACGCGAGCGCGGCCGCCGAGCTCGGTCACTTCCGCGCCGATGCCTTCGGGCGTTGAGCACCCCAAGATGTCCTCGACCTGGGGGCCCACCAAACGTCACTTCCGCGCCGATGCCTTCGGGCGTTGAGCACACGGAGTTATGGATCCCA
>CAZKDY010000002.1:0-3862 GCA_964551615.1 uncultured Polyangiaceae bacterium
GCCTTCGGCGCCTTCACCGCCTTCGGCGCCTTGCTTGACGCCTCCGGCGCCTTCGCCGCAGGCCGCGCCTTGCTTGACGCCTCCGGCGCCTTCGCCGCAGGCCGCGCCTTGCTCGATGCCTTCGGCGCCTTCACCGCCTTCGGCGCCTTGCTTGACGCCTCCGGCGCCTTCGCCGCAGGCCGCGCCTTGCTCGATGCCTTCGGCGCCTTCGCCGCAGGCCGCGCCTTGCTCGATGCCTTCGGCGCCTTCACCGCCTCCGGCGCCTTCACCGCCTCGGGCGCCTTCACCGCCTTCACCGCCTTCGGCGCCTTCACCGCCTCCGGCGCCTTGCTGCCCCCCGACTTGGCCTTGCTGGACGACTTGGCCGCGTCCGATTTCAGCTTACCGGGCCCAGCTTGCTTGGGCAGCAACTTGGCTATTAATTCCTTGCGGTAATTCACTACGCGCCAGGTGCCTTCACCTGGGACACACCATTTGTCCGCGGCGGGGCGGTTGCGCCCTTGATAGCTGGCCAGCCACTCATGAAACAGTACGCGGCCGTGCTTTGCCTCACACAGCTCGCGGTTGGCCGTGATCAAGGCGGCCATACGCCGAATGTTCGACTCGCCATCGAGCAGCCGCGCCTTGGCGGCGACGCACGCTTCGGATGGCGCGCTCACCGGATCCTCATCGTCACGGCAGCCACGGACGTAGCGCGCCCGGATCTGCGCGAGGCCGTAGTCTTCCCCGTCTTTAGAGACCACGGTCGGCAGCCAGTAGCTCTCAAAGTGGATGATCGCTACGCCAGTCAGCGGATCGAAGCCGTGCGCTTTCGCCTCGTGCTGAAGCACCTTCGCGTAGCGCTCGGCCTCCGGCTTGGGGATAGCCGGGCGCGACAGCTGAATAGCCAAGACAATCAACGCGAGGGAGCGGAACACCCCCTCCACTTGCCTGCTCTCGAGCGCTCAGGCAACTTTCAGAACCTATGTAAGTGCCTGCGTAAGGCCTCTGCAAGTGGCTCCGCAAGTGGGCCTACGACCAATCGGCGTGGGTGGACTGAGCGCGGCGCTGACCCCCTAGCCCTGCGTGTCGCCCGACACCAGCGCTTCGCGAACGAACAGCTCTTCTAGCGTGGTGTGGTGCGCAGAGACCTCCACCACGCTCGCGCCAGCGTCTAGCGCCTGGCGCAGCACCGCGTCGACCCCTTCGCCTGGCAGCGTGACAACCGCGCGGTCTCCGGCGTAGCTGACCATCGCGCCCCCTGCTTCAAGCGCCGCCGCCAGCGGCGCTGACACGCCACCGAGCACGAGCTGGGTGGACTGCGCGCCGGCGCGCAGCAGCTCCGAGAGCACCCCCGAGACCACCACCTTCCCCTTGCGCAAGATCGCCACCCGGTCACACAGCGCCTCGACATCCGCGAGGATATGGGTAGAGAAGAAGATAGTGCGCCCAGCCGCGCGCTCTTCGAGGATCAAATCTTTGATCTCTTTGCGGCCTACGGGGTCAAGGCCGCTCATCGGCTCATCCAAGATCAACAGCTCTGGCTCCGCGACCAGCGCCGCAGCCAGCCCCGTGCGCTGCAACATACCTTTGCTCAAGCGGCGCACTTGCCGGTCGGCGGCGTACCAGACGCCCGTGCGCTCTAACGCCACCTTAGCGCGGTCGCGGCATGCCTTGCCTCTGAGCCCGGACAGCTGGCCGCACATCTCGACGAACTCAAGCGGCGTTAGATACGGATAGACGTATGGATTTTCCGGAAGGAAACCCACCTTGGCCAACACCCGCGGGTTCCCCACGGGCTGACCGAACAGGCTGGCGCTGCCCGCCGTGGGAGCGATCAAGCCAGTCAGCATCTTGATGGTGGTGGTCTTCCCCGCGCCGTTGGGGCCTAGAAACCCGAAGATGCTCCCGGCCGCGACGTCGAACGACACGCCACACACCGCGTCCACCCGGCGCATCCAAAAGCCTTGACGGAAGGTCTTGGCTAGCTCCCGAACCTCGATCAAGTGCGCGCTCACAGTGCGGCGAATGTAGCCCAGGAGGGAGCAGAGTGGCGCGCCGTGTGCTGAAGCGCCATCGGAGGCGTCCCCCAGATGCCCAGTGCTTTCGGTCTAAAGCATCCGCCGTGAGCACCAAAGTCCGCTGCAGACCGCGGCGCCAGGGGTTTTGGGGGTGGGTGAGCGGCCCAGAGTGACGAAAAAGGCTCGCATCCGGCGCGGAGAGTTTCGATGCAGGGCTGTTCAGTGATAAAACCCGCCGCCGGGAGACAATCGTAAGTTTCTTTTGAGTCGCTCCCGCCGCGAGGAAAAATGAGAACGAGAGCTGGTTTTGCGTCCTTCGTTGCACTGGTCACCCTAGCCGGTGTCGCATCTGCTCAGGCTCCAGGCGAGCCGCTGCCGCCAGGCGCTGCTCCTCCGGGCGCTGCTCCTCCGGGCGCTGCTCCGCCAGGCGCTGCTCCTCCGGGCGCTGCTCCTCCGGGCGCGCCGGCCGCTCCGCCACCTGCCGATCCAGGAGCCGGCGCTTCTGGTCAAGCGGGCTGGTCGTTCGGCGGTGGCTTCCAAGGCAGCGGCGCAGCAGACACGCCGCCCGCCGCAGACGAGCCGGGCTGGCGCAAGCAGTCCCTCAAGCTCTCCAACGGGCTCACCGGCTCCACCGGCCTGTTCCGCGTCTCAGAGGCGGGCTCTGGCGCCGAAGGCACCTTCCGGGTGCAGTTCTTGGCCAGCTATTTCAGCGGCTCCGACTTTCTGTGCGGAAGCAAAAATGAACGCACCTGCCGCACGCCTCCGGGCGAGACAGAGGCCAAGCAGGATGACATCAGCCGCGTAGGCGCGAACCTCACGTTGTCGGCGACCATCATGCCGTTCTTCGAGGCCTATGTCGGGTTGCAGTCATACGCGACCTCAAACGATCAAGGTCGGCCGCAGCTGCTGCAGGTGCTGGGTGACACGGATCTGGGCGTGAAGTTCTTCAGCCCGCATCAGCCTGATCAGATCTTCTCGTTTGGCGGCGAGGCGCAGCTGTGGCTGCTCAACGGCACCGGCGGCGTGGGCCTGGATGGTTCGGGGACCAGCTTTGCGCTGCGTGGCCTGGGCACGTTGGATTTGGCGAACAAGACCAACCCCGAAGAGCGCATCCCGCTGCGCATCCTGGCGAACCTCGGCTACTTGTTCGACAACTCGTCGAAGCTGGTGGAGAGCACCGAAGACAAGCGCAAGGCGCCGATCTCGCGCATTGAGCGCTTTGGTCTGGATATCAACCGCACGGATAGCTTTCAGATCGGGCTCGGAGTCGAAGGCGTGTTCGACCAGTTCCGGCCGTTCGTCGAGTACACCGTCGACGTGCCCGTCAACCGCAACGGCTACACCTGCAATCGCAACCTGCTGATCGGTGAAGAGTGCCTCGGCGACGCCGCTGGCTTCAGCACCACGCCGTCCCGCGTGACCTTGGGTGCCCGAGTTCATCCGTGGCTGGATGGCCTAGGCTTCACCGCAGCGTTTGACATCGGCACCGGCGCGACCAGCAGCTTCATCGAAGAAGTGGCGCCGGAGATGCCGTGGAACCTGTGGCTTGGTGTCGGCTACGCCTACGACGTCGAGGGCTCCGGTGAGCCGGTGGTCAAGACGGTCGAGGTGGATCGGGTGGTGCAAGTCCCGCCGCCGCCGACCCGTCAAATTGAAGGCGTGGTCGTGGACAAAGCGTCCCGCCAGCCGGTCGCCGGCGCGGCGCTCAAGTTCGACGGACGCCCCATCACTGGCATGATCGCCATGGATGACGGCACGTTCGTCAGCGGCAGCGTGGAGCCCGGCACCTACACGTTCAGCGTGTCAGCCGACGGCTTCCGCGACGGCCAGTGCACGGCTACGGTTCCGCTCGGCAACACTGG
>CAZKDY010000002.1:3962-297369 GCA_964551615.1 uncultured Polyangiaceae bacterium
CATGGCGCCCGCGCCGGGCATGGCGCCCGCGCCGGGCATGGCGCCCGCGCCGGGCATGGCGCCCGCGCCGGGCGTGGCACCTGGCACGCAGCCGCAAGCCATGCCCGGGGCCCCGATGGTGACGCGCATTGAGTGTGAGCTCGAGGCGCTACCCAAGGTGGGCAACGTCGTAGGCAGCTTGACCGACGCAGACGGCGGCGCCGCGGTGAGCGGCGCGTCGGTGAAGATCACCGACAAGCTAAACCGTGAGCTCGAGCTGACGGCTGACGCGGTTGGCGCGTTCCGCTTTGAGAATGTTCCGCCGGGAACCGTGAAGATCACCGCGACGGCGCCGGGGTATTTCACCAGCGTCACGGAGTGGGAGATCAAGCCGCAAAGCGAAGTTCAGGCCCGCATCAGCCTGAACAAGAAGCCGAAGACGGCGAACGTGGTGGTCACGGCCCGCGAGCTCAAGCTGAGGAAGCAGGTCCACTTCGAGCACAACTCAGCCAAGATTTCGCCGGATTCGCTGGCGCTGTTGGAAGAGATCGCCGACGTGCTGCGCGCGAAGACTGACATCACGAACCTGGAGATCCAGGGGCACACCGACAACACCGGCACGCCAGAGTACAACATGCGCCTCAGCAACGAGCGCGCGAGTGCCGTGCGGCAAGCGCTCATCAACCTCGGCGTTGAGGGCTCACGCCTCACCTCCAAGGGCTACGGTCAGGACAAGCCGTTGGTGCCGAACGTCTCGGACGCGAACCGCGCGCGCAACCGCCGCGTGCAGTTGATCATCTCAAAGTAGAGCCCAGCGCTGAGTGCGGCGCGTAGCGCCTCACCACACGCCGAGAGCGCCTCTTCGGGGGCGCTCTCGTCGTTTGTGCTGCTGGCAGGCCCCGCTCGGTCTGCTGGGGTCAGCTAGCGAGGCATCATCCTCAGCCGCCACGCGCGCGAGCGCAGCGACGAGAGGCGTGGTCTGCGAGAGCCCAGCGGCCCGCCAGGGGTCGATCGGGCCGACTCAGTCTTCAGGCTTTACGCCAGCGCCCAGCTCAGCCGCCTGACCGGCGCTCGCTGCGCTGGCCTCTGCCTCGCTGCCGCTGAGCGCGCTCGCGCGCTCAGCGTCTTCAGCCTGTATTTCCTCGAGGATGGACTCGACGCGCCGCTCGTTGTCCACGCCAGCGTCATAGTAGAAGCGCAGATCAGGCAAGCGCTTCATGTTCAAGCTGCCACCCAGCGTCTTGCGCAGGTGGCCGGTCATGCGTGAGAGCGAAGACATCAGGCGCTTGCGCGCGCGCTCGTCGTCGCCCACCAGCAGCCGCACGTTGATCTTGGCGATCCCAAGGTCATCAGTCATCTGGACCGAGGTGATGACCAGCGCCGCCATGCGTGGGTCGTTAGACTCTTTGAGGATCAGCTGCGCAAGCCGTCCCCGGATCCCTTCGGCGACCCGCTGAGGTCGCCTGCCGTCACTCTTCATCTGGTTTTGCTCCGTCGGGATCTGGTTGGTTCGTGTCGCTGCGCGGCGCCCAGGGGAGGTCATCAAAGCTTGGATGAGCCTCAGCCGCCCCTCCACCCCCGACCTGTGAGTCCCCGCCATGTGAGGGCCCAACGCCTGGCCCCCAGGCTGAGTCGTGGGCGAGCTGTTCGATGCCGCCGCGGATGCCCGAGCCGCCAGCGCCCAGGGAGATGAACTCTGTGCCCACGTCGCTGAGCACCGCGTTGGGCAGCACCCGCGCGGACTGCACGGCTTGGCCTAGCACCTGTTCACAGCGCGCGCGATCTGCGCTGACCACGGCCACGCCCAAGGTCGCGAGCTGGTGCAAATCGAGGTCGCCCACCTCGGCTACGCTGACCGGCAGCTTGCCGCGCAGCCGCTCTTTGTAGCTGCGCACTACCCTGCGCTTTTCCTTGAGGGAACGGCTGCTGGGAACGCGCAGAACGATACGTGCGACGCCTACAAACATATGACCTGAGAGCGCTCGCCGTAGCCCGGCTCGACCCCAGACGGGTCAAGCTGAGCTCTGACGGCGGCGTGGGGCGAGCCTGCTAGGGAGACTAGAGCGTCTGCTTGACGGCTTCCAGCTCGAAGACTTGTAGCTGATCTCCGACTTCGAGACCGCTCCAGCCGTCGACCGAGATACCGCACTCGAAGCCGTTCTTGACCTCGCGCACGTCGTCTTTGAAGCGCTTGAGACCGTTGACCTTGCCCTCGTAGACCATAGCGCCGTCGCGCATCACCCGAGCGCCTGCGTTGCGCCTGATGACGCCCTCGGTGACCATACAGCCAGCGATGGTGCCCGACTTGGAGACGCGGAACACCTGCAGCACGTCGGCCTTGCCGATGGGCCGCTCGACCATGGTCGGCGCCAACATGCCTTCCATCGCCGCGCGGACATCATCCACTACGGCGTAGATGATCTCGTAGCGACGGATCTCAATGCCTTCGTGGTGTGCCAGCTGCGCCGCCTTGCCAGCGGGCCGCACGTTGAAGCCGATGATCATGGCCTGAGCCGCGACCGCCAGGTTCACGTCGCTCTCAGTGATGCCACCTGCGGCGGCGTGCACCACGATCACCTTCACCTTCTCGGTGCTGAGCTGCTCTAGGGACGAACGCAGCGCCTCTACGGAGCCCTGTACGTCCGCCTTGATGATCACCTTCATGTCCAAGGCTTGAGCGGTGCTCATTTGCTTGGCGATGTCCTCGAGGGACATGCGCTGCGGCCGAGGAGCGATGGTGCTGCTGCGGTTCTTGGTCTTGCGCTGCTGGGCGATCTCTTGCGCCTTCTTCATGTCCTTCACGGCGTGCACGGAGTCCCCAGCGAAGGGCACGTCGTCCAGACCGATCACGGACACAGGCGTCGAGGGCCCGGCCTCAGTGACCTTGCGACCGTTGTGGTCGTGCATCGCGCGGATCTTGCCGAAGGCGCGTCCGGCGAGCACGTAGTCGCCGCGGCGCAGCGTGCCATCGGTGACCAGCACCGTAGCCAGCGCGCCCATCCCGCGGTCAAGCTGGGCTTCAACCACCACGCCGACCGCTGGGTTCTTCGGATCCGCGCGGAGCTCCAAGATCTCGGCCTGGAGGATCACCTGCTCGAGC
This sequence comes from uncultured Polyangiaceae bacterium, assembly GCA_964551615.1. Classification (GTDB taxonomy): domain Bacteria; phylum Myxococcota_A; class Polyangia; order Polyangiales; family Polyangiaceae; genus JAHBVY01. The sequence continues at coordinate 7,042 of CAZKDY010000002.1, forward strand.
AGGTTCTCGACGCCTTCACCCGTCGCCGCGGACACCTCGGTGAACAGGGTGTCGCCGCCCCACTCCTCTGGCACCAGACCGACTTCGCTCAGCTCCCGGCGCACGCGCTCGGGCTGGGCGTCTTCTTTGTCGATCTTGTTGACCGCGACCACGATCGGCACCCCCGCCGCCTTGGCGTGGCTGATCGCCTCTTTGGTCTGAGGCATCACGCCGTCGTCGGCCGCGACCACCAGGATCACCAAGTCGGTACACTGAGCGCCGCGGGCGCGCATGGCGGAGAACGCCGCGTGACCCGGGGTATCTAGGAACGCGATGCGGCCGTGCTTGGTCTTCACCGAGTACGCGCCGATGTGTTGGGTGATGCCACCGGCTTCGCCGGTCGCGACGTCCGACTTGCGGATCCGATCGAGCAGGCTGGTCTTGCCATGGTCGACGTGACCCATGACCGCGACCACGGGCGGGCGGGGCTCAGCCTCGCCGACCTCGACCTCTTCGGTCTCTTCGCCTTCTTCACCGCGCGCCGCCTTCAGCGCTTCTTCCTCGCTGATGGCGACGTTCTCAACTTCCCAGCCGAACTCGTTGGCGACGATCTTCGCGGTGTCTGCGTCGAGGGTGCTGTTGATGTGCACGCCGCTCATGCCGAGCTGCATCAGCTTGCCGAGCAGCTGATTGGCCTTGAGGGCCATGCGGTTGCCGAGCTGCTGCAGCGTGATGGTGTCCTCGATGCGCACCACCTTTTTGTGGGCTGAGCGCTCCTGAGTCAGGATCGCACCGCCACCGCGCTTGGGGGCGACGGAGAAGCGGCGGTTGCCAGCACCCATACGGCCACCTGGGCGACCACCTGGGCGACCACCGGGACCACCGGGACCACGCGGACCAGGACCACCTGGACCGCCAGCCTTGGCGTCGTACTGCACACGGCGCGGCGTTGGGCCGCGCGGAGCTTGCGGCATGGGCACGCCGGGGCGGCCCTTCCAGACATCGATCCCGGTCTTTGGCGGCGTGCTGGGGCGCGGCGGGACCGACGCCGGGCGAGCCGCTGGTGCCGCCGCCTCAGCGGCTGCGGGCGCGGCGGTCTTGCTGCTTGGCGAGGCCTGCTCATGCGTCGCTGCCGGCTTGGCTTTGGCTACGGCGGCAGCAGGCGCGGCGACCACGCTGGGTGCCTGCTTGGCAGCCACATCGGCCTTGGGAGCCTCAGCCTCTGGGCTTGGGCTGGGTTTCGCGCTAGGTGCTTCGGCCGCTGCGGCGGGCTTCACCTCAGCGGCGGGCTTGGCCTCAGCGGCGCTCTTGACGACCGGAGCGGCGCTCTCAGCGCTGGGCGCCGCGGGCTTCGCCTCAAGCTGGGCGCTGGCTTCAGCGGGCGCTTGGCTCTTTGCCTCGACCGGCGGCGGAGCCGCCTTCGGGCTTGATTTCCGAGGGGCAACGGCGCGCGGTGTGCTGGACTCAGGGCTGGGCGGCGCCTCGGGCTTGGCTGCCTCCGGGGCCGCCGCGGCCGCGGGGGTGCGGCGCACAGGCGCTGCGGAGGCCGCTGGCGCGGACCGCGGAGCGGGCTTCGCGCTGGCCGCGGGCGAAGACGGTGGTGGCGCCGCGCGCGGCGAAGAGACCTCGGCCGCGGCTGCGCTGCGCTTGGGGCGACGCTTAACCACTGCCGCGTGGATGCGCTCCTCGACCATCTTTTCGCCGTTCTGCTTGTCTAGGTGGCGCTTTACGCGGTCCACCACCTCCGGCGCCACGGCGCTCATGTGATTTCGCACATCGGAGACTCCGAGGTCCTTTAACAAGGACACAAGCACCTTGTTCTCCATGCCCAACTCACGGGCGACCTCGTAAACTCGAACCTTACTCATCTATCCTCCGTGGATTCATCCACGATCTGCACACGGGGCTCCCGTGTACCTTCAGCTCGCGCCTGCTGAGGCTCGAGCAAACCACTGACCTGCGCACCCGCTGTGGGTGAGACCATCCGGCTAGCAGCTATGGCGGTGCTTACCGCCGAAGCCAGTCCGGTATCAAGCACCGCGATGACCGCGGTGTCCGGGCGGCCGAGGGCCGCCCCTAAAGCTGACTTGCTCCCCCACTCAGCCAGACGGTCCGCGGCCCGGGCGAGCTGAATCACCGACAGCCGGCTCGCCGCCGCGGCGTCCGCCGTGAGCACCACCAAGGGCTCGCCGCCCGCAGCCCAAGCCTCGACTACGGCGTCAGCGCCCACTGCCAGCTGGCGCGCGCGCAGCCCCGAAGCGAACAGCCCGCTCAGGCGGCGTTCACCAGCGACGGCGACGGCCGCGCGGAGCTCTGCCGGCGGGAGCTGGACCGAGGCCTTGAAGCTCTTGGAGAGGCCGCGCCGCGCGGCGCTGTCTACGCATGCTCCGCGCGGATGAACCCAGGCGCCGCGCCCAAAACCCGACTCCGGATCCTGAAACAGCGCCTTGCCGGCTAGATCTGCGAGCAGCTGGCCGGACTCGCTGCGCACGACGCGCACCAGCAAGCTCTGGCCGTCGACCTGGCCGCAACCCACGCAGGTGCGCTCAGGACCCGCTGCGCTGCTACGCGTGAGCGGAGCGCGCACCGAGGCTCCGCCACGCGGTTTGCCGCGGGTCGGGTTCTGGCTACGGGGAGAGGAGATCATGGTTTGGAGAACTGGGTCGGGCCTGTGCGCTGAAAGCGACGCGCGGTCAAACGATTCGAGCAGAGAGATCAGCTGGGTTCAGGCCCCGCAGCAGCTGCTGCCTGAGCCGCCGCACGGCGCGCGCCGTCGATCTCAAGCAGATCGTGCTCCAGGAAGTGCAACGCGCCCTGCTGGACGAGGCGCGCCTTCTTGATCCCAAGGCCGCTCTTGATGGCTAGGCGGTCCGGATCTTCACGTGCCAGATCGTGCACGCTGCGATAACCCGACTCCTCCAGCAGGTGGAGGGTGCGTAGCCCAATGCCACGCACGAAGCGCAACATGTCACGCTCTGTGAGTTGTTCGGCGCGGCTGGTCGCCTCAGCCAGGCGCTCCTGGCGCAGACGCTCCATGGTCCCTTCGGCGCGCGCCTTGAGGTCTTCAGCTGCCTCCACGTCCTCGATGCCGGGGATGGTCACCAGCTCGTCCACCGCGGCTTCGGCGATCTCTTCCAGCGCGCGGAAGCCCAGGCGGTACATCTGCTTGGCGAGCTCATCGTCGATGCCGTCGATCTCACGCAAGGCAGCCAGCGCCTCCTCTTCCATCTGCTTGAACTTGGACTCTGAGATGATATCCAATTTCCACGCGGTAAGTTGCGACGCCAGGCGCACGTTCTGCCCCTTGCGGCCGATGGCCAAAGAGAGCTTCTCGTCAGGGACGACCAGCTCCATGCGGTGATCGGCTTCGTCGACGATCACCTTGTTGACCTCAGCCGGCTGGATCGCGGCGATCACGTAGCGCGCCGGATCGCGGTCGTAGGGCACGATGTCGATCTTCTCGCCGCGCAGCTCCTGCACGACGGCCTGCACTCGCGAGCCCTTGATGCCGACGCACGCGCCGACCGGATCGACATCTGAGTCCCGCGTGGTCACGGCGATCTTGCTGCGTGAGCCAGCCTCACGCGCCACGCCGACGATCTTGACGATGCCCTCGTAGATCTCGGGGACCTCAGCCTCGAACAGCTTCTCGACCAGGCTGGGGGCGCTGCGGCTGAGGATCACCAGCGGGCCCCGGGCCTCGCGGTCGATGTCCTTTACGTACGCCACCACGCGGTCGCCGGGGCGGTAGGTCTCACGCGGGGTCTGCTCGCGATACGGCAGCACGCCTTCGGTGCGGCCCAGATCGACGATGACGTTGTGGCCCTTTTCGAAGCGGCGGATGATGCCGCGGATCAGCTGACCTTTGCGGTCCTTGTACTCGTTGTAGATCAGGTCGCGCTCAGCGTCGCGCACGCGCTGGAGCAGCACCTGCTTGGCCGTCTGTGCCGCGATGCGCCCGAAGGTGCTGCGCGCCTGCTTGATCTTCAGCAGATCGCCGAACTCTTTGTCCTGCTGGCGGGCGCGCTCAGCGTCTTTCGGGTGCCAAAACACCTGAAAACCCAGCTCTTCACCGATCTCTGCGTCGAGGCCGTGCTTCTTCGCGTCCTCCAGGCAAAGCTCGCGCTCATCCTCATCGACCTCATCGACGACGGTCATGTATTGGAAGAGGTCAATCTGGCCCGTTTCCTCGTTGAAACGCGCTTCGAGTTCGCGAGACTGGCCGAACGCGGCCTGCGCGGCTTTCAGGATCGCCGCCTCTATCGTCTCGATTAGGATCTGCTTGTCGATGCCCTTCTCTTGGGCGACCTGCTCGACAATCAGCCCTAGGTCTTCAACAGTAGGTGTTGCTTGTGCCATGGCGTCATCGGCTCCGTTGGCGCTGCTTGCGCCCGTTTGACCCGGCTCCGCCGCGGCTGAGAGTTCGTTTGCCCTCACCTGCAGAACGGCCCGGCTTCGATACCTTCCAGTCGAACGCCAGATGTCCGGACTGGATGTTGGAGGGCTCAATAACGAGCTCCCCCGAGTCTGTGTTGATCAGGATGTTCCCGGCCTCGTCCACCCCACGCAGCTGCCCCCTGAAGGTATAGTGCCCTTCTACGGGCACCTTCAGCTTGAGCTTGGCGGATTGACCAGCGAAGCGGACATAGTCGCCCGCGTCGTAGAGCTTGCGCTCGATGCCAGGAGAACCCACTTCCAGGCGGAAGCGCCCTGGGATGAGGTCGGTCACGTCAAGCGCAGACGAGATGTCACGGGATATCTCGGTGCACAAGTCTAAGGTGATGCCTTCACCGGCGATCTTGGCGTCAGGCCGCTCGACCGTGAGCGCCAGCACCGACTCCCCGCCCTGCCCCGAGAACGTCAGCTCCACGGGCTGCACGCCATGGGCGAGCAGGATCGGCTCGACGATGGCGACCAAACCATCGCGATCGAGGCCGATCAGTCTTTCGTGGGGGATGTGCATGAGACAGGTTGAGCGCAGCGCAGGTGGATCGATTCGGTCGGTCCCGAACCTGGCGTCACACCCGAAGGTGTGGTCCCGAGCAGCCGTCGCCGCCAGGGACTTACTCCTCACCAAACTCTGCTCACGCCCGAGCGGCGTAAACCTGGCTCCGCGGTGGGAGCCGCTCCATGCTGAGCCTGGGCAGTTGCTGTCCAGGCTGGGCATCGAGACGTGGTGTGGGGTAAGTGCCAAAAAAAAACGGACCCGAAGGGGTCCGTAGGGATCCACCGGGGGCGCAATGTACTGAACCGAAGGCCACCGCGCAAGCGCCCGTCGACGATGCTCCCACCGAGACTCCTCAGGGGCACCAACACATCCGACTTGGGATGTTAAAATCGTCTACGGCATACGCTTCAGCGCGCAGAGTGTTCAGCGCGCATCAGCCCTCATGGCACTGGCCGAACGCCTGAAACTCGGCCGCGCAGTCTGACGCGCTAGGCCGGCCAGTGCTGCACTCGACCTGCTCGGTTGACGCGCTGAAACAGCTGAGGAACGTCTGCAATTGCGTCGCACAAGACCCCAGCGACGCCGTGGTGCACCCGAGCACGCAGTCCTCCTGGGTCTCTGGCGTGTAGTTGCAAGCGTCCTTGCCCTTGGCGCAAGCGTCCGTGCATGGGCCATACACATACGCGTCCGGCTGGGCATCCACGCCTCCATCAGTGCCCGACCCCGCGGTGCCAGCACCACCGCCAACAGCGCCACCAGCGCCGCCCGCAGCACCAGCAGCACCGGCCGCACCCGCGTCGCCACCGCCTCCGGCGGTCGCACCCGCGCCGCTACCACCTCCGGCGGTCCCCGCCGCGGCGCCAGAGGCACCCCCACTACCGCCGCCAGACGCATCGTCGGAGCCACAGCCCCAGGCCGCGATGAATAGAGCCGCCAACGAAAGACCCAACACGCGCTTCATCGGCGTAGTAACGCAGCCTCGCGGCCGATTTGTCAAGCAGGCACCGGGTGCAACCAAGGTGCGATGTGTAGGGCGGGTCGACGCTCGGGCGAGCCTGAAGCGACCCGGGCGTCTCAGGCGACCGCAGCGGGGCGGCGACTTGCGACGCAGCGGCGGGCCGCGATGTCGGCTGTGCAGTTTTCCATGGCGCCGGCTGAGCGCCTAGAGATCGAACGACGCACCCGCGTTCAAGAGCGTGGTGTACTGCCATCCGGCTGGCTGCGACGCGACGCGACTCAGATCATGAATGATGTTCCCGCTCATACCGATCAAAACGCCTCCAGTTTCTAACGGAAACACGTAGTGCCAAGCGCCGTGTCCACCTCCAAAGCTCGACCTCCCGCGCTGTGAGGGGCGGTCCTCGTCGCAGAAGACCAAGCAGCTTTCCCTGATGACGTAGGTCGCGAAGCCGCCGATGGCGGCGACGCTCAGCTCAAGGTTGCCAAATCGCAGCGCTGGGCCGACTCCCACCGCTAGTCGTTGGTCGCTCCCGCCTCCGAAGAGCTCGCTGCTCACCTGCCCCAAGGCGACGGCTTGGACGAGCCCAGCGCGGTAGCCCAGCTCTAGGCCGCTGGCCACGCCCTGCGTGTGCGCCCCCTTCGTTGCTCCGCCTACGAACAGGAGCTTGACCTCCCGGGCCGAGGTTACCTCGCTCCCGGCCGCTGCTGAAGGCGGCACGGCGCCGGACGCTGACGCGGTGTTCGCCGACGGCGCCTCCGCCGCGGACGCCCCTGCGCCGGAACACAGCGCGCAGACAGCGCAGCAGGTGGTGACGACAAGTCTAGTCATGTCGCGGCTGGTGCAACCCCCGCGCCAAGCCTCGCATCGCCGGGGCAAGCCAACGTAGACAATGGGAAATTCCAGGCACTCTGGCGACCTGCGCTGGCGCGACGCCGAGCGCCTAGGTGTGAAAGCTAGCCAGTTTGAGCGTGCGCGCAGAGCACACTGAGCTGCGGTTCAATCACACCAAGTCGAAGCGACCGCCGCCCGGGCGCTGGCCTTGTGCTGATTCCGTGCGGCGTCTACGGCAGCGGCTGGGAGCGGGACGACGGCGCGCCGCGCATCAGCGGCCAACCGCCCTCCCACTGGATGCGATCGACCAGCACCACGCGCCCTGGCGACTGCTGGATGGAGCCTGCGACCCACGAGTGATACACGTGGACCCAGTCGCCCGACGGGCCTTGCACCACGGAACCATGCCCTGGCCCAGCCCAGCGACCTTTGCTCACCAAAATGGGCGACGCCCGCTTAGTAAAGCTGCCGGTAGGCGAGCTCGACTTGGCGACGCCGATGGCGTAGCTCGCGCTGGCGTACGCGTTGGCGCTGTAGAACAGGAAGAACTCGCCGCCGCGCTCGACCATCCAGGGCCCCTCGACCAGCGCGCCTTCCCAGCCTTGGGTGTTGGAGATCAGCGTCTTGGGGCTGCCCAGCAGCGACAGGCCGTCCGCCGCGAGCTCTTGGATCTTGATCGGCGTGGACTTGCCCACCGCGTTGCCGTCGGTCTTCCACAGCACGTAGTGCTTACCCGTTGACGCACGGAAATAGTGCGCGTCGATGGCGCCGGGCTTAGGCTCTGTGACCAGCGGGTGACCGATGTCGGTGTAAGGCCCGGTCGGGCTAGAGGCGCTGGCCGCGCCGATGGCGAAGGTGCCGGAGCTGGAGCTGGTCGCGCTGAAATACACCACGTAGCGACCGCCGACCTTGTGGATCTCGGGAGCCCAGAAGCTGCCTGTACCCCAGGCGGGCTTGGTGGTGTCACTAAATACGCGGCCAGCGGCCTGCCAGTGGACCAGATCCTTAGAGGTCCGTATGGGGTACTTAGGCCCAGGCGTGCAGACCATGATGTAGGTGTCGCCATCGCGCATCACGCCCGGGTCGGGGCAATCGACGTCGACCACGGGGTTGGCGTAGAGGCCGCCGCACTGCGTGTAGCGAAACGCCAAATCGCAAGCTGCAGACCCGTTGAAGTTCGGGGCCCAGCCGTTGGAGAGCGTCGCGGATGACCCACCACCGCTCGCCGAGCAGACCCCGTCCCAGGTCACCACGCCGCCCACGTCGTCATAGTAGTTGGGGTGGCTCGGCGCGGGCTTCCACGCGGCTCCATATCCGATCCGCGTCGCGCACTGGGTCGGCGCGCCAGCGCAGTCCCCAGCGTAGTCCAGGGCGATGACGCAGCTCTTGCCTTTGAAGAACGGCTGCCAGCCGTTGGAGAGCTTCGCCGAGGCGTTGCCCGAGCCGTCGACGCTGCAGCTGCCGTCCCAGGTGACCATCCCCGCGGCGTCGTCGTAGTCGTGCGGGTGGCTGCCGCCTCGAATCCATGAGGAACCATAGGTGATCCGCGTGGTGCAAGGAGCGGGGGCGCTGCCTCCGCTGCCTCCAGACGACGCGCCAGCGCCGCCTAGGCTGCCGCCGCTGCCGGCTGCGCTGCTCCCTCCACTGTCACTGCCGCTGCTGCCGGCTGCGCCTCCCGAGCCACCAAGGGCCACGCCACCAACGCCCGAGCCACCAGCGCCGCCAGCGCTCGAGCCGCCAAAGCCCGAGCCGCCAAAGCTTGAACCGCCAGCGCCCGCTGTGTGATCTGCGCCCGAGCCGCAAGCGAGCGCGAGGCTGGCGCTCAGAGCCAAAGCAGCGTGGGTCGCCCAACGCCCAGCCGGGAGAGGAGCGCGTTTGCCAGCGGTAGGGAGCGCCATCGTTGGGAGCATACCATAGGCGGTTTTGGCGGCGCGGTGCTGCGTGGGGCTTAGTCCCTCCACCCCCGCCCCGGTCGTGTCCGGGAGGTGCTTTGACGGCCTTTCCACGCGGCGCGCTTCAGCTCTCGCGGCGCGCTTCAGCTCTCGCGGCGCGCTTCAGCTCTCGCGGCGCGCCTCAGCTCTCGCGGCTACGCCAAGTTGGGCAACGTCACCACGTCGACGTGCAGCACGTCCCCAGCGAACGCGCGGATCTCTTCTAGGCACGCTTCGCTGGGCCGCGAGTCGACGCGGATCCGCGCGCAGCCGGCTCGGGCGCCTTCGAACACGGTGTTGTCGAGCTCTTCGACGTTGAGGCCATGGCGCTTGAGCACCGCCAGGGTGTTCGCCAACACCCCCACCCGATCGAGGTGACGGACGACGAGCTGATAGCGCGCAGGGGAGCTCGCGCACACGTTCATCACGTTCGGCACGCGGCCCTCGATCAGGAACGCGCGCAGCACCCGCACGCACTCGTCGGCGATGGCGGTCTGCGCCTCGTCCGTCGACGCCCCGATGTGCGGGGTGGCGTAGCACAGCGCTGACTGGAGCAGCGGGTGATCGTATGTACCTTTCCGCACGGATGGCTCTCCAGGCAGCACGTCCAGGCCCAGGCGCAGGCTCTTTTGCGCAGCGACGCGCAGCAAGGCGTCGCTGTCGATCAGATCGCCCTGGGCGGTGTTGATCAAGATCGCGTGCTCTGGGAGCGCCGACAGCACTTGCTCGTTGATGATGCCGCGGGTGCGGTCGTTGAGCTCCAAGTGCAGGCTCAGAATGTCGCTGCTCTGCGCCAGCTCTTGAATGCTCGGAGAATAGTCAAGCTCAAGCTGCTGAGCCCGCGCGCGGCTGAGGGACCGGCTCCACACCTTGACCCGCATGCCGTACGCCGTCGCGAGCTCCACCACGCGCCGGCCCACGTGACCAAAGCCCACCACGCCCAGACGCCGTCCTCGCAAGCCGACAGCGTGAGCGAAATTCTCTTTGTCCCAGTTGCCCGCGCGTAGGCTCAAGGTCGCGTCGACCAGGCGGCGGTCGAGGGCGCCCATCAGCGTCAGCGCCAGCTCAGCCACCGCGCTGGCGTTCTTGCCAGGCGTGTTCGCGACGTACACGCCGCGGCTGCTGGCGGCCGCCATGTCGATGTTACCGACGCCGACGCCGGCGCGCACGATCAGGTTGAGCGACGGCGCGTTCTCGATCGCCTCCGCGCTGACCCGAGTGCCGCGCACCACCAGCACCCCCACCCCCACCAGCGCCGCGACCAGCGCCGACGCGCTCAGCTCGGGTTGGTAGTCGACGTCCATGCCCAGGGCGCGGATCTCGACGAGGCTGGACTCAGGCAAACGATCGGCGACGAGGACGCGCATGCGCCGGATCTACTTTGCCCCCAACGGCCTGGCAATCTTCGTCTGCGCGACGCAGTAATGTCCGCACAGCGCGGCAGCGGCGCAGCGGCCAAGCAGCAGCGGCGCCCTAGGTCGCTCAGGCGTTGCGCGCCGGGATGTCGAGCCGGCGCTCGCCGACCGCCAGCAGGACCCGCCCGTCCGCGTCCTCAACCAGCAGCGGCGCCAAGGCGATTTGCGCGCTCTGGGTGAAGCGGGCTTGGTAAGCGCCGGCCTTGACCCGGGCAAACAGAGCGGCGTCGGCGCCCTCGCACAGCGTCTCAAGGTCGAGCAGTTCTTCAGTGCCGTCGCTCAGCTGTACCTTCAGCTGATCGCCGTCGGGCGTCACCCGGGTGATGAAGAAGGGCGCGTCTTCGACCGAAAAATAGGTCCAGTCGTAGCCATTGCTCAGGATGAAGCGGCCGTCGTCTGGGTGCCTTGAAATCCACGTGGCAAATGCCTTGGCCATCCCGGCGTGGCTGACCAGCTCCCCGTCGTGCCAGAAGCGGCCGGCCTTATCCAGCCGGATGCTGCTCTCGCGTGAGCGCCCCTCCGGGGCTGGGAAGCGGAAGAAATCTGGGTGATCGCCCGGCTTCATGGCGCGCTCGCGTCGACCCCTAGGAGTAGGCCAGAGCTAGTCGTCAGCGTGGTGACGCTGTGGGTCTTGTCAGGCCAGGTTACTTCAACCTGCGCGCTGTCGCACGCGCCGAGGCCGAACGACAGCACCGTGTCCTGCTGCATGCCAAAGTGGCCATAGCCACCTTGCAGCTGTTTCGTCTGCGTCAGCAGGCCAGCGCTGACCCGCACCTGGGCGCCGATTGCCGCGCGGTTAGCCCCAGCGCCGCCCTTGAGCCGCACAGAGAGCCACTGCGCCTTGGTCGCGGCGTCGCTCTCGTAGAAGTGAATGGCGTTGGTGGCCCAAACCTTTGAGCAGTCACGGGCGCGGCTGCTGCCCACCACCACGTCCAAATCGCCGTCGCGGTCGAAGTCGGCCACGGCGATGCCCACGGAGCACTCATGGGTCAGCCCCCAAGCGTCCGCGACCTCTTTGAACGTGCCGTCGGGCTGTTGGTGAAAGACCCGCAGCGCCTGATCGGGGTAGTCGCTGGTCCCCAACAAGATGTCGGCGCGCCCATCCAAATCTAGATCTGCGATGGCCGCGTTGATGCCGCCCTCGTTCCAGTCCGCCGAGGGATGTGGCAGGGCGAGGCCCGACGCCGCCAGCTCTGGCCGCGTGTATTTGAGGCTGCCGCTACTTGTATCCGCAAGGAGAAGTCGTGAGCTGTCACTGCCCTCACCCGCCCACCAGTGGTGGATCTCGGCGTTGTACAGATCCGCGATGCCGTCGCCGTTGACGTCGTCGCAGGCGGTGGTGAAGGTGTTGCCGTTGTTGCGATAGGCTTGGGTGTCGGTGCTCGACCAGTAGCTATCCGCAGGGTCTGGGCACCGCACCGCGGGGCTGACGCCGCTTGGGCAGGCCGCGTCGCTGCGCACGGTGCACCAACACAAAAAGAACTGGTTGTCGGCGTAGCTCAGGTTCTCATCGCCAGCGAACAGCGCGTCGCGGCCGACGTCTTGAAATTGCCCGCTGCCGTCGTTGAGGTACAGCTGATTGAACTGGCGTCCGTAGGCGCTGATCAACAGATCGACGTCGCCGTCAGCGTCTACGTCACACGACGTCGCGCCGTAAGCTGGGCGGTGATTGGTGCCGGCGACCGAGCCCCCGTCGTTGGTGCGTAGACCGACCAAGCCGGCTGCCTCGCTGAACGTGCCGTCGCCTGCGCCCAGGTACAAGCGCGCCTGGGTCCCGGTGTTGGTGACGCCGTAGCGATCGTACCAACCCACCACGAACAGATCGATGTTTCCGTCCAGATCCACGTCGGCGAACGTAGCGCCGGAGGTCGAGTACGGATTGATGCCGTGTGGCACCAACTGCTCAGCTAGCGTAAAATGCCCCGCGCCGTCGTTGATCAACAACTCGCTGCGATCGGCCTGGCCGGGGGTGGGGGGATCGTCGATCTTCGTCTTGTCCGTATAGGTGCCGCTGAACAGATCGAGATCGCCGTCGTTGTCGACGTCGGCGGCGACCACCAGTTGGCTCGAGCGTTGGTTGTCCGGATCACCGTCGCGGGGCGTGCCGTAGCCGCTCTCCAGGGTCTGATCGACGAACTGTCGCCCGCCGCCGGCCTTAGGGCGGTTCATGTAGATGCGGCTGGTGGGCGCGCTGTTGGGCGCGCGGGTGTTCGGGGCCGAGCCGCTGACCAACAGATCGGGGTAGCCATCACCATCTAAATCCACTGTGGAAATTCGACCGCCGACGGCGTCGTCCAAGCCCCACGCGCTGGTGTTGCGCGTAAAGCCCGGCGGTGCCGAGGTCGCGTGGACGTCGCAGTCCGGCGTCTCGCCGCCAGCGCCTGCGCTGCCAGCCGCGCCAGCGCCGCTCGCACCAGCCGCGCCACCGGCGCCACCGGCGCCGCCAGCGCCTGCGCTGCCACCGCCTGCGCTGCCACCGCTCGACTCTGGATCTGATGAGCAGGCGGCGATGGTCAGCGCCGCGCAGGCACCCAAGCAGATCCCAAACCAGCGCCCCCAGCGCTTGCCTGACGCTGCGGCGGCGGAGGCGGCGGGGGCGGCGCTACGTGGCGGCGCGCCGCCATGGGCAAGAGCTGCTGAAGGGGGCGAAGCGCGGCGCGAAGTCATCGCGCCAGCATACATCACTCCAGAGTTAGGCGCTGCTCACGAGCCTCCAGCGTGCTGCGCTTGACCTTGACCGTGAAGCGCTTGCCGTCCCAGCCAATGTCGTGGCGAACCAGGCCGATGGGGTCGTCTGACAGCTCGCTCAGGATCTGCGCCTCATAGGTCAGGCGGGTGTAGTCGCTGTTGGGGACCAACGCCGAGCTGAGCCCGACGGCGGCGGCTTGGGTCACGTCCCCGGTGGCCACCGCCGCTTTGCCGTCTAGGGTCACCAACTGGATCCGCGTGGAGAGGTCTTCCCAAGTCAAGATCACCAAGGTGCCTTCGCCGCTGAACAGCTGCAGCTCCTTTAGCTTGCGCTCCAGGTTCGCCTTGAGCACAGCGGGGTCCACCTTGGGCTGCCCTGGCGTAGACGGGGGTGGGTCGACCATCAGGCGGGCGAGGCGCGCGGCGGACCACAGCCGAGCCCACAGCCGTGGATCGTTCGGCCCCGGAGTGCCCTCGGCGCTGGCTACTTGGCGCTGGATGCGCAGCGCCTCGTCGATCCTCCCGGCACCGGCAGCAGCCGCCGCCAAGCGCAGCTCACCCACCGGGCTGTTCGGCAAGATTTCGCTGAGCGTTTTGTATTGACGATAGGCTGGGGCGTACCAGCCATGGCTGAGGTAGATGTCGCCGAGCAGCAGCCGCGACGGCGCGCTCTCTGGGTCGAACTCCACGATCTCGGAGTAGGTGCGCACCGCCTCGGCGTCCAGCTTGGCGCGGGCCAGCACGTCACCCAGCTTCCGCGCGATTTGTGGCGTCATGAAGCCGCGGTCCCGCAGCCGGCGCCCGTGAGCCAGCGCCTCGTCTTTGCGCCCAGCTTGGCTGAGCAACTTGACGAGGCGGATGTCACCGTTCGGATCCTCTGGCGCTCGGACCATGAACTCTTTCAGCTTCAGGATGCGCTTCTCAACATCCACGATCTCGCTCAGCTGACGATCAACGTCGGTCCACGAGACACGCCCGCCGAACAGCTGGTTCTCCACCGCGGCGCTGAGCATGGGGTTGACGCTGCGGCGCAGGATCAGCTTGGCCACGAACTTCTGCACGTCGGGGCGGGTGCTGAACAGGCTGAGCACCGCGACCGCGCCTTCAGGTGTATCGATCTTGGCCTGCATCAGCTCAAGGAAGGCGCGCTCGCTGCGCCAGTCCTTCAGCTCGCAGCTCTGGAATGCCGTACGGTAACGCTCGACTAGCTCCGCGCTGCTGCGCGCGGTGGCCAGGCGCTTCTTCCAGAGCAGCATGCGCTGAGCCAGGGGCCGCTCCGAGGCGTCGCTGCAGGTCTTTGCGGGGATGAAGCCGCCGGACCAGCCGTCCCTGCCAGCTTGCTTGAGCATGCCGAGCGCCACCGGCGCCGTAGCTTGGGCTGGCGCGGCGAACGCGGGGGGTCGTGGAGTCGCAGCGCCGCCCTTCTCGCCGTCGCGCTGGCGCTGGGCGTTGGACCTGGCGGTCGCGCCGTGAGATCCCCCGAGGGCAGACCCAAGACCCGAGGTGGGTTTGGCAGCTGAACGCGCTCCGCCACCGCTGGGCCGGTCGTCGGCCTTCTTTTCTTTGGCGTCTTCCAGTTCGGCGAGCCCGTTCTCTTCTTCGGGTGCGGGCTCAGCGGCGACGGGCGCCGCGGGCGTCGCGGTCGCCACCGCTTGGGGGTCGCTGTTGTCAGCCGGGCCTGGGACGCCGTAGCGGCTCTTACCACCCGCGCGGGTGGGGTTGCCCATGCTGCCCTCTTCGCTCTTGGCGCGCGTCCCTTCGCCGCCCTCCATGTCCCCGGTCTGGCTGGCAGGCGCCTCGTCGCTGCCACCCAGGGTGCGCTCGATCTTACTGCAACCCATCGCGGTCTGCGGGATCGCTGGCGCGGACAGGGTCTTCGACAAGCGCCACTCGTCGGTCGGGCTGAGCGCGCCCAGCCTCACGCCGCGCAGCGGGCTCTTTTTGCGCTGGATCCCCATGTTCGAATAGGCGGCCTCGCTCTCTAGCGCGAGGATGCTGGTGAAGGGGGTCATCAAGCCGTACTCGAGGCCGAGGGCGGCGATGCGACCTTGCTCGGCCTCCGCGCCCTGGGCTGAGCCCAGCAGGCGGCGCACGTACTCGGCAGCCCACAGCCGCGGCACGAAGGCCTGCACTAGGCTCTCGTCTTGCTTGACGGGGTAGCTCTTCTCGAAGGCTTTACCCGCGAAGAAGCCCTTGACTTTAATTTCCTTAGGGATATCGTGGTGGCTGCGCGCCAAGACCACCACCTCTTGGCCCTTGCTCACCTTGCCGCTGTTGCTGATAAACGGCTCATCCAGGCCCGCGCCGAGATCGATCTCGAAATCAGTTAGCGTCGGCAGCTTGATGCTGGAGAGCAGCTCAAGGGCCTGGGCCGTGGTCTGATCGCTGTCTTCCACACGGAATGGGGACCCGCCGCCTGCGCGCGCCAATTCGCCGAGCAGCGAGCGATCCGCCTCGGCGCCGACGGCCACGGTAAACAGCCGCGAGCGGCTGGTGGTCAGCGCGCGGCGCAGGCGCTCCATCAGTTGTTCACCCGTCATTTCACCGCTGGTCGCGATGCCATCACCGACGTAGACCACCGCCGGCTGCGCCGCGCCGTGCAGGCGCTGGAGGGCGACATCGAAGGACGACGCCAAGTCTGTCGCGCCACCGCTCGAGTGCTCAGCCAATGCCTCTAGGGCGGCGGCGATCTGTTTGTCGTTCGCGGGGGCGAGGCCGTCCTTAGGGTGCAACACCGTCGGGCGCACGTCGACGCTGACCAGCGCGAAGCGGTCGTTTTCGCTCATCGCGCGCAGCACCGCCTCGGCGGTCTGAGCCTTCAGCTGACGACTGCCTTCATCACCCGCGGCGGAGGTGTCGACCACCACCACCACGTCTGCCTGAGGCTGCTCGGCCGCGTTCCAGTCGATGTCCGGCGTGTAGCGAGCCATCAGGTAGTCGGCCGTCTCGCCGCCCGCCTTGTAGCGCGCGACCCGCAGCGCGTCGCGATCAGTGGTGGTCGTGGCTTCCAGCTGGAAATCCGCGCGCGGCGTGAAGCCCGAGCGGCGCATGGTGACCTTGCGTCCCTTCTGCTCGACGCGCGCGTCAGCCAGGGTGGCGATCTTCATCTTCTCGCCCTCTTTGCCCAGGTCGACGGCCAGCGAGAACTCACCAATGCGCACCGGCTCGCCACGCCCCATGGGGTAGACGTACTCGATCACGTTGCCCACCACCGGCTGGAGCTCGGTGTAGCGCAGCACCACGCGCCGTGTCTTCCCCGACAGCACCGGGTAGATCCGAGCGCGATAGGTGCTCTGATCGACGTACTCCAAGATCGCCGGCGCGTGCCCGGTGGCCTTGGCGGTCCCGTAGTTCCGCGAGGCTTCTTTCTTCTCTTGAAACTCACCTTCGATCAGCACGCCGTTTGTCTCTACCGCGAAGCCAGTGACGCTGGCGCGGCTCGGGAGCGTGAACCAGTACCAGCCCTCCACGTCGCGTGAGCCTGGGTTGAAGAAGGTCTGATCCACCTCAGTCTCGCTCAGGCCACCGCGCACCACGGCGCGCACCGCCTGCTTGGCGATCTCGAGCTTGCGCGCGCTGCTGCCCGGCTCTGCGCCGTCATCCACGCCGTAGATGGTCCCGGTGCCCGCCCCTGGCGTCCCCTTCCCTGCGGCAAAATCTGCCATGCCGCCGGTCCAGTCATTCCAGAACGCTAGCGGCGCGACGCGCGGCGCGTCGGCGCCGCTCACGGTCGCCTGCTCACCGGCGTTGACCTCTACGCGGCCCCCCTTGCCGGTGACGATGGCCATCCCGCGGGCGACGTAGATCACCGCGGCGGCGTCGGTCAGCTTGACGCTGAGGCCTGAGTCCACAGCAGACACGCTGACATCACCGACCTGGTGGATCAGCGCCTTGCGGTCAGTAGGCGGCGAGTTGAGCCAGTACTCGCCCTTAGTGAGGCTGAGCTGGCCATCGTCGAGCTGGATATCGCTGTCTCCGCGAAGAAACACCGTAGAGCCGTCTGGGAGGCGCACCAGCGCCCGCGCGCCCTTGCCGGTGTTGACCTTGGCCTCGGTGAGCAGCGCCATCCCGCTGGTCCCCCGCTCCGACCCGCTGCCCTGCTCGACCTTCACGTCGCCGGTCGCGAGCTCTAGCCGCGCCTGGATGGCAGAGGCTTTTGTGGGCAGCTGCTTAGGCCAGAACACGACCGCCAGCACCACGGCCGCGACGGCCACGACCGCGCCAAGCAGCCAGAACTTCAAACTCTTCGCCTTACTTGTCATGCATCCTCTTAGATCGGGCTAGCTCGCTAGCGCTCGCTGACGCCAGCGCCGTCCGGCTGAGCCGCACCGCACTTGCCCCTCAGTTCGCCGCCCAGCGGGCGACCTCATGCAGTCACGCGCCGCGCAATCGGCACGCCCAACTTCGTCACTCTAGTCAAAGCAGGCTGTTGTGTCGCCAACCTGGCTGGCTGACACGCAGAGCCCGACGCGCTGGACCGCGGACGAGCCTCGATTCAAAGCAAACCGCGGTCTAAAAGCCAAAATCCGACGCGGCCTCCGCGTTGGAGCGCGCCTGAGCCTTGCCCTTGCGCGAGTCTTGCGGAGCCTGACCGGGAGCAGGGGGTGGCTGGGAGAAGCCGCTGTTCGCCGCCCCAACGGCGCTGGCCTGACGCTCAAGATCCTTGTCGGCTTGCTCAGCCTTAGGCCCCGCGCTGGCTGCTACCTGCTTGCGACGCGACTTCAGCTCGTCGAGCTGGGTGTTGAGGCGGCGCTGAGCCTCCGCGACGCGACCTTGAGCGAACAGCTCGTTGGCTTCAACCAACGAGGCCGCGGTCTCACTGCGACCAACGCGAGCTGCCACGAACGGATCCAGCGGCGTGACCCGCGCAGGGTCTGAGCTGATGAACGCGGCAAGCTCGCCGCTGCATGAGCCGCGTCGAGCTTGCACCAGATCTTGGTAGCTGAGATCGAGCTTGGCGACGGCTCGCTCTCCCTCCGCGCCTCGGGGCACGTTCAGGCGGATGAGCAGCGTCTTTTGCTCGTTGGCGGAGATCGTGCCGAAGGGCACGAACAGCTTGTTGCCTTCCTGACGGAAGCTGCGATCGAACACGTGCTCCACGCGCACGCCGGGCGCCAACTCGACCACCAGCTCGGCGTCCTTGGCGAGGGTGGTCTTGAGCGAGGCCTGCTCCGCTTCGAAGATCTTACTGAGCGACGCTGCATTTTCCACGAAGTAATGTCGCCCGTTGGACTCACGCGCGATGGCCGCCAAGATGCGCTCGTTGTAGTCGACATCCACGCCGATGGTGCTGACCGAGACGCCCTTTTCACGCAGCCGGGCGCTCTGGCGCTCGAAGCTCGCGACGTCCTTGCTGCCTTGGGTTGGCTCGCCGTCAGTGAGCAGCAGCGCGCGGTTGACCATGCCTTGCCGCCCGGCAAGCGCCTGCTCGGCTGCGTCCAGCGCGCACGAGATGCACGTGTCGCCGACCGCCTTAACCTTGGACAGCGCCTCGATCACCCGCGCCTTGGACAGCTCATCGATGGTGGTGGGCCCCGCCAGCACCTCAGACCGCGCGTCGTAGGCGATCAGGCTCACCACGTCGCCTCGGCGCAAGCCCTCGATGGTGCCGCGAGCAGCGGCTAGCGCGTTGTCTAGGCGCTTGCCTCTCATCGATCCCGAACGGTCGATCACGATGGCGAGGTTTAGCGGCGCAGGCTGCGTCGCGCGCGCAGAGTCGTCAGCGAAGACCCGCGCGAAGACATAGGTCTGGTTGTCTCTGCCGGCCTGCATGACCGCGTTGCCGAGGCGACCTTCCACCATGATCGTCCCACCCGCGGTGAAGTCAGCGCGGACCACTGGGGCGGCCGGGCCAGGACCGCTCGGCTCCGGGTCAAACAGCACCAAATCACCCCCGGTGATCTGAGCCACGGGCTCATGCGCTGGCGTGAGCGACCAGACTGACAACGACGTGAGCGTCATCCCGAGTGCTGCGAGGATCCCGACGGTTGCGACCTTCATCTTGGCTAGTTCTCCTGCTGGCTCGCCTACGCTGGCTGGTACGGGTGCTGGATCGAGCCGTCCAGCCTGGCTAAACGCGGCGGGACGGCTGAGCTTTCACTTGTACGTAAAGATCCTCCGATGGGTCTCGGCTGGCCAGCACAGGCTGTATTCCACTGGATTACCGCGTACAAACCCCGGGCGGAGCCTGGTCGCGCGGCGCACGACAGCGATGGTCCAGCCCGCTGCACGGGGCGATTCCCGCGCTGGCGGATTGCTGCGCTGGCGGATCCGCTGCCCGGCTCAGCTGCCCGCTCGGGGCCGCTCCTGGGGCGCGTCGGCAGCGGCGAAAGCGCCGGCCCGCTCGACCCCAAAGCGCTTCAAGAGCTCCCACGGCGCGACGCTGCCGATCATCACGAACACCGCGTCCCACTCGCCTGCCAGCGGCGCTCCGGCGCGGCTGAGGCGAACGGCCAAGCCCTGCGCTGGCCCAGCACCCGGCTGAGACACCGCGTCGATGGCGCTGATTTCGGTGCTCCACAGCAGCTCCACGCGCTCGCCGCGCGCTAAGCGCTCCAGCTCTTGGACGTTTCGACTTTTTCCGCGTCGAAACGCTGCTCCGCGGTAGGCGACGGTCACCTGGGTGCCCGGCTGACGGCCGAGCGCGACGGCCGTCTCCATGGCGACGTCCCCAAGGCCCACGATCAACACGCGTTGCCCAACGAACGTCTGAGCGTCGGCCAGGTGATAGTGCACGCGGTCTAGCGCGGCGTCCGGCACCTGAATGGGTAGCTTCCGTGGCGAGCCCCGCTTGCCCACCGCCAGCACCACCCGGCGCGTCACGATCTGCCGCGTTCGCCCGTCGATAGCCCGAAGCTCGACCTGCAGCGCGCCAAGCGGCGGGCCACCGTCGAGGGGCGCCACCCCAACCACCCGCCAGCCTTCTTCGATGCGCAGGCGCTGCTCGCGCACGATGCGCCGCCACTTCGACAGCAGCGCTTCTTTGCTGCTCTCTTCGAGCCACAGGTCGCCGATCTTAGGCACGCTGAGCGGCTGATCAAATACCAATTTCCCGCGCGGAAAACTGCGTATGCTCTCGGCCACGCTGCCCTGCTCCACCACCAGGTAGTTCAGCTTGGCCACCTCGGCGCCTAGCGCCGCGCTGAGCCCTGCTGGGCCGGCGCCGACGATCAAGACGTCCAGCGCGGCCCCCTGCTCGAGGCCTGATGCTGCCGCCAAATCAGCGGCCAGCGCCTCGATGGCGCGAGCGCCCTGGTTGATCGCGTTGCGGATCAGCGGCAGCCCCGTCACGTCACCGGCCAGGAACACCCCCGGGCTGGTCTCAGCCTGCAAGTCGGTCGAGAGCCGCGGGCGGTCAAACAGCGGCTCGCCCTCGCGTACCACCAGCGAGCCGTTGGGGCAGCGCTGCTCGCACAGCGTGAGGCCACAGCAATCGGCGGGGCGCACCACTGTGGCGACATAGCGCTCAAGCTGGAGCACGTCGTACGGGCAGGCGTCCACACACGCGTTACAGCCGATGCAGGTGCTCTCGTCGATGGTGGGCAGCCGGCGCAGCGCTGAGCCCCCCGGGGTGACTGGAGACGCAGCGTCTTGCGGTACCGCGCGGAGCTGCTTGCGGCGAAGCCACGCGCTGGTCACCAACCCGAGCCCTACCGCGACTAAGACACCCAGCCAGCCAGAATCAGGGCGTGCGCGCGCTGGTGAGCCAGCTGCAGCCAGGGCGCTGCGCGCCGCTTCGTAGGCTGCGTCACGCTCGGCGTCGCCTGCGGCGCTGGCTTCTGCCGGGCCTCGATGCTCGTCGAAGCAGAGCGTCACCGCCTCTGCTGCAGAGGCGCCCGGCGCCAAACAGCGCGTGACCGGGTCTGACTCGGAGCCTGGCTGATGGCAGCCCGCGCAACGCGCGGCTGGTGGGGTCGGCACCGAGATCGCCTTCGTACCGCCGAGGGCGCCGACTTGAACGCTGGTCCCTTCCTGGCCCGCGCGCCGCACCACCGCTTCGCCGCGCGGCAGCACCAGCACCACCTCACCACCGCCGTGGGCGCGATGACACGTCGCGCAGTCGAGCGCGCCCGTCTCGCGTAGCTCGGCGTGGGCCGGGCGCGTCGTCGGGTGCCGTTCGTGACAACCGACGCAGGCCGCGCCGCGGCTCGGGTCAGCCAGCGCGCGCGAGCCTCGCGCGGGATCTTTCGGCTCAAGGTGGCAGCTCTCGCACTCGAGCCCTTTGGTCACGTGGGAGTGGGACAAGGGGCCTGGCGATGACAGCTCGCCGGGGCCCAGGCTGAAGGCGAGCCAGGCTAAGCCGACCACCAGCGCCACCAGCGCGCCAGCGTACACGCCGCGAAATCGCCCCACGTCGCTGGTGCGCTCTGCCTTGCGCGCGACCCGCGCCCGCTCCAAATTTTGCCGTACGGCAACATTCATGTGCGGGTCGCTCATCTCACCTCCACACGCTCACGATGTGGAGCACCAAGAGCGCTAAGAGCAACGCCGACAACAGCGCGTGGGGGCGGTGCCACGCGCGGAGCACCCAGGTCAGCCCCCGGCGCAGCGGCAGCGCGCGGATCTCGACCACCAATTTGACCAGCGGCTCGAGGCCGGCGCGCTTGTCGCCCCCTCTCCCCTGCAAGATCTCGTCGATCTTGGCCTCAAGCCGCGCCTGCTCTTGGCTCAAGCTGCGGCCGCTGAGCAGCAGCGCGAGCGAGCCGCCGAAGCCCCGCGCGTAGGGCAGCAGCAGGCGCTCAGCGATGGTCTTGACCAGCTCATGCTTGCCAGAGATCTCAGAATATAGGCGGTCTGTCAGCCGGCGCTCTTCTGCGACGAAGTCTTCAGGCAGCAAGCCGGTGCGCTCCAGCGCCGCCAGGCGCGGCGGGATCCAGCGCTGGACCCAAGCGCCGAACACACCCAGCAGCGCCGCCAGCCAAAAGCACGCGCTCAGAGCCGCCGCCACGCCGCGCCCCAAGCCGAACCCGGCGTGGCCGATCACCAACGCCAGCACCAGGCAGCCCCCTGCGACGTGCGCCAGGTAGTACGGGCGCAGCTTGGAGCGCTGGCGCGGCGCGCTACTGGCGCCGCCAACCTCTGACAGGCGGGCCGCCTCCCGCGCGGCGCTGTGCTGCCTGGGCTTCATCCACAAGGCAACGCGGCGCTTGGGGACGACGTAGGCAGCCAGCCCAAAGCAGCCGAGCGCCGCCAGCAGCGCCACCACGAGACCGAGCGTCCAGGAGCCTGAGAGACCGCGAGGCAGCGAGACGCGTTGATACAAAAGCGCGGCCAGCACCAGGCTCAGTCCAGCGCCGACTGGCAGCACCAGCCGCTGCCAGTCAGGCGCCGGGCGCGCTGAGCTCGGCGCCGAAGCGCCGCCAAACAGCGCGCGGATCTCGCTGATTTCAGCGCTTGGTTCGAGCCGAAAGATGCTCTGAGTGGGGCAAGCGCTGACGCAGGCCGGCGCCTCGAACTCGCGACACAAGTCGCATTTTACCGCGACCTCTGGGTAGATCTTGACCAGCTCGAGGCTGCGCTCGTGACTGACTGAGGCGCCCTTGACGCTGGCTGCGAGGCGCGCTGCCAAGCCCCCCCCCGCGTCCCGCGGCGCCATACGGATGTTGTCCCAGGGGCAGGCTTTTGCGCACGCGGTGCAGCCGGTACATAAATCCTCACGGATAAAAACCTCGCCTCCAGGCTCCCGACCGATGGCCCCGGTGGGGCAGTCGATCATACACACCGGGTTCTTGCAGTGCTGACACGAGTTGGGGAGCAAGAGGCTCTTGGGCGCCTGGCTCTGGCTAGCCAGCGGCGTGATGATCTTGTCGCCGCGGCGCACCAAGCGCGAGACGCCGTGGGTCTCTTCGCAAGCCCAGGCGCAGTGCCCGCAGCGCACGCAGCTGTCTTGGTCGATGGCGAGCAGCGCGCGAGCCATCTGCATGCGGTACACGTCCTTGAAGACGTGCTGCGTCGTGCGCTGGGCTGCGGCCCCGACCAGCGCCGCCTGAGACGCGCGGCGCTGGGCCGTGATGCGACGTAGCCGCGGCAGCAGCTCTGGGTTGCGATCGGACAGCGTGCGCAGCACCTGCAGCGGCAGCACGAGCACCGCGCACTCGCCCAGCGCCGCGGCCGTCAAGCTGCGCGAGTCGCCGGACCGCGCGTCGTCGTCGCCAAAGAAATCTCCGCGTGACAGGTACGCCGTGACGCGCACGCCTTCTTCTCCCTCGGTTTGCAGCTGAATCAGGCCGTCTACTAGCAGGTAGAAGGCATCCGCAGGATCTCCAACGACGTACAGCCGCTCTCCCCGGCGCACCGCGCGGTACTCGGCTGCGTCGAGCACCAGATCCACGTCTTGGGCGCCGAGCTCGCGGGTGAACGCCAGGGTGAGCAGCAGATCGCGCGTGGCGAGTCGACGCAGCGCGCGCTCTTCGCGGCTGTAGTTCTGCGCCCCCTCACGCGTGGCGGCGCGGCCCAAGATCCGCGCTGGCACCTCAGCGACGACCGCGTCACTGAGCGCCTTTGCTTCCGCGCGGCGTAAAGCGCCAGGCAACACCGCCTCCTCGCCGAAGGTCTCACCCCGCTTGGCGACCCGAAGCTGGCTGGCCTCGACGTCGCCGCGGCGCAAGCCGAACAGCTCGACCTCCCCCAGCGCCACCACGAAGAACCCGTCGCTCGGCTCGCCTGCGTGGTAGATCACCTCGCCAGCGGTGAGGCTGCGCAGCCGCCCGGCCTCACGCAGCATGTCGCGGCCGCGGGCGTCGAGACCACGCAGCACCGGCGACTCGAAGATCTGGCGCGGCCAGACGGCTGGCCCGGCTCCCTCAGCGCCCTCAGCGCGAGCGGTGGCGTCGTCGCTCACTGCACCGTCACCCGAGCGCGCGCGATCTCCACCACCTCAAGGCGCTCTAGCGCTTCAAGGGTCACCAGCGGCCCTGAGGGGCGCTGGCCCGCGCGCTGGCTCATCAACCGCTCGTACTCGGCGAACGCCTTGATGAGGAACGGCGGAAACGCGCGAAACAACAGCTGTGCCTCGACGGTGTACGGCCCCCCACCCCCAACGAACAGATCGTAGGTGTAGCGCAGTGGCACTCCAGGTGGGGCCGACCGCCGATCGATGATGGCGTCGGGGCCTTTGGTGACGCCGCGGCTGGCGTCGAGGCCGCCGATGGGGAAATAGGTCTCAAACAAGGCGTTTTCGCCGCTCAGGTTGGACCGACACTCGCCGGTGTCGATGTCATAGTCACCGTCGCTGAAGCGCAGCGCGCGGGTCGTCTCTTGGCCGGGTAGGGCCTGGCACTGCCCGCGATCGTCGACGCGACCGATGCACACCACGCAGCGCAGGAAGCCATTTTGTAGGTTGATCAGGCCACGCCCCCGAAAATTAGTGCCACCCGACCCGGGATCAGGAGACCAGCGCGGGACGTCTCGGCCGTCCGCTACGTCGGCACCAAACAGGCCCAGCGGACGACCGCGACCGTCCCTTAGATCGTCGCGAACATTGACGCGCAGAAATTCTTTGTCGTGCAAATCCTCGTCGTCGCGGTCGACTCGCCCGACCTCGTACACCACGCGCCCCGACGCGTCGCTCAGCTTGAGGTGTACCCAGAACTCGCGCTCTTGGCTGAAGCCCGCAGGCACACGGTGCCCCCCACCGACGTTCTCAATCACCAGCGGCACTTCGAGGCGTGAGCCCAGCCGCCTAACTTGGCCGAGTTCGAAGCGGAACGTACGACCCAGCAGCAAGTCGCGGCGCGCGCGGGCGCCGAGGGGGATCCCAAACTGATCGAGGCGCGCCTCGTCGACAAGGTGAGCCGCGAAATCGCCGCCGAGGGGCACGTCCACGCCGGAGAAATAGTGAGGCGTCACGCGATCCGTCAGCACGCTGTTGACCGCGGGGCGCCCTTTGGGGAACACACCCGGCGCCCGCGCCTCAAAGCGCGTATCCGGGGGGCACCCACGAGTGAGCGCCGTGTACTCGGCCTGACCCGCCAGCGCGGCGCCGCCACTCGAGCCGGCAACCGCACCCGCGCTCGGCACGCACACCCCAGGGAACGACGACATGTGGCAGTCCTGGCAGGACGCGGGCTGCCTGCCCTGGGCGCGCTCACGAGCTGCGTACGCCACCCACTCGCTGTAGGCGTTGCGCAGGCGCTTGAAGTGCTCGCCCTTGCGGCTACCCAGCACGTCGCTGCCGAACAAGCGCACGTCGTGACACGACCCGCAGAATTGGCTGCTCTGCAGGTATCGCTTTGTTTCCGCCGGGACAGACAAGTGCGCGCCACCCAGCAGGTCGGCGCGGATTGACTCTGCGTCGGCGCCAGCCCCGCTGGGCAGGCCAGCGCCAGGGAAGGCGCGCGCGGCGCTAGGCGCCACCAACCCACCAGCGCTCGGCGCGCCTAGCAACACGCTCGAGTCCAAGAAGAACCCGCTGTTGCCGATGCCAAGCTGCCCGCGGGCAGCTTCTGGGCGCATGTCGAAGCTGCGGCCATCGCTGGTGGAGCGCCACGTGGGGTTCCCCTCGTACAACCCGCGCGCCTGATTACCCGGCCGCGCGGGCCCCGACACCTGATGGCAAAATGCGCAGCTGATGCCTTCCATCACGCTCGTGGGCAAGACATTTCTTAGCGGCAACCGGGTGGTCGCGGTGCTGCTCGTGCCGTCCCACGCAGGCACGATGGGCGCTAGGTTTTCGCTGGGGGCGTGGCAGTTCACGCACCAGTGCTCGCCGCCGCTACCTGTCACCACCAGCCCGCTCTGCGCGTCCCGACAAGCCGTCTGCGCATCCGCGCGGCGCAAAATGCCGGCGCCGCCAGGGCAGCTCAGATCTTTGCCCACTTGCTCCTGGATCAGCATCTCTAGGCCCTGAAACAGCGGGCTCCGCGCGGCGTGCGCCATCACCGAGCGCCGCCACTCCGAGGTCTGGCGCGCGTGGCAGGTGGCGCAGTCTTCGCTCGTGGTGTGGGCGCGATCCAGCGCGGCCTGCGCCCGCACCTTGGGGGCACCCGCGGCCGGCGCGGCGGGGCGTTGCAGCAGCCAGCCAGCGATGGCCGCTCCGAGCAAGATCGGCGCCGCCGCCAGCAGCTTGGGCAGGCCGCGCTGTAGGAGCGCCGTACGGCTGAGGCCGCGCTCCACGGCTGGGCCGCGCGGCGCCGCGCTTTGAGAGCCGCCGCTGTCAGAGCCGCCGCTGTCAGAGCCACCGCTGTCAGAGCCGCCGCTGTCAGGGCCAGCGCTTCGAGAGCCAGCGCTTTGAGAGCCAGCGTCTGCCGCGCGACGCGCAGCGCGGCGATCTTGCAGCGCGCGGAGGCTGGCCCGGGCGGCCGTGTCGAGCTCCGCGGCGTGCCGGTCGTTGCCGACGCTGTGCAACGTGTCGACTGCGCTGCCCTGTGGCTCCGCTGGGCTTTGCCCCTGGGAAGCCGAGGCAGGGCTTGATAGCTCTCGCGCCGGGCGCGCGCGCAAGAAGCCACGCAGCCGGTCGGCGACCTCGCCTGAGCTAGCGGGCCGTGCCGTGACGTCAGGATCGAGCATCCTGAGCACCAGCCCTTGCAGACCGGGCGGTAACGAACGAGCCAGCTCGTCGGGCAGCGGCGGCGCGCCCCGCAGCCGCTGCTCTTCTAGGCCGTGCCGCAGGCCCAGGCCCGCGAAGGCGTGGCCCCCCGCTAGCAGCCAGTAGAGCACGAGGCCCAAGGTGTAGCGGCATGTGTAGCTTGCCCTGCGGATCTAAAACAAGCTCCGAAGGCCGCAGCGCGCCGGGGAATATCCCCGAGCACTCAGCCTCTTCTAGCAGGCACGCGGCGTCTAGGCCGAGCCTAACGCGCTCCCGCCAAGGCCAACTTTTGTTTTCCTTACGGCAAGCTCGAACGTGCGCGTCGAGCGCAGCGCCGCTCACCTCACGGCACAGCCAGAGCCCGGCCTCGCCGCGGCCGCTGAGGGAAAAGCGACCGATCCCGCGCCGGCCAAGGCTGAGCAGCCGCTCCGCCAAAGGTTCGAGGGACGCCGAGTACGGCTCGATCCACCACACCTCGCAGGCTGCCTGAGCGGCGCCCGCCCGAGCCGCAGAGAAGACGCGGACGCGCCCCAGCTGAAAGCGCAGCGCGCCCTGGACGATGCCTGCTGACTCAGGTGAGCGTAGGCTCACCGCTCACGGGCTCCCGGGGGCCCTCCCAGAGCGCCACCCGCTGGGAACGCAGACGACGCGGTGCTCGGCGGCGCCGCCCGTTGAGACTTGATCAGGTAGGTGACGCCACCCGCGAGCAAGCTAAGCGCCAACACCGCTAGCAACGCGCGCCCGGTGGAGATCTGGCGCGCCTGGGTGGCTCGCTCTACCAGGGCGATGGTGTCGTTGTGCTGGCTGCGCTCGGCTGATTTGGCAGGGCGCCCCGCGGCCTGATCGGCGGCGCGCCGGGCCGGAGAGTCAACGCGGAGCGTGCGCGGCATCGCCTGGGTGTTGCCACGCCCAGCGTCCAAGCTATCACCCGCGCGGTCAGAAACGGGCTGGTCAGCCGGCGCCAGCGCACCGCTCGCGCGGGAGACGCTGACCGGGACACCGTCGGCAGGCACGAAGGGCTCGATGTCGTGCAGCACATCCAGCGCCGAAGCTGGGCGGTCATCGGCCGACTTCTCCAGCAGCTCGAGCAGCAGCTGCTCTACTCCGCGCGGCAGCGCTCGACGCACGTCGTCTGGCAGCCCTGGTGGCGCGGCCGTGCACTGCAAATTGAGCAGCTCACGCGGCGAAGCCGACTCAAACGGCGGTTTGCCCGTCAACATCTCGTAGAGCACGAGGCCCAAGCAATACAGGTCGCTGCGCGCGTCGACGCCCACCGCGTCGATCTGCTCAGGGCTCATGTACTGCAAGGTGCCGACGCTTTGCGTGGTGGTGCGGCTCAGGGCTTCAAGCACCTTGGCGATGCCAAAGTCCATCACCTTAACCTTGCCGTCCGGCAACACCATGATGTTCTCGGGCTTGAGGTCGCGGTGAATGATCGGCGGCTCTTGGCGGTGGGCGACGGCCAACGCCGCCGCCACCTGACCAGTGACCGACAGCGCCTGGGTCCAGTCAAGCTGACCTCGCGAGCTGAGCAGCTCGCGCAGCGTCTTGCCCTCAAGGAACTCCAGGGCCATCACCAACTGACCGTCCACCTCAGTGCAGGCCAGGCTCCGCACGATGTTCGGGTGATCGAGGTGAGCTAAGATGGTCATCTCATTCAGGAACAGTCGGCGGCCTTCCTCCGAGCGGCTGAGCTCTGGGCGCAGCACCTTGAGCGCGACGCGACGCTTCGAGAGGCGCTCCTCTGCCTCATAGACCTTGCCCATGCCTCCTTCGCCGATCAGGCGACGAACGAGGTATTCACCCATCCGCTCCATTTGCCCTGCCCTTGTACGCGCCACGCCTTCGATCGAGTCGAGAGCCAACGCACCCCAGCCAATTCCCTTTCACTACCATCCCCCGGGCTGCCTCGCAGCGCTCACCCCCCACCCCCAAAAAAAGCCTGGTGTTACGCCCCGAAAGGTGATCCACCGCTTGCGCGATGTGGCGGAGCGCGTACCGTGCGCGGCCTATGGACGCCTCTGGAAGCCAGGACGCGAACCGCGCCTACTACGACGCCTTTAGTCAGCGCTATGAAGCGGCGCGAGGTCACAACGATCCGGGTGGCTACCACGAGCTGCTCGACGAGCTCGAGGCGGGCTTCGTGCGGCGCTTCGCGACGGGTCGTGACGTGCTGGAGGTGGGCTGCGGTACCGGGCTGGTGCTCAGCCGCATCGCGCGCTTCGCCAAGTCAGCCAAGGGCATCGATCTTTCGCCTGGCATGCTCGAGCAGGCCGCCGCGCGCGGGCTCGATGTGTGCCTTGGCTCCGCGACAGACCTGCCATTTCAAGACGAGACCTTCGACGTGACGTGCTCGTTCAAGGTGCTGGCCCACGTCCCGGACCTTGAGCGCGCGCTGTCCGAGATGGCCCGCGTTACGCGCCCCGGTGGGATGATCCTCGCGGAACTGTACAACCCGCACAGTTTTCGCGGCGTCGTCAAGCGCTATGGCCCAGCGCGCGAGGTGGCCAGCGCGACCGATGAGAGCCACGTGTACACCGCGTATCACACGCCGAGCCAGGCGCGCGCTCTGACGCCCGCCGGCTGCGAGTTTGTCGATAGCCGCGGCGTACGCATCCTCACCCCCACGGCGTTCGCGATGCGCCTGCCTGGGGTGCGCCAGCTGCTACGCGGCGCCGAGCGCGCCCTGTGCGACTCGCCCCTCAAACGCTTCGCGGGTTTCTACATCGCGGCCTACGCCAAGCGGTCAAGCAGCTAGTGGCGCTGTTTAGCCTGCGACTAATCAGCCGCGAGCCTGAGTTGACGAGCCTTGAGCTGTTCGAACTGGGCGCTCAAGGGATTGAGGAGCGCGCGCACCCCGCGGGAGCGGAGCTGGTGCTGTACTCTGAGCAGGCAGACGAGCTGCAGCGACTGGCGGAGCAGGTCGAGGGCAGCCGCATAGTACGTTACCGTGTGGTCCCAGAGCAAGATGGTTGGGAGACCGCGTGGGCTAAAGATCTGGAGACGATCGCGCTGTGCAAGGGCTTCTGGGTCAAGCCCACGACCAGCCGCGGTCACGCGCCCGCCAGCGGTCAGCTGATCCACATTGAGCCAGACTTAGCGTTCGGCATCGGCAGCCACCCGACGACCCAGCTCGCTGCCCGGGCGCTGACCGCCCACGCCCGGGGCGCCCGGCGCGTGCTCGACGTGGGCACGGGCACAGGAGTGTTGGCGCTGCTGGCGCGGCTGTTGGGTGCTGAGCGGGTCCTCGGCCTAGAGATCGACGCGCGGGCGCTGCGCTCCGCTCAAAAGAACCTGGCGCTCAACCTCAACTGCCAGCCGGTCGAGTTCAGCGCGACCCCCCTCGCCGAAATCGAAGAGGGGGGCTGGGACGTGGTGATCGCCAACATCGAGGCGCCGGTGCTGCTCGACCTGGCCGCTGATCTGATGCGCGTGAGCCGTGGCGCGAGCGCGGTGATCCTAACTGGGATCCTCACGGATCGGCTATCTGAGGTGCTGCGGCGCTACGAGCAGCTGGGCGCGCGCCCGTCAGAGATCCGAGATCTGGATGACTGGCGCCTAGTCGTCCTCAAATAGTCTGGTCGCCGCGCTGAGGGCCCGCGGCTGGATAGCCCAGCGACGCGCCTAGAAAGCGCCGCTGAAACCTAGGCTCGCGCCGCTTGGGCTCGCCCCTCCGCCGCCCCGCGGCCCGCTGCCCTGCGCCACGTCAACCGCGAACAGCGGCGCTAACTGAACACCGGTCAGCGTAACGCCGGGTCGGGCCCGCCTGCGCTCAGCTGAGGCGGCCTTCCGCTCGAGCTCGGGCGGCAGCGGCTTGTAGCGCACGTCGGTGTGCTGGGGGACGAAGGCGAGCTGCGCCTCCACTATCCCGCCGACCGCCAACGCAAGAAAACTCCACGCGGAAACAGTCGTCAACGTGTCTAGCGTGCGTAGGTCGGGGTTGACGCTGTCTTTGTCTAGGGTCTCGCCGCGGGCTTCCGCGGCCAACGCCGTGCGGTGCAGGCTGATCTCCAGCAGCAGCGACGTCAGCAGCGTCGCCCCTGCCAGGCCTTCAGCCACCAAGAAGGTGTAGCCTAGGGCGTTGTCGCGGTTCTGAAACTGACCGACGCCGAACGGGACACTGGCCAACCAGCGACTGTTTACGGTCGTGTAACTCTGGACTTGAGCGTACTGCTCCAGGTTTCTCAAGCGCTGCTCTTCACGCTTAGCCTTCAGCTCGCGCTCGGCTTTGGCGCGCGCCTCAATTTCCCTGCGCTTTTGATCGGCCTGACGCAGCTCGTCTCGCATGCTGATGCGGATCTGAATGTAGCGCCGCACGAGCTCCGGCATGAACACGCGCTGGTCTGGGGGATCGAGGGTCGGTTGCTCCTGGATCGCGCGCCGCAGCTCCTCGTCGGCTTCCTTGTCCTGACCGCTGCCGATCAGGCAGGACGCGTGATACAGACGAGCCTCACGCACCAACTCAGGGTCGCGGATGCGGTGCTCCGACCCCGGCGTCAGCGCAGCACCCAGCACGCGCACGCACTCCACGTAGCGACCTGATTGGTACTCGAGCTTGCCGCGCTCAAGCTCCACCTGGTCGGCGGTGGTCGGATCTGCGGACTCGCTGGCTTCAGGCTCGTCTGGCACTTGGGCGGCAGCGCCGCGGGGCGTGCAACACACCACGAGCGCGGCGAAGGCCGCCCACTGGCGGACCCGCCGAAAAAGCGAGGGATGCGAAACGGTGGTCACTTGACTGCGGGCGCAAAACCTACCCTAAGAAGGCGCGCGAAAGGTGCCAAAGTTTGCTGGGGCGCGCTCGCCTAGGGCCCGCGGGTGACGCGCTCATCGCAGCGCGAGCGGGAAGGCGCGGGCTTTGCTGCTCAGCGGACCGGGCCGGCGCCTAAAAACTCAGGGTGCTGACCTGGCCGGCGACCACCCGCACGCTCTTGGTCTGCTCCGCCGCCCCGCTGTCGGGCGGGGGCTTCAGCGTGCACGCGGCGGTCAAGCTCATCGCCGTGCTACCCATGGCGATTTGGCGCTGGCCGGGCGAGCGCAGGCCCGCTTTGAACAGCTGTGGGCAGTAGACGATCGAACCCGCGGGCCCGCCGCTGACGCTGAGCGTCGCGTCGCGGATCTTGATGTGGCCGTACACCACCTGCGTCTCGGGTTGCGCCTTGATCGCCACGACCCGAGACGGCGGATCTGCGACGCAGCAGGTTTCGTCCGTCGCCTTGAAGGCGAATGTGTGGTTTCCGGGAGGTAATTTGACGATTTGCCCAAAGCGCAGCGGCGTCCCGTCAACGCTGGCCGTGCCAGACGCCCCGCTGATCACCACCTGCACAGCCTGGACCGCGCCGGCCGATGCTTCGGGTCTTGGGCCTAGGAATTTCGGTACGAAGCGCGGTAGGCGCTTGCCGACCTTAGCGCTCGCCGACGGCGCAGCCCCGGGCTCTATTTTTTCTGCACGGATTTTAGCCTCGACGCTCGAGGCGCTCGTCACCGCGGCCTCGTGGTGCGCTACCCGAGGGGGCTCCGGGCCGCGCGACACGCGCGTGACCGCGAACGCGATGCTCCCGAGCGCCAAGCTCCCGAGCAAAATGGCCCCCCCACGCAGCCCGGCGCGCTTTAGCTGTGCGCGGCGCGCTAACCCGGAGATCTGCCGCAGCAGCTCCGGATCGCCGGGCTTGAACGCCAGCGCCCGATTGAACAGCTGACTCGCGCCGACCACGTCGCCGGCGGCGCGCGCGCGCTTCGCGGTGCTCGACAGCTGCCCGACGATGCGCTCGACGTAGTCCGCTTGGTAGGCGTCCGGCGCGGCGAAGTACAGCGCGAGCTCGCGCTCACCGCTGGCGAACTTTAGTTCCTCAAGGATCTGCCGCATGGCAGCCGCGAGCTCTGCTACGCTCTGAAAGCGATCTTCAGGCAGCTTAGCCAGCGCGCGGTCTAGCACAGCCGACCACGCCGCCCCGACGCTAGGTCGCTCGTGGACGGCGGGTTCGTACAAGCCGTCTAACACCCGCCGCAGGACTTGAGCGGGGTTTTTTCCATGAAACGGCAGCTTGCCGACCATGGTCTCGTACAGCAGCACGCCGATGCCGAACACGTCCGCGCGTTCGTCGACGTCGCCGCCCTCGATCTGCTCAGGCGCCATGTGAGCGGGTGATCCGAGCACCTGGCCCGTCGAGGTCACGCCCTGAGCGTCCAGCACCTTGGCGATCCCGAAATCGGTTAGCTTGACGCGCGGCGCGAGCGGGCCGGACTCCGCCGCCACGCCGTCTGTGGTGTCCGGCGCGCTGGGGGTCCACTCGACGCCGCTGCGGTCGGCCGCGCGTCGGCGCCGCTCGGAGGCTTCGCCGGCTCTCTCGGGGAACGCCACGAGCACGTTCTCTGGTTTAATATCGCGGTGGACGACGCCGTGGCTGTGGGCGTGTTCGAGCGCCTTGGCGACCTCCAATACCAGCAGCGCCGCGATCTCAGCGGGCAGCTCTCGGTGCGCTTGCAGCACCTTGCGCAAGGTCGTGCCGCGCACCAGCTCCACCACCAAGAAGCGCTCGTCGTCTTCCTCGCGGGAGACATCGAACACCTCGACGATGTTCGGGTGACGCAGCTTCGCGACGGCCTTGGCTTCGCTGGTGAAGCGCGCCGCGACCTCCGCGTTCTCGCGCAGGTGAGGGTGGATGATCTTGATCGCGACCTCACGATCTAGCCGCGGATCGCGGGCCCGATACACCGTCGCCATGCCGCCATGCCCGAGCTCGTCGAGCAGCTCGTAGTTCGCGAGCCTCGGGACTTGGTCTGCCGCGGACGGACTGTTCACGCTGATCCTCTACGCACAATCACCCGAGTTGGTGCAACCGCGCACCGCCGAGCGCCTAGCATAGCCGATTCTTCCGCCTGGGCCGCGAGCCCCACCTCGCCGCTCCTCAGCCGCCGCTGGCGCGCTGCGTTATGCGCGGCGATTGGCCCTACCCTAGCTTACGCGGCCTTGGCTTCAGCGCACCACCTCGACCCGGATCGCGTTGGTCGAGCCACGCACCCCGATCGGCGCGCCATACGTCATCACGTAGCGCTCACCCGGCGCCGCGAAGCCATGCTCCTTCAAGAAGGTATTGGTCCGGCGAACCAACTGATCCACGTCGCTGACCATCTCCATGTAACGCGGGATCACGCCCCAAAACAGCGCCAGGCGCCGCAGCGTTGGCTCATCTGGGCTCAGGGCCAGGAGCGGCACGCTAGGGCGCGCCTTGCTGATCAGGCGCGCGGTGCCACCGCTCTCAGTCAGCGCGACCAAGATGCTAGCGCCGATGGTCTTGGCCACGTCACACGCCGAGTCAGCGATCGCCTCGGGCGTACTGCCACCAGGCTCAGACGGCGACGGGTGATAGAAGCGGCTGCTCTCGGCCTGCTGGATGATGCG
The DNA here is from genome assembly GCA_964551615.1 of uncultured Polyangiaceae bacterium. Taxonomy (GTDB): domain Bacteria; phylum Myxococcota_A; class Polyangia; order Polyangiales; family Polyangiaceae; genus JAHBVY01. Next base: position 40,719 of record CAZKDY010000002.1, read on the forward strand.
GCTCATGATCGCGCAAGCCTCAAACGGATGCTCTCCGGTCGCCGTCTCGGCGCTCAACATCAGCGCGTCCGCTCCGTCGAACACCGCCCCCGCGACGTCACTTGTTTCCGCGCGGGTTGGCCGTACAGCCGCGACCATGGACTGCAGCATCTCGGTCGCGACGATCACCGGCCGCTGGTATCGACGACAGGTGCCGATGATCTCTTTCTGGATCACTGGCACCGTCTCAAGGGGTAGCTCCACCCCCAAATCCCCGCGGGCGACCATCACCGCGTCCGCGGCGCGCACGACCGCGTCGATTTGCTCCACGGCGCTGGGCGTCTCAATCTTGGCGATGATGGGCGTGACCCTGCCGTGCGCTTGCATGAGGCGACGCAGCTCTGCCACGTCGTCGGCGTTGCGCACGAACGACAGCGCGACGAAATCGACGCCCATCTCCAAGCCGACGGCTAGATCTTTCTTGTCTTTGTCGGTGATGGTGGCCAGCCGCACGCGCTTCGATGGGAGGTTCACGCCCATGCGCGCGCGGAGCGGGCCGCCGTGGAGCACCTTTGCTTCCACCCGGAACTCTCGAATATTGACCACCTCCAGCTCGACGTGGCCGTCACCGAGCAGGATCCGATCGCCCTCGTGCACGTCCTGGGTCAGGCCTTGGTAGTCGATGGCGATGGTGTCTTTGGTCCCGCTCGATCCCTCGACCAGCGAGACCATCGAGCCAGCCTCTACCGCGTCAGGCCCCGTAAAGCCCGTGCGGATCTTCGGCCCACACAGGTCTTGCAGGATGGCCACAGGCTTACCCAGAGCCTGACTCTCTTCCCGGATCAAGGTGGCGAACTGTCTATGATCGTCGGCCGTGCCGTGGGAGAAGTTGAGGCGCGCGACATCCATTCCAGATTCGATCAGGCGCCGCAGCTCCTCTCGCGAGCCCACGGCCGGGCCGATCGTGCATACGATCTTCGCTCGACGGACTTCCATGTGCGTGCAGCATGCTCCATTCGCCGGGCGGTTGGGGAGAGGCTTCAGTTGCCGCGGCTGGCTGAGCTTGCCCGCGAGGCTCAGCCTGAGCGCTGCCACGTCGCCGCGGCGCCACAAGCCGGCGTTACGCGTTGCCAGGGCGGGTATTCACTGCCATGAAGCGGCCCGATGTCTGAGGCTCATAGAGACGACCAACGCGCGGGTTTTTGGCGCGATGACCAGGGCAACGCGTGCATCGGTGGCGCGCAAGTGGCGGAGCTCTTGGCTGCCGCTGGCCTGCCGACGCCCGTCTACCTCTACGATCTCGACGGCATCGAGGGAGCCGCGCGGGACCTGGTCGCGGCGCTGAATGACGAACGCCACTTGGTGGCGTACGCCATCAAGGCCAACAGCGCCGCGAGCATCGTGCGCCGCATCGCCAGCGCGGGCTGCGGCGCAGATCTGGTCAGCGGAGGCGAGCTGGAGGTCGCGTTGGCCTGCGGGATGGAGCCTAGGCGCATCGTGATGAGCGGCGTCGCCAAGTCAGACCAGGAGATCGACCGCGCGATCAGCCTCGGGCTGCTGGCGATCCAGGCCGAGAGCGTCTCGGAGCTACCCCGCATCGCGGCGCGAGCCAAGGCGCAGGGCCAGCTCGCGCGCGTTTCCCTACGGGTTAATCCCGGCGTGGAGATCGACTCGCACGCTCACATCGCCACTGGCCACGACGAAGCCAAATTTGGCATCGTTGAGCGTGATCTAGGCGCGGCGTTTGAGTACGTCAAGGCGAACCCCACGGCGCTCTGCATCACTGGGATCTCGACCCACGTCGGTTCGATGCTGAGGGACCCTGAGCCGTATCTTGAGTCGGCCAAGACCGTGTGCGCCGTGGCTAGGACCTGGCTTCAACGCAAAGGCAGCTTAGAATTCGTGGATTTTGGGGGTGGGTTCGGCATCGACTACGGCGAGGGACCGTGCGAGCCGCCCAGCAGCTTCGCGCGGAGCGCGTTGGGTCTGCTGGAGCAACAAGGCTTGAGCGCGCTCGGGCTGGTGATTGAGCCAGGGCGCGCGTTGGTTGGGCCCTTCGGTGTGCTGGCCACTCGCGTGCTGCAGCTCAAGCAAAGCGGTGAGCGGCGATGGGCCATGGTGGACGCGGGCATGAACGATTTGATCCGCCCGGCCCTGTACGCAGCGAAGCACCGCATCGAGCCAGCCGCAGAGTTGCCGCACGGTGTCTCTTGGCGCGTGGTGGGCCCGGTGTGTGAGAGCTCGGACGACTTCGGTGAGCACCTGCTGTGCGCTGAGCCGCGCGGTGTGCTGGTGATCCGAGACGCCGGCGCGTACGGCTACGCCATGGCCAGCGAGTACAATGGCCGCGCGCTGCCCGGCGAGATCTTCGTCAGCGCGGGGCGCGTGACCCACAGCGCGCCGAGCCCCGGGGTCGCGTCGTGGGTCAAGCGCCGGCTGCAGGCGTAGGGGCCGCGAGCGGACGGCGCGCACGGGCAGCCGCGCGCTGCGTCAGAGCTTTTTCGCGCTCCGCTCGCCAGCGACGCCGTCAGCGCGGCGCGTGCCGCTGGCGTGGCCTCGGGGCTCGGGCTCCGGGTCGACCGCTTCAAAGTTAGTCGAAGAGCGCGCGCGCTTCTTCACGGCCTTCATGCTGCCGGTTGAGCGGCGCGACGACTTGGCTGCCTCACCGGCCACGCGCAGCGAGGCGCTGGAGCGCCGAGGCGGCGCCGTGCTCTTGGTGCGGTAGACGTTGCCCTCCACCACCACCTCCACGCCGAGGGCGCGACAGCGCCCAGCGAGCCGCTCAAGCTCGACGCCTGGAGCTATCAGCAGGCCCCCGGGGGGCGACGGATCGACGAATAGGTCCATGGTCTGCCGGCGGCTGCGCAGCAGCCCGCACAGCTCTGCGTCGTCCACCCAAAGGAAGCCTTGGCACGGGACAAACTCCGCTCGGCCGAGCACCGCGCTGGCCTGCACCAGCACGCGCTGCACCGGGTCGGGCAGCTTAGCGATCGCCCTCAAGCGATCCTCGATCACGTCGATGCCAAAGCCGGCGGCGAGCGCGCGTGAGATCGACTGCGCCGAAATCAGCACGTCCAGGTTGCCCTGGGCACGCCCGATCTCAACGAAGGGCGCGATGGCGACGGCGTGTCCCAGCAGCGTCTCCGGACCGAACCGTAAGGCGTGGGAGTCGAGGAAGCTGGCCGCCGCGTCGCGGCTAGTGGGCGTCAGATCACTCAAATATGCACGACCGCGCGGCGTCAAGCGCACCGTCGCGTGCTGCTCGTCTCCCTCGCTGGCGCCCTCGTCTACGTCGCCTAGGTCGACGACGCCGAGGTTGAACAGCGTCTCAAACACGATGCGACGCGCGACGCCCGCGGGCGCCTGCACTGGCAGGCCCAGGCGGACGGACCAGCGCTCGAGCAGGCGCGCCACGCCCGGGATCCTGGCGTCTGAGAGCACGAAGCCGCGCAGCGCGCTCCAAGGCACCCAGCGCCCCTCGCCTAGCTCGCTCAGCGCCTCGAGCACTACCTCGCGGATCACGCCGACGGCGCTCGCTTCACGCGCCTCAGGCGGGGCGCGCAGCACCTCGGCGTCAGCGCGTGCCTCGTCCCAGGCGCCGCCGCGCTTCCACGCCTCAAACAGCGTCGAGCCGAGCTCACAGAACTGCAACGACCCGGGCGGGCAGCTCACATTAGCGACCGCCGGGTCCCAGAGACCCGTCGCGCGGCTCAGCGCCGCCAACAGCGAGACGCACTCTAGCTCGCGACCAAAGCGCGTCGCGAAACGGTTGAGCAGCGAACGCGCCGTGCCGACGCCGGCCTTCACCTCGACCGACGGATCGCGGACGCTCAGCGCCATCGCCATCGCCAGCGGGACCGCGTCTTCGCTGAAGCGCGCGCGGCGCGGCGCGTGATCTTCACCGAGCACCAACTCGCGGATCTCCCGTCGCATGCGCTCGCGCTCGCGCTGGCGCTTGGCGCCGACCAGCTGCGCAATTTCCGTCGGGATCACGTGGCGGTTGGGGTGGACAGGGATCAAGAAGCCGCGGCGCTCAAGCGCGAAGCCTACGCCGCGCCGGGACGCCGTCGCGCCGCTCGCGCCTCGCAGACGCAGCGGCTCCCGCTCGAGCTCGAGCAGCTCTTCGGTGTCGACTTCGCCGCCGACGTGCTCGATGGCTTGCAGCAGGTTGCGCTCCATAGGAGCCAGCCCCTCCACCCCCTCGGCTAGGCAGGTCTGATCGCTCAGCTGCTCCCACGCGTGTTCGAGCGCGATGGAGAACGGCGGGGTGGCCGTGCGGCCGAGGTAGTGCGAGGCGACGCTAGACTTCACGTCGCTCGAGGCCTGGGCCAACAGCGCGCGCAATCCGCGCGGATTCTCACCTTCCCAGGTCGAGAGCTCAAGCAAGAACGCGATGGGCAAGATCAGCTCGACCCCCCCTGCGCTGCCGCGGGCGAAGACCAACCCGCGGGCCGCGAGGGGCTCGAGCGCGGCGGGCAACGCGTCGGCGTGGAACATGCCGCCAGCCTCGGCCACGCGATACAAAAGCTCCCGGGTGGGCCCCGGCAGCTGCCCGGGATCTTTCAGCTCAGGCAGACCGATCAGCGTTCGCGCGACCTGGGACGGGACGTCGATGCGCTTGGCCTCATCGACGCTGATGCGGAGGCGGCGCACCAGGCTCTGCAGTTCCTTGTCGGGGATGGCGCGCAGCACATCCGTAAGCTTGAGGGGGCGGCCCCCCCGCTTGCGCCGGCTTGGTTTGTCTTCGACCTGGGACATGGATGACGGCTCCGATGCATTGCGACTAGACAAGCCAGCTGCCTGCCTCTACCTAGGTCCCCGGTGACCGCGCGACCAGGCGCGAGACCGGATTCTTAAGCCTAAACCCCGAATAACGGCGGTCGTCCAGCACTTACGGCACTCAGGCGCATCAAATCAGCCGCCGGGTGCAGTTCGCGCCGCTGTATTGTTTGCTTTCACGCCGCTGGGTTTTCGTTCTCAGCGCCGGGTCAGCTTGCTCGCCGCTGGGTTTTTGACCTGCCAGCGCCCCACAAAACCAATCACCTTGGAAAGTTACACGCCAGCCGTCCGACCTGGCCGCAGTGGCCTTCCTTGGAGCGCCCGCGCGGACTAGACCCAAGCGATGATTCTGCGCGATCCGGTACACGGCTTGGTCTCCTTCGAGAGCGAAGAAGACGCCATCGTGGTCGAGCTGCTCAAGACCCGCGAGCTCCAGCGCCTGCGCCACATCCGCCAACTTGGGCTGACCTCGTTGGTCTACCCGGGCGCCGATCACACGCGCTTCTCCCACGCGGTCGGCGCCGCGTTCGTCATGACGCGCTTCGTTGAGCGCCTGCGCAAAGAGCACGACAGCCTGCCGTACTGGCAGCGGCTGACCAGCGAGCGCGCGCGAGAAGGCATCGCCGCGGCGCTGCTGCACGACGTCGGCCACGGGCCTTTCTCGCACTTGTTCGAAGAGGCGCTGCCCGACGGACCGCTGCACGAGACCTGGACGGAGCGCATCATCCTCGACCCCAGCACGGAGGTGCACCAGGTGCTGCGCCGTGCGGATCCAAAGCTCCCCGAACGGGTCAGCGAGTTGATCCACGGTCGCCACCCGCTGACCTATTTGGCGCGCACCGTCAGCGGCACGTTCGACGTCGACCGCTGCGACTACCTGCTGCGCGACGCCCACGCGACCGGCGTCAGCTACGGCCACTTCGATCTTGATTGGCTCGTGCGCAGCCTGCGCCTGGGCGTGAGCGAGGACCCGGACCAGGCGCCACCCCTGGCCATCGACGGCACGCGCGGGCTGCCCGCGATCGAGAGCTTTATCCTCGCGCGGCTGTTCATGTTTCAGCAGGTCTATTTCCACAAGGCAAGCCGCGCCAGCGAGTGGATGCTGCGGGGCATCATGGGGCGCGTGCGCGAGTTGCTGACCGACGGCACCCCGGTGCCCGGCCTACCCCGAGGCATCGAAGAGCTCGCGCTCAGGGGCGACACCTCGCTAGGCGAATACCTGCAGCTCGACGACCCGAGGCTGTGGACGGCGCTGTCTGCGTGGCAATCGGCCAAGGATCCGCTGCTGAGCGATCTGGCTCAGCGCTTGTATCGCCGGCGGCTGTTTAAGACGGTTGACCTGTTTGGTGAGCACGCGAGCCCAAGCGGTCAAGCCGCCGCGCTGCTGCTAGCTGAAGAAGCCGCGGCGCGCGTGGGGCTCCGCCCAGCCACCTACGTGGGCCTCGACGTCGCCGAGTTGACGCCGTTCGATGGACTGGACACGTCGCTGAGCGTGCTGTTGCCGGACGGCAGCGCGCAAGCCCCGGTGGAGGTGTCTTTCTTGCTCAGGCGCCTGGCCGGGCAGACCTTGCAGCAGGTGCGCTTGATCGTCGCGCCAGAGATCCGCGACGAAGTCCGAAGGGCCCTCGGCGCGTGAAAATTAGCCCGCGCATCCAGGCGCTAGCCAGCGCTCTCGAGCCACCGCGATCTGGGTTTGGGTGGTGGGCCCGGTCGCTTACGGCCGCGGCGCTGCTCTGCATCAACACGCACAGCCTGGCCCAAGACCCCGGCGAGCCCGAGATCCCGGAGCTCCGCGATCCGACGGGCGGGCCCGCTCAGCCGCCCCCCAACACGGCCTGGACCTACCCAGAGGACGACCGGGCAGCGCCGATACCTGCGCCGCCTATGAAGACGGGCAGCGACGCCTGGGAGACCGGACATTACCGTGCGGCGACGATGGCGACCGAGGTGGACCCCGGCCTGCTAGGCCACACCGACGGCGTCTACGGCCGCTTCGACGGCGACTTGGTGTACGGCTTGTACGTAGGTGGCCGCCTTGGCACAGCTAACGCCGGGGCGCTGCAGGGCTCGCTGCACGACTTCTCGAGCATCGGCCTAGTGGGCACGCTGACCCATGATCTGGGCGCGGACACCGCCGAGCGCTTTAGCCTAAGTGTCGAGCTGGACATCCGCCCGCTGTTCTTACCGCGCTGGGCCCTGGACCTAGAGCACGGACCCGCCTGGCTCGACCTGTTAATCGATTCCGTAGGGATTGGTATTGGCGGGTACTGGGGCTCACCCCTCGGCGGCGAATTTGGAGACACCAAGGGGGTGCTCGGCAGCCTGAGCCTGGGGCTGCCGCTGATGGCTCAAGCCGAGGGTTTGTGGCTTCGGGCGCGGGGCGCGCGTCGCTTCAACGACGCACAGAACAGCGTGCTCTTTGTGCTGGGCTGGGACTTCCTCGACATCGCGCCCTGGCTATAGCGCGGCTGCGCGGGGCCTGCGCTGTAGCCTGCTCATTTTCCTCGCGGTACAGGCAGGGCTCTAGCCTGCAGCGCCAGGCTTCAACACCGGCCGCTCAGCGCTCAGGTGAGCTGCGATCGCCTCTCGCTCCCGCGCGGTATACTCAGCGATCGCCGCGCGCACGCCTGGGTGGGTCAAGAAGTGAAAGCTCGGGGTGATGGTCGGCTCAAAGCCACGCGCGACCTTGTGCTCACCACCCGCGCCGGGCTCAAAGCGGCGCAGCCCAGCGTCGATGCAGAACTCGACGCCGCGGTAATAGCAGACGTTGAAATGCAGGTGGGGGCGCTCCTCAAAGCAGCCCCAGTAGCGCCCGAACAGCGTGTCGTCGCCCAGCAGGTTGATGGCCGCCGCGCTAGCCTTACCTCGGCCATGTGCCGTTCCTCGCGGCACCGCACGAACCACCTGCAGCGCCCCGGGCAGCTTGTCGAAGATCTGGTGAAAGAAGCCGCGGCTCAGGTACTGTCTCCCCCAGGCGAACTTCTCGACGGTGCTCAGGTACAGCTCAAAGGCCTCGTCGACGCGGGCGCTGTCCAAGTCACCACCGGCGCACACCTGGAGCTCCAACCCCTGGTCCTGAACAGCGCGCCGCTCGCGCTTGATCTGGTTGCGGCGCTTGGAGGTAAAATTCGCTAAGAAGTCGTCGAACGTGGCGTAGCCTCGGTTTCCCCAGTGATACTGGACGCCGTGGCGCTCGATCAGCGGCGGCTTCGCGCCGCGCAGCAGCTCTGCTTGCGCGGTGCTCGGGAACAACACGTGCGCGCCGCTGACCTCAAGCTTGCTGCACAGGCCGACTAGCCCCTGAACAAAGGCCGCGACTAGTTCCTCATGGTCCTGCCCAGGGCGCATCAGCAGGCGCGGTCCGCTGGCGGGGGTGAAGGGCACGGCGACGATCAGCTTAGGGTAGTAGTCGAGCTGAGTGCGCCCCTGGACGAAGTTGGCCCAAGCGTGGTCGAAGACGAACTCGCCTTCGCTGTTGCCCTTGAGGTAGACGGGCGCCACCAGCATCAACTCACCGCGCTCAGCGCCGGGCCCTGGCATGCGGCGGATCGCGACGTGCATCGGCAGCCAGCCCGCCTGCCGCCGCACGCAGCCGGTCTCCTCCAACGCGTTTAGCCAGGCATAGCGCAGGAACGGCGTAGCCGTCCCCGCGAGCTCATCCCACGCCGCCTCACCGATCTCAGAGATGCGCTGGTGCGTGCTCAGCTGGTACATCAGGGGCGCTCACCCGGGTCGTCACTTGGGCTGGACTCCGATTCCGTGTGGGAGCAGGCCGCGCCATCGTGAGCTCCGCGGGGGAACAAGAGCCCGGGGACGTCGGCCGCTGCTAGCCCCACCTGCGCGGCGAGCCAACCGAACACCAGGCGATTTAGCCTGCCGCCCGGCGGTGAGGCGACGGCAGCCACCCAGGCCGCGTCGCAGGTCAGGGCGTGGTGCTGGCTGGCTTCGGCCGCGAGCTGTTCAAAGCTCGAGCTTTCCGTATGGCGACCCAGTCTGACCTTCAGCCACAGGCTGAGCGCCATGATCTGGTGGTAGGCATGGACGGCGCGCATCCAGAGCGCGTACGGCTCGGTCGCGGTGCTTAGCTCCGTACGGCGACGCTCAAGCACCGCCACGCTCAACACGTCGACCTCGCGCAGCGCGCCTGGGAACTCCCGCGAGAGCGCTCTGAGAGGCTCGCGGGCTTGCGCTGCGCTGAGCACCCCCACGCCCTCGCGCAGCGCGGCGATCAGCTGGTACTTGCGGCTCAACTTAGCCAAGTCGAGCGGCGTCATGGGCCGCAGGACCACGGCTTGGCTCAGCGCCGCGCTGACTCGGGGGTCGATCGTCACATCAGCTTCCTAAACCGGTAGAGCAATAGCTCTAGCAGCCGCGCGCCCAAGGGACGAAAGACAAAGTCCGCACGCTTGATCTCGCGGCTGCCGGCCAAGTCATTCTCGAAGCTGTCCTCTAGGGCGCGCCCGAACGCGCGATCGCGCACGGAGACGTTCACCTCGAGGTTGGTGAACAGCGACAGGTGATCGAGGTTGAAGGTGCCGACGGTGCTCCATACGCCGTCGATGACCGCCGTCTTGGCGTGGAGCACGTTGCCTGACCACTCAAAGATACGCACACCAGCTTTCAGCAGGCGGCCCCACATGGCCTGGCTCGCGTAGCGCACGACCTCGATGTCAATCTTGCCAGGCAAGAGCACGCGCACATCGACTCCGCGCTGTGCCGCGCGAACCAACGCCTTCACCACGGCGCGATCAGGCACGAAGTAGGAGTTGGTGATCCAGATCCGATGCTCGGCGCGCCACATGTTCGCCAGGTACGCGCGCGCGATTTGGGTGCGGTTGCGGAAATAGGCTTCGCCCAGCACGCTGACGTGCTGGTCGCTGTCCTCCCGCTTCTCGCAGCCCGTGTTCTGCTCGAACAGCTCCAGCTCCTGACCCGTTTGCAGCTGCCAGCTGAGTTCGAACAGGCGTACGAAGCCCATGACCGCAGGCCCTTCCACACGGATCATGTCGTCCCGCCAAGGCTCAACGGTGTCATCTTCGGGCCACCAGGCCGCGGACAGGTTGATGCCTCCGGTGAAGCCTACGCGGCCATCTACCGCTAAGATCTTGCGGTGGTCCCGCCGCGACACTCGGGTCAGCCGGAAGCGCTTACGCCAAGGCAGGATGGGGTTGAACTCCACCGCCTTCACGCCTCCAGCGCGGAGCTCGTCAAAGAAGCGCGGATCGGCTTCGACAGACCCGATGGCGTCGTAGATCACCCGGGTGTCCACGCCGCGCTGGGCCGCAGCGATGAGTACCTCCAGGAATCGCCTCCCGACGTGATCCGAGTCAAACCAGTACATCTCCAGCAGCACCTGGGTCTGCGCGCCGGCGATCTCAGCCAGCATCTCTGGCAGCGCGACGGGGCCGTCGCGCAAGAGCCGCAGGTGGTTGCCAGCGACGAAGTGCTCGCTCGCCCCACGCAGACGCCGCGGCACGCGGTGCTCTGCTCTAGGCAAGGTCATGGGTTGGCGCGCCACTCAGGTCTCCACGGCCCCGGTGAGCACCGTTTCACCTTCGCTCTTGGCGATCAACACCGCTCCGCACGAGTCACTGAACACGTTGACGGTGGTGCGGCACATGTCGAGCACGCGATCGACCGCCAAAATCAGCCCGATCGCTTCAAGCGGCAGGCCGATCGCGGTGAGGATCAGCGTGATGGCGACCAGGCTCGCGGCGGGGATCCCCGCGACGCCGATGGACGTCAGCAGCGCGATCACGACCACGGTGAACTGCTGCGCGATGGTCAACTGAATGCCATACGCCTGGGCGATGAAGATGGCCGCGACGCACTCGTACAGCGCCGTTCCGTCCATGTTGACCGTCGCGCCTAGGGGCAGGGTGAAGCTTGATACCCGCGTGGAAACGCCAGCTCGATCTTGTACGCAATCCATGGTGAGCGGCAAGGTCGCAGACGAAGACGCGGTCGAAAAGGCCATCAACAGCGCCGGCGCCATGGCTCGGTAGTGCGCGAGCGGGCTGACCTTGCCGACGAACTTCAGGAGCAACGGCAGCACGAGCAAGCTATGGATGCCGAGGCCAAGCAGCACGCACACGACGAAGGTGAGCAGCGGCCGAAAGGCGTCGAACCCGGTGGTGAGCACCACCTTGAGCACCAGCGCGAACACCCCGATGGGCGCGAACCCAATCACCCAGTCGGTGATCCTGAGCATGATGTTGTACACGCCATCCCAGAAGGCGCGCACCACGCGGCGCTGCTCGTCGTCTATCCGCGTGGCAAAAAAACCAAACAGCAGCGAGAAGAAGATCAGCCCGAGCATTTCGCCCTTGGCCGCGTCCGCCACCACGTTCTTTGGCACCAGCCGCAAGAAGACCTCGACCACGTCTTTGCCCGATCGGCCTTCGACTTGCTTGGCGACCGTCGCGACATCCCCCGACAGGCCGATCTGCTCCTTGGCTGGGACGCCGTTGATCAGGCCGGGGGTCAGCAAATCCACCACCGCGAGGCCGATCAGCACCGCCAACAGCGAGGTCAGCAGGTAGTAGGCTGCCGTCTTCAGACCGAGGCGTCCGAGGGAGTGCGTCTCACCCAAACCAGCCACCGCCGAGATGATGCTGGCCATGATCAGCGGGACGACCAGCATGCGCAGGGCACGCAAGAACAGCTCCCCGACGAAGCTCGCGACCGCGATCAAGCGCACGCCAAACAGCGCGCTGTCCGCCGAACCGAGCTTGCCAAGCAGCGCCGCGAGCAGCAACGCGATCAAAATCTGCCAGTGGAGCCCGAGCTTTCGCACGGCGGGAGCATATCAGTCCGCTTGGTCCATGACGGCTCGCTCCCCCCACCCCCACAAGAAAAGACTCAGCTAGCGCAGGCGAGGATCGGCGCGGTCGGCGCGCGCACGCCCCAGCCTTGCCAAGCAGCGCAGCTACGCCCAACCTGAGAGCGCCGGCTAACCTGTGGAGCTAGAGTGAACGACATGAGGTGGATCGGAGCAATCGTGGGTCTGGCGTTGATCGCTCTAGCGGGCTGTGAGCCCGAGCCAGCGCGACGTCCTGCGCAGTACGGGCAGCCCGGCCAGCCGGGCTACGGCCAACCCTACGGGCAACCGGGCTACGGCCAGCCAGGCTACGGCCAACCCGGTTACGGTCAACCCGGCTATGGCCAACCGGGCTACGCGCAGCCAGGGCAACCAGGCTACCAGCAACCCACGCCCCAGCCGGGCAGCCCGGCGCCGACGCCCCTCGGTCCCGTCGCGAACGACCCGATCAACCTCACCGACATGCTGTTCTTGCGCGCGCGGGCGCAGGCGGTGATGACCGATCTGATCGCCGCGCTCGATTCCGGGCGGCAAGCGCGGGTGAAGGGGATCCCGCTGGTCGTCGACAGCACCCCCGGCGAGGTCAACGCGTTCGCGGGCTGCATCAGCGGTAAATCGATGATGGCCATCACCGACGGCTTGCTCGACATCGAAGCACATTTGGCCCAGGCTCAGGCCAGCGATGAGCTGTTCGGCACCCGCAAAGTCGACGAGTACATCAGCTTCTTGGCGAAGCATCAGCGGCCCGGAGTGCCCATCGTGCGCCCGGCTGCCGGGTTCTTCAACCCGGCGCAGCAGGTGGACGGCCGCAAGGTCGCCCGACAACATCAGCTGCTCGACGAACAGATCGCGTTCGTGATGGGCCACGAGCTCGCGCATCACTACCTCGGCCACCTGCCCTGCACCGCCCAAGACGGCCCGCTTAGCCCTGGGGAAATTGGTCGGGTGCTGTCAGACGTGGTCCCGCTGTTCAATCAGCCAAACGAGATCGCCGCTGACGTCGCTGGCACACAGAACGTGCTCGGCGCGGGCAAGCGCCGCGCGGACTACCACTGGAACGAAGAGGGCGGGCTGCTCACCATGCGCTTTTTCGCTGGCATGGACCAAATGAGCCCGATCGATGTGTTGTTTAGCTTTGAGCGCAGTCACCCGCCGCCCGCCGTGCGCGTGCCGATCATCCAGCAGACCGCCAACACCTACCGCGCCACTGGCGGGTTTGCGCTGCCGTTCTAGGGCCTGGCGGCGACCTCAGGCCGACCTCAGGCTGACCTCAGGCTGGCGGCGAGCGGCTTTTTCGCGCAACCGCGCGAGCGCACGGACCGACTCGGGTCACATGCGCGCTGATGGCCTGGCCCCCCACCCCGGAATAAAGATCGTCGCTGGCGCGCGGTCGGAAGTTACACTCGGCGTAGCAGGCGGCCCAAGTGAGCGAGAAGACCGAAGAACCCACGCCACGGCGCCTGCACAAGGCCAAGCGAGACGGCGACAACCCAGTCTCTGCCGCGCTGAACCAAGGGTTGGTGTTCGTCGCGGTGCTGGCCGTGGCTCCGGCGGCCATCGCGGCGCTAGCCAGCGAGAGCGCGAGCTGGCTCGCACGGATCCTCACGGGAGCGACCATCGAGGCCGAGGTCGCGGCCTTCCAGGTGCTGGCGCTGAGCCTGCCGCTGGTCGCCACGGGTGCGCTCGCCGCCCTAGCCAGCGGCGCGGTGCAGACCGGTGGCAGCATCAGCGCCAAGCGCCTCGCGCCAGATCTCTCGCGGCTCGACCCCTTCAAGGGACTGCAGAACATCCTCACGGCGCAGCGCTTGTTTGGCCTGATCCGCGCGCTCGTCACTGCGCTGCTGCTGGCGTGGTTGACCTGGCGCGCTCTCAAAGCGGCGCTCCCCCAGCTCGCTGGCAGCGTCGGCGAAGTTCAGCTCGCCGCGCAGGCTGCCGCGGAGACAGGTCGCCAGCTAGCCTGGATCGCGGCTTGTGTGGGGCTCGGGCTGGCCGGCCTCGATGTGTTGCTCACCCGGCGCAGCTGGCTCAAGCGCTTGCGCATGAGCAAAGACGAGGTCAAGCGCGAGCACAAGGAGTCGGAGGGTGACCCGGAGATCAAGGCAGCTCGCCGCCGCGCGCACGAAGAGGCGCTGCGCGGCACAGCGCTCAATGCCGTGCGGAATGCGACGGTGGTGGTCGTGAACCCGACGCACATCGCCGTGGCGCTGCGCTACGAAGGCGACGAGCAGGACGCGCCCGAGGTGCTCGCTACTGGGCAGGGCGAGCTAGCCAAGCTGATGGTGGACGCAGCGCGGGCCTATGGCGTGCCCGTGGTGCAGGACATCCCCGTAGCGCGCGCGCTGGTCGAGCTAGAGGTCGGCGACCAGATCCCTGAGGATTTATATGAGGCTGTCGCAGAGATCTTGCGTGAGGTGTACGACGAAGCCGTCGATTAGCGTCGTCGCGGCGCGCTCGCTAGGCGGTAGCCCCAGCGCCGGCGTTGGCCGCCAGGGTTTGCGCGACACCCAGCCACACCTCACCGCTAGACACATAGCCCCCCGCCTCACACAGCTGAGCGATGAAGCGCGCGCAGGCGTGCTCACCCCGCTGGTCACCTGAGGCGCGAGCGAACGCCAAAGCAGACAGCGCCTCAAGCAGCGCCTCTGCGTTGCGCCCGGCTACGCTCAAGCCGATGGCGTGGACTAATGCCGCGCGGCATCGGTCGCCGCTCGCGCTGGCCGTCGCGGCCTCCGCCGCGCGCTTCAAGCTACCCAGAGCTTCGCCTGCCTCACCACGCCCCAGCTTGACCAGCGCGTCGAGGCGATCGGCCAGCGCGAGGTGGCGGCGGGTCTTGCGCAGCTCTGCCGCGAGCTCGCTGGCGCCGGCCCAGTCGCTGCTGCGCAGCAGGTCGGTGGCCCTCAAGGCGAGCTCATTGCGCACCGCGGCGCTGGGCTCCTCGATCAAATCGAGGTCATCGACCTCGATTTCTGGCAGCTCGTCGCTGGTTGAGTCTGTGTGCTTGATGGGCGAACCGCTGTGCTGCGTGGGCGGAGCAACCGGCCCGGGCGCGCGCGGGGGCGAGATGCCCAACGCGGGCCGGGCGACGGCCGGCGGCTTGTGCTTGCTCGCGCCCGCAGACGCTGTCGCGCGCTGCGGCGGGGTAGCGCCTGGCCGCGCGGCCGCGCTCGGCAGCGCCGCAGCGCGCGGCAGCATCACGCTGGACTGGCCAGCGCGCTGCGGCTGAGGCGCTACGCCGCCAGGGGAGTCTTCCGCTGCGGCTCGCGGCGGCTGCCCACGGGGGCGGCGATCGGTCAAGGGAGGCGGCGCCGCCGCGCTCAAAGGCTGCGCCAACGCTGGGCGGCGCACGCCAGGCGTGGATGGAACACCGCCAGCGGCAAACGCCAGCACGTCGGGCCCCGGCAACCGCGGAGCCGCCAGCGGGCTGCGCGCCGGGGCGCTGGGGCGCGCTGAGCCGGCGCGCGGCGGCGGCGAAGGGTCTGACGGCAACGCGTGAGACGGGATCCGCTGCCTACTAGGCGAATCCACAGGGAAAATACTAATGGAGACGCCACGTCCGGTGAGCTCCGCTGGATCCCGCTGAGCTCCGAAGCTATCCAGGGCGGCGGCGGTGTCAGCGAGGTCAATGGCGCGAGCAGACGCCGCGGCGCGCTGGGCAAGCTTCACGGCGCTGTCAAGATCGCCGCCGAGCATGGCGTGGGCCGCAGCGCTAGCCGCACACAGCGGCCGGTTGTTATTGGCGAGCACCACCGCCGCCTCAAGGTGCCACTCAGCGCTGCGCTGAGAGCTGAGCATGCTGAGCACCGCGTCGCGATGACTCGCGCTCGGCAGCGACAGCAGCTCAGGCGCGGGGCGCCGCAGCCAGCGCGTGGCCTCCAGGGCTCGCACCACACGCTCAAACTCTAGGGCCACGGCGCTGGAGCGCTTCACCAAATCGCATACGTCCTGGGAATCTGCTTCGCCGCCTAGCACCGCGAGCGCGAACAGCACCGCGCGCGGCGCCGCGTCGAGGTGCTGCGCACGCGCCACGATCCAGTGCACTGCCGACTTTGGACCGCCGCGCCCAGCGCGGCGCACCCGCGCGATCGCCCGCCGGTCCTCCCAGACCAGCTCCCCGCCCTCTAGCGCCTCGGCGATGGCCTCGGCGATGGCCAGCGGATTGCCATCCCCCGCCCGCGCGAAGCGCTCCGCCATCGCCGGTTCCAGCTCGTCGTTGAGCCAAGCTTTGGCCAACTCCGAGGCTTCGCGAGTTGAGAGCGGGCCGAGCCGAACATCCACCACCAGCGGCAAGTCGTTGAACGCTTCAGGTACGGACTCAGCCTCCGCGCAGCGCATGATCAGGCGAAACGGCATGTCTTCAATGGCCACGCGGATCGCCTCTTGCGTGTCGCTGTCGATGTCATGCACGTCATCTAGGAGCACCGCGCCACTTGGTCCACGCGCACCCGCCGGCGCGAGCCACGCGCACAGCAGCCCCGCACAGGACTCGAGATCGAGCCCCTCACCCACGAGCAAGCTCTCCAGCGATTCCGCGTGGACTCCATCAAGCACGGCCGGCGCCTGGCCGCGCGAGCGCGCTTTGAGCAGGCCCCGGCGCAGCGCCCCAAAAGGCTCGCCGACGGCGCTCGGTGAGAGCCTGAGCACCCGCGCGGGCTCCAGCGTCCTGGCTAATTCTCCGAGGAAGCGGCTCCCGCCAAAGCCGCGGTCTGCGCGGATAACCCCGGCGCTGCCCGCGGGGACCAGCATTTCACCGAGCTGCGGCCGACCTATCAGCAACGGCGTCATCAGATCTGAGACGAGCAGCGCGAGATCTGCCCGCCAAGGGTGCTGCAGATCTAGGCGCTGACCCCGCAGCCGCTCGCGACCCAGCACGCGGATGCGCGCGCCCTGGGTGAGCAGATCGCCGCTGCGGATCGGATCGAGGCCAGAATCTAGCAGCACCTCGCCGGCGCGCGCCACGCGAGCCAAGGCCTCCGCGCGCACCAACCCGGGCCCCCAGCCCAAGCTGTAGCCGGCCGCCATCTCGTCGATGGGCTCAAGCTCGCCCTGGGCGACACCAATTCCATATGCAATATCCGGGTCACGCGCGTCTTCGCAGCACAGCTCGATGACGTCCTCAACAGCGTCAAAGTCGAAATCGAAGGCCAACGAACGCGCGCCCCAAGCGATCAAGTTACCGCCCCGCGCCGCCGCCCGCTTGCTCAGTGCCCGCGCGGTCTGCAGATGGTTCGCCTGCTCTGGCGCGCGTACGCTGACGCGACGCGAGTAGTAGCAAACGACGATTCGCTCGCTCATGACCAGCCGGCAGCCCGGGTCAAGAGTCCACTCGGACCCGCTTCTTGAGCTGGGCCAGCTCCTCATCTACTTCGCTCGCCGCCGCGCTCCCGCTGCTCGAGCCCCCGCGCTCCATGGCGCGGAACTTGGCCTCGACCTCATCACGCGTCATGCCGGCCGGACCAAGCCCAGGTGCCAGCGCAGCCTCGACCTCGCGCTGCGCCGCGACGGTCGCGTCGACCGCCTCCAGCTGATCTTCCATCCTCCGAAACTCCTCGAAGGCTCCGCCCCCCACCCCCCCTTTGAGCGACGCCTGGCCCTGGCTCGCGGCGCGCGCCTGCGCGGCCTTGGCGACGAACTGCGATTTCTTGGCGTTGACCTCTTCGAACTTCGCCTCCATCCGCTCGAGCTCGGCCTTCATCTCGACGGCGTTCCCGCGTTGCTCAGCGCGGAGTGCCTCCGCACGGTCGCGCTCACCGGTCAGCCGCTTCTTCTGGACCAGCGCCTCGCGGGCTAGCCCGTCGTCGGAGTGCTTGATGGCGAGCTCAGCCCTGCGCTCCCACTTGACGATCTCGGCGTCTAGCTCCTCCACCTTGCGGCGCAGCTGCTTTTCTGCGGCGACGCTCTGGACCACCTCCTGGCGCGCGGCGCGGACCTGCGCGCGCATGTCACTCAACGTCAGCTCGAAAGACTTAGATGGGTCGTCGGCGCTATCCAGCAGCGCGTTGAAGTTGCTGGATATGACCTTTCCCATACGGTCGAAGATCCCCATGGCTAGACCATGCCACCACCCTGCGACGGGATCCATAACCATACGCGCTCGGCGTAGCCGTCAGCCGCTCAGCACGCAGCGGGCGAGGATCCGAGCCGCGCGCTAGCCGAGATCCGCCGGCGGCTGTCTCGTGGGCAGCGGGTGGGCGCCCCGCACATCGCCCGCTCGGAGCCAGACCTCAGCGATTTACGATGTGGATCGCGTGGCCGAGCGCGGCTTGACTCGCCTCCATCAACGCCTCACCCAAGGTCGGGTGGGGGTGGACGGTGAGCCCGATGTCTTCAGCCGTCGCCACCATCTCAAGCGCCAAGGCGCCTTCGCTGATGAGGTCGCTGGCGGCGGGCCCGACGATATGGATCCCTAGGACGCGGCCGCTCTCCGCGTCGGCCACGACCTTGGTGAAGCCATCGGTCTCACGAATACTCATCGCCCGACCCAGCGCCGCGAACGGGAACTTCCCGACCTTGACGCCCAGGCCCTGCGCTTTGGCCTCAGCTTCGGTGAGGCCGACGCTGGCGATCTCGGGATCGGTGAAGATGATCGACGGGATGGTCACCCAGTCTTTGCCAGCTCGCTTGCCGGCGATCACCTCTGCGCACACCTCGCCCTCCTTGGTCGCCTTGTGGGCGAGCATCGGCGGGCCGGAGACGTCGCCTACGGCGTAGATCCCTGGGACGTTGGTCCGGCACACGTCATCCGTGGGGATGAAGCCACGCTTGTCGATGTTCACACCGAGCTCCTCCAGGCCTAGGCCCTTTGATCGCGGGCGCATCCCTACGGCAACGAGCACGACGTCACAAGGCAGCTCTTGAACGCCCGCCTCACCGCTGACGCGAACGCTGATGCTCCCATCAGCCGCGCGCGAGTAGCCCTCGGCTTTGACGCCGGTCAACACGCGTCCGCCGAGCTTCTTAATCTTGCGCTCAACGACCTTCACGCACTCTGGGTCCACCCCCGGTAACAAACTTGGGGTGAGCTCGACCAGCGTCAGCTCAGCGCCGAACTTCTGGTAGACCATGCCCAGCTCGCAGCCGATCACCCCGCCACCGATCACCACTAGGCGCTTTGGGATGTGTTGCAGGCTCACGGCCTCACGGGCGCCGATGATGCGCTCTCCGTCAAACTCGAAGCCTGGGATCTGGATCGTGGCTGAGCCGGTCGCGACCACGATGCCTTTGGTCGCGGTGAGCGTCTGCGTCGAACCGTCGGCGCTGGTCACCTCAACGGAATTCCGTCCGGTAATCTTCCCGCGCCCGACGATCGGCGTCGCCTTGTTGGCTTTGAGCAGCGCGCGCACGCCCTGGGTCAGCTTCTTGACCATGCCGTCTTTCCAGGTCTGCATCTGGGGCACGTCAAGGCTCAGGCCGCTGACGTGGATGCCGACCTCGGCCGCGCCTTGAGCCTTTTCGTAGAGGTGAGCGTTGGCGATCAGCGCCTTACTGGGGATGCAGCCCCAGTTCAAGCACACGCCGCCGTACTCTTCCTCCTCGACGCACGCGACGCGCAGACCGAGCTGACCGAGGCGGATGGCACACGGGTACCCACCCGGCCCGCCCCCAACAACGATCGCATCGAACTCCTTGGAGGTTGCTTGAGTCATGTCGCGTTGTTAGTGGGGCGCAGCCAACGCGACAAATGCTTTTCGCTACCAGCGACCAACTGCGGCGGCGAAAGCGCTGCGGCGGCGAAAGCACCGCGGCTCTGGGAGCGGCTGCGGCGGCGATCCAACTAGTGCTGTTTGGGCGCTGGGCCAGCCGAGCGCAGCTCTTGCTGCTGCTCGCGCAGATGCCACGGCAGCTCAGCGTACACGTCGTCGAACAACGTATCGGCTCTAGGTGCTTGAGCGGCTTCGACGGTAGCGATCGCGGCCGACAGCTGCGTGGTGAACGCGGCCTCTAGCTCGGCGTCGAAGGCGTCGCTGACCAAGCCCTTCTTGAGCAAGAAGCGGCGAAAACGCAGGACCGGGTCCTTCTTGCCCCAAGCTTCGACCTCAGCGTCGGAGCGATAGCGGGTGGGGTCGTCGCTGGTTGAGTGCGCTCCCATGCGGTACGTCACGCACTCGACGAAGGTCGGTCCGAGGCCCGCTCGAGCTCGATCTACCGCCTCTTTGATCACCGCATAACAGGCCAAGATGTCGTTTCCGTCGACGCGCACCCCAGGCACGCCGTAAGCCTTGGCCTTGACGGCGATGGTCGCGCTCGCCGTCTGACGCTCAGTGGGCACGCTGATGGACCAGTGATTGTTCTGGCAAATCATCACGCACGGCACCTTGAACACGCCCGCGAAATTGATCGCGTTGTGGAAGTCGGGCTGGCTCGTCGCGCCGTCGCCCATGAACCCCACGGTAACAACCTTGTCGCCTTTGATCTTTGCTGCCCAGGCCGCGCCTACTGCCTGGGGGATCTGCGGGCCGATGCAGCTCGACCACGAGACTTGGTTCACTTCGCGGGCGCTCATGTGGCTGGGCATTTGCCGCCCCTTGAGCACGTCTAACTCGTTTCCGTAGATCTGAGCGATGTATTTGACCAGCGGAAAACCGCGCACCAGCATGACGCTGCTCTCACGCAGCGCGGGGAAGATCCAGTCAGTCGGCTGCGTGGCGAACCCAGTGGCGATGGGTGGCGCCTCTTGCCCAGAGCAGGAGCCGTAGAACCCGATGCGACCCTGACGCTGCAACATCACCATGCGCGCCTCCATCACGCGGATCTGGCGCATGTGCTGGTACATCTCGAGCAGCTGCTGGTCAGACAGCTGCGGCGCTGCGGCCGCGTCGACGCCGCCCTCTTCGTCTAACACCCGAAGCAACCCAAGAGCTCGATCAGTGGTCATGGCGTGAAGCTCGTAACACGAGTGCCGCTGGTCTGGCCATCAGCGGCGCGCAGGTTTTTCGAGCACGCTCAGCCCCGCGACGAGCAGCTGCGCAGTGGCGGGCTCAGCTGAGCCTAGCTCAGTCAGGCTCCGGAGCGGCCACGCCAGCCTCGGCGTCTGGCGGCTGCTCATCCGTGATCAGAGCTAACGCCTCGGCCACGGTCTCGGCGTCCACCGAGCCGCTGGCTTGAAGCTCGCGCAGGCGCTGAGTGGCCTCGACCATCCGAGCACGCCCAACCGCGACTACCGCGTGGGTGCGCGCGTCTCTCCCCCAGGCTGCCATGCCCCGGAGCAGGCGTTGCTTAGCCGCCACGTCTCCCAGCTGCGCCAGCGCGACCCGCGCTTGCCACGCCGCGGGGCCGCCGAAGAGACCAAACGCGCGGCGCTCAAGACCTGGCCGCGCCTCAGTCAGCGCGCGCTCGCCAGCGAGCTCGACGGCGGCGATCTCATCTTCCGCGCTGACTTGCTTGGAGAAGCCGTTCAGGTATTCGGCCAGCACGGGTCGCGCAGCGTCGTCGCCGCGTTGCAGTAGCCAAATCGCCGCCGCGGCGCGAATGCTGAGATCTTCATCGGTCAAGGCGCGCTTCACGCGCAGCTCGACTTGATGTGGCAGCGCGCCAGCACGAAAGCGCTCCTCGGTCAGGCGCAGCGCGATGTAGCGCACCTGGGTGTCCTCATCCGTAAGGCAACGCACCAGCGGCGCGTGGTCATCCGGCGCGAGGTGTGCGAGCCCGATCAGGGCCTGGTAGCGCAACTCCACGGCGTCGGCGGCGAAGGCTGCGCGGAGCACCCGGAGCACCGCCGCGTCACCGGGCTCCGCCAGCTCACCCAAGGCGACCAACACCATCTGTCGCACCTTCTGGTTGCCGTCGCTCGCGGCGCTGATCAGCGCCGCGAGGGCAGGCTTGGCGGCCGCGTCAGCCAGCGCCAGCGCCGACTCCCCGCGCACCGCTGGGGTCGTGTCGATCAGCCGAGCGCACAGCGCGCTGACGCTGCGCTCGCGGATCGCGGCGTCGGCGTGCGCCGCATAGCGACCCAGATCGCGCACCGCTTCAATGCGGACCAGATCGCGGCTGGCGTGCTGGGCATCACGGATGGCCGCGTCGAGGGTCCTGGGGAGCGGTCGAAAGCCGAGCACTGCTGCAAGCTAGATCAACCCGCGAAGGCGAGCCAGCCTACGTCACTTTGAGCGCGCGACCCGTTGCAAGCGGCGCCTTCCGCTTCCAGAGTGGGGCCTCTTGAAGGCACCCCCGACTCGCCGTTCGTCAAGCCCCGCGCTGCCGTGTGCTGGCTCGGATCTAGATCACGACCAGCCCAGTCAGCTCGCGGCGGACGGCGACCTGCGACGCTACGTGCGCCGCAGCCTGTGGAAGGCAGCGCTGACTCTCGCCCTGTTCGTCGCAGCCATCGCCAGCGTGAGCTGGCTGTACGCCGAGCAGCTGAGCGCCGCGGCGAACCTGCTGTATCTGAAGCTCGGCGTGCTTGGCCTGTGCTTGGTGGTCTTCGTGTGTGACTGCCTGACCGCGCCGTTTCCGCCGGACGTGGTGTTGGTGATCATCGCCAAGAGCGCGCTTCGCACGTCCGCCTGGCAGGTGGTCTTGCTGATCGGCCTGGTGAGTATCCTCGCGGGAAACTGCGCGTTCTACTTGGGCCGCGCGCTCCAGCGCTGGCCATGGGCGGCGCGTTGGCTGGCGCGCGCCGGTGCGAAGCCCAAGGCGCTCATCCAGGGCTATGGCCGCAGCGCCGTGGCGCTCGCGGCGCTGACGCCGATCCCGTTCTCGATCACCTGCGTGCTGGCTGGCCTGCTAGGCATGGAGCACGCGCGGTTCTGGCCAGTCACCCTGCTACGCATCCCGCGCTTCTTGCTGTACTTCGCGGTGATTTATTGGCTCTAGGTCCCCCATCGCCAGAACTTTAAGGCCCGCCCGCCTGTCAAGCCCGGTCGCTGGCGAGGCTTGGTCGAGAACCGGAGCGGAACATACTCTCGTATTTGAGCACCGGAAGCGCAGACCAAACGAAGCCAGCGACCGGGATCGGCAGGCGTCGTCACGGCTAAGATACCGGGGATGCTAGATCCCCTGGTTGATGCGTCGTCGCAGGCCCTCACTCGCCAGCTGCAGCGAGCCGCTGACGCAGAGCACGCAGAGCGCGCCCACCAGCAGCACGTGGGGCGCGCGCAGCATGCCGAGCGTGCCTTGCTCGAGCAGCCCACCCAGGCTCACCCCATCGGGAGGACCCAGGCCGACAAACCCAAGGGCTGTCTCGCCGATCACCACGCCGGCGGCGGCGGTGCCGAGCTGCACGGCCACCGGCGCGAGCAGGTTCGGCACCACGTGAATTGCTACCACACGGAAGCTAGAAGCGCCCAGGCCGCGCGCGGCTTCGACGAACTGCGACTCGCGCAGGGTGCGGGTCTGGGCCAGCGCCAAGCGCGCGAACGGCGCCCAGGCGGAGATGCAGAACACGACGCCGATGTGCAGGCGTGACGGCACGCGCACCGCGCTCAGCACGGCCAACGCCAACAGGAACGTCGGGAACGACTGCACAAGATCGCAAGCGCGCAGCACCCAGCGCGCCACCCTGCCCCCTCGCAGCCCGGCGCCAGCGCCCAGCGCGGTGCCCAGCGTGAAGCCTAGGCACGCGACGATCGCCGCGAGCACCAGCGCGCGAAACGTCGCGTGAGACGCCAGCAAGACCAGGTCAACGCCAGCGTCGCCGTAGCCCAGCGGGTGCGCCAGCGACGGCGCTCGCCAGCCTGACGCGAGGTGTAGCCGCGCGGGATCGCCGTCTGCGAACAGCACCACGCTCGCCGCGAGCACGAACACCAAGCACAGCGGAATGACCTCGCGGAAGTTGGTGAGCCTCACGGTTCGCGCCCTCGTGGGTCAACGCTCGCCTGAACCAGCCCCGCCAGCGCCTGGGCCACCACGAACAGCAGGCCGGCGGCGACCACGGACGCCTCCAGCACTGGGATGTCTCGCGACGCGTAGGCGTTGAGCATCAGGCTGCCGAGCCCTGGGCGCTCAAACAGCCGCTCGAGCACGACCGCGCCGCCGAGCAGCGCGCCTAGCTGCGCGGCCACCACCACGCTGATCGGCGTCGACGCCACTGGCAGCGCGTGGACCACCCACACGCGTACCGCCGACGCGCCCTTGGCTGCGGCGACATCCAGGTACTTGGCGCGAGCCTGATCGAGGAGCGCGGCGCGGCCGATCCGCGCGACTTGAGCCGCCAGCGGTAGTGACAACAAGCCTGCAGCGAACAGCAACCCAGCGGCGCCGCTGCCGGGATCGCCAGGCAATGGCACCCAGCGTAACCGCACGGCAAGCAAGTAGGTGAGCACCGGGGCGAACGCCAACAGCGGGGTCGCCGCCACCACGAGCACGCCACGGTGCACCCAGACGCGGCGCGCGCCGAGCCACGGACCCACCGAGAGCAGCGCGGCGCTCGTGCCCACCAGGCTACCAACACCCACCGCGACGCCCGCTAACGCGGCGGTTGGGCCCAGCGCGCGGCCGACCTCTGCGAACGCTGAGACGCCGGGCCGCGCCAGCGACTCGCCCAAGTCAAGGCGCAGCAGGCCCCACACGAAGCGCAGATACTGACGCCACAATGGCTGATCCAAGCCAAGGCGCACGCGCAAGAGGTGCCGGTCCGCCTCGGGCGCCTGGTCTCCGAGCACCAGCGCCGCTGGGTCGCCTGGCAGCAAGCGCAGCGCGAGGAACACCAACGACGCCAGCACCAGCAGCACCCCCAGCGCGCCCAGCGCCCGGCCTAGGCCTCGACTGAGGATGCGCAGCGCGCGCAGCGCGTAGTCTGCGGCGCCGACCCGACTCACGCTGCCTCACGGAAGCAATCGTGGCGCGCCCAGCGTGCTCGCGCGACGCCACCTGCGCTCAAGCCGGCTCCACGCCCCAGGTCATAGCCCGCTCGCGGCGTCCCCAGCGTCGTCCGCCGCCGCGTCAGCGATAAACGTCCCCGCGTCACCCAGCGGCTCGGGGGGCGTGCCGCCCTTCTCGCCGCGGCAAACCGCGGTCTCGCCAGCATCTGGCGGTGGTGCCACCGACTGGTTTGCGAGGCACACACGGGCCGTCGTCTCGCCATGCTCAATGACCACGGCTCCGTAGACGTTAGCCTGTGAGCCGACCTCAACGCACGAGTAGCCGCCGCGACAGTCGCCATCTCCGCTGCATGGGGCCATGCAGAAGGGGCGCTGGAACCGATCATTGATCTCGCTACAAAACGTCCCCGAGGCCGCGTGGTGAAACGACACGCACACCGAGTCATCCGGGCAGGTGCCAGGCTCACAATTGAAGATGGTGCAGTAGCCGCCAGGCTGACTGGTGTCGCACAGGCGATCACCCAAGGACGAGCAGTCGGTGGAGACGCTGCACTCGTCACCGATCTGAGGCGAGCAAGCTGCGCTGATCAGCGCGAAGGCTAGGGCTAATGCACGGAGGCGCGACATCTGGCCAAGACTACTAGTCGGATCCCTGACCAGCGCCCATGCCTTTACCTGACTTTTTTTGAGCCACCGGGTTGATCAGGCGCTAGGCCGCCCCGTGGCCCTGTGCTGGAGCGCGTCGTCGCAGGGGCCTGCCACGAGTTGACAGCACCGAGGCCGCTCCATAGAACTAGCGCGGCGACGCGATTCCCGCTATTCGGACGCGGCACGAAACCAAATCGCCACCGCCGCGTTGAGCCGGCGAACACCGAAAGCAGCCCATGTCAACTTACATCACAGAAGACTGCATCAACTGCGGCGCATGCGAGCCTGAATGCCCCAACGAGGCGATCTCCGAGGGCGACGAAATCTACGTCATCGATCCGGAGCTGTGTACCGAGTGCGTTGGTTTCTACGATCACGAGGCCTGCCAGGCGGTGTGCCCCGTGGAGTGTTGTCTGCCGGATCCCAATCGTCGCGAAGAAGAGGGCGAGCTAGCCGCGCGTGCCGTTCAGCTGCACCCCGACGACGCTGAGCTCAAGGCTCGGGTCGACTCGGGTAGTTTCCCGTCGCGCTTCAGCAAGAGCGGCTGATCCGCTGTAGCTAGATCCGCGCCCGAACGCGTTCGATAGAGCCGCGGGTTGATGCAGCCGCCCGTTGATGCAGCCGCGAGTTGATGCGGCCGCGGGCTGATGCGGCGGCGGCTCGTGCGGCGCATTGGTCCTACGAACCTCCGTCGAGCTCCGAAATGGTGGGTAGCGTTCTGGGCCTGGCGTACTAGTCTAGCAGCGTGTGCTCCCCCCGCCCCGCAGCTAGCTATTTCTCGCGCCGCTGGCGCAGCTGGTCGGCGCTAGGTCTCGGCTGGCTGCTGGCTGCATGCTCAGCGTCCGTCGGCGCTGATGCTGGTGAGCTGAGCGAAGAGCCTGGCGCCACTCGCGCGCTGATCCGCGTGGAGCGCACTGCCAGCCTAGACCGCTCGAGCACCTCGCCAGAGGCGATCCGCGCGTCTGCCCTCGCGCGCTTTGCCACGGTGTCCGGCGCGAACCCTGAGCGCGTGCTTGGGCTGCTCGACCTGAGCGAGGATTTACCGGAGCCAGGGCGCTGCCTTGAGCCAACGCTAGACGCGCAGCCG
The DNA here is from genome assembly GCA_964551615.1 of uncultured Polyangiaceae bacterium. Taxonomy (GTDB): domain Bacteria; phylum Myxococcota_A; class Polyangia; order Polyangiales; family Polyangiaceae; genus JAHBVY01. The sequence continues at coordinate 66,784 of CAZKDY010000002.1, forward strand.
TCCCTAGCCACCCTAGGGCGGGTCGAGCTGCTAGAAGCCGGCGACGTGAGCGTCGCGGCGGCGAACCAGACCACGCTGCTCGCGCCTCGCGCTTTCCCCACGGTCAAGGATTTGGTGTCAGGCGTCGTCTACTCAACGCGCGATCAGGCCGCAGAGCCTCTGCCGGAGGGCGCGTTGTATCGAGTGTGGTCTTCTGGCTCTGGCCTGCTGCCGCCTCTCGACGTGAGCGCCGACGCGCCCGATAGCCCTTCAGAGGTACACATCGACGGCACCCCGCTGGCTGAGCTAGCCAGCTTGGAGCTGGGAGCATCAGTTGGTCTCACCTGGTCCCCTCAGGTCCAAGCTCCTCAGGTCCAGGGCAACGTAAGCTCCGACGACCTGCTGCTGTTTGAGCTGACCGACGGCGTCTCCTCGGTGCTGTGCAGCTTCGAGGATCGCGCCGGCAACGGGACGGTGCCGCAGTCGGCGCTTGCAGGCTCCGGGCTCAGCGCTGGCAGCGCCACGCTGTCGGTGCACCGCGTGCGCGTGGTCGAGTTCACCTCCGACGGCATCGATCAGGGCGAGCTGCGCTTCGACTTCGAAGTCACTAGCCGCGTGCGCGTCTCAAATAGTTCCGCAGAGTAACGACAGCGCGGTGTAGCAGCTGCGCAGGTTCGCGACAGCGCGGTGTAACACCAGCGCAGCGGCTCAGGGCCGCGACGTGGCGCTGTCAGCTGTGTGACGACGCGGGCGCGATCTTGGCGGGCGCGGCGGACTTCGGCGCGGCCTTAGCGGGCGCCGGAGACACCTTTGACGGCGCCCCGGCGTCTGATTTACCGCGCGGAATAATCCGGTAGCTCAGGCTGCGGCGTTGGCCTTGGCGCAGGTACTGCACCTCAAGCTGGTCCACCGTCTTGAGCTCCTGAAACACCTCGTACGCCTGGCCTTCCCGCTCAATCGGCTTCCCGTTCACGCGCTGTACGACGTCCCCTTGCCGCAGATCGACGCCATCCCAGTACGATCCACCGCGCAGCTCCACGATTCGAAAGCCCTCGAAGCGCCCCTGAGAGTCGAAGCTCGGCGCCACGTCAACGCGCTGAAGAAAATACCCGAGCCCTTGGTCAACGGTCGCGTTCACCAGCTCGCGCCACAACGCGCCAGCCGGCGGCTTAGGCTCCTCAGGCGCAACGGCCGCCCCAGGCTGCGGGTAGCCCGCTGGCGACTCACTGCCGCCGCACCCAGCAGCCAGCGCTGCCAGCGCGACGACTGACCCAAACATGAAAACTCTCACGCCCGGGTGCGTGCCACGCCTGGCACCTCCCGGCCAACTTTCATGACAGCGCGATCCCCCGCGCAGCGAGCGACAGGTCAGCGGGTGGTGGGCCTAGCAGCGTGTCGGCTAGCGCCCTAGCTCGCTCACCACGACGTCGAGGATCCGTGCGGCTGTCTCCTCGATGCTCGAGTCACCGGGCACGTGCACCAGCTTGTCACCTGGCACCAGCGCCTCCGCCTCCAGGTACAAACGCGCGAGCTTCGCCTGGAGTTGACGCTCATCGAACAGCTCGTCGGCGCCGCCTCGCCGCTGGCGGCGCTGCTCGGCGACTTCGACCGCCACGTCGAGCACGATGGTCAAGTCGGGGCGCCGCGCTCGCGAGTTGATCTGCCGGATCCATGGCAGCACGTCCACGCCGCTAGGAGCGGTGGCAGACTGATACGCGAGGCTCGACAAGTCGTAGCGGTCACTGAGCACGACGGCGCCCTGTTCCAGCCCCGGCAGCACGAACGAGTCGAGGTGATCGAGGCGATCTGCCGCGAACAACAGGGCCATGGTCGACCAAGCGAATGGCCGCACGGTATCACCGTCAGCCAGCATCAGCCGACGCTGCAACACTTGACGAATAACCGCCCCTACGGGGCCATCCGTCGGCTCACAGCTAGTCCGCACTTGGTGCCCCTGCTTCCGCAGGGCTTCAGCGAGCAGCCTGGTGTGGGTGGTGCTGCCGCTGCCATCGATGCCCTCGAGCACGATAAAGCTGCCAGGGAGGCGTCGAGGCATGCTCAGCGCTCCTCTGCCAGCGGCGCTTGATCTTCGCCGAGTACCAAGTTGTCGATCAGTCGAGTCTGACCGCAGCGCGCCGCCACCGCCAGCAGCACTCTGTCCGGAGCAAGATCCGTGGGCTCTAACAGCTTGACGCTGTCCGCCTGCGCCAAGCTGACATACTCAGGCTGCAAACCACCGCGCTCAATTTCGACGCGCGCCAGCGCCATCAGCGCCTGGGCCGAGCGCACCCCGCGCCCGTGAGCGTGAGCGGCCTGGGACAACCCGCGCGCGATGCCCAGGGCAGCCTGGCGCTCTGCCGCGCTCAGGTAGGCGTTGCGTGAACTGAGCGCCAGGCCGTCTGCGTCGCGCACCGTGGTCATCCCGACCACCTTGACAGGTAGCAGCAGATCCTGAGCCAGCCGCTCGATCACCTTGAGTTGTTGGTAGTCTTTGCGGCCAAACACCGCGGTGCACGGCCCCGTTACCGCGAACAGCTTGGTCACGATGGTGGCCACACCTTCAAAGTGATCGGGCCGCGAGACGCCGCACAGCCCGCGGGTCAGCTCGTGCACTCGCACGCGAGTTTGTTCGCCGCGCGGATACATTGCAGCGACGTCTGGCGCGAACACCAGCGCCGCGCCCGCCTCCTCGCAGCGAGCCACGTCGCCTTCAAGATCCCTAGGGTAGCGCTCAAGATCCTCGCCCGCGCCGAACTGCGTGGGGTTGACGAAGATGCTGACCGCGACGCTGTCACAGCGCTCGCGCGCGTGGGTGACCAGCGCCAGGTGACCGCGGTGCAGGGCGCCCATGGTGGGCACTAGGCCGAGCTTGCCCTGCCCTCGCGCCTGGTCGCAGGCGGCGCGAAACGCTTCGACCTCGTGGATGACTCGGATCATTCGTCCTCGCTGGCGGGCCCGTAGACCGGCGCTGCCTCCGGCACCACCGACGCCGCGCCCGTTGGTTCGCCGAGTGAGCGCGGCTTGGCCATCCCAAAGCTGTGCTCTGCCCCGGGGAAAGTGCCCGCCTGCACCTCTCGCACATAGTCTGCGGTCGCCCGCCGCACCTCACCGCCAAGCTCAGCGAAGCGCTTGACGAATTTGGGCTGGATTTCTTCGAACATCCCCAAAAAATCGTAGCAGACCAGCACTTGTCCGTCGCAGCTCGGCCCCGCCCCGATGCCGATGGTTGGGATGTCCACGCTCTCGCTGATGCGCCGCCCGAGATCAGCCGGTAGCCCTTCGAGCACGATGGCGTAGGCGCCTGCCTGCTCCACCGCCTTGGCGTCTTGCAGGACCCGTGAGGCGGCGTCTTCGCTCTTACCCTGGATGCGGAACCCGCCCATCGCGTGGACTGACTGCGGCGTCAGCCCCACGTGGCCCATCACGGGGATCCCTGAGGCAACGATACGCGCGATGGTCTCGGCGATCGACACGCCCCCCTCGAGCTTCACCGCCTCCGCGGCGCCCTGCTTCATCAAGGTGCCAGCAGCCTCCAGCGCCTTCTCGCTTGAGACCTGGAAGCTCATAAACGGCATATCGAGCACCAGGTGCGCACGCTGGACACCGCGCGCCACGGCGCGCCCGTGGTAACAAATCTCGTCTAACGTGACGGGCAGGGTGCTGCTGAGGCCCTGGACCACCATCCCCAGCGAGTCGCCGACCAGCAGCACGTCCGCGCCCCCCTGATCCAACAGGCGAGCGATGGTGGCGTCATACGCCGTGAGCATCGCGATCTTAGGGCCGGCGAGTTTGCGCCGGCGCAGCTCAGGAACAGTGATCTTGTGATTCATTCAGCCTGCCTCGCCGCGGGCGATGCCGCGCTGGGGGGTGAGCTACCGCATGTCCGGCCAGAGGCCAACGACCACGCCTGCCGTAGCCCGCCGTAGCCCTCACCGGCGCGCCACTAGGCCGCGGTCAGTGCTGCCGACGACGTGTCCCTGAGCCATGGTCGAGCAGCGGCGCTGCACCCACCACACCACGCGCTTGCTCGTCAGCGGGGGGCGCCTCGGCGCAATGACTCAAGTGTTCGAGCACGACCCGCACTAGATCGGCGACGGGCGCGAGTTTGTCAACGACGGGCCCCAGCTCGCGCGCCGAGCGCAGCACTCCGTCATCCCGACTGGCCGTAAAAAACACGCAGCCACCCACCTGCCCCAGCGCTAGCAGGCGCCGACTGAGGTCCACCCCTGAGCCGTCCGGCAAGTCGATGTCCACCACCATCAAATCAAAGCGCCCCAGCTCCGCAGCCGCAGCCGCAGCCGCAGCCTCGGCGCGCTGCACGCTACCGACGCGCACCACTTCATGGCCGCTGCTCCGCCGTAGCGCGATGGCCATCACAGTCGCCAAAGGCGGGTAGTCTTCGACCACCAAGAGTCGCGTCACACCTGACACTCTAGTCGCCAAGCACGGCGCGGCACACACTGAATGTCAGCCCCAGGTCACGAGAGCCGGCGAGCTTGACCACGATTGACCACTCACCTCAGGTATGGCTGAGCTCGAGGCGCCGCGCGTTGGCTCGCCCTCCACCCCCTGCTAACCTGGGAAGATCCCTTGGCCAGGGTTGTTTCCTGGCAACCAACGCGAAGTTGCAGACGATATTCTCAAGCTGCCACAGGGCTTTTTGTGGTGGGGGACGTAAGATAGGCCGCGATGAGCGAGGAGTCGAAGCCAGCCGAGGTCCCCGAGCCTGCGCAGTTCCACCAGCGCTTTGAGCAGTGGGCGCGGGGCGTGCGGACGCGGCTCGTGGTGTCGAGGGCGCTCACGGGGCTGGCCTATGGGCTGCTGCTGGGGGTGGGCGCGGCGGCCGTCGCGTGGTGGCTGCGTCAAGGCATGTTGCGCCCCTGGGCTGCGGCGCTCGGCCTGCTCGGGGCGCTGGTCGGCGTGATCTACGCGGTCAGGCGGCGCTGGTCCGATGAGGACGTCGCGCTGTTCTTAGACGCGCGGCTGGGCAGCTCAGAGGTGATCTGCACGGCGGTCGAGCTGCGCAGCGAGGCGGAGCGTAACGATGCCGCACGGCAGCTCGTGGTGAGCCGCGCGGCGGCCAAGCTCGCCAGCGCCGACCGCAAGCTCGCGCGGCCACGTTTACTGTTCAAACACCATGGTTTTGCGCCGTTTGCCGCGCTGGGTATCGCGTATTTGAGCAGCATCGGCTTGCCCGCGTTGCCGCCGGCTGAGCCGCCGCCACCCGGCGCTGAGCTGGTCCAGGTGGAGGACCTCAAGGGCCTAGAGCGGATCATCCAGCTAGAGAAATTGGACGCCAAGGACGCTGAGCAACGCAAGCGCCTAGACGCCATCGCGCGCGAGGCTCGTAAGCTCCGCGAGGATCTGAAGCAGGGCCTCGAAAAGCGCGAAGCCCTGGCCCGGGTGGCGAAATTGCGCGACGAGATCGCGGCTGAGAAGCTGGCCCACGGCGACGCCAAGAACCGCGCAGGGCTCGAGGCTGCGCTGAGCAAGCTGAAGAAGCAGAAGCTGACTGAGGACGCAGCCAAGGCGCTGGGCAACGGCGATCTGACGGAGTTCGATAAGCAGATGCAGAAGCTCGCCAATCAGGCCGAGCAGTCAGATCGCGAAGCCGCCAAAAAAGCCCTAGAAGAAGCCGCAAAGGCCGCTGAGCAGCAAGGCGCCAAGGAGCTGGCAAAATCCCTAGAAGAGCAAAAAAAGCTGTTCGAAGAGCGCAGCAAAGGCGCCGAGGCGCTGCGTGAGCTCGGCAAGCAGATGCAAGGCAAGCTGAGCGAGCAGGGCAAGCAGGACCTGCAAGAGTTTGCTGAGTCTGGCAGCCCCGAAGCACAAAAGCGCTTGGCCGACGCGCTGGGCGAGGCCCTTGAAGGCATGACCGACGAGGAGCGCAAGCAGCTCGCCGAGAGCCTGGGCAAGCAGCTAGAGCAGAGCGGCGAGGGCGCGATGAGCAAGCAGCAGCTAGAGGACCTGGCTGAGCAGCTCAAAGATCCTGCCGCGAGGAAACAACTCGCGGAGGCGCTGAAGGAAATGGGCAAGCCGCCCGGCAGCGCTGACTCAAAGCGTGAACAGGGGCTAGATGACGCGGATCGCGGGGGTGGAGAAGCCCAAAAAGGCCTGGGTGCGCCCGCCCCCGTGCCGGGCGCAGCGCCGCCCGGCGACGCCAACAAGCCAGGAGCCGGGAAGAGCCCTCAGGCCAGCGGCAAGCCAGGTAAGGGCGGCCCTGGGAGCAAGAAAGACGAAGGCGCCGGCGAGCACAGCGGCACGGGAGAACGCGTGGAAGGCGGCCAGCTGCGCTCCAAGGCCAACGCCAAGTGGAACGCTGGCGGCGGCCTGCACGGGGCGACGCTCGGCCGCTCGGGCAGCAAGGGTGGCGGCGAGACCGCCAACCAAAAAGGCAGCGGCGCGCTGGGTCAGGTCGCGCCCCAGGAAATTGGCGGCGTGGAGCGCTCTGAAGTGCCGGAAGAATACCGCGAGCAGGTCGGGCGTTACTTCGAGCCAGAATGAGCTGGGGTGTGCGTGACGGCACCAGCCCGCCGCGCGTGGAACTTCGGCGACGTAAACCTGACTAGCCCTGCTAACGTCCAGCCCGCATGACCCAAGCTCAAAGTTCGGATTTGGAAGCTCGGCTCGGCTTCGCACGCGAGGCATCTTCCCGGCTGCGCGCGGCCATCGGCTCCGTCATCGTGGGTCAGTCCGAGGTCGTGGACCAAACGCTGTGGGGCCTGATCGCCGATGGTCATGTGCTGCTCGAAGGCGCGCCGGGCCTGGGCAAGACCTTGCTGGTGCGCACCCTGGCTTCGTGCCTCCACCTCGATTTCAGCCGCATCCAGTTCACCCCCGATCTAATGCCCAGCGACATCACGGGCACCAACGTGCTGGTGACCGATCAGTCCGGCGGCGTCACCGGGCGCTTCCAGCTGCACAAGGGGCCGATTTTTGGTCAGGTGATCCTCGCGGATGAGATCAACCGCGCCACCCCCAAGACCCAGAGCGCGCTGCTCGAGGCCATGCAAGAGCACGCCGTGACCATCGCCGGCGTACGCCACAAGCTAGATGAGCCGTTCTTCGTCCTCGCCACAGAAAACCCCCTGGAAATGGAGGGCACCTACCCGCTGCCAGAGGCACAGCTCGATCGCTTCTTGCTCAAGGTGATGGTGCCGAACCCAAGCGAAGATGAGCTGACCCACATCATCGCCCGCACTACGGGGCACGCCCTGGCCCCGCCAGCGCAGGTGCTGAACGCGGCTGAGGTGTTGACGCTGCGCGCGCTGTGTCGCGACATCGCCGTCGCTGAGCCCGTGGTGCGCTACGCGGCGCGGGTGGTGCGAGCCACCAGCCCCGAGAGCCCTGGCGCACCGGAGATCGTGACGCGCGCCGTGCGCTATGGCGCTGGCGTGCGCGGTGGCCAGTCGCTGGTGCTGGCCTCAAAGGCGGTGGCGCTGCTCGAGGGCCGAGCTCACGTCGCGTTCGCCGATCTGCAGCGGGTCGCGTTGCCAGTGCTGCGACACCGCATCATCCGCTCCTTCGAGGGTGAAGCCGACGGCGTGACCACCGATGACGTGGTGCAGGCGGTGCTGCACCAGGTGCCCTCCCGCCCGGAACCTGTGCAGCAGGCGGTCGAGGCCCGGTGATCCCCCTCCGCCGAGCTAAGAGAGCCGCAGGAGGCGCGCTGAGACCTGACAGCGTTCATTTCCACCCGGCAACATCTTGGCGGTGGCTGGTCCAGCTGCTAGCTGTGCTGTTTAGCCTGTGCTTGGCGCCCAGCGCTCGAGCCGTCGCCCCAGAGCCAGCCACCACCCCTGCCGCGCCGGCGACGCTGCTGATGACAGGGAGCTTGGCGCTGGGGGCGCGCACGCCGGTGGTAGACGGCTGGTTCACCATCGCGGTCAGCGTGGAGAACGTGAGCGATCAGCCCGTCGAGGGCGAGCTGGTGCTAGTGGCCGAGCCGTCCTACACCAGCCGCAGGCTGAGCTCACGGGCGCCGTTGTCACTGGCCGCCCGGAGCCGCGTGAACATCGAGCTGCCCACCCACAGCTTCAACTCCGGCGCGCCCTCGCTCAAGCTGAGCGCCTACTCAGACTCCGGGCTGGTGCTGGCCGAGCTAGAGATCGGCACGCCCCTCGGGCTGAACCCGCTGTTGATCGATCTTGAGCAGCCGAGCCGCATTGCCCCAGGGATCGGCGGCAAGGAGCTGTACGTAGAAGAGAAGACCTGGGGGACGACCCACGCCGATCCGGTGGTCATGGTCTCCGGCCCCCTGGTCAACAAGGGCGATCTGATGTTGCCCACGCGCGCCGCTGGGTACGCCAGCGCCACGCTGATGTTGGCGCGCAGCGAGACCCTCGCCACGCTGAGCGGCCCGAGGCTCACTGCCCTGGGCGACTGGTTGCTGGCGGGCGGCGCGCTCGCCGTGGTCGTCAGCCGCCCCGACGATCTGCGCACCGGCCCCCTGCCCACCCTGGTCGGCGGCGACATCTCGCGCGGCCAGGTCCCTCGCGAGCTAGCTCAGACCACGCGGTTTCAAGTCCCGAGCGGGAGCTCGCGGAGCTACTCCAGCCCGGGCGTGCTGCACAAGCCCGCCACCCCCACCCCAGCGACGGTGCGTGACTTCGTCATGTACGCAGGCGGCAACCTGAAGCCGAGCCCATGGGGCGCGTCCGCCAGCTACGGCCTGGGCGAGGTCCACCTGCTGGCCTTTGACGCCACGCGCTCACCCCAGGTGGACGACGAGTGGGTGCAGCTCAAGGTGCAAGATTTGATGCGCCACGCGTGGAACCGCCAGGCGGCCCTGGTCCAGCCCCACGCCGCGCGGCCCCTCGACGAGCCCAGCCTCGACTCGGTCCGCAAGCAGCTCGACCCCAACGAGGGCACGCGCTGGACCATCGTGATCTCGGCTTTCTTGCTGCTGTTCTACGCCGCGGCCGCCGGACCATTCAACTTTTTCCGTGCGGCCAAAGTTGGCAAGCCGCTGCGCGCCTTCGCGCACCTGCCGGTCTACGCGCTGGTCACCTCCTTCGCCATCATCTTGCTGGGCGTCGCCGCCAAAGGCGTCAGCGGGCGCGCGCGACACCTCAGCCTGATCGAGACCGGCGCGGGCATGAACCGCGCGCCGATCACGCGCTTTAGAGGCTTCTACGACTCGACCACGCGCAGCCTGAGCGTGCGTGGCCGCTCACGCGAGGCCGTCTTGGACTTGGCGGGCGATGACGCGAACGACGCCGCGCGCAGCGTCGTGGTGGACCGAGATGGGCTGCGCCTCGAGGGCATCGAGGGCAAGCCTTGGCAGACCATCGTGGTACGTGAAGACGACTTCGTGGGGCTCGGAGGTGGGCTGAGTGTGATCCCCACGGCAGCAGGGGCAGACGTGGTCAACCGCTTAGCACGGGATCTAGTGGGGGTGGTGGTCAAGCTCCCAGGCGAGCCGGCGCGCTACTTCGCGCGGATCCCCGACGGGGCGACCGTCCACGTGAAGGACGGCGAACCGGTGGATCCGCGGGTGGGCAGGGTTTCGCGGGGCACGCCCCGGGGCGTCAGCACCAGCGAGCTCGGCAGCGGGCTGTTCCCGAAGCAGATGAAGCAGGACAGCGATGACTCGCTCAGCGCCTGGGGCGCCATCTCGAGCAGCGTCAACGCAGTGGACTGGTGGCCAGACGACGTGCCGACGCTGATCGGGCAGTTTGACGGCGGTGAAGGTGACACCAGCGACTCTGGGCTGCGCCTCGAGGTCGACCGCGTGTTGATCCGCGTAGTGGGCTGGGGAGGCGCGCCATGAGCGTTGAGCTTGAAGGCGGCGCTGAGCTTGAGCGCGGCGCTGGGTTCGAGGGCGCTGCTGGCGATGGCGGCGCCGGCGCGCTGAGCCATCCAGCGCCGTTCTCAGACCACGTGGCAGCGCTGGATCCACCCGCGATCCGCGTGCGCCACCTGTGGCACCGCTACGGCAACTTCGACGTGCTGCGCGACGTGAGCTTCGAGGTCGGGCACGGCGAAATCTTCGGCTTTATCGGGCCCAACGGCGCAGGCAAGACCACGACCATCAACATCATGGCCACGCTGCTCGAGCCGATGGCCGGCCGCGTCGAGATCGACGGCGTGGACGTGGCCCTCGACCCAGACAAAGTCCGCCGAGTGATCGGCTACATGCCGGACCACGCAGGCGTCTACGACCGCATCAGCGTCCGCGAATATCTTGAGTTTTTTGCAGATTCTTTCCGGGTAGAAAATATCGCGGTGGTCGACGCGGTGATCGAGTTGACCGACCTCGGGAACCTGCAGACCCGCTTGGTCTCAGCCTTGAGCAAGGGCATGAAGCAGCGCCTGCAGCTGGCGCGCATCCTGCTCCACGACCCCAAGGTGCTGATCTTGGATGAGCCGGCCAGCGACTTGGACCCCCGCGCGCGCATCGAGATCCGTGACTTGCTGCTCGAGCTCCGCGACTTGGGCAAGACCGTCTTCCTCTCCAGCCATATCCTCACGGAGCTGAGCGACGTGTGCACCTCGGTGGGGATCTTAGAGAAGGGTCAGCTGGTGATCGCTGGCCCCATCGGTGAGATCGCCGAGCGCCTCGAGGCGCAGCGCCGCGCCCAAGCCCACGGTCACTCGGCGGCGGCCGCGGCTCAGCTAGGCGCGGCGCTGGCTCCCGTCGGCGCACAACCAGGCGCTGCGTTGGCTCCAGGGGCTGCGCCTCCGGGGACCACGCCGCGGCGCTTGAAGCTGCGCCTGCTCGGCGATCCACGAGAGGTCGTCCACTTGATCGCAGGCGGCATGGGCGTAGTCGCCGTCGAGCCGCAGACCGGGGGCTACCTGCTGATCTCCCACCTGGGCGGAGATCGCTTCGTCGCGGACGTGGTGCGCCACTTGGTCGGCCACGGCGTCAAGCTGGTCGGCGTCGAGCCTGAGCGCAACGAGCTCGAGCGCATCTTCCTCGAATACACCCGAGGAGATCTGCAGTGAGCGCGCAGACCGGTCGAGACACCGAGGTGCCGCCGCCGCCGACTTCGACGCGGCTCGAGCGGGTGGTGCACCACGCGCGGCGCGCGCGCTACGAACCCAACCCGGTCTGGATGCGCGAGATGCGCCAGGCCGCGCGCCTGACCCGAACCCCGCTGATCTTAGCCAGCTTGACCGCCGCCATCGCGCTGTTGATGTGCTCGATCGGCGGCATCGCCAGCGTCGCCACCGAGCCGTCAAAGGTCGGGACCGCGCTGTTTCACACCTATTTCTCCCTGGCGTTCGCCATCGTCACCTGGGTTGGTCCCGCCGTCGCTGCTAGCACCATCGCCAGCGAGAAGAGCGGGCGCACCTGGCACGCGCTGCTGCTCACCGGGCTCGGCGCTGAGACCATTACCCGGGGGAAATTCCTCGCGGCGCTCAGCTACATCTCGACCTACGTCATCATGCTCGCGCCGGTCGGCGTGCTCCCGTTCCTGTTCGGCGGGGTGACCGCCACCGAGGTCATCGCCGCGTTCCTGCTGCTGTTTTGGATCGCGGTGCTGTCCGTCGCGTTCGGGCTGAGCCTCTCATCGCGCTTCAGCAGCGCCGCCGCGGCGATCCTAGTCACGCTGATCATCTCGTTCCCGCTGTCCATCATGGCCTACGTGTTCGGTGGGCCGGTGTTGGCGAGCGGCGTGCATGAGCTGTGGCCCGCGGTGCCGAGAGGCCTGCCGGTGTGGCTGCCCACGGCCTACGTGCGCGCAGACTTCGGCTTCAGCTACTTCGCGTTCTTGATCGTGCTCCCGCTGGCCGCGGTGGCGCTGCCTACCTGGTTCCTCTACGAGACGACGGTGGCCAACATGGCGGGACCCAGCGAAGATCGCTCGAGCGGTCTGAGGCGCTGGTTTCTGGTCGCCGGCCCTGGCGCGACCCTCGCCAGCTTGGTCGCCATCATCGCCGTCGACGCCAATAGCCAGGCTGAAGCCGCCATGGTCTGCGTGGGGCTTCAGCTGGCGTTCTTGTTCTTCGTGGCGATGGTGTTCGCTGGTGAGCCGCTCGGCCCATCGCGCCGCGTGCGTGTCCACTGGGACCGCGATGGCGTCGGCAAGACGCGGCGCTACCTCGGCCCTGGCATCATGCAGGCCACTTCGTTGCTACTGACCGTGGGCGTCGCGAGCCTGGTCGTCACCGCCGTCTTTGGCATCGTCGCGGAGGCGGCGTGGGGGACCACGCGCTTCGATGACAAGGTCCTGCAGGTCCTCAGCTTCACCGGCTACACGCTGTGTTTCTTCGTGTTCGTGGTGGGGTTCATCGCGTGGCTGCGCTCACGCGCGACCAGCAGCGCGGTGCCGCGCCTGCTCACGCTGCTGGCGGTGGTGCTGGCGCTGATCGGCCCGTGGATCGTGATGGCCATCGGCGGCGCCATGGCAGATCCTGACAGCGCGCTGCTCCTCGCGGCGCCGTCACCGACCTACACCATCGTGATGCTCGAGCAAATCTCGCATTCTCGCGCGGATATGCACAGCTACCTGGCGGCAGGTGCGGTGTGCGGGGCGGTGTGGGCGATCTTGGGGCTCGCGCTGTACGCCGCCGCGGGCATGCGCTCTCGCAAGGCCGTGCGAGAGCACGACGCGGCTCAGGCGCAGCTAGAGGCAGTGCTGGAGGCAGAAGAGCGCGAGCGCGCCGCCGCTGTGGACGAGCCGGCAGAGCCGCGCGCGCCCCTCGCTGACGCGGACGTTGAAGAGGGACCAAGCTCGTTCCCTTCACCCAGCACGCAACGCTTGCCCGACGCGCCTCTGGCTGACGCGGACGCGGACGCGGGGCCAAGCTCGTTCCCTTCGCCTACCACTCAGCGCTTGCCCGGCCCAGCGCTGAGCGAAGCAGTCGGTGACCAGCCCGACGGCCCGCCAGGCGCCGCGCAGCCGGTCGATGACCCGACCCTGGGTGAAGCGTGACCGCGGCCCCAGCGCTGCTCTCACCGGCCTTCGTCGCGGAGCTTGAAGCCCTGCGCCGACGCATGCAGATCAAGGCGCGCTCCGGCGCGAGCGGCGAGCGCGTCTCACGGCGCCGCGGCGGCTCGGCCGAGTTTGAAGACCATCGCCCGTACGCCCCCGGCGACGATCTACGGCGCATCGACTGGCTGGCCTACGCGCGCACTGGCGAGCCGGTCATCAAACAATTCCGCGCGGAAGAAGACGTGATCCTCAGGCTGCTGGTAGACGGCTCAGCCTCCATGGGCTTTGGTGAGCCAACCAAGCTCGAGGTCGCGCGCAGGCTTGCTGCCGCGCTCGGCTACTTAGCGCTCGCCGGCTCGCAGCGCGCCCAGGTGTTGGTCGGCGGAGCAAAGCCGGGCAGCGTCGGCCTGTCACAGGTCGGGACGCCTAAACGGGGCCGCAGCGCGCTGGCCGGCTTGCTGCGTGAACTGTCCGGCGTGGAGGCGAGCGGGGCGCTGGATTTAAGCCGCTGCGTCGAGCAAGCGCTGCTCACCAGTCGCCGCCCTGGGCTGCTGGTAGTAGTCAGCGATTTTTGCGACGCTGGCCCGGTGCTGCAGGCCCTGGCTCGCGCGCGCGCCCAGGGTCACGACGTGTGCCTGCTTCAGGTGCTCAGCCGTGAGGAGCTAGAGCCGAAGCTCGAGGGTGACTACGCCTTCGTTGACTCGGAGACCGGGCAGAGCGTCGAGCTGACGCTAGACGCCTCGTCCATCGATGCCTACATCGCGCGGCTCACGGGCCTAATCGAGGAGCTGAGGGGCTGGGCGCGCAAGCACGCCGCCACCTATTTGCGCGCGGTAACAGATGAGCCGCTGGAGGGCCTCGTGCGCCGCTTCGTCAGCCGGGAGAGCGACTGAGATGAGCGACGAAGCCCTGGTCCAGCAGGCCCTGAGGGTCTACCACCGCTACCAACTTGAGGTGGTTGAGGCGCTCAACCTGTGCCCGTGGGCGGTGCACGCGCGGGTGGCTGGTCGAGTCGCTGAGCGCGTGCTGCTCCAGCGCGACCACAGCCACCGCCCGTCGATGCAGGTGATTCGAGAGCTGGAGGCGCAGCCCAAGTTTGAGATCGGGCTGTTGATCTTTCCTCGGCTCAAGCTGAACTTGAGCGGCTTCGAGCGCTTCGTCGCGGAGCTGCGCGAGGCGGACACCACCCAGTGGCCCCTCGGCGGCGTGCCCTTCGCCTCCGCGGCGTTCCACCCGGAAGCGCGCCGCACCAGCGACACCCCAGAGCGGCTAGTGCAGTACATCCGGCGCACTCCGGATCCGACCATTCAGCTGGTGCGGCGCAGCGTGCTCGACAAGGTGCGCCGGGGCCCTGGCGACGGCACCCAGTTCGTCGACCTCAACACCGTCTCCCTCGCCGATTTGCCTAAGCCCCCGAAGCCGCTGCGCGAGGTCGTCGCGGCCACCAACGCCGAGACCCTGATCGAGCATGGCTTCTCTCGCTTCGACGCGCTGATCGAAGACATCCGCCGCGATCGCGACGGCAGCTACGCGGCGCTGGGCGAGGCGTCAGGCCAGGGGGAGTCAGTCAGCCCATGAACAGGTCTAGGCGCGGGAGCGCGCGCTCTGGGGGCGATCTGTGGAGCTGAGGAGCCCCTGGGGGCTCGCGCTGGCTGGCCTGCTGGTCCCGCTGATCGCCTTGTATATCCTCAAGGTAAAGCGGCAGCGCCTGCCTATCGCGTCGATCTGGCTGTGGCAGGCGGCCCAACGCGATCTGCTGGCCCGCAGCCCGTTCAAGCGGCTGATCGCCCAACTGCCGCTGATCATCCAAGCCTTGGTCCTGCTGCTGCTCGCGTTCGCGCTGGCCTCACCTGCGACCCGCGGTGGGACCCTGGCGGGGGACCACATCGCGTTGGTGATCGACACCAGCGCGTCGATGAGCGCTAAGAGCGGAGAGTCGACGCGCATGGCGTTGGCGCGGGAAGCCGCTCAGCAGGTGGTGCGCTCCCTCGGACCCGGCGCGGACGTCGTAGTGATCGAAGCCGGGGCCGACGCCAAAGTGGCGTCACCCCTCGATCGCGATCGGCGACGCCTCGACGCAGCCATCGAGAAGCTTGAGGTGCGCGAGGTGGAAGGCAAGCTGGGCGACGCCCTCGCGCTGGCCACCGACCGCCTGCGCTCGCTCAAAGGCGACAAGCGCATCGTGTTGATCACGGACGGAGCGTTCGCCCACCCCGAGGGGATCGCCAGCGCGGCGTTGCCGCTCGATCTGATCCAAGTGGGCGAGCCGGTTGAAAACAGCGCCATCTCGCGGGTGGACGTGCGGGTTGGCCTTGACCCGGTGACCAAGCGCGAGCAAGTGCAAGCCTTCGCCATCGTGAGCCACTTCGGCAGCGCCGATCGGGACGTGTTCGTTACTCTGCGGCAACGTAATATCAAAGAGCCGCTGGCTTCGCGCAAGCTGCGCGTGGCGCCTGGTGAGAGCACCCCGGTGGTGCTCACGTTTGAGCCCACGCCGGGGGATCGCGGCTCCGGGCTCGAGCTAGAGCTGAGCCCAAGCGACGACATGCCGGTAGACGACCGCGCCTACGGCAAGGTGCCCGCCAGCCGCAAGCTGCCCGTCGTGCTGGTGCCCAGCGACGCCAACCCCTGGGTCAAGCGCGCCTTGCTCGCCGACCCCGACGTCGAGCTGCTCGGCAGCAGCCCGGCGTCGCTGAGCAGCGCCGAGATCCCCCCGGACTCGCTGGTGGTGGTCGACGGCAGCTGCCCGACAGAGCTCCCCCCTGGAGATCTGCTGATCCTAAACCCGCCGCCTGGCCCGTGTCATCGGGTGGTGGTGGGCGCAGAGATCAATGAGCCGTCTATTACCTCATGGAACCAAGGCGATCCCAGGCTGCGCTTCCTGACGCTGGACGGCGTGAGCATCGCCAAGGCGCGCAAGCTCGAGCTAGAAGGCGACCGCGACTCGCTGGTGCGCACCCGTGACAGCACCATCATCAGTGATCTGCCGCTGCCAGGCCGCAACGGCACGCTGATCGCGTTCGACGTAGGCGAGAGCAACTGGCCGCTCAAGGCGAGCTTTGTGCTGTTTATCCGCAACCTGGTGGAGCAGGCTCGGGCCGGCCGCGCCCGGGGAGTGACCGGCGCGACCCCAACCGGGGCTCCGCTGAGGCTGCGGGTGCCGGCGGCGGTCTCGAGCATTACGGTGCTGCCTCCCCGCGGAGATGAGTTCAGCGTGGCCACCAAGAGCGGTCTCGCGATCATCCCCGACGTGTCACAGGCTGGTTTTTACCACGCGTCTTGGGAGGAAGGCCGCGCAGGCAGCGTGCTGGCCGTGGCCAACCTGACCAGCCGCGCGGAGAGCGACTTGCGGGCGCGACCGCTACCCAAGCTGGCAGGTGGAGGCGACCTCAAGCCAACTGAGCAGACCACGGAGGCCGTGGCGAGCTGGACCTGGCTGTTGGCGCTGATCGCCCTCGGCTGCCTAGTGTTCGACGTCTGGTGGTTCACGCGTAAGCCGAGAGCTCGAGCGCCGTCCGCGCCGCGAGCGCCGGAGCGCGGCGACATGCGACCCGCTGGGCGCAGCGAGCGGCGCGAGGCGCTCAGCTGATGCCGCCCGCCGTCGCGCAGTACCTCCCTGTGGCTGCTGTGGTGCTCGGCGGCGCCAGCGCCCTCGCCTGGGTCGTCTGGTCGGTGCGCAGGCGCGGGCTGGCGAAGCGCCCGTGGCTGTTGCTGTTTCAGAGCCTAGGCTTGCTGCCCGCGCTGTACGTCGGCTTGATCTGGGTGAGCGCGATCCCCGAGCGCTACGTGCGCTTTGAGCGCCCGGCGCTCAGCCTGGTGGCCGCCGCCGCGCTGTCGTTCATCTGCCTGCGCCTGCTAGGGCTGAGCGCCCGCCAGCACCGCGTGCGCCGCAACCTCACGGAGCTGCTGATCGGCGCTTCGGCCCTGGCGGCGTCGCTGGCGGCGATGGGGGTCGAGCTCGGCAAGCCCCTCGATCGCCTCGCGGTGCTGGTGGTCGTGGACAAGAGCCGTAGCATGGATTTGGTGCCCGACTCTGCTAGTCGAATCCGTGCGGAACTACAAGCGGCTGAAATTGGCATGCGGCAGGACGACCGCATCGGCGTGCTCGCGTTCGCGGGCAGCGCGTTCGTAGAAGATCCGCTGCGCCCTAAGAGCCGCCTGCCCGCGCCGCAAGAGGTCGAGCTAGGGCGCGACGGCACCGACATCAGCGCCGCGCTGAGGCGCGCCCTGGCAGAGGTGCCCGCCGACGCCGCCGCGCGGATCGTGATCCTGAGCGACGGCGTCGCCACCCGTGGCGACGCGCTAGACGCGGCGTCAGCCGCCGTCGCCGCGCAGATCCCAGTAGACGTCGTGCCCCTCGATCAGCGCGTGGTGCCCGACGTCCGAGTGATCGCCGTGCGCACCGCGTCGAGGGCCAGCGAAGGCGAAGCGCTCAGCCTGCGCGTCGTCACCCAGTCGACCCAGGACTCCGAGATCCAACTCGACATCTACAAGGACGGCCAGCTCGTGCGCAGCGGCAGCGTCTCCGTCAGGCAAGGCGAAGACGTCGTGCACCTGCGAGAAGAAGCGCCAGGGCCGGGGCTGCACCGCATCGACGTGCGCATCAGCGCCAAAGATCCCAAGCACGATCAGGCCGCCGAAGACAACTCGGGCTCGGCGTTCGTGCGGGTGCGCGGCCCCGCCGCGGCGTTGATCTTGGAGGGCGACACGCCGGGCGCCGAGCCCCTCGCCCGCGCGCTGCGCAACGCTGCATTCCGCGTGGATATTCAAGGAGCCACCAGCACCCCCGCGGACATCTCTGGCCTGGCGGCCTACGACGTGGTGGTGCTGAGCGATATCCCGGCGCGGCTGCTGTCTCAGGGGCAGCTCGACGCCCTCGGCAGCTACGTGCGCGATCTGGGCGGCGGCCTGCTGCTGATGGGCGGCGATCGCTCCCTCGGCCCGGGCGGCTTCGGCAAGACCGCGGTCGAGGAGGTCAGCCCGGTGTCCTTTGATCTGAAGCAAGAGCGCAAGCGCGCGAGCCTCGCCGAGGTGATCATCATCGACTACTCGGGCTCGATGGCGGCCTCGGCGGGCAAGCACACCAAGCTCCAGTTAGCCAACGAAGCCGCGGCGCGCTCCGCTGAGTTGCTCGGCGGCGGCGACCGTCTGGGCGTGATGCACGTCGACACCTCTGTCAGCTGGACCGTGCCCCTCGCCCCCGTGGTGGACAAGCCGGCCATCGCCAAGAAGATCCGCGACGTCGGCCCGGGCGGGGGTGGGATCTACATTGATTTGAGCCTGAAGGAGGCCTACGCAGCTATCCGCAAGGAAAAGGTGGCGCTCAAGCACGTGCTGCTCTTCTCCGACGGCGGCGACGCAGAGGCGAAGACAGACGCCTTCTCGCTGGTCAGCGGCGCCAAAGCCATGGGCATCACCACCAGCGTGGTCGCGCTGGGGCGCGGCTCAGACGTCACCGCCCTGGAACACATGAGCAAGCTCGGTGACGGACGCTTTTACCTGATCGAGGACGCCGCGCGCCTGCCCGCGGTGTTCGCCCAAGAGACCATCTTAGCGGCGCGCTCCGCGATCAACGAGGTCACCTTCAAGCCAGGCTTGAGGCTGCTCGGGCCTCCCACCCGGGGCGTGGATTTCGCCAGCATGCCGGCCCTGGACGGCTACGTCGTCACCATCCCCAAGGGCCGAGCGCAGGTGCTGCTCGATGGCCCAGAAGGTGATCCGATCCTCGCCACCTGGTCGGTGGGGGTGGGGCGCAGCGCGGTGTTCACCAGCGACTACAAAGATCGCTGGGGCGCCAACTGGAGCAAATGGGACGGCGCGCAGAAGCTGTTCGCGCAGCTGGCCCGCGACATCACCCGCGCTGGCGATGATCCGCGGGTCCGCCTGGAAGCAGACGCCGGCGGCGGCGAGCTGCACCTGCGCGCGACGGTGGTGGACGACGATG
Source organism: uncultured Polyangiaceae bacterium (assembly GCA_964551615.1). GTDB lineage: Bacteria > Myxococcota_A > Polyangia > Polyangiales > Polyangiaceae > JAHBVY01. Next base: position 85,588 of record CAZKDY010000002.1, read on the forward strand.
GCCGCACCGAGAGCTTCCGGCGCCTCAAGGTGCGCGTCGCGGGCCCTGAGGGCTTCGCCAAAGAGGTCGCGCTGGAGGCCACCGGCGCTGGCGCGTATGCGGCGAGCGTCCCTTTAGATACGCCAGGGGCGTACATCGCCACCGCCGTGGATGAGCTGAGCGGTGAGCCGGTCGGGACCACCGGCGCCGTGCTCACCCACGGCGAAGAGCTGCGACCGACGGGCACCGACCGCGCGCTGTTGTCACGCATCGCGGCGCTCACCGGCGGCAAGACCCGCGACACCCTGGCCGGCATCTTCAACGACCGCGTGTCCCGGCGCTTCGCCTACCGGTCTATCGACGACGTGCTGCTGTGGATCGCGGCGCTCAGCCTGCTGTGTGGGGTCGGCGCGCGGCGCATCGCGCTGCCCGAGTGGCTGAGTGGTCTGCCCGCGCGCTGGCAGCAGCGGCGACAGGCCAAAGCACGTTTCTCCAAGGATACACCGGGTGAAGTCCCAGGCGCGTTCGGCGCGCTGCTGGGCCGCAAGGCTCAGAGCGAAGGTCGCACGCGCTCGGAGCAAACCCTAGCGCAGCCAGGCGCGGCTCCCAGCGCCAGCCCTGCCGTCGCGCGCCCCCCACCCCCAAATCCGCGCGGGATTTCTGGCCCTCACGTGCCCCAAGCAGGCGCTCGTGGGCAGCCCGCCCGCCCGGCGCCTGTGTCCACCACGCCGCGCGCACCCGGCCCCTCCGGGGCTGCCCAGGATCACCCGCCCGCGAGCGTGCCGCGCTTCGGACGCGGGCCGGCGTCGAGCCGCGAGCCCGCTCAGCCGGCGCAGCGTCAACTCACCGCTGCGGAGATCTTACTTCAGCGCCGCCGTGGTAAGCGCTGAGCCCGAGCGTCAAGCCTGCCAGCTGGGCCCAGGCTGCGGGCGCGAATTGCTCACCTGTCGCGCCTCGGCGAGGGCGAATTGGGCTAGGCTCCCCCGCGTGAACTCCCAAGCGTCGCCGCAAACCCGCCGTCAGCGGCCGACGGCGTGGCCACCGAGCCGGCAGGGCTACGCGCTGCTCGGGCTGCTCGGGCTGGCGTGTGGAGGCGCGCCGTCGCCCTGCGCGAGCTTCGGCGGTTGCCCGAGCAGCCAAGAGTGCCTGGCCAACACCTGCGTCCCCCGCGGGGGTCAGCCCGTAGAACCGACCAATCAACGTGAGGCCCTTGAGCCCACGCGCTGGCACGTGATGAGCGGCAGCCAGTCGGGGGATCAGCAGCAGCCAGCGGTGCATTTCGGCGGCGGCGGCGAGCGGGAGGCGCTGCTGCTCGACTACGACCTGCCGGCGCTCAGCCCGGGGCGCCTAGAGCGGGCGTTCTTGATCCTGAGCCCGCTGCCCGACGCGCCTCAAGGCGCCCAGCCCGTGCGCGTTTCCGCGTGGCGATTAATTGAGGACTGGACGCGCCCGCGGCCGCTGCACCCGCCGCTAGCGGCTCGCCCCTCTGCCCAAGGCATCGCCAGCGCCCCGTTGCCGCTGCGGATTGACGTCACCGCCCTGGTGCGGCGCTGGTTAGAGAATCGGACTTCAACCTTTGGCCTGGTGCTCAAGAGCAGCTCAACCGAAGGGCACCCCCAGGTCTTCGCGACGGGGGTGGGGGGCGGTCACTCGCCGGTCCTCGAGCTGTACCACGCCGCCGCAGCCCCTACACAAGCCGGGCCGGGAGCCGCGCGATGAGCGACGGGCTGCTCGAGGTGAGCGACCTCTCAGTATCTTTCCCTGTGGCAACATGGCCTGGAGCTAAGGGGCCAGCCAAGGGCCGCGTGCGGGCGGTGGACGAGCTGTCGTTCAGCGTAGGCCAGGGCGAGACGCTAGCCATCGTCGGCGAGAGCGGCTGCGGCAAGAGCATGACCGCCTTCAGCCTGCTGCGGCTGGTCCCCGACCCCGGCCAAATCGACGGTGGGCAGGTCAAGTTTCGCGGCCGCGATCTGATGAGCCTGAGCGAGCGCGAAATGCGTCAGGTGCGCGGGGCGCAGATCTCGATGATTTTTCAAGAGCCGATGACCTCGCTGAACCCGGTGTACAGCGTGGGAGCGCAGATCGGCGAGGTGCTCAGGCTGCACCGCAAGCTGTCGCGCCGCGCGGCGCGGGCCAGGGCCATCGAGTTGCTCCAACTGGTCGGGATCCCCTCGCCTGAGACGCGGGTCGATGGCTATCCGCATCAGCTCTCCGGAGGGATGCGCCAGCGCGTGATGATCGCCATGGCGCTGGCTTGTGAGCCGGCGCTGCTCTTGGCGGACGAGCCCACCACCGCCCTGGACGTCACGATCCAGGCTCAGATCTTGGATTTGCTGAGGCGCCTACAGGCTGAGCTTGGGATGAGCATCGTGTTCATCACCCACGATCTTGGCGTCGTCGCAGAGTTCGCCAATCGGGTCGTCGTGATGTACGCGGGGCGCGTGGTGGAGAGCGCGAGCGTCAGCGAGTTGTTTCGCGCCCCAAAGCATCCATACACCCAGGGCCTGCTGGCCAGCGTGCCGCCGATGACCGGCGACAAGCCGCGGCGCCTGACCACCATCGAGGGCATGGTGCCGAGCCTCGACCAATTACCGCCGGGCTGCCGCTTCGCTCAGCGCTGTGCCCTGCGGCAAGGCGGCGGCGCTGAGTTTGAGCGCTGCGACGTCGAAGAGCCAGCGCTGCTCGACGTAGGAGGTGGCCATTTGAGCCGCTGCCATTTCAGCGCGCGCGTCGGCGCCCGCGCCGATGGGAGCCCAGACGATGAGTGACCGCGAGTCGCCCGATTTGAGCGCGCCGCTGCCGTCAGATCCGCTCGGCAGCGCGCCGGCCGTGCAGGCAGCGCGCACAGACGCCACCCGCGAGCTCGGGGCTGAAGACAAGCGCCGCAGCCCGCTGCTGCAGGCGGAGCGGATCAGCAAATATTTCCCGATCAAGAGCGGCTTCTTCGGTAAGACCAAGCTGCTGCGCGCGGTTGACCAGGTCTCGCTGTATGTCCGCCACGGCGAGACGCTCGGCCTGGTGGGCGAGAGCGGCTGCGGTAAGAGCACCCTCGGGCGCTGCCTGCTCAAGCTGATTGAGCCGACCAGCGGGCGGCTGAAGTACGAAGAGCGCGACATCACCGATTTGAGCGCGCGCCAGATGCGCCCGCTGCGGCGCAAGATGCAGATCGTATTTCAAGATCCGTACTCGTCCCTCAACCCGCGCATGACCGTGCACCAGATCGTGGCTGAGGCGCTCCAGATCCACCAGCTCGCCAGCGATCGCCAAGATGAGCTGAAGCAGGTCAGCGAATTGCTCGATCGGGTGGGCCTCAGGCGTGACTCCCTGGAGCGCTACCCCCACGAGTTCAGCGGAGGCCAGCGCCAGCGCATCGGCATCGCCCGCGCGCTCGCCGTGCGACCAGAGTTCATCGTCTGTGACGAGCCGATCAGCGCCCTGGACGTGTCAATTCAGGCTCAGATCGTCAACCTGCTGCTCGATCTCCAAGATGAGTTCAAGCTGTCTTACTTGTTCATCTCCCACGATCTAAAGATCGTCGAGTACATGAGCCACCGGGTCGCGGTGATGTACCTCGGCCGCGTCGTCGAGCAGGCTCCAGCCAGCGCTTTGTACGCTCAGCGCTACCACCCCTACACCCGCGCCCTGCTCAGCGCGGTGCCCGTGGCAGATCCAGAGCGGAAGCGCCTGCGGATCCTCGTGGAAGGCGACGTGCCGAGCCCGATGGACCCGCCTGCTGGGTGCAGCTTTCACCCGCGGTGCCCCAGAGCCGAGCCTGGCAAGTGCGACGTAGAGGTGCCTGTGTTGAGCGAGTTGGTGCCCGGTTCGCACCACCGGGTCGCGTGTTGGCACCCCCACGACGCTGGGTGATCTAAGGTGCCGCGCGGATTCGTGGAGCGCTGGGTCTCGAGTGCCTGGTGTATCTATGCGATCAACTGCACTTGCAGACGGCAGACGCGTCCAGACCAAAGTGATCAATGCCACTCATCGACATCCCCGATGCGCTGCCGCGCAAGGCAAGCGTGAGATGGAGGTGACGGCCGAGAGGCTCGCGCAGTGGCAGCAAGCCAGCTCAGCGGGCCCTGGGTCTGAGCGCTCGACGGCTCAGCAGACGTCTTGGCGGCACACGCGCTTGCTCAGGCGGGTCAACCACGGCTACACGCAGCTTTTCAGCGCCGCTGGTGAATGCCGCTCGCGCACCGCCGCGGGTCAACCTACACCGGGGAAATGACGTCCGGCCTTGAGGTAGGTTTCGAGCTCGACCGGCGTTACCGTTGGATGCAGCGCGCGCGCGCCGCGCGCCACGACGGCGGAGGCGACGAGCTGGACCCGAGCAAAAAGCCAGATCTACTCCTGCTGTGTGAGGTCCTCGCCAGCACCCCGTATGCGCTGATTGGCGGCCTCGCGCTCCAGGTTTACCAGGCTGAGCCGCGGACGACGCTCGACATCGAGCTCGCTGTGCTCACATACGAGTCGCTCCCGAAGTCGGCGCTCCTGGATGCCGGCTTTGTGCTCGAAGGCCGCCATCCTCACTCAGAGAACTGGAGAGGACCGGGTGGAACGCCCATCCAGTTCTCGGACGACGACGCCTTCGCAGAGGCGATCCGATCCGCGGAGCGCCATGCTCTCGACGGCCGCGAACTGCGAGTCGTGAGCGTCACGGCGCTGCTCCACGCGAAGCTCCGCGCAGGCAAGGATCCGGCGCGCAGGAAGTCGAAGCGGATGCAAGATCTCGCCGATGCACAGGCGCTCTTGGAGCAGTTCCCCGACCTCAGCGCGGAGCTCTCCCCCGCCGAACAAACGCTGCTTGGGTAGCGTCTCCGAACCAGCACCCGATCGACAGTGACGGGCCGGGTATCACCGTGGGTGACTGTAGGCTTGATGAGCGGACCCCCAGACCCCGATCACGAGCAAGAAGACGCCAGCCGCCATCAGTCCCCACCCCATTCGCCGCGAGTGACGCCGCCGCTGGCTCGGAGTCATGTCCTCTAGCTCGCAGAGCGTGGGGCCGCGACGCTCGCTCGGGTCGGTGTCCAAAGGATGTGGGGGAGGCACGTGGCAGCAGGCGCAGCTGTCCCCGCGCGCTTCGCTCTGACGAGATCGCCGCGCTCGCGGCGCAGCGACGCGCGGGCTCCATTTGATGCCGTGTGGTAACAAGCAGCAAGCTCAGGCTCCTCCAGATCCAACCTTACGGGCTCTCCCGCACGTGACAGCAAGCGCGGTGCCAACTTGGCAGGGCGGCCCGCGGGCGACGAGATCCCCGCCACCGGCCCCCTTCTGCCTGGCTCAGGGCACCTGGCGCCCCTGCGACCAACCACGAGTTGGGCGTCGCACGGTGCGGCGCACAGATCTTCGACTCTCGCTCCGCGGAGCCTGGGCCGCAGCTCAGGGTGGTGGGTCGTCGTCCTTACCGCTGATCCCAAAGCGCTTCATGGCTCGGATCAGGGCGTAGCGGCTCGGCATGCCCAGCTCCTGCCAGGTCTTGGACTGGTTGCCCCCGTGGCGCGCCAGAGCTTGACGGATCATCGCCGCGGTCAGAGGCACTGCGCTCACCGATTGCACCATCCGCGCTCGCACCTCATCGACCAGGGTGAGCTCGCTTGAAGGGCTGTTCAGGATCGACAACCACAATAGGGTGTCGAGCTCCCGCACGTTCTGGCGGTAGCGGTGCATGAGCAGCCCCTCCACCAGCTCGACGTCGATGCGGGGCGTGCCGCGCTGACCATCCCAGTCGTCGAAATACCGCTCGCGGACCTCGAGGGTGCTGCGCCCCGCGCGCTCTAGCAGGTGCAGCAGCAAGAACGGGATGTCCTCTCGCCGCTCTGCAAGAGCTGGTGTTTCTACGCGCAAAGTAAGGCGGCCGAGGAGATCGTGCTTCAGCGACTCTGGGATGCGGTTGGTGGCGCAGATCAGCCGGAAGTCCGAGCGCTCACGGCGGGTAGCCCCCAGGCGCTGGTACTCGCCGTGGGAGTCGAGCACGCGGTGCGCGGCGCTCACACCTGCCAGATGTATCCGTGTGGTTTCATAGCCCGCGCTGGCAGCTGAGGTCTCTGCGGGCTTCGTCGCGGGGGCTACCGACGTGGCGGTGGTCGCCCCAAAACCCACCCAAAACCAGCCCACGACGGCTACTCCCAATACCGCCGCGAGCGCGACCAAGGGGGCCAGGGCGGGCCAGCGCCGCGAGCTACCTGACAAGGTCTGACTCAGCGCCCCGAGCGTCGAGTGGGTGCGCGGGTCCGGCGAGCGGGTGCTGTTCTCGGTCTGGGTGGCGTCGCTCGTGGGCTCGGGCTGATTCGAGCTGCCGCGGGCGCCGTACTCAGCCAGGCTGCGGATGCTGGCCATGGCTCGGGCGCTGCGTTCGCCGCCTAGCTTCTCGAGGGCGGAGGCCAGGGCGGCGACGGTTTGGAAGCGCCGGCTGGCGTCCTTGTTCAGGCAGCGTGCGATCACGCTCTTGAGCTCTGGCGCCACGGTGTCCGGCAGTGGGCTGGGCTCGTCCGCGGCGATGGCGGCCACGACCGCGGTGCTGGTGTCGCCCGGAAACGGCAAGCCGCCGCTGACCAGCTCGTACAGGATCACCCCCAGAGACCAGATATCGCTGCGCGCGTCTGCCTGGCGGGAGTCGCGCAGCTGTTCGGGGGACATGTACGGCGGCGTGCCCATGACGGCGCTGGCTTCGGTCGCGCGGAGCTGCTCTGGTAGCAGGGCACGCGCCACGCCAAAGTCGAGCAGCTTGAGCCGCTGGCCACCGTCCGCGCCGCGAGCCAGAAACAGGTTTGAAGGCTTAAGGTCCCGGTGCACGATGCGCTTTTCGTGGGCCTCCGCGAGGCCTGCGGCGGCTTCCATCAGCCAGTCGACGGCGGCCTCAGCGCTCAGCGCGCCGCGGTGCAGCTCGTCCTCCAGGCTGAAGCCCTCCAGCATTTCCATGACCAAAAATGGGTAAGCGTCGTCGACGGTGCCAAAATCGAGCACGCGCACGATGTGGTCGCTGCGCAATGAAGCGGTGATTCGCGCCTCGTGGGCGAACCGAGACGCTCGCTTGGGGGCGGGGTCGTGCAACACCTTGAGCGCCACCGTGAGGCCGATGTCTCGTCGCACCGCCTCGTACACGACCCCCATGCCGCCCCGACCGAGCTCGCGCACGACTTCGTAGCGGTCGGCGATGGTGTCACCAGGAAGGAGCATCTGAATCGGGCCCGTTAAAGCGAAGCGGCTGACCCCCACGCCAGCTGCCGGCCATCGTACGACAGCAGCTGGGGGGCGCGTAACAATATCGAACTGGCGTCGGCGTGGAGCCGCCCTATTGCCTCTCGTAGGTCCACGTGTCGTCACCCTCTTGGCCGTCGGCGCTGAGCGGGTAGCCCGCGGCTGCGTAGCGGAAACGAGCGCTGCGCCCGCTCACAGAGTACTTGTAGTAGACGACCGCCCCCTCAGACACGGAGGCCGGCCCGATGATCCGAGTAGCCCGCAACGACACCTGGTCGGCGGCGTTGTCGTAGTCCAGGACCTGGAACTGGGTGTCGAACGAGGTGCCCTGAAACGAGCCGATCTCGGAGACCGAGGTGTTGTTGATGAGCAGCTCAGAGGAGTAGCCCGGGTAGGCCCCGGAGTAGCGCCACGTGCCGTTGATTTCAAGATCCGCGGGGATATACGAATCCCCACCCTCGCCCAGCCCAGAGTCAAAGTCGCCGTCGGCTCCGGCGTCGAGCGCCGGACCTCCGCCCGTGCCCGAGTCCGAGACGCTGCTTGGAGCCGTGCGCTCTTCGATCCCGGCAGCCCATTCGCAGCCCCCCACCCCGCACGAGATCGACACCGCGAAGAGCGGCAGCCATCGCCGGATCTCATCCCGTGCGCGCATCTCGTTACGACCCTGACACGACATCCGAGCAAATGAAATCCACGTGAATCAGACGCTTGGCGCCCCAGCGCCAGGCCTCGGGTTGCGTTGGGAGCCTCCGGGCAACAGTGTGCGCCGCACAGTGCGGGCGCACAGGTTTGAGCCGTTGACCGCTCGCGATTCCAGGGGGTCGGAAGCGGGATCCCGCGCGACCGACGTGGCACGAGTCGTGCTGTGCGCGGGGCATGAGGGTCACGATCGAACGGGTTGTCGGCTGGGTGGTTGTGGGCGTCGCGGCGTATGGCTGTTCGTCGGGTGACACCGACGGGGCGCCGAAGCGAGCCGACGACGAGGGCGCGCGGACTGGCGATTTCGTGGCGCTGCCTGCCGGATGCGACGGCATGAACGCGGCGCGCTGCGCAGCGCGCATCGCCAAGCGCGGGCCGAACTCCCAGGTCGCGATCGAGGTCGACCGACTGCGGCAGCGATTCCGTCTGGCGGACGGCTCGCGAGGCTCCTTCGCAGCCATCGGCAGCGGCAAAATCCAGCGCCTCGACGCGAGCGCCGAGCGGCCTGGAGCGCTCCACGCGGTGGTCCCGATCCCGGAGCTCAAGCGTGGGCCGTGGGAGAGCACGGCCAAGCCGGTGCGTGTCGATCTGCCCCTTTCCGCCCGGGGCGTGGCCCACGTCGGCGATGGCAGCGGCGTCGCCGTGGGCTTCCGGCTGGTGGGCGCAGACAACGTCGAGCCGGAGTTCGGCGATGGCATCGTGATGTACCCAGGCGCGTACCGGGGCGGCCACGTGGTCCACCGCGCGACGTTCACCGGCGTCGAGGACTACGTGGTGCTCGGCGAGCGCCCGCCAGTCGAGGAGCTGCACTACGAGATCGACGTCAGCCAGGTCGCCGGTCTGCGCCTCGTCGACGACCGCGTGCTTGAGCTGCTCGACGCTGGCGGCGCCCCGCGCCTGCGCATGAACGCGCCGTACCTGGTGACCGAGGCGGGCAAACGCGTCGAAGCGCGCATCGCGCTCGGCGGGTGCGAGTACGACGCGAGCGCGGCGCCGCCATGGGACCGTCCGGTCACATACCCGGGCAGCGCGACGTGCGACGTGGTCGTGAGCTGGAGCGGCGCGGCGTACCCGGCGTTGGTGGATCCAATGTGGCAGAGCACGGGCATGACGGCGGAGCTGCGGTGGGTCGGAATGACGGCGTTCGTGCTTCCAGGCACCAACGGCAAGGTGATGGTCGCGGGGGGGGCGAATTCATCCGAGCTGTTCGATCCGGTGTCGAAGACGTTTGGGACCCTGCGGTCTTTTGTTAACGCCGCGACCCACTACCGCACTGCGATCGCTTCGCCGGGCGGCTGGGCGTTCAGCGTGGGTGGGGACGGAGCGGGCAAAGCGACCCAGGCGTACGATCCCTACAATCACGCCTGGTTCGCCGGCGCCGACACTTACTACACCCACAACTACGGCGTCGACGTGGTGACCCTGTCGGACCCGAGCTACGGCCTGCTCGCGGTCGGCGGTGCCGCGGCCGCTGGCGAGATACGCCATACCAACGGGAGTTGGTACCCCTATCCGTACAGCTGGCCCCTTGAGTCGTTCACGATGACCGAGTACGCGCCAGGGGCTGTGCTAGTGGCCGGCGGAGTCGCCAGCGACGGCACGACGACCTTGGCGACGGCCATTCGCGCCGCCCTGCCGGGCGCGGCCACATGGACGGGACCCCTGTCGGTACCGCGGACGCGGCACACTGCGAGCAAGCTGACGGACGGCAGCGTCCTAGTCGCTGGCGGCTTCGGCGCGACGGGCAGCGCGGTTCACGCATCGGCGGAGCGCTATGTGCCGGCCCAGGGGCTATTCCAGCCGACAAGTGGCAGCTTGAACCTGGCCCGCTACGGGCACGTCGCGGCGCCGCTTCCGGGTGGACGCGTGCTGATCACTGGTGGAGCAGGTTCCGTCGCGGGGGTGTCCTCGTCGGCGGAGATCTATACCGAAGCCGACCAGACATTTACCAGGATCACCGACCCCCCTGTCTTTTGGCCGGCGGGTAGCGGGAAGTACACAGACGCGGCGGCCGCCCCGCTGGGTGACGGACGGGTCTTGATCCTCGGCCATGACTCGGTGCTTGCGCGGCAAGCACCGGTGCTGTTCACGTTGACCGCGACCAGTCTCGCCTGCAACCCGCTCAAAGCAGTCGAGTGCGAATCCGGCTACTGCGTCGACGGCGTGTGCTGCGACAGCGCGTGCGACGGCACCTGCGAGGCCTGCTCGAACGCCGCCAAGGGTCAGGGCAACGACGGCGTGTGTGGCCCGGTCAAGGCTGGCACCGCAGACAGCGCGTGTGCCCCGAACCCGCCGTGCGGGCTCACCGGCAAGTGCGACGGGAGCGGCAGCGGCGCCTCCCACTGCGCCTACGCGAGCGACACCACGACGTGCAATGGAGGTCCCGCCTGCACCAACGAGACGACGGCCGTGAACCCGCGATGCGACGGCAGCGGTGGGTGCACTCCGCACACGGCCCTGTGTCGGGAGTACAAGTGCAGCGGCACTGCCTGCCTCACCAGTTGCACCCAGGACTCGCACTGCGCGGCCGGCTACTACTGCAACCCTTTGAACTCGAAGTGCGAGAACATAGCCGGCGCGGGAGACCCGTGCACCACGCAGTCCCAATGCCCGAGCAACACCACCTGCATCGACGGCGTGTGCTGCAACGCGCCGTGCTCGGGGCTGTGCATGGCCTGCACCGAAGCCAAGACCGGCCTGACCGACGGCGAGTGCGGTGTGATCACCACCGGCACCGATCCCGACGCCGAGTGCGCGGCGCAGGTTCAGGACACCTGTGGCACCACGGGCTTCTGCGAAGCGGGCGCGTGTCAGCTATGGAACTCCAGTACCGTCTGCAACCCTGGGTCCGTGTGCGTCGGGTCGCAGCTCACCCAGTACCGCTGCAGCGGATCAGGGAGTTGCCTCGGGGGCAGTCCGCAGGATTGTCCAAACGGCTTCGCCTGCAGCGGCTCGGCTTGCCGCACGACCTGCGCCGGCAACGGCGACTGCGCGGGCGCGTACTACTGCGACGCGCCGACGTGCAAGCCCAAGAAAGGCCAGGCCCAGGACTGCGCCGACGACGCGGAGTGCCAGACCGGCTACTGCGTCGACGGCAAGTGCTGCAACGACGCCTGCGAGGGCACGTGCGAGGCTTGCTCCAACGCCGCCAAGGGACAAGGCAGCGACGGCATCTGCGGTCTGGTCGTCGGTGGATTGGATCCCCACGGCAGCTGTACGCCCGGCAACCCGTCGAGCTGCGGCTTCGACGGCGCCTGCAACGGCCTCGGGGCGTGCTCGTTCTACCAGGGCAACTCATGCCAGGGCGGCGCGACCTGCGACGGCAACAGCGCCGTGGGCCAGTTCTGCAACGGGCAAGGCACCTGCATCACGGACAACACCGGGGTGCCGTGCGAGCCCTTCAAGTGCATCATCAACCAGGGCTGCGCCACGAGCTGCGCGAGCGACGGGGATTGCTCATCCACCAGCTACTACTGCGAGCAGAGCAGCTGCCAGCCAAAGAAGGCGGCGGGGGCGACCTGCCAGACCGCGAACCAGTGCGCATCGGGCTACTGCGTCGACGGCGTGTGCTGCGAGAACGCGTGCACCAGCAAGTGCCAGGCCTGCTCCAACGTCAAGAAAGGCGCTGGCGAGGACGGCAAGTGCGAGCCGATCCTCGCGGATCGGGATCCGGACGAGGAGTGCGACGCCGATCCCGCGTCGAGCTGCCAGTACCGCGGCAGCTGCGACGGCACCGGGGGCTGCGCGCTGCACCCGAAAGGGACGGCCTGCGGCGCCACTCAGTGCAATGGCAACAGCGTGGTCGGCCAAGTGTGCGACGGCGCGGGCAGCTGCGTCTTCGACCCGGCCGGCGCGGCGTGCGCCCCGTTCGCCTGCAACGCGCTGTTCGGCACCTGCAACTCGAGCTGCGCCACCTCAAGCGACTGCGCGACCGGGGACTACTTCTGCGAGGCTGGCGTGTGCGCGCAGAAGCAAATCAACGGGCAGCCCTGCAGCGAAGACGCGGCGTGCGTGTCGGGGCAGTGCACCGACGGCCTGTGCTGCGACAGCGAGTGCACCGGCCAGTGCGAGGCCTGCGACGTGACGGGCTTTGAGGGCACGTGCAGCGCAATCGGCGCCGACGAGGCGCCGCACCCTGACCGGCAGGCCTGCGCCGCCACCGACGCTGAGTGCGCCGGTCGCTGCGACGGCACGCAGCGGGCGTGCGTGTACCCAGGTCAGCAGATCTTGTGCTCGACGTCGGCCTGCGACGGCAACGTGCTCAAGGCGGTGCGCTGCAACTCGCAAGGCGCGTGCGTCGCCGACCAAGCCCGCGATTGCGGGGCCTACGCCTGCGACGCGGAAACGGCGAACTGCAAATCGAGCTGCGAGACCAACGCTGACTGCGCCACCGGGTCCCGCTGTAACCCGGGGACGAGCCAGTGCGCCCCCAGCGACGCGACGTGCTCCGACGCCTACACGCTGCAGGAGGTCGACGGCACCTCCACCTCGTGTGCACCCTACGAGTGCTCTGCGGGGGTGTGCCGGGACGACTGCGGCGACGACGGCGACTGCGCCGAAGGCTACAGCTGCCTGGGCAGCAAGTGCGTCGCCGTCGGGGACGCTGGCAGTGCAGGAGCCGGCGCAGGCGGCGGCTCGGTCGAGAGTAACAGCGGCTGCGGGTGCCGAACCGTAGGAGGCAGCCAGCGCGCGCCGACGGGCTGGCTCGCGCTGGGGCTGCTGGGCGTGACCCTGGCACGGCGTCGACGGCGCCGGGCCCAGGAGGTAGCATGAGACCGCGCGGCCTTGCTCTAAGCAGCCTGCTGCTGGCGGGCCTAGTGCTGCTCGGGGCCTGCAAGAAGGACAACACCGTCAACCTAGGCGCGGGCGGGACCACCAACGGGACCTTGCCGGAGCTGCCCGACTGCGCCTCTGAGGCCGGCGCTCCGCCGGGTGGCGGCGGCCCCTCGATGGTGCCTGTAGGCCGGCTAGATGGCAGCTGCTTCTGGATCGACGAGACCGAGGTGACCGTCGCTCAGTACGCCGAGTTCCTGGCGGCGGCGCCGGAGCTCGCCGACCAGCAGGCCGCCTGCAGCTGGAACGACTCGCTTGAGCCCGACGCCAGCTGCACGCCCGGCGGCGACAGCGACGACGACCCGGCGACGTGCGTCGACTGGTGCGACGCGTTCGCCTACTGCAGCTCCGTCGGTAAGACGCTGTGCCGAGACGACCGCGCCCGGCCCGCGGACGCCAAGACCAGCAGCTGGTACTCGGTCTGCTCGAACGGGCAACGTACTGATTTTCCTTACGGCAACAACTATCAAAAGAGCGTGTGCAACGGCGCGGACTTCGCCGCCGACGCGCTCCTGCGCCCGGCGACAGCTCAAGCGGGCTGCGCGTCGGGAGACGGCGTGCTCAACCTCAGCGGCAACGCGGCGGAGTGGGTGGACGCGTGCGACGCCGCCAGCGGCGACGCCGACCAGTGCTTGCTCCGCGGCGGGAGCTATCGGAGCGAAGCCAACGCCCTGCGCTGCGAGACCAGCGCCAGCGCCGCGCGCAGCAGCCAGCGGGCAGACGTCGGGTTCCGGTGCTGCGCTTTCAGCGACTGATCCGTCAACCGCTGATGCGCCTCATCGCTTCCATAGGGTATCGCGCATAACCCAGGCGGCTAGGTTGTCGGCGCCCTCCACCCCCACGAGCCGTGGCACGCCCGCGCCTCCACGCGCCGCTTCAAGCGCTAGCCGCGCGATGTCGTCGAAGCTCTTTGAGCATGGCGGTCGAAAAATCACGGATACATGGGGCATTGCCCGTCGGGCATCGGCGCCGTGCACTGATTGCTGCAGCCTGGGACTCCGCACGGATAGCAGCACTTGAGCCCTGCGCTGCACTCGGCGTCCAACGTGCAGCTCTCACCCACCCCGCCGCCGTCCACCATACACGCGGTGTCGGTGCCAGTGTCCGAGCCTACTTGGTTGGCGCCGCAGGTGTTGCAGTAGAACGCGCCGTCACAGCCGCACACCCCAGGGCAATCCGTAGGGCAACCCTGAGGTCGCTTCTTGCAGGTGCCCGTCGCGTCCGGGAAACCGCAGCCGCCCGGCAGATCACACCACTCGTCCGCGGCGCAGGGCTTGCCCGCGAGCCCACCGCAAGTGCCGCTCCCGGCGTCGTCGCAGTTGGGATCTGGAAACGCTTCCAGCCGTTCCCAGCTTAGACCGGACTGCCCGCGGCTGCACATGATCAGGTTGCAGAATTGGCAGGGGTCGGTGCAGTTTTCGCCACCTGTGGCGAACTCCGCGTCATGGCGCCCCTGCCTTGGCTCGCGCCATGAGCGGGCGCAGGGCATTTAACAACCGTGCGGTTTCATTCGGCGCGAGGAGCTACACAGGCTTAGACGAAGACCGAGCCGCGCGGCGTCGTGATCCCGGCTTTCTGCCCAGGCGAGTTGCGCCCCGGCCGCGGTGTGGCTACGCCACAGCATGGACTTCGCCAAGGCAGCTGTCGCGCTCGGCCTGAGCTGTGCTGTGGCGGGCTGCGATCCTGCCCTGGTTGAGCTGGGGCGCGCGTTCCCACCCTCGTCGCCCCAGGCGTACTCGCCGGCGACCGCGGCACCAACGACCCTGCGAGACATCAAACACGCGTGCGCTCAGCGCGAGGCTGGAGCGGTGTGTGGTGGGACGACTGGCGTGTCCTCCGACTACTTCGTGTGCGTTGACGGCCGCTGCGAGGAGAGCCGCTGCGGTGACGGCGTGGTGGATGCGCGCGCGGGAGAGTTCTGTGAGTCGGGCGCTGAAGACGCGGCAGCTGGGTGTCAAGCGTGTCAGCTCAGCTGCCAAGCTGACGAGGAGTGCAGTGATCTCAGCGCATGCAATGGCGTGGAGCGCTGCGTCGCCGGACACTGCGAGCACGGAACACCCGTCGACTGTGACGACGGAGATCCGTCAACCCCAAGCATTTGCGTGGACAGTGACGGCTCCTGTCGTCACGCGTTGGAGCTATCGCGTTAGGCGATCTGCGCGGTCAGTCAGCGAAGCGCAGCTCGTAGGGCGCGCTGTCGGCGTCGGAGCGGGTCATCCACGGTCTCTTAACCGTCACGACGCCTGCCGATCCCGGCCGCTGGCTTGGTTTGGTCTGCGCAATCGGCGCTCAAATACCCGAGTATGTTCCGCTCCGGTTCTCGACCAAGCCTCGCGAGCGACCGGGCTTGACAGGCGGGCGGGCCTAAAGGTTCTGGTGATACGGAGCGGGTAGGTTTACGGCAGGACGATTCGCGACAGCGGGGCCCTCCGCGGCGCTCCCGTTGCCCATCAAGGCGCGGACTTGTGTGTGCCCCATAATTCTCTTGTGGAAATTATACTCCATCGCGCGGCCGCGCTAGCGTGCCGCGTGTAGCCCTGCTCCCGCGGCGACTTCAGGCCGAACGCGACTAATTAGCCCCGGACCGCGGACATGGCTTGCTATCCTCGGTCCGTGTTCCGCACCAAGCACATCATGTCGCCTGCCTGGCTGCGCGCGTGCGCCCTCGGGGGCGTGCTCGCGTTGGTCGCGTGTCAGCGGCGACAACCCAACCCGTTCGAACACTCCGGGCGCTACACCCACGTGGCGGTCGGCGACGGCAGCACCTGCGTGACGGACGGCGCGGGCGATGTGACGTGCTGGGGAAATCACCGCCCGAAGCACGCCTCAGAGCTGCCCGCTGGACCGTACACGCAGCTTTCAGTCGGCAGCTATTCCCACTGCGGGCTGCGCACCGACGGCACGCTGGCCTGCGCGGGGCGCCCGGGCGGGGCGGCGCGCACCGCGGTGCCCGCGCCCATCGCTCCACCAGGCACGTTCGTGGCGCTCGCCGGTCAGTGTGGTCTGCGCCACGACGGATCGGTGGCTTGCGCGACGGGGCGCAGTGCGTCAACACGCTTGGCCGCGGCGTCGATTCCACCCGGTCCCTTTACGCGCATCGCGGTCGGCGCATTTGGCGGTTGTGGCGTGACACGCAGCGGTGAGCTGAACTGCTGGGGAGTGCTGAGCCCGAACACGACAGCAGCTTGCCGCACGGGGCTGAAAATGGTCGATCTTACGCCGCCTGCCAATATCCAAGGCGAGGTGATCGATGTCGCGATGGGCGCCGTCCACAGCTGCGCCCTATTGAGAACTGGCCAGGTTCGCTGTTGGGGCGACGACGCGTGCGGGCAGCTCGCTGCGCCGCCGAGCGCCATGGGGCAGCTCGCTTCGCACCCGACGGCGAACCGCACGTGTGGCCTGACGACCCTCGGAGCGATCGAGTGCTGGGGCGAGGCCCTTACTCCGACGCCGGCGCCCACGGGCAGCTTCGCGAGCCTCAGCGTCGGTCGCGCACATGCGTGTGCCCTCCGCCCAGGCGGAGACGTCGTCTGCTGGGGCCAGAACGCTCAAGACCAGGTCGCTGGGAACCGGAGCCGGCTCGGGACCTATCTGTTTCACAACTGAGCGCGGGGGTTATCGTGGGGCGGTCGTCGTCGCGATCAGGCCCGCGGAGCGAAGCAGCGCCCGCATTTGGGGGCTCTCAGGACGGGCGACCTCTTGCTAAGCTGGCGCGCATGTTGAAGGTCATCTCGTTCGCCGCGCTCACCATGGGGGTCGCAGCGTGCGGTGGTCCGCCGGTAGGTAGCGTCGGCAGCAGCCTGCGTCCAGACGCGCCTACCGGACGTGAAGCCCTTGATGGCGCCACCCCTCCGTGCCGCGAGGTAAGCAAGTCGGGTCAACCCTTGGTCTTGGATTGGCCAGCGCACGAGCGACAGAACCTCGAGGCAGCGATGTTACAGGGCGTCGCCGTCGTTGCTTACGATTGCAAGCAGCTACGGCTGCTGGGCGAATGCAGGGCAGATGGCGAGTACGGCTTCCTTGGGCTGACCCAGCGTGAGGAGGTCGTGCAGCTCGTCGACGCGGATGAGATCCAGGCCAACCTGCCCGGGTTTGGTAGTTCGCTGGTCGCTGATATCGGCGCTGAGCTCAAGCGCGGTGCGTCGCTAGATCTCGCGATGATGCTCGCTGGCAAGAGCAGGACCACTGTTCAAAGCGTGAGTCGAGCGAAGCTCTCAGGGAGCTGCGAAGGTGCAACTCATTTCGTCCGCGGAGCCCACGTTGGCGCGTTCTCGATGACGACCGGGACACGGGGTTCCGTACGGACAAGCGCTCAGATCTTCGGCGCCGGAGCGGCGGCTACGAGCAGTAGCCAGCGAAAAGCCCAGTCCCGAGACGGCGACCCGAAGGCGTGCTCCCACGTTCAGCCCGGAGACCCCACGCCGCCAACGGGCTGCCGCTCAGCGATCCGGCTTGAGCTCGCCGTGTTGTCAGAGGCTGGAGCGCCCGCGCAAACGCGCTCGGCCATTGATGAAATCCGTGAAGCGAGCGCTTGCCCAGATGGCATGGTGCGGTTCGCCGGAAAATGCACCAGCCCCGCTGCAGAACGACCCTATCAGTGCACCGGAACCGATCCGGCCGAGTGCACCGAGCAGTGCGGGAAAGGCAGCTTGGGGAGCTGTTTCGTGCTGGGCGTCTTGTACGAAAATGGGGAAGGCGTAGCGCGCGACTACGGGCGCGCTGCAGAGCTCTACCAGAGCAGCTGCGATGCCGGCTCCGCTCAAGGCTGTAACCGCCTTGGGGTCATGCACTTTTACGGCGGAGGCGCGGAGAAGAACCCACAGAAAGCAGCCCAGCTGTTCCTCACCAGCTGTCGCGCAGGCCTAGCAGACGCATGCAACAACCTCGGCTTCGTGCTCGACGTGGGCCGGGGTGTAGCAAAAGATTCGGCCAAGGCGGCGCGGCTGTTCGAGGCCGCTTGCAACGGGGGCGACGTCCCTGGATGTTTCAACGCGGGAATGCTCGCTCGCGCAGGCCGCGGCGTCGCCGCGGACGCGCAGCTAGCTACCAAGTTCTTTGAGCGCGCACGACACGGCGGGGTCGTGGAGCGCTTCCAGTTCGGTTGCCAACACGGCAACGCCTACAGCTGTTTCGGTGTCGGTTACTTGCTCCGCGCCGGGCTCTTCGTCCCGAAGGACGACGCCGCGGCCAGAACCTACTTTGAACGCTCGTGCCCGGACATTGAGTGGAGCTGCGAGGCGCTAGGCAGGCCGCCACACGGATGAGCGGCGCGCCGATCTCGGCACCAGCGCGCCACAAGAGTCGGGCAGACTGGCCCGGGCTTCGTCCGGAGAGGGCTCTCGCAAGCTCCCTTCCCTGCGGTCTTACGCCGAACGCCGGCCCGTCACGTTGGGCGCGGCTTGAACCGCCGCCGCGCGAGCAAATCAATAGGCCTTCTGAGTAGCGTCTCACTTCCGCGGGGATTACCACGTCGAGGGCACGCCATGCCGCCGGTGCAGCCATTGAGCAGCTGATACCTGCGGCCATGCGCAACTCGCTCTCTGACTGAGGACCAATCTCTACACCCTGCAGAGCCTTGAGCTCGAGAGGCGTGGAGTCGATGGTGACTTCGTTGCTCGCGCCCTCGGGCCCGCTGAACTGATATGCGCCCGGGGTGAGCGCTTCCGCAGCGGAAACCACTACAGCGTAGGCCACCTGGCCTTCTCTCCAGGGCGCCGCTTCAAGGATCGGCTGCACTTGGTGTGGGACTTTCGCCCTTCGCTCCCCCATGCGTTCGATAGAAAAGGCGCCCGTTGGAGGGAGCGGTCCCCAGGACGCTCGGTCATCGCCGGTCTTGACGATCCACGGCGACCCGCCGCGCCAAAACACCACGCCACGGGCGTTGGACGGCAAGTTCAACTGCGGCGCGCCGAGGAACCCCGGCGGGCTGCTAGCGCAAGAGCACGCGCCCGCCTTACGCGGGATCAGCAGCAGCGTTGCCGCCAGCGGGGTCAGGAGCATGACGTTACGCAAGACTCGCAGCATTCCGTCTCCGCGGATCTTCAGCCACGCCCGAGCGCGGGTCAAGCACGTGAGCGGTGCTGAGCTCCAGGGGCGCTGGCGATATCCCGGCACACTCACCCCCCCTTCCATGCGGTCTTGTATAGGACGCCAACCCGTCGCCGTAGCCAGGCCACCCCGATCAGCGCGCTGAACGCCAGCCAGGGCCGCGGCGCAGGCTGTCTCGGGCTGCCGTCACCCGGCACTCGGCAGCCGCAACCGGCGTCGTCGTCTGGGGTGCCGCCACCCCCGCTACCAGCTTTTCCTCCAGGATTTCCAGTCCCGCCAGCGGCGCCGACTCCGTCACCGGCAGCGCCACCTGCCCCACCCAGGGCGACTCCGCCTGCGCCTCCACCACCTGCGCCGCCGGCCGGAGCGCCGCCCGGGACCCCGCGCTCGATGGCGCCTCGATCTGGACCTGAGCCCACGAAGCGGTCGTTGATGCCCGGGATGACCAACGCGCTGTCCAGCGCGGGGCTGCTGACCATGGGCGTCAGATCAGCCTCGAGCTGTGGGGGCGCGAACAGCCCATTGGCTTCGTTGCCTGTACCCTGACTAAAGCTCTGCAAGCCTGCGTAGCGCTGGTTGCTGGCGCCGTTCCACCAGGTAAAGACTGCGTCTGTATCCGTGGTGTACCAAAGATCATAGTCGAACGTGGGGTGGACGGCGGCGCGGTTCATCGAGTCGATCAGGCGCCCACCCACGCTAGCCACCATCACGTTGTTCAAGAACCGCACATTCTCTAGCGGCACGCTGTGCTCACCTGGGTAGTCGTACCACAGGTTGAGCACCGTCCCATTATCCTCCCGGAAAATTGTATTGTGATAAAAGTACAGGTTGCGGATCAAGCTCTGGGGGTCACCGTTGGTGTTCATCTTGATCGCGGCCTGGCCCCACGCGCCCCGAATGATGTTGCGCAGCACAAAATAGGGCCCGGGGAGCGCCGGGGCCATGCTGAGCGGGTTCTCCGCGTCGCGCAACAGGTTCCCGTAGACCTTGGCGTTCACGCAGATCCCGTCGAGCTCTAGGTCGTCGTCGCGGGCGTCGTACAGCTCGTTGTGTGCGAGCTCTGCGTCGTGGTTGGTGAAGCCTCGGTTGTTGGGGCCCCCGGTCAGCGCGAGCACGTCGCCGCTCAGCGCAGGCAACGCGCGCCCTTCTGCTTCGTTACCGCAAAGAATCACGTTATCAACGTGGCCATGGATTCGATTTCCAGTGACGACCGAGCCGGCGCCAGGGTTATTCTCGAACTGCACGCCGTAGTAGGTCTGTCCAGGGCAAGGCTGGTTGCTCGCGCCAGCGCAGGTGCCGGAGTCCGAGTCATAGATGTGATTGCCTCGGATCACATGGAAACCGCCCGCGCTGACGCCTCCGGGGAACTGAGCGCCCTTGGTGACTAGGACGTTGTAGTACCCGTTGTCGTGGATCTCACAGTCTTCTACCACCACGTGAGCTGACGAGTGGATGCGCACGCCCTTGCCGTCGGCGTCGTCACCACCCTGGGTGATCTCCAAGCCGCTCAGCCAGATGTGCTCAGACCCAGCGATGTTCACCGCAGCACCAGAGGGGGCGCCGGTGCCCTGGATCACAGGCATCCGCGTGGGATCATCCGCGCGGATGACCAGCGGGCGAGCTTCGCTGCCGCGGAAGTCGGTGATCTCGAAGGCGGCGTAGCTGCCAGCTACCACACGGATCTCATCCCCCGGCGCGGCTTGGTCCACCGCGTACTGCAAGCTCGCGTAGGGCTCGCCCTGCGAGCCACGGCCGGGGCTGTCTGCGCCTGACTCGGCGACAAACCAGGTCCGGGCGGGGGTGGGAGCGGTCAACGTCGCCTGGGTCGTGACGTTCACGACCTGGGTGCTCGCCCCGCTGACGCCGTCGGGATCTGTCAGCGTGATCTGCAGTTGATACTCCGTCCCTGGCAGCAGATCCAGCATACTGGTCGCCCAGTTGCGCTCATCGAAGCGCGTCGGCGCGTGGGCCGCGCGCGACGTCGTGCCGTCGCTGACGCTCACCGCGACGTGCTCATTGCCGCTCGGGTCGCTGAGCGTGATGATCACGCCGAGGCTGGTATAGGATCCGTGAGGATGCACCGCCTGTAGGCCTGCCGCGGAAGCGGACGACGCGGCGCACACCCCGCCGAGCAGGACCGCGCCGCGTACCAGGCGGCGCAGGCACCTAGACTTGTTGATAAACACAACGCACGGTAGCGCGATTCGGGCGCGTTGTGTGGCGGCCACCGAGACCAGATCGCGTGGGGCGTAGATTTGTGGCCCCCGGGGCTGGTGGTGCCCGTCGGCCCAGGACCAATTGGGTTCGCCGACGACTGAGCAGCGCTGATCGCCGCTCGTGGCGCCAGCCTCCACCCCCGCCCCCCGACCTCGGGGCTAAGGCCCTGGCGCCTATGGTAATCTGTTCCGGCGCACGCCAACGCGCAGCAGCGCCCGGACCCGATGCACGCCTTCCACCTCGAGCCCGCTTCGTCTTGGGATACGCTGATCCTCAGCGTGCACGGCTGCGCCCTGGCGTTGCTTCTCGTGCTCGGCTTGATCAGCCTGAGGGCTGATCGGAGATCCCTGGGGTGGGCCAGCGCGGGCGTGCTTGGCGCCGCGGTCGCCGTGGGCTACTTAGTGTTTGGCTTGCCACCAAGTCAGATCCCCGGGACCTGGATCACGCTGCTGAGCGAAGGGACTGGCGGGCGCAACGTCAACTACACCTACGGCGTCGGCTTGCACGCTGGCCCCGCGTTCACGGCGCTGATCCGCGGCTTCGCGGCCGAAGGCGTGCTGCCGCTGCGCGTCCTGGTTCACGCCAACCTTTGCCTCGCGGCAATCAATGTGGGTTTGTTCTTCGGGATCGCGCGCAGCCTGCTGAGGAACGCGGCGCTAGCGCTGGTGTTCACGCTCGCCTTGGTGGTCAACCTGAGCTTCGTCAACTCCGCCATGTCCGAGCTGCCCTCCCAGCTGCTGATGCTGTACTTTTTGGCTGGCGTGGTCGCGCTCAACGCCGTCGCCAACGGGCCGACCTATGCACGCTGGGCCCGGGCTGCCGGGTTCGCGCTGCTTGCTTGGGCCAGCCTGGCTGCGGCGCTAACCCGGGTGGAGACGGTGCTGATGAGCGCGCCGGCCATGTTGGCCGGGGTACTGGTCGCTCGGCGCTCGACCGATGAGCTGCAGGCGATGGGAGCTCGCGCGTACGCCTGGATTGGCCAGCAGCTGAGGCGCCCGTGGTGGCAGCTGGCGGGGCTAGTGGTCGCCGGCTCGCTGGCTCAGAACCTCTTGCTCCGGGGCTGGATAGGGCGCGGCGCGATCCCGCTTGGTCTGGCGGCCGCTTCGCTCCCAATTTTCTTCGGTCAGGTGCTCCCACTCAGCGTGCTTGTCTTGTTTATCCTAGGCACAGTCCGCGCGCTGCGCGCGCCGTCTACCTGGTCAATTATTCCGCTGGGGATTTTTTGGCTATTTAGTCTCTACCACACGGCAAGTCACCGCGTGCTGTTTGAGCTGGTGCGCTACTCCAGCTCGCTCCTGGCGGCCATCGCGGTGGTCGCGCTGCTCGGCTGGCTCGAGCTGGCCAGTTGGGCTGAGCGCAGCGCTCAGCCGAGGCAGTGGCGCGCGCGAGCGCTCGTAGCCTTGGGCGTGCTTAGCTTGGTTCAACCACACCGCACGGAACATGGTCTGGGTGGCGTGACGGAACGCGGCCTGGTTGGCTTGCGCATCCACAACGACCAGCAAGTCGACGTTCAAGCGTTGGTTTCAGCTATCGAGGCCAGCCCGACCTGCGCCGTGGTCACCAAAGTCTTCGCGTCGGACCACGCGTCAAGCGACCAAGAGTACACCTATCTCCTGATCGGAGCGGCCGGCGACCGCGTGGGGGCGGCTGCCCCAGCGCGCCTCGGCCTGGAAGCCGCGCTGGCTCAGTGGGAGCCGGCTGCCCCCTGTGTCGTGTTCTACCAGGGGCTCGACTGCAACCGCCTCGGCGCGAGCTGCACCGAGGAAACGCTTGACGCCCATCAACTCACCCACCTCACGTACGCGTCCCGGCCCTACAGCGACGCCGCCGAGTACGGCGAGCATCGCGGGACCATCGAGCTTGGCAGCTACAGGCTACGCTGACAGGCTGCGGAGTACGACCCCCATGACTGCTTCGCAGCACACACCCGCTATGCTAGGCGTCACTTGAGTGGTGAAACCAATCGCTATCACCGGGGGCGTGGGCTTTCTTGCTCACGGCGCTGTCCGCTATCTGGCTGAACACGGCCGCGGCGCCGCCCTGCTAGATCGCCACCCGCCTCCGGCGCACCGACCGGCGGAGGCCCCTCTGGTGCTGGGGGATGTTCGAGATGCGGAGGCGGTCGACCGCCTGGTACGGGACGCCTCGGCGGTCATTCACTACGCGGCGGTGGTGGGTGTCGACTCGTATCTGAGCAACACGGCAGAGGTCATCGACGTCAACCTGAACGGCACCCGCCTCGTGCTGCAAGCGTGCCTCAGGTACGATAAGCCCGTGCTGTTCGCCAGCACCAGCGAGGTCTACGGCAGGAACTGCGAGCGTCTCCGCGAGGATTCTGCTTCGGTGTTCGGCTGCAGCGCCAGCGCCCGTTGGAGCTACGCGGTCTCGAAGTCTGCCGGCGAGCACCTCGCGCGCGCCCTGGCGCGGGACGGCCTGCGGTGCGTGATCACGCGCTATTTCAACGCCTACGGTCCGCTCATGGATCAACCCGGGTCGGGGCGGGTCATCTCCAAATTCATCGGCAAGCTCACAGACGAGCAACCGCTCCAGTTGGTGGACGGCGGCGCGGCGGTGCGCTGCTTTTGCTACGTGGATGACACCGTACGAGGCACGGTGGAGCTGCTGTTTGCCCTCGAGCGCGGAGAGCTGCGCAGCGGGCTCGCCTTCAATATCGGACGAGACGAGCCGGTGAGCATGCGTGAGCTAGCAGAGCTGCTACTTCAGCTGGCTGGGCGGCCGAAGGTGCTTGAAGACGTCGCGGGCATCGACGCCTTTGGAGCCGGCTTCGAAGACGTCCCGCGGCGCGTCCCAGATCTGGCGGCCATCCGCGGAGCCATCGGATTTGAAGCGCGAGTAGACCTTGAGTCAGGCCTGGCCCGCGTGCTTGACCACTGGGGCTTGCGACGGCCATCGGCACACCCAACGCCGCGCCTCAGCGCAGCACGACGAGCTGAGCCGGCCCCACACGCCTTGAAGCCGCCCGTGGTGCCCATGCTTCGGCCTCAGTTCGAGCCCACCCTGGCGCTGGGCCAAGATTTGTTGGCGATCCTCGAGTCGGGGCGGGTGTCCAACGACGGTCCGCAGGTCGCCGCCTTCGAGCGCCAACTGGCTCGGCAGCTCGACGTGGAGCGCGTCGTCTGTGTTTCCTCGGGGAGCTCTGCGCTCGATCTGACGGCGCGGGTGTTCCGAGCTTCGCTAGCAGAGCCCGCCGGCGCGCAGGTGGTGCTCCCGGCGTTCACCTACATCGCCACCCTAGCGGCCTTCGTTCACGCCGGGTTCGAGCCGCTGTTGTGCGACATCGAGGCCGAGAGCTTCACGTTAGACGTCGATTGCGTCGAGCGCATCCTGCGCGCCCACCCAAAGGTGTGCGGGGTGGTCGCGGTCAACACGTATGGCGTCCCGCCGGCGATCGAACGCCTAGCTGAGCTGGCCCAAGCCCACGGTGCGTCGTTGATCTTGGACAACGCCCACGCGCTCGGGACGCAGACCGACCGAGCGCTTGGGGCCCGAGGCGCGGTCTTGGCGGCGACTTACAGCCTCCACGCCACCAAGACGTTGCCTGCGGTGGAGGGCGGCCTAGTCGTCAGCAGCGATCCGCGCTTTTTAGACCACGTGGCCAGGCTGCGCGCCCACGGCTGGGCCTCGGATAGGCTCGAGTCGACCCCTGGCTTCAACGCCCGGCTCGACGAGCTCCGGGCGCGCATCGGCCTCGAGCAGCTAGCGCGCTTTGAAGAGACCCTGGCGCGGCGACGAGCCTACGCGGCGCGCCTGAGGCAGTTCGCAGAGCGCCAGGTGCCAGGCTTTTTTACTCCCCAGGTCGTGCCAGCAGGGGTCAAGTCGAACTTTCAGAACTTGGCGCTCCGCTGCCAAGTGCCAGACGGCAGCGACGTGGCGGACGTTTCCGCAGAGTTCTTGCGGCACGGCGTCGAGGCGCGGCGCTACTTTGATCCGCCGCTGCATCAGCTGGCTCAGTACCGTGGCCGCTTCGATCTGCCTAACACCGACGCCGTGTACGCCTCACTGCTGTGCCTGCCGCTGCATGACCACATGAGCGAGCCTACGCTTCAACGGGTCGAGGCAGCCCTGCGCGCCACCGCCCAGACCTTCGGTCGTTAGCTGGGGCACGTGGCGGCAAACCTCGTCGAGCTCAGCGTCGTGCTGCCTGTCTACCGCGAGCAGGAGGTGATCCCGGCGCTGGCGGAGCGTTGTTTCCTCGCGGCGTTGCAAACTGGCTTGACCTTCGAGGTCGTGTTCGTCGACGACGCCAGCGACGACGCTACGCCGGATAAGATCCGCGCGCTTCCAGCGAAGTACCGCGGTCGGCTGGTGCAGCTGAGCAAGAACCGGGGCCAGTTTGGTGCCACTCAGCGAGGGCTGCTCGAAGCGAGGGGCGAGCTAGTGGTGGTGTTGGACGGCGACCTGCAAGATCCACCAGAGATCATCCCCGCCCTCGTCGCGGCGCACCGGCGCCTGGATGGCTGCGTCGCGCCGGGCCGGCGCGCCACCTTCGCCGTCAAGCGCAGCCGCCACGACCCGAGCTGGTTCGTGGCGGGGCGGGCCGTGTTTGACGTCTTGCAGCGCACGCTGGGCGGGAGCTTAGTTCCGCGTGGTGCTGGCAGCTACTGCGCGCTAGATCGCCAGCTCGCCCAACAGGTCGCCCAGGTCTCCTTCTCACGAGCAAACCTGAGCAGCGTGGTCGTCGCCTTGGGTGGCTCCGGCTCGACGGTTCCGTACGCAAAGCAACCTCGCTACGACGGCCACTCGCGCGTCGGCTTCCTCGGCCTGTGCGCGGAGGCGGCGGGGTCGCTGCTGCTGGTCTCGCCGTTGGGGCGGTACTTTTTACGTCGAGCTGTGCGCTGAGCCGGTGAACCTCGTGAAGACGACCTCAGGAACAGGGGGAGTTGGGCGGAGGTGAGGCGGGGGAACGACGGTTCGGGGTGTCCGGGGTGCCTCGTGCCCCCTCGGCCCAGCGTGCTGCGCCGCGGGTGCCCAAAAATGTCAGTTTGATCTCGTTCCGCGCCCGTTCGTGGGTCGCATCCCGAGGATTATTGGAGGACACTTACTGCCATGGGGGCATCACTCTTGCGCACGGCCGGCGCCGTCCTGTTTCTGGGTCTGGCTACCCTCGGCGCCAACGGCTGCGACTCGAGCTCCGACGGCACCCCCGCCCCCGGCGCGACCGGGGGGTTCAAGCACCAGGCGTTCTACGAACAGCTCCAGGCCGAGGCGGAGCACTTCACCGAACGCAACGGCGAGTGGGTCGAGGACTACGGCGACGCGCCGTTCTACGGGCTGGCATTTTATTCGTGGGAAGGCACGGCTCGCCAGGATGCAGCCTGGCTAAGCCGCAGCGCCAGGGCGCGTGACTACGCCCTGACCGTAGTCGACAAGCCGAGCCTGCTGACCGACGACGTCAATGAGATCGCGATGTCGGCGCTGGGGCTCACGGACTACATCGCCGCCACCGGCGACGGCACGCCTTTGCCTGCCCTTGATGCGGTCATCGATCAGATCGACGGGACCGTGAAGTCGTTTGGCTACTACATCGAGCTCGATCTCGGCTGGGCGTTCACGACCTACGGCGCCACGAGCATCTCCGGGCTCGTGGGCTTGATGAACCTCCAGTACGCCGCCGTGCTCGACAACGAGCGCGCCGCAGAGCGCGTGGCCTTCGCCCAGCTGCAGCTGGCGGAGATCGAGAAGAAGGCGTTCAATGGCAGCTTTTATCGCTTCGACTCCAGCCAAGAAAAACTGTACCTGTACCCCAACGTCACGATGATCCTGTACCACGCCCGGCTGTTTCAGCTGACGGGCGAGGAGCGCCATCGTGAGCGAGCGGTGGCGCTCTACCAGGCCGTGCAGCCACTCCGTGTGGATATGGGTCAGGGGCGAGTTCGCTACCGCTCGCCGTACAGCGCCGAGTATATGCACGCTCAGACCGAGGACTACGCCACCCTGTCGAGCCAGAACTACCTGTTGTTCTCGCTCATGCTGCTCCACCAGATCACCGGCGAGCAGGCCTACCTGACCGAGGCCGACGCAGAGCTCGAGGCGCTCAGCCAGGAGCTCTTCAAGCCCTGGTGCCTCGGTGATCTAAAGCAGCGCGTCGACGCTTGCCAGGCGCCCTGCGACTCTACCGAAACCTGTGTCGTCGACAGCTGCCAGCCTAACAGCTGCGCGCGCGGCGTGTTGCATCACTGGATGGACGGGCGGCTCGCCGAGCCCCAAGACGAGGAGTTCTTCTGCACGGGCTGTAACCTGCAGCTGCTGTATTTGATGTGGTATCGCCAAAACCGCATCCTGCAGTGATACGCTGCCGCTGATGTCGTCGAGCCGACCAGGCCCCTGGATGCTGTATCTGCTCCTGGCCCTGGGGTGCGACACAGCTTCCAAACCCGTCCGGCGCGAAGCTCCCGCGGCAGGCGCGTCCTCGGCAGGCTCGGCGCGATCGGCAGCTCCGCTGGTGGTCGCACCCCAGGGTGACCGCTGGGAGTTTACGATCTCCAGCGAAGGTGGCGATCCGCCGCTGCGAATCGTGCCGTTGCGCGATGGCGGCTGGGCTCTCGCGGGGAGTCGCCCACCACCCCTGAACCTGGGGGGTCAGACATTCCACGGTCAGCCCCACCTGGTCTACGTCGGGGTGTTCGACGCGGTGGGCAAGCACCGTTTCAGCACGGAAGTAGCCCAGAGTGGAGGCCAAACTTTCGGTGACCTGATCGAAGCGCCTGACGGTGACTTGATCCTGGCCGCCGACATCAACGGCAGCAGCGTCAGTGTCCTGGGGAAACACGTCTCCGGCGAAGGGCCGCTGGTAGCGCGGTTCTCGCCTCAGGGGGTGTTGCGCTGGGCACAGATGGAAGGGGGCGCGCGCTCGGACCCAAACCCCCGAAGGGCTCGTAATGCTCGGTTGACCGTCACTCCCGCCGGGGACATTTACGTCGCGTATCACCTGGGTCCGGCGAGCCAGCAAAGCCAACTAGAAGCCCGCGCGGGTGTCGTGCTGTGTCGGCTGGGTGCAGGCGGCAGCCCGTTGTGGACCACCGAAATACTCGACCGCGGCTTCTGGACGGAGACCTTTCTCCGGCCGCATCCCGCGGGCGGGGTGATCATCGCCGGGAACTCCGACGGAGATCTGAACTGGGAGAGCGCCCGGAGCCCATCACCTGCGGCGCTCAACCCGAGCCCCGCTGCTGCCCCTGCTCGTGCTCTCGAAGGAGCTGCCGGCTTCGGCCTGTTTCACCGCGGAGCTTACGGCGGCGGCCCACCCAACCTGTTCGTGGCGCGCTTCGATGACGCCGGCGAGTTGGTGTGGCACCAGAGTGAGCACGCGCGACACTTGAAGTTCGGCAAGGCCTACGATGTCTCCGTCGGCCAAGACGGTAGCAGCTGGTTCGCCATCGGCGGCACTGGCAAGCTGTCGCTGAAGGGCCAGACCCTGACGACCAACGACTGGGATCTGATCGTGCTTCGAGTCAGCCCCGAGGGGCAGTGGTTGCCGCCGATTCACCTGCGCCGGCCCGCAGCTCAGGGGCGCGGCCGATTGCTCAGGCGGGGCCAGGAGGCTTGGTTGTTCGGCGACTCTGCGGGGCCTGATGACAAACGCAGCCGCGTCGGCTTTCGCCTGGCTGCAGATGGCAGCGCCACGAAGTTGAAGGTCGCGGGAGCTCCGCTGCTCGGCGTCGCGTCCCAGGGCGGCAGGCTATTGCTCGTGAGCAGCCCAGAGCAGGGCGGGTCCCGGGGCACGACGCTGCCACTGGTCGTCGAACGATCGCCGTGGCCAACATCCGCCGAGGCACGAGACAGAGACGCGCCGTGAGCATCTCCTCGCGGATTGCGCTGCCTCGCTTCCCTGCGGGAATGCCACGGGGCTGCTAGAGAACGCCTACCACGAGAACCTGACTAGGCCCCAATGCTCAAGACGTTGCTCATCGAGGAACTACGATTCCTGACCTTTCGCCCGAATGGCCCCGCCATCCGCACCCACTCGCGGGCCTTTCTCGCGTTCGGCTTGCTGTTCACCTGGCTGGCGGGAGTGGGGCGCTATTGGGACAACTCGAAAGCCCATCTCTGGCAGCACCTCGGCCTCGGCTCGATAGCCTACGTCTTTGTCCTGGCTCTCATCATCTGGCTGCTACTCATGCCGCTCAGACCGCGGAACTGGACATACCGCAACGTCCTGCTCTTCATCACCCTCACCGCACCACCCGCCGTGCTCTACGCCATTCCCGTGGAGCAATTCATGGCGCCCGAAGCCGCGAGGAGCGCCAACGCCTGGTTTCTGATCGTCGTCGCCATCTGGCGGGTCGCGCTGTATGTGGTTTTTTTGAAGCGCGTGGCCGGGCTGTCCCTCGGCAACGTCGCTATCGCTGCCCTGCTGCCACTGGTCGTCATCGTCGTTAGCCTCTCCATGCTCAACCTGGAGCACGTGGTGTTCAGCCTGATGAGCGGAGTCCCGGAAGCCGACCGCAGCCCCAACGACGCGGCCTACGGTGTCGTCTTGATGCTCTCCATGCTGTCCTTCATCGCGGCGCCGTTTCTCGCCGCAGGTTACCTAGTCGCGATCGTCAACGCATACCTAAAGCGGCGCGAGCGCGCCGAAGACTGACAGCACCACGTCGCCGTCACGTCGCTTGCCGGACTCCGTGCGGTCCTTCACGTTAGCGAGCGTGAGCCAGGCAGCCACTTGGGCGGCCCCACCCCGACCGCAACCCGCTGCGCGACGCTGAGCCGTGGCGCGCGCCGAAGGTCGGCCTTCAAGCCCCCACTCCGTGCTATTGCCCGACGGATTCAACGTGACGCTCAAGCTCGCGCGACGCGCCGCACCTAACCAGATCGCGTCGCCTCGCCGAGCTACCCCCGCGGAACCGTCTGACCCGGCGCTGAGCTCAAACACCACGACACGCGCGCCTTTGGAGCCGATTTGCACAGGCTCACTCTGGCCGCCGCTGGTCTCATGCGGGCGCTGCGCGAGCCAAATGCGAGAGGTTAGCCTAGCAATAGAGCCGCAAGTAATTCGCGCCGGCGCAGCGCTGGTGAACGCGCCGCGATGGACAGAACAACGAGGCACGTTTTTGCTAGTACCAAACGTAGCCGCGAGGTACCTTCCGCAAGATTAAGCTGTTGTCTCTACGTTCATTCCTGCGCCAGACGAGGCCCCGTGCGCTCGTCACCTCCTCGTGCTTGCTGTGCGCTTCCCTGACGTCGCGACGGGCGGGAGCGCAGCCTCTGTTTACTGGCCCCGTAGTGGGTGAGGGTATGGAGCAATCGGTAGATGTGGTCCGCGACCACCAGATCTTCTTGGCTGCCCAGAATTACCACGACGCGTTGCTCGGATACTTTGGGGTGAGCAGCCGCTGGGCCCCCGGTCGCTTCCTGCTCAACGATGGCTCCAGAGTCGCGGGCAACCTGATGCGCACCCAGATGAACCTGGGCTTCGGGCTGGGATCCCTCGAGGGCTTCGGGTTCTTTTTGGGGATGAACTCCGACTTTGTGACGGTCACGGCGCCCGAGCCACCAGAGAGTTTTTCTCCACCAGCGGCTGGCGAGGTCTTCACGTTCCTCGGCCTGAGCCTGTACGATGTCCAGATCACGTACGGCCAGTCCACGCGGATCACGGAGACCACGGCGCTCGGTCGCGATCCCTTCGGCAACTTCCAGCACACGGGCGCGAGCGACGAAATGCGGATGCGGCCGGGCACACCGTATGGCGTGGAGGCCGCGGCCAACGGGCAACCTTCAGACACCACCGTGCTCAGCTTCTACGAAAACCGATCCGGCGGGTTCTTGTCCCTGGCGTGGGCGGACGTCGACCAGTGGGAGGTCCGGGACACCCCGACAGGACCGCGGTCCGTGTATCTAGGTGTCGAACCCGAGCTCTCTGCGCTGCGCCTCGGCGTTCAGCCGCTGAAGTATCTCCCCGAGGCACTCTACCAGACGGTCGGTGTTCCCGAGGTGGCGCTGCGCAAGCTCAACGCCGCGCGCGATTACTACCAGGAAGCCAAGGAGCTGAACGACATCGCCACGGCGGATGCCCTCAGCGCTCCGAACTTGTCCCTGGACGATCCGTACGAGTTCGAACTCGGCTTCGACGACGTGCTCGAGGCAGGTTTCCGTTGGCGTGTCGTGCAACAGCTCTCACCCAGCTACGCGTTCCGCCGCGCAGAGGTCGGCTACGTGGAGCAGTTCGACATCGGGAGTCGGAGCTGGTTGCGAGTGGCTGCGCAGGGCATCAGCTACAGCCAGGCTGGCGGGCTGACCCACGCATTCGAGAGCTACGTCGCCTTCGCGCCGATCGCGCGAGTCGCGCAGAAGGGCGCGTTCAAGTTGCCGCTGAGCGTCTCGGCGTCCTACAGCTACAACTCGCCAGACACGGGGACCTTCCTCCCAATTCCAGACGCCCACGTGTTCGGAGTCCAGTTCTTGCTCGGCTATCCGGAGACAGCGAAGCCGCTGGTGCCGCTCGTTCGGGCTGTGGAAGAGCATCGCGCCAAGAAAGGCAACCGCAAATGACGCGCGCGACGCGACCCCCGCTGCTCGCGGTCGTCCTCACCCTCGCCACCCTCAGCTGCGCCACGCTGGACGAAGGCCCCCCGACTCCCGAGCTCGGGCTGCTCTACGCCCTTCAGGTCGAGAGCGCGCTGGAGCCCTCCGCGCAGAAGGCGATGTTGTTCCAGCGGTTGCCTTTCAACTCGCCGGGGGACAGCTTCCTAGACCACCCGACGCTGGTGTTGGGAGAGGACTCCAGTGGTCGGCGCTTGGTGAACGTGATGTTCAGCACAAACCAAGAACGAGTCCTGGGCAACGTGTACGAAGCCTGGTTCACCCTCGACCCGGAGGGCGCGGTCCAGCGATTGCGCAGGCCTCGGGACGCGCCGGCGCTACCCCGCAAGGGCGCTCGTATCCTGGTAGCGGACGGCGCCGAGAGCCCCCTCGTCATCCAGTGCGCGGCGGATTGGCGTACGGCGTTCTGGTTGGATGGCGCCGCGAGCCTCGTGTCGGGTGACCTGCCAGCGGACTTCTGCGCAGCCCAAGTGCAGGGGAGATCATCGCAGCCGAACCACGTCGTGCTCGGCTTCGTCGACGGTCCGAATCTCAGGCTCGAGTCGCGCGACCTCACCGATGGCACATTGACGCGAAGCGCTGCCTTGCCCCTACCGGCCCATCCGCTGCTCGTCCAAGAAGACCCGGGCGGCGCCCTGGTCGCGATCGTCGGCGATGCCACGACTCTGTGGAGGATCGGCACCGACGGCATCGAGACGAGCATCCAGCGTCCGTTTCCACTCGGAAACTTCAAGCGCGACCCAACGACAGGTCGGGTCCTCATTCTGGACGAGGCTAGAGCTGCGCTATGGGACGCAGACGATCCTACCGCGGCTGCCGTGCTCACCTCGTCGCCCTCCGCTCCTTATGAGAGCTGGCGACCGCTCGGCTCGCCGGGCTTCGCCCACTCCGGGGAGTACTCTCCGAACGAGCGAGACCAAACAATGAGAGTGCCCGAGCGCTACTCCGTGCGTTCGTTTGTCCGGGAAGCGTTCAGCGTAACCCAGGCGGCGACCACGCCGTGCGTTTCGCGCAGCACCTGCCGCAACATCGGCGAGAGCTACCTCGTCGCGAGCTTCGATTCCAGCGCGGGACCCGTGGGGCTCTACGCCTTTTGGTCCTGGACGGGCTACCTGGCAGCCTACGTCACACCAGTGAGCCGCCCCGACGAACCACCGGAGGCGCGATGATCCCGAGATCCGCCGTCCTGGTCGGCGTGCCATTGGTGTTGGCCGCTGCCTGCGTCAGTGGTGTGGAGCCCCCCACGCTCCAGGCCGAGGAGCTCGCCGACAGCGGCGTGGCGGGTTCAAGCGTCGACGGCGGGTTCGGTGGTCAGGGCGGCGGCGCTGGCAGCGACAGCGGCGCTGGGGGCGCCGGTTCCGTGGGACCATGCGGCAACCCGTCCAGCCAGGTCGCGGGCGCGCAATGCGTCGCGTGTCTCGAAGCATCCTGCTGCGAAGTGGCGGCCCCCTGCATGGTCCCGGGCGCCTGCCTGAGCCTGGTCAAGTGCGTGTCTCGGTGCGCTGATTCCGCCTGCGCCGAGGCTTGTCAGGATGCTTCGACACCCACCGCCGTGAGCCAGGCGCTCGCCCTCAAGACCTGCTGGGTGAGCTCCTGCTCCTCGGATTGCCCCGCCAGTGAGGCGACCAACAACCTGGTGGGTGGGCTCGGCTCATTGACGGGTCGAGTGCCTGTCGACTGTGGCAGCGCCAATCAGTGCGAGAACCTGGCCTGCGGTGACTGCAACGGCGACGCGAGCGATGCCTGTGAGACCGATCTGCTCTCGGCGAGCAACTGCGGCGAGTGCGGGCGGTCGTGTGGAGCTGCGACCTGCGATCCCGCGGGTGCCTGCACGCCGGAACAGATCGTGACCGGCAGCGCCGTGGCGCTGGCAGTGGACGCCGGTGCCCTGGCCTGGACCGATCCGAAGCTGCGAGCGGCCCATTGGCTGCCCGCAGGCAGCAGCGTTCCGGTGCGCATGAACGTCAGCTGGGAGCTCAACCAAGACTTCGGCATCGCGCTGACACCCACCGAGCTGTTCTTCGGTGCCGACCGCACGGCGTTTCGGTCCCCGTTGCCACCGTCCGGGGACGCCGTCGGTTTCTTCGCGGGGCGGGCTTGGGTGCTCTCCGCCTCGACCGATTGGGTCTATCTGCGGCCGAACAGTGGGACGCCTGAGGGGGTTCGGCGCATGGCCCGGGTCGCGGCGACCGGAGGCTATGTGCTGTGTGTCGGGCCGTTCCAGGACGCCGTCGCAGACGCGTCGGACACGACGTACGTGGCTGAGCGCGATGGCGTCGTACGCTACCCAGCATCGGCCTGGACGTCGGCTTGCGGAGGCGCGCCCGCGGGCGCCACATTAGTTTCCGGAGTGGCCGCTCAGCGCCTGCGGCTGGGCGGTCAGCGGCTGTTTTACGTCGGCGGCGCGCCGGGAGCCGCCGAGATCCATGCGGTACCCCTGAGCGGCGGGACTTCAGAGCTGCTGGGCCTCGCTGCGACGTTCAACAACGCCGGGTACAACGCGCCTATCGCGGCCCACGGTGATACGGTGTTCTGGGTCGCCAGAGATCCGTTGCGCAATCGGGAGTTCGAACACCTGCTGATGAGCCGAACGGGTAGCGAGCCCCCGCGCGCGCTA
This sequence comes from uncultured Polyangiaceae bacterium, assembly GCA_964551615.1. Taxonomy (GTDB): domain Bacteria; phylum Myxococcota_A; class Polyangia; order Polyangiales; family Polyangiaceae; genus JAHBVY01. The sequence continues at coordinate 119,741 of CAZKDY010000002.1, forward strand.
GCGGTGGTCGGCACCAACGTGAACTCACTCGCCGCCGACGCCAGCTACGTGTACATCGGCGCGACGCATGGCGTGTTTCGGACCCCCCGTTGACGAGTCAGAGGACCGAATCCCTGCTGTTCCGTTTCCTCCGGTGATCGAACTTCAGCGCCTTGCGCCCGGGGGTGCTGCTCGGCGCTCCTCCCGGCGCTCCACGCCCGCACGCACGCGCGCCCCGTGGTGCGCTGTTCGCGTGAGGCGCGCCTGGCAGGCAGAGGCAACTCCGCTACGAAAACCACCGGTATAAATCCCTTCGCGCCTGTCCGCGGTGCGTGCTACGAGCAGCCCACTATGGGGATCAAGCCGGGTTGGGATGCACCGCGACTGGTCGCCGTCGAGACCACGAACCACTGCAACGCAAAGTGCGTGTTTTGTCCGAATAACGCCCTGGCGCGGGACAAGGGTCCGATGGCTGATGACCTCTTCGACAAGATCATCGAAGACTGCCGAGAGTTCGAACTGCCAGCGATCGAACCCTTCATTCAGGGCGACCCGTTCTCCGATCCCAAGATCCTGCCGCGGCTGGAGCAGATCCGCCGGCGGCTGCCGGACACCAAGCTGCGGCTCTACACCAACGGCTATGGCATGTCGCCCAAGAAGACGGACGCCATGCTCAACCTGGGCATCGACCACCTGTATATCAGCGTGAACACCCTGGACGAGAAGAAGTACCGCGACGTGATGGGGATCCCGCTGGAGCGCACGCTGCGCAACGTCGAGTACCTGACTCAACCAGGGATCCGTGAGCGCATCGCCAAGAAGATCACGCTCCGCATGACGCGGCTGGGGGACACGACGCTGCAGGAACAGGACGACTTCATCCGTTACGCCAAAGACAAGGGCGTGCGTTCGTTCATCGTGGGCCTGTTCAACTACAAAGGCGACATCAACTCGGCGTTGCCCGTGCCCAGCTACGGCTGTGAGCATGTGCATCGGCTGGACATCCTGGCCAGCGGGCGCGTGACCCTGTGCTGCATGGATCAAGACGGCGAACATGGCTGGGCCGACGCCAACACGCTCAGCGTGCTCGAGTTGTTCAATCACCCCCGCGCCAAGCAGTACCGAGACTTCCACGCGACGGGGCGCCGCAAGGAAATCGATCCGTGCGGCACCTGCAACAACTTCTGGCCGGGCTTCAAAGGGCTCACGCCGATGCAGGCCGTACGGACCGGGGCGGAGTACTGCGCCTACATCGCGAGGTATCGCCCCAGTGGACGCCGACCGCCGGTCGGCGATAAGAACGGCGACGGGCTGGTGCAACTGATGACGAAACACCAGGCCGCCACCGAACAAAAAGAGCGCGAGCGCAAAGCCGCGCGCGTCTAGGCCCCGGGCCTGACGGCGCTTATTTCGGCCACCACCGCGCACCGCCGGTTCCCATGCTCAAAGTCGTCATTGATGCTCGCTCGGTCGTAAGCAAGAAGAGCGGCATCGGAAACTACACCGAGTCCTTGGTGCGGCGCCTGGTGCCGCTCGCAGAAGACATGGAGTTCACGCTCCTGCGCCACCCCGACGCGCGGACGGCGATCTTGGAGCACCCGCGAGTGCGGGAGCTCCACTTTGAAGGCGAGACCAAGTCGCTGCACACGGTGCTGCGCATGGGGCGGCACTTCGACTTCTCGCGCTTCGATCTCTACCACTCGCCGGCTGATTTGGTCCCGCTCGGCCTGCGTTGCCCGCACGTGGTGACCTTGCATGATCTGATGTGGGTCGAACGCCCCGAGCTGGCCAGCGCGTTCTTGCCCGTGCGCCTCGCCAACGGCGCCTGGTATCGCGCCAATTTTGCCCACGCAGTGCGATCCGCGCGCGGGGTGATCGCCATCTCCCAAGCCACCAAGGACGCGATCGGCCGTGTCTACCCCCGCCAGCTGCACAAAGTCAGCGTCGTGCATCACGGTATGGACCACGCGCGCTACGCACGGGAGCGCGCCGGATCGCGTGAGACACTTTCCAAGTGGATAAACCAACGGGAGCGCTTTAGCCTGATCGTGGGTCAGGGCTCACCCTACAAGAACCACCGGGGCATGGTGCGCGCGTTCGTCGAAGCCACGCGACAAGATCCGCTGCACAAGTTGGTCTTGGTGCGACGCTTTTCGCGCATCGACACCGCGATGAACCGCCTCCTGGCGAAGCCGGAGGTGAAGCAGAAGGTGGTGGTGGTGCCGTTCGTCTCCGACGCCGAACTGCTCGCGCTCTACGCCCACGCGCGCATGTTGCTGTTCGTCAGCCACTACGAAGGCTTCGGGCTGCCGGCGCTGGAGGCGATGTGCATGGGGACGCCGGTCTTGGCCTCCACGGCTGCGGCCGTCCAAGAGATCACCGCGGACGGCGCCCTCCACGTAGACTCAACAGACCACGCCGCCATGGTGCAGGGCATGCGGCGCCTGGACGTCGACGAGGCGCTACGAGCACAGCTGCGGCTCGCGGGACCGCTGCGCGCGCACGAATTTTCCTGGCAGAAATGTGCAGAGCTGACCCGGGCGGCCTACCAGCGCGCCCTGCGCGCCGGCGCCTAGACGACAGCAGCTCATCGGTCTATTCAGTAATTTTCCGTACGGAGCTCGTCGCGCAGGGACTTCACGACGTCCGTCGCCCGCCACCTGATCGTCAGCGCGGCGGCTCTGGCACGCGCTCGGCGCCGAGGCGGAAGATCAAAAACTCCTTCGCGGGGTTCCCCGAACCGCCGGGCCAGATGAACGGATTGGAGTTCGCGTCCCACTGGTACCACATCCAGCGCGCTTGGCCGTCGATGTCGCAGACGATCGGGAACTCGTTGCCAGGAGTTATGACCGTGCGGTCAGTGGTGTTGTCTTCGCCGAACGCGACGCTGCCTCGCGCGCCGCCGGCGGTGCCGACCCAGCCGGCGCTGGTCGTCGCAGGGTCGCCGCTGCCGGCGTTGCACGCGACCAACTGCGCCTCGATCTGCGCTTGCGTCGGCCCACCGGAGCCCACGTTGAAGTCTTGGCCGGTGGCGCACACCTCCCACGCCCCGTCACCGGTGAACACCGGCGCCGCGCCGGCGCGCGAGAACTCCGCGATCACGCCCTGGGTCGTGCTCTTGTCGGCGTAGCCGATGATGTAGAGGTAGTCGCCAGCGTTCGCGCTGGCGGCAGGCACGGTGTACGCCTCGGGGCCATTGCCCACCGGGCAGTTGAAGATCTGGCCGGCGCTCGCGTTCTCCACCCCGCCAAAGTAGCTACCGAGCGTCGTGCTGGTGCCGTAACCAAAGCCATAGGCGTTGTCGGCGGTGATGATCACGTCGACCGGCGTGGTCAGGTTCGCCGAGCCGCCGCCGCCATCAATGGTGAAGCCACCGCTGCCGCCGCCGCCGATGAAGCCGCCGCTGCCGCCGGTCGCGGCGCTGCCGCTAGTGGCCGCGCTGCCGCCGCCGCCGCCCCAGCCGCCGCCGCTGCCAGTGACGCTCGAGCCGCCGCCCGCGCTCGAGCAGCCTGCGGCGAAGAGCGCGATCATCAACAGCCTCGCGGTCGACGCCATGGGACTCAGCGTACGCGAGGCCGTGGGCCGTGTCACCCATGGGGGGTTACACAGGAAGTCCGCCTCCACGCCGGACCGCCAAGCCTTGACCGGGCCGCCGGGCTCGTGCGCCAGGCATCGCTCCGATCTAGCTGGGATCTGGCGCAGCCACTGGCGAGTCCCCTGCCGCCTCTTCGTTGGGCGGCGGCGCGACTTCGGGCTGCCCGCTGGCCGCGGCGTGGGCGCCCGCCGTGGGACCGGCCGCCGCCTCGCGGTGGACACAGCGCGCCACGCTCAGCTCAGCGGCCAAGCCACGCGGGTTACTGAGCAGCACGCGATCGCCATGGGCCGCTAACATGTCGGCTGAGCCCACCAGCGGATCGTTGTCGAGCGCGTCGAGCAGCTTAAAGCCTGACGACAGCGCGACGAACGTCGTGCGGTCCCCCACGGTACCGAGCGTGAGCCAGGCAGCCATACCGCTCGCCCCCTCCACCCCCAGCAGGCGTGGCACGCCCGCGCCTACACGCTCGTCCTCCAGCTTCGACTCCGTGACGTCGCCCGCGGCGCTTACGCTCGCTAGCAAGACCGTGCGGCGCTCCGCCCCTGGCGACGTCGCGTCGTCTCGCCAAGCTAACCACGCGGAACCATCTGGCCCAGCGCTGAGATCAAACACTAAGACGTGGGCGTCCTTTGAGCCGATTTGTACAGGCTCACCCTGGCGGACGCCGTTCTCATCCAAGCGCACGACCTCGATCCAGCGCTTGCCGAGGTCGATCAGCTCCTCGCTGTCCAGCTCTGCGCTGGGCGGCTCTTTGGACGCCGGCGCTGGTTTGCCGAGCTTCGAGTGCGCGACCCAGGCCAGCCAAAAGCCGCCGGGGCGCTCGGCCAACTGCGGCGCCTCCACGTCTTGGCCTTTGAGCGACACCACCCGCGCTGGCGTGACCGACGATGGGTCATCCAAGTTGAAGCTCAGGCTCCAGACGCTGCCATAGCCGTCAGCGCGCTTGAAATCGTCCCATACCAAGACGCCGCGGCTATCCCCCAAGGCGATGTCGAAGGCCTGGGATTCGTCGCTCCCGATCGATGGCAACGCGCCCCAGGTCACGTTGGGGTTGGTCGCTGCTTGGCTGACGGTCGCCAGGCGCACGATGCTGCCTGAAGCGTCGTGGTCCACCACCCCGACCACCACACGCTCTTTCCGCGTGGCAATAGTCGGAGGCTCCACGTCACCATGTACCCGCCCGAGCTCAATCACGCGCCCGGCCGCTGAGTCCCCGCTGACGCTCGCCAGCATGGCGTGGGTCTGTTTGCCCACCGAGCGCAGCGCGGTCACCAGGTAGCCACTAGCTAGGCTGCGCGCGCCTCCGATCTCCACCGCGAACGGCAGATCGAGGGCCTGCTGCTCCGGCTCTGCTTGCGTGCTTGGCTTCCCGATCAGAAAGCTCGCGCCCTGGCTGACCTCAGCACAGCGCGGCGGCGGTGGCGGCGGCGGCTGTTCAGCGGAGCTCGACGGTTCGGGGTTTGGGCCCGGCTTGGGGCGGCAGGCACCCACCCAGCTGAGCAGCGCCAGACCACACAGGCAACGCCAGAGCAGGCGCGGGCCACGCGCCGGTGAGCGCTGCGCAGGCCTACGGCTGCGTGCTACAAGCGATCCTCGAAAGGGCCGGATCAGGGGGTGGGCGCGGAGCATGCCCGGTTGTGCCACGTCTGCTGCCTAACGTCGCGCGGCGGTTGCTGCTAGCCAGCATTCGGTACTATCCCCGCACCCGCTGCGTGCGTTCACCATGCCTCAAACCGACTTGACCCTCACCTACCAGCCTAACCCGCTCATGCGTGCGGTCTACGCGCGCTTCTTCGACGCGATCCACGTCGACGACAGCTGGGTGCGCAAGGTGCGAGAGGCCGCGTCCCGGGGCACGCTGATATACATCCAGCGCAACCTCAACCTGGTCGATTTCTTCGCGCTCGATCACCTCACCAAGCGCTACGGGCTGCCCCAAGTTCAGTTCACTAATGATCTTGGGATGGGGATCCTGAACCCGCTGAGTGGGGGCTGGCGCGCGGCGCTGTTTCCGCGCGCAGGCGCCACGCCGTCTGACGCGCTCCAGGCAGCGCTTGTTGGCGGCGGCTCAGCCAACCTGTTCTTGAAGCGGCCCCCGGGGGTGCTCGACGTGGTGGCGGGCGCCAGCCATGGCCGCGGCTTGAAAGAGGGCGACGAGCTGATCCACACGCTGATCCGCCTGCAGCGCGAGTGGGACCGGCCGATCTTGCTCATCCCCCAGGTGTTCGTCTGGAGCAAGGGCCCCGACACGCGGGGCATGCGCCCCATCGATCTGCTGCTTGGGCCGCGCGAGTGGCCGAGCCCGCTGCGCACCGTGGGGCAGTTTCTCTACAACTATCGCCACGTGGCGCTGAGAGCCGGCGAGCCGCTAGACCTGCAAGTTTTCCTTGAGGAATATCCTGATCTCAGCGACGACGTCTGCGTGAGGCGTATCACCTACGCCATGTTGCGCAGGGTCGAGCGCGAGCGGCGCAGCGTGATCGGCCCCGCCGAGAAGCCGCCAGATCGCGTCCGCCTGGAGATCGCGCGCAGCCCCAAGCTGCAACACGTGATCCAAGAGCTGGCCGGCGAACGCCCACAAGAGCGCGCCGTGTTAGCCGGCAAGGCCCTGAGCATGCTGCGCGAGCTGCAAGCCACGCCAGAGACCACCGCGATCAAGGCCATGGCGCTGGGCCTCGACCGGGTGTTTCGGCGCATCTACGCCGGCATTGAATACGACCGTACGGATTTAGAACGCATCCGAGAGCTCGCAAAAGAAGGCACGCTGGTCCTGCTGCCCAGCCACAAAAGCCACATCGACTACCTGATCTTGAGCTACGTGTTCAACGAAGAGAACTTGCAGCTGCCTTTGATCGCGGCGGGCGACAACCTCGGCTTCTTCCCCCTCGGCCCGCTGCTCAGGCGCGGGGGCGCCTTCTTTATTCGGCGCTCGTTCAAGGGCGATCGGCTGTATTCATCCGTCGTCGACGCCTACGTCAGGCGCCTGATCAAAGACGGCTACCCGATCGAGGTGTTCCTAGAAGGCGGGCGCAGCCGCAACGGCAAGCTCTTGGCCCCAAAGTTTGGCTTGCTGACCATGTTGGTCGAGGCGGCGCTCAACGTGCCTGGGCGCCCCACCTACTTCATCCCCGTGAGCATCGGCTACGAGCGCGTGGTCGAAGCCAGCAGCTACGAACGAGAGCTGCAGGGCGGGGACAAGTCACGCGAAGACGCCGGCGGCTTGCTGCGCTCGACCGACGTGCTGCGCCACCGCTACGGCCGCATCAACCTAGAGTTTGGCGAGAGCCTGAGCTTGCCGCAGGTGCGCGCAGAGCTCGGGCTCAGCGAGGAGGGCGCGCTGAGCGCCGAACAACGCCGGCAGGTGGTGCGCCGGCTCGGCAACCGCGTGATGGATGAGATCAACAGCGTGACGGCGGTCACGCCTGGCGCGCTCACCGCGCTGGCCCTGCTCAGTCACGACCGGCGCGGACTGGCACACGAAGAGCTGATCCAGCGCTGCCGCTGCTTCCTCACGGTTCTTCGTGAGGCCGGCGCGCGCGTCACCTCCGCGACCGCGACCTCCACTGGCTCACTCAGGCCAGAGGCGATCCGCGAGGCGGCCGCCATGTTCGTCGACGCCGAGTTGGTCGAGGCGCATGTCCCGGCGGATCCAGATGCCCCCGCCAAAGAGCGCCGCAAGCGGCCGCGGCCCGGGTCGCTGGCCGAGCCCATCTATACCGTGCCAGACGCCAAACGGCTGACGCTAGACACCTCCAAGAACATGATCATCCACTTCTTCGTGGAGCGCGGCTTGATCGCCATCGCGCTGCGCCCAGAAGTCGGCAAACCAGTCAGCCGTCAGGTGGTCCGAGTCCGCGTGCAGCGGCTGTCGCGCCTGTTGAAGTTCGAGTTTCGTTTCCATGCAGATAAATCCTTCGACGAGATCTTTGAAGAGACCCTGGCCGCCATGCTAGAGGCCGGTGAAGTAGACGTGGCCAAGGGCGACCAGCTGCAGCCAGGCGCCGGGCGCTTGGGCTGGACCGGGCAAGACTGGCTCCGCAACTACGCCCGGCTGTTTCGCGGCTTCCTTGAAGGCTACCGCGTCACCGCCCGCGGCCTGCTGCCGCTGGTCAAAGGCCCGCTCAGCGAAAAGGACCTGATCAAGAAGACCCTCGCCACGGGCAGTCGCATGTTCTTAGCCGGCGAGATCGATCGCCGCGAAGCGGTGAGCAAGCCGGTGATTCAGAACGCGATCACCTCCCTGGTAGACCAAGGCTACCTACGCCGGATCGGCGACAAGCTTGAGCTCAGCGAGTCGTTCCGCAGCCAGGCCGCGGTGCGCACCATCGAGGGCCGCATCGCAGCCTACGTAGAAGGGGGCGGCGAAGAGTGACTCCGCATGGATCGGGCATTGGGGTCTTGGGCCTGAGCGCCGCGAGGCTCGCGGCGCTGTCTCTGACCTGCGCAGCGCTGGCCGCGTGCACCAACACGCCGAGCCCGTTGGCTCCCGGCTTTGAAGGCGGCGTCGGCGTCCCTCACCTGGGCGTCCAGACGGGCGCGCTGGAGCTGCCGCGCCGCGGGCCCGGCTTCGCGCGCTACCGGCCACGGAGCCCTCACTACTGGGGCCAGCCGCGCTTGGTAGGCGCGCTGCAGCGCGCCGCGGCGCGCGTCCATGCAGAATTTCCCGGCGGCAAACCGTTGCTGTTCGGTGATCTCTCGGGCCAACATGGAGGCAAGATCCCACACCACAACTCCCACCGCACCGGCCGCGACGTGGACATCTTGTGGTACGTGACCACGCCCGCGGGCGCGCCGGTGCTGAGCCCTGGCTTCGTCAACGTAGGCGGCGACGGGCTGGCCCAGCTGGGCAGCGACTTCATCGCCCTCGACGTCCCGCGGGTGTGGGCGCTGATCAAAGCCTTGCTCCAAGATCCAGAGGCGAGCGTGCAGTGGATGTTCTGCAGTCAAGCCATTGAGGCGCTGCTGATCGACTATGCGCGCTCCCGCGGGGAAGCTGACGCCTTAGTCTGGTACGCAGAGACGGTGCTGCTGCAGCCGCGAGACAGCGCGTCCCACGACGATCACATCCACATGCGCTTTGCGTGCAGCCCGGCAGAGCTCGCGCGCGGCTGCGCGGGTGGCGGGCCGTACTGGGAGTTTCTACCTGGTGAGCTGCCGCCGGAGCTGTCTGATGAGCAGGTGATCGAGCTCGCGCTGATGGAGCCAGCCCTCGAGCCGGCCCTGGAGCACACAGACGGCGACGCTGAAGCGGCCTCGGAGACCGCCGCGGCGCGACCATGAGCGAGCAGCGCGACCCGCAGCACGCGAGCGTCGACGCCACGGGCGCAGCGCTCGGCAGCGCCGCGACCCGAGGCAGCGCCGCGACCCGAGACAGCGCCACGACCCGAGACAGCGCCACGACCCGAGACAGCGCCGCGACCCGAGACAGCGCTGCGAGCCATCCAGCGCAAGGGCTCTACGCTGGAGACTGCTTGGATGTGTTGCCGCGCTTGGTGGGCAGCGCCGAGTTTGAGCTGATCTACGCAGATCCACCCTTCGCCGCTGGCGGGACCCGCGGCGCCCGAGGTGACCAAGGCGACCGTCAGGCGGGTCAGGCAGCCTACCGCGACGCTTGGGGCGGCGTCGACGCTTGGCTGAGCATGATGCGCCCTCGCTTGCAGCTGATGGGGCAACTGCTGACTCCCCACGGCAGCATTTGGCTCCACCTCGACCACCGCGCCATCCACGAAGCTAAGTGCCTGTGCGACGAGCTGTTCGGGCGCGGCGCGTTCAAGGGCGAGATCATCTGGCTGCCTGGCAATGGGGCGCGCGGCACCAAGGGCCCTAGCGTCACCCACCAGACGATCCTGATCTACGCGCCGCGCGGCGCGATGGTGTGGAACGGGAGCCACCCAAGCCTGCGCGAGCCCTTCGCTGCGACGAGCTTGAGCATGCACTTTCAACGTCAGGACGCAGACGGCCGCCACTATCGCGAGCGCGTGATCCGCGGCAAGGCGTACCGCTACTATGCCGACGAAGGCCGCCGCCTAGGCAGCGTGTGGAGCGATTGCCCCGCCATGAACGCCAACACCCCGCTCAACCCGGAGACCACCGGCTACCCCACGCAAAAACCCGAGGCGCTGCTCGAACGCATTATCCACGCGGCAAGTAATGAGGGCTCGCTGGTGCTCGATCCGATGTGCGGCTCCGGGACGACGCTGGCCGTCGCGCGGCGCTTGGGCCGCGGCTGGGTGGGCGTCGATCGCTCCCCCGTCGCTCAACGAGTCGCCGCCAAGCGCCTGCAGGTCGAGGCGATCCAGAGCGAACCTAAGCTGAGCGACCCCAGCCCGAGCGGGTGAGCTCAGGCCCCTGCGCTGCCCCTGGCAACGCACCGCGTGGGTCGTGATTGCGCAGCAGCCGCGCGCTGTGCGACGCTCACCCCTAATGTGCGTCACGAGGTTGCTGCTGACCAGCGGGTGCGGTTCGGGAGACGTCCCCGGATCTAGTCTCGCCAGCGGAAACACCGCGAGGTCGCTGTACCGAGTCTTGCGTTCGTCGCCGCGAGCAGCCGAGAAGTTCCGTACGGCACTGCAACAGCGCCTCGCCGAGGGCAAGCTCAAGCTCAACCTCGACAAATGCGCCATCGTGCCGTTCGCCCGACGCAGCCCCAAAGGCCCCATCGCCTTCCTAGGCTTTGAGCTATACTGGGGACGAGACATCGCCAAACGCCGACTCTTGAAGCTCAAGACGCAGCCCAAGCGACTCTCAAGGAGCATGTCGAGCTTTACCGCATGGATCAAATCAAGCCGCAACAAGACGAAGCTCGACAGGCTCTGGGGCATCCCTCGCGCGGCGCTCGCAGGGCACCTCAACTACTACGGTGTGCGATCCAACTCGGCAAAGCTGAACCACTACTTCTCTCACTGCGTCGGCGCTCTGTTCAAGTGGCTGAATCGCCGCTCGCAAGAGCGGTCATTCACTTGGGAGAAGTTCGAGCGGCGCTTGAAACTCAACCCCATCGCCTCCCCGCCGCACGAATCTGAGCTGCGAGATGTCTCCTCAGAACGCAGCTCTACTAAACACAAACCGAAGAGCCGGATGCGGGAAATTCGCAAGTCCGGTCCTGTAAGGAGCACCGGGTGGCAACACCCGGTGTTTACTTGATGACCCTAACGCTGGACCGAGCTGGCCTTTCGCGAGAAAACAGCGCGCGCATCGAGAGCGCGCTCGACGACCAGCAGAGCCAGCTCGTCTTGCAGTGGCGTGGCCGCGTGCTGGTAGACAACGCGCAAGCGGTCTTGCTGCCAGCCGTGCCCCAGCTCATCGACGCCGCCTCAGAGATCGTGTGGCTCGGTCTGCTCAAGCGTGATGACGTGGGGGGCGATGCTCAAGGCATGACCTGCGACTGCTTCGCGCTGGATCTCTCAGCGCTGGACGATCCCAAAGCCCAGCTCGGCCTGCGCGGCTGCTGGGCAGATCTGAGGCTGCAAGGCGACTTGCCCAGCAGTGACTTTGGCTTGCTCGCGTACGCCCGCGGTATGCTGGCTTGGCACCAGAACCACGCCTTTTGCGCGCGCTGCGGCCTGCCCACCCGACCCAAGAAGGCCGGCCACACGCGGGTCTGCGAGCAAGGTCATGAGCACTTCCCGCGCACCGATCCAGCCGTGATGATCTTGCTCACCCGCGGCGACCAGTGCCTGATCGCGCGTCAACCAGGATTTCCGCAAGGCATGTATTCTGCCCTGGCAGGCTTCGTGGAGCCCGGTGAGGCGCTAGAGGACACGGTGCGCCGCGAAGCGCTAGAAGAAGTCGGCCTGGAGGCGCTCAACCCACGCTACTTCCGCTCTCAAGCCTGGCCCTTCCCTGCCTCGCTGATGCTGGGCTATGTCGCAGAGGCCGCGAGCGGCGAGCTCAGCCTCCAAGCTGACGAGCTAGAGGCTGCGCGCTGGGTCAGCCGCGCCGAGCTGCTGAATCCTCAGGGGTTCTTCACGCCGCCCAGCTCGTCTCTGGCGTATCACCTGCTCGGGGCCTTCGCGCGGGGTGAGATCTAGCCGCGGCGTGGAGTCAAACCTACGCAAGATCTGGTGCATCGAATATCCGTGCGGCTACGCAGCATCAGTCGCCGCCGCCCGCAGCACCTCATCCACCGCCTCAGGGTTCGCCAGGGTGCCTGGGTTAATCACCTTCTCGCGGGGCGCGCCGGCCAGCACGCGCTTGATGGGCACCTCGAGCTTCTTGCCGCTGATGGTACGCGGCACGTCGCTGACCGGCAGCACTCGGTCCGGCACGTGGCGCGGGCTGAGCTCCGAGCGCAGAGCACGCTTCAGGCGCTGGTGTAGCTCAGGGGTCAGCTCAGCGCCGCCCGCCAGCACCACAAACAGCCACAGCTCGCCTTCTCGATCGATGGTCCCAGTGTCCACGACCAAGCTGTCTTTGAACTCGGCGAAGCCGTCGACCACGCGGTAAAACTCACTGGTGCCCATGCGCACTCCCCCGCGGTTCAGGGTGGAGTCGCTGCGGCCATAGATCACGCAGCTCCCGCGCGGTGTGAATTTGATCCAGTCACCGTGGCGCCAGACACCGTCAAACGTCGAGAAATAGCTGTCAAAGTAGCGCTCGCCCTCTGGATCGTTCCAGAACATGACAGGCATCGATGGCATCGGCTCGCTGATCACCAGCTCTCCCACCTCCCCCACCACGGGGCTCGCGGTCGGACCAAACGCCTCCACCTTGGCGCCAAGCTCCGCGCACTGGATCTCACCCGCGTAGACTGGGAGCAGCGGGCACGAGCCCACGAACGCGGTACACACGTCAGTGCCGCCGCTCACCGAACCGAGCAGCAAGTCTCGGCTCACCGCCTCATACACCCAACCAAAGCCGTCTGCAGGCAGCGGCGCGCCGGTGCTGCCCAGGCCTCGAATGGCGCTCAAGTCGAAGTCCTTGCCCGGCGTGAGGCCAGCCTTGCGGCAGGCCACGAGAAACGGTGCGCTGGTGCCGAAGTAGCTGACCTCGTGGGCTGCCGCGAGCTGCCACAGTCGGCTCATATCTGGAAACCCAGGGCTGCCTTCGTAGAGCACCAGCGTCGCGCCGACCAACAGCCCGCTGACCAGGAAGTTCCACATCATCCAGCCAGTGGTCGTAAACCAAAAGAAGCGATCTCCGGGCCCCAGATCGCAGTGCAAGGCCAGCGACTTCAGGTGCTCCAGCAGGATGCCGCCGTGGCCATGCACGATGGGTTTTGGCAGCCCCGTGGTCCCGCTAGAGTAGAGGATATACAGCGGATGCTCGAAGGGCAGCGCCTCGAACTCAAGCGCTCGAGGCGGCTCGGCGCAAGCATCGCCGAGCTGCTCGAAGGCGATCGCCCCGTCCAGCAGCGGCTCGTCACTGCGCACCTGTACGACCGTGTGGCTCAGCGTCGGAAGCCCACTCCGGATCTGCTCTAGCTCCGCGCGGCGTGAGAAGTGTTTGCCGCCGTAGCTGTAGGCGTCCACGGCGAACAGCAGCTTGGGCTCGATCTGCGAGAAGCGATCGAGCACGCTCTTGACGCCGAACTCTGGCGAGGCGCTAGACCAGATCGCGCCGAGCGACGCGCTGGCCAAGAACGCCACCAGCGCCTCGATGTTATTGGGCATGTACGCCACGACGCGATCACCCCGCGCCACCCCAAGACCCCGCATGCCTGCGCGGACCGCGGCGACCCGCTCAGCCAATTCGTTGTGGGTCAGCCGAGTCACGGCGCCTGCCTCATCTTCAAAGATGACTGCCAAGGCGTCACCGCGCTGTCTTAGCGCGTGCTCTGCGTAGTTTAGCGTAGCCCCAGGGAACCACCTAGCGCCAGGCATCGCGCGTTGGCTCAGCACGGCGCTTGGGGGCTCGTGAAAGGTGACCCCAAAGAAATCGCAAATGGATTGCCAGAAGGCCTCGACCTCAGTCACTGACCAGCTCCACAGCGACGCGTAGTCGTCAAACGTCTGGCCTCGGCGCTGCTCGAGCCAGCTCATGTACCCGGTCAGGCGAGCCTTCGCGATCGCCTCAGCGCTCGGCCCCCACAGCAGCGTGCCCTCAGCGGTCTCTTTGAGCTCGGTCATGCACCCTTCATATGAGGACTCGCGCCGTGGATCCAGCCCTGGCCAGTTTGCCTTGCCAGGTCCGGGCACGCGGGCAAGCTCCTTGATCTGGCGTGGCGACAGCGCTGTGTGTTTGAGAACGCTCGCTTGGGCTATTGGCTGCGCGCTGCGCGCGCCGGGCAGCGGCGCCTCGGAGCGGCGCGGGCGCTGCTGATCGGGCACGTGTTCGCCCGTCAGCCTCGACGCTTGCACCGCCTAGAACCCAACGCTCAGCCAGCCAACGCGGCGTCAAAGCGCCTGGTAGACCGCCTCGGCTTTCGCTTCGAGGGCCTGAGCCCGCGCGTCACAAAGCTTGACGGCAGCCGGCGCGACCACGAGCGCTGGGCGATCACGCGGGAGCACTGGGTCGCCCAGCGCCACGCTGGCTCGCTCGGCGGTACGCAGCCGCGCTGGAAGCACTAGCTCGGCGCATACCCCGCGGCAGCGATAACCTAACGCATACCGATCGCGGCGCGCTGGGCAGCGTTCTCGCGGCTGTCACGCCGCCGCCACAGCACTCCATCTAACAAGTAGTGGGTGAGCTGCGGCATCGCCAGCAGCGGCACCAGCAAGCACAGGCCAAGGCTGCCCAGCTCAACGTCGCTCACACCAAACAGCCAAGCGTTGTCCTTCCACACCAGGCGATCCCAAACCAGCTCTTCAACGAAGGCGATCAGCAGCAGGCAACCGATGAACGCCAGCACGCCACCCGCCAGCAGCTGTGAGCCCAGCTGAGCTGGCGCGAGGCGTCGGCGCTCTCGACCGTAGGCGTAGAGCAGCGCCATGTACGGCACGCCGTGGACGATGACGTTCATCAGCGTGAACTCGGCGTCGCTGTTGGTGGCGACGATGCCGATGTACCAAGTCAGCGCGGTGGTGGCGACCACCAACGTCTTGCCGGCCTGCAGCCGCCCCTCGCTGCGCCACAGCCACAGCTGCCGCGCGCCAAAGCAGCTCAACGCCGTGACCCACAGCCATTTGGCTACAGGCAGCACGGCCAGCGCATAGCGGCTGACATCCACGAAGTCGCCCTGAATAAACCAGGCAAAATGTCGATCCGCGAGGTAAGCGTGCCAGTGCACGATCGGGTACAACGTGGCTGCATAGACCGCGAGGTCGTCGAGGCCGCGATCCAGGCGCGCCTGGCGCTCGAGCGCCGGAGCGGCCGCAGGCAGCTGGGCTGTCTCAGCGCTAGCCGCGCGCGCTTCAGATCCAGCAGTGACCAATGCGCGCCGCTGGGCGGCGTCCCGCGCACGGTACAGCGCGACCCAGCCGACCTGCTGGCGGATGAAATGAAACACCGCGACATACGCCAACACGCGCCAAAACCACACGGAACCGACCGCGTATAGGGCCACCCCGATCAGATACGCAAACAGCGGCGCTAAGCTATAGCGCAGGCGATGCCTACGCAGCTCTTCGCCGTCAAGGTAGGTGCGAAACAAGGTCGAGTAGACGTGAGCGACGTCCACCCCCAGCACCAGCACCACCCACCCCCACGCGGGCAGCGCACCAGGGGCGATGCCCATACCGCGAAGCGCCAGCACGCCGAGCAGCGCCAGCAGCGCGCTGCCGCCAAACACCGCGAGATCGGTCGGGGCACCCCACAGCCAAGGCCCAGACGCGCCCACAGGCCGCGCGCGCGGCGGCTTGAGCGATGACCGACCAAGATCGGCTGATTGGCTGGCGCCCGTGGTCACAACGCCCGGAATCTACGCTCTTCGGTGAGGCGGTGTCGACCCGCGCCGGGCAGCGCCGGTTGACGTTGGCCTGGCTGGGCCTCGGCCCCGCACACCAAACGTATGGCTGGTCGCGGGGGAGCCAACGACCAGCCAGCGACCAGCCAGGCTGAAGTAACCACGTAGGATCACAGCGCTTCCGCCCCACCGTGGATCCGCGGAGTCTCATGGGAGGCCACACCAAGCCGCTGAATCGGCTCAAGCTGGAGCGCCGCGTGACCTCAGCTCGAGGTCCGGGCTCCTGGCCAGCGCGTCGATTCGCGTAGCGCGCAGAGCGGTCAGTATGGCAAAACGGGTTGGTGTCGGGACGAATGCGCGCCAGCCATGTGCACGCCAACCTGCGTAGCTTGGAGCTGATGGGGCAGGACCAGGCGCAACGAGTGCGCGACGCGGTCGATCCAGACGTCCTGCGCGCCATCGAGTCCGCCACTCGGGTAGCTTGGCTGCCGGTCGAGCTGGATCTTGAGCTGAGCGAAGCGGTCGATCGGATCCTGGGCCCTCAGGCGCTCACCGACTGGTCACGCCTCGCGATGCAAGATTCTTTCCGAGGACCGCTGCTCGGCCCAGTGGTCGACGGCGCGGTCAGGCTGTTCGGCTTGCACCCCGGGCGCCTGGCAAAAGTGTTTCCTCGCGGCTGGACTCAGATCTACCGAGGCTGCGGCGATCTGAAGACTGAGCCCTCGGGCGGCGACAGCGTCCGCATCTCGCACGTCGCGCCGCCAGAGCTCCTGCGCGTGAGCGACGTCTTCCATCGCTCCGTCGCTGGCGCGTTCTCAGCGCTGTTCGACGTGGCGCGGGTGCGGGGCGAAGTCAGCGTGGTGGTGCTGGCGCGCCACGTGGACTACACCCTCAACTGGCGCTAGCTCACGCCCAAACACAGGCTGGAGGCTCAGCCCCACTTTGAGGGCTCGCGGCCGCGGCCACGTAGCACCTGATCGGCGGCCGCGATGCCGCGCTGCTGGGCCTCTTCAAAGAGCGCGATCCCCGACAGATCTGAGTGTGCAAAATGCACGCGACCCACCGACGCAGCCGCGCGCTCGCGGGCGCCTCCCCAGATGAAGCCCGGACGTGGACGCACCATCGCGTGCCCCCAACGCCAGACGTCGATGCGCTCGATCGCCGCCTCCAGCCCAGCGTGCGCGCGGCCCAAATCTGCCACGATGGCGTCGGTCAAGCCGCGGTGATCGGCTGCCAGCAGCCGCTCGCGCGCCTGCTTGGGGTCGGCGTCGGTCAACGGGTGGTAGTAGGTCCACACGCTCGGGCCGCGATCGCGCAGCGTCTGGTGGGTCGCCACGACGTAGCCGAGCGCAGGGCTGTCATAGAGCACGTTGTCCCAAGCCTGCTCAAACCCCACGCTCTCGGGTCGGCGGCTGAGGTGGATGTTGGCGACCAGCCACACGCCGTAGCTAAACTCAGCCAAGTGCGCAGGCGGTGCCTCACGGAATGGCCTAAAGATGCGCGAGACGATGAACTTAGGCAGCGCCAAGATCACCTGGTCTGCGACGTAGCGCACCAGCCCCCCGTTCGGTGAGTAGACGCTGAGCTCGACCTGGTTGGCTTTGGGCACGACGTCCGTCACGACGCGCCCAAGCTCAAGGCGCGGCCCCACGACGTCCACCAGGTGCCGCACGATGCGCCCGTTACCCTCTGGCCAGGTCAAGAACGGAGCGGACTCCGCGTGAGGCTCAGCGACGCGGCTGCAGAAGTAGAACAGCATGGCCCAGGCGCTGGTGTGCGCCAGATCGAGCGCGTAGTCATCGCGGCAGCCGTACTCAACGAACCAGCGCACCCGCGCTGAGCGGATCCCGTGTTGGTCAAGCCACTCAAGGGCGCTCAAGCGGTCCAGCGCCTTCACCTCCGCGGCGTCTGAGCCGTGGGACATCGGCAGCCTGAACGCGCGCCTGCCCTGGGCGTCGCGGAAAGCTACCCAGCGCGCGACCTGCCCCTCAAAGCGCTTGAGATCTGCCCAGTCTTCAGCGCTCGCGCCGTGCCGCGGAAACAGCCCCTCGTACCAAACGCCATCAACAAACAC
The DNA here is from genome assembly GCA_964551615.1 of uncultured Polyangiaceae bacterium. Lineage (GTDB taxonomy): Bacteria > Myxococcota_A > Polyangia > Polyangiales > Polyangiaceae > JAHBVY01. Next base: position 137,171 of record CAZKDY010000002.1, read on the forward strand.
GCGCTCTTCTGGTTCGCGGATGCGCATCTCTTCAAGGCCGCGCGGCTCCGCGTCGACGTCGGGCTCCAGCACGTTCATTTCCGCGAGCAACCGCCAAAAGGCCGGATTGGCGCGGGTGGGCACCGGTACGTAGTGTGCGCCCCAGGGGTGGGGCACGACGCCTTCTGTCCCGTACGCCGAGGTCCCGCCCGGCTGGGCTTCTAAGTCGAGCACCACGTAGTCGCTCACGCCCTCGCGGTCGAGTCGCCAGGCAGCGCTGAGCCCGCTCGGCCCTGCGCCCACGATGGCGACGCCCACCCGGCGCGGCGGGCCGCTGGCCTGCTCGACGCTGGCGTCTCGCAGGCGGTGCCCCAGCTGAAAGCGAGCACCCTTGATCTCTCCCGGGATCTCGCGCTTGGGCAGGCCGCCGCGGCAAGCCGCTGCGGCTAGCGGCGCACCGAGCAGCAGCCGCAGCATGTCGCGCCGTGACGCTTCAGACATGCGTGCCACACGGAAATGATATACACTCCGGCCCCTCAGCCTGCGCCGCACAAGGCTCAGCCTGCGCCGCACAAGGCTCAGCCAGCGCCGCACAAGCAAGCGCGCTGCGCAGCGTCGCTACAGGCTCGTTCACCGGCTCGTGGTCTCAGAGGGTGCAGCAGAACGTAATGGGTTGGGTAGCTGTCGCGCTCCCCGTCGGCAAGCCCCCCGAAGCTGGGCACGAGCCGCCGCTGGCGGTGCCCTTCTTGTACTTGAGCCCGGGCGTCAGCGTGGTCGTGACGTCGATGCAAGAGCCGTCGCCGGGGGTGTTGATCGTCCCGGCAGGTGCGCCGCTGCAGCCAGCCGAGCTCCAGACTTCGAGCTTGCTACCTGGGCACTCGACGCCATCCGGGCTGCCACAGGAGCAGCTGCTGCAACCGCGCTGGTCGTCTACGCCCTGGCTATACACAAACTTGGAGCTGAAGCTCCCGCTGGGGCACGCCACGTCCCCTTGCTGGTAGACACACGCACCGCGGTTGAAGGCTCCGCCCGCAGGCGGCATGCAGGTGTTTGCGCCGCAGCCTGCCGCCTTAGAGCCCCCAGAAGGCTCGCCGCAGCCACGCGCGCGGGTGGTCCAGGAGGTAGGTGGCAAGGTCGGGGTCCCGCCGCCCGGCGCGCAGGAGCCACCCGTGGTAGCAGGCTTCAAGCTGCTGGCGCTGAGCGGTGGCTGGGGGCTGGTTGAGCCAGGATCTAGATTGTAGTTGGCGCACTGATCCTCGGGGAGCGTCACCGCCCCGTTGACAAAATCAATCTCCCAGCCGTTGCCACCGCTGCAGCTGGCTGAATCCAAGAGCAGCATATGCGGGACCCCGCAGCTGACCCCAGCGGGCGTAGTGCACGTGCACGCCCCGCAGCTCGCGGGCGGCGCGACCAGGCTCTTGAACGCGCCCACTTCGGTCGTCGGGTAGTTGCCCTGGCACGCGGGCGGCGTCGTGCCTTCGTACAGCGCCACCGGTCCGTCCCAACCATCCGGCAACGCGACGCACTGGTAGCCGACCGCCTGACACTTGGGGTCTTCGCAGTCCGCCTTGTTGTCGCCGTCGTCGTCGATGCCGTTGTTGCAGTCCTCATCTCCGGTGTTGCCCGCCACACCGCCGCTGCCGCCCACGCTGCCGCCCACGCCGCCGCTCGCGCCGCCGCCGCCGCTCGCTCCGACGCCCGCGGTGCCGCCACCGACACCGCCCGCCGCGCCCACACCTGAGCTACCACCTGCTCCGCCGTGGCCAGAGCTAGCCCCCGAACCCGCGTCGTAGAACTGGCTGTCGTCGATATAAGTGTGCTCGGGGAATGAGCAAGCCACTGCCAGAGCGGCGACGCCGGCTGCGCAAGACAACCGAGCTGCGCGACTCAGCGCTTCGCGCCGAGCGCCGGTGAGACGTCGGGTCATTACAGCGAGTCCTTCGAGTGTTGGTCGCGCGGCTCCCGCAGTTCCACGGGGATCTGCAGTACGCTGCGCGGCGATGCCACGCGCTGCGCCGCGCTCGACGTTGAGGAGGTGATTGTTGGCCTGAGCACGCATCAGAACTGACCTTGAAGTTTGAGCCCAGAGAACGTCGAGCTAGAGGCGACGTCGACCCACACGCTGCGCTTGTCGCGCCGCGCAGCCCGAGCTTGCTCAGCCGGAGTCGCCGAGTCAGACGAGCCACTCAGCAGCATCACCGCGGCGACCCCGACACCGACCAAGCCGACCCCGAAGGTCACGTTGCTGAGCAGCGCATAGCTCTCACCGCTCGACTGCTTGTCCTCCACTGATTTCGGGCAGAGGCTGCCCCGGCAGGTCGCCTCGAGATCGCTCTCGACGCCGCTCTTGAGCATGTAAAAGACGCCCGCGGCCGCCAGGCTGGCTACCCCCACCCCCCCAATAATCCAGGGGACGGCGGAGCCTGGCTCTTCCACGATGGGCTTGTCCGCGACGACCTCTTCCGACCCCGCGGAACTTGGCTCCTCAGCCTCGACCAGCGGCAGGTCGTCGGGCGGGATCACCTCTACGGCCTTGGACTCACCCTCGGCTACCTCCACCTGCAGCTCAAAGCGCTGCTTATTGGGCAGGCGCACGACCAGGGTGTGCGGCCCGGGATCGACCGCGACCTCCGTGCCGAGCTTGGCCTCGCCGAGCTCAACGCCGTCTAGCTCGATGCGCGAGCCCTCTGCGCCATCGCCCCGCGTAATCACCAGCTTGGGTACGCGCGCCTCCAGCTTCTCGCGAGCGGCTGAGATCTCGGGCAGCTCTTTGGAGCCCTCCGCCTCGTATTCAGCCAAGCGGTAGTCACCCAGCGCCTCGTTCAGGCGCCCGAGCTCCGCCTTGCAGCGTGCCATGTGGAAACGCACTTGGTGGGTCAGCTTGACGCGCCCGACCTGTTCGAACTTGGTCAGCGCACCCGCGAAATCACCGGCGGCTTCGAGGCTCAAGCCCTGGCGAAACAGGCGCCGCGCTTCTTTCAGTTCGTCAGCGCTCTGCGCGCTGGCCGATGTGGGGACCAGCAGCGCGCTGGAGGCGCCTGAGCAAGCCAACGCGATGCACAGCGCGCGCGCTGCGTTTGAAGGGATCCGGGGAGAGGCCATACCGAGCTACTCCTACAGCGTTAGAAGCGAAGAAAGAAGACATCAGATCGCTCCGACAGCTCCGCACTGCCTTTGGTATCGCACACCGGGTGGCGGCATGCACACCGCGCGGCTGTGCCCACGGCGGCGCCCCGCACACCGCGCCGCTTGTTGGCTGGTCGGGTCACTCGGCGGGGGGCGGCGTGCTCGGCGCGTGCTGGCGCCTAGAGAGCCGCTCCGCCTCGGCGACCAAACGTGAGTATGCGTCGAACTTAGGCGTGATCTCATCGCCAGCCCAGCTCCCTGGACCGTAGCTGGGAGCGGGGGTGACGGAGCGTGCGCGCGACGTGTGGCTGGTGAACGCGTTCACGCTGGATGCCCGGGACGAGTGATCGACGCGCACGTTTGCGCGCCGCGATACCTCTTGGACACACGCTTCCAGCTGCTCGAGGGGGGTGGTTCCAGCGAAGCCGCTGAAGTCGAAGCTCCGCGCGTCGACGCGCGCGATCCAGGGCACCGTGATGAAGTGGATGTCCGCCGCCAGGTAGGCGTCGAACTGACCGTTGTTCTGCGACTCACGAAAGCTCTCGAGCTCCGCGGCGCTGGGATTGACCGCGCGCAAACCGGCGCTGCTGCGCGGCCCTCGCCCAAGGTCCGCGGAGCCAGCTTGGCCCTGCACGATCACTAAGACGGCTCCCCAAGGAATGCCCATCTCACGTCCGCGCAGCTGCAGCGTCAGCTGATCTCCATCGAGCTTCAACCCGCGCAACGTCACGATCTTGCGCACTGGCTCGTGGGCCACGTCGGGGCTGACCACAGCACTTCGATAACCGGCGGAAATCAACTGCTCGGCCAGATTTTGCGCCTGCTCGAACTCAGCTAAGGCTTTGACGACACCCCAGGTGTCCGGCCTGAGCTTGGTCTTCAGATCATAGGCCACCAAGCCTGACAAGGCCGCAAGCTCTGCGTATTGCTCACTTCGGCCCTCAAACGGCGGCCCAACCAGCACTAACACGGCGATCCCCCCTTCGTCCTGGGCTCCCCAACCAGCGCTGTGGACCCCAAGTCACGCCAGCATAGCGAGATCCAGCGCGGCGGGCGATTTTCCGGCCAGTGGCCGCCCAACCGAACCTGCCTCGCGACTGAAATCAGAGCGCACACAACCACCACGGAGTGTGATAACAATCGCCAGAGTCCTGTGGTTTGGGGGTTGGGGTGTCAACACCCGAGCTCCTGAGCGCGCCAGCCAGGCGCAGCACTAGACACGGTTTTACCTAGACACGGTTTGAGTCGCCCGGCTCTCAGAGGGAGGTCGGCGACGAGTGAGCAGCGCTGCTGCGGTTGTGAAGGAAGGCGAAGCAAGATGGATCTCAATTGGGCCCCTTTCGTAAAGGCGCTGATCGGCTCCCTGGTCTACTGCCTGATCGGCGTGGTGATGTTCGCCATCAGCTTCATGATCATCAAATTGGTGACGCCCTTCTCGATCCGTAAGGAGATCGAGGAGGACCAGAACACCGCGCTAGCCGTCATGATCGGCTCGGTCATCCTTGGACTCAGCATCATCATCGCCTCCGCCGTCGGAGGCTGACTCTCCGGCTCAGCCCACTCAAGGGCCGCCTGACGAGCGAGCCACGACGCAACAGCCCAACACCAACGAGTCGGGCCAGCGGCCTCCCCAAGACGCGCAGGCTGGCTCAGCGCGCGCCGGTGCGTTGGGTGAGCAGCCCGCTGCGGGGCTGTTAACGATCGCCCAGGCGCAGGGCTCCCCCGCGAAGCCCGCTCCCCCGCGGAAAGACAGTGTCGACTCGAGCAGCGTGGCGACGCCGCGCTTGGCGACGCCGGGCACAGCTGCGGCGGTGAGCGCAGGTTCAGCCAGCGCGAGCGATAGTCAGCGAGCCGGGTGGCAGTCAGCTGGCGCTGGCGGCCCACCCAGGGTGAACGCGCCAGCCATCCTGGGTATGGTGCTGGTGATCGCGACCGCAGGCCTCGTCTACGAGTTGGTGATCGCTGCGGTCGCCAGCTACGTGCTGGGTGACTCGGTCACCCAGTTCTCAACCATCATCGGCCTCTACCTCTCTGCTCTGGGCCTCGGGGCGTACATCTCGAAGTTCGTGGAGCGGCGACTGGCGCTGACCTTCATCGACGTCGAGCTCGCCGCCGCGCTGATCGGTGGCGCTAGCGCCCCGCTGCTCTTCCTAGCCTTCTCTTACACCTCGGCGTTTCGCTTCATCCTGTACGGCATGGTGCTGCTGGTCGGCACGCTGGTTGGGCTCGAGCTGCCGCTGCTCATGCGCCTGCTCGGGCGCGAGCTCTCGTTCAAGGAGTTGATCGCGCGGGCGCTCACCTTCGACTACGCCGGCGCGCTGATCGGTTCGCTAGGTTTCAGCCTCCTGCTCATGCCCAACCTCGGGCTGGTGCGCAGCTCGCTGGTGTGTGGTCTGCTCAACGCCGCCGTAGGCTTCGTATCTACGTGGTTACTCCCTAGCGGCGACGCGGGCGAACGCCGCGGGCTGGTCGGCGCGCGAGTGCGCGCCGTGGTGGTCATCCTGATGCTGATCGTCGGGATCCTGGAGGCTGAGCGCGTCACCAGCCTGGCAGAGTCCGCCTTGTTCCCGAACCCAGTCGTGTTCGCTGAACACTCCCGCTACCAGCGCATCGTGATCACGGAGCGCGCTGAAGGCGGAAAGCACAGCTTTCAGCTGCAGCTCAACGGCAACCTGCAGTTCGACACCGCTGATGAGCACCGTTACCACGAGGCGCTGGTGCATCCGGCCATGCTGAGCGCAGCCCACCACGCCGAGGTCGCCATCGGAGGGGGTGGAGATGGGCTGGCCGCCCGTGAAGTCCTGCGCTGGGCCGGAGTGGAGCGCGTGACGCTCGTGGATCTGGACCCAGCCATGACGCAGCTCGGACTCGACGATCCACGCCTCTCGAAGCAGAACCAAGGCTCGATGCGCGACCCGCGCGTCCACGTCAAGAACGCCGACGCCATGGTCTGGTTCCGTGAGCACCCTCAGCGCTTTGACGTGATCATCTTGGACTTCCCGGATCCGACCAACTACTCCCTAGGTAAGCTGTACTCAGCGGGCTTCTATCGGGACGTGTTCGAGAGGCTCTCCGACGACGGAGCGCTGGCCGTCCAGAGCACGAGCCCGCTGTTCGCGCTCAAGGCATTCTGGTGCATCGACGCGACCCTGCGCGCGGTCGGCTTCCACACGGCACCGTACCACGTGTTCGTCCCGGCCTTCGGAGAGTGGGGCTATGTCCTGGCCAAAAAACAGCCGTTTCGGCCGCCCACAGACCTACGCGTCGACGGTTTGAAGTACCTAACTCCGGCGACCCTGAAGCTAGCCTTCACGCTGCCCCAGGACATACTCCCGGTTGACGTGCCGCCCAATCGCCTCGACAACCAGGCGCTGGTGCACTTCTACTTGGACGCTTGGCAGCGTTGGCAGTAGGGCGTGCTAGCGCCACCACATATCCACACGGATTAGGTATGCGCGCGATGCCGAGCTCACCGCGCGCGGCAGAAGTCCTCAACCAGCTCATACAGCACACGCTGCCCCCACAGGTAACCATCGATCGGGATGCGCTCGTTGTGCCCGTGGTACATACGCGTGAAGTTGAGCTCTGGCCCAAGGCGCACCGGCGAGAAGCCGTAGCAGGTGGCTCCGAGCTTCGCGTAAGCGAAGGAGTCAGTGAACCCCGGGATCATGTAGGGTACTGGGACGCCGCCTGCGTCATGCCGCTCGAGGGTCTGGCAGATCGCGTCGTACAGCGGTGTATCACTCTCGAAATGCGTGCCGTCGTGTTGGTTGAGCAGCTCGATTTCGAGGTCGTCACCGACCACCGCCTGTACTTCCTTGAGGAAATCATTGGCGGAGAAGCCAGGTAGCACTCGGCCATCCACGGTCACCGAAGCCTGACCTGGGATCACGTTCACCTTCTTGCTCCCGCTCAGCATGGTGGGCGCCGCCGTGTGCCGGAGCATGGCGTTGATGCTCATGGCTTGATCGGGCTGAACCTTGTCGAGGACATCGAGCAGCTTACCGCTCAGCGATGGGTGCAGCAGCAGCGACAGAATTTTGCCTCGTGGAAATGGAGCGCTCTCCGCCAGGCGCTTCAAGAAGGCTTCAACCACGGGCTTGTTGTGCTGAGGCAAGCGCGCGCTCCCGAGCTTCTGGATCGCCCGCGCGATGCGCAGCACCGGGTTGCCCGCGTGAGGCATGGACCCATGCCCCGGCTCCCCGGTGGCCTTCAGCTTGAACCAACAGATCCCCTTCTCGCTGACCTGGATCGGGTAGAAGCGCTGCTCGCCCATGTACAGCGTGTGACCACCCACTTCGTTCAGCACGTACTCGGAGCGCACCAAGTCAGGGTGGTTCTCCACTAAGAACAGCGCCCCCTTGTCGCTGCCAGCCTCCTCGTCGGCCACCGCTGCGAAGATCACGTCGCGGTCGAGGGCTACCTTGCGCCGGTGCAGGGTGATCAGGGTCATTAGGCCCATGGTCACCATGTTCTTCATGTCGATGGCGCCGCGCCCCCAGATGCAGCCGTCGGCCTCCTCCGCAGCGAACGGTGGGTGCTCCCAGGCTTCTGGATCTGCTGGCACGACGTCCAAGTGCCCGTTGAGCAACAGCGCGCCCCGCTTTCCAGTGCCGCGCAGGCGCGCGACCAGCGACGCGCGGCCTGGCTCAGCCTCGACCATTTGGTAGTCGATGCCCTCGCGATCAAGCAAGCGCGCGATGTACGTCGCCGCCTCGATTTCGTTGCCCGGAGGATTCGTTGTGTCGATGCGGAGCAGCTGCTTGAAGTGCTCTATCGACTCCTGGCCTAGGACACTCCAGTCAATCGGGGCGGTGGTCAGCTCGGTCAACATAGCGCGAGCCGTAGCCCAGCCGGCGCCGGGCTACAAATCCCCTGTTCGTGCTGCGCCGTCGCGCTAGCGGCAGGCGCTAGGCATGCCAGCGCCCTTGAGCGCTCCGCGGATAGCGCCGAGCACGGTGCCAGAGCCCTGCCCTGCTGCGACCATCGAGTAGCAGATGGCAGCCGCTTGACTCATGTACGCATTTTGCGGCGGCGGCGCGCTCTTGGAGTTTTGCTGGAGCGCCGCGCAGCAAGCCTTCAAGCTCGCCGCCGGCTTGTAGGGTCCGGTGGCCTTCTTGGCAGCATCTGCGTCGGCGTCGACGCCAGCGTCCTCAGGCTCGAGGGTCAAGGTCGCCTGCTCAGTCGGCTCTGGAGCCGCGGACGGCAGCGGCGGCGGCGGCTCATCCTTTTTGCAACCCGGTACCATCAGGCTGGCCGCGGGGATCACGAGTCCAAGCAGAACCGGGATCACCATGCGCTTGTTCGAGTTTGCTTTCATCCTCTCGTCTCCTAGCACTTCAGACGTGACCGCCGTGTGCGAAAGCTGGGCCCCGCTCGTTTTGCGTGGCTGCCAGGTGTACTTCAGTTGTGACTGTTCACGACAGCAAGACGTGAACCAACGCCAAAAGTTGGGCCCTCAACGTTAGAGGCTAGCCTGAGAGCCAGCAGATCGTAGCGGGACTGCCGCGCTAACCACAAACCATCGTCTGAAAAACGTCCGTGGCGAAGTCAGAAGGCGCCGACGCGGCGGCCGTTAATGCCCGACTGGAGCGCCCAGTCCAAGCAAGCGCCCAGTCCAAGCAAGCGCCCAGTCCAAGCAAGCGCCCAGTCCAAGCAAGCGCGCCGCGCGGCTCAGCCCCGCGGCGCGAGGCGCTCCACGGGGCTGTCCAAGCTTGGCAGTGCCTAACGGCAGCTACCAGGCTGGTCTGCAGCTGCCTCCTGCGAGACGGGTGGGCCCAAAGTTGTGGCGATGGGGAGCTCAGTTCACGAGCAGCCCATGGAATTTCCACAATTGAGGCACTTATAGCAGGAGCCGTTACGCACCGTGATGTGGCCACAGCCATCGCATACCGGAGCATCCCCCATCATTTCTTCGAGCTGCGCGTCCAACCCTGAGCCGCGGGTCTCAGCGCCAACCGTCTCCGCGGCGGCAACCACGACATCAGCTGTCGTGACCTCCTCCTGGCGGCGGTTCTCCACTGGATCCGCGATCTTTGACGTCTGTTCGCTAGGCGGCACCTGGGCAAAATCGTAGCGCTTCAAGTACTCCACCCCCAAAACCCGGAAGATGTAGTCGACGATTGAGGTCGAGAACTTGATGTTGGGGTGGCCTGAGACCACGCCGTGAGGCTCGAAGCGGGTGAAGGTGAATTGCTCGACGTAGGTCTCGAGGGGCACGCCGTACTGGAGCCCCACGCTCACCGCCATCGCGAAGCAGTTCATCAGCGAGCGGAACGCGGCGCCCTCTTTGTGCATGTCGATGAAGATCTCGCCGAGCGAGCCGTCGTCGTACTCACCCGTGCGCACGAACACCTTGTGGCCGCCGACCGTAGCCTCCTGGGTAAAGCCAGCCCGCTTCTTGGGCAAGCGCACGCGGCTGCCCGACGGACGAACCTGGATGGCCGCGGCGGCTTGAACCGCGGGCTCCTGGTTCTCTACCTGCTTGTCTTCAGCCTGATCACTGACTGACGAGAGCGGTTGGGACGCTTTGCAGCCGTCGCGGTACAGCGCCACTGCCTTGAGCCCCAGCTTCCATCCGGCCTCGTAGATGCGCTTGACGTCCTCGACCGTCGCCTCGTTGGGTAAGTTCACGGTCTTGCTGATCGCGCCGGACAAGAACGGCTGAGCCGCCGCCATCATGCGCACGTGCGCCATCGGCTCGAGGTAGCGCACCCCAGTCCGCCCGCAGCGATTCGCGCAGTCAAACACAGCCAGGTGCTCTGGCTTGAGGTAGGGCGCGCCCTCAATCGTCATGCGGCCGACGATCACGTCACCAGCGGCTTCGATCTCTTGGGTGTTGAAGCCTAGGTGCCGCAGCAAGTTGAAGCCCGGACGATCCATCGTTGCCGCGGTGATATTCAAACGCTGGTAGGTCTCCTTGCCGAGCACCCACGGCGAAAACGCGAGGTTGAGATCAAACACGCCGTGCAGCGCGTCCTCGACCTTGCGGAGATCTTGGTCAGTGAGCCCACGCTCTTTCAAGTTCTGTCGGTTCACGTGGGGCGCGCCCACCAAGGTGTTGGTCCCCGAGATGAACGCTACGATCTCTTGCGCCTGAACCTGGCTGTAGCCGAGCCGGGCCAGCGCGAACGGGACCGCTTGGTTCACGATCTTGAAGTAACCACCGCCAGCCAACTTCTTGAACTTCACCAGCGCGAAGTCCGGCTCAATGCCCGTCGTGTCGCAGTCCATCAGCAGGCCGATGGTGCCCGTCGGCGCGAGCACCGTGGTCTGCGCGTTGCGGTAACCATGACGCTCACCTAGCCGCACGGCCTCATCCCAGTCCTCACACGCCGCGCGCCACAGCGCCTCGGGGCAGATATCGCGATCGATGGCGTACGCTGCCTCTTGGTGCTTGCGCATCACGCGCAGCATGGGATCGCGGTTCTTAGCAAAGCCGTCGAAGGCGCCCTTGGAGCCGGCCATCTCCGCGCTCACCCGGTATGCGTGACCACACAGCACGGCGGTCAGCGCGCTGGCCATCGCTCGCCCGCGATCCGAGTCATACGGGATGCCCAGCACCATGAGCAGGGTGCCGAGGTTGGCGTAGCCAAGGCCGAGGGGGCGGTAGTCGTGGGAGTTCTTCGCGATTTTTTCCGTGGGGTAACTTGACAGATCGACCAAGATCTCTTGCGCCACGAAGAAGATCTGGACCGCGTGACGGTAGCCTTCGACGTCGAAGCGATCATCTGCGCCGAGGAACTTGGTTAGGTTTACCGACGACAGGTTGCAGGCCGAGTTGTCCAGGAACATGTACTCGGAGCAGGGGTTCGACGCGTTGATGCGGTCGGTGTTCGGGCAAGTGTGCCACGCGTTGATGGTCGTGTCGTACTGCACGCCAGGGTCAGCACAGTTCCACGCGGCGTCCGCCACGATGTCCCACAACTCGCCGGCGTCATAGGTGTCCACCACCTCACCCGTCGTGCGCGCCCGCGTCTGCCACTTGCCGCCCGAGGTCGCGGCGACCATGAAGTCGTCGGTCACACGAATCGAGTTGTTCGAGTTCTGCCCGCTGACCGTCTTATAGGCCTCACCGTTGAAGTCTGCCTCGTAGCCGGCGGCGATCAGCGCGCGCGCTTTCTTCTCTTCGCGCACCTTCCACTGGATGAAGTCGACGATCTCTGGATGCTCCATATCCAGGCACACCATCTTGGCCGCGCGACGCGTCGTGCCACCGCTCTTGGTGGCGCCCGCGGCGCGATCCAACACCTCAAGGAAGCTCATCAGGCCGCTCGACGTGCCGCCGCCGGACAGCTTCTCTTGGCGGCCTCGGAGCGCGCTGAAGTTTGAGCCAGTCCCTGAGCCGTACTTGAACAAGCGCGCTTCGTGCTTGATCAGCTCGTAGATGCTCATCAAATCGTCGTCGACAGACTGAATGAAGCAAGCCGAACACTGAGGCCTGACGTAGGCGCTGAGCGTTTCCGTGATGCTGTCCGTAGCCGGATCCCAGGCCCAGCTCCCGCCTGAGCCTTCGATGCCATACTCATGATACAGCCCGCAGTTGAACCAAACCGGTGAGTTGAAGGCGCCGTACTGGTTGACTAACAAGAACGTGAGCTCTTGCTCGAAGGTCTCTGCGTCCTGCGCGGTCGCGAAGTACCCTCCCGCGCGCTCACCCGCGGTGCGGATGGTGTGAGCCACGCGACGCACCACCTGACGCACGCTGGTCTCACCTTGCTCCTGTCGTCCGTCGACGCCGCTCTTGCGGAAGTACTTGCTCACGACGATGTCGGTCGCCAGCTGTGACCACTCGGCGGGCACCTCAACGCCCTCCATCTTGAACACCACCGAGCCATCGGGGTTGGTGATCACGCTGCTGCGCCGCTGCCACTCGACTTGGTCAAACGCCTCGATGTTCGCCTGGGTGTAGCGTCGCTTAAAGCTCAACCCAGCGCGCGGCTGGCTCGCGCCCACGTCATCTGAGCTTCCAAGTTGCTCCGGGTTGCTTGCCTTGGTCACTCCAGCCTCGTGCCCCACCATCGATTGCGACATGTCTCTGTTCCCTTCATCTGGTCGTGACCCGCACGACCCGTTGCATCAACCGAACGCTTGACAGCAGTTGCTGCCAAGACGATCGCCCCACCCTGCCTTCGATCCCCGGCGTCTCCGCCGCGGCCATCCGCAGCAACGCGACCTAACCGCCACGCGCTGCCCGTCGTATTCAAAGCCACCCACCCAGCCAGCTAGCCGTCGCCCCGTCGACCGCCTGACGAGAAACTCGCCCTGACCTCAAACGCTGGCAGCAGCCACCAAGCCGTATCTCTAAGCCGGTCTACCCGCTGCTCACTTGGCGGGTGTCAGATACCCAGTGCACACACCAGAAACGCCTGCTCGCGTTATCAGCACTCCGTCGTCCGTGTGTCACTATCTGCTGTACCCGTGAGCAGGGAAGAAATCTCAGTGAGCGGGGTGTGTACCCCAACCCCTTGGGGTCGGGCAAGGCAAAAACCCAGTATGTCGTGGACCTGTTGGTTGTTCACAGCTGGTCCATCCCAACGCGGGAGCCGAGAGATGCTGAACTTCCGAAGCCCTGAACACAAGTTACGCCACGGAACTCAACAAGCTACTCACAGGTTAGTCCCCGGATCGAAAGGTAGGACAATGTACGTAGACGCCTACAGTCGGGTGTCTGAACCCTGGCGTCGCTCACCGAACGCGGCCCAGCCCGGTTCAAGGTCCGCTCACGCTGATGTCCAAGCCTAGCCGCGGCACCTGCGTGGCCCTCGGGGCGCTGATGCTATTGGCGATCAGCGGGCACAACGCGCGGGCAGTCGCCGATGGCCGGTTCGCCGACTGCTTTTGGATCTGCAACGTGTCCGCTGCGACCCTGGGGATCGGCTGGCTGCTGCGCTCGCCCAACTGCTGCGCGGCGGGGGGGATCTGGCTGCTGCCTGGCACCTTGGTTTGGCTAGCAGACGTGGGGCTCGCGGGCTCGAGCATCATCGCCACCTCGTACCCAGTCCACTTGGGCGGTAGCGTGCTGGCGCTAGCGGCTGCGCGGTGGCTCGGGAGCCCGCCGGGAGGCTGGCGCTGGGCGCTGGCGCTACTGGCTGCGACGCTGTTGGTCTCGCGCTTCGCCTTACCTGCCGCAGCCAACATCAACGCCGCGCACCACGTCCCGCCCGGCTGGCAGGCCCTGGGCTCCTCACGTTTGGTGTTTGTGATCAACGCCGTGCTGCTGAGCCTGATCAGCGCGCGATTCGTCGGCTTTGGCCTGAACGCGCTGGGTCGCCGGCGGACGTAGGCGCACACGAGCGCCGCGGTCTCCACTAAGCATATTTTCTGCACGGCAATTTTCCTGTGGGCAGCACCCGCGCGCTGGTCCTCGCCAGCGACCTGAGGTGCCGCCCCCGCACCCCCGCTACTCACCGAGGCAACCGGCCCGCTGACATATGCTGCAGCACGGGCGTGTCAGCCGTCGGCCTCACGCCCCGCCCAACCTACTGCTCTGGCCTCGTGATTTTTCGCGGCGCGGTCTGCCGCAGGCAAACCATTGGTCGCTCTAGCGATCACCCTACATCGCCAGCGCCGCGCTCCCGAAGCCGCGCACAAAGCGACAAACCCAGCTGATTCTAGCGGCCCGCGGCTTGTGTGTTGCCCCTCCGTCTGCAAGGCTGAGCAGCGATAGATGCAGACGCTTGGAGAGATCCAGCCTGGGCAGACCCTGGGCCGCTACGAGTTCCTGGTGCCCATCGCCCAGGGCGGGATGGCGGCGGTGTGGGCTGCGCGGCTCCATGGCACGCGCGGCTTCTCCAAGACGGTGGCCGTCAAGACCATGCTGCCGACCATCAGCGACGACCCGCTGTTCGAGCAGATGTTCCTCGACGAGGCGACCATCGCCTCCAACATCCGCCACCCCAACGTCGCGCAGATCCAAGATCTCGGCGAGCAGAACGACGTCCTCTACCTGGTGATGGAGTGGGTGGACGGGGAGCCGCTCAGCGCCCTGCGCCGGGCCGCCGCTAAACAGGGAGGCGTCCCGCGCAACATCGCCGTGAAGATCGTGGCAGACGCGTGCGCGGGGCTGCACGCCGCTCACGAGCTAAAAGACGAGAGCGGGGCCTTGGTCGGCTTAGTTCACCGCGACATTTCCCCGCAGAATATCCTGATCACCTACGACGGCTTGGTCAAGATCGTCGACTTTGGCGTAGCTAAGGCCGCTGGGCGCAGCGCAGCGGACACCAACGCCGGGCAGATCAAGGGCAAGCCGCCGTACATGAGCCCGGAGCAAGCCCTGGGTGAGGAGATCGACCGCAGGACCGACCTGTTCGCCCTCGGCATCATCCTGTACCAGCTGACCACAGGCAAACATCCTTTCCGCGGGGAAAGTGATGTCATAACCCTACAGAACATCGTGTCTGAGCGGCCCGTCGTCCCCCCGCGGGCGTTTGACAAAGATTACCCGAAGCCGCTCGAGACCGTGGTCATGAAGGCCATCTCCCGAGATCCAAACGAGCGCTACCAAACGGCCGCAGAGTTTGAGGCGGCGCTGGACCGCGTGTTCCCGCCGAACATGGCTCGGGTGCGCCTCGAGGACGTCGGCAGGTTCGTGACCTCACTGCTGGGCGAGCGGGGTGAGGCGCGGCGCGAAGCGCTGCGCGAGGCGATTCGCCAGGCGGACGACCGCGCGCTCAGCAATCAAGAGCGCGCGCAGATGCGCTCGATGCCCGACTTGATGAGCCAGGTGTCGCTGGCTCGCGTCAGCCGGCCGTCTCACCCCGGCCTGGGCCCAAGCTCGCTGGAGCCCGGCGGCGCCGGTACGATGGTGGACACCATGACCATGCAGCTGACCCACAGCAGCATGCCACCACCGCCCAGCAGCGCAGATCCATTCAGCACGTCGGGGACTCCCTACGGAACCGAGACGTTCGCGCCGACCCAGCCGCCGCGGCGCTCCAGCCTGGGGTTGGTGCTGGCGCTGTGCCTCGGAGTCGTGGCGGTCGGCGCGCTAGGCACCGCGGCGTTCTTCAAATTCAAGCCGGCTCCCGACGCTCACGCCAGCGCCAAAGCCAGCACCCCAGAGCAACAAGCCCCAAGCCAAGCAGGCGATGTGGAGGTGATCGAGCCCGCCGCTCCGGACACCAGCCCCGCCCTGAGCCCTGATCAGCTCGCGCAAGAAGAGAAGCAAGTGGCTGTGGTGGAGGGTCCGCGCCCCAAGCCCTCGGCGAGCGCTGCGCCGACAGCAGACCCAACCCCCAGCGCGGCGCCCCCGGCGACCGCCACCGCCGCGGCGCCGCCAGCGACTACCCAGCGCAAGCCTGGTGGCTTCGTGCCGCCGCCGGTGACGGATCCAGGCTTTTAGCCAGGTTCAGCCGTTGCTCAACCGCCGCGCCTAGCCGGCTTTGATTTGGCGAAGTGGTCAAAGCCAACACCGAGGGGCGCCAGCGAGCCGTCGCTGCTCAGCCAGGCGCCGCTGCCCTGAACCACGCGGCCGATCTTGAGCGCTTGGGCCGGGCGATGCTGCGCCGCGCCGGTCGCCAGCAGCGCGTAGTCTTCGCCGCCCCGCAGGCCGAGCTCGAGCGCGGGCTCTCCCAACAGCTCCCCTAGCTCAGTCAATCCGCGTGGCAGCGCACAGGACAGCCACGAGCGCTCGATCTGAATCTGTACCTGACTCATGCGCGCGAGCTGCGCCGCGTCCCGCGCTAGGCCGTCAGACAGGTCGATAGCGGAGCTCGCGTTGCCCACCAATTGCTTCCCCGCGGCGACCTGCGCGACGGGTCTGCGCCAAGCTGCGCGCGCGCGCGCAGCCGCTGCGCTTCGGTTCGGCGTCCCCCGGCTGAGCAGCAGCAGCCCCGCGCGGGCGAGCCCGATCTCGCCCAAGAGCCAGACTTCGTCGCCGGCCCGCGCGCCGCCCCTGAGCAGCGGCGCTGCGCTGCGGCCGAAGACGGTGGTCACCACACTCAGCCCGGGCCCGCGGCTCAAGTTACCGCCGACGATCGGGCACGCGTGCCCAAGCGCTGCGTCTCGCTGGCCCTCCACGAGCTGCCTCAGCTTCGCAGCAGAGAAACCTCGCGGCAGCGTCAGGTGCGCCACGGCGGCCACGGGCTCAGCGCCCATCGCCGCCAGATCACTAATTGCCGCCTGGAAACTTCGAAACCCAATATCCGCGAGCTTTAGCCACGGCAGCTTGAAGTGGGTGCCCTCGACCTGCGCGTCGACGCTGACCACCACCTGCCCCGACTGCCAGTTGAGCACCGCCGCGTCATCACCGATGCCCACCTGCACGCTCGAACCCGCGGCGGGAGCTAGCGCTTGCGTCAACAGCGCGATCAGCGCGTCTTCGGAGCCGGCGCGGGGCTTGCGCTGGCCAGCCGCGGCGCGGCTCGCGCTTTGCTCTCGAGGGCGGCGCGCGGTCATCCAGAGAGGCTGGCACGGCGCTGAGGCAGCGTGACCACGAAGCGGGCACCGCTCGGCTGGTGATCACGAATATCGATCCGACCGTCGTGCGCGTCGACCAGGCGTTTGACGATCGACAAGCCGAGCCCAGTGCCTCCAGCCTCGCGGGTCGAGCTGCTGTCGACCTGGTAAAAGGCGTCGAAGACCCGCGCCTTCTCCGGCTCGGGGATGCCGATCCCGCTGTCGGTCACGCTGACCTCGATGGCCGGCCGCTTGTTACCGAACAGCACCATCCCACCACCCTCTCCGTCGTCCGCCGCGGCGTCCATAGAGGACGAGTCAGCGCTGAGCTCGACACGACCGCCCTCAGGAGTGAACTTGATGGCATTTTCCGTGAGGTTAAGCAACACTTGGCGTAGCCGCTCGGGGTCTGCCCACAGCGGCGGCAACCCCGCCACCGCCGTAGACACCAGCAGCACACCCTTCTTCCTTGCGGTAGGCTGGAGGGTGCTCACCACATCCGCGATCAAGTCTTCGATCTCCATCTCGCGCTTGTTCAGGCTCATGGTGCCGCTCTCGAGCTTCGAGAGGTCCAAGAGGCCCATGATCAGCTCGAGCAGCTGCTCGCCCTTGCCGTGAATGGTAGAGACGAAGTCGCGCTGCTCCTCGGTCATGTCGCCGGCGATGCCTTCAGTGAGCATCTCGCTGTAGCCGATGATAGACGTCAGCGGCGTGCGCAGCTCGTGAGAGACCGTGGCCAAGAAGTTGCTCTTCAGGCGATCGAGCTCCTTCAAGCGGTTGTAGGTCTCCTGCAGCTTCAGGTTCTTTTCCTGCAGCTCGCGGAAGCTCTCGCGCACGCTCGCCAGGTGCATGTTGGTGGTGAGCAGCGCCTTGTGGCCGCTGAATAGGATCAGGTCCAGGACACCCCTGAGGTGACGGGCGATGCGCTCCACCGTCTCCTCCCCGGCCAGCGGCAGCTGAGCCACCAGCTGGCGTAGCTTCACCGCGTCGAGGCTCGGCTCCAGCTCTAGCAGTTCCCTGGGGATCTCACGCTGCTCCGGCTGGCGAAATGGACCCAAGATCAGGCGACCGATCTGACGAGCGTCGTACTGAATGCCGAACACCTGGTAGGTCGCCCCGGTGATGCACGCCACCAGCGGCTGCCGGTTGTCACGCGGATCGACCGCTTTGATCTGGTGCACCAGGGCGGTCAACGCGTCGCGGGTGGCGCGGAACTCATTCAGGTAGGTGTACACCGCGGGCTGCGCTGACACGTCGCTCAGCAGCACCCCATCATCGCTGTAGATGCGCAGCGGGATCCTAAACAACTCGTAGAAGCTGCTGGCCATTTCGCGCAGCGCCGCGCGGTCCACGAGGTCTTCGAGCGCGAGCTTCGATTCCAGGGTCAGCTCGTCCAGGCTGCGCTCTGCCGCTTGCGCCGTCATTGCTGGGCCTCCGGGCGCAGCACGTCGAGGGCTCCCCCGACACACTCCCCGAGCACTTCGCTCACGGGCCGCTTCTGCCCGAGCTTCTGGCTGACCTCCTCAAGCAGGCTGAGGGTGTTGATACCGAACTTCCCGGTGAGGTCGTGCTCGGCGTCCAGCTGGCTCATGGTGAGGTGCAAGAGGCCAATGAAGCTCTCCACCACCCCCTCGCCCCGTGTCGCTACCGCGAGGTAAACTGGCTCTCGGCCTTGTGAGGCGAGCTTGGCGATCTCCTCGTCGCTGCGAACGTTCTTGAGATCCCGCTTGTTGAACTGGATGATCAGCGGCATCTGCTTGAGCAGCAGGCCGTTGGCCTTCAGGTTCGCTTTCAAGTCCATGAACGACTCGGCGTTGTGCTGGGTCTGGTCTTCTTGGCTGTCAGCGATGAAGGCCACGCCATCGGCGCCCTGGGCGACTAAACGCCGCGTGGAAGCGTGGATCACCTGCCCCGGCACCGTGAACACCTTGAGGCGCACCGAGAGCCCCCCAGAGCCCTTGAAAGTGAGCGGGAGCAGGTCGAAGAACAGCGTTCGGTCGTCCTTGGTCTCCAGGGTCATCAAGCGCCCTGAGCTCCCAGCATCGGACGCCTGATGCAGGGCCTGCAGGTTGGTGGTCTTGCCGCTCAGCGCGGGCCCGTAGTACACGAGTTTGACCGTCAGCTCGCGGGCCGCGAAATCCAGTTGCACGTTGTGTTCCTCCTGCGCCGAGTGGGGAACGCTCCGCCACTGCTCGCCAAGCCACTAGCTGCACACTAACAGAGACTCTCCCGGGCGGAAACACAGCGCGCGGGCCTTTGCTGCGTGTCCACAAACGCGGCCGGCTCCGCAGTGGTCAGTGAGGCGCGGGGCCTGTGAGTCACGATTTTATATAAGCTGCCGTGTTCGACAGGCTGCGCTGGGCCGGGCTTCGAAACCAGCGATCCCTGGGCCATGAGGCTTGTATGCTACGCCCCAGCATGACTTGCGCTTGCGACCCACGGCAGTTCTTAGGTGAGCTGGCGACGCGAGGCGACGGGTGAATCCGGTCTGGGTCCTAGTCTGGTCAAGCGCGGCGTCACCCACCAGCGCGCAGCAGGCCACGCTCCGCTCCTACGCCACGGCGCGCTGGCTGGCGGTCCGCCCACCCGAGCCAGGCGCGGCCAAGGTCACCGCGTACCCCGAGGCGGCGGCCCGACGCGTCGAAAGCGCACTAGATCAAGCCAGATTGCACAGCGCCAGCCTGCAAGACAGCGCTGCCCTGGTGGCGCTGGCGCGAGCAAAGCAGACCTTGCGCGCCACCCCGAGCTTGCCGCAAGCCGCCTGGCTGATGGCCGAGTGCTTGCGGGTAGAGGCGGAGGTCCGCGCTCGTGAAGCAGCGCCCACCAGCGATCAGCCGACGGCCAGCGCGCTGTGGCAGCAAGCGGACGCCCTCGACGGAGGCCGCGCGGTAGGGTTTGGCGAGAGCCTGCCGATGGCCGCGGAGCCGCTGCCCGTCCAGCAGGTGTCCATCATCGGCAGCGAACACGCGGATCTGTACCTGGATGGCTCGCGCTTGCCCGCGACCAACGGACCCAGGCAGCTGAGCCTGAGCCGTGGACTGCACCACCTGCGGTTGCTCCAGGCCGGGGCTGAGCGCTGGGCAGCTTGGGTTGACGCGGGGCCCACCACCCAGCGCCTCGTGGTCCCCGCCAGCCCCGCGGATCGCTGCTCCGCCCAGGAGTTTCAGGCGCTCAAGCGTGCTCCCGACCAGATCGCGAGCCGTGCCCTGATACGCTGCGAGCGCTGGCTGCAAGCGCGCCCAGCGCCAGGCCCAGCCAAGCCGGGCGCCGTGCAACTGCGCACCTGCGAGGCCTCAGAGTGCGGCGCGTGGCTCGTGTGGGAGCCCGGGATGGGTGAAATATTCAGCCCGCCCGCGCAGCTGATCGAAGCCTCACGTTGGCCAGACTGGGCGAGCTACTTGCTGGCTGGCGCAGGGCTCGCGGCGGTCAGCGGGTTCGTGCTGTGGCAGGCGGGCGCCTTCGACGACCCAGCTCAGGGCCGCCAAGGCTGGGTCTATCGCGCGCCAGCCAGCCTCTCGTTTTAGGAGCCGCCGGCGCGCGCCGCACCCTGCACCGGTCATTTCCCGAGGGATCAGGGGGTGGAGGGCCAGCGACCGCGCGCGCTGGCGATCGCCTCAACCACCCGCTGCTTGGCGGGGCCGCCGAGCAACGCCCGGCGCTCGACCGCGGTCCTCGGGTCGAGCGCCTGGGCGACCTCTGCGCCGATGAGCGCAGCGTGCGCCCCCTGCAGCACGTCGCTCGGCAGCGTGGCCAGCTCCACGCCGCGCGCTGCGGCTTCGCGCACCAAGCCGCCCACGATGTGATGTGCCTCACGGAAAGGAACACCGCGCGTCACTAAGAAATCTGCGAGATCAGTCGCGGTCAAGTGACCCTGCTGCAGCGCGCCCTCGAGTCGCTCCGCGTTGAAGCTCGCGGTGGCGATCGCCCCGCTCAGCGCGCGGAGTGAGACGCGCGCGTTGTCGCAGGCGTCAAACAAGGGTCGCTTGTCTTCTTGCAGCTCGCGGCCATACCCGAAGCACAAGCTCTTCTCGAGCACCATCAGGCTGGTGGCCGCGCCGATCAAGAGCGCCGCCTTGCCCCGCACGAGCTCGGCGACGTCGGGGTTCTTCTTCTGCGGCATCATGGAAGAGCTGGTGCTGAAGCCATCGGAGAGCTCGATAAACCGGAACTCCTGGCTGCTCCAGATCACGATCTCTTCGCCGATCCGCGACAGGTGGACCCCGAGGATCGCCAGCGCGGAGACTAATTCCATCAGGAAATCTCGGCTCGCCGTCGCGTCAAGCGAGTTGCGCATCGGCCCGTGAAAGCCGAGCAGCTCGGCGACCCTCGCGCGGTCCAGCGGAAAGCTGGTCCCGGCCACCGCGCCAGCGCCGAGCGGCGATTCGTTGAGGCGCTCAATCGCCGCCGCGATGCGCCCTCGATCCCGCCATAGCATCTCTTGCCAGGCCATCAGGTGATGCGACAGGCGGCTCGGCTGCCCCCGCTGCAAGTGGGTGTACGCCGGCATCAGCACGTCGATCTGTTCCTCAGCGCGATCGAGGATGGCCAGCGCGAGCCCATCCAACGCGTCCAGGATTTCTTCCCCACGGCGACGCGCGTAGAGCCGAAGATCGGTCGCGACCTGATCGTTGCGCGAGCGCCCGGTGTGCAGCTTGCCGCCGACCGCGCCGACGATCTCAACCAACCGTGACTCGATGTTCATGTGAACATCTTCCTTGATCGGATCCCAGACCATCTCCCCGGCCTGGATCTCCTGGGCCACCTGCGCTAGCCCGCGGCGGAGCTGAGCGGCTTCGTCGCGGGTCAGCACCCCAGCGCCCAGTAGGCCTTCTAAGTGGGCCAACGAACCGTCGATGTCCTCGCGCCACAGCCGCTTGTCGACCTCAACGCTCTGGTTCAACTCCAACATGGCCTGATCAGCCGCCGCTAGACGACCACCTCTCGCAACGCTCATGACGGGGCGCTTACACCCAACTGGAGCGCGCGATAAGCCGCGCGTCGCCGCTGGTGGTCAGAGCGCCGTCAAACCCACGCCAGGCGCAGGCAGACGATAGGCGCTGAGCGCTGTTTCGCGGGCGTCGAGGCGCGTGGCGAACGCGTCCGCCTGCGCCTCGAGCGCCGAGCGCTCGCTGGCCCCGTGTTCGCGCTCGGCGCGCGCTGCGCGCAGCACCTCGACCAACTCGACGTGCAGCTCGCGCAGCGCGCTGGCCACCCAAGCGTCCAGCGCCTTGATGAAGCCATCTACCAGGTTATCCAGCTCGGGGGCGACCTCGGCGGCGGCGCTGCGCAGCGCGGTCGGCAACAGCTCGCCCGCGCGGCGCTTGATCTCCTTTTCAGTGCGCCCGCGGTGCCACAGGGCCAGCGCCGGCGCGGCGACTAGCAGCGCTCCGCCGAGCAGGGCGTTGGCGAACAGCGCCCCCAAGCCCACTGTCATTACCGCAAGGATACCGAAATCATAGGCGAAGGTGTCGACTTCGATGCTCGGGCTCTTCATCGTCTGGCCCAACGCCTGCGCCAGCTCCTCAGCGTGCAGATCTGCGTCGTCGCTGAGCAGCGCGACCATGCGCTCGCTCAGCTGCTCCAGCTCGGCGGCCATGGTCTTAGCTGCTCGCTCAAGGAACTCACGGAACGCTCGCTCAATGAACGGGCCGAGGTGGAGGCGCACGTCTTCACCCGTGGCTTCTTCTAGCAGCCCGGGCAGCTTGGCTAGGGTGTCCTCCACGAAGCGATCCAGGTCACGGCGCGCGCCGGTCTTGATAGCGCCTGCTGCTTCGCGGATCTCAAGCCTACGCTGCTCGATGCTCTGATGGTTGCCCTCAAGCTCCGCTTCTAGGGCGGCGATGCGCCGCTCGATTTGCTCCAGGCTGAGCCCAGCGCTGCGCCGCCTGGCCTGAATGCCGTGGCGCATGCTGGTCAGGATGCGCTGAGCGTCACCAGCCGAGTTGTTCAGCAAGATCTTGCCACGCTCCTCCGCGAGGAACTGCTTTAGGTGTGCCACCAGCACGTCAAAGCCCCCGCTCTTGCCCGCCAGCTCGCGCTCGGCGCTGACCGCGAACAGCCTAGGCGACGGGACCAGCTTGGCGAGCCGCCCCTGTACGTACTCCAGCGCTTGCGCTCGCTCGGGGTCAGTCCAGATGTCGGCTTTGGTGACCACGAACACGATCTTATCCCGAGAGCGTTCGAGCAGCTGCTGCTCCAGAAACCTGCGCTCGCTGGCTTTGAGCGGCTGTCCAGCGTCGATCAAGAACAGCACCGCGTCGGACCTCGGGATGTAACCGTATGTTATCTCCGCACGGCTCATCGAGAGATCGTTCACGCCTGGAGTGTCGACCAACACGATGCCGTTCTGTAGCAGCTCAGACGGGTATCCGAGCTCGATGTAGCTCGGCTCAGCGTCGTCGTGCGCGCTGAGCGCGCCAGCGCCAGTGGCCGCGTCGAGCTCTTGCGCAGGCACGCCAGCCTCTGCGTCTTGAACCACGAAGCGCCGCAGCTGGTCGACGTCCAGGTGAAGCTCACGGCCGCCCTCGAACACGGCGCGGGCGACCGGCTGCTCGCTGTGCACCACATGATGAATCCATGCGGTAGTGGGGGTCACGCCGACGGGCAGCACCGAAGACCCAAGCAGGGCGTTCACGAAGCTGGTCTTGCCGTGGTTGAACTCACCCACCACCACCAAGTGAAAGCGCCCGCTGACCAGCTTGGCGGCCACCTCGACCTCCAGCCGTGTGGCCAGGGTCTCGGCGCCGACATCACGTCCAAGCTCGGCGCACAGCACAAGCTCTGCCAGCAGGGCTCTACGCCCACGCTCAAAATCTTCCAGCATTAGCCCACCACCCGCACAATTTGTTCCACCCGCCGATCAACTTCGCTGAGCCCGAGCCCAACACCCCGCGCTGGATCGGCGCCGCCCGGCAGTTTGTATCGCAAGTAGTACTCGCTCTGAGCGAACAAGCGCAGCGCCAGCACGCGCTTGGGCAGCCAGGGGTGGCTGGAGAACAGCTCGCTCAGCCGCCCCGCGTTATTTTGCATCTCACGATGCTGTTCGAGGAAGACCTCCACATCGAGCTCTTCGTACAGCTTCTTGGAGCCGAGCGCGAGCTTGGCGAGGGCTCGGGTAGCCACGTCAAGATCGCGACAACACAGCAGCGCCGCTCGGTCACACGTTATTTCCGCGCGGCGTGACCAGGCCTGGAGCGACAGGCTAAAGCCGAGGCTGAACAGCGCGCTGAAGCGCCCCCCCAGGCTCTCGAGCAGCCTCAGCGCCGTGAGGTAGGTGACGTGCTGGTTGTGGATGTGGCCACACTCGTGCCCGACCACGCTCATCAACTCGGCGTCAGACAAGTGGTCCACGAGCGCCGAGTGGATCATGATGAAGCTGTGTTGTTTGGTGCCGTAGGTCGCGGCGTTCAGGTACGGGCTGTTCACGACGTAGACGCTGGGAGGCGCGATGCCTAGGGTCGCGGCGCAGTCACGACTCACGCGGTCTACCCGCGGAAACTGCTTGGGGCCCACCTTGACCGCGCCGCCGAGCAGGCGTCCAAGCTCCAAGTGCCAGAACGCGCGCACCGCGGACTCAATCGCCAGCTGCAAGGGCAACAGCTTGCCGAACACGGCGCGGGTAGCGCGGTCCGACGCATACGCATAGCCTGGCTCACCGTGGTCTTGACTGACGGGCGCTGCGTCGCTTGGGTCTGCCAGCTCACCCCCCCGCGGCCTAGCGCGCGGCTGTTGGTTAGCGCGCGGCTGCCGACTGGCGGCCGGCAGCCGACCGCCACGCTCCGCGACGAAGCGCCTAAAATCGCTGCCAAGCGTCGCGTGTTTATCCGAGGTCATGACCGGGCTCCCCTTCCAGCTTCGCGCAAGCCTAGCTGGGAGATGCAGCGCGAGCAAAGCGCCGCCGTGGTTTGTGGGCGCGACAGCAGCACGAGCTACCCGAGGCCACTGTAGTCAGTGAGCAGCAGCTCACGCAGCTTCGGGGTCTGCAGCTCCGCCAAGCGCTGCAAGAAGCGCCTATAGTCTCTCCCGGGTGCTTCCCCAGGGTTAGTACGCATCGCGTAGTCGGTGATGCGGGTAGTGGCGAAACGCAGCGCGACCAGCGCGCCCTCTGCGAGCAAGCCCTGGCGCTCCGCCGCTGACATCGATCTCACGCCCTGATACCCAGCTAGCAGCGCCTGCACGCGCTCCGGCTCAAAATGGTCAACGAAGCACCACGCGAGCACCACCACCATCAAGTCGAAGGCCAGCACCCCAAAAGAGGCGCTCTCGAAATCGATCAGCGCCTCCACCTCTGATCCGCGCCACAGCACGTTGTCCCGGAACAAGTCACCGTGGATCAGCCCCTGAGGCAACGCGGGATCGCGCTCCGGCTCCCAGCGATCGAGCTGGCTCGCGATGGCCTCGGCGGCGCTGACCAGCGCTGGGCTGGCCTCACGCTGGATGAACGCGAGGCGCTGCCGCAGCTGAGCCGGACCAAATCGGCCCTCGGGTGCCGCGCCGCCGAGCGCCCGGCTCAGCTGGGTGCCCGCCACGTGGACTTGGGCGAGGGCTGCCCCGATCCGCTGACAGCGCTGTGGAGTGGCCTGCAGCGTGCACACGATGTCTCCGTCAACCCACGGGTAGAGGGCCACGGGTTTGCCTGCGTGTTCGCTCAGCGCTTGACCATCGCTGCGCAGGGGCGGCAGCGTGGTGGGCACACCCAGCGCGTGGAGCCCGCGGAGCAGCTCGAGCTCAGCCCGCGCTCCCGTCGCCGCCTGCTCCTCATATATCCGCATGAAAAAACGGCCACGATCCGTCTCGAGCGCGAAGTTCGAGTTCACGCTGCCGGCCTGCAGCGGCTCGATGCCGCGCAGTTCGAGGCCGTAGCCGCGAGCGATTCGCGCCGCCGATTCAAGATCAATAGACGTCAAGGTTGCCATGGTAAACGCGCGGCGCGCGGCGTCAGTCTGCCGTTCATTGCGGAAAAAGCCAGCGCGCTTTGTGGTTTGTGCGCGCCCCAGCACGGCGTCGTTCGCCGCGCTGCAGGCGCTGGTGTAAGCTCACATGGTAGGCGGCGTTTCCGCCTAGGCTGCCGAACCCGGTGCTCTCCCGGCCGGGTGAACGGCGCGAACGTAGAACGAACTCCCCAAGACCCAACCCAAGAGGCGATATGCGACGACTCAA
Source organism: uncultured Polyangiaceae bacterium (assembly GCA_964551615.1). Taxonomy (GTDB): domain Bacteria; phylum Myxococcota_A; class Polyangia; order Polyangiales; family Polyangiaceae; genus JAHBVY01. Next base: position 162,833 of record CAZKDY010000002.1, read on the forward strand.
GAACCTAGCACCTGCGTTCATCCTCACCGCCGCGCTGACCCCTGCCTGCGGAGGGAGCACCCCGCCCCCGGAAGAGCCCCACATGAACCCGCCCGGCCCGGCGGAGCCAGAGCCCGAGCACCCGGTGAATCCGCCTGGTCCTGGAGGAGAGCCCGGCGTCGGCGATGGCGCGACCCCACCTGGCGACGACGACGCTGCTGACGACGACGACGACGACGCTGACGACGACAGCGACGGCGACCCCGACGACGACTGACCAGGGCGCTCCGCTTCCCTGCGGCGACGTAACCTGTCTAGACCGGCCTAGACCAGTCGACGGGTGTGCGGGGGTTGCTCATCAGCCCCCGCGGCCTTGGCGATCTGCTGGATACCAGCCAGCAGATCGATGGGGAGCGGGAAGACCACCGTCGTGTTCTGCTCGACGCCGATCTCGACCAGCGTCTGCAGGTAGCGTAGCTGGATCGCCGCGGGGTGCTTCTCGAGCAGCGCAGCTGCCTCTTGCAGGCGCTGGGCGGCTTGGAACTCACCCTCTGCAGAGATGATCTTGGCGCGGCGCTCTCGCTCCGCCTCAGCCTGCTTGGCCATGGCGCGGCGCATGACCTCTGGCAGCTCAATGTCTTTGATCTCCACGGCCGTGACCTTCACCCCCCAAGCGTCCGTCGCCTGATCGATGATCGCTTGCAGCGCTCGACCGATCTTCTCGCGTTCCGCGAGGATCTCATCTAGCTCGTGCTGACCCAGGATGTTGCGCAGCGTGGTCTGGGCGTACAGCGACGTGGCTGAGTAGTAGTTCGCGATCTTGATCACAGCGTCGGCGGCGTTGGCCACGTTGAAGTAGATCACCGCGTTGACCTTGATGGTCACGTTGTCTTTGCTGATCACCTCCTGAGGCGGCACGTCCAGCGTGATGGTGCGCATGTCGACCTTGATCAGCTTGTCGAGGAACGGCAGCAGCACGCGCAGCCCAGGCTCCTTCACGTTGTCTTGGTGCACGCGACCGAGTCGAAACAGCACACCTCGCTCGTACTCGTTGATCACGCGCAGCGACTTGAACAGCAGCACGATCACAAACAACCCGAACCCCATCACCCCAAGTACGGTGAGACCCACTAGCTCTGACATTGGCTATTCCTCCGGCGCGCAGGATCCCAGCGGCCCGGGCGCTGAGCAAGGCGTAGTCACCGAGGGCGGTGCCGAGTGGCGCGCGCCCAAAGCGTGCTAATCTGCCGGCCACGGTCTCTGGCCGGGGTCACTCGGGTCCTGCGCGGAGCACAGCGACAGCAGCTAACACTGAATGACGGATATTTTCGGTAACACGGGCGGCCTCGGGCCAAAGGCACACCAGGCACTCGAGCGGATCTACCGCCGCCGGGTGCCACTTGAGCAGATCGCCACCTTGGAGCTGGTGCGCTCACTGGTCGACGCGTCGCGCGAGACCAAGCGGCAGGTAGGCGCGCTGGTGCATCGCTCTGGCAGCGTGGAGGCGGTGATCGTCGGCAGCGCGACCGGCCTGATGCTGCCCGACGTGGGGCGCCTGCGCGCGGCTCAAGGGCGCTTTCGCGCGGTCCGCCTGATCCACACGCACCTGTTTGGTGAGCCGCTCACCCAAGACGACCTCACCGATCTGACCCGGCTGCGGCTTGATCTGGTCGCCGCCGTGCTGCTCAGCCCCGAGGGCGAGGCCAAGAGCTTTACTTGGGCCTACAACGTCCCCCCGGCGCCGGGCACAGACGACCCCGACGCGGCGCCCTACGAGATCGTTGGCCCAGTTCCCTACGGAACGCCTGGGCCGAACTTCGGCGAGCTGATCGACTCGCTAGAGGCTGAGTTCGCGCGCCGCGCTCGAACCCGCCGCGTGCAAGCCAAAGACGGCAGGGCGATCCTGGTCCACGTCGCCGAGAAGCGACGCCGCAGCGCGCTGGCCGCGCGAGCCAGCCTGGCGGAGCTGGCGAGCCTGGCGGAGACCGCGGGCGTGGAGGTCGTAGACACGGTGCTTCAGCTGCGCGAGCGGGTGGATCCGAAGTTCGTCTTCGGTCGCGGCAAGCTCGAAGAGGTGGTGATGCGCGCCATCGATCTCGACGTCGAGAACCTGATCTTCGACTGCGATTTGACGCCCGCTCAAGCCTCAGCCATCGCCTCCCGCACGGATCTCAAGGTGATCGATCGGTCTCAGCTGATCCTCGATATCTTCGCGCAGCGCGCTGAGACCCGCGACGGAAAGCTGCAGGTCGAGCTCGCGCAGCTAAAGTACACCCTGCCGCGCCTAGGTCAGAAGGACGACGCGCTCAGCCGACTCACCGGCGGCATCGGCGGGCGTGGCCCTGGCGAGACTAAGCTTGAGATCGGGCGCCGCCGCGCGCGCGAGCGCGTCGCGCGCCTTGAAAAAGAGCTGAAGCAGCTGGGCCGCCAACGCGCCGAGCGCCGCCGGCAGCGCGCGCGCAGTGACACCCCCGTGGTGGCGATCGTCGGCTACACCAACGCCGGCAAGAGCACCCTGCTCAACACCATCACCGGGGCCTCGGTGCTGGCCGAAGACAAGCTGTTCGCCACCCTCGACACGCGCGCCAGGCGCCTACGGATTCCCGACGGAACCGAAATTGTCCTGACCGACACCGTGGGCTTTATCCGCAACATGCCCAAAGAGCTGTTCGCCGCCTTCCGCGCGACCTTTGAAGAGGCCGCGGACGCCGATCTGCTGCTCGAGGTGGTGGACGCATCGGATCCTGAGCACGAGACCCACGTCGAGACCACGCGCAAGCTCTTGGAGGAGCTCGAGCTGAGCACGCTGCCCATCCTGCGCGTCTACAACAAGCTAGATCGCCTCACGCCCGACGAGGTGGCGGCGATCCACAACGATCCAGAGACGGTCGGCTTGTCAGCCATCGACAAGGCTTCGACTCGTCAGCTGCTTGACCGCATCGGCGTGGATCTAGCTGCGGCCCTGCGCGAGCGCGAAGCCAGGGCGCTGGCGGCGGAGGCGCCAGAGCCGTGGGAAGCCGAGCTGACCGCGCGCGAAGTAGACAACGACGACGCGCACCCGCTGGCCTAAGCTCAGACAGGCGCAGGCGCGAGCGCCACCACGCTGTAGACCACCGCGGGCCGGCGGCCGCGGTTCACGTAGGCGTGGGTCTGATCCCCACGGAATGCCACAACGTCTCCAGGCCCCAACCGAAACACGTCGCCCGAGGCGGAGAGTGAGATCTCACCCTGTTCGCAGGTGAGGTACTCGCGGGTGCCTGGCGTGTGGGGCACCCCGGTCAGCTTGGCGCCGACCGGCAGTTCAAAGCGCTCAATTTCCAGACCCACGATGGGATCTGGCAACAGCTTTTGGATCTTCACCTTGCTGCGCACGCGCCCCGGCAGTGAGCCGGCGGGGTAGTGCCTCGCGCTGGACCGCGGCGCGAGGATCAGCTCCTCGATGCTCACGCCGAGCGCCGTCGCGATCTTGACCAGCACGCCGAGGGTCGGGTTCGCGCCGCCAGTCTCCAGGTTCGCGACGGTGGGGCGCGGCACGCTCGAGAGCTGGGCGAGCTGCTGCTGCGTCAGCTTGCGCAGCTCGCGCAGGGCGCGGATGTTGTTGGCTAGGTTGGTCGCCGCGCGTTCCCCCGCGCCGGCATCCACCACGGAAGCGCGCGGGTCAGGGCGGGTCGGGGCTTCGGTGCTCAAGCTGGCTGCCATCGGAGAGGGTAGTATCAGCCCGTCAAAAGAAGAGCAATCCTGACGACACAGCAGCAAGCCAGACGCAGCTGCTGGCGGCGGGCGGCTCGCACCAGCCTCAGCCGTTCGATAAGTGGGAGCATCGAGCCAGCCGCGAGCTGCGTGGCGCGGGCAAGTCACTTCGGACGCAACTCAAAGCCTGGGCAGCCGAACTCGGCGGCATGCGCCAGCACCCCGTAGCTCCAGCGACCAAGCGGCTCGCCGAGCCAGCTAACCCACGGCCATCTGTCACCACCGACCGCGCCTGGCCTCAGCTCCTGAGGCGCCTTGGCGTGAGCAGCTTGCTGTTGCTCAGCCTGAGCCTTGCGGGTTGCCGCTCTGGCTGGGAGCTGGGTCGAGATCACTACCGGGACGCGCGCTACCCCGACGCCCTGGGAGCGCTGGTCGCGGCGGAGGCCGACTACCCAGAGCTTGATCAAGGCCAACGCGCCCGCTACGCGCTGTATCGCGGGCTCACCCACCTGGCCGTCGGCGACGCCGTCGCCGCTGACGCTTGGCTGCGCCTGGCAAAGCGCGAAGCGGACCGCGACCCGGAGTTGTTCGACCCGGATGAGCTAGGTCGCCTCAACTCCGCGTGGCGGAGCTTGGGGCGGATGCCAGGTCAAGGCGCCTTCGGTCCCGCGTGGCTGGCCGGCCGCAGCCCAGCGGACTGATCGCTCGGGGGTGGTGGGCCTAGCGCTGTAGCGCTGCGGCGCCTCGGCGGCTCAGGCGCGCGCTAGCCCGCCTCGATCGCTTCGGGCACGCGGCGCAGGGCGCTGCGCACCGCCGCCTGCAGCGCTGACAGTTCGATTTCGCGGGTCGGCACCCGCACGTCCACCGCGGTGGCCTTGCCGCGTAGGATGGCGTGGAGCGCGCCGCCCTTTGCCTTACGCAAAATGGCGGAGATCACCGCGGTGCTCTCGGCTTCCGAGTCATTGGACCGCTCGTCACCGTCCAGCCGCTTGGTGTAGAGCTGAGTCAGGCTGACGCTCAAGACATACTGATCGGGAGCCTTGGGCAGCTCCATGCGTGACAGCTCTTGCTTGAGCGCGCGGCGCAGCGCGCGATACAGCCAACGCTCTGAGCGCCGGACCTTGCTCTCTACCTCACCCAGCGCAACCACGCGGTTGCGCGCCATAGCCTGCTCGGCGTAGGTCACGCCGCTCAGCGCGCCGAGCAGCGCGGCGCCTGTAGCAAGCCAGCGACGACGGGAGACCACCCCGCTCGATTCACTTTTGTTTTCGTGCGGCAATATGCTGGTGATCGAGACAGTTGACAATGCGAGCCTCCTTGGCGGCCGCCTCACCCGTTTGCGGGGGGCAGGTCGCGACGTCCTCCTTGGCTATCGGAAGCGAGCCCACGCGGACAAATTTGCAACCGCCGCCCTGGCTTTCTGGTCACACCTGGACCTACACGCCCCGCCGCGAACAGCCGGGCGCTCGAAGACCAGCGCGCGCTGCACCACACCCGATCGGAGCAGCCTGCCCGCAGCGCAGGTTCAACGCTGCTGGGTATCAGGGCCCTCACGGGCTCCGATCTGGCTCGCGTCGATCACGTCGATGCCGCTGGGGTGCCTGATTCAGTAAGTGCTTAGGGGCCGCTGGGTCAGGCGAAAGTGCCTCGAACGCGCGCGAGGTCGCTGGGCGGCGGCGGTGAGCTGCCAGCGAGCGCCGTCCGGCGCGCGGTCCCAGCGAGGCGCCGGCGCCGCCGGCGCGCTGCGCTTAGCGCCGGCCTTCAATCCGTGCGGCATCAATATCCTCGTCCCACGCGTCTTCGTGGTTGTCGTAGTGCACGCGGCACTTGTCCGCGCTGAGCACCTCGATCACCGTGGCCGGGTAGATCGAGTCCCGCCACTTGACCCGGACTTTGTCGCCCTTTTGATAAGGGCTAACAGGTGGCGCGTTCGAAGCCGAAGCACGCGGCTTCAGCCCCAACACCCGCGCGACCTTCTCGGGCGGTGGCGGCGCGCTGACGACTTTGCCATCCTCCACCCGGCCTTTGATGCGCTCGAGCGTCACGTCTTCGTCCCAGCGCGGATCGTAGCCGTCGAAGTGCACACGAAATCGCGTGTTGCCCTTCTGCCCCGTGATGTAGGCCGGGTAGTTCTTGCCCTCCCACTCGACCCAGACGTATTCGCCCACGCGGTACGGCTCTTGGCATCCGATCAGCGCGAGCCCCAGCACCACGCTGCACAAAAGCCTCCGCGCGCGACGTGAGCTGAGTGCTTGGCTACGGTGTTCCACGGACAAGTACCGACAAGGCCCTAAGCGTCGCCTTCGAGCGGGGGTGGGGGCAACCGAGACACAGGTGGGCGCGTCCTCCAACCTGCGCGTTCTACCGCAGCTTCTCGGCCTTGCAACCAGCCGCTGACGCGCTCACGCGTGGTGCGGTAGGCGTACTCCAAGATGTTTCTCCGCGCGGCAAAACTCGCGGGGTTGTGCATGAACAAGATGCCGTCCGTGGGCTCAGGCTCGATCAGGATCACTTCGGCGCGACCAGCCGCGCGGATGCGCCCGGCGGCCTCGACCAACAGCGCGTGCATGGAGATGCGCATGGCCTGATTGGCCACCCACAGGTAGCCCTTGTCCCTGACGCTAGACTTCTGACCGTGGCCCGTGGGGACGTGCTCAGCCGCCACTGGCACCATGGGGTTCACGATCACGATCACGTCGGCGCCGCGCTGAACGGCGACGTCCAACTGCGCCAGCTGAGCGGCCCCTGCGTCGATGTAGTGCCGGTCACCGATCCGCACCGGCGAGAAGAACGGCGGCAGCGCCATGCTAGCGATGCAGGCCCGGCTGACTGGAACCTGGTCAAAGCCCTCGGCCCCGAACAGCACGGGCTCGCCAGAGTCCAGATCGTGGCTCAGGATCAGCAACTCCCCCGGCATGCCGTGGAACGTATTGGGGACGTCTCGCCTGTAGAAAAAATCCGCGAGGAAGCGCTCGTAGCCATCAAGCGAGAACACACCTGCCGGGAGCGAGTCGTACAAGCGGTCCAGCTCTTCCCACAGCACCGCGCGGCTCGGCTGCGGGCCGCGAAACAAAAGGCTGTTGGCCCCCTGACGCAGCGCGCCAAACGCGGTGGTCAGCGCGCGCTGCCACTCCGCGAAATCCGTACGCCAAATGTGCTTCCGCTCCAGCGGGAAATACGTATCCGCAGGGTCTAACAACGCCCGATACATGCGCTGGACTGAGCGCCCCCCCGCGAGGACGCTGGCCACGCTCGCCCCGCTCGAGGTGCCCAGGTAGAGGTCGAAGCCGTTGGCGTCCAGCCCATCGACGGCGTCCTCCAGCGCGGCTAGCGCGCCGATCTGATACATGCCGCCGGTCGCCCCGCCCCCTGGCAGGCACAAAGCGATGCGCGGTTCATCTCCGTGCGGTTTTCGTTTCACTAGCGCCCCCGGAGGTGCGGCATGACCCCGCGCTTAACGACCGTATCCGCCAGGGCGGAGTCGTCGGTCGTCTTGTAGTCGAGGGTGTAGTGCAGACCACGGCTCTCGTGACGACTCGAGGCCGAGCCGATGATCAGCTCAGCCACGGTCTGGATGTTGCGAAGCTCGAGCAGGTCTCGGGTCACCAGGTGCTTCCAGTAGTATTCACGGATCTCTTCCTCGAGCAGGCTAACCCGGCGGGCCGCGCGGCGCAGGCGCGCGTTGGTGCGCACGATGCCCACGTAGTTCCACATCAAGCGGCGCAGCTCTTCCCAGTTCTGGCTGACCACCACCGCCTCGTCGCTGGCGACAGCGGAGCCAGTCTGCCAGCTGGGCACCTCAGGCCAAGGCTCTTGGCGCAGCGCGCTGATCTCACCGCCGAGCTTGTCCGCGGCGCGGCGGCCGAACACCAAGCCTTCGAGCAGCGAGTTGGACGCCAGGCGGTTGGCGCCGTGTAGGCCAGTACACGACGTCTCGCCGATCACCCACAACCCAGGCAAGCTCGAGCGGCCATGCAGGTTGCTGGTCACGCCACCGCACATGTAGTGCGCGGCCGGCACCACCGGGATTGGTTCCGTGGTGATATCGATGCCGAACTTCAAGCAGTGTTCGTAGATGGTCGGGAAGCGCTCTTTCACGAAGCTCGCGCTCTGATGGGTGATGTCAAGGTGCACGAACTCGTAGCCGCCGCGCTTCATCTCATAGTCGATCGCCCGCGCCACCACGTCACGCGGCGCTAGATCGCCCATGTCATGGTGCTGAGCCATGAAGGGCGCGCCGCCCGGCAGGCGCAGCGTCGCGCCCTCGCCACGCAACGTCTCGCTGACTAAGAAGTTCTTAGCCTGGGGGTGGAACAGGCACGTCGGATGAAACTGGTAGAACTCCATGTTGGCGATCTCGGCGCCCGCGCGGAACGCCATCGCCACCCCGTCACCCGTCGCGACGTCCGGGTTCGAGGTGTAGAGGTAGACTTTGCCGGCGCCGCCCGTCGCTAAGATCGTCGCCCGCGCTAGCACCGTGTGGATCGTTGCTTTGCTCTCATCCAAGACGTACGCGCCCACGCAGCGGTCCGGCCCGCCGAAGTCGCTCAGCATGATCAGGTCAACGCCCATGTGCCACTCTAGAAAGCGGATGTTGGGGTGGGCGCTGGCCCGCGCGTACAGCGCGCGCTGGATCTCGCGGCCCGTCGCGTCCCCGGCGTGCACGACGCGGCGCTCGGTGTGTCCCCCCTCGCGCCCGAGGTCGAGCTCGCCATCTTCACCGACGTCGAAGCTTGCGCCGATCTCCATCAGCCAGCGCATCGCGTCTGGCGCTTCTTCCACGCACAGGTCGACCACCACTTGGTGACAGAGCCCCGCCCCCGCCGCCAAAGTGTCTTCGACGTGGCGCGCGAAGGAATCGTCGGAGGACAGCACCGCGGCCACCCCGCCCTGGGCCCAGCTGGTGGCGGTGTCACTGCTGCTCCGCTTGGTGATCACCAGGACCTCACCGTGGCTCGCTGCGCGCAGCGCAAAGCTCAGCCCGGCGATCCCGCTGCCAAGCACCAAGAAGTCCGTTTTCAAGGTCATGTTGCTGTCTGTGCCTACCACCGTTCGCGTGACGCGATGGCTAGAACCCGGCGGGGTCTAGCAGCCCGGCTCGCCTAGCCAAGCTGGAGCCTAAGCTGAGCGGCGCCGCGCGCGCTGTTGAGTGTTACTCCACAGCTGCTGGCGCGTGGGCACCCGGAGTGTTCGATTTTTGACCCACGGCTAGAACGTGTTCTGTTTTTTATACAGAAGTTTTCAATAGTTATAGAGGTGCTGCGCGGTCCATCGGGAACTCGACGCTGCGCGGCAGGCTGGCAATTGACGAGCCGACCAGCGAACGGTACGCCTCGACGCGCCCTCACCTCGCCCCAGCCGTGGACCAAACCCCCGCGAGCTGCCAGGACCCAGGTGAAGGCACTCTCGGGCCACCCTGCGCGATCTCGGCGGTCCTAACCCAACCCAACCTGTCGTGCCCTCCGGTGCGAACTCCTGAGGAGGTCTCTGTCGTGAAGATCCTCGTCGCGATCAAGCGGGTCGCTGACCCTGACAACGCCAACAAGGTGAAGCCTGCGGGCGATAAGGTCGATACAACCGGCCTTGAGTGGAAGCTCAACCCTTTCGATGAGTACGCCCTCGAAACCGCGCTGCGCCTAACCGAGAACGGCAAGAACAACAAAGTCCGCGTGGGCGAAGTTGTCGCGGTCACCATCGGTCCCAAGGAGACAGAAACCCAGCTGCGCTCGGCGCTGGCGACCGGCGCCGACCGGGCCATTCGCATCGACGCTGAAGACGCCAACCTCGACGGCCGCTTGGTGGCCAAGGCCTTGCAGGCCATAGTCGAGGCAGAGAAGCCAGATCTAGTCTTGCTGGGCAAGCAGGTCGTGGACGGAGACAGCAACTCAGTGGGCCAAATGCTGGCTGAGCTGGTCGATTTCCCCATGGCAACGTTTGCGGCTACCATCACGCAAGAGGCTGACGGCAAGCTGCTGGTGGGACGCGAGGTCGACGGTGGCGTCGCCACCCTGAGGCTGACCACCCCCGCGCTGATCACGGTGGATCTGCGCGTCGTGGCGCCGACCAGCGTCTACTCCAAGCACACCGACTCCGCGTTCAAGTACAACGATGGGGTGCGCTTCGCGGCGCTGCCAGCCATCATGAAAGCCAAGAAGAAGCCCCTCGACGTCAAGCCCCTGGCCGACGTCGCCGGCGGCACGGAGAACGCTTCGAGCTACGGCAACTTCACCGCGCCACCGGCTCGCGCCGCGGGCGTGAAGGTGGCCGACGTGGCTGAACTTGTGACCAAGCTGGCCAGCGAAGCCAAAGCGATCTGAGAGGAACCACACGATGACAGACGTTCTCGTTGTTGCAGAAATTGATGCGGGCAAGGTCAAGAAGACCACGCTCAGCGCGATCACCATGGCCCGCCAGGCGGGCAGTGGGTTTAGCATCCTCGCCATCGGCGGCCCCGGCACCAAGGCCGCCGCCGCCGAGCTCACCGGCTACGGCGCCGCCAAGGTCTTCGTCTGCGAAGACGCTTCCTTGCAGAACTACGTCGCCGAGCAGTTCGCGCCTACCGTAGCGGCGGTAGGCAAGGCGTTCGGCCTGGTGTGCGCCACGGCTTCCACCTTCGGTAAGGACCTGATCCCCCGCGTGGCGGCCAAGCTCGACGCGAGCTACGCCGGTGACTGCGCTGGGGTCAGCCAAGAAGGCGGCAAGATCGTGTACAAGCGGCCGATGTTCGCTGGTAACGCCTTCGGGTTCGCCACGCTCAGCACGCCCATCCAAACCGCTACCGCACGGCAATCTGAGTTCGAAGCTGCGGCGCCCAGCGGTGGCAGCTCTCCCCTCGAAGACGTGGCCAAGGTGGCGCCCAGCGCCAGCGCGAGCCGCGTGGAGTTCGTGTCCATCGACGCCGTGAAGAGCGAGCGCCCAGAGCTGACCGACGCCTCGGTGATCGTCAGCGGTGGCCGCGCCTTGAAGGAGAAGTTCTTTGATGTGCTCGAGCCGCTGGCTGACGTCTTGGGCAGCGCCATCGGCGCCAGCCGCGCCGCGTGCGACGCAGGCTACGCCCCTGGCGACTACCAGATCGGGCAAACCGGCAAGATCGTCGCGCCCAAGCTGTATTTCGCCATCGGCATCTCAGGCGCCATCCAGCACATCGCCGGCATGAAGAGCAGCAAGACGATCGTCGCCATCAACAAGGACCCCGACGCGCCGATCTTTCAGATCAGCGACTACGGCCTAGTGGCGGACCTGTTCGTCGCGGTGCCCGAGCTGGTCGAGAAGCTGAAGGCTCATAAAGCCGCCGGCTGATCCGCCTTCAGAGTGAGAAGCGTGACAGGCGTTGCCGTAAGGCAGCGCCTGTTGGCTTTTGTGCTCCAGCACGCTCAGCGCCCAGTCGGGCAGCGTCCCGCGCGGACCCTCACCCACTGACAAACGCTCGCCCTGCTGCTAGTGCCCATTCATGCTCTTAGCTCGGGGGTGGCCTAGCCGCGCGGCGCCACGCGGCGCCGTATCAAGCGCTCCCCAACCCTGCGCACCCTAAGCGCCGCGATCGAGAGGCTCTTAGATTTGCCCAGGGGCCTAAGGCCAACTGCCTCAGTTGCCGAGCAGCCACTGCACGACGCAGCGGCCGCCTTGGCACTGGGCCTCGGCGCCCGCGGGTTCGCCGGGATCGCACTCTGTACAGGCGATGTTCGGATCGCAGACCAGGTGCTCCAGCGCCGACGAGTCGCTCACCGCCACTAGGTGCTCGACGTCCTGAGCGCCGCCGCACTCACAGCACTGGTTCGTGCGCAGGCGACAGTCGGTGTGAACCTCACACTCGGTGGCCGCGCTGGCGAGCAAATCAATCAGCTGACACTTCCCCGCGGTACAGGTACTGAGCAGGTTCGCGTCGCTCGGCATGTAGCAGCCGGGGCAGTTCATGCCTGCGGCGCCGCACGCTAGGTCCCGCGCGTACCCGGCGAGCCCCTTGTTCACCGCGATGGAGTCCTCGCGGGTGGCCGCGCCGCACGAGCCACAGCAACTCGCCGGGATCACCACGCAGTCGCTGGGCACGCGGCAATGGTTGATTGAGTCGCCGCCGCTGCCGCCGCTGCCGCCGTTCGCGCTGCCGCCGCTGCCGCCACTCGCTCCGCTGCCGCCGTTCGCGCTGCCGCCGCTGCCGCCAGCGCCGTTGCCCGCGGTCGCGCCGCCGCCGCTCGCGCCACCGCTACCTCCAGAGGACGAACCTCCGGCGGCCCCCTCCGACGTCGACCCTCCACAACCCACTCCCAGCAGGACCAAGCACCACGCAGCCAAAATTCGCATCAGTTTGCCTTCTCGCTCAGCGCGCGGTCAGCGCTGCCCGTCGATGTACCAACTGACCTGACAGTGTCCGAAGTTACACACCGCTAGTGCATCCTCGGGGAATTGCGGTTCACAACCCAGGCACGCGACAGCCTGGTCGCACACCAGAGAGCGATAGTCCTCGCTGCTCACCGCGATCAGGTGCTCGAACCCTATGGGCGCCGGACCAGGGCAGCCGCAGCACTGGTTGGTGCGGAGTCGGCAATCCCCGTCATCACGGCAGGCGGTAGTGGGGTGCTTCAACAGGTCGACCAGCGTACACCGGCCCGCGTCGCAGGTCGCGATCAGCGTCGGATCCGGGACACCCGCGCAGGCTGGGCACCCACCACCTCCCGCGCAGGCGCGCTTCGAAACGTCAGCCGCGCGATCGGCGCGCACCGCTTGAGCGTCACCGCGCGCCGGCACGCCGCAGCTTCCGCAGCAGCTAACCGGCACCACCACGCAATCTGATGGCTCGCTGCAGCTGACGTCTGCGCCTCCAGCGCCTGCTTGCCCCGCGGCTCCGCCGCTGCCTCCGGCCGCAGCGCCTCCAGAGCCATTGCCTCCCGCCGCGCTGCCTCCACTGCCCGCTGTACCGCCGCTACCCGAGGCGCCGCCGCTACCCGAGGCGCCGCCGCTACCCGAGACACCGCGCGGCCCGTCGGCTGCTGAGCCGCCGCAGCCGGTGCAGAGCACGAGCGCTAGGTACAGCCCGGGGAGCTGCTGTCGAGATAATATCTGCATGGAATTGACAGACATAAACGCTAATCCTCAAAGTACCACACCGCCTGGCAATGCCCGTCCACGCACACAGCCTCTGCGTCGCGCGGCGGCTCGGGAGCGCACTCGGCGCAGTCTTCAAGCGGACCGCACACGAGCTCAGCGTAGTTACCGCTGACCGCGATCAGGTGCTCGTAGTCTACCGGGCCACCGCACTCGCAGCACTGGTTGGTGCGCAGCCTGCACTGTGTGCTGTCTTTGCACGCGGTCGACGGGTGAGTCTGTAGATCGATCAGCTTGCACTGGCCGGCGTCGCAGGTGGCGAGCAGCGTGGGATCGGGGACGCCCGCACACGCGGGGCACCCAAAGTTATCGCCGCACGCGCGGTGCGCGATCGCTGCGGCCCTGTCTTTACGCACAGCCTGAGCGTCACCGCGACCAGGCACCCCGCACTGGCCACAGCAGCTGATGGGGACGACCACACAGTCTGACGGCGCTTCACAGGCTAAGTCTGTGCCACCCACTCCCCCACCCCCACCGCTGCCGCCTTGAGCGCCGCTGCCGCCTTGAGCGCCGCTGCCGCCTTGAGCGCCGCTGCCGCCAGAGCCCGCTGTGCCGCCGCTGCTCCCGGTGCCGGTGTTGGTGTTGCCACCGCATCCGACCAGCAGCAGCGCGACGCACACACCCATTCGACTAGCTAACTTCATCACGATCCTCCAAGCAGCGTACGCCCCAGCGGCGCGCGCACGGGCGAACGATAGCATTCGCCGTGCCAGCAGCGCGGGTGACCCCGAAGCCATGGGGCCAGAACTTGTGGGCCCACCCGCCTGTCAAGCCCGGTCGCTGGCGAGGCTTGGTCGAGAACCGGAGCGGAACATACTCCGGTGTTTGAGCGCCGATTGCGCAGACCAAACGAAGCCAGCGGTCGGGATCCGCAGGCGTCGTGACGGTTAAGATATCGGGGATGCCCCCGAAGCCAAAGCAGCCGGCGCGCTGGGCCGACGCTCGAGCCGGCAAAGGCCGCCACCAGCCAAGCCGCGAGGGACACCAGCCCCGACACCGCGTCAGTGAGCGCAGCATGTGGCGCACTTTGCGCCATCTCAGGCGCGCCAGGTGGCCCAGCCAACTTGGCTCGACCAGGCCAGCCAGGGCGCTACCAGGTCAGCCAGGGCGCTACCAGGTCAGCTGCTGCGCGCTGGTCGACGCCGGGATCTTCACCCACAAGAAGCGGCCTTCGGCCGTCCAACCAGCGGCGCCGGCCAACAGCGCTCCCCGATCCGCGACTTGGCTCAACGGCTGCCCGCCGAGGCGCACCGCGCTAGGCGCTGATTCCGTGCGAATACGCAACACGCTGCTCACCCGAGCCCTGCTCAGCTCCAATACCCCGGCCTTCAGCTTGACCTGGGTGGTGAGGTCGTCCTCGTCGTATGAGGTGAACTCAGTTTGACTTGCGCCTGGGTACAACAGCCAGGTGTCCGAGCCAGCGAAGCTCGCGTCGCCGATGCCTGTCAGGCTGCTACGGATCTGCATCGGGATGATCGCGCCCTCTCTCACGAACACAGGTATCCGAGCGGGATCACTCGAGTCGTAGGCGGTCAGCGTCTGCCCACCGACCAGCGCAGGGTCTTCGGGCCTCCACCAGTCGTAGTAGCGAGCGCCCGCTGGCAGCTGCACGTCTCGGATCCCGGTCGCGTCTAGCACCGGCGCCACCAGCAGCGCGTCACCCACGTGGAAACGATAGTCTCCCGCCCAACTCTGTAGGGCGCCCAGCGGCCTGATGATCGGCGCGGCGCCCGCGTAGGCGCTCTCGGCGAGGCTGAAAAATAGCGGCACCAACTCCTGGTGCAGGGTCGCCCAGTAGCGATAGATGGCCACGGTCTCGTCCGCTTTGTCTGGCACAGCCCACGGCTCGAGGTTCGCGCGACCGTGCAGCTGCATCAAGGGCGTGAGCGCAGAGAGCGCCGTCCAGCGCACGAAATTCAGCTGATCGAAGGGCACCAATTGGAGGGTCTTGTCATCGCGGTCAAGGTAGCCGCCCAGGTCGGAGCCGAGCACCACGTAGCCGGCCTCCGCCGAGCGAAAGATGTGATCTAGCGCGTCCTCGAGGCCAACCCAGTCGCGGCGGTTGTCGCCTACCCACCCCACTGGCGCGTGTTCTTTCCGCGCGTAAAATCGCCCCTCAAAGCCGTAGCTCTTGTCGTAGGGCCTGACCATGGTGACGAAATCCTTGCGGCCAGTAGCGTGCTGCCCATACGACCAAAAATCGCGATAGTACTCCTCAGAGTACTCTTGGCGCGACCTCTCGCCCGCCGCGGTCTGCATCGGGTCGTCGAAGATATACTGCTCGCCGAAGTCGAGCTTCCAGCCGTCAATCCCCAGATCGAGCAGCGGCTTTTGCCAGCTATGCCACCAGGCCGTTGCCTTGGGGTTGAAGAAGTCCACCCCCGACCCGTAGCCCTTCCACCAGTTGTAGGTCCAAGCATCCTGAACGAAGAAGCCGCAGCGCTCACCCTCGTCCCAGTTCTCTGACTTACCCGGGTAGGTGTCGCCGCCGGGCTCGTAATCAAACGAAGAGAAGTTGACCATCTGGGTCACCCACATCACGACCTTCACGTCCTGGGCGTGCATGTCGGCGACGAACTGTCCAAACTCCGGGTAGCGGCTCGGGTTCGGCCGAAAATTGTTGTAGTTGGTCTCCCACGGGCTATCGATGACCAACACCCCGACCGGGATGTCTCGCTGCTTGAAGCCCTCCACGAAGGCGCGACTATCTTGCCCTGTGGAAATATCTTTAGAGATCCATGGTTGGAACGCCCACCGCGGCGTGTGGATCGGGGGGGTTGGGATCGGCTCCACGACGGGGTCACAAGGATCGCCAGCGCCCGCGCTGCCAGCCGCGCCCGCTGCGCCAGCCTGACCCGCCGCGCCGCCGCTACCACCTGCGCCGGAGGTCGCGTCCTCCCCACAACCCACCAACCCCGCCACGCACAAACACACCCAGAATTGCCCTCGCATCTCGCCAAGCCTACTCGGTCTAGCGGCCGAAACTCAGCTCAAGCCTGCAGGCTCCGGCTGCCTCGGGGTGTTTTGAAAAAAAAACAGCCCAGCCGGGAATCAGCGCCCCAGGGTCTGCGTTGCTGTGCACGCTACGGAAACCACGACGCAATGGGAGCAGCGCGTCGCGGTAGGATCGGGGGTTTGGGAGAGCCCGCGATCTAGTCACTCTCCAGGGGGCGCGGCTTGCTTCGGTAAGCCCCCCCCTGGGGTGTGCCGTCTATCGCCGCCAGCCCTCGCGATCCTCCGTGATCGGTGGCGCTCACCGACACGGGTGCGAAACGTTGTTTCAGCGCGGCGCGTCGTCGCGCGTGCTTGACAGAACAGCCGCCTGCTATCATTGTGCGCCGCCCGCTGAGGGGACTCTGTTCCCCGTTTCGCGTCCGCGCGATTTTCGGCAGCTCGGGGCGTAGCGCAGTTTGGTAGCGCGCATGGTTCGGGTCCATGAGGCCGGCAGTTCGAATCTGCCCGCCCCGACAACCACAAAACCCGGTAAGCCCGGTCGGCCCAGTCGACCGGGCTTGTTGTGTCTGAGCTGCTTGTGTCTCAGCTGCGCGCCATACGCTGTGGTCTCGAACACCAACCACAGGGCGAACGCTGGGGCAGGGCCCGCAGCTCGGGCGGTTTGCCTTGCCCAGCAGGTTGGGGGGTGGGACAACCCGCCATGCGCGTTGCTTACGCTCTCGGCAGATTGGCGACCCTGGCTATAGCGGCTGTGGTCAGCTGCTCCAGTGACCCCGCTAGCCAAGGAGCTGGAGGTGGCCCGGGCGGTGGTGGGACCAGCGCCGGCAGCGGCGGAACAGCCGGCGCCAGCGGCGGCGGTTCTGGCGGCGTGGCAGGCTCGGCGGGCTCGGGCGGCGCCTTCCCCGCTGCGTACTCCACCCAGATCTTCGACCGCGTGCGCATCGAGTCCCACGCCGACAAGGAGAACTTCCAGAGCGCGACCAGCGAGCTGGAGTTCAAGGACGGCCCCTTCGAGCGCGTGATGCTGGTCGTCGACCTCGACACCACCTGCTATCCGTTTGACAGCTGGCTCGGCCCAACCCCGACCAACCCACCTCCAGACGGTGAAAATTGGCCCGCGGACTGCGACGCCTTCGACCGCAACTTCGAGTTTACCCTCGACGACCCGCAGCTTGAGACGGATCCCCCGGGAATTGAGCTAGCCAGGGCCATCACGCCCTTCGGCGGTCCGCTCCATTTCGAGATCGACATCACCGACGTCGCCAATGGCGTTGGGCCGGGCTCGCATCGCTTGCGCACCCACATCTCCACGTGGTCCGATGGAGCCGGCACCGTCAGCGGCTCAGATGGCGGCTGGTTCGTCTCCGCGAAGATTGAAGCCACGCCGGGCAAAGCCCCACGGCAGGTGCTCGCGGTGATCCCGCTGTACAACGGCAGTCACGGAGCGACCATGCCACCGGCCGTGGCTTTTGAGGTGCCCGCCGGCACGCTATCAAACCGCGTGGAGTACCGAGCGACCGGGCACGGCGGGGTGTACCCGTCGCCCGGCTGCAGCCAGCCTGGGGAAGAGTTCTGCAGGCGCGACCACCGCGTCTCGGCTGATGGCTCCCAGTTCGATCGCTTCGTACCTTGGCGTAGCGACTGCAAAGATCTGTGCACGCGCGCGACCTACGGCAGCCTCGAATACTGCGCGGAAAACCCCTGCGGCGCGATCCAGAGCGTGGAAGCAGCGCGAGCCGGTTGGTGCCCAGGCAGCGTTAGCCCGCCGTTCACCTGGGAGCGACCTGAGTACAACACGCCGGGCAGCCACAGCTTCAGCTGGAGTATTTCTCCGGTGGCAGATGGCGGTTCTTGGCGAATCTCGGCCACGTATTTTGCCTTCGGGGCTGAGTAACGCGCCGGGGCTGAGAAAACACGGTTGGTCCCCAGATCGCGACGGGCGTAACCTGTGGCGCATGAGCCAGCGTGTTGTGCGTCGAGCTGAAGACCCCGATTCGAGGTACCTGGAGCGACGAGCGGTTCGCGTGCGACAAGCCGCTTCGCGCCCAATGAGGCGCCTCGAGCAGCGAGCCAGCGAGCGTAGCGCTGGGCTCTCAAGGGGCACGGGGGCCATGGCCAATCGGGGGTCCTGGAACCCCTCGATGTCGTCGGCTGGCAAACCGATCGGTGCTCTAGCGGCGCTGTCAGCGCTCGCTGCGGCGCTCGTGATCCAAGGCTGCGGCAGCGAGGACCGACCACCGCGACTGGACCCTGGTCACACCAGCGGCGGCGGCGCTGGGGTGACAACCGGCGGGAGCGCGGGTGTGGCAGGGAGCGCTGGAGGCAGCGCTGGAGGCAGCGGCGGAGCAGCTGGCACCGCGGCGACGGGCGGCACCGCCGCGACGGGTGGCACCGCCGCGACGGGTGGCGGCGGTGGCTCAGGCGGCAGTATTCCACTCGGTCCCTACGATCCCAGCGCAGTGTACAGCGTCGGTCTCCTGCGTGGCGCCAGTGCTGGCGCCGTCGTCACCTGCGCCGCGGACACTCAGGCACAGCCGAACGCTACCCCTGGCCTGGACACCGCCACGCGAGTGCGGGTCCATCCTGTCGACCACAACCTGTATTACCTGAAGGCTGGTGTTATCCGCGTGGCAACGCCGGACGCCGTGACGGACAGCGGCGGGGCTCTGACCTACCCTGACGCTGCGTTGGCCGAGCAGAACGATCTAGACACCGATTTGACCTGCAGCTCAGGCAACCTGGTCGACTTCGTTTTCGAGCCCACGAACGGCGGCGCCTACCTCGCTTGCGACGTCGGGAGCAGCGTGGACTGGTACGACCCGACTGACGCGCGCTTCACCACCTGCGATCGCGACCCCACATCGCACCTTGTCTCCATTGGCTATGACTCAGCCCTCCACTGCAACACCTTCCTCGCGAAGGGCGCCGGCCGCCTCGGCATCTCAGCCACCTGGAGCGAGGAGCAGGCGCTGGCGATCCGAGCCAAACCTAGCTTCGACTGGTGGACGGGCACCGTATATCCGCGCGCAACCAGTGATCTAGAGCTGTGGAGTCTAAGCGTCACCGTCGGCTCGAGCCAAGTCAACGTCGCGGCGCTCAGCCTGTATGAGGAGCCCACCAGCTGCGCGCTAACGGGTGACGGCGCGCTGGTGTGCGTCGCGCTGAAATCTAGCGATTCGTCCGTGGGCGCAGTGGTCAGCCTGTCGACCTCAGGCTCCCTGACCGAGCTGGTCGCGGATGACGACTCGCCGCCGTGCGTGGTGGCCGGCTCGAAGCTAGTGACCGGCCAGTGAGTCCCGGCTGGTCGCGGTTGACTCGCCTCGTCTGCCACAGGGCGTGACCCGACCTGGGCCACTCGCGGGCGCCTCCGCGCTACCTAGCCGGCGAGCGCATCACGTATCCGCATGGCAATATCTGCCGCTACAACTGGATCCAGCGCCTGGCTCGGCCACCCCACCCCCAGGCCCTGATCGGCGTCCGGCTTAGGGATAATATGGAAGTGGACATGGAACACTGCCTGGTGGGCCGGCGCCCCGTTGTTCTGCAGGATATTGTAGTTTTCGGTGCCTGACACCTTGATTACCGCCCGGCAAAGACGAGGCAGCGCTCGGCCGATCGCCGCGGCGGACTCATCGGACAGCTGGTCGACCCGCGCCACCGCTTGCTTGGGGATCAGCAGGCAGTGCCCGAGGCTCAGCGGGTTGATGTCCAGAAAAGCCAGCACGAGCTCGTCTTCGTACAGCTTGTGACATGGGATCTCGCCGCGAATGATCTTTGAAAAAATGGTCTCGCTCATGGTCTCGCTCCGTTCATAGGCTCTCGCTCGCGCCCACGTCAGCTGACCTCTGGTCCAAGCTTGACGCGGCGCTCTTCGTAGCCGTAGGCAGTCGGCGTCATCTCGATCAGCGTGTGCAGCGGGATCTGGATGTGGGGGCACTCCTCTTGTGGCCTGCCGATCAGGTAGCCGTACAGGCCCCGGATGATGCCCTGGTGCGAAATCACGAGCAGCGGCGCCTTCTGACGCTCCAGCTCGACGATGATCGGCTCCAGCCGTAGGATAACGTCTGCATACGATTCTCCGCGCGGATATCGATAGCGGAGCTTGTCGTCGGCTCGCGCGCGGAACTCGTCTGGCCGCTCACGGCGGATCTCGTCGTAGGTCATCCCGTCGCACTCACCCGCGTCGATCTCGTCCAGGGCCCGCCACTGCAAGGGCTCGCGGCCGACGGGCTCTGCGGTCTGCCAGGTTCGGCGCAGGGTGCTCGTCCAGACCACCAACGGCTCGTGCTCTGGCACGCGCCCTCTCATATAGTTTGCCAGGTTGCGAGCGTAGCCGCGGCCCAGGGCGGTCAGCTCAGGATCGCCCCCGATGCGGTTCTGACCGTTGTACTCGCTCTCTCCGTGGCGGGTGAGCCAGATCGATCTTCTATCCGTATGGATGTTCATCAAGAAGAAGACAAGCCGAGCGCACAGGTAGCCTTCTACGCCGTTGACCACTACCTGACGCCCCACGTCGATCAACTTGACGTAGCTCAGCTCTGGATCGTCCAGCGGCTCGTAGCTACGCTCGTAGTGTGCGATGCGTGCTCGGAAGTCGTTCACCGCCTGATCAGGCGTCGTGTCGACGTAGTCTGGGGAGCCAAGTTTTACTTCACGGATATTCGCTTCAACGACCGCCGCGTCGCAAATTGACTCAATGAACACCACCTGAACCCCCGCCTTGGCGCACTCCTCAAGCACCACGCGACGGCGCTCACGGGTGGTGTTGGTCGCGTCGTAGATCCCCACTTGGCCGCCGCTCTTCAGCCATTTCAGCATGTCTCTGAGCGCCGCCATGGCGAGCTGCCGGCGCGCTTCAGACCCCGTCGGGTTCGCGGGATCGAAGAAGGCGTGGACTTGAGCCGCGCCGAGCCGCGCGCGGCGGTAGTTGCCCACGTTAAAGACGCGCGTCTGATAACCAAGCCAGCTCAGGTAGCGCGAGATTTTACGGGAAATGTAGGTCTTGCCACGAGCTGGCAGACCCACCATCACCAGCGCGAGCGGTGGAGCGTGGAGGTCTTGGGGAAGCATGACGTCGTCGCCACGCGCGGAACAGCGCGCGTGATCCAGTACTTGCTCAGCTCTCGATGAAGCTCTTCAGCTGCTTGCTGCGGCTTGGATGCTTGAGCTTGTGGAGCGCCTTAGCCTCGATCTGGCGGATGCGCTCGCGTGTCACCTGGAAGTCTTGCCCCACCTCTTCCAGGGTGTGATCGCTCTTTTCGCCGATGCCGAAGCGCATGCGGAGCACCTTCTCTTCACGGGGCGTGAGCGTCTTCAGCACGGAGCGCGTTTGCTCTGCCAGGCTGGTGTTGATCGCCGCTTCCGCGGGGCTAACCGCGTTCTTGTCTTCGATGAAGTCGCCGAGCGAGCTGTCACCCTCTTCACCGATCGGCGTCTCGAGGCTGATCGGCTCTTTCGCGATCTTGAGCACCTTGCGCACCTGCTCTAGCGGCAGCTCCATCTTGGCCGCGATCTCCTCAGGCGTCGGCTCGCGACCCAGCTCTTGCACTAGGTAGCGCGAGGTCCGGATCAGCTTGTTCGTGGTCTCGATCATGTGGACCGGGATACGGATGGTGCGCGCCTGATCCGCGATCGCGCGGGTGATTGCCTGGCGGATCCACCACGTGCCGTAAGTGCTGAACTTGTAGCCGCGCTTGTACTCGAACTTGTCGACGGCCTTCATCAGGCCGATGTTCCCCTCCTGGATCAGATCCAGGAACTGCAGCCCGCGGTTGGTGTACTTCTTGGCGATGGAGACCACCAAACGCAGGTTGGCTTCAACCAGCTTAGCCTTGGCCCGCTCGGCGATGCGCTCGCCACGGCGGATGGAGTCGTAGGCGCCCATCAGCGCGTTGACGTTCACGTTCATGTCCTCGCCGCCGTCCTCAGTCCCGGCTCGCAGCGACTGCTCGATCTCATCGAGCTTTTCCGGGGGGACATCTAGCTTGCGCGCCAGCTCGCGCGCGGTGTCAACGTCTTCGCGCGCGTCTCGGAGCAGCTTCTTGAGCTGCGGGCGGCTCGTGCTCTCGCGTCGCTCAAAGCCCGCCGCCTTGAGCTCAGCGTTCTTGATGCGCTGGATCAGGACCTTGAGCTTACCGACGATGCCGTCGATGGTCTTCTTGTTGAGGCGCATGTCTTGGAGCGTCCGGATCAGCTCCTTGCGGGCGCCTTCCACGTCTTTGTCGATCTGCTTCTTGCGCGCCTCGGCCGCTTGCGGCCGCTCAGCGTTCAGATCGTCCACCTTCTTGCCCAGGCGCTTGGCGCGCTCGATCAGGCGCAGCACGCGCCGATCGGCTTCCTCCTCGTCGAACTCCTGATCTTCACCGTCGGCATCTTTTACGATGTCCTTCACGCGGATCTTGTGGGTCTTGAGCTTCTCGCCGATGCGGCTGATCTCACGGGTCGCGATGGGGCTGCGCAGGATCGCCTCCAGCACTTGGCGCTCGCCCTCCTCGATCTGCTTGGCGAGCTCCACCTCACCCTCGCGGGTGAGCAGCGCCACGCTCCCCATCTTGCGCAGGTACATGCGCACGGGGTCGTTCGAGCGGCCAAACGCCGGGTCGTCGCTGGCTGACGACTTTGCAGGTTCCTTGACTCGCTTACGCCGCTCCTCAGGCGCCGGAGGCAGCTCACTGGTGCTGGCGTCCGCGGGATCGGGCTCAAGCCCCAGGCCCTCATCCTCGGCTGAGTCCGCTTCATCTGGCAGCGCGTCGTTCACTTCGTCGTAGGTGAGGAAGCCAGCGTCGCCCTTGCCGCGCTTAGCGGGCTGTTCATCGCCGTCTTCGTCCGGCGGCTCAGACACGGAGGTTGCCTTGCCGTTTGACTTGGCGGCGTCGACGGCGCCCTTGGCCTTCGACTTGGCGCCCGCCTTGGCCTTCGTGGGTTTGGCCTTGGCGGCGGGCGCTTCATTGGCCAGGCTGACGTCTTCCGGCTCGCTCAACGCGCCGTCACTCGCGTCCGCAGGGTCCACGGCTGTCTGCTTGGTGCTCGCAGCGGTGCTCTTCGACTTGGTTGCTTTGCTCGGGGCCTTGCTCTTGGTCGAAGTACTCTTGGTTGCCACGTGCGAACCTCATCGTTGGTTGGTGCGTGCAGGAAGCGAAACCCACGAATTCCCGCACGCAAAAAGATTGCTGCAGTGAGGCCCCCCTGGCCCCACACACGCTATGAAAATTACTCAGTCGCCCACAGCAGGCGTGCGACGCAAGATCCTCCGATGTCGGCAGGATCGTCTGGGATGTGAGGGGGAGCCGAAGATCATTCCAAGCTGCAGATGCCAAGTAGGCGCCCGGACGGGGTAGACAGGTTGAGTCTAGCCGAGCCCAAAGTCGGTACGACACCCCGCATGCGCGGGGGCAGCGGAGTGTGCACCACCCAACCTGAGACGCCACCCGAATCAACCAGCTTTCCGACCAGTCGGCCAGGTTGTCCCCAACTCGGACCCGAGGCCCCACTTGGCATGCAATTTTCTTTCAACGACAGCACAACTTTTTGTCCCGACACGACATTTCTCGGGGAGATCGGGGGTTGGGGGGGTGGCGCACGCGCCCACTGGCCGCCACTTCGCGTGTTCTGCGCGCTCGCTGGGATGCTGCGACTACGATCACCTGCTAGAACCCGCGCCCCGCCGCCAGTGCATGGCAAGGGGACGGATCTAGAACAACATGAAGCGAGCTGAGATGCGGAAGCTCTGCGAGATGATGGCTAGCGAGGCGGATCGCGCGCTCAATCACCTCCGCAGACGCGCGGAACCTAAGCCCTATTATCTATCCTACCTGGTCCGCGATGAGCGCGTGTGGCGGATCCAGGCGCGCTACGGCTCGCTGTCGGCGCGCAGCGCGTATCGTCGGCGCGACTGCCTGGCTGACGTGCGCGTCGGCAACTACCGCTACGATCAGGTCCAAGAGGGTGGGCTAAACGACAACTCCACCGAAGAGGAGTCGTACAGCTACGTCGATCTGCCTTTCGGGGATGACTTGACGGGGGTGCAGCACTCGCTCTGGCGCCTCACCGATGCGCGCTACCGCGAGGCAATGGAAGCGTACCTGCGCAAGCAGGCCGATGAGTTGACGTACCTCAACACCAGCCGCCACCTGCGCGCGTTCGAGAAGCGAGAACCAGTGGTCGACATCCGCTGGCAGGCCGCGCCCGAGGTTGACGCCGAGTACTGGACGCGCTTCGTCACCAAGGCGTCCGCGATGCAGCGCAAGTACGCCGACGTGAAGACCAGCCACGTTGAGTTTCAGTGCAGGTACTCCGCGCGCTCCTTCGTGAGCAGCGAAGGCGCCCGCATCGTCCAGTGTCAGTCGTTCTGGTCGCTCGACGCCTACCTCTGGCTGCTGAGCCCCGCCGGCGATGCGTTCCCTTGGACGATCACCCACTACGTCACCGATCCTCGCGAGCTACCGGATCTGCGCCATTTCCTCAAGGAAATTTCAGAGGCTGTCGAGCTGCTGCGTAAGCTCAGCCAAGCTCCGATCGTGCGCTCCTTCTCGGGGCCGGTCCTGTTGGAGCCCGGGCCCGCCGGGCTGCTGGTCCACGAGGCGCTCGGTCATCGACTCGAAGGCAACCGCTTGCTCTCGCCGGGCGAGGGACAGACCTTCCGGGACACGGTCGGAGAGCGGGTGCTCCCGGAGTTCGTGTCGATGTACGACGACGCTAGCCTCACGTCATTTCAGGGGCGATCGCTGGTCGGGCACTACCGCTACGACGACGAAGGGGTGCGTGCCCAACGCGCCAACCTGATCAAGAGCGGCGTACTGGAGGGCTTCCTGACCTCGCGCGCTGGGATCCACAAGCGCCACACCTCCAACGGGCATGGGCGCAGCCGCTTCAATCAGCGGGCGATCAGCCGCATGGCGGTCACGGTCGTCGAGAGCCACCAGGGCCTGGACAAGGCGACGCTGCGCGCCCGCTTGATCGAAGAGATCAAGCGTCAGGGCGTGCCTTATGGCATTCGCATTATCCGCGCGGATGGTGGCGAGACAGCGACCGAGGGCTACAATTTTCAGGCATTTCTTGGGGACATCAACCTAGCGACCAGGATTTTCCCGGACGGCCGCGAAGAGCTGATCCGGGGCGTGAACTTCGTTGGAACACCGCTGAACGCGGTGCGGTCGATCATCGCGGCAGGCGGCGACTACCACGTGGACAACGCGCAGTGCGGCGCGGAGTCCGGCTACTTGCCGGTCAGCACGATCAGCCCCTCGCTCTTGGTCGGGCACCTTGAGCTACAGAGCAAAGCCGAACATCCGTACACTCAGTACACCTATCCCATTCCCTGGGCGGACAAGACCGTTACCCCAGGGCATCGAGTGGCTGCTCGAAAGCGTCGGGATCGGCGCTGGTCTCAGCGCTAGATTGAGCGCGGCAGACCCGCGCGGCAGACCCGCGCGGCAGACAGCCAGCGCGGTGCACCAGCCAGAGGCAAGCCCGAGGCGGACCCGGCCGGCGGGCCGAAAGATCGCGAGCAGCACCAGGCGCTAGGCCCAAAACCCCTGCCGAACCTGGCTCTGGCTGAATCTAGTAACACTGCAACCCCGAATTGGCTTATAGTCTCACTGCAATCAGCCTCAGCTAAGGTGAGGTAGGTGGGAATTGGATCGCGCCCCCTGACCCCAGTGCTGAGCGAGGAGTGAATCGTGCCGATTGAAGTACCTGCCGTCCGCATCCTCATCGTCGACGACGATCGCGCCATCTGCGAGTACATGCAGACGCTGCTCGAGAAGGACGGCTTCGCCGTCAAGACGTGTAGTGACCCCACCCTGGTGGAAGACGAGGTCCGCCAAGGCGACTACCACGTCATCATCCTGGATCTGATGATGCCCAAGCTGGACGGCATCGAGGTTTTGCACCGGATCCGGGGCATCGACACCGACATCGCCGTGGTGATTTTCACGGCGCACCCAACCCTCGATTCGGCGGTCGCGTCGATGAAGCAGGACGCCGTCGACTACATCAAGAAGCCCTTCAACGTGGATGAGTTCCGCGAGGTTTTGG
The DNA here is from genome assembly GCA_964551615.1 of uncultured Polyangiaceae bacterium. GTDB lineage: Bacteria > Myxococcota_A > Polyangia > Polyangiales > Polyangiaceae > JAHBVY01. Next base: position 188,591 of record CAZKDY010000002.1, read on the forward strand.
GCAGGGTGATGCGTAAGAAGGGGCTCGCCCGCACCCCGGAAGAGCAGCTCCACAAGATCATCGGCGACACCATTCGGGGCATGCGCAAAGAAAAAGAGCTGACGCTCAAGCAGATGAGCCGGCGTACGGGGCTCAGCATCTCGCTGCTCAGCCAGATCGAGCGAGCGGAGTCGAGCCCATCGATCTCCAGCCTGTACAAAATTGCCATCGCCCTGGACACGCGGATCCAGGACTTGTTCGGCAAGTACTAGCCCGCTGCGGCGCCATCGATTGTGCCAAACGGTCGTTCGGCTGACAGCCGTTCGTGGTAGGCTCGCCAGCGTCTTTCATCCAGCGACTCCAAAGTTGCTGCCACAGAGGTTGTCGATGAGTTCTTCCAGCACCCCCAAGTCCCAGCACCTCGCGCGTCCCTCGCGGCTGCGCCGGCCCCTCGGCATCGCGACGGGCATCACCCTCGGACTCCTGCTGCAAGGCGTAGAACCCGCCGAAGCTGCCTGGCCTCCCGCGCCGAACGCCACGGTGGCCGACATGAAGAACCCCGACAACTGGCCGAACGATCCCGACTACGGCTACGTCGCCGCGGCGAAGCCTTCAGAGCGCAAGAAGGGCTTGTGGCAGTACTACTCGTTCATCCCCGATCGCTCGCCCAACGCCCCAGCGATCCGCCCGGAAGAGGTCGCCAGCGGCATGAGCGTGGACCTCGCCTGGCGACACACCATCGGCCGCTCTGACGTAAAAATCGCGGTGCTCGACTCCGGCATCAAGTGGGACGAGCGCGACCTGCTCGAGAAGGCGTTCATCAACGCTGGCGAGCTGCAGAGTCACAAGCCACTCAACGCCGACGGCACGCCCTGCGGGGGCACCGGAGCATTGGCTGGTTTCGACTGCAATGGCGACGGGGTGCTGAGCATCTCAGACTACGCCGATCACCCGACGCTGCTGCCCGAAGCGATAGACGGACGCCCCAAGGGCGACGCCAACCGCAACGGCGTGCTCGACGCCGGCGATCTGATCCTGAATTTCTCCGATGGAATTGACGACGACGGCAACGGCTACGTCGATGACATTTCCGGGTGGGATTTCATGAAGAACGACAACGACCCGTACGACGACACCCGCTACGGTCACGGCACCGGCGAGGCGCGCGACTCCACCGCCGCAGGCAACAACGGCATGGGCTCCATCGGGGTGTGCCCCCTGTGTCGCTTCGTGCCGTTGCGGGTGGGTGATAGCTTCATCGCGGACGTCCAAGACTTTGCGCAGGCGGTGGTCTACGCGGCGGACAACGATGTATCCGTCATTCAGGAAGCCCTGGGCACGATCAACATGAGCGGCTTCGCCCAGACCGCCCTCGACTACGCGTGGTCGAAGGGGGTGGTGGTGGTGGCCTCGATGGCGGACGAGAACGCCCGACACCACAACGCGCCGGCGGCGTCCAACCACACCCTGCCCGTCCACGCCATCACCATGCTGGGCAGCAGCGACCAGAGCACCGCGGCTGAGAGCTTTCTCGCGTTCAATACCTGCACCAACTTCGGCGCTCAAAACTTCCTGTCCGCCTCGGGAACTGGCTGCTCCAGCGAAGCCACCGGGCGGACCTCGGGCATCGCTGGCCTGATGTACTCAATGGCGCTCGAGGCTGGCACCGGCCCCCTCGCCGCTGGCGAGGTGGCGCAGGTGCTGTTCGCGACGGCTGATGACATCGACCTCCCAGAGTCCCGCGAGCCTGGCTCCCGCCACTTCTGGTCGCAGCCAGGCTTCGATCAGCGGTTTGGTTACGGACGCATCAACGTGAACACCGCGGTGGAGTGGGTGAAGGAGGGACGTATCCCCCCGGATGTCGACATCGTTCGGCCGTTCTGGTTTGAGACGCTGTACGCAGATCAGGTCACCGCGCCAGTGCCGATCATGGGCAGCATCAAGACCCGCGCCCCGAGCTTCGACTACGTCGCCGAGTGGGCACCGGGTGTGCAGCCGTTGGACGCGGATTTCACCACGTTCGCCTCGATGCAAAACGTGAGCGGCCCCGAGTTCCCGAGCGACGGGAGCCCGCTCGCAGAGCTGGATATTCGCGGGCTCGACGTCACCCATGAGCGCGACAGTGACAGCCCCCTCGGCGAGAACGACTACACGATCACGGTGCGCATCCGCGCGACGGCGCACTACGGCGGCAGCCTAGGGGACGTGAAGGGCGAGCTGCGGCGCGCCTATCAGGTCCATCAAGATCCCGATCTGCTGCCCGGCTTTCCGATCTACCTCGGCGCCTCGGGCGAAGCGTCTCCCAAGGCCGCGGACCTCAACGGCGACGGCGTTCGAGATCTAGTGATCGCCACATCCGACGGCAAGGTCCGCGCCTACGACATGAGCGGCGCCACGCCACAGCTGCTGGCTGGCTTCCCGGTCTCGGTGAAGCCGCTAGACGGGCTCGACGGAGATCCGGGCAGAACAGACTACCGCGCGGCGCCGGGCTACTCCGACCCGAGCTCCATCGTCAACAAGGACGCGGCGCGCGAATCCATCGTCGCGACCCCTGCCATCGGTGATCTAGACGGTGACGGGCAGCCCGAAATCGTCGTGTCCACCTGGTCGGGCACCATCTTCGCTTTCCACGCGGATGGCAGTGCCGTGAGCGGCTGGCCGGTGCGCATGCCTGACGTCCCCTCCTGTCCTCTGGACGGGACGGATCCGGGCGGGCCTTGCATGGACACCGTCACCCGAATCGCCCGCGGCGCCTTCGCCTCGCCGGTCCTTGAGGACATGAACAAGGACGGCAAGCTCGATGTGATCCAGACAGGCTTCGACGGTAAGGTGCACATCTACAAGCCGGACGGCACGCCGCTGGCTGGCTGGCCGGTCACGCTCCACGACGACCGCTCCCCTGAGTACAACCGCATCTTCACCACGCCAGCCGTCGCGGACTTCACGGGAGACGGCATCCCCGACGTGCTGACGGGCTCAAACGAGCGGATCGGCAACGGCTCCAACGCCGGCAACTTCTACCTGATTGATGGTCGCGGGACCGCGATCGGCGAGAAGCCCTGGCTGGCGAACTGGCCAGTCTCAGTCACCTCCTTCAACCTGTTCCCAGTCATCGCCGAGGGCACGACCAACTCGCCTGTAGCCGGCGATTTTGACGGTGACGGCGTGCCGGAGGGCGTGATGCACGGAAACGTCAGCGCGCCGTTCATCCTACCCACTGATCCTGGACCCCAAGCCAACCTCGCGGCAACGCCGCCTAACGCCATGCCAGAGCGCTTCGATGAAGCGACCCAGGAGCAGAAGCGTGGCGTCGCGCCCACCAGTATCTTTGGGCCCCAGAGCGAGGCCATCGCGCCGGACACCATGTTCCCGCTGTTTGCCCAGCCCTCCTTGGGTGACCTGAACCAAGACGGCACGCCGGACATCGTCTCTGCAGGTGGCTCGCTGAGCCTGGCACAGACGCTGCTGTCACCGCAGCCAAACGGCGCAAAGGCTCAGCAGCTGCTCTCGATGTGGGACGGCAAGACAGGTAAGATGTTGCCTGCGAGCCCGATCGTGATCGAAGACTTTAGCTTCTTCAACAGCCAAGCCATCGCAGATCTCACCGGCGACGGTTACCCCGAGGTACTGGCTGGCACTGGCGGCTACTACTTGCACGCGGTGGATGCGTGCGGTCGGAAGCCTGCGGGTTGGCCGAAGTTCACTGGTCACTGGATCTTGGCCACGCCGCTGGTCGCGGATCTGACCGGCGATGGCAACCTAGAGGTAACCGTCAACACCCGCAACGGCTGGTTGTTCGCGTGGAAGACCAAGGGCAAGGCCGACGGCGTAGTGCAGTGGGAGAGCTTCCACCATGACAACCGCAACACGGGCAACCTCAACGTCCCGCTTGAGAATGGCAAGATGTTGGGCGCAGAGAAGCCCCTTGAGCTCGACGCTGACGGCAAGTGCGTGATGGATGTCACGCTGCCCGACGGCGGCGTGGACGGTGGCACCGATGACGCCGGCAGCGCAGGCAGCAGCGGCGCGTCGGGGGAGCCAGCGGGTGGCGGCTGCGGCTGCGAGGTGCCTGGTGGCGAGTCGAGTGGCGGACCGACCCGCGGCAACGCCTACTGGTTGCTCGGGGCGGTGCTACCGTTGGTGCTGCGCCGTCGTCGCAAGCACTGAAGCGCTGACTGAGCGCCAGGCTCATTCGCCGGCGAGAGCCAAAGCGGGTGGGCCTGTCGACGTTTGGGGCTAGACTTGTTCGCCATGCAACCCCGCGAGCCAGTCAGCCATCGGCGTCCTCATGCGCTCCAGCAGCGCATATCCTCTAGCTCCGGCTGGCTCCTGCTCGCCGGGTTGTGTCTAGCTGGCTGCAGCGCGACCGCGACGCAGGACCGCGCTGAACCCGCTCCAAACGCGGCGCCATCTACCTTCACTGCGGCCTCGGCGACCGAGCAAGCGGCGGGCTCGACGGTGAGCGATCCGAGCTTTGAGCTGAGCTTCAGCGCACAGCCAGTCCAAGTCGGCGTGCCCGCGCTGGCCAAGATCGAGCTGCGGAGCAAGGCGCCCTTCAAGTGCAACGACAAGTACCCCTACAAGTTCAAGCCTGCGCTCGCCCAAGGGGTTAGCTACCCAACCGAGCTGATCCGTACTGACGCCGCTAGCATCACCCACGATCAGGTGACGCTGAGCGTGCCGTTTACGGCGAGCGCCGCTGGTCCGCATACGCTGCGCGGGACGTTCTCGTTTTCGGTGTGTACCGACGAGCAGTGCCGCATCGAAAAGCGCGATCTTAGCCTGGTGATCCAAGCGCTCTAGCGCGTGGCGACTCCAAGTCGCTCGACCCCCACCCCCATCCCCCCTAACCTCAGCTGATGGCTGATTGGAGTGTGCTGGAGGAGCTTGAGCGGATCAGCGCAGACGTCGTAGCGGGTTTTCATCAGGCGCGTCGGATCCTGTCGTTTCAAGGCTACCTCGAGCTGTTCGCCAGCGCCCCAGAGCGCCACTCGCGGGACGCTGCCCGCTACCTGCGTGACCTGTTCGACCACTACGGCACCCGGAGCGTCGACAAGCCGTGGGGGGCACGTACGCGCTACAACCTGTTCGATTTGCCTTTCCTCACGGATCCAGAAGAGCGACGTGAGGCGCTGATCGGCCAAGAGGCAGTGCAGCGTGAAGTGTATCGCTCGTTGTCTAACTTCGTGCGTGAAGGCCGGCCGAACCGAGTGTTGCTCCTGCACGGACCCAACGGCTCGGCGAAGAGCACCGTCGCCGGCTGCATCATGCGCGCGCTGGAGGACTACTCGGCGCTGGACGAAGGCGCGCTGTATCGCTTTCACTGGGTGTTTCCGAGCCAGAGCCGCCTAAAGGGCTCGATCGGCTTCTCGGAGCAGCAACGCGGAGACGACCGCGGCGCGCGCGCCAGCTACGCGCACCTGGCTGACGACCAGGTGGACGCGCGCCTGTATATGGAGGTCCGCGATCATCCGCTGCTGCTGCTGCCCGAGAACTACCGGCGCCGCATCCTTGAGCAGTGCTTTGCGGGGCGGGGCGCCGCTCCACCCCGCTGGCTGCTCGGCGGCAGCCCATCACACAAAGCACGGGCGGTGTTTGAGGCCCTGCTCGCCAGCTATGACGGCGATCTGGCTGAAGTGCTGCGACACGTGCAGATCGAGCGCTATTTTATTTCACGGCGCTACCGGGTCGGCGCCGTCACCCTCGGTCCACAGCTGTCAATCGACGCTGGCGAGCGTCAGGTCACCGCGGATCGCTCGCTGGCGGCGCTGCCGCCGTCGCTCCAGTCTATGCCGCTGTTTCAGGCTCACGGTGAGCTGATCGACGCCGCAGGGGGGCTGCTCGAGTTCTCTGACCTCTTGAAGCGACCGATCGACGCCTTCAAGTACCTTCAGATCACCGCGGAGACAGGTGAGATCGCCCTCGACAGCCAAAACGTCAAGCTGAACTGCGTGATGATGGCGAGCGGCAACGAGCTTCATTTGCGAGCGTTCCGCGAGCACCCAGAGTTCGAGAGCTTCCGTGGTCGCTTCGAACTGATCAAGGCCCCGTACCTGATCAACTGGCGCGATGAGCAGGCCATCTACGACGGTCAAATCGTGCCGCGCGTCAAGCGCCACGTAGCGCCTCACGCGACGCGCGTCGCGGCGATGTTCGCGGTGTTGACGCGGCTGCTGAAGCCCAAGAGCGAGCGTTACGCCGGCCAACTGGCGGGCCTGATCGCAGATCTCAAGGCGCTCGAGAAGCTCGACCTATACGCCGATGGGCGCGCGCCGGACCGCCTTGACGGAGACTCCGCGAACTCACTTCAAGGCGCCATCAAGCAAATCTACACGGAAACTGAGAACGCGGTTGACTATGAGGGTTGCTTTGGCGCGAGCCCGCGCGAAATGCGCACCGTACTGCTGGATGCCGCGCAGAACCCACGCTACGCGTGCTTGTCACCGTTCGCGGTGCTCGACGAGCTGGACGAGCTGTGCAAGCGCAGCTCAGAGTTCGCCTGGCTCCAAGTAGAGCGAGCGGCTGGCGGCTACCACGATCACCAGCAGTTCAGAGCACAGCTGCGCGATCGCTTGCTCGACACCCTGGAAGATGAGCTGCGCGTCGCGAGCGGCTTGGTCGATGAGCAGCGCTACAATCAGCTGTTTGACCGCTACATCACCCACGTCAGCTACTGGGTGAAGGGCGAGAAGCTGAAGGACCCCCTGACCGGCAAGTTTGAAGACGCTGACGAGCGGCTGCTAAAGGAGGTGGAGGCGCTGCTCGGCGGAAGTGACTCCAAAGAGGTCATGCGACACGCCTTCATCAACCGCGTGGCAGCCTACGCGATTGACAACCCGACCGCCAGCGTAGACAACTCGCTTATTTTCCCCACGGAGTTAAAGCGTATTCGTGACGCGGTGTTCAACGAGCGCCGCGCGGCCATCGCGAAGCTGGGGAGGGACATCTTGAGCTACCTGCGTGACGACGCGAGCGGCTTGGACGCTACCCGCGTCGCGGCGGCGAAGGCCAGCTGCGAACGCCTGAGAGAGCTGTTCGGATATGCGGACAGCTCGATCCTGGATGCCTGCGCGGCGCTCGCGCGCGAGCGCTACGCGGAGCTGTTGAGCTGAGCCCGGCGTGAGCGTCGCCAAAGCCACGCAGCTAGGTTTGCTCAGCCTATGCGCGCTGGGCATCAACGGCATGGTGGGGGTGGGGATATTCTTCGTCCCCGCGTCGATCGCGGCGCTGATCCCTGGCACCGCGGGGATCTGGGTGTACGCGCTCACGGTGTTGGCCATCGCCCCCGTGGCTGTCTGCTACGCGCTGCTCGGAGCGCGGTTCTCCCGCGACGGCGGGCCGTACGTATGGGCCCAAGCGGCGTTTGGCGAGCGCGTTGGCTTCGCGGTGGGCTGGATCAGCTACGTCAGCGCCGTGTTCAGCACCGCCGCCGTAGTGAGCGGCTTAGGCCAGTACTTGGGACCCTATCTGGGCTTCGTCGGCGTTAGCGCGGCGCAGCTGTTCGCGGTCCTGGCGACGCTGGTCCTCGGCGGTCTTGTAGCGTGCGGTCTGCGCCTGAGCGCGTGGCTTTGGAACAGCCTCACGCTCGCCAAGCTGGTGCCGCTGTTCGGGCTGCTCGCGCTGGCGGTCGCCGCATATTTCCACACGACACCGAGCCTCCCCTCCACCCCCAGCCATGCTCCGAGCGCAGCGCCTGCGGGCGCCTCGGTCTGGCTGCGGGCTGTGCTGCTGGCGTTGTTCGCGACCCAGGGCTTCGAAATCATGCCGCTGCCTGCCGCGAGCATTCGGCGCAGGCAGCGCACCCTACCCGTGGCGATGGCGGTCGCGCTGAGCTTCGTGATGCTGCTGTACATGGGCCTCCACTTCGCCGCGGTGCGCGCCGTGCCGGAGCTCAGCGCCAGCAGCGCCCCGCTGGTCGACGCCGCTGGTGCGCTCGGCGGCGCGCGCATGGGGTACGCCGTCGCGTTGGGCACACAAGTGTCGGCGCTGGGCATCGCGTTCGGCATGTTCGCGATGACGCCCCGTTACCTCGCGGCACTGTCTAGCTCAGATGGACTCGGCAGCTGGGTGGGCCGGGAGTCGCGGCGACAAGTCCCGCTCGCCGCGCTGCTCGTAACCCTGGGCCTGTGTCTGTTGCTGGTGCTCGGCGGCGGGCTAGACAGCCTGTTTGTGCTGGCCAGCATGGCCGTGCTCGCGCAGTTCAGCGTCAGCGTGCTAGCGCTGGGTGCCCTAGCCTGGAGGCGCAGCCATGGCCTGTCCCGTCGCCACCTCGGCGTCGCCGCGCCCGCGCTGATCCCGCTGGCGTTGGTAGGCCTCGGCGCGGAGCGCCGGGAGCTGATCGCCCTCAGCGCCGCGCTGGCGCTAGGCTGGGCTCTCCGCTACCTTCAGCGCAAGTTGACAGCGCGGGCTAGGCGCTGAGCGACGGCGGCTTGCTTCGCCTCCCACGCAGGCCACGCGCAGCCAAACAGCGTCAGGCGCGCCCCACCCAAAAACGGATGCTCTCGGGACCCATGCTGATCGACACCCACTGCCACCTTGACGCGCACTCCACCGCAGGCGCGACCGACGACGTGATCGCCCGCGCGAAGAGCGCTGGCGTAGGGGCCTTCGTCGCCATCGGCGTCGGCGGCGCGGAGCACCTGAAGGACGTCTTGGCGCTCATCGAACAGCGCTCGTACGTCGTCGCGACCGCAGGGGTCCATCCCCACGACGCCGCCACGTGTAGCCCTGAGCTTGAGTCACAGATCGAGGCGGCGCTGGCCCACCCCAAGCTGGTGGCGGTGGGCGAGGTCGGCCTCGACTATCACTACGACCACTCGCCGCGAGCGCAGCAGGCCAAGGTATTCCGCCGCTACATCGCCCTCGCCAAGCAGGTGAACAAGCCGCTGGTGATCCACACCCGGAGCGCGGCGGAGGACACCCTTGAGATCCTAGAGCAGGAGGGCGCCCGGGACGTCGGCGGCGTGATCCATTGCTTTAGTGAAGATCGCGCCTTCGCAGCCCGGGCCCTGGACATGGACTTCGATCTGTCCTTCTCCGGGATCCTGACCTTCAAGAGCGCGCACAGCGTCCAGGACGTCGCCACCTGGGCTCCTTCCTCGCGGATTCTGGTGGAGACTGACAGCCCGTATCTCGCGCCCGTGCCGCTCCGCGGCAAGCGCTGCGAGCCAGCCTTCGTGCTGTATACGGCCCGTCGCCTGGCTGAGCTACGCGGCGTCTCCGAGCAGCAGATCGCGGCGCAGACCACGGAGAACGCCTGCCGTCGCTTCGGCGAAGCCCTCGCGTTGGCGAGCGGCCAAGCTTAGGTCGCTGCGCAGCAGCCCGGGCCAGAATCACGCGCAGCAGCCCTGGCCAGGGGGACCATCTGGGGTCAGGCTAATGCACATGGCAGGGCGGCAGAGCTTGGTTGCAGCGCGGCGAACGCGCTGGTGGCTGCCCAGCGCCCTGTCCACCTCGCTCTTGCTGCACGTCACGCTGCTCGGGAGCGGCGCGTGGCTGCTGACCCGGGGCGTGGATGCTGCTCCTCCCCCCGCACCGGCGCTCGAGCTAGCCGTGGAGCTTGAACCAGGGCCGCTCGATCTGCCGGTCATCAGCGGCCTGGGCGATCCCCAAGGAACTGCACAGCACAGCCCACCGGACGAGCCGCTGCTCCAGGGGGGCGCAGAGCGCGCGCGGGTGTCTGAGCTTCGCGCAGGGAAAGGTGGCACAGCCAGATCGGCGCCAGCGGTGAATCTGTCGGACAGCGACGATGGCTTGAGCCTCGACGTGGCGACGCTCAATCACCTGGAGCGCTCTCAAGTGCAGCGCCTGAAGACGAGCGCCCAGCGACGCTCATGGGACGATCGGCGGGCCACCCCCAACCCCATGCAGCTGTCCTTCGTGGTGACCGGCGCAGGCACGCGGGCCGAGCGCCGCACGCCCTCGCGCTACGACCCGAGCAACGGGACGTTATTCGGAGCGCAGCCCAGCGACGTGGGCGGCGCGTTGGGCGCTAGTTTAGATCCACACGGCAACGATTTTGCGCGGGGTGGCGAGGAGGCGGGCGCCGCGCGGCTCCAAGCTGCCGCGGGTGTCCAGGGAGGGCACCGGCGCTCCGACTATCGACTCAGCGCAGCCGTACAGCTCGCCCGCCCAGCCGTACCACGCGCCCGGGCGGCGGTGCCAGCGCGAGTGCCTGGGTCGCCCGCGGACACTCAAGACAGCACCCAAGAGGTGTCAGCGGCGGTGCGCTCACTGATTCAAGCCAGCACCGCTGGCGGACTGCCCGGCGCGGGCGCTGGTGGCGAGGATGCTCCCGGCGCGCGGGGTAGCGGCGGAGAGGCTGGTCCAGGCTCTCGCTCGCAGCGCGCTGGAAAGGGCGGGGCCTACAGCGGCGGACCGCCTGTTGGGCACACGCCCTACTTCCTCGATCTGGAGCGCAAGGTGAGGTGGCGCGATGCGTTCCCGGATTGGGCAGTGGCTGAGGGCCGGAGCGGGGTCGCGATCATCAGCTTCGGTCTCGGTCCCGCGGGCGAGCTCACGTCAATCCGCGTGAGTCGGCGCAGCGGTGTGCCGGAGTTCGATCGCAACGTGCTGCAGGCCATTCAGCGAGCCGCGCCATTTGGTCCGCCTCCTCGGGGACTCAGGCGGCCGATCGTGGTGCGCATGAGCTTTGACGCGTTGAACCCAGTCGTGGGGCGTGACGGTCCAGGGCGCGGCGGCAAACCCCAGGCTCGCTGATCGCCAGCCCCAGGTCGGTCTTGCCGCCACACCAACGTCTTGACAGACCGTCAATCGCCACGCATATACGCGGCCCCTCGCTGAAGTAGCTCAGTTGGTTAGAGCAGGCGTTTCATACGCGCCGGGTCGGGGGTTCAAATCCCTCCTTCAGCACCGCGTACCTCCTGAGCACGCCGCGTGTTCGCCGAAACGCGGCGCGGCTCTCCCTGCCCGCGACGCGGGACCCTGGGTCAACCCGCCAGCGCGAACACGGCCACCAGCAAAATGCCGAGGAGGAGCGCGACACAGCCGACGACCACGAACACGACCCAGCTGTTGCGCTTGGGTAGCCCCATGGGCACGTCATGGTAGCCCTCGCCCAGCGACGCCTGCGCATGGTCTGGCTGCGGCAGCACAGGTGACTGCGGAAACACAGGTGCCAGCCCCGGCGCAGGTCCTGCCTGTGCCATCGCTTCGTCCATCAAGCCCAACGCATCGTCGTCGCCAAAGAAGCCGTCGGCGACTCCATCTAGGGGCGCTGGCGCCGCGACCTGCATCAGTTCTGGCATCCGCGCGGTAATGAGCGTCTCCAGCTCGGCTTGGTTGCGCTTGGCCCAGTCCAGGTGGTTGCCCTCTAGTCCATAGGCGCGGCCAACTGCGTCAGCCAGCGCCCCCACCGACGTGGTGCGCATCGAAGCCTGCTTCTTCAGCCCCTTGGCGATCACGGCGTCAAGGGTGGGCGGCACGGGATACTTCTTGCCAGCCGCGAGCGCAGCCTGACTCGGCGCCCGCGGCTCCTTGGTCAAGATCTCGAGTAGGATACTCGGGCCGTTGTTGCCCTTAAATGGAACTTCCCCAGTGACGCACTCATACAAAATGGCGGCCAGCGCCCACACGTCCGCGCGCTGATCTAGCGTGTCCAAGCCCTGTGCCTGCTCGGGGGCCATGTAGTACGGAGAACCGATTGTCGTCCCCATCACGGTCAGCTTCTTGGCGTTGTCCGTCTTGTCCTTGAGCGAGCCAAAATCGAGGATCTTGACGACATCACCTTCCGACGTCTGGCACAAGAACACGTTGTCCGGCTTCAGATCTCGATGCACCAGCTTGCGCGCGTGGGCTTCATCTAGGCCAATCGCCACCTGGCTCAGCATGCGCACGATGCGCGCTGGCGGCAGCACGGACTCCCGCTTGAGGGTCGCGCGGAGTTCTTCTCCGTAGAGAAACTCCATCATCAGCGCATAGCTGCCGTCCGTGGTCGGTTGAAAATCGATCACCTCCACGATGTGATCGTGGGGCAACAGCGCCGAGACTTCGAACTCGCGCTTGAAGCGCTCAACCGCGACGCCATCGCGCGCCACGTCCTGGTGCAGCACCTTGATCGCGACGTTGCGGCGCGCCTGCATATCCAGCGCTTCGTACACGCGACCCATCCCGCCATCGGCGACTACCCGGCGCACCTGGTAGCGCAGGAACATCATCTGTCCGATACGCGGGTCCTGGTCGTCAGAGGCGATGGGTGCCTGAGTGGCGCTGACCAGCTGCGATCCGTCAGTCGGGCAAAACCCGGCATCCGCGGGGTACATGCGGCCACAAACCGGGCACGCCTTCACGGCTCAGGCCTCGTTCTCGGTTTCGGCTGGCTCAGCCGCCGCACGGAAATAGATGATGCGCTGGCAGCTCGGGCACTGATCGAAATCCATCCCCCGCCGCAGGGTCTGAAACATCATCGGCTGAAGCATGATGTGGCACTCAGAGCACTTGCCGGCGGTGGTGAAGGCGATGGCGTTTCCGCGCCGCTTTCGGATCATCTCGTACTTGCGGTACATTTGAGGCTTGACCGCCTTGAGCACGGCCTCGCGCTCGGCCAGCTTGTCAGCTTGGCTCTTCGCCAGCGCCCCCAGCCGCGTGGTCGTTTCACCTTCGCTCTCGCCCAATTCGGCAGCGACCGCCGCGAGCTTGGTCTCGGTCTCGGCGATGTCGCTCGCGGCTTGATCGTGGAGCGCGTCGATCTTCTGGATCTCAATCTCGCGATCACGCTGGAGCTTTCGCAGCTCTTCCAGCTCACGCTGGACAGCGTTCGCTTCCCGTTCCGTACGGCATCGGGACATCTTCTCACGCGAGCGCTCGAGCTGCGCGTTCATCTGGCGAACCTCGTGCATGCTCTCGCTGCGCTGGCGGTCCATGTCTGCTACTACCGACCGGTCGCGGTCCAAGCGGCTCTGCAGTTCACGCTGTGTCTGCTGTTTTTCGGACAGCGCTGCTCGCTCCAGCTCCAGCTCCTCCCCTACTTGCGCCAAGATGGCATCCAGAGCGGCGAGTCGTTCTAACGCTTCGACTTCGGATTGAATCTTCACAGGGGGTCGTGGCTCCTTCGTGGGCGCCGAACGGCTCCCGGGACGGATGATGACTCGTGCCTATACAGGCTGTTTCTTCTGACGCATAGCGTGACGAGCGCTTCTCGGGTCAGCCCGGGCGTTCGGTCAAAGTGCCGAGCGACCACTGGGCGGTCGGCTTGGGGTAGGCCCACCTGGGTTCGAACCAGGAACCACCCGTTTATGAGACGGACGCTCTGACCGATTGAGCTATGGGCCCGCTGTCTTGCTCGCTTCGCGCCTGACTGCTTCGGCGGAGCTGCTCGCCTCACGCGAGCTGAGCGGCTGCGCGGCTTGGATCTCTCGAAACCGAGCGGCGATCGGGGGCGGCTCGTCTTACATCCACCGCACCCAACCAGCGTATTGGCCGGCGGGAGCTCCACGGGGCGAACGCTACTCGAATGATCCGCGTGCGGCAACCACTGCGCGTCACTCAACCGCTTGCGCAGCCTGCGCCGCCGCGTCGGCGCAGCAACGAAAGCCAACCTGATAGAAGCGAAACCACTGGTTGTGAGTGGTGGTCATCGGCCGACAGCGCGCGCGGATCGGGCCCCAGTAGCCTCCCTTGAGGCCGCTCGGATACGGCTTGCCGGATTCATTGACCACCCACTCGTCCACGTTGCCCGTCAGATCTCGGACGCCAAACGGACTCTCGCAGCGCAGCGCCCCACTCGCCACGCGCTGATCGAGTCGCTCGACCTCAGCACCGACTCGGGAGACGGAGTCGAAGGCGTTGAAATCGGGGAAGCGGTAGCTCCGATCGATGTTGCAGGCCGCGGCGTCGCGCGCGTCGCCGTACGGGTAGGCCAGCTGCTCTTCACCTTCACATGCAAAGGTCCACTCGCTGTCCGTGCACAGGCGCTTACCGAGTTGACCACAGGCAGCGGCCGCTTCGAACCAGTTGACCATCACCACAGGCAGCACCCCGGGTTGGTTAGGGAACTCGAAACGATCCACGCAGAAGTGCTTCGGCTGCCGCTTCACACGACACGCGCTCGCCGGAGCGAAGCGCGCGCAGCGCCCCTGGCCACGGTTGAGCCACTGCTCACAACGCGGGCTAGCCAGCGGGCAGTAGTCACCACGCACCTCGCGCATATCGCTCGGGCAGGCCGTGGCTGGCGGTGGCCTCGTGGGCAGTGAGATCGACGACTGGGCGGGCGTCAGCGCAGCGGAGGTCAGCTCGGCCGGCACCGAGGCCTTCGGGTTTGGGGGTGGAGCGCTTGGCAACCCCAAACCCAGCCCGGGGACCGCGCTGGCCTCGGCGACGCGCTGCGAGCTCGAGGCTTCTTCACGGCTGCAGGCCACCACCCAGCAGGTAGCGATCAGCAAGCGTTTCAAGCCCGACATCTACCCACGCTTGCCCCAACTGCCCTGGACAGCGCAAGACCGCCGCCCACACAAACGCCTGACGCGATGCTCAAGCGATGGCGCCTCATGAAGCGGTTCGATAGGCACGCAGACGGGCACAGCGCAGCCCTCGAACACGCAACAATCCAGCGCGCACGCTTTTTCACGCCCAGAGCCCTTGAACCCGTAACAATCCCGCGCGCGCGGTTTATGGTTGTGGCTTGAAGCCATCAGCCCCACCCCTCTCCGCGGCGCCTCAGCTCAGCGTGCGTGGAGCGCGCCAGCACAACTTGGCCGGTGTTGACTGCGATCTGCCGCGCAATCAGCTGGTGGTGATCACCGGCCCCAGCGGGTCGGGCAAGTCCTCGCTGGCCTTCGACACCATCTACGCTGAAGGCCAGCGCCGCTACGTCGAGTCACTCAGCGCCTACGCCCGGCAGTTCCTCGAGCAGCTGCCAAAGCCCAAAGTCGAGAGCATCGAGGGGCTGAGCCCCTCGATCGCCATCGAGCAGCGAGCGCTAGGCAAGAGCCCACGCTCGACCGTGGGCACCGTCACGGAAATCGCCGACTACCTACGCTTGCTGTTCGCGCGCATCGGCGTGCCTCATTGTCCGGTCTCTGGCCAGGTGCTGCACGCCTTCACCGTCCAGGAAATGGTCGACGCGATCCTGGAGCGCGGGGACGGCGCTCGTCTCGCCATCCTCGCCCCCATCGCGCGCCAGACGGCGGACCTAGAGAGCGCAATCGAGGGCTTACGTCGAGAGGGCTTCGTGCGCGCGCGCGTGGATGGTGTTGGGGTCGACCTCGGGGACGACATCGCCCACGACCCAGCGCAGCCCCACGACTTAGACGTGGTGGTCGACCGCATCGTCGTCAAGCACAGCGCCAAGGGCCGGATCACCGACTCCGTTGAGCTGGCCCTCGACCTCGGCGATGGCACGCTGCTGCTTGACGCTCTCGACGACACGGAACCGGTGATCCTGAGCGAGCGCCTGGTCAGTTGGGAGCACGGCATCACGTTGCCGCCCCTCGAACCGCGGCTGTTCTCCTTCAACAGCCCTCACGGAGCCTGCCCCAGCTGTGACGGGCTTGGCATGCGATCCCGAGTCGATCCCGCGCGGATCGTTGTCGACCCGACGCGGTCCCTCAGAGAGGGCGCCATCACGTCCTTCGGGCGTCGTGGCTCAGTGGCCGCAGCCTCGGAGGTGGATCGCGTCGTCAAACTGCTCGCGGTAGATCCCGACTGCCCCTGGGAAGACCTACCCGAAGAGCAGCGTAGCACCATCCTGTTTGGTGGCGCCGGGCGCGGGAGGCGCAAGAATCAAACCTACCCAGGCGTAGTGCCCAGCCTGGAGGCCCGCCTCGAAGCCGACGAATCCGACAGCGAAAGCGATGACGAGCTCGACGACGGTGCGCTCCGTGACGAAGACGTCGGGCGCTACGTTGTCACACGGATATGCGACGAGTGCGGCGGGAGTCGCCTTCGTCGCGAAGCCCTGGCGGTCAAGGTCAGCGAGCGCAGCATCGCGGAGGTCGGCGCCCTGTCGCTGGTTGACCTGCGGGCGTTCTTGTCCCCACTGGGCGCCGATCTGGGTCAGCGCGACGCGACCATCGCGCAACCCCTGCTCAAGGCCGTCACCGAGCGCCTCGGCTTCCTGATCGACGTCGGCCTGGGCTACCTGTCTCTAGATCGCTCCGCGCGCACGCTGAGCGGAGGCGAGGGGCAGCGTATCCGCCTGGCAACGCAAATTGGCGCGAGCCTGATCGGCGTACTCTACGTCCTGGACGAACCCAGCGTCGGGCTGCACGCCCGCGACAACGCCCGGCTCCTGACGGCGCTGCGCAAGCTCGTTGACAAGGGCAACAGCGTGTTGGTGGTCGAACACGATCGGGAGGCGATCCTCGCGGCCGACTACGTCGTCGACATGGGCCCGGGCGCCGGCTCCCTCGGCGGCAAGATCGTGGCTGAGGGCACCCCCCAGCAGCTGATGTCGAACCCCGCGTCCATCACTGGGCCCTACCTGTCCGGCGTCAAGCGCCTGCCCATCCCAACCCAGCGCAAAGCTCCCGGCGAGCAAGTACTGCGTTTAGTTGGCGCACGCGCTCACAACTTGCGCGACGTGAGCGTTGACATCCCGCTTGGGCTGATCACCGCGGTGACCGGCGTCAGCGGGTCCGGAAAGAGCAGCCTGATCGTAGATACGCTGCTCGCCGCGGCGCGTTCTAAGCTCTACGGAGCCCGCAGCTGGGTCGGGCCGTGTGATGACATCCAAGGCCTGGAGCTGATTGACAAAGTGATCAGCATCGATCAAGCGCCGATTGGTCGTACCCCACGCTCAAACCCGGCGACCTACACGGGCGTGTTCACACACCTGCGCGAGCTGTATGCCACCCTGCCAGATGCGCGCGCTCGAGGTTACCGCGCGGGCCGTTTCTCGTTCAACGTCAAGGGCGGGCGCTGCGAGGCTTGTCAGGGCGATGGAGTGCTCCGCGTGGAAATGCACTTCTTGCCCGACGTCTACGTGACCTGCGACACCTGCGGCGGCAAGCGCTACAACCGAGAGACCCTAGAAATACACTACCGTGGCCTGTCGATCGCCAGCGCGCTTGAGCTCACCGTGGACGAGGCGTTCGAGCTGTTCGAAGCCATCCCCCGCATCCGCCAACGCCTGGCCGCGCTGCGCGACGTAGGCCTCGGTTACATTCGCCTTGGGCAACCAGCGACCACGCTGAGCGGCGGTGAAGCTCAGCGGGTGAAGCTCGCGACCGAGCTCGCGCGTACGGCGACTGGCAGCACGCTGTACGTCTTGGATGAGCCCACCACCGGCCTGCACTTCCAAGACATCGAGCTGCTGAGCCACGCGTTGTTTGGCCTGCGAGACGCTGGCAACTCCGTCCTGGTGATTGAGCACAACTTGGATCTCGTCGCCTGCGCCGACTGGGTGATCGATCTCGGACCCGAAGGGGGCTCAGGGGGTGGACGGATCGTCACCGTGGGCACTCCCGAGCAGGTCGCTCACTGCGAAGCCAGCTACACCGGCAGGTTCCTGTCTATCGCGCTTAATGATCCGCACGGCAGCAAACCTACCAGCAAGAGCAAGCGAGGGAGCACCCCAGCGAACCGCGACGCGCCCGCCCCGCAGTCCAAACCACGCAGCTCACGCGCCAGCAAGGCCAGCCCGACGGCGAGCGCTGGGCGCGAGAGCCCTAAACGGGCCAAGCCGAGCCGCGCCAAATAGTGACGCACCCCGCACGGACGAGGCCGAGGGCGGTGGGGGCCGAGCGCTAGCGGCTTCGAGCGCAGCCCGAGGGGCGGCTAAGGCTGAGGCTCAGCTAAAATCGCGCTCGACTCGCTCTTGGTCCTCTTTGCAGCGAATGCACAGCGTGGTTTCAGGGCGAGCTTCAAGGCGCTTCTCGCTGATCGGCTCTCCGCACTCCTCGCAGTCGCCGAAATTACCCTCTTCGATGCGCTCCAGCGCCTTTTGAATCTTCTCAAGGAAGGTCTTCTCGCGGCCGCGCAGTCGAAACGTGAACGACTGCAGGTACTCGCTGGACGCCAGATCCATTTCGTCGGGCAGGTCGTCCGCGTCTAGCGCCATGTCCTGGTCTAGCGTCTGGCGAGCGCGCAGAACGATCTCGTTGCGCTTGTCCTCGAGCAGCTGCTTGTACTTCTTCAGCTTTAGCTTGTTCATGTTCTGACGACCCCTTCCCCAGCGCCGCTCTAGGCTTTAGGGCCCGGCAAGATAGGGACCGGGTGAGGCTTCGTCAACGGTCGTGGACGTTTGCGAGCGCCCCACCCACCCAGTCACAGCAAACCGGCCCAAATAACGCCCCGCAGCACCGCTCACGCCGAGGTCCTACGCGCGGTGCGGAGCGCCGGCTTTCAGTGAGGCTGTAGTCTCGCTAGCGACTTGGAAGCCTGCACCGCTGCTCGTGATGTAACCTGCGGCCATGCTTGACTTGGATCTGAGTCGCGTCGGCGTCGCGCCGTTGCCCGCATCAACCGTGATCGTGGGTCGGACCAATAGCGCCGGACAGGTCGAGGTGTTCTGCGTCAAGCGTCACCCCAAGTCAGGCTTCCTGGGCGGCGCTGTAGTGTTTCCCGGCGGCAAGGTTGACAGGGGTGACGAGGACCCCGCTTGGGCGACCTACCGCACGCAACTCGCCGCGCGCAGCTCGGTGCTCGCCGAGCACGCCGCGGGCTTTGCCATCGCGGCTCTGCGCGAGACCCTGGAGGAAGCAGCCATCTTGCCGGTCATGGGCGATAGCTTAGACGCCTCTGGCGCTCGCAGCTTACGGCAGGAGCTCGCAGCCCAGGTCAGCCAGGGCGGGGAACCTGGGGTCGCGTTCCGACGCTTGATCGAGCAGCGGCAGCTGGTGCTCGACACGGCACGCCTGCTGCCGCTGTGGCGCTGGACCACCCCCGCGGCTGAGCAACGCCGCTTCGAAACCGTCTTCTACTGGCTCGAGCTACCGCCCCACCAACTCGGTGAAAGTGATCTGCACGAGACAACCCAAGGTTTCTGGGGAACGCCTGGCGCGTTGCTCGAGCGCTGGGAGCGTGGGGACATCCTCTTGGCGCCACCCACCAGCAGTAGCCTCGAGGTCTTGGGCGAACTCTCTAGCTTGACCGACGTGCACGCGCTGGCCAGCCGGTACGCGCTCGACCCCATTTGTCCTGAGCTAGTGTTCGAGGGCAACACGACCATCCTCGCGCTGCCCGGCGACGTCCTTCACTCCGTGGCGACGCCCGTGCGCGGCAACGAGGATCGTCCGACGCGATTCGTGCTCGAAGCGCAGCGCTTCGTCGGTCGCCGCGCGCCCCGCAGCTGAGCGGCGCGCCCGTTGAATCCGCAAGGTAGCGCCCATGCTGTGCCCCCCTAGCCCCCAACCCGCGGTCATCGATCCGTCACCACCGCTGCATCGCGCGCGCCAGCCATCGCCTCGGCCACGCGTCACCACGCGCGTGTCGAGCCACGTCGAGCTACACGCCGTCACGATACGCGCGGATAGCGTTGGCGATCGCGTCCGCCATCTTCTGCCTGTAGTCGGCGGAGTCGAGGCGCGCCTCTTCAGTCGGGTTCGAGATGAACGAAGTCTCGAACAACACCGCTGGCATCTCAGCTCCCGCCAACACGTAGAAGCCCGCGCTCTTCACGCCGCGGTCCGTGAGGCCCGGATACCGCGCGCCAGCTGAGGCGAGCGCCGCGCGCTGGAGTAGCCCGGCGAAGTGCTGCGACTCCAGGTGCGTCCCAGTTTGTAGTCCAGCGATGACGCGCGCGAGCTCACTTGAGGCGGCCACAGATGAGGAGTTCTCACGGGCCGCGATGGCTGAAGCCTGCTGATCGTTGCTCGAGGCCAAGACAAACGTCATGACGCCATGACCCGTGCTGCTCTCCGCAGCGTTGCAGTGGATGCTTATAAATAAATCCGCACGGAATGCATTCGCGCGCGCTGTGCGCTCGGCGAGCGGCACGTACACGTCCGAGTCGCGAGTTAGCAACGTGGAAATACCCAGCTCCCGAGCGATCAGCGGAGCCGCGCGGTGAGCCACATCAAGCGTGACATCCTTCTCCGCCAGCCCGAGCGCGCCGATCGCGCCGGGGTCGTTACCACCATGGCCCGGGTCGAGCACCACACGTCGCACAGCTACCGGCCCGCGCGCGACGTCACGAGACGCGGTGCGCGGAGCGTGCTTCGAGATATCGATCACCAGGCGGAACGGCTCTGGCAGGTAGAACACACGTCGATGCGCGGTCTGCGCCAAATCCAAGACAACTCGTGAGCCTTCGGCCTGCTTTCCAAGGCGCACGCGCTGCACGATGCCACCCACGTCGTAGCTGTTGCGGCCGCTGAACGACGCCCGCGCAATATCTACGAAGAAACGTGGACCTTGGGCGCCTTCAGCCGGAATGAACCCGGTCTTGAAGACCGCCGGCGCGCTCACATGTACGACCACGCGCGCCGCGTCTTCTGATCCGTAACTCTCGATTTCACCCAGTTTCACCGGGCCCGTTTCGCGGGCGGCGACCTCTGGTTGCACCTCCTGGCTAGAGTCGCCGGGAGCCGCGGCGCCCAGCGCCGGTGCGCGGCTGCCGCCTCCAAGCAGCTCCGCCAGGCTCGCGTCGGCGGGCTTGAACGCGGCGAGCAAGCCTAGCGCGCGATCAATCGCCGCCTGGCACTGCGGCGACTTGTGGGCCGTGCGCGCCGCGTACAAACCGCGGTAGCCGGTTTGTGGATCGCGGATTAGCTCGGCGTCGAGCAGCGCGAGCTCAAGCGCTGCCTGGCAAGCGCCATCCCAAGCCTTTTCCGCGCTGATACGCCACAACTCAAGCGCCTCCAGGGCGTCCACGCGCCGACCCCAACGCCGCCAGACGCTGCGCCGCAATCGGGCAGCTTGATCGAGCTTGCGCGCGCCCTCCGGCCCGTCCAAGCGCTCGCCCTGGACCGCTAGTCGATCGGCCTCCGCGATCGTCTCCGATCGCGTGCCCAGCGCCATGACCGCCGAGGCCGACGCAGTGGCTGATGGCAATGCTTGGCCCGTCGACTCAGGGCCACGAGTACAGGCCGCGGCAAACACCAGCAAGAACAAGGCGAATCGGGACTCCACCTGACCGGAATAGGTGGTTTAGCGCTCGCGATGCAAGCGACCGACCACGCGAGCGCGCGCGTTCCCTGCCCCCAGCTGGAGGTAGGCGCGCTGTTGATCTCGATAAGCTGTCAGGCAGCGCCTGGCCTAGCCGCGCAATTCCCCTAGAAAACACGTAGAAAGACGGGCCACTCGGTACTAGCCTGAGCGCATGGGTGAGCAAGCCGGAGCAGGGGGTGGGGGCACGTCTGAGAAGGACACCGAGTGGGTAGGCGCGGGCGGGCTCAGCGCCGACGAGGCCGACGGGCTGTCTGGAGATTTTCGGGCTGTCTGGGAAGACGAGGGTGAGGCGCCAGGGAAGGCAGTCAGAAAGCAGACGCTGATCGGCATGGCTCCCGCGTCGGTGAGCCGTGACTCTGAGCCAAGCGCAAGAGTCTCCAAGCTTGAGCCACCCACGGTCGCCTCCGAGGGACCAGCAGCGAACGCGGGCACCCCAGCGTCTACGCTAAAATCAACATCGGACGGCCCACCGCGTCCGAAAGCCACGATGCTTGGCCTCGGCGCGGTCAAGCTGCCCGCGAGCGAGGGCACCGCCGCCCCAGCGCAGTCTGAGGTGGAGGATAAGGCCACGGTCCAAGCGGACGCCGCACCAGGAGACGACGCGGTCACCGCATCGCTACCGCAGGGAGACACAAAGAAGCTCACTGCCCGACATACGCCGATCGCGAAGCAGACCGCGAGCAGCGACCCGCCGTCAAAGCCTGAAGGCGAAGCCAAGGCCGTGGAGCGCGACAGCGCAAGCCCGACGGCCGCGACCAGCGCCGACGATCCCGTGAATCAAGACGCTGAAGCTACAGGCGCTGGCACCGCCGACTCGGAGACCAGCCCAGCGCCCCAAACCACCGACGCTGCTGCGCCTGAGCCAACCACCGAGCAGGCGGCAGCTACCGCGCTGACAGCCGACCAGGACGCTGCCACCGCGACGGCTGACGCGGGCGACGCCGCGCGCGCCAAACCCGCAAAGTCGGACCCCGAAGCAAGCTCGCCGACCACCGAGCCAGCGCAGCCCAAGCCTAAGGAGAGCAAGCACCAGGCGCAGGCCAGCCCTGCGAAAGCCAAGGCCGTCGTGGTCGCTAGCGCGGCGGATGACGTCTACGTGCCACCGCCGCCCAGCGCGTCGCCGCTGAAGTACCTGGGCATTGCAGCCGCCGTCGCGGGTCTCGTGGGCCTCGGGTACCTCTTGAACTCAAGCGGCGACTCCCCCACGGAAACACCTGCGGCTGCGCCGAAGCGGGCCGCTGAGCCTACGACCGCCACGCCCGCGCATGCCGCAAGCCCCGCAGAGACAACAACCGCAGCGCCGGACCTAGCAGCTGAGCCCAGCGCTGAGCCGGCTCCGATTAAGGCATCCACACCGGCGGCAGCGGCCCCAGCGGCTGAGCCGATCGCCACTACCAAGCCGCCCGCTGCAAAGCCGCCTACCAGCACCCCACCTGCTGCGAAGCCTCCTGCCGCGAAGCCGCCTGCTGCGGCGACACCGACCGCAACGCCCAAGCCAGCAACGCCCAAACCAACAGCGCCCAAACCAACAGCGCCCACCCCAGGCAAGATCGTTCGCGACACGCCGTTCTGACCAGGCCTCGCTCGCACCAGAGCCACCGCCAGCGCTTTGGCGACTCGCGGCAACGAATTTGTTTCCATTTCGCGCCTCCGCGGGCGCGAACCATTTGCGGCCTATGCGCCTAGCCCGCAGCGCGGCTGTGGAGCCATCCTGCTACCTGCACCTCCGTCCACATCGAGTCGCGCCTCCACGTGTCGCGCTCCCGCGCGCGTCAACCCGCTCACCCGCGCCCGACGCCTCCACGCTGCCGCGCGCCAAGGCCAGCCTGGCCTTGGATTCCTTGCTTTCTGCGCTGCGCAAGCGTATCCGCGCTATCCAAGTCTCTTGCTGGTCTCAACCTGCCATAGCCGCGTAGATTGCGCTGATTGCGGGGCTTGAGATTCGCTCCGGCAACAGTAACGTAGAGGACCTGATGAGAATTCGCGCCTACTCCCTCGCATACGCCCTGCTGCTCAGCGGGTCGTCAGTCGCAACCCTGACCACGTCGACGCCGGCAGCGGCTCAGACCGCCGATGCAATGACGGAAATGGCTCGCCAGCGCTTTCAGGAGGGCGTCACCTTTTACGACGCCAAAGACTACGAGAAGGCCCGCGCTGCGTTCTTGCAGGCCTACGCGTTGAAGAAGCACCCATCGGTGCTGCTCAACCTAGCGCAGAGCGAGCTGCGCTCTGGCCACGAAGCAGACGCGGCCCAGCACTTTGATCAGTACCTTCGTGAGAACCCCAGCGCGACCGCGGTAGAGCGGCAAGAAGCAGAGAAGGGCCTAGCCGCAGCGCGCGGGCGGGTCGCTGAGGTGACGATCACCGCGCCAGCAGGCGCGCAGATCTTTGTGGACGGCGAACCCGTTGGTGCGGCGCCGCTACCAGGCCCCGTGTTCTTGCCGCCAGGAAACCATAAACTCGAAGCCCGCAAGGACGGAGCCAGCGGCGCGAGCGACGTGGTCGCGGCAGCAGGCGCCAAATCCACGGCCGCGCTCAGCTTGGGTGGAGCACCAGCCACTGCAGGCGCTGGCCCGACCCCTGGCGCGGGTGAGCCCGGCGCCGGGGGCGCCACGCCACCCGACGACAGCGGCGCCGTCTCAGTCAACACCCAGGACCCTCGCGAGCCGTTTCTCGACTGGTACTTCCGCGGGCCCATCTCTTGGATCGGCAGCGGCGCCTTCGGCGTGGGGCTGATCGGAGGCATCGCGTTCGCCGTATCGTCCAGCTCAAGCTACAGCAGCGCCGACAACACCAAGGCCGAGATCCTGAAAGAGGCTGAGAAGCGCGGTACAGACGCGCCTTGCTCAACGTCCTCGTCAGACTTCGCGCACTTCAAGCAAGCTTGCGCTGCCTACCAAGACAACGTGGACGCCGGTGACACCAAGAAGACGGTCGCGACCGTAGGCTTTGTCCTGGCAGGTCTCGGAGCAGCGACAGTCGTCGGCGGTTATTTCCTCACGGCTAAAAAGGTCCCGCCGGCAGAGGCACGAGCCAAGCGCCCGAAGTCCACGACGGTCGCTAGCCCAGTCATCACCGATGACTTCACGGGCTTCGCCCTCAGCGGCAGCTTCTAGCAAGCCATCACCACCGCGTTACGGCGGCTGCAGCGCTATGGGCCCGACAGCTTGGAGCAAGCCGTGGCACCGCCGCGCGATGGCGGCTGCCGCCCGATGGCGCCCACAGCTTGTAGCCAGCCGTTACACCGCTGGGCGATGGCGGCCGCCGCCCGATGGCGCCCACAGCTTCGAAGCACTGCCGCGCTGCATCGACCGTAGCGCCTTAAGCACGCCGCGCCGCCGCTCACACGGCGCTGGCGTCTGCGCAGCGCTGGAGCCAAGCTCTAAACGTGCTCCGCGGCACGCACATCGCGCGCGCGGCAGCGCTGACGTTGCCCTCGTGCCTCCGCAGCATCCGCACGGCGTCCGCGGGCGACGCGACGATCTTGGCGCGCGTGTTGCGCATCGTCCTGGCGCCGATCACGTCGGCCGCGGTCAGCTCCCGCGACTCCGCGGTCAGCGCGGCGCGGTACAGCGCCCCGCCAAGCTCGCGCACGTTCCCTGGCCAGTCGTACTGCAGCAGCGCTGAGAGCGCCCCGTCGCTGAGCGTCACAGGTCCAAGCTCATGTTGGTAGCGACCTAGTAAGCAGGCGCTCAAGCCTGCGATATCCGACTTGCGGCTGCGCAGCGGTGGCAGGCGCAGCACTAGGGTTGATATCCTGTGCAATAAATCCTCCCGGAATCGCCCCTGCCTCACACGATCACTCAGGTTCGCCCAGGTCGCAGACACGACCCGCACGTCGACCCGCCTATCCACGCTGCTACCCAAAGCTCGAACCCGTCCATCCTCCACCACACGCAGCAGCTTGACCTGCGAGCCTGCGCTCAAGTCCGCCACCTCATCCAGAAACAGCGTCCCCTGGTCGGCGAGCGCGAACGCGCCGACACGGTCGACGCTCGCGCCAGTGAAGGCGCCGCGCGTGTGCCCGAACAACTCCGCGTCCGCGAGGCCCTCTGTGAGCGCCCCCATGTTCAGCGGTACAAGGCGCCCACTACGCCCCGACAGCTGGTGCAGCGCTCCCGCGACGACGTCTTTGCCAGTCCCCGACTCCCCGAGCACCAGCACCGGAGCGCTGAGCGGCGCGGCGCGCCGGATCTCTGCCGTCAGACGCCGCATCCCCGGGGAGTTACCAATCAACCCGTCGATCGGCTCGCTGTGCGGCGTCTTTGAGCCGGTGTCCTCGCCGTGCAACGTCACCAAGCTCCGCCCCATCTGAAAGTGGCTCGCGTCGGCGACCAGGCGCGCTTGATTCACCCGCGCGGAACCAACCATGATGCCATTCTTGGAGCCCAAGTCCTGCACATCCACCCCCACCGGAGTCCAAATCAGCTCGGCGTGGCGCTGACTAACCGCCCGGTCGGCGACCTCAACATCACAGCGCGACGAGCTGCCGAGCACCAAACGGGCACCAGGTTCCAAGCGCACCGTGGACGTGCCGCCCGGCGCGGTGATCTCAATCAGCCACGGCCCCTCGGGTGATACGCATGGCAGCTCCTGAGTGCACTCGATCTCCTGTGTCATGTAGTCGTCTCGACTCATTAGGTCGCCGAGTTGCCGACAATGTGGTCTGTGCCTCAACCGCGGCGGTCTCACGCCGCGCGGCTCGGGTTGTGCCGCTCCCCCACCCCCAACCCCGGACCTTGACCCCGTGCTGCGCGGCTGCTTACCGACTCCGTGCACTCCAAATTCGTGCCCAGCGGGCGAGCACCTGCGCCCAGAGCCTGCACAGGTGACGGCCGGCGGATCCCCGTGCTAACCCTCGCGCGGTATGACTGCCCCCGCGAATCAGCTGATCACCGCCAAGCCTCGCTCAGCTTTGCGCTTATTCATCGCGTTGAGCGCGTGTAGCAGCTGGCTCTGCCTTGGGAGTCCTGCCGGCGCGCAAGGCGACGCGGAAGATCTCGACGAGGGTCCCGCCGCGGCCACGCCGGCTGGGTCAAGCCACTCGGGACCAGCGCCGGACGAAGGCAAAGCGGCAGAGCAAGGGGCTGCAGACGACGACGAAAACGACGACGAGCCGCCGCCCCCCGTCATCGCACCGGCCACCGATCTACGAACGGGCCACCTGATCTTGGCAGCGGGCGGCCAGCTGAGCGCGCCGTTCGGCAGCGTAGAGTCCGGGGTCCACAGCACGGACATCGCAGGCTGGGGTTTTGGCCTCAACGCAGAGGCCGCGTACGGCGTGCATCGCAACCTGAGTCTCGGCGTGTGGGGCAGTTGGATGAGTTTGCCTGCCGACGCCGACTGCGCGGGTTGTTCGTTCACCGGGTTTGGGGGTGGACTGGTAGCCAACTATTTCCTGGCGCAAGGCCTGCGCTTCGATCCCTACGCCTCGGCCGGGCTTGGCTGGCGCGCGACGGAGATCCAGGTCGCTAGCGCGACGATCACCTACAGCGGCCCCACCGCGCGCTTTCAGGTCGGAGGCGACTGGTTCCTCACGAGTCAGCTCGGGCTTGGGCCGTTCCTCGGGCTCGACGTCTCCCGGTACCTGAGCCGATCCGACTCCGAGGCGCTGGACGGTGCCCTGGACTGGCAGGCAAACTTCGGGCTCCGGGTTGTGTTCGACCCCAGCGGGCGCTGAGCGCTAACTCGCTACCTCACGGCAACGCTACTGGGCCCCGCTGAGTCGGCAGAGCCAACCGCCGGCAGAGACTGGGCTCGGCTCAGCCAACCAGATCGGCCCAGCCAACCAGATCGGCTCAGCCAACCAGATCGGCTCAGCCAACCAGATCGGCCCAGCCAACCCAGCCGGCTCAGCCGATGGCGATACCTAGGGCGTTGCGCAGCTGCGCGTAGTGTTCGCTCACGCTGAACAACAACAGCTCCTTGATCTTCTCTTCCGGCGTCAGATCACCGGGTGCCGCAGGCTCCAAGGTGATGATCTTGCGCGCGATGGCGAGGTCGCCGCACACCAGCAGGCCCGCACGCAGTTGGGTGAGCTCTGAAGCCTGTACCCAACGCTTGATGTTCGCTTTGGCGCCGTCAGCGATGAACTGCTTCACCACCTTGCCCAAGCGCTCAAGCTGCATGGGATCCATGTGCTTGACCAGCTCTTGAGCTGTGTTGCGGATCTGCGTAGCAGCTTCAGGCGGCATCGGCGTGTTGGGGGCCGCGATCATCACGCCAGCAAACAGCATGATGGTGAGCTCCGCCTGCGTTGGGAACAGGTTGCGCATGTAGAGCTCTGGCCGATACGACGCCAGATGCTTACCGCAGATGAACGTCAGCTCTTGCGGCTGAAAGCCGCTGAGCACCGCCTTACCCGCCAAGGACGCCGGCGGCATATGCGGTACCGCACGGATGGTATCGTTCATGTCACTGCGAACGTACAACTCAGGCGTCGCGAGCCCTAACACCTGACCCGCCCAGCCGAAGGTCTTGGCGAAGGTCACGGTTGAGGTCGCAGGATCCTGCTTGAAGCGAGGATCGATGGGAGAGGGTTGGCGAGCCAACATCGCGACCTTTGCCTTGAGGGCGGCTGCCACGATGATCTCGAAGATGCCCGAGATGTAGCGGTTCAGATCTGGGTGGAACAGGTGCCGGTTCCACAGATCGTTGGAGAGCCGGCCTTTGACCTGCAGCATGCCTTGAGGCCGGTAGTCCTCGTAGAACTGCGTCTCCTCCGTGTCGGCCTTGCCCATGAAGGCGATGGCTGCCGCGAGGCACCAAGCATCGTCGTAGCTGTGCTTGTGCAGGTACAGGCGATACAGCGCCCGATAGGGATCGATGTCGAGGGGCGTGTGCTCCAGGATCTTGCGCTGCTCGCCTATCGCCTCGTCGAAGCGCTCAGTCGATTCATACAGCTCGCTCAGGATCTGACGGTCGACCAGCGAGTCAGGCTTCGTCGCCGAGGCCATCTTGAACGCATCGACCGCCTTATCGATTTCGTTGAGTCGGTCGCGGAAGATCAGCCCGAGCTGATGCCAGAGCGTGTACTCGAGGTCTGCTTTGTTCTTGTTGGTGACGCGCAAGATCATCTTGCGGTACTGGCGCTCCAGCTGAACCCAGTTCTTTTCCCGCGTGAGGATCTTGTTGATGCGCTCGAATGCCTTCAGGAAATCCGGCGTCAGGTCCAGCGCTTCATTGAACAGCTCAACCGCGCGGTCCGGATCCTCCAGCTTGTCGCGATACAGCTGGGCCATGGTGTTGAAGCAGCGTGACTTGACCTGCGGGCTGTCGCTGATGTCCGCGATGGCCTGCAGCGTATCCACCATCTTCGACCAGTCTTCAGCTCGCTGATACAACTCCAAGATCTTGTGCAGCAGCGACGGGTCTTGGGGTTTGAGGTCGAGCGCCTCCTCGAGGGCTTCAATCGCCTTCGCTGGGTTGCTCTCCTTCTCAGCCCAGATGTCGGCGATGTCGTTGAGCAGCAGGAAGCGCTGCTCACCATCGAAGATGCCGTCTAGGATCTGGCGCTTGTAAGCCGCGACTTGCTTGAAGTCGCCGGCCAGCGCGTACACCTCCACCAACGCTTCGAGGGTCGGACGGTGCTCGCTGTTGAGCGCCAGCGCCTTCTCGAAGTTGTTGATCGCCTGCTTGACCTGCTGCTGCTCTCGCTTGATGCAGCCCAAGCGGTAGTAGACGTCGGTCCGCTGATCGACCTCTTCCTCGCTCAGCGAGGTGAGCACCTTCTGGTAGTTGGTGAGCGCGCTGGGCCAGTCTTGTAGGCGGAACGACACATCCGCGATGCCGCGAATCGTCTCTTGATCGGTCAGATCCAGGGTGTGAGCGGTCTGATAAGCCTTGAGCGCCTTTTCGTCTTTCCCGACGGCAGCGAGTACGCGGCCGAGCAGGTTGTTGAGCATGTGCTGCTCATGACGCTCGCGGTTGCGGCTCTTACGTACCAGTAGCTCAGCCAGGGGCTCAGCCTCGGCGAAGCGCTCGGTGCGCATATACTCTTCCACCAGGGGCAATGCGGCGTCCTCGCAGTCGTCATCGCACTGCATGGCCAGCTCGTACGCCTCGATGGCCGAGTCGTGCTCGCTCAGCATCTCGTCACGTAGCTTGCCAAGCTCAACCAGCAACTTCGCCCGCTGCCGCGGAGCCTCGGTGTTGAGCTGCTCTTGGTCGAGATAGCGCGCCGCGCGATCCCAGTCAGCCTCATCCACCGCGATGGTGCGCAGCGCAGACAGCGACGGCAAGTGCGCGGGGTTGAGGTCGAGCGCCATCTCGAAGCGCTCTTGCGCGAGCATGCGATCGCCTAGCTTTTGCTCAAGCGCCGTTCCGATACGGAAATACATCTCAACCCGCTGCGTGCCATCGGCCGTCAGATCTGCGACTCGGGTCATGGCTTCGATCGCGCGGCTCGAGTCCTCTTGCTTCTCGTACAGCCGGCTCAGCGCCTCAAGCGCTGGGATGTTTGCCTCATCCAAGTCGACGATGTTCTGGTAGGCGTCGATCGCCCGATCCACATCGCCGACCTCTTCGCCGTAGACCTGCGCGATCTGACCGTACAGCTCGATCTTCTCCTCATGGGACGCGGCCTCGCTGATGTGACGCTCGTAGGTGTTGATGAGGTCGAGCCACTGCTTGAGCCGCCGATAGCAGCGCTCCAGCGCCACGTAGGCGCGGCCAGAGGCTGCATCGATCTCCAGCGCCTGCTCAAGGCGCTGAGCCGCGATGTCTGCCTTGAGGAACTGCTCCTCTTGGATCAGCGCGAGCTTGAGCAGTACCTCAACGCGTTCGCGCTCGGTATCCACCGCGTCAAGCTGGCGCTCCAACACGTCAACCAACTCGACCCAATTTTGGAGCGCCTCGTAGATCCGCTCCAGCCCACGCAGCGCGAAGATGCTCGCGCCCTCCAGCTCCAATACCTCGCGGTACTGACGGCCAGCGCGCTCAAGATCACCGAGCGCGGTCTCGTACAGACCACCCATGCGCAGCTTGTGCTGAGCGACCTGCTCGCTGTCATCTAGCCCGCTAACCTTGCGGGCGAGCACGTCAACCAACTCTTGGTGGTTGCCGCGCTCGTCATAGATCCGCTCCAGGGCCGACAGCGCGGGCATGCACTGCGGGTCGACCTCAAGCGCGAGCTTGTAGAACGTGATCCCCTTGTCGGTCTCGCCCATGTGTCGGTCGAGCAGCTCGCCCAGGTCGCACAAGATCGCCTTGCGATCCTCGTTGCTGACAGCCACGTCCCGCGCGCGAGTGAGCACCTCGCCCATCTTCTGCCACTGGGCACCGATGCGATGGATGTTGGCCATCTGCCGCAAGACCTGAACGTTGTTCGGATCAAGCTGCATGATTTGGGCATAGTAGCCTTGGGCGTACTCCGGGTGCCCTAGGTCTTCGCCGTACCACTTGCCCAAGCGTAGGCAGAGCTGGATCTTGCGCGCCGGATCTTCAGTCTCTTGAAGCCAGCCGCCAGCCTCGGTGATCAGCTCACCCCAGCGGCCCGTCTGCTGCGCCATGCGCTCGAGGTACCGCACGGTTTCGTCGTCAGCGTAGTCCTCGGCGAACGCGTTGAGCAGGCTGATGAACGCCTGATTCGGATCCTCGAGCTGCACCTCGCAGACCTTGGCGATTCGCCTCAGCAAGTCGCTGCGCTCCGCCACTTCCTCGCGGCTCTCCAGCCGATTGAGGTACAGCTCGATCAGCGGCTCCCAACGACTCGCCGCGGTGTGCAGGCGCTCAAGCGCCTCAAACGCCTCGGTGTGTGCTGGATCGATGGTGAGGATCTTCTCGAACGCCGCCGTCGCTTGGTCGTAGTCGTTGACCTGCTTCTTCCAGATCTCGGTGACTTCGAGCAGCTCGCGGATCTTCTCCACCGGCTCAGGCAGCGCCTCGGCCCGCTGCATCTTGACGTCGACGACCTCCGTCCATTTCTCGTCCATGCGGTAGATGCGCTCGAGCTCATCCAACGCCTCCGGATCGCCGGGATCGACCTCAAGCAGCTGCCGCCACGCGTCAGCGGCGTCATAGGGCTGCTCCAGCTGCCCGCCATAGGTGCGTCCAAGCTCACGGTAGACCTCCGTCAGCTCTTCGGGCTCCAGCATGGCAGCTGCGCGATCAATCATCGCGTGCTGCGCCGCGACCAACTCCTGGGCGTCCTCACGCTTGCGCCAGATTTGAGCGACGGCGCGCAGCGCTGCCAGGTTGGAGTAGTCGATGTCGAGCACACGCTGCCACGTCTCAAGCGCCTCGTCGTCTCGGCCAAGCTGCTCGATGAACAGGCGGGCGCGACTGCTGAGCACGTTCACCCGCTCATCGTCATCGTCCGCGATGTCAAACTGTCGTTCCAAGACGTCGGTCAGCTCTGCCCACTGCTGGCGATGCTCGTACAGTCCGGCCAGCGCGCTCAGCGCCTCGGGATCTTCGCCCCGCAAATCCAAGACCCGCTTCCAGCCCTCAACGGCGTCATCCACACGACCCAGGCGTGAGGCTGCCAGGTGCGCCATTTTCGCGCGGATCTCAGCCTCTGCCACGTCGCCAACCGCTGTGTCGAGCTCGCGCTCAAAGACCGCGTTCAGCGCCGCCCAGTCCTCGGTCTGCTCGTAGATGCGACCCAGGGCCGCGATAGCGTCTTCGTTGCCTGGCTCCAGCTCATCGAAGATCTTGCGGTAGGCCCGGACCGCGTCAGGCACCTGGGCCAACGCTTCTTCGTACACCTGCCCGAGTCGCCCGTAGAGCTCGACCTTCTCGTGCTCCTCGCCGCCCGCAGCGCGCTGCTCGAGCACCCCGGCAAGCTCGGCGTATTGCTCCAACGAAGAGTACACGCGATCCAGATTGGTCAACGAGTCCTGATCCCCCGGTGCCACGGACAGCACATAGCGGTAGGTCTCTTCCGCCTTGGCGACATCTGCGAGCTCTTCCTCAAAGACCCGCGCGAGGCGCTTCCCGGCGGCAGCTTGGACCTCGACCGGTAGCCCCTCCAGGCCGAGGACGTCGGCGTAAGCGTTGGCGAGTTGCTCCCACCCCCCATCGATCATGGAAGCTAGTCGCTCGATCTCCTCGCCGGTGCGCTCATCCAACGGGCGCTCTTTGATGGCCCGAACGTAGACGCCGAACGCTTGGTACGGATCCATCAAGCGCTCTTCTGCGTCCTCTGCGATGCGGTAGTACATCGCCATCCGCTCATCGGCGTCCTGGGTGTGGGCCAACTGGGCCTCGTGAACGCGGATCAACTTCTCCCACTCCGCTGTCGACTGGTACAGCGGCTCCAAAATCTCGGCCACCTCAAGCTGCTTGGTGCCAGTAGCGAACAACGCCTCGAGCGCTTCCAGCGTCTCCGTGTGCTCAGGCGCGGCGTTAATGACCTCGCGGTAGGCTTCGATCGCCCGATCTAGGTCATTCAGGCGCAGCTGGTACACCTGCCCCAGGCGGTACTTAAACTCCAAGATCTCGTCAGGCGTTTGGCCGATCTCCGCTTCGCGGACTAGTACCTCCGCGAGGTCCGGCCAGCGCTCTGTCTGCGAAAACAGGCGGTCGAGAGACCTGACCGCGCTCTGGTTCTCAGGCTCCGCCTCTAGTACCCTGCGGTAACGAGCGATGGCGCTATCTACGTCTTCAAGCTGCACTTCGTAGACCTGTGCGACGCGCAAGCCTAGCTCGACTAGCCGCTCAGGCTCGTCGCCGAGCGTCTCCAGCTGTTCGTCGTAGAGCTTGGCGACCGCAGGCCAGCGCTCAATCGTCATAGCCAAGCGCTCAAGCGAACCTAAGCTCTCTTCGTTTTGGTTGTCAGCGGCGACTGCGCGTGCGTAGGTGGTAAAGGCGTCCGCGTGCTGGCCAAGGTTCTCCTCGAACAAGCGGGCCACGCGGTGCAGCAGATCGACTTTGGTGAAGGGATCCTCTGCGAAGCGGACCTGAACCTCAAGCACGCTGATCAACCGGGCCCACTCGCCCATTGCGTCGTAGACGGGCTCAAGCACGCTCGCCGCCGCGAGCGGCTCCTTCGTGCCATTCTTGATCCCTTCTAGCGCACCTAGAGTGGGCTCGTGATCAGGCAGGATACCCAGGATGTCGCGGTACAACTCGACGGCGCGGGCCATGTCGTCTAGGTGCTTCTCGTACAGCTCGGCGATCCGATACTGGTAGCTAATTGCTTCCGCAGGGTCTGCGGTCAGCTCGCTCTCGTGCGTAAGCACACCGAGCAGCTCAGCCCAGTTCTCGGTCGACTGATACAGGACGTCCAGCCGTCCGAGCGCAGTGAGATCGTCCGGATCGAGTTCGAGCACTCGTTGGTAGGTGTCGATCGCCCGACTGATATCGCTTCGCTCGCGCTCATGCACGGCGCCGACCTGGTAATAGATGAGCTTGCGCTCCTCGGTATCCAGGACGAGGTCCGCCTTCTTGCTGTACACGCCGAGCAGCTCTTCCCAGCGGGAGAGCCCCAGGAATAGGTTGATCAGCGCGTCCACGCTGCGCACATCTTCGGGATCGATCTCCAGGATCTTCTGATAGACGCCGATCGCGTTCTCTTTGCGATCGAGCACCTCCTCCTCCAAGGTGGCAGCCTGGTAGAGTGCCTGCTTCTGCTCGTCCATATCCTCAAGGATCTGGGCCTTGCGCTGAAGGATCAGCGACATGTCAGCATAGCGCTCGGTGGAGTGGAACAGCGTCTGCAGCGACTCGGCGGCAGCTAGATTCATCGGATCAATGCTGAGCACCTTGCGGAAAAGCTCGATGGCGCGATCTACGTCGCCGACATCGTTCACGAACACCCGCGCGGCGAAGGTGTAGAGCTGGCTCCCCAACTCCGGATCTTCTTGCTGCCCAGCCAGCTCCTCGAACACCCGCGCTAGGTCCGTAAACCGGCCGGTAGTGCGCGCCAGCCGATCCAGGCTCTCTTGGGTGAACTCATGTGCGGGATCCACCGCGAGCGAGCGGGCCAACGTGTCGAAAGCCGCGTTGGAGTCGCCGGCTGCGTCCTCATAGAGCTCAGCGATCTGGTGCAAGAGCTCAACGCGTCGATTTGGATCATCCGCGCGGCGCACCTGCACCTCATGGACACCGATCAGCTTTTGAAAGTCACCCTGCTGGCGATACAACGGCTCCAATATCTCGGCGATCAGCAGCTCGTTGGCCTGATCACGGCCCAGACGCTCCAAGGAGCGCAGCGCGGCCTCATTAGTCGGGTCACGATCAAGGATCTCTCGATAACCTTCGATCGCGGCCTCGACCTGACCCATTTGCTGCTCGCGCAGCGCACTGAGCCGTAGCATCAGCGCGAGCTGACCCTCATCGGTTTCCGCGAGATTTAGCTGGATCTCTAGGTTACCCGCCAGCTCACTCCACATCGACTGGCGAGTGAACAGGCCATCTAGAGCGCGGAGCGCAACCTGACTCGCCGGATCTAGAGCGAGCACCTCGCGGTAGGCGCCGATCGCCTCTTCGGGTTGCCCTAGGCGCTCTTCGTAGACCTGCGCCATTTGCGCGTAAAATGCCTCGCGCTCTGCGCCATCCTCGGTCAGCTCAATACGACGCCGGAACACCCCGATCAGCTCGGCCCAGCGCTCGTGGTTGCGGTACAGCGAATCCATCGCCTGCAGCGCGTCCGCGTCGCCTGGGTCCAAGGTGAGTACACGTTCATAGGCCTTCGCAGCGTCATCTACCTTGCCGAGTTGCTCCTGTATTGACGCGAGCCGCATCCAGTAGCTGCGCGCCAGATCCGCGTCGCTCAGCCCCTCTGCGACCTCAGAGTAGATGCTGAGCAGCTTCTCCCAGGCGTTGGCCTGCTGCGCGAGCCCTTCGAACTCGTGGCGGGCGTCTGGGTGAGACGGATCTGCCTTGACAGCTCTGGCCTGTGCGTCGAACGCCCGCGGCAAGTCCTCAAGCTGATTGGCGGAGGTTTGGGCGATGCGCCGCAAGAGCTCCACCTGACGATCGACGTCCGAGGCGGCCAACACCAGGATCTCGAGCGCGTGAATCAGCTTGGTCCAGTCGCCGCGAGCTTCATAGATGGCCTCGAGAATAGAAGCGGCTTCCCCGCGGAGTTCCTCGTGGTCCAGGAGCCCCTCAAGCGCCCCGCGAGCGCCTTCGTGATCTTGGTTCAGGAACAGGATCTCCCGATAGTTCTCCAGGGCAGCCGCGGCGTCGGACAACTGCTCAAGCTGGGTCTTCGCGAGGCGGAACTTGAGGTCAATCAGCTCGCTCTCACCCACGTCGAGTTCGATCCGGCGCGCCAGGATCTCTGCGTAGGGCTCCCAGCTCTCAGTCTGAGCGTACAAGCGATCGAGCGCTTCTAGAGCGGCCGTGTCGATCGCGTCGTCTTCCAAAACAGCGCGATAGGTCTCGATCGCGTCATTCAGCGCACCAAGGCGCTCCTCGTGGAGCCGAGCAATTCCGTACAGAATTTGCTTCCGCTCACTGGGTTCGTTCGCGAGTTCACGCTTCTTACCGTAGACCTCGAGTAAGTCAGGCCAACGCTCAGTCTGTGCGTACAGGCCCTCCAGCGCGCTGAGCGCCTGGCTATTCTCCGGCTCCAGCTCATAGACCGCACGGTACTCAACAAGCGCCTCGTCAACGCGCTGAACTTCTTCAACCAACACACGCCCGAGCCGCAGACGCAAGTTGATGGAGCCCATGGCGTCGCCGCGCTCACCGAGGCCGTCGACCGCGCTGCGGTAGCTGGCGATCAGCGCATCCCAACCGCCCGTGAGCTGGGCGACACGCTCAACGTCCGCCTGGCACTGTTCGTCACCAGGCTCAAGCTCGAAGGCCGCGAGGAAACGCTCAAAGGCCTTGTCCTTGTCATTGATGCGGGTCTCGTACAGCGCCGCGACCTGCCGCAGGAGTTCCAGGCGCTCCACCGGGTTCTGCTCATGCACGAGCTTCACTTCAATGGCACCGCTCAAGCCCTTGGCGTTATTGGCGGTGGAGTAGATTGGTATCAACCGCTCGGCCGCCTCCAGGTTCTCAGCGTCAAGCGAGAGGATCTTCTCGTAGGCGCGCGCTGAGCGGTCAGGCTTACCCTTCTGAGTCATCCACAACTCAGCGATCTTGATGAGCATCTTGATGCTCTCCGCCGGGTCCGTCGTCTTGGACTCGTTGGTTTCAAGGACGCGGATGAACTCGTCCCACTTGCCGCTCTCCTGGTAGAACGTCTCTAGGTCGTCCCACATGCCCAGCGAGACGTAGCGCTTCTTCAGTTGCTCCTGAGCTCGCCGGTCGTCCGGCTGCAGCGTGAGCAACATACGGTACGCCTCGACAGCGCGAGCGTCGTCCTTCAGACGATCCCCCGTGACCTGACCGAGCTTGGTCAAGATGTCGATCTTCTCCGCCGTGTCGAAGGTGAGGTCGGCGAGCTTCTCCAAGACATCGGCGAGCTTCTCGTAGTCACGTGCGCGCTCGTAGAGCTGCGCCAACGACCCCAGCGCGTCCAGATCATCCGGGTCGTTGTTGAGCACCACCGCCCACAGATCGATGCAGACGTCGGGCTTCTTCACGCGCTCCGTCGCGAGCGCCGCCATTTCCTTAAAGGCAGCCGTCCGCGCGGGTCCGGGCTCCAGGAAGTCAGCCTGAGTCTTCTGCAGCGCGATCAGCTTCTCCCAGTCTCTGCGCTTTTCGTACATTCCGCGCAGATATTCGGTAGCCGCATCGTTCTGAGGATCGACCTCGAGCACCTTCTCGTAAGTCTTTACGGCCTCGGCCTGGTTCACGAACTTGTTGACGTAGAGCTCGGCCGCTTCGGTGTAGAGCTGAACCTTCTCGGCGGTGTCGACAACCTCGTCGCCCAGCTCGATGAGCGTCTTCACATACTCGTGATATCGCTTTGCCTCGTCTTGCTTGGCGAGGGCTTCGCGCAGCTCCGCGATCTTCGCTGCGTCGCCACCGCCACCCGCTGAGACCGCGGGCGGAACTTCGGACGCACCCGCTCGCTTGGCCGCGGGTTCTTCCACCTGAGGCTCTCCCGCGGCCGCGGGTGCCTCGCTTGCCAGGTCTTCAACCGGAGCTTGCGGCTGTTCATCCGCTGGCGCTGACGGTTCCGGGATGGCCTCGAGGACCGCTTCATTCCCCTCGGAAACGTCCACGGCGTCGGCGTCTGCACCGCCGGACAACTGCTCGCCGATCTGCGCCTCGAACTGCCTGAGCGCAGGGTGGTCGGGGACGAGCCCGGCCAGCGTTTCAAAGTATCCGCGCGCGCGGATCAAATCGCCTTGCTGGCGCCACGCGATAGTCCCCGCCGCTGCGAGTGCCCCGCTCTTTGACGCACCTGTGGCGTCTTGGATGAGTTGCTCGGACACTTGGAGGGCACGGCTGGCGTTGCCCTCCGCCGTGTAGATCTCGCGCAAACAGCTGAAAGCGTCGTCTCGCGTCGGATCCGCCTTGAGCGTCTCCTCGAACAGGCTCTTTGCCAGATCGAGGTTTTGGTGACGCGTGGCCCAGCGCACGCCGAAGCGATATGCGACCGCCGCCTTCTCGCCTCCGCTAAGCGAATCCAGGATGCGCCGCTGCGACTCGACGATCGCATCAGTCTGCCCCTGGGCAACCAGGTGGCCTTCGAACAGGGCACCAGGGACAGTTCCGCTCGGATCCGCGGCGTACGCCTGACCCAAGATCCCAGCTACCTCCTCCGGAGCGAAACGGGCGGCTAGGCGTGCAGCCCGTAGAAATGCCACCCCCTTGGTCTTGCCGTCACCCGCGTCGTGGGCCGCGCGCAAGAGCGAACCGATGTGGGCCTGCCACTGATCGCCAGCGACCTGAACGTCTTCGAGCATGGCGCTCGCGCGGCTAGCTCCGCCCGCAGCGAGCTGAAGTGACTTCGCGTAGGCTTCAGTGGCCCGATCGTAGTCTGCTTGATCGCACAGCACGTCGCCGAGCAACGCACACAGCTCAGACGCCTCGACTGGCTCGGATGTGTTCTTCAGCTGCAGTTCAAGCAGCTTCTGAACCATGTTCAGCTTGCCGAGCTCCCAGTATACCTCTCGCGCGTCCTCAAGCGCCTGCCTAAGCTGATTGTTCAGCTTGAACGCGTCCTGGAAGTGCTTGAGCGCCTTCACCCCCTGGAGGAAGCGATCGCGAAGCAGCCGCCCCAGCCGAAGATGTAGGTCTGCCTTCACCACATCGGATGACGCGCTGGCGATGCCCTGTTCTAGGGCCTCGGCCATTGCGTGCCACTCGTGGGTGTTCTCTAGGTGATTGAGACGCGCCTCTAGATCCATGCTTCCTCGGGGGCACTATGTGGAAACGGAGCGATCGCGGGTTCCACTTATTGCGAGCGGGCTAGGAGCCCACACAAAACGTATGCGCTAGGCAACAAACAGCCGAGCGCGGAAAAAGGGGGGGATGCAGTTAAAGTCGAAGAGTGAGGGAAGCGGCGTCCCAAATAGAAACGGCGCCAAAGTGGGCAACCGCCCGGAGCCAACTGGCCAACAATTGACGCACGGCAATAGGTCAGTTGGACCCGCCGAGCTTCTGAATCAGATCCTGGCTAGCAGTGCACTGGTCTTTGAACTGCTGGGCCTTCGGCCCGCGGCATGAGGTCTTGCTGAAGCTGTTCAGGAGGCGCACCGCCTTCTCTTTGTCCGGCGGATCCTTGGTGGCGTAGGCGGCACCGAGAAAGAACTTGTCCTCCGCGTGCTTGTCTCCACCCAGCTCGGATGCCTTTTCCAGCGAGGAAATCATCCCCGCGGTATCGCCCTTGGCCTGCTTGACCTTAGCCAGCAGCACGTACGCACCATGCAGGTAGTTCGCGTTCTTCTCGGTCGGCTCCAAGATACGAATCGCCTCGTTCAGAACCTTCTCAGCGTCGTCGTACAAGCGCAGCGTGACGTAGATGTCACCCAATGGCGGGTAGAAGTAGCCGATCGTCGGATCGTGCTCGATCGATTTCGAGTAGTTCTCAACGGCGCCCTGCAGGTCGTCGGTCCATAGGTTTGCCTCCGCGAGCTCGTGATAACACTCGGCGTAGTTCGGATCCTTCTCGATGCACTTCTTCAGCGGCTCCTTGGCCTCCTCATAGCGATCCTTATCGCCAGCGCGTGCAAGTTGCATCAGGGCGTAACCCCGCTTGTACCAGTAGTTGGCGAACTCGGGCGCTATCTGAACAGCGCGCGATGCCGTCGACGCGACCTTGTCCCAGTCTTCTTTGCGCTCGTACGCCTTCGCGAGCTTCCACAGAATCGCGTGATTTGTAGGGTCGAGCTGCGTGGCTTGCTCGTACTTCGAGATGGCGCCTTCAACGTTCACTTTGAAGGCCTTGTCGCCTTCGTTGGAGAGGTTGATGGCTTCGATATGGTCCCGACTACATCCGGCAATCGCGAGCAAGCTGCAGACCCCCAACACCCCAACCACGATCCTCGACACGCTACGCAGATTCATTGCGAGTTCACCCTTCTCTCTCCGTCATCGCGGGACGATCATCCCGACCTGCACTGGCTCGCCAGGCATGCGCGCAGAGCCAAGACTGCTGCATCCGTCGACGCGCCAACGGCAACCCGAACTGTCGGGAAACCGAAATATCACGCTGGCTTTGCGCCCTCTCACGACGCTCGTTCCCGCTCCAAGTCGCGCCAAGCATATGCAGACGGGACTGGCGAAGTAAAGCCGGATCGCCCCGTCAAACCTCGCCGAATTTCGCGGCGTTGAGCGCCCAGCCCCGCCTGCTCCACCCGCCCAACCACGATGCCAGAGGAAAGCAACTGAGCGCCTTGCAGCCGCATGGTGCGTCGCTGCTCCGGGCGGAATTGCCCTGACTACACAATCAACACCACAAACCGCGAAACGGCGCGCACCCGAGGGTACACGCCGTTCACGAGCAGCCTAGGCTGCGATCATCCAGGGCTGAACATGATGGGGTAGACGACCGTAACGATGCCGCCTTCCGGCTGCGGGAACGAGAGGCCGTAGAAGGCACGCACCACGCAACTCACGACGCCGCTATCCGGGATGTCGCTGCCGCCGTTCGACACGCTTCCGACCGAACCGTCACGCCCAATCACAAAGCGCACCGTCGCACGTCCTTCGAGGTTGGGGTTGTTACGCAGACCGTTCTCGTAACACATCCTGAAACGACCGTAGTTCTGACGAACGATACGCTGGATGACCTCTGGTGGGAGTCGGCCGGAGACCTGGGTGGCGCCCATGCGAACTTTGGGGGCGCGGGTGCTGTGAGAGCCCCCGAGCCGACCATGGCCAGAGCCAAAGCCCTGACCTGTTCCGGTGCCGGCGCCATGCCCCAGGGTTCCGATGGATCCAAGCCCGATGCCCTCACCACGCCCGCCGCCACCTTCGCCGATGCCAGACAGACCGAGTCCGCCAGCACCGTAGGCGTCGCCGATCTCATCGCCCCACATATTGCCCATCGCGCTGACTTCGTCGCTACCCAGGGACGTGTCACGTCCCCACTCGGCTGTCGGCGCGTTGGGGTCGCCGGCAGCGCCAGTGTTGAGCAGACCGATCAGGCCGAACTCGGATGCCTCACGCAGCGCCGCCTGACGTGCGATGTGCGGATCCGGATTGTCCTTGGGACCTTGCACCGCATAGCGCTTGTTGGTGTCCTTGCTGGTCTGCTTGCCCATCGAGCCCTCTTCGCCCTTGGCGCGAGTGCCCGTGCCGCCTTCCTTGTTGTCGGCGTCCTCTTCGCTGACCTGCTCGGTCTCCTTCTCCTCTTCTTCACGCTCAGCGGCGGCCTTCAGGTACTGCTGCATCAAGAACATCTGGTCCTTGTCGATGCCTTCATCGTCCAGCAGACCCATGGGAGGCACGAAGAACGCCAGCGCCGCGATGAAGCCGCCCACTGTGAAGAACGAGAGAGCAAAATACATCAATACGGCGACTTCAAGGCCGACGAGCAGGCCGACGGGCATGGGCTTGCCCGCGTTGACGGCTCCGACCTGAAACACGAACTCACCCACTTCGACGCGTGCCTTAGCTCCGCCCGGAAGCGGCAACTGGTGAGCCCCACTCAATTCCGCACACGGCTGAGCCTTGGCGCGAGCCTCATCCAGCGTCATGCGCGGCTGACCGGGGAGCTCCACGAAGCCCTTCGCCCCCTGAGGGATCACCAAGCTGACGCCGCCGCCACCGCCGAGCACCACAGGCATTCTCGCGACCGAAAGACTTTCCGCCGGGATAAAGAAGTCGCAGCCTAGGTTCTTGCCGGACTCCTCGCCGACGTAGAAGCTGCGCGGCGGAGTCAGGTGCGACACATGCAGCACGTTGGTGCCCCAGAGCACCATCACCTCCACCGACTGCACATGAGACAGCTCGACTTCGTCGGCCGGCACATCGGGAGCGCTCTTCACCAGCGTGTACGTGTACGTGCCTGGAGCGGCGTCGTCCGCGACCGCGAGCGCTGAGCGCTCCGGCGCCGCGGACACGGCGAAGGGGTTGCTCGGTGCCACATCGAACGGATTCGACGCTGCCGCGAACGGATTTGAAGCCGCCGCCGACGCGAACGGATTCGCTGAGGCCGCCGCACCAAACGGATTCTCGACGGGCGGCGCAGCAGCGACCGGGACGGACGCAGCCGCAGCAGGCGGTGCCGCGGCGGGCAACGGCGGAGCGGCGGGCAACGGCGGAGCGAAGGCTGGAGGCGCCGGGGGAGCCGCCTGGGCCTCGGCGGCCGCGCCCTCCGCGCTCTCAAGTACAATCCGCGTGGAACCGACTTCGATCTGGTCGCCGACGTGAATCTTACACTTGTTCACCCGCGCGCCGTTCACCTGAGTGCCTGGGTCATTGCCCAGGTCGATCAGGGTGATGTCGTCAGGGCCGCCGACCTCGATCACGGCATGCATCCGCGACGCGAGCTCGTCGTCCACCCGAAGGTGGCTCTTGGGGTCCTTCCCTACCTTGACGATGTCTTGGGTGACGGTCTCCCGTCGCAACAACTCGTCGCCATTGTAGAGCGCAAATGTGAGAACAGCTTTCGACATATCGGGGGCTTTCCTTGGTGCGATACTGCGTACCGCGTGCACCTGGTGACGGTGCGCTGAAGTCGCGTCTGGGCCGCTGACGGCGATGAACTGTCTAGATGGCTGTGCGCCGCTAGGACTTTCCGCGTCGAAACGAGAACCTCAGAGGTTCTCGACCGACTTCAACATCTCCGGCACGAACGAGGTTCGCGGGCGAATTAGCGTGGTCCGGGCCGCGCGGGGTCGAACACGAATGGTCGCGTCGTTGGGACCAAACCCGCCAGCGTTGAGCGGATCGTCGTCGAACGTGTAGCCGTAGCCTTTGTCGTCCTTGTCTTTGTCTTGGGCAAAGACGGTCGGCGAAGCAAACACCACAGCCGCACCCAGCAATATCGCGAAACGGATCTTGTTCGACATTCCAGCCTCCTCAGAACTTTTTGACCGAATTACAGTGTGATTGTACTTGGCTCAGCATGGGCCAGTCAACCGAGTTTAGCGCCCTGTGCTGAATACGGCGCTGTTGAACACGCTGTTGAACGCGGCGCTGTTGCATACAGGGTGTGAGTAATCCGGGACCCTCGCAACGCCACATGGGCGAAACTCGTTTGCTGAGGAGGCATTGCAGGCGCACGGGGGACTAAGACAGGGCTCCGGGATGGAAGTTCCGCTGCAGGGTAAATCCTTGGGCAGTTTCTGCCCTGGGGAACATTCCGGCTTGCTTGTAACTCAGCGACGGTTGCTTCGAAAAACAAGCGGGCGGCACCCGCTGGGAACCGCCCGCCATCTACGCCACGCCCGTGGGGCGGAACCTAAGCAGCAAATCGCTTCAGTGAGCGTCAGCTGCTGGGGGTGGGGGTGCTGGAGGCGGGGGCTCTGCCGCCGCCTTCTGACCCTCTTCGATGAACTTGATCATGTCACCAATATCCTGCGAGCGATCCTTGGCGATCTTGACGGCCGCGCCGAACGCAGGCTCTGCGCCGGCCTTGCTTACGAATGTGTCGTAGATCGACGCGGCCTTCTTAAGCATGGGGATGGAGTTCTTCTCGTCCCCCTTCGCCTTGTACTCTTGAGTCAGGATGGCCTCGTTGTAATACGTCTCCGCGCGATTTGGCTCGATCTTGCGGGCCTCGTCCAAGTGCTTCTGCGCCTCGGCGACGTTCTTGTCAAAGTTGGCGTCGTTGATCTGGCCGCGTAGCGCCAGCGCGAGTCCGAGGTGCGCCTCGAAGGTCTTGGGCCGGAGCTTCAACGCATCGCGGTACGCCTTCTCAGCTTCCTCGAAGCCACGGAAGCT
The DNA here is from genome assembly GCA_964551615.1 of uncultured Polyangiaceae bacterium. GTDB lineage: Bacteria > Myxococcota_A > Polyangia > Polyangiales > Polyangiaceae > JAHBVY01. The sequence goes on from CAZKDY010000002.1 coordinate 231,818, forward strand.
GAGGTTCACCGCAGCGTAGTTCATGTGCGCCTCGAAGAACTTCGGATCCAGTGTGCGCGCCCGCTTGAAGCTCTGCACTGCCCCGTTGTAGTTGCGGAGCTGCACTTGAATCAGCCCCGCCGTGTTGTGAATCGGCGCGTACTTCGGGTTCTTGCGGATGGCCTGCGAGGCAACCAGCGCTGCCAAGTCCAGCTGCTGGGAGTTCACGTCTAGGCCTTTGTCTGAAGCGACCACTAGGCTGGCGCGCTTCTTCGATTTCGACTTGGACTTGGACGAATCCTCTGCGCTGCGCTTGGCGAGCTCCAAGTAGTACAGCGAGAGCTGGTTGAACGCGGGCATGAAGCTGTCATCGATCGCCAGCGCGCGCTGAATGTTCAGCTTGGCGCGCTCTAGATCGTTCTTGCCGTCGGGATTCGCCACGTCATTCCCGCGCTCCATCTGCAGAGCCGCGACGCTGACCAGCGCCTCGACGTTCTGGAACTTCGCGTCACGAATGATCTGTTCGAGCTTACTGATCGTCGCGTCTAGGTTCTTGGTGGCCTGATACTCGTACAGCGCCAGCTGCGCGCGCGCGCGGTGGAAATCCTTCGACGCGTCGGCGGCGGCTTGAAACTGCTGCTTCGCCTTGTCGTCTTGGCCACAGCGCGCGAAAGCCAGGCCGGCGTTGTAGAGCGCTTCTGGGAACGACTTGCCCGAAGCGCTCTTCTGCTCGGTCGCGGCGCTCAGGAACTCGTTGGCGACGCTTGAGCAGCTGGCCTCAGACCAAGCGCCCTTCTGATCGTTGGAAACGAACTGGTCTAGCGCTCGCTGGAAACCGGCGGCCGCTGCCTTGGTGACGGCTTGGCCGCCCTTGGTGCGATGACCGCTGTCGTCCTTGGGGGCGATTGGCCCCGGCGCTGCGCCGCCGCCGCCGCACGCCACTGTCACCAACACGCTCAGTACTGAAAAGTGGTTCAACTTCATGGTGAAACTCCCTGACCATTCGAGGGCCGTAGCCGGGGTGACCAATCCCTTGATCGAATCGGACCCCGGCTGCTGCGGCTTACTTCTTGGCCTCTCCTGCCTTGGGTTCTTCCTCAGTTGAGGGCGGAATGGTGATCATCGGCTCGCCTGAGATGCTGATGGGATACGGGCGCTCTGTGAGCGTGCTGTTCACGAGGTTTGGAGAACCGCGGAACTCGTCGATCAAGTGGTATTCGTTCTTGTAGTTCTCCGCGAGCCACTCCTCGCAGGTGCGTGAGAACTGGTCGAAGTACTGGTACTTGACCGAGTAGTCCAAGCAGGTGCGGTACGCCCCCTTCGCCATTTGCTTCTGCGGCTCAGACGCATCATCCAAGCCGCCATAGTAGGTCGTGCGGAGCTCGGGGTCCTGCTTCATGAAGGTCGGGATAGGTGCCGCGCGGAATTCCTTCACGAAGGTCCCCCACATTTCGCCCACCCGTGAACCGGACGCGATAACCCACTTCGGCGGAGCCGTCGGGACCAGATCCACGATCTTCTTGTACTCAGCCGTCGCCTCCATGATCAGCGGGCGCTTCTTCTCGATCCACGCCTTAACCTTGGTGTTGATGTGGTCCTTGACCGCAGCAGCCGAGCCAGGACCCTTGTATTCTGGGAACTTGACGGCATCCACCTTGGCGCGCTTCTTCTCTGCGAAGTAAAACAGCGCCTCGCCGACTGCCTCTAGACTACGACCTAGCCTTCGGGCGTCGCCGCCGTCTGCCTGGATAGCCTCAGCAGCCTTCTTGGGGTCTTTCCATGTGGCAACCACCTTGCCGTACTCAGTGTCGGCGTTGCGGCCACGGTTGAGTTCGACGAAAGCACGACCGGCCAAGGCGTGCGCCTGGACCTTGACGTCCAGAGAAGCCTTGCTGTCGATGAGCCGCATCGCGCCACTCAGGCGCTTAGCGACCTGTCCCCAGTCCTTCTTCTCCGCGTAGTGAGCCGCTACGGCAAATGCGATCTGAGCTGCTTGATCAGCTTTCCTAGCCCCGAAGTAGCGGTTGAACTTCGCCGCGTCTTCGATCGCTTGGTCCTCCTGACCCAGACCGAGCCGGAGCACCACCGCGTCGCTCAGCGCTTGGTCGGCAAACTCACCCTTGTACTTGGAGTTCTCGGCGTACTTCTCGAAGAAGTCCGCCGCCTTGTCGTACACAGCGATGGCTTGGTAGTTGCCACCGATCTCGTAGGTCGCCTTCATAGCGAGCTCTGAGGTGGCCATGCCATAGCGCGGGTTGAGCAGGATGAGACGAGCCTGGATGGACTTCGCGAGGAGGCGGCCGGCCTGATAGGCCTTCGCCATGTTGTAGATGATCTCGTCCATCGCGCCGCACTGAGACTTCTCTCCAGCCTCAGCCTGCTTCTCGCCGTACTCACGCCACAGCTCCAGGTAGGCGTCGCCACCCTGTTTATAGAGCTCTAACGCTTGCGCAACCTGCCCCTTGGTCTGGGTTGCGTCGGCGAGTTCGACCGTCTTTTGAGCCTTCAAGCGCTGGATGTCGCACTGGATGCGGTTCAACGACTCGCACTGCTCTTTGTTGTCTTCTGCCTTCTTGCCTGTGCAGAACGACTCGATGAACAGCGGGACATCGGACCCCATCGCGTCAAAGCACGAGGGCCGCGGGGGCTCAGCCTTGGAACCTAGGACGTTGACCGACTCAAGGTACAGCTGAGAAGCGAACACCGCTGACTCGTGATCCGCGTGGTTCACCGCGATGTCGCGGAAAGCCAGCGCGGCCTCCTCCCAGTGCTGCGACTCAAAGTAGGTACGAGCGCGGGCGAATTTGACGTCGACGTAGTCGTTGTAGGCCTTGGCGTCACCCTTGGGGGGCTTCACGTAGCAGACGTAACGATTGAAGGCGGTGACCATGCCCTTCTGCATTTCGGAGAACTCTTTGGGCTTGAGCTTCTCCCACTCGCCGACCTTCTTGTCCTTGTCGTCACCGCCCTTGGGACCGAGGCCCTTGCCCTTACGGTCGGCGTCGCCCTTGTAGATCTGGTCGTACATCTTCTGGTAGCAGAGCACCGAAGCGAACGCGGCTTCTGCGGCGTCTGGACCCGTTGGGTTCTCGGCGACAACCGCGTCGAAGGCCGGACCACACTTGTCCCAGCGCTCCTGGAAGTAGAGCAAGTCCGCCATCGCGTACTTGATCTTGTACAGGTTCGGCCAGTCCTCCTTCACGATGCGCGGGAACTCGAACTTCGAGAACTCCTGCGACGTGAAGTTGTCGGCGATCTTCTGGTAGAGGAAGGCCGCCAGATCCATGGTCTTTTTGTCGCCGGTGCCGCGTACGCCACCCGAGCCGACTGCTTCGAGGTGCCACGACATCGCCGTCTCAGCGAAGAGACCAGCGGTGACGTTGGAGCACTCGAGCTTGCTCTTCGCCGGCGAACCGCCCTTGGCGAACTCGTTCCGCACGGTCAGCTGACGCTCAAGCTCCTTCTTGACGGCGTCCTTGTCGTTGCCGCTGAGCGCCATCACCGCGCCCGTGACCTGACCCTGGTAGAAGCAGGAGCGGTCGCCCTTATCGCGAGCCATCAGGTCGTGATAGAGGACGATGGCCTCCTTGTAGTGGCCGGTGTCGAGGTAGGCGAGGCCTAGCTCGTTCAGCATCCCGATGGTCTTGGTGCTCTCGCCGGCACCATCACCGCTCAGGCTCTTGAAGAAGTTGTACGCGGTGTCTGGTCGTCCGCTGATGGCGTAGACGGGGATTAGGTCCCGGCGTGCCGACTTGGCGAGCTGCTTGGCGTTCGGCAGCGTGGCGTACTTATCGCCGAACTGGATCACCTCTTTGAACTCTTGGAGCGCCTTGGCGTACTCACCCTGGTTCCAGTAGACATAGCCGAGCTTGTAGTGCGCGTAGCCGAACACCTTGTTGCTCGGCGGTGGGTACTCAGTCACCTTGCGGTAGGACTGCTCCGATAGCGCCCACGCGCTCGGGTCGGCCTGTGCCTCCACGAAGAACAGCTCGCCGAAAGCCAAGTAGGCGTTGGGGATATACGGCGACTTCGGAGCTTTCTGGATCAGCTCGTAGTAAACCGCGCGAGCGTTCTTGAGGTCTTTCGCCTGCTCATACTCGTACGCGAGGTAGTAGAGCACCTCGTCGATCTTCGAGTAGTTCGGGTACGCGGTCTTCATCAGCTTGTAGTAAGCGATGGCCTTTTTCCGCGAGGCTTCAACGATCTTGCGCGCCTGTGACGCGTCCTTGCGCGCCTTGTTGATGACAGCAATCTTGTCTTTGCTCTTGCTTGACTTGGCGTCCTGAGCCTTGACCTCCGCCTCGATCTTGTCGCGGCTCGCCGCGCTCTCGAGTTCGACGTACGCTTCCGCGAGGCGGCGCGTCAGCTGCGGGCGGTCCGGAGAGCGCTTGCTGGTGCGCTTGAACAGGCGCTCCAAGCCCTGGATCTCCGTGATCAGCAGGGCGCGACCACGCGCCTTGAGCGTCGTGGTGCGCAAGTCGCGTCCGCCGGTCATTTCTTCGCCGGGGTTCTTCGGCTTGGAGTCATCTTGCCGCGCGTTAGCCTCGCGGGGAGGCGGCGCGCTCTTAAACGCGGCGCCTCGCTTTTGCTTGATTTCAAAGCTCTTCGGGCCGCCAGGGCACTCGCTAAGGGCTTTCTCCGCCTCAGAAGAGACGCAGGAATTCGGCATCGGCTTAGCCGACTGAGCGGCGCTGCTGCTGGCTGTGCTGAGCAACAGACCAAACAACGCCGCCAGAACTGGAACGACTCGTGAAGAGTTCATGAGTTACTTATTACCTCCCACACGCGGACTCGACGACTTGGCGATAGAAGCCCAGTTCGTCACGCCAATACTCACCATCGAACGGCCAGAGGACGTGCTCCTCGTCAGGCTTTACGACGCCGAAGATCTTCGACTCCGCCTTCGAGACCTGCCCACCCTTGAGCTTCTCGTCCAGCTTGTTGCGGAGCGCATTGGTGATGTCGATGAGGATCTTCTCACCGTTACGTAGATGTTCGTCGAGCTCGTCCAAGTTGCGCTGGTAGCGCTGCATGGCTAGCTCGCCGGCTTGCTTGACTGCCTGCTGACGCGCGAACTTCACGACGTCCTGCACCTGCTGCCCGAGCTTAGAGCTCTTGAAGCTGGCAGGAGCCTGCCCATAGCGGCTGAGCTCGTCGTCCAGCACGCGGACGTACTCGATGTTGCGGAGCAAGATGCGGTCGCTCAGCGCGTTCTCCACGATCGGCTTGATCGTCGGCTTGAGGTCTGCGTTGCCATCTCGCACCTGCTTCAGAAACTTGAAGAAGGGTTCTTCTTGGTTCGGTCCCTTGAATCGCTTCAACGTCTTGTCCAGCTCGTCCTTGATCGGCTGGTACTTCTTGTTGAATCTCGCGACGATCGTCGTCGCGCCTTCGTAGTTGCAGTTGGCGAAATAGATGACCGATTTTAGGATGTCCGCCTCGGGGTAGAACGAGTTCGGGAAGTACGGCGACTGCAGCGTGTGGATGTTACCCAGCGCGCGTGGGTAGTCACCGGCCATGAAGTAGGCCCAGGACTGCTCAAACAACGCGTCCAGCCAGTACTCGCTGCCCTCGTCGATCATGTTCCAGTACTTGACGGCGGCGCTCAGCTTGGTGCTGTTGACCGACGGCGCGTTGGTCTCGGCATCGAGCTTGATGGAAGCCGAGTAGTAGGTGCGCGCCATCGAGAGATACGCGAGGTCGCGCATGCGGGTCTCGTCCTCGACGCCCTCGACGCCATCATCGATGGCCTTCTCGATGCGCTGAAACGACTTGACCGCGGGGACAGACTTGCGCAGCTGGACGTAGCTGACGCCGCTGAAGAACTGCGACTTTACGTAGTACTCGCTCTTTGGGTCGACCTTCTGAAACAACCGTACGGCATCGTTAAACTGTCGGTTGCGGTACTTGTAGCGACCGAGCATGTAGTTCAGCTGCCAGTACAGATCACGCTGCTGCGGGTTGTTGAAGCGCGCCACCTGCGAGTCGGTGTACTTGCCGACGCGCTCGATGATGTCCGCAGGCTCGGGCAGCTGGGTCGCGAGCTTCGCCAGCCAGAGCAGCGTCTCTTTAAACTTCAGATGAGTCTTGTTGTCGGCGATCAGGCTGAACAGCGCGTAGCTCGACTGGTAGAACTTGAGCCGGTAAAGCGAGATCGCGAGGTAGTACTCACCGAGCTGCTTGTTTCCGGGATCATCACCGGTCTCGCCGTTCCAGACCCGGAACAGCGCGAGCGCCGCCTCGCTCCAGCGCTCCTTGTCGAACAGCTTCTTGGCCTGGGCGGCCTCTTCCGTCATCTGACCTGCGACGACCGGGCCGGTGGGCGCACCACCACCCTCCTCATCGAGGTCGATGTCGACGTCGCCACTGGCCTTGGCAGCCTTAGGATCTTTCTTCTTGGGATCCTTCGCCGGCACGTCCTCATCCAGGTCGATCACCTCTTGTGCACGCGCGTCGGAGGTGACCACGCCACCAAACAAAAACACGGAGCTGAGAATGCAGGCTGCGGCAAAGCGCTTTCTCGACATCGGTCCTCTTTTCTTGAATTGCTGCGAGTCGCGCGCGCTGGTTCAGCAGGGCTCGGCGCAGAAAAAAAATGACTTACTGCGGGTTGCGGGTGGGGTTGGACCCCATGATTTCCCAAGCTGCCGGGGGGATTCCATGACTCGAAAACCCCCCGATCCCCAAAAACCTAATGAGAATCAATACATACCGGACGCGGCGTGGGCGATGTTAGAAAGCCCCACGGAGCATTGTCAAGCGCCTCCCTAAGGCAGGTACCAGCAAAGTTTCCGGGTTCTATCGGCGCCTGATTTATCCTCCCTGACAGCAACCTCCTGAAGGCCGTTCTCAACGCTAGCGGTCACCTCCACCTACGAGGGCGTCAGTTGCCGCGCGGCGCTGACCTAGGCACCTTCGGATGCTCACGACCCGGGCACACCAAGGGCCCCGGCGGTCGGGTATCAGAGCAGGACTTTCTCGTCGCGCGGCCGCCCAAGTTGGGGGTGGAGGGGCGACTCATCATGCAACGCGCGGCTGCCGGGCGGCCCAGCGCGTCGCTCACTTTAGGCTCTCGATGATTATCTCACTCGAAGCTTCCGCGCAGGCTGTTCTGCACTTCGGGCGTACGCCTAGATTTCAACGAGCAGCCTGCGATCCCGGCAACTTCCAGCCATCATTCGGATTGACTGGTCAAGGTTCAGTCTACTAGCGTACCCACGTTCACCACGCTGGTGCCTTGAGTTCGGCAGGGTGCGGCGACGGACTGCACCGCGCGTCAGACTGACCCGGCTCTCTTCTCCACCACCTCGATAAGACCAGCGTGCAGACTCCCGCGGAGTCCTGATCCCCACGCGAAGGCAGGCGAAACCACGATGAAGACGATCTCCTCCCACCTGATGCTCGCAGTCGTTGCTCTTGGCTTGGTCGCTATGGGCTGCGAGAGCGGCGGCGTTGGCGACCCGTGCATTCCTGAGGACGAGTACAACCCACAGTTCAGCGGCTTCTCGTTGGAGGAAGTGAACGTGGAGAGCCGGTCGTTTCAGTGCGAGACCCGGGTCTGTTTGGTCAACAAGTTTCGGGGTCGCGTCAGCTGCCCCTACGGCGCGACGAACCTCGAACCAAGCGGAGGTACGGATCCCAGGTGTCCCATTCCGGGCACCGATCCCAAGAGCACCGATGACGTGGACAAGGTGAAGGTCCAAGTGGAAGCCCAGTATAAGGGTCGCCGGGAAGACAAGGCCGTGTACTGCTCGTGCCGCTGCGCGAACGCCCAAGGTAGCACCGATGACGGCGCGAACTACTGCGAGTGCCCCAGCGGTTTCAGCTGCGAGAAGCTGGTCGACGATGTGGGCCTCGGCGGCACGCAGCTGGCCGGTTCGTACTGCGTACGTGAAGGCACCAACGTACCGGAGAAGGGCGAGGTCTGTGCGGCGAGCACTGAGAACTGCCCCAAGAAGTACGACTACTAGCCGTCGCTCGGCCTGAGCGCTGTCCCCACGGATCCCAGCGCTCGGGGGGTCGAACGCCTAGCTTGAAACGCCCAGCGAGCGCTGGGCGTTTCGCGTTTTGTGGGTCAACTCAGGGATCTTGGCTTATCCCGTCGCAACTGAGCGGCGGGCTGGACCGACCGAATCTAGGTGAGTTCGAGCAAGCTGTGGCAGGACGCCGAGGCCGCCGTAGCGGAGTACCTGAAGCAGCTCGGCTTCGAGGTGGTCGCCACCAACTTGCGGGTGGGGCACCTTGAGATCGACATCGTCGCGCGGCGCGGCCCGCTGATCGTGGTGGTTGAGGTGCGTACTCGTGGCGTAACCGCGTGGACCCGCGGGCTCGCGTCCGTGAATTGGAAGAAGCGGGAGCGCATCCGCCGCGCTGGGCAACGACTCTGGCAGCGCCGCTATCGTCACGACTGCAGCGCGGAGCGCATGCGCTTCGACGTCGCGAGCGTGAGCTTCATCGATGGCGACCCGCGGGTTGAGTACGTGCAAGCGGCGTTCTAACGTTTCCTTAAGCAAACGTTAGACGCGCAAAGCAGTCACCGCGGCGCACACCCTCCACCCCCTGATTTGGGCTAGTCGAGGGCGTCCTGCATTTCCTTGCGGAGTGTGTAGAGGGGCTGGAGATCTTCGGGGGAGGCCTTGCCGGCTAGTGATTCGAGCGCGCTATCGAGCTTTGCGATCTCGGCTTCTTGGCGGGCACGCAGATCGCGGACCATGTCGGCGAAGGTGTCAAAGAAGTGCACCAGTTCGTCCCCCTTACGCAGCGGGTTTGGCACCGTCAGGCGGCCGCTGCCCACGTCTCTGAGGTGACGCTTCATCTTGAAGATGGGGCCAGCGATGCGGTGCGTGACCATGATGCCAGCGAGGCCGATCAGCACGACCAGCGCTACCAGGACGCCGACCAGTACCCAGCTGACGGTACGCCGCTGAGCCTCAAGCCCCATCGACTGCTGTTTCAGGGCGCTGGCTTGGCTCTCTAGATCCGCTTGCTGCTTGTTGAGCAGGTCGTCCTGCGCCTTAGCGTCTTCGTCGAATGCGTCGCGGAGCGCCGGGTTGTCCTTATAGTCAGGATCTTTGACTATATTCATCTTGACGACTTGGCTGACCTTCTTGCTCTCGGCCACCACGTCGCGACCGCGCTGAACGACCTCTTCTCCGAGCTTCACGCTCTGCTGGCTCTGGCTGATCACGGCGTCGCTGGTGCGCCACAGGATGCCCCCGAGGGCGGCAGACAGCACGAGCGCGATCAACACCAGATAGCCGGTGTATTTGAGCTGGAAATGAGGATCGAGCAGGTAGTTCTTGAAGCTTCGCTGGTGGCGTCCGCGGGACATGCTGACTCCTAGTCGCTGGCCACCGCAGCTTGCGGCGGTCGGGCGCGTGCGTTTGCGACCCAGAAATGGGTGTGGGTAGCGTACGGGGTCTCACCCCTACCGAGCAACTATTGCCCGCGAATGACTGGATAACCCATGCAGATCCTGCACCTACTGATGCAAGCAGTTCGCTAAGGGCGGCTACTTGAACTTCTCAGCGTTGTCCGCCAGCTTTTCCGCGGCCAGGCGACCTGCTTCCGCCAATAGTTCCTTTTGTGCCCCCTCATCCCCTTCTTCCACGCCGGAGAACCCTGCGGTCACGTTGAAGCCACCCTTGAGCGCCCTCGCGGGATAGGTGAAGACGCTGACGTCCAGCTTGGCCTTCATCACGTCCCCGGAGTAGGTCAAACTCGCCTTGACCATCAAGTAGAACCCATCGACGCCTTTGTGCTTCGCGAGCAGCTTCTTTGCGTCGGCTGGGCTCTCGTCTTCTGGTGCGAGGGCGTACACGTCCAGCTTCTTCAGCGCCTTGGAGACGCCGCTGCGCACCTTTTCAGCGACCAGCGCGTCGCTCACGCTGCTGCTCTTGTTCTTGATGTCCAGCGCCACGTAGAACTTGGTGTCGCTGCGGATGCCAGACGCGTTCTTCTTGAGCGCCTTCTTGATCTTCTTGAGCGACTTCTTGATCACGCTCTTAACCGACGATGAGCTCTCCTTCTTGAGCCGGGTGCTTAGGCAGTCGACGCCACCCTTCTTTAGCTTCCCCAAGGCAGCAGCGGCCGCAGCGCGCACGCTGGTGTTATCATCGTCTACGCCGCCGCAGAGCGGCTCAATGGCGCGTTTGTCTTTGGTGGCGCCCAGCGCCAACGCGGCCTGAGTGCGCACGCGGAAGTCATCGCTGGAGGCGAGCTGCTGGGCGAGGCGATCTACCTTGTCCTCGGCCAACGCGGGCCTAGGGATGAGCACCAATGCCAGGCAGAGTAGCCAGGGCCAGCGACGCGCGAACCACGAAGTCATTCTCGCCGAGCGTATCATGCTGTGGCTCGCGTTGGCCCGCAGAGAACCCCGCCCGAAGCGCCTGCGTAAGCTGGGAGTTCGCCGCGGCGGCGCGCGCGCAGCCACCCGAAGCCATCGCTGCGCCTGACACGACGTGTGTGCGGGTGTGGGATCCAGCCAGGCACGAGCTAGTTTGACGCACTAGGCCTGCGCGTGTTCAACGCTTCTAGCTCTCGGCCGACTTTGCCTGCGCCTCCTCGTAGCACCAGCCAAGGAGACAGCACTGCCCAAGCGACGAGCTGGATCGATGCTAGCCTATGCCGCGTGCGCCCGCTCTGGCTCGTGGAAGCAATTTTTTGGTCCCGCCTGCAGAGGCCCAAGGCGCGACTCACCACGATGGCAGCACAACCCAGGCGGATGGGCCGCCTCGATGCAGCACGCCGCATCAGGGCCTTGGCGGCGGTGTGGGGTGCTCTGCTACTCCTGCTTCCAGCGCCTGCGCACGCGGTCAAAGTTCGCGTCCGCGGCAGCGCAGCGCTGGAGGGCAGGGTCGTCCCCCACGGCGAAGGTGTCGAGCTGCGAGCACGGGTGGCTGACGACACGAACCGCCCGATCGGCAAAGCCCATGTGCGGCTCCGCGTCGAGCCAGCTCCGCCACGCCTCGCCGCGGCAACAGCCTGCGGAAACACTCCGTCGACAGCGGTCCAGCGCACCCAACGCGAATACATCATCGACTCTTCGGCTGATGGCAGCCTGTGCGTTCGACTGTCGGAGGTGCCAGAGGCTGCCAAGCTGAGGCTGAGTTTTGACGGCAGCGATGACTACGACCCGCGCAGCCTGTTGCTCAACGTCGACCGATCACGCTCCCCGGTCACGCTACGTTTCGAACCACCACCCGCGACGCTGGCCTTGGAGCGCGAGCAACACTCGATCTGGGTTGTCAGCAAATCTGACGTCATCGCCAGCCTAGAGCCGCAGAGACTCAGCGTCTCGCTATTCCTCAGGGAACTAACAGGGCAGGAGGTCGAGCTCGGTAAGGTGAACGTGAGCCTCGGGCAGCGCGCACAGTTTCTGGTGCCCAGCGCGAGCCTGGGAGCACCAGGGCCTGCGCAGTTGATCGCCAGGTTCAAGGGCACCGCGGGTTTGTCGTCCGCCGACACTTGGACGCCGGTTGTGCGGACCACCCAGGTCACCCTCGCCCTCGAGGGTCCGCCGAGCGTGGACAGCAGCGGCGGGGTACGACTCGATCTGTCCGCGGTGTCCCTCGCTGGCCCGGTGCCGACAGGCAGCGTGGAAGCGCTGAGTTCGGGCCGCTCAATCGCTTCGTCCCCTGTCCGCGACGGGCGCGCGACGCTGAACCTGACGCTGGCAGGCGACCCGGGGCCAGCGCGAGTCAGCCTGCGCTTCTTGCCAAGCTCACCAGCCTGGCTGGCCTCGGCTAACCTTGAGTTGGATGTCCCGGTGCCACCACCCAGCCCGCTTGGCCGAGTGTTGCTGTTGGTCTGTGCCGTAGGGATCTGTGCTTGGTTGGTTCGAGCTTGGTATCGACCCGGGCGGCGTGAGGTCGTCAGCCGCGAACGCACCAGTATTCCCAGCGGAATGCCTATGCTGGAGTTGATCTCCGCCGCGCCAGACGGCTCCGGTTGGCGCGGTCGTGTGCTCGACGCCCACGACGGCTCGCCTGTCCAGAACGCCGTGATCACGCTCTTGATCCCGGCGTTTAGCTCCAACAGCGTGGCCGCCAACGCGCGCACCGACGCGGCAGGCGAGTTTGAGCTAGGGCATGTCGACTACGCTGGCGCAGAAGGCTCTCGTTTCCGTATTGAAGCGGAGTGGCACACCACGCTGGAGCGCCCTGTGCCCCGGCCTGGTTCCATCGCGATCTCGATGGTTTCACGCAGGCGCTCGCTCGTTGAACGCTTGGTCAAGTGGACGCAGCGCAAGGGTCGGCCCTGGTCCAGCGATGGTGGGGCCACACCACGTCACGTGATCGGCGTGGCGGAAAGTCGCGCAAACCCCGAGGTGGCGCGCTGGGCATCGGCGGTCGAACAGGCAGCCTATGGGCCCCAAGCGCCTGACGCAGATACCGAGCGGGGCATCGCTGCCCAGCAGCCGGGCGGTGCGGCCCACGAATGAGTGTTGGAAACGCCTGAAACGGACCTGATCGCCAGGATCCGTTGACGCACTAGAACAGCGCTTCCTATAGTCTGCGGCGCTGAGCGGATGCGCGACAGGAACCGTCGCGCGCCTCACGCCTTCAAGCCAATGCTCTACGTCATCATCGCCGTCGCAATCGTCGCCGTCATCGCCTTCTTCTTGATGAACAAGAAGGGCGAAGCGCCACAGGTTCCTGCCGCGCCAAAGCCGGAAGCGCTGCCCGCTAAGCCTGCCAAGGCGAAGCCCACTCCAAAGGCCGCGCCACCAGCGACCGACGACGACGAGGAGGATGACGACGGCGTTGCGGAACCTGCTCGCAAGGCCAAGGCCGAGCCTGCCCCCGAACCCGAAGCGGCAGACGAAGACGAGGCGGAGGAGCCCGCCGTCTCGAGCGACGGCCGTCCTTCCCTCACCGCACGGCGTGACATCCAGAGCCTGCGTAAGGGACTAGCTAAGAGCCGAGAGAGCGAAGGCTTTTTCGGACGCCTCAAGGCGCTGGTCAGCGGCCGCAAAGAGCTTGATCCCGCGATCGCCGAGGATCTAGAGGAGATCTTGCTCGCCAGTGACGTGGGCGTGAAGACCACTGAGGCGCTGCTAGAGCGCATCCGCGGTGGCCTCTCAAAGGGCGATCTCAAGGACACCGAGGCAGTGTGGGACGCGTTGCGCGAAGAGGCTCGCCGCGTCTTGGAGGTCGGCGAGCCAGGCGCGTTTAAGCTGCGCGGAGCGCCGACGGTGGTCTTGATGGTCGGCGTCAACGGCGCAGGCAAGACCACGACCATTGGTAAGCTCGCGACGCGGCTCAAGGCTGAGGGCAAGACCTGCGTGTTGGCTGCCGGGGACACCTTCCGTGCGGCAGCGGTACAACAGCTGATCGTGTGGGGACAGCGCGTCGATTGCGAGGTCGTGCGTGGTAAAGACGGCGCTGATCCGGGGAGCGTGATCTTCGACGCGATCGAGAGAGCCAAAGCGTCCGGCGCGGACGTGGTGCTGGCCGACACCGCTGGCCGCCTCCACACGAAGACCAATTTGATGGTGGAAATGAAGAAGATCGCCAAGACCGCAGCCAAGGCGCTGGACGGCGCACCTCACGAGGTGTTGCTGGTCTTGGACTCCACCAACGGACAGAACGCCCTAGCCCAGGCAAAAGAATTTAAAGAAGCCCTAGACTTGACGGGTATTGTTCTGACTAAACTCGACGGCACCGCCAAGGGCGGCATGATCTTGGGGATCTGCGACGAACTCAGCTTGCCGGTACGTTTCATCGGCTTGGGGGAACGCCCCGACGACCTGCACGACTTCGTGCCGGAAGACTTCGTGGAAGCTTTGTTGGGCAAAGACAGGGACGCCGCCTGAACCAGCCATGCTGAGTGATTTCTTGACGCCAGCAGCACCCCGCGGACGCAGCGAGCTTAGCTCCGCGCCCAAGTCCCAACCGCTTGGAAATGGTACGTGCGCGTTACGACGCGCCTTTCAAACGCTCCTCCAGATGGGGGCCGCGTGGCCCACAATCCAGCGACACTGTCATGCGACACCCTGGGCTTAGTTTTAGTGTTGATTCAACTTGGATATTGATTGCGCGAAAACCCGCGTGATATAGTCCCCCGGCACTTGCGGCTGACGAATTTCGTCAGTCTTTTCACGCAGTTGCGCGACTGAACTAGCGATGATCCCTGAGGAGAGCGGAAGAGGCATCGGATGAAAAAACGTCCCATCGGGCTCCTCGTAGCAGCGGCGCTTTGCATGTGTCCCGCTGGCGCGCTCGCCCAGAAAAAACCTGCAGCCCCGGCCGAGCCAGCGGCAGCCGCGGATGAAGGCGCTGAAGGCGAAGGCGCTGAAGGCGAAGGCGCTGAAGGCGAAGGCGAGATTCCGGGTGATGAAGTCCCAGGTGGTGAGCTGCCTGGCGACGACGTGGGAGGCGAAGGCCTGGGAGACATCTGCGAGATCGATCCCGCGGCGTGTCCCAACCTCGACTTCGAGAAAGAAGCAGCCAAGGATCTCAACGAGCAAATCTATGCAGTGCAACAGCTGTATGCGCTGCGTGTGCGACGCTTGGAGATCCAGCCCTACTGGGCGACGAGCCTGAATGATCAGTTCGTCAACCATCCCGGCCCGGGCCTGGCGCTCAACTACTACATCACCAACGTGCTCGCGGTCGGTGCAAACTTTAACTACTACCGCCCGTTCAACGCGGACAGCTCGTTCAACGCCCAGGTTCGCCGAGCCGCTCGCGTCGGCGTGCCACTAAGCGAGTACGATTGGGGGGCAGCGTTGAACTTCACGTACGTGCCCGCCTACGGAAAGTTCGCCGGCTTCAGCGACTTCATCTTCCACTACGACGCGTACGTGGTGGGCGGTGTGGGTGCCATCAGTACCCGTCCGATCCCAATCATCGATCCGGACAACCGCACGTTCGACTTCGAGCCTAAGCTCGCGTTTAACGCGGGCGTCGGTTTCCGCGTGTTTTTCACGCGCTGGTTCGCCGCCATCCTTGAGGTGCGCGACTACATCTTCAGCGACCGCTTGGAAAACGACGATACGTCGGTCTTGGCGGCACCGAACGATCCGCTGAACAAGGACAACTGGTTCGGGGACAACTCGCTAACCAACGCCGTCCAAGCCCAACTCGGGGTTGCCATTTTCTTGCCGTTCTCCTTCGAGTACCGGCTGCCGAAGTAGTCGAGGTCTGCACCCATGCGAAAGACGACGAAGAAAACGATGCGCCGACTGCTCGCAGGTCTGACCGCCGGGTTGGCCCTAGCCGCTGCAGGCGAGCAGACCGCGCAAGCGCAAGAAATTCTGCTCACCGGCCCGCTCGCTGGAGCTCCAGCCGTGCGGAAGCTACGACTCTACCGGGAGGGCCGCATCGAGCTGTCTCCTGCGGTGTCGTTCACCTTGCTCGACGAATACCAGCGCACGGTGTTAGTTGGCGCGCGAGTCAACTACAACCTCACCGATTGGTTCGCCGTTGGACTCTGGGGTGGGTTCGGCGCGCTCAAGCTAAACACTGGCCTGACCGATCGCGTTCAAGAGGTGAACAAGTCGCGCCGAGAGGTTGAAGCGCAGCGTCCGCCTGGCGATCCTTCAGTCAGTTCACGACTGACCGCGGTGAACATGGGCCCTGACTTCACCGAGCAGGTCGGTAGCATCGACTGGATAGCCGCGCCTCAGCTCACCGCCGTACCGTTCCGCGGTAAGCTCGCGCTGTTTCAGAACATCTACCTGGACACCGATCTCTACTTCTTCGCGGGCCCGGCGTTCATTGGCGTCAGCGAACGTAAAGAGTGCGATCCAGCCGCTGGCACGCCGTGTTTCGCGCCTGGCGCCCATGATCGGGAGAGCCGCGTCGCCATCGCGCCAACGTTCGGTCTCGGCTTCAGCTTTTACGTAAACAAGTGGAACGCGGTGGGCTTCGAGTGGCGCGGCGTGCCGTTTGGTCGCAACACCGGCGGCTTCGATAACCACGGTGGCGGTCCCGACGGCAAGTTCCCCGACCAGAAGGTGAACGCCGATGATCGCGACTTCAAGTTCAACCAGATGCTCACCTTGAGCTACAACTTTTACTTCCCGCAGCAGTACCGGGTCAGCGAGTAACCCCGCGGATCCAAGCCGCACCTCGACGTCGGACACGCCTCAGACTCGGACACACGTGTTGTCTGGTTCTGGGGCGTTCTTGCGTTCTCCGGCGACTGAGCGGGAACTTCTGCGCGTGGTCCGGTCGCCACGGGAGGCGCCAGCCACATCAGCTACCTGGCTCATCCCCATCACCTGGAGGCGTCCGCCGTTGCTCCGCGCGCCCAGCTCGACACCGTCGCGTGTGGAGCGCGGTCAAGCGAGATCGCCACGTCGCGACCTGATGTCTTGCTCGGGGGTGGAGGAACACCGCTGCTTGTCAGCGCGAGCGACCGGCGCGAGGCGTCGCGCGGCGCCGCGAGCGGCGTAAAACGGCTACGCGCGCCCCCCCCCCTACCTCACCACGCGGCAAGGTCAGTCAACTCGCACGACGTGCCCCGCCTGAAGCTCAAACTCCTCAGGCAGCGCTTCAGCGCATTGCTCCGCCAGGCTGTCGCCAATTGCCCAGCCCACATCCGCCAAGCGCTGAGCGATGCGATTGCGCACTCGAAGCGACTCGTCGTCTGCCAGCGCCGTCACCAGCGCCGGCAGGCTCGCAGGGTTATTCATCGCGAACACGGTCGCTACCGCATGGAAGCGAACTGGCTCACTCATATCTTCCAGGAACGGCTCCACGGCCAAGCGAACGTCCTCGGATACGAACTCCTCGAGGGCGTTGAGCAGTTGAACCTTGGGCTCGGCGTTGCGCACGTACTCGGTGTCGAATTGATCCAGGATAGTCAGCAGCTCGTCGACGAGCGCCTCGCTCTCGAGTATTTGGCGCAGGATCTTGATGGGCCAGGTCAAGCTGTCAGCCTTGGCGCAGTACTTGCGAATCGGCTCCAGCGCCTCTTCACCCACGGAAATGACACCGGCGACGGCCATGTCCTTCTCCTCCTGATCGGTGATGGAGGGCTCCATGTTGAAGGTGAACCGCTTGAGCAAGCCCGCAGCCGCCTCAGCCGTGCCGATCTTGGCGAGCTCTTGCAGGGCTTCTTGACGGTCGTAGTTCTGGGAGAGCTTGTCGCCAGCGATCCGGGTGAGGCGCACGAGCTCGCGGTTGGTCGCCCGCTTGGGGCTCGCGTCGGCTTCTTTCTTCTTAAAGATATCGAATAGACCCATAACTCTGCTGACTCCAGCGCCGCTGGACTGCACAACGGCTGACGCAAACGCCGCGCGACCCGCGCGGCGGCGTGCTTATAGCCCGGATGCGCCTGCCGTGCAGGCGATCGGACCGTTTGTCAGCCTGGGGGGCCGTAGTCGTCTGGACCTGGCGGCGCCGATGGCCGCCCCTCGTCATCGGTCTCCGGTACACCCATCAGCGCGTTCAGCAGCGAGTTCATACGGTGCACTAGGCCACCGAGCTCGGCGTGTTCCAGCTCGAAGCGGTAGTTGGCGTTGCCGTTGATCACTTGGAGTAGGCCCTCCTCGATCTCGCTGATCGGAGCCTGGATGTAGTTGCCGAGCAGGAATCCACCCACCACCACCAGCAAGATCCCCATCCCGGTCACCGCGAACACAGGCCACAGCAGTCCGTTGACGCTGCCCACCAGGGACGCGGGAACGGCCGCGATCAAGATCACGTTCTTGCCATCGCCGTACCCAGCCAAGCCTTGGGTGGCGAACAGCTCACCTGGCATGGCGTCGCTCACCACCGTCAGGTTCCCTGAGTCGGTCGACGCCTTAGCCGCGGTGCGAGTGCGCTCGGAAGTAGACGCATCAAGCATCGGACCTGCGACCTCGGAGCTCTTGGCGACAACTTCCATTGAGTCCGCGTTGAGCACACCCAACATCAGCGCCCGGCCGCTGGTTAGCTCACTGGTACGTGTCAGTCGCTCGTCGCTGAGCGGGGTAGCGACCACGAGCGCGCCCACGATCGCGCCATTTTCACCACGAACCGGCGCATAGCTCGCTAGGAGCTGCTCCTGACGCTGCTTGTTGAGCCAGACGTCGCTGCCGGTTTGCCCGGTCTTCAGCGTTTCCGCGAGAGACTTATAGATCTCGGCGACTTTGTCCCCACGCATCAGCGCGGAGCCGTTGCGCCCGAGCGCGACTCCTTGGCTGTCGACCAAGAGCACCAGCGACGGGGCCATCCGCGCGAACTGAGCGTCAGCCACCGCAGCGTCTCGAATCTTGTTGGCTTGGGCGGTGGCAGCGGCGCTCTTCGCTTGGTCGGTGCCCGCGGCGAAGACGGCGGTGACCTCCTTGGTCGCGGCCTGACCGGCGAGCCAGCGCTCCAAACGAAGGGCATCTAGAGCCAGGCGGGCGTTGGCGCTCTTGAGCGCGCGCTCCACGTCGCTCTTTCGCGTCGCAGGGTTGGACACCACGTCGCTCAGCGCAGTGACGAGCAGAAAATAGGATAGCAACCCCACAACGAGCACGATGGCGGCGTTGACGATGATGATCTTGCCCCGCATGAACTCCGCCCTTCCTTGTCGGTTCACGCGGGCAACTTGCCGAACGCTGAACCGTCGCGTCCCTCGACGCTTGCCACCCCTAAGCGGGCTGGCGCTGCTTTCTCGGCGGAATTCCAAGCCTGGATCCGCGAAGAATGGTTGTTGCTCATACCCCAGCGGGGTGCGAGCGGTGTGTGCTGATGCTCCGCACCGCGGTGCGGCTTGCCTGACCCGAACAACTAGTCGCTGAGGAAACCACCTCTACAACTCTCGGCGCAGCCTATCATCAGCCGCACGGAGAACGAAACATGGAGTCCACGCTTGCCGTCGCCGACGATGAGTTGTTCGATCTGCACCTCGCCCTCGACGCTTCAGGTGCGCGACGGGATCACCCGGAGCGGCCGGAGCGGCTGCTGGCTGCGCGCGCGGCGCTACACGCTGTGGACGGCCTGACGCCACTGAACCTAGCGCCCCGCGACGCCACCTTGGATGAGCTCAACCGAGTCCACCAAGCAGCTTATCTAAGCGACCTCGAGCTCAGGCGTGGCGGACGCGGTCAGCTGGACGCTGACACCTACTTCTCGGAGGCCAGCGTTGGCGCGGCGCACCGAGCCGCGGGAGGCGCCATCGCTCTGGTTGACGCGTTGCTGGACGGGCAGGCCGCGTTCGGTCTCGGCTTGTTGCGACCACCTGGTCATCATGCTCGACCGAGCGGCGCCATGGGCTTCTGCTTGCTCAACAACGTGGCGGTAGCGGCAGCCCACGCTGTCGCGCGAGGCGTGGAGCGGGTCATGATCTTCGACTGGGATGTTCATCACGGCAACGGAACTCAGGAGGTCTTCTACGGCGATCCGCGGGTACTCTACGCTTCCGTTCATCAAGCTCCATTCTATCCGGGAACCGGGGCGATCTCAGAGGTCGGCACGGGTGACGGCCACGGATACACGGTGAACCTGCCGTTGGGTGCTGGCGCGGACACCGCGACCTATCAAGAAGCCGTGCGGCAATTGTTCGCGCCCGTGCTGGCCGAGTTTGACCCCGAGCTATTGCTGATCAGCGCAGGCTTCGACGCTCATCAGCGCGATCCCCTCGCGAACATGGACCTCACAGCGGACGCCTACGCCGCGATGGTCAACGCGCTCAGGAGCGCTTGGCCTCATGACAGCCGCGGCCGGCTCGCGTTGATGCTTGAGGGGGGCTACGACTTGGAGGGATTGGAGACCTCGCTTTGCGCAACCCTGAGCTGCTTGAGCGCTGCTCCGTCCAGCGCCGCAGCGAGCACACCGAGCCCGGAGGCAAACGCCACCCTGAGCGCCGCGCATCAGCGACAGCTTGAGCTGGCCCGAAAGCAGGCCGCGCAGGCCTGGCGGGTGTGAAGGAAAAAAGCGCGCGCTTCCGAGTTGCGCCACCCCCCACCCCTGGGCTAAGACTCCGCGCGCTCTCGGACCCCAAACGCCTCTTGTGGGCGATGACCCGAGGCTGGTTGCGCGACCGCCGTGGCGGGACCGCATACAGCAGCATGGTGGGTGTAGCTCAGTGGTAGAGCGCTGGATTGTGGCTCCAGTTGTCGTGGGTTCAATTCCCATCACTCACCCCAAGCCCCATCGCCAGAACTTTTAGGCCCACCCGCCTCTAAAGCCCGGTCGCCGGCGAGGCTTGGTCGAGAACCGGAGCAGAACCTGCTCCGGTGGGCGAGCACAGGTGGCGCAGACCAAACGCAGCCAGTGCCCGGGATCGGCAGGCGTCGTGACGGTCAAGCTACTGGGGATGCCCCAAGCCCACGCGGGCCGCGTCAGCTTGGCACGACGCGCGCGCGCTATAGGGTTGGCTGCGTCCCTCCCCGGACGGCTGTCTCTGGTTCAACTCAATGTGCTAGAGGCAGGCCATGCACCCCGACAAGCTGCGCCCCAACAAGCTGGGCATTGACACGTTGGCCATCCACGCCGGCCAAGAGCCGGATCCGACCCATGGTGCGGTGATGCAACCCATCGTGCTAGCCAGCACGTTCGCCCAGAGCGAGCCAGGCAAGCCTAAGCTGTTCGAGTACTCACGCAGCGGGAACCCCACGCGGCAAGCGTTGGAGGCTTGCTTGGCGGCGCTTGAAGGCGGCAGCCATGGCTTCGCGTTTGCGAGCGGAAGCGCCGCGACGCTCACGCTGCTGCACAGCCTGCGCCCTGGGGATCACGTGATCAGCGGCGACGACGTGTACGGCGGGACCTTCCGACTGTTTGACAAGGTGCTGAAGCCGATGGGGGTCAACACGAGCTTCGTGGATTTGCGACAGCTTGATCGCCTGGAAGCAGCTTTCACCCCGGAAACGCGGCTGGTCTGGCTCGAGACGCCGACTAACCCCATGCTCAAGTTGTTCGACATTTCAGCCGTCGCCGAGCGCTGCAACGCGCGCGGGATCCCGCTCGCCGTTGACAACACCTTCGCGTCTCCCGTGCTGCAGCGCCCGCTTGATCTCGGCGCGAAGCTGGTCGTCCACTCGACGACCAAGTACATCAATGGTCACTCGGATGTCGTCGGTGGCGCGGTCGTCACCTCCGACGCGGATCTGGCCGAGCGCATCGGCTTCTTGCAGAACGCCATCGGCGCGGTGCCTGGCCCGATGGATTGCTACATGGTTCTTCGCGGAATCAAGACGCTGCCGGTGCGCGTGCGTCACCAGTCGGCCAGCGCCGCGGTGCTCGCGCAGCGCTTAGAAGCACGCGCTGGGGTGAATCGGGTCAACTACCCAGGCCTCGAGAGTCACCCAGATCACGCGCTCGCCAAGCGCCAGATGGCCTTGCCCGGGGCGATGCTGAGCGTGGAGTTGGCTGGGGGGGTGGATCAGGCCAAGCGCTTCTTGTCGGCGTTGAGGATTTTTACCCTCGCCGAGAGCCTAGGCGGCGTGGAGTCGCTGGCGGAGCACCCTGCGATCATGACCCACGCCTCAATTCCTAAGGCGACGCGAGACGCCCTTGGGATCAGCGATGGGCTGATACGCCTCAGCGTGGGGCTAGAGGACCTTGAGGACCTTTGGGCGGATCTCGATGGGGCATTTGGCGCTGCGGGCCTGTGAGCGATGGCCCGCTCGGGGCCGCGACCTCCCCCGCTGGGCTGTAAATATTTGTACGCCGGTGTTTCCGGGCAAAACTGAGTAGGAATTTGGCGCGCCCGGGCTTAATGTCTCGCCATGATGCTTGGTTTGATCTCTTTAGGGGCCGTGTTTTCGCCGAATAGCCAGCTGCAGCGATCCGCGTCAAGGACGCGCAGACTAGCTGCTGGACTTTGCGTGGTCGCCTTGAGCGCTGGCGCCCTCAGCTGCAGCGACGCGGTGGAGCCCGATTCACTAGGGAACTTCAGCCTCACCATCGCAGGCAAGCCCCTCAACGCACCGGCCAAGAGCGAGTGCAAAGCCAGCCAACTGGTGGCCGGTGCCGGCACTCCCCGCCCCAGCGAATACCAGCCCGGTGGCCGCGTGACGCTGGACAAGGCTTGTACGGTCAAGAAGGCGGGGGACGTGTTTGAGGTTCAGGGCCGCGTCACCCTTGGGAGCGCTACGTCGTTCTACGTGCGCAGCACGAACGTCGATCCAACCACCCGAATGGGGACCGCGATCGTCACGGTCGACAGCGGTGGCCAAAGCTACGGGACGTGCTTCGCGGGTGATTGTGTTGGGGTGACCGCGCCAGAGGATTGCACCCTGGAGGTCATCCAAACCAATGGAGCCGACGGCCCCGAGACCCAGGTCAAGGGAGGAGCCATCTGGGCCAAGCTAGACTGCCCCCTGCTCAGGGGCGGTCAGCTGAACGATTACTGCAGAGGCACCGGCGTCTTCGTGCTTGAGAACTGCGACAAATAGCCGTAGCGGCCCAGCTCAGCTGCCACTGCAGCTCAGCAGCCACTGCAGCTCAGCTGCCACTGCAGCTCAGGAACCGCTGCGCGAGCTAGGTGGCGCGAGCTCTACCGCGGGCACGCCAGCGGGCGGCGTCTGCGCCGTCTCTTCGACAGGCTCTGTGTCAGTCCCAGAGCGCAGCGCGATGGGAGCCACGTGAGCGCCAATGGGCATGGTGTCGCTGAGGGAAATCGGCACTTCGTCACCCTCTTGAGCTAACACTTGGACGATCACGGCGGTGATGTTGTCCTCACCACCGTGCTCGTTGGCCATGGTGATCAAGCGGCGCGCGGCGAGCTCGGGATCGTCGGTGGAGGTCACGACCTCGCGGATCTCGTCGTCGTCGATCATGCCGCTCAGCCCGTCCGAGCACAGGACGTACAGGTCGCCGCCCTTGGTGTCGTCGGCCTGCAGATCGACAGTCACTTGGTCTTGCATGCCCAGCGCGCGAGTGATCACGTTCTTCGGCAGCTCGCTGCGCTGCTCTTCGGTCAGCTCGGGCATCGCGAGCAGGTAGTCGTTGACCAGCGAGTGGTCTCGCGTCATCTGCACGATTTCCCCGTCGCGCACGCGGTAGACCCGGCTATCGCCCACGTGCCCAATGAACACCTTGCGCTTCTTCGGGCTGAACAGCACCCCGACCACCGTGGTGCCCATGCCTTGGCACTCTCGGGACTGCAGGCTGCGCTCGAAGATCTGCCGGTTCGCCAGGCGAATACCGGTGAGCAGGCGGTTCTCTTCTTCGCTCAGGCGAGAGTCGAAGTGGAACGGCCAAGTCACGTCTTCATTGGCTGTCGCGCGGAAAAATTCAGCGATGGAGTCGGTCGCGATACGGCTCGCGACGTCGCCGGCGCGATGCCCACCCATGCCGTCTGCGACGATGAACAGCTCATGATCACTCAGCACCGCGAAGCTGTCTTCGTTGTGCTCGCGCTGCAAACCGACGTCGCTCACGCCTGCAGCTCGCGATGCCAGCCGGCTCACCAGCTGCCTCGACGGCTGGCGAGCACCCGCAGCGAAGGCTGAAGCAGCGTGCTGACGTCAGCCCACGCACGGTCAAAAACGCGTCGCCGCTGGACCCGTTGACACAACCCGAATGGACCCCGCAGCTGAACCACATCGAACGATTTCATGGCGCTCCCTCAAGTGTCAAGCATACACGCGGCACGCCCGACGACACGTCAACCGCTACTTCAGCCAGCGCAGCGCAACCTGAGCCGGGGCGCAGACCGAACCGCCCGGGACCTATATCGGACCACTCCCGCGAGCGTTTGCGGGGACTGGGGTTTTGGGGCGTCACCAACCAGCTCAGACTTCCATGATGTCTTTTTCGCGCGCGGCGACCAGCTGATCGACGCTAGCGACCCCCTGGGCGACCACCTCCTCGACCTTCTTTTTGGCGCGATCTTGCTCGTCTTCGCTGATCTCGCCCTCGGTCTTGAGCTCGTTCAGCAGATCGATCGCGTCATGTCGTGCCTTGCGGATCGCAACTTTGCAGTCCTCGCCGTTGCGCTTGGCGAGCTTGGCGAGATCTCGACGGCGCTCCTCGCTCAGCGGCGGGATCGGGATGCGGATCAGATCGCCATCCACCTGCGGATTGAACCCCAGATCGCTCTCGCGGATCGCGCGCTCGACGGCTTGCACCTGGGTCTTCTCCCACGGCCTCACCGTGATCATCCGCGCCTCGGGTACGGCGATCGCGGCCATCTGCGAGATGGGCGTGGACTGCCCGTAGTAGTCCACCCGCAAGCTCTCCAGCATTCCGGAGTTCGCGCGCCCCGTTCGCAGCTTGGAAAGATCTCGCCGCAAGGCGTCGTGCGCCTTGGTGATAGCCACGCCCAGCTCGCTCACTACGTCGTCTGTCATTGCGTCCTCCCAGGGAAAGCGCGTGGCTTATAACACCAGGATCCAGTGATCGCGAGCCGATAGGGCTGGGGCCGCGCCAGAACCAAGCTGCTCAGCCCAGGCGCTCAGCTAAGTCGCTGCTTGTAGTCCGCATAGCCAAAGCGCCGCACCAGCCGCAGCCCGCCGGCCTCGGCGAGGATGATGCTCGGCAGGCGCACGCCGTTGAAGGTCGTGTTCTTGACCATGGTGTAGTGGGCCATGTCCAAAAAGACCACGCGCGACCCGACCTCAAGCGGCTCGGCGAATGAGTAGTCACCGATCACGTCACCAGCCAGGCAGGTCAAGCCGCCGAGACGGTAATCGTGAGCGAGCAGCCCTGGCCGCGCCCCCCCTCTAATTTCCGCCCGGTAAGGCATCTCGAGCACATCCGGCATGTGGGCTGTGGCCGATGTATCCAAGATCGCGATAGGAGGCTCGCCTGGTATGACGTCGAGCACCGACGCGACCAGCGTCCCGATGTTCAGGGCGATCGCCTCCCCCGGCTCCAGGTAGACATCAACGCCCCAGCGTTCGCGGAAACGCCTGACTAGGCTGATCAAGAGCTCCACGTCGTAGTCAGGCCGAGTGATGTGGTGCCCACCACCGAAGTTCACCCACTTGAGCTTGGGGATCAGATCCCCGAACTTGACTTCGAACGCCGCCAGCGTGCGCTGTAGAGCGTCGGAGCCAAGCTCGCACAGCGTGTGAAAATGCAAGCCGTCAAGCAGCGGGAGCAGGTCGTCAGTGAACGCAGCGCGCCGCGTACCCAGCCGCGAGCCTGGGGCGCACGGATCGTACAGCGCGACCCGGACCTCTGAGTGCTCTGGGTTGACCCGCAGCCCGACCTGAACGCCGCGCTCGCGAGCCTCGGGACCAAAGCGCCTGAGCTGCGCGGGCGAGTTGAACACGATGTGATCCGCTAGCGAGGCGATCTCCTCGAAATCGCGCTGGGAGTACGCAGGTGCGTAGGCATGTACCTCCCCACCGAACTCCTCTTTGCCTAGCCGCGCCTCGTCTGGCGAGCTGGCCGTGACACCAGGCAGGACGCGCCTGATCTCACTGAAGGTACTCCACGCGGAAAATCCCTTGAGCGCGAGCAGCACCTTACAGCCAGCCTCGAGCTGCACCCTGGCGAGCAGCCCCAGGTTCTCGCGCAGCTTTTCGATGTCGATCACGTAGGCGGGGGTCTCAACCTGGGTGACGTCGGTGCCTGGATCGCAGGGCTGCGCCCACGGGATGTCGCTCTCGCCGTCAGCCGCGCCCACTAGCGCTCCTCGACGTGCCACGGCAAGCCGTGCTTGGCGAGCGCAGCTAGGAACGGCTCTGGCTCGAGTTGCTCGACGTTGAACACCCCCTGGCCCTGCCACTGCTTGGTCAGCATCATCTTCGCGCCCACCATGGCCGGCACTCCAGTGGTGTAGCTGACCGCCTGCGATCGAACCTCGCGGTAACACTCTGCGTGGTCACAGATGTTGTAGATGAAGACGCGCTTCGGCTTGCCGTCCTTCCGGCCCTCGATCAAGCAGCCGATGCTGGTCTTGCCCGTGTAGTTCTCTGCCAGCGAGGCGGGGTCCGGCAGCAGCGCTTTCAGGAACTGGATCGGCACGATTTGCTGACCTTGAAACTCGATGGGCTTGATGCTGGTCATGCCGACGTTCTCGAGCACCTTGAGGTGCGTGATGTACTGCTCGCCGAACGTCATCCAGAAGCGGATCCGCTTGAGACCCTTGATGTTCTGGACCAGCGACTCTAATTCCTCGTGGTAAAGTACGTAGGCTCTGCGCACCCCCACCCCCGGAAAATCGAAGTCTTGGTGCACGCTGAGCGGCTCGATCTCTTTCCACTCGCCTCGCTCCCAGTAGCGCCCCTTTTGCGTGATCTCGCGGATGTTGATCTCAGGGTTGAAGTTGGTGGCGAACGCGTGGCCGTGATCGCCGCCGTTGCAGTCCAAGATGTCGATGTGGTCGATCTCATCGAACAGCTTTTTTTGTGCGTAGGCGCAGAACGCGTTGGTGACGCCCGGGTCAAAGCCGCTGCCGAGCAGCGCCATGATGCCGGCTTGCTTGAAGCGCTCATGGTAGGCCCACTGCCAGTGGTACTCGAACTTGGCGACGTCCGGCGGCTCGTAGTTCGCGGTGTCGAGGTAGTCGGTCTTGCGAGCCAAGCAGGCGTCCATCAACGTCAGGTCCTGGTAGGGCAACGCCACGTTGAGCAGCAGATCTGGCTTGACTTCATCGAGCAGCGCGATGGTCTGCTCCACGACGTCGGCGTCCAAAGCACGGATCTCAATCTCGCGGCCAGTCAGCTCCTTCACTTCTTTGCGGATCGCTTCGCAGCGGCTGAGCGTGCGGCTAGCCAGCACGATCTCGCTGAACACCTCGGGCACCTGGGCGCACTTGTGCACCACCACTTTGCCTACTCCGCCTGCCCCGACGATCAGAACTTTGCCCATCGACTCCTCCAAATATGACGCCCAAGACCAACGCCAATCAACGCGCCCAAGACCATCCCCGCGCCGCGCTGGTTGGTCCAGCTTGGCGATGCGCGGGTCGGGACCATTGCCACAGGTTCGTGACCAGGTCGAGCCTCAAGCGGCGAGGCCAGCGTGAGTCGAGCGGCCACGCTAGGGCGGGAGCGCGACGGCGCCGCTGAAGAAGTCTTGGATCTCTCGGCTGCGCGCGAGCGCGTCACGGCGCCCAAGCGCGATCAGCCGCTCAGCGAAGCCGCCGTCGAACAGCAAGTAGGCCGCCCAGTCAGCCTGGGAGCCGCGAGCCATACCGAGCAGCCAGCGCGGGATGCGCGCCAGGTTCCAGGAGTCCAGGTGCTGCTCGAGGTGCTCTTGAGCCAATGCCCCCAAATCTTCAGATGGGCTGAAGACCAGCGTCTCGATGCGTCGGTAGTTCGCGCCGCGGGAGTCGACCAGCAGGTGCTCGATCTCCGTCAGGCTGTGCGGAGGGAGCGCCTGCTCCAGCACAGCGAGCATGTGGTTCAAGCGCTTGAGCACCGCTAGGTCATACACCACCTGATCGAGCAGCAGGGCGTTCATGACTTTTCCTGCAAGGAAAAATAGGCTCGGATACTCCGCCACTTCAACCGCTGGCTCCACGCCGGGCTGAGTGCCGCTCAAGGTGATCACCACGAGCCGCTCCGCTCCCGCGCGGATCGCAGGCGAGATGGGGGTGTTGAAGCGAAGCCCGCCGTCGCAGTAGTAAGAAGCGCCGATCCGCCGCGCCGGAAACAACAGCGGGATCGCCGCGGAGGCCAAGACGTGCTCCTCGCCAACCCGCCCGATCTCCGCGCGTCTCCTGGGATCCCGCGAGGCTCGGTACTCGGCGCCGGGGGCCAGCTCGCTGAAGATGGTGGTCGTGCCCGTGGCCACGTCCAGCGCCGCGACCATCAGCGCGAGGGTCCGCCCTGCCGCCACGTTGTCGTGGAGCGCTTGCCAGTTGATGCTGCCGCCGATCATCGCCTCGATCGGGCGCGGGTCGAGCAGCGAGCGCCCGAAGTGCTGCTGGTCTTGATCGCTCTTCAGCGTGCGCCTCAGCCCCGCGCGGAGCGACAGGAAGCCGAGCGGGTCGAACTGCAAGTGCCGTCGAATCTCCAGGTTGGTCCAGGTGTCGCGCAGGCCGCCTATGTCTAAATCCGCGCGGTCTGTATTCGCCGCTAAATAGGCCGCGTTGATCGCGCCCACTGAGGTCCCAGCGAACACCCGAAACGGCGCCTGCCCACGCCAGCCGGAGTCCGCCAATGAGGCGTAGAGCGCCTCGGGAGCCAGCCCACCCGCGGCGTGGCGCGCGACAGCCGCGCCGCTGAGCGCGGTCGGGCGCTGGGCCAGCGCCTCGACGATGCCTTCGACCACCCCGACTTCGTAGGCACCGCGCATCCCGCCGCCGCTCAGCACCAGCCCCACCCGCGGCTCTTCCCGGACCGGCACGATGCTGGGGCGCAGGCTGCTGCGCGCTCCAACGCTGATCGGCGCCTCGCCCTCTGAGTGATCGAGCACCGCGCGATGGCTGGGCAGCGCGTCCCTCGCGGGGTCAGGCGAGGCGGGATTTTGTGCGGGAACGTCCTTCATGCTGGCGGGCGCCCCGCAGCAGTTCTGGCGCGGGAGCTCTCCTGCGCTCCAACAACAGCGGCTGTGACTGGGGTCCTGGCCAGCATAGCCGAGCTTTGCGCGGCGCGCGGCATTACCGGCGGCTACGCACGCCTCGTCCCCGCTGGCTGACGCGATTGGCTATAAGCCAGTGGTGGCGGACACCGTGAACCAACACCAGCTGGTGGTCTCCGCCAGCGCCGAGCGTCGCCTGGCCTTCGCCCGGGACTGGTTACTTGGGCGCGGCGCCGCGACGCCGCTGTTGTTGGTGGGCAGCCCGGTGGCGTTATCGCGCCTCGTCCACACCAGCCTCGAGCCGGGGCAGGCGAGCTTCGGCTGGCAGCGCCATACACTGATGAGTCTGGCAGGCAGCCTGGCCGCCCCGGAGCTCGCGCGGACGGGGAGGCTGCCAGCGTCCAGCCTGGGACTCGAAGCGGCGGCGTGCCGCGTGATCGCGCAGTTGAGCCAGCGCGGCGAGCTGGGCCGTTTTTCGGGGGTGGGAGAGCGCCCGGGGCTGCCGCGCGCCATCGTTCGCACGTTCCGCGATCTGTCCCTTGCCGGCGTCACCTCCGCATCCCTCGACTGCCCGGATCTAAGCCACGTCTTGCGCACGCTGGAGCAGGAGCTCGACGCCCTCGCTTTGACTACCCAAGCGCAGGTCTTGCGCCTAGCCGGCGCAGCGCTCGGGCAGCCTGGCAGCGCCCTCGCCGGCCACGGGCTGTTGCTGCTCGATCCGCGGGTAGAGCACCCGCTAGAGGAGGCGTTCATCGCCGCGCTCGCGCGCCGCGTCCCCGTGTGTGCGGTGTTTCCGCATGGCGATCTAATCAGTGAAGCGCGCCTGGCGCGGGCGCTGGGCCGCGGGGCCACCTACCTCGAGCGCGCCGACTCGACCAGCTCCCTCGCGCGCCTACAGCTGGAGCTGTTCAACACCGACGAGCAGCCAGAGCGCGACCTGGACCGCGGCGTGGAGCTGATGAGCGCGCCTGGCGAGAGCCGCGAGTGCGTAGAGATCGCGCGCAAGATGCTAGAGTTCGCGGGCGCGGGGGTGCGGTTCGAACGCATGGCTGTCCTACTACGTAGCCCGGAGAGCTACGCGCCGCACATCAGCGAGGCGCTCGAACGGGCGAAAATTCCCTGCTACTTAGCGCAAGGGCTGCGGCGCCCAGACCCGGCCGGCCGTGGGCTACTGGCCTTGCTCGCTTGCCGTGCGGATAACTATTCTGCCGCTAGATTCGCAGAGTACTTGTCGCTTGGCTGCGCTCCGCTACCAGCGCGGGGCGGTGAGGACAGCCAGACAGCTGAAACCCCGGAGGCTGCCAACAGCACAGCAGACGCGGCGGAGGGCGCGGAGCGCGACGCCACGTGGCCGAGCGATGAGCACAGCATGCTCCCCCGCAC
The DNA here is from genome assembly GCA_964551615.1 of uncultured Polyangiaceae bacterium. Lineage (GTDB taxonomy): Bacteria > Myxococcota_A > Polyangia > Polyangiales > Polyangiaceae > JAHBVY01. The sequence continues at coordinate 261,520 of CAZKDY010000002.1, forward strand.
CGACCACGTGGAAGAGCCCGAGGCCAGCGACGCTGAACTCTTGAGCCAAGCGCGCGCCGCCGGAGTAGCCGCGGCTGGTTCCGTCGCCACCCCGCGACGCTGGGAGCGCGCGCTCAACGAGGCCGCGGTGCTCGGCGGATCGGAGCGCTGGAAATTGCGTCTCAGCGGGCTGGCCGCAGAGAAGCGCGCAGAGCTTGCTGAGGCAGCGGATGAAGCCGCCACCCAGCGATTAATCCGAGAGGAAAAGACGCTGCTCAGCCTGGCTGAGTTTGCGCTGCCCATCATCGAGTGCTTGGAGCGGCTGTCGGCCAGCGACACCTGGGGCGGCTGGCTCAGTAAACTTAGCGAACTGGCGAAGCTCGCCCTCGGCCAACCAACCCGCGTGCTTGAGTTGCTGAGCCAACTGGGCCCGCTGGCCGACGTCGGCCCGATCGGCGTCCACGAAGTCCAGCTGGTGCTCAGCGAGCGCCTGACCCAGCTGAGCAGCCCAGGGCGCGGACCAGCCTCGGGCCGCGTGTGGGTCTCATCGATCGATGACGCCCGAGGGCTGAGCTTTGACGTCGTCTTCGTGCCCGGTCTGGCGGAGAAAATGTTCCCGCGAAAGGTGTCTGAAGACCCGCTGTTGCTCGACGCCAGCCGCGCCAAGCTGGAGGGCTTGCTGCGCAATGATGAGCGGGTGGCCCTCGAGCGCTGCGCGCTGCACCTGGTCAGCGGCGCGGCGGATCGACACGTCGTGTTCTCTTACCCGCGCGTAGACATGGAACACGCCCGGCCGCGGGTGCCGTCGTTCTACGCGCTGGAAATTATCCGTGCGGCATCGGGGCGCCTCCCGAGCTTTGAACAGCTGGCAGAGCGCGCGCGGACCTCAGCCCATGGGCGCATGGGCTGGCCCGCGCCGGAGCGACCAGAGCTCGCCGTCGACGACGCGGAGTACGATCTCGCGCTGCTCGACAGCTGCCTCAGCAGCGGTGACGCGCGGGTGCGGCGCGGCGCAGCCGGCTACCTAGTGACCGCCAACCCGCACCTGGGGCGCGCGCTGCGTTTCCGCGCTCGGCGTTGGAACTTGAACAAGTGGAAGAGCGCCGATGGGCTGGTCGCGCCCACCACCGGCGCGCGAGCTGCGTTGGACCACCATCAGCTCGACGCGCGCGCCTATTCAGCGACCGCGTTGGAGCAGTTCGCGAGCTGCCCCTATCGCTTCTATCTGTCGGCGGTGCTGCGCCTCAGCCCGCGTGAGGTGGCCCAGCGGGCCGACGAGCTGGACCCACTGACGCGCGGCCGGCTGATCCATCAGGTGCAGCAGCGCACCGCCGAGCTATTGCGTGACGCCGGCAGCTTCCCGCTCACGGCAGCCAACCTGCCGGCTGCTCGCGGCGTGATGCGGGCTCAGCTGCGCCAGGCCGAGCTCTACTATCGAGAGCTGCTCGCGCCAGCCATCGAGCGGGTGTGGCGCGACGGCATCGCAGAGATCGAGCGCGACTTGGACGGATGGCTCGAGCAACTGAGCCGCGATCCCGACTGGGTGCCCATCCATTTCGAGCTGTCGTTCGGCCTGGCGCGCAGCGACCACGACCGCGCCAGTCTGCGTCAAGCCGTGCGCCTCGAGTGCGGCGTCACCTTGCGCGGATCGATCGACAGCGTCGAGCGCTATCAATTGCCCCATGGCAGCGCTGTGGGCGAGCAGCACGAGGTGACCCTGCGCGCGACGGACTACAAGACCGGCAGGGCGCCCGACACCAGCGCGCTGTTGATCCGCGGAGGCAAGACCCTGCAACCGATCTTGTACGCTCAGGCCCTAGAGCGGCTGTTTCCGGCTGACCGCGTCGGCGGCGGGCGCCTGGCCTTTTACACGCGGCGCGGTGACTACAAGCAGCTAAAAGTCCCGCTGAACGCCGAGGCGCGGCGCGCCGCGGGCCGGGTCGCGGAGGTGATCGGTGGCTGCCTGACTGCGGGCTTCTTACCCGCCGCGCCGGAGCGCGGCGCCTGCGAGCGTTGCGACTTTCGAACGGTCTGCGGCCCGTATGAAGAGCTGCGCACCGCGAAGAAGACGGAGCCCAACCCGCACATCGCGCGGCTAGTGGCCTTACGGGGAGAGCGCTAGTGCCGGAGCTCGCAGACGCCGAAGCGCGGAATCGCATCCGTACGGATTTATCCCATAGCTTCGTGGTGGAGGCCGCGGCAGGCACCGGCAAGACGACTCAGCTCGTCGAGCGCGTCACGACGCTGGTGCAGTCCGGGACCACCCAGCTCTCGCGGCTGGTGGCGCTGACCTTCACCGAGAAGGCGGCAGGTGAAATGAAGCTCAGGCTGCGGGCTGAGCTGGAGCGGCGGCGCCAGTCGGCCGATCTGCCGCGCGAAGAGCGCGACAACCTGCGCACCGCGCTGGCTGAGCTCGAAGCCGCGCACATCGCGACGATTCATGCTTTCTGCGCGGATCTGCTGCGCGAGCGACCCATAGAAGCCAGCGTCGACCCCGACTTTCAAGTCATCGACGCTGAGGCCAGCCAAGCGCACCTGGAACAGGCGTTCGCGATTTGGTTCGACCAACAGCTGGAGGCGCCGCCCGAGGGCCTGCGCCGCGTCTTGCGGCGCAGGCCCTGGAAGGCCGGTGAGAGCCCGCGCGACGTGGTGCTGAGCGCGCTCAGTGGCCTGGTCGAGCACCGCGATTTCGCCGGGCTCTGGCGGCGCCCAGAGCTCGACCGCGGCGGCGAGCTAGTCAAGCTGCTTGAGCAGCTGCGGAGCCTAGCCAGCGTTGGACATGGGGCCTATCAGCCCAACGCCTACGTGGTTCGCGGGTTGCTCGAGCTGGACGCCCGCCTGGAGCGCGTGGCCCCGCGGAACGCTAAAGAGCCACCAGATCTGGACGCCGTAGAGGCGCTGTTCGCTGAGCTCCCTCGCGCGAGCCTGCCCGGTGGCCATACACCCATTTGGGCGTATCGCGGCGGCAACGGAGACATTGCCCCAGGGCATAGCATGACGGATTTCCGCGCGCAGCGTACAGCGCTGCTCGAAGCGCTAGCGCGGGTAAACCAGCTGCTCGACGCGGATCTGGCCGCTTGCCTGCAGCGCGATCTGGCGCCGGTCGTCGCGGCCTACGTGCAGCGCTTGAACGCCGCCGGTGCCCTGGATTTTCTCGACCTGCTGCGCGCGGTGCGCGACCTGCTGCTGGGTAACGCCGACGTGCGGCGCGAGCTGAACCAGCGCTACACGCATCTGTTCGTCGATGAGTTCCAAGACACCGATCCGCTGCAGGCGGAGATCTTACTGCTCTTGGCCAGCGACGACCCCGAGCAGGTGAAGCTCGACGCCATACGCCCGGTGCCAGGCAAGCTGTTCGTGGTAGGAGATCCGAAGCAAGCGATCTATCGTTTTCGCCGCGCGGATATTTTGTTGTATGAGCGGGTCAAGGCGCAGCTGCTCGCGGCTGGCGCCGAGCTGCTCCACCTATCCACCAGCTTCCGCTCAACCCCCGCGATCCAGGCGCTGGTCAATCAGTGCTTCTCAGCGCAAATGACCGGCGGCGGCGCCCAGGCCGAGTACGTCCCGCTCAATGCATACCGCGCGGAGTCGAACACGCAGCCTAGCGTCGTCGTGCTGCCGGTACCCACCCCCTACCCCAACTGGGCCAAAGAGCCGAGCCCGACCCTCAGCCAAGTGGCTCAGAGCTTCCCCGACGCGGTGGGCGGGTTCATTGACTGGGTGGTGAGCAGCAGCGGCTGGCAAGTCGACACCGCGGCTGGCCCCCGCCCCGTTGCCGCGCGGGACATTTGTTGCCTGTTTCGTCGCTTCCAGACCAGCTACGCTGACGTCACGCGGCCCTACGTGCGCGCGCTAGAGGCTCGGCGCCTGCCCCACGTGCTGGTCGGCGGTCGCTCGTTTCATGGTCGTGAAGAGGTGATGGCGCTGCGCACCGCGTTGGTCGCCATCGAGTGGCCCGACGACGAGTTGAGCGTCTACGCTACCTTGCGCGGCGCGTTCTTCGCGCTCAGCGACTCAGAGCTGTTGGAGTTCAAGCACTTCGCGGGTCAACCTGCTCAAGCAGCCGTGAGCGGCGGCGTGGTGAGCGCGGCGCCCGCCACGGGTCGGCTGGGCAAGCTGCATCCGTTGCGGCCGCTCCAGCTAGACCGCGTACCACAGAGCATCCACGCGGTAGCAGATGCGCTGGACCTGCTCGGCAAGCTGCACGTCGGGCGCAATCGACGCCCCATCGCCGAGACCATCACGCGGCTGCTCAGCGCGACGCGAGCCCACGCGGGGGTCGCGATCTGGCCCACGGGAGAGCAGGCGCTGGCCAACGTGCTCGCCCTGGTGGATCAGGCCAGGCGCTATGAGTCGCGAGGCGGGCTCTCGTTTCGCGGCTTTGTCGACTGGCTCGAGGTGGGGGCCGAGCGCGGCACTGGCAGCGACGCCCCGGTCGTGGAAGAGGGCACTGACGGCGTGCGCCTCATGACCATCCACGGCGCCAAGGGCCTAGAGTTTCCGGTGGTGATCTTGTGCGATCCCGGGGCGCCCCTCAAGACCAACCGCCCCTCTCGCTTGATCGATCCTGGGCGCAACGTGTGGGCCCAGAGTTTGTGCGGGCTCACCCCCCACGACCTGCAGCTGCATGGAGCCGAAATTTGCGCGCAGGATGACGCGGAGGTGGTGCGGCTTGGCTACGTCGCCGCCACCCGAGCCCGCGACGTGTTGGTGATCCCCGGCATCGGCGACGGGCCATTCCCCGAGGCCGAGCGTTGGACCCAGCTTTTCCATGCGGCTATTTATCCAGCGCGCGGCGCGCGGCGCGCGGCGACCCGGGCCATCGGCTGCCCGGAGTTCGGTGAAGACACAGCCTCGCCACGCCCGTTCGATGCTTCGTCCCTGAACCCCGTCAAGCCGGGCTGGCACGCAGCGCTGGCCAGCGGCGCGGGCGCGGTGTGGTGGGATCCGAACCAGCTCGAGCTCAGCCGCCAAGCGCCGGGCGGGGTTCGTCAGCACGAGATCTTGAGCGCCGACGGCGACGCGAGCGAGGCCCGAGCGCGGCACCTCTGCTGGCGCGACCGGCTAGACGCTCAGCGCGCAGCGGGCTCGGTCGCTGCGTACTGCGTCCACAGCGTGACCCAGGTGGCGCACGCCCTGAGCGAGCCGGTAGACGCCGCGCCAGGGCCTGGCGAGGCCGCGCGCACACGGCCGGCGCTCCCCGAGTGGCTTATGCCCCTGCTCGCCAAGGTGCGCATCGAGGCGCCGCTCAACCGTAGTTCGTCACGACCGCGCGGCGCTCGCTTCGGCGCGCTGGTCCACGCCCTGCTTGAGCGGGCACCCCACGACGACCCTAGCGCGGTCGCCGAGCTGGCGCGGCTGCTCGGCAGGCAACTCGGCAGCCCAGAAGCCGAGCAGCTCGCCGCGCGCGAGGCCTGCCTGAACGCCTCGCAGCACCCGCTGATGCAGCGCGCGCGAGCGGCTGACGAGGTGCGCAGGGAGTGCAGCCTAAGCTACCGCACGCCGGCGGGAGAGCTGTGGGATGGCGTCGTCGATCTGGCGTTCCGCGAGGAGCAGCGGTGGACGGTGGTCGACTTCAAGAGCGACGTGATCGACAGCGCGCCCGACAGCTACCTCGCTCAGGTCGCGGTCTACTGCCACGCCCTGGGGCTCGCGACGGGCTGCGCCTGCGAGGCGGTGCTGCTCGGCGTGTGAACGTACTCTTGCTGCAACGCGCTGTGTCACAGCGGGCTGTCGCGGGGATCACGCGCTGGTGACGCACCCGGCGGACACATCCAGGCTGTGAAATGGCCGAGCTGCGTCGCGGGCCTGGCGCCCGGCGCGCTGAGGGTCGATACTGCAACGCGGCTGTGCAGGACGGAGGCTCGTGGAAGCGACCGGCGTCGACGCCACCTGCCGGTGGCTCGACAAGCGGGGTCAGGCTGTTACCTAGCAATCGACGCTGGGCTAACTATGACGCTATTTGTGAGCTGGCGAGCGGCGGGATGGCGAGCGTCCACTTGGCGCGGCGCACCGGCGCGCGAGGCGACTCGGGTCTAGTAGCCGTCAAGGTGCTGCACGGACACCTGCAGGACGACGACCAACATCGGGAGTTGTTTCGCCGCGAAGCCGAGTTGATCGCGCAAATCCGTCACCCCAACGTAGCCTCCCTGATCGAGTTCGGAGAGCAAGCGGGCGAGCCGTACTTGGTGATGGAGTACGTCGAGGGCAGCACGTTGGCGACCTTGCAGGCTCACGCCGCGCGCACTGGTAGCTGGCTCAAGCCCTCATCGGCGCTGACCATTTGTATCGACGCCTTGGCGGGGCTCCACGCCGCTCATTCCCTCCGGGATCAGCGCGGCCAGACCATCGGCATCGTCCACCGCGATGTTTCCCCGCAGAATATTTTGGTGGGGGTGGGGGGCCAGGCCAAGGTCGTAGACTTTGGAATCGCGCTGACCACCAGCTTGGGCGCGCTCGCCCCGCGACCTGGCGACAGGCAGGCGGGCGCTGGCGATAGCGAGGCGCTGCGCGGGCGCCTCGCCTACATGTCTCCCGAACACATGCTGAGCCAGCAGGTCGACGCCCGCGCCGACGTCTACGCCGTCGGCATCGTGCTGTGGGAGCTGCTCACGGCGAAGCGGCTGTTTAAGCATCGCCACAACGGCGCGAGTTTATCACAGATCGAGCTCGCACCAAGTATCCGCACGGTTAAACCGGAGTTGCCCGCCGGGCTAGAGGCCTGCGTCGCGCGCGCCTTAGAGCGCGAACCGGCGGCTCGCTACCCGTCGTGTGACGTCTTCGCCGACGCGCTGGAGGCGGCGATGGAGGCCGCGCGCATTGAGCCGTCCCGACGCGAGGTGTCTGAGTTGGTGCTCGGCGCCTCTGGGCGCGAGCTTGAACTGCGGCGGGCCAGCGCCCGCGCCGCCTCGACGGCAGAATCGGGCCCCAGACAAAGCGAAGGCCTGCAGGCCAGCGCGGCGTACGGCGCTGAGGGCAGCTCACCCAGCGCCACCCGGCTAGGCGGCGCCTACAGCGAGACGCCGCCACCGGTCAGCTACGACGAAGCCAGCGTGGCCCCGCCGCAGGTCCTCACTCAGCGCCCTGCCAGCTCCTACCCCGCGGCGCCGTCACCGGGCATCGCCGCGGCGGATATCTCGCACGCCGGCTATCAACCGCAGGCCGGTTTTATAGGACCGCATGGTTCTGTTCCGCCCCCCCCAGCCGTTGGCGTTGGCGCATCTCAGGCACCGCCGGCGATTGCGCCCACCGGGAGCAAAGCTTGGCAGTGGGTGCTGGTCATCGGGCTGGCGACGCTGGTGTGCAGCTTGCTCGCGATCGCGTGGCAACGTAGTAACCCCCCTGAAGCCAGCGTGATCACCCCGGGGGCGAGCCCAACACCCACGTCAGCACCAGAGGCACAACAGCCGACCGGCCGCAGCGCCTCGACTGCCACAGCCAAGCCAGCCGAGAGCGCGTTGAGCCTGGAGGACATCCCCGTTTATCAAGGCCCCGCGCGCAGCCACGCGGGGACACCTCAGGGAGCGGCAGCACCCCACGCGGCCGAGGCGCCACAAGCCGCCCCCGCGCCGCCGCCTGAGGCGCCGCGCGGCACGCGGACCAAGCCCGACGTCGACCTGTCGAACCCGTACCGCTGAGGAGCCCGCGTCGACGCGCCAGAGCTAGCGTCGCCTAGGACTGGTCGCTGCGCGAGTTCAGGCACGTTCGGACCAGCTCAAGCAGCGGGCGGTCTGCCGGCGCCCAATCAACGCTGGAGAGCTCCGAGGCAGAGAGCCAACGCAGGCTCGCGTGCTCCATAGCGCGCGGTTCGCCGCTGTCGATCTGGCAGCCAAACAGCTCAAGCCGGATAGCCTGGGTCGTGGCTTCTCCCAGGCGCCAGATGTTGCCTACGCTTACGCCAAGCTCTTCGTACAGCTCACGACGCAGCGCGACCTCGGCAGCTTCCCCACGCTCTACTTTACCGCCAGGAAACTCCCAGAGCAGCGCCTCGCGCATAGCCCGGCCACGCTGCGCAGCCAACACCTTGCGGCCACGCAGGATCGCGCCCGCCACCACGTGCAAGGGCGTGGTCACTACCCCGGCCGGCTCATGGAGACGCGCCCGCGCTGCCCGCGTCAAGCAGCTCGTGGCCGCTGCTCGGCGCCAGCGGTTTGCGCATGAACATCATGATCAGCACCCACACCGCGATCAGGAGCGCCAACACCAAGAACCACCACCAGAGTGAGGGCGCCGCCTGAATCGAGCGCGCTGGAGGCAGCTCAAAGCTAGCCTGTGGCGGTCGCGCCGCGTCGTCCGTGGCCAGCGGGCCTGAGGCTTCAGGCTCGACGGGGGGCTCGACGTGGCTCATCTAGCGGGCCTACCAAACTCAGCCGTCCCCAGCAAGCCGGGGCGACTCAAGGCGCTTGACGCGCGGCACCTCAGCGATGTCTGTCCCTCCACCCCCGCTCGCCCTCAGCGTCGGCGTGATCAATGAATCCTTGCGGCAATAGGAAGCGCGGCGATGATTTGCGCCTCCGCCGCGGACAGCTCCTCCAGGCGGGCGCTGGTTTCAGCGCCGAACTGTTCGCTGGCTAGGCGCACGAACAGCGTAGCGTGCCCGGCTTCGGAGATCTCCAGACGGCGATACCGCGCGGCGAGCTGCGCCTCGCCCCGGCGCTCGAGCTCGCGCCCCAAGAGCCGGAACCGCTCGCACGAGCGCTCTTCAATCAGCGCGGCGATTAGCAGGCGATCTAACTTGCGGTGCTCGAGCCCCGGGCGCAACAACTTGAACAGCGCCTTGGCGTATGGGTCCCCGCGGTCTCTACCGAGCTCAACGCCGCGCTCTAGCAGCACCGCATAGACCTCACGGAAGTGACGCAGCTCCTCTCCTGCCAGCTTGCTCATGGCCCGCACCAGCGTCGCGTCTCCAGGGTAGTCGTTGATCAGCGCGATGGCGCTGACGCTCGCCTTCTTCTCGCAGTGGGCGTGGTCGGCCAGGGTCGCGTCGAGGTCGTCCGCGGCGACAGCAGCCCAGGCCTCGGACGTGGAGCTCTTGAGCAGGGTGCTTGACATGATCGACCAGCCGTAACCTCTTCGAGCCGTGGGGGACAGCCCCCGAGCGCGATCTAGCGCGCCGAGTCGCCTTTCGTCGCCACGACGCCCGGGCGGCGGCTCGCGTGGTAGACCGCACGCCCATGCGGAGTCTCGGCCTAACCAAGGTCCCCACCCAGCGCCTGAAGTACTTGCTCACCCTGGTGCATCGCGGGCAGATCGCGATCCCGCTGTCTGGGCCGGGCTTGATGCTGGCGGGCCTAGAAGATATCTCCGACGCCGTGGCGTCGCTGAAGACGCTGGACGCGAAGGCGCTCCAGGTCGTGTTGGTGGCGGTGCTCGCGGAGCGAGACGCCGGATGAAATCGCCCGCTAGCGGCGCTTGGCGGCCTGACGCAAGCTGCGCCCGAGGGTTTCGAGTTGCTTGCGCAGCGCCTTCAGGCGCTCGACCATTTCAAGCAGCAGCTCGGCGTCCATCGACTCGGCGCTCTCCAGATCGCCGAGCAAATCTTCACGCCCATCACTGAAGCGCTCGAGCGCGCGCACTGCCTTGGCGAAGCGCGGCAGCGGCTTTCGCCCCTTGCGGGTCTTGCGTGACGCGCGGAGACGGGTCGCTTCGTTGCGCAGCCGCTCCACTGACCAGTGCTGCTTCTCGGCTTGAGCGATCAATCGCTTTTGCTGAGCGCCGCTCAGCCCGAGCACCAGGCTCAAGTGACTCATGCCGACGTGCTCCCAGTTCGGCTGCAGCCCGAGGTCGCGACACATCTCGTAGATCGCCGCGCAGCGATACAGCGATTGAGCGCTCATCCGGCCATCAAGATCCGCCGCGATCTTGCGAAACGTGGTGCGCCCGCGGTGTCCGTGCTCGGGTCGCTCACCCGCGTACAGGTCCTCGACGATCACCCGGCCCACGTTCAAGGCATCGACCGGACGCAGCCTGCCGCGGTGAGTATCAAACACGGCGTCTGGCCAGGCTACGCTTGGCTTAGCCGACCCTGAGTGGTTGCTGAGTGCCTTCTTGGTGCGTCGAGCTGCGCGAGATGTTACCGGCATGAAACCATGGAATAGCTCAGAGCTCATCCACTTACAACGGTGTTTCCGTAAGGGATATACAATTCTGTTCTGACATCAAGCGAGAGCGTGAGTGACGCAGGTAGTCAACGCTCACACCATCGCCCAGCGCTCGCGAGCGCGCTGCGTGCTGCCGCGCTGCTTGCTTGTACGCTACCGCGCCGCCTGTTTTGCGCTGCGGCGCTGCCTTTTTTTGCGCTCCTGGGCTGGCGCTTTTGCACAGCGGCGCTGGCGCTTTTGCGCTGCCGCGCTGCCGTGCCTTTTTGAATCACCGATCGCAGATCCACGCGCCACCTAGCGTAAGCGTATCGGGCAAGATCTATGTGCCACCGGCGGTTGGCGTTCCAGTCCGCGTCGACGGCGTGGTGAGCGTTCCGTCGGTTGACTCACATTGGGTCACTGGGTTGGGCCGGTGGATCGAGGCAGAGTACTCTTGCTTAGGTCCTGGCGGTCGCGAGGTTCAGTCAACGCCGGCCCGCGATCCGTCGGTCTTTCGACCAGGTGACCCACAGCTGGCGGCGAGCCGCCGCTCGCTGATCAACCTCGGGTTTCCGCGCAGGATGCGGAGGGCAGGTGTGCCGTTGTGTGACAGCAGCCCCCGTGGACCGTGCCAAGTCAGTTGTTCTGACGTTCACCGGCTTATCGCACAACATACCACAACGTATGCCAGCGTGGTATGGCCAGCTAGACACCGCGCCGGATGATAAGAACACCAATTACTAGAGTACGGCGACGTATCTTCGTGACCGTACGGCAGCACCGCCCCAGCGGCCGCCTGGGCGTCGACCACAACGGCAGCTGCCGGTGGGGGTGGTGTCTCGTCCGCCCCAATTCGAGCCAGCGTCGCGCCAGCGCCAAACCGAGGGCCGACAGCTGAGCGCTCGGCTTGGTGACACCGGGTCGAGCCAGGCGTTGGGCGCCAATCACCTACCACGCTCGCCGCGCGTTCAGCGCCGGAGGTGGCTTCACCCGTCACTCCAGCGCCCACTCGTCTGTCCCAGCGCCGGGCCCCCGCGCCTGTTGGCGAGCGCTGACACCCGTCGCTGCGGCCCATCGGATCACTCTGGAGGCTCGCTGGCCGGCGCTGGCAGGTCGCCCGCTGCGCCAGCGTCTGGCTCTGGCGCTTCCGCGCCGGCGTCCGGTTCTTCTGGCTTGGGACACGGGTCGCCAGTGTAGCCTTCGGAGCCCTTAGGCACGTTGCACGAGTGCACCTTCACGATCCGACTCCGGGGCTTGTAGACCACCTTGCGGCCTTCGTCGGTTTTTTTTCCATCTGGATATGTAATAATCCGCGTCGCGACCACCGACCAGCCGTCCATCCCGCCGTACAGCACCTTCTCCTGGTCTGGATCGAGGTCGTCATCTACCTCGTACTCAACCTCCGGCTTCACGATGTCGAAGCGGCGACTGATGAACCGCCGCACCTTTCGACCGCCGTTGTCGCCAAAGATCTTTACACGGATGAAGGTCGGCCCTTTCTCAGTCTTGATCAGGAGGCCCGAAGCGCTGTCGTTCCGGAAGATCAGGTCAGGCACCGGGAAGGACAGCGTCGCTTCATGCCCCTCGGGATAACGCGAGAAATAGTAGCTGTGAGGCTGGCGTTGGATGATCTCATAGCCGCCGTCGAGGATCGCGTTGAACATGGTGGTGGCGAACTGGGATATGCCTCCTCCGTACGTGTCTACCATTTCCCCACGAGAAATCGTTGGCGCCTCGACGAAGCCTTTGCCATGGGTCCGTGGTCCGATGTACTCGTTGACGCTGAAGCGCTCACCCGGCTTGACGATGGTGTCGTTCAGCAGGTCTGCGATCAGGTGGATGTTCTGCACCCGCGGCTGACAGCACGCGTGATAGGTGGTGAAGCTAGACACCAAGCGGCGGATCCCCAGGGCCTCGGCGTCCTCAGTGGTGAACGCTGGCGGCGCGCTGCGCTGGATTGGCAGCTCACCTAAGGTCTTGCCAGCGCTGGCGACCACGAGCAGTTCGGCCGCGACTGCCGCGGCGTCGAGCAGCGTCCCCGCGCGGGAAGGCTCAATCTTGATCTGATCGCGCTCCACGCTAAAGCGCGCGTTGCGCGGCTCATCCTCCAGATTTTTCCGCAAGGGTTTTAGCTGCGCCTCAATCGCCTCAGCCTTGAAGAACAACTCGAGGCCCTTTGGCCCGCTGCGACTGCCAAGCGCCGCCCGGAGATCGGCGACGCCGAAGTCGACAGCGACCTGCTCAGCTGAGTTCTCGAGCTTGATTGGCTTGCTGACCAGGCGCCGCGCGCGCTCGAGCGCCGCCTCGACCTGCTGCGGTGTCGTCGCTGGTTCAACCTCAACCAAGGCTGCGCGGGCAAACAGCCCCCGACCTTGGGTCCCCGCGGAGAACGCCGCCAGCACCGCGAGCCGGGTCGCCTCGTGGTCGATGACCCAGCCACGTCGAGGCGGCTTCGCGACGAGCTGCTCGCCGTCGAGCACGATGGCTCCGTCGAATGGTGGTTGCTTCAGCGCGAGCGCCCCGAGGCGGCTGAGCTCTGCCTCAAACCGCTGGTCGTCCAGCTTGGCCACCCAATGGAGCGCGTGACTGCGGGACATGCTGCTGAGCCACCAGCTGAGCTGCCTGCCCAAGCCCGGCTCACGCCCCGCGCCGAGCGCGGCGCCCACGGTGCCGCTTAGGTCAACGTGAAGCCCAACCGCCTCAGCCTCAAGCTCAACCAAGGTCGCCCCGATGGCGAGCCTCAGGCTCGCGTCGGCGAGCGCGCTCGAGCGCGGCTCCAGCGCTGCGCTGACGGCGTCGGCGTCCATCCCGCTGAGCGCCAGCGGGCCGAGCTGAACGCCTCGCAGCACTCGACCGGTATTAACCGCACGGTCGCATAAAAACAGGAGCACCAGCAGGCAGGGCAAGAGCAGCAGCCCCGCGAGCAGGCTGGTGATGCTCCTTCGGCGACGCGATGACCATAGCCGCTCGGAAAGTCGGGTCTTCCAGCCAGCCGGAGCGGAGGCGGCCGCGCGCCCGTCTGCCGCGCCCAGCTCAGGCTCGATGGCCACCGCGCCCCGCTCGGGCTCGGTCGCGGAGCGTGGCTCGAGCTTTGGGTTCAGGCTGGGCACAGGCACGCGTGGCGTTATAGCGGCGCATGCGCGAGAACCAAGCATGCCTTGCCCAGAACCCGGGAGGCGGTGGGCAGACCCGCGAGCGAGAGCCTGGGGCTCCACACCGCCCCGCGCTGGACAGCTGCCACAAATTGCTACACAAGAACGTGCGCGACTGGCCGGCGAGCCGCACAAATCCTCGTGATTCTAGGCGGTCACGCGCAGCACCAGGTCTCGCCGCGACCCAGCGCGCCGACCTCGCGCGCCCCAAGCTGCCGCGCGCGCTCGCGAGAGCAACTAAACAGGGCGGCGACGCCTGGTAACGACAAGTGTTGGGGTTTCGCCTGGCTGATCTATAGTCCCGCGCAGCAGTTGAACTGAGGAAGGATGCGAAGCATGAGTCAGCCCGTAGGCCAGGAGCGATCGGCGAGTGAGTTGAGTGGTGGTTTACGCGCTGAGGGGCGCGCTCCCTCGGGGACGCACGTGCTCAAGGCGACGCTGACGATGCTGGTCTTGGGCTGCGTGTCCTTCGCGCCAGGCTGCAAGCTCAAGGACAAGGCCAAGTGCGACGAGGCCATCGACGTCACTAAGAAGTCCATCGCGGCCAAGGACTTCGCCCTCGCCCGGCAGTGGCGAGAGCGGGCCTACAGCCAGTGCGGCAGCGACGACCCCCAGGCCACCGCGCTAGACAACGAGATCGTGAGCGCCGAGAAGCTAGTGCTCGAGGAGAAAGCCAAGAAGGACGCCATCAGGGCTCAGGCTGACGCCCTCACGTCCCTGGTTAAGACCCTCGCCAGCCAAGGCAAAGCCGACGCCAGCAAGATCGCGCGCGGCGCCACCTGCCCGGATAAGAAAGAGAAGAACGAGGGCTGGTGTGACGGGACGCGCAACGTGTCGGGTCAACCGATCCCGATCAAGATCCGTTACTGGAACGAAGAGCCCAAGGCGCTGCTCATCAGCACCAAGCCGGCTGGCCCAGCGTCTTGCGATGCCCTTGGACCAAACACCGTAGTGCGCACCTTCGGCAGCACCATCGACGGCAAGGTCGCCGAGTTCAAGCACTGCAACCTGAGCGGCGATCTCAGCGGCATGCAGGCGCTGGTGGGTAGCAGCGAGACGCTGAGCTTCGTCCAGGTCTTCAGCGCCGAGTACCTGGCCAAAGATCCGAACCTGGCCAAGCGTCTACGCGGCAACTAAGCCTCAGGCGTCAAGCGCTGAGCGCTTAGCCAACCGGGTCACCACGTAGCCTGCCAAGAGCCCCGCGCCGGCCGCCAACATCGCGGCCACAAGTAGCCCGAACACGCCGTCGTAGGGTCGCTCGGGATCCACCAATTGAGGCGCGTAGCTCGCGAACGCTAGGGCCACCGCGACGCCTGCCGCGAGGCGCGCGCGGATCCCTCGACGGGCGACCAGCCCTTGCACCACGATCGCCAGCGCGCCGAGCACCAATAACCCGGAGCGAGGGAGCACCGGATATGCAGGCGGCGGAAGCAGCTCAACGAGCAGCGGCAGCTTGAGGTCTGCGTCAGCATGGGTGAGGGCCAGCTCAACCGGGCCAGATCCTTGCACCGCGACGCGCTGACGCCACGCGTGCTGAATCGATTTCGCGCCCTGCTTACCTACGGCATGGCGAACGAACTCGTGCTCGAGGACTTGTACCTGTGTGCCCTGAGCCAGGCTGAGCACCACAGATCCCTTATCCGCACGGATAAGTTTTCCATGCACCGCCAGCTCCACTTCTTGGGTGCCATCAGCCAGCTGGATGCTCTTCTTGGTGTCGGAGGTGAGCTCGATCTTCGCGAGCGGCGTCCGCTGCTGAAACAAGCCAGCTCCCACCCACAGCGCGCTGGCCAAGCTCACCCCGGCGAGGGCTAAGCCAGCGCTCTTGAGCAGGGGGTGGGTGTCCAACAGCCCGACGGCGGTGTACGCGACCGCGATCAGCGGCACGCCGAACACCACCACCCGCGCTACCAGCGGCCGCACCTCCTCGACCTGACCGGCCGCGTACATCAGCACCATCGCGACTAAGACCATGGGGATCTTCAACTTGTCGAGCAGGTCACGAGCGGTTGCGGATTCTGGATCGGGCGTCATGCGAGTTCGGCGCACGATACGCTTGGCCCCAGGAAGTGCAACGCGGACGCTCCCGCTACCGCTACCGCTGTCGGCTGGCGAAGAACGCCATGGCCGCCGCGACGTTCTCGGCTGAGCCGTAGCAGGTCTGCAGGACTTCGTTCTCGGCCCTGATGCACTCGGCAAACGTGGGCGTCTGCTCACCTTGTCGGATCAGCCGCTTGCTCTTGGCGACCCCGAGGGGCGGGTTCGCGGCGATCTCGAGGGCGATCTCGAGCGCCCTCGGCATCAGCTCAGCGTGGGGGAACAGGCGGGTCACCAGGCCCCAGCGCTCGGCGGTCTCCGCGTCGAGGGGGCTGCCGCGCAGCACTAGCTCATTGGTGCGCTGACGACCGATCATGCGTGGCAGGCTGAACGAGCTGCCGAGCTCGAGCACCAGGCCGAGCTTCACGAACGGACACGAGAAGCTCGCGCGCTCCGACGCGTACACCAGGTCAAAGTGCGGCAAGAGCGTGACGCCCATGCCCACGGCGCGGCCCCCTACCACCGCGATCAGCGGCTTGGCGCAGGCGTCGAGCACCTCGTGGACGCGATCAGGGGTGACGATGGCTTCGGGGTCTAGGCCAGTCAGAGCCGGTGTCTGGCCCAGAAACAGGCCGAGATCTGCGCCGGCGCTGAACACGTCACCCCGCGCGCTCAACAGCACCACCCGCACCGCAGGGTCTTCATCTGCTTGCCGTACGGCAATGGAGAGCTGCGTGGACAGCTCAACCGAGAAGGCGTTCTTCTTAGCTTCGCGGCGCAGCTCGATCGCGCGCACCCACGCTGCGGGCTGGCCGGGTACTGGGTGGTCCACCCAACCAAGATCTGCGAACTCTGGCATGCTGGTGAGTCTACCCGACGCTACTGCGCGGTGTCTGCGAGCTATTCCGGGTAGGGCTCATCCGCTGCGGACGGCGCTGGGCCGGGCGGCGCCGCGCTCGCGCTGGGCTTTGACGCTGGCGGCTTCGTGGCGCTGGCTGAGGCGCTGGGCATGGGATCGAGATCTTGAAACTCCGGTTCATCTAGCTCCACCCAGCCCGCCCCTGCTCCCGCGTCACCGCCTACGTTGTCGGGGGTTAGATCGAGGAGTTTGCCTGAATCAGGCACGGGCACCGCGGGCTTGACGCCAGGGATCGCGACGAGCTCAATCGCGATCCGCCTGCGCTTGCCGAGCAACGTGAGGGTCTTCGAGTGGAAGCCATCCCGGCGCACTTCGACGGTGACCTTTTCCGGAGGGTAAATATGAACGGTGACGGGCATAGCGCCTAGGTCGCGCCCGTCTCGAAACACGTGAGCGTCAATCGGGCTCACCACGATCGCGACCGGCACCCCGACCCGCGCTGTTGCAGGCGCTGTTGCAGGCGCTGAGCCGACGCTCGACGGCGTGGTGGCTGAGGCCGCCGACGCCAGCGCCTCGGTGGCGCCTGGCAACGTGTCGGGTCGGGTGAGCACCACCGCCCCAGCACCGAGCAGCAGCGCGACCACCGCCACGCCCACCAGGCGTCCCTTGCCGCGTCGACGACCAAAACGCTGCCGCGCCCACAGCGGATCAATCTTGAAGCGATCTGGGTTCTGACGCAGCTCTTCAAAGCACTGGGGCTCCACGCCCTTGGCTAAGAACTCGAGCTCCAGCGCTAGCGCAGCCATATTGGGGAAGCGGTCTTGCGCCTCCTTGGCGAGGCATTTCAACACCACGGCCTCGAGACCGGCGCTCATTTCCGGGTTGAAACGACTAGGCGGCGGAGGTGCCGTGAACATGTGCTGCGTGAGCAGGCCCATGGGGTTGTCGGAGTCGAACGGGACCTCACCGGTCGCCATTTCGTACAGCAGCACCCCGAGCGAGTAGACGTCACTCTGTGCGTTGACGTCAGAGCCCGATGCCTGCTCCGGCGACATGTAGTGCGGCGTGCCGAAGATCGTACCGGCGCGGGTGATCTTGTTCTGCCCGCGCGTCACCTTGGCGATGCCAAAATCCAACACCTTGACGTAGTCCGGGCCGTGCTCGCCGTCCAAGATGTAGACGTTGTCCGGCTTCAGATCGCGGTGCACGATCTGGACCGCGTGGGCCGCCGCCAGCGCCCGCGCGATCTGTTGCCCAATCCGCACGATGCGCGCCTCGGACAGCGGGGCCTGCTCTCGGATCACGCGCCCGAGGGGCTTGCCCTCCAGGTACTCCATCACGAAGTAGGTGGATCCGTCGGGCAACGAACCGAAGTCGGTGATGTCGACGATGTGCGCGTTGCCGATCGACGAAGCTGCCCGCGCCTCGGTGACGAAGCGCTCGGTCACCTCGGGATCCGAGGCGAAGTTTGGCAGCAAGATCTTGATGGCGATGAGCTTGTCGATCACCTGGTGCCGCCCGCGATACACCACGCCCATGCCACCCTTGCCCAACACCGCTTCAACCACGTAGCGCTCGTCTATCACGCACCCGATGTAGCCTTGGGCGGGATCACTCGTAGGCTCGACGTCTGTGCCAGGGCGGATCAGCGTCACCCGCTTCAGGGCGCCGCGCGGGCTGGACACATCTTGTTCCGTGGGGCGAAGGCTGAGCGCCTGCTGCTCGGCGACCGCTGGGTGTGCGTCAGTGGCCGGCGCGCGCCCGGCGATCAGGGTGTCTTGCAGCGACCTGTCCGCCGCGACGAGGGGGGGTGCAGCGTTCGCGTCGCGCTCGGCCGGACCGCTGCTGGGCTCAGTAGGCGGCGCCACGCGCTCGAAGGTCGCCGAGCTAGCCTCCCCCGCGTCGGCGCTCGCCTCTGAAGTGACCAAGCCCTTGAGCTCATCCTGGCTCATGCAGTTCTGCTCATCTGATGGTTGGCGGGTTGCGCGTGCTGGGTCCAAGCGCGCGGATGCGGCAAAGCGCCTGAGGATAGAGCGCCTGGGGGTAGAGCGCTGCGGGATGTAGCATCGAAGCTCGCGGAGAACAGCTCAGCCTAGCCGATAAAATCGCAGGCCCCCAGCAGGCTCGCTGGGAGCGCGGCCGCTTTGTTGCGCAAAGCCGCGGCCGAGGCCTTGACGCATTGACCGGTAAACGCGAGCGTCCGTCATGCCCCACGCGACGATCCAGGGCGATCTGCGAGACCGCGCCGCCACCGGGCAGCCCGCCACTGGCGCCCCTAGCGCTGGCGACCCTAGCGCTGGCGACCCTGCCGCTGGCGACCCTAGCGCTGGCGACCCTGCCACTGGCGACCCTGGCACGACGCGCAGCCTGAGCCTGTACTACGACCGCTTTGAACCAGCCCACGGTGGCGCTGCCTCGGCGCCGCTGGTGCTGTTGATCATGGGCCTCGGCGCCCAGTGCGTGCAGTGGGACGCTGAGTTCTGCCAAGCCCTGGCCGACCGCGGCTTCGCGGTGGTGCGCTTCGACAACCGTGACGTTGGGCTGTCGACGCGCTTGGACGATCTGGCGGTGCCGCGCGTCTTGGAGCTGCTTGGCAAGGCCACCCAAGGGCGAGCGGTCCACGTCGACTACACCCTCACGGATATGGCCGCCGACACGGCGCGCTTGATCACTGCGCTCGGCTACCAGAGCGCGCACATCGTCGGCGCCAGCATGGGAGGCATGATCGCTCAGCGCGTGGCGCTGCATTTTCCGGCGCAGGTGCTCAGCCTGACCAGCATCATGTCCACCACCGGCGCGCCCGATTTGCCTCGTGGCAATCGAGAGGCCTTCGCCGCGCTCAGCGCGCCGCCGCCGGCGACCCTCGAAGAGTTCGAGGAATACAGCCTGAGGCTGTGGCGCGTGATCGGCAGCCCGACCCTGAGCGACGGAGCGCGAACGCGGCGCACGGCGCGCGAGGTGTTCGAGCGCGGCAGCTATCCTCAGGGCTTTCTGCGGCAGTTCGCCGCGGTGATCGCCGAGCCCAGCCGCCACGAGGCTCTAGCAGCGCTCAAGCTCCCGGCGTTGGTGATCCACGGCAGCGCGGATCCGCTGATCCCGGTGGAAGCGGGACGAGCTACGGCACAGGCCATCGCCCAGGCTGAGCTGTTGGAGCTCGCCGACATGGGCCACGACCTGCCGCAGATCTACTGGGCTGCCATGCTGGACGCCATGTGCAAAGTGTTCGCGAAGGCTGCGTCTTCGGCGCCTGAGGCAGGTGATTAGGCGCGGCCCGCGCCCCTCGACGCTCAGCGTACGCCCCAGCCGCCGTCGACCTCCAGCACCTGACCGCTGACGTAGCCTGCCCCTCCACCCAACAAGAAATCAACGGCCAGCGCCACGTCGAGCGGCTCACCTACCCGCCCTAGCGGTGTCTGCGCCGCGTACTCAGTCAGCAGCTGCTGGCTCATGTGCTGAGTCATATCCGTTCGGATCAAACCCGGCGCGACCGCGTTGACCCGGATGCCGCGCGAGCCAAGCGCCAAGCACAGCTGGCGCACCGCGGCTTCGAGGCCTGCCTTGGACGCAGCGTAGCCGACCCGATCGAGCACCGCGTGGCGCACTAGGTTGCTGCTGATGAACACCAACGAGGCGCCGGGCTGCACCAAGTCTGCGTCCAGCAGCGCGCTCAGCAGGAGCAGGGGCGCCGCTAAGTTGTGCTCAAGCTCAGCGCGCAAGTCGGCGCGAGCGCCTGGCCCCTGAAAGCCAGAGCGCAGGTTGATGCCGGCGTTGAACACCGCGCCGCTGAAGCGTAGATTTTCCGCTTGGCTATGTTCAATCAGCCTCGAGATGCCGGCGTCGGTCGCCAAATCGGCGGCCAGCAGGCTGAGGTGCGCACCGGCCACTTGACCGCGCAGCCCCGCGTCGGCGAGCAGCGCCGCGTCATCGAGCAGCGCCGCGTCATCGAGCAGCCCCGCGTCATCGAGCAGCCCCGCGTCATCGAGCAGCCTCTGCGCGGCTTGATGATCGCTGCGGTACACGCCGAGGATGCGCCGGTCACGCCCCGGCAGCAGACAGATCGCGCGCCCTATCCCGCGGCTCGCGCCGGTGATCAGCCAGTGCTGCGCCGCCTGCTCGCTCACGTTGAGCCCTGACCCAGGCTGCGCCGATGCGCTTCGCTGCCGGTCTCGATTTCATCCGCGGGGATAAACGGTGGCACATCGCAACAAAACAGCGTGGCCCAGCCTTGGCCCAAGTTCTGGTAGCTGTGCTCCCTACCCTTTGGCCACACCACAGGAGCCAGCCCCAAGATCTGCTCCCCGTCCCGCGCGAGCTTGCCGCTGACGCGCCACTCTAGCTCGCGCATGCGCTCATGGCGGTGCGCCGAGATCTCACCGCCAGGCGCCACGTGCAACAGGTACAGGCCCGCCTCGCGCGTCTCAAGCAGCACCTCCACGCGACCGAAGCGCGCCGCCTCTTCTCCGCGAGGAAAATCTGCTCGGGAGCGCACCACCTCAACCTCGGCCAGGTGTGCGCGACCGGCGAGCGCCTTTGGCTTCTTGAGCTTAATGCGCAGCTCTTCCAAGCTGGGCTGCACGCCGAACAGCATCGCGGCCAGCTCCTCGGCGGCGTTCTCAAGCAACCGATACTCGCGAAAGCGGACCAGCTGGATCAGCTGATCCGCGACGCGATCGTAGTCAACGGTGTCCCCGATCCGCCCGCTCCTGCCGGCGCGGCTCAGATCGAGCCCAAGCTCGAGATCGACCCACAGCGGCTGAGGCTCTTTGCGCTCGTGCTGCCGGATCCCAACGATGCACTCCAGCTCAATCCCGCTGATCCGAATCGTGTCCCTGGGCATGCACACGCTATAACGCGTGAGCGGGCCGTGGTCACTGGCCGCTCCAGATCCAGCGCCTAGATAGCTCGGCTAGTCGACCACCTTGGCGCCGAGCTCAAAGCCGGTCAGGGTGCGGGGCTCGCCCTTGTCGAGATCGATGAAGGTCACGCGACCTTCGGGGTGCTCTTGCGCCACGTAGCCGCGGCGCGCGCCGCTCACCATGCCCGCCGCCAACGGCGGGCTGGCCAGCTGGAAGTAGTCCACCTGCAAGCTCGGCAGCTGCACCAAGTACACACCATACAGCTGCTCTGCGTCGAGGCGTACGGTGATCAGCGCGCGGTCAGAGGTCGCGCTGATGGCGACGCTCATCGGCGTCGCCTCGGTGCCGACGATCTTTGGTGCGCGCAGCTCAGCAGTGGGCACCACGCTGAAGCCGCCGGCCTTGGTTGAGCCAGCCGCCGGGCTCTGCAGCACGATGGCGTGAGCGCCGTCGGGCGTCACGAACGCGGCGCGCACTGGCGCTTTGAGATCGACGGCGCGCAGCGTGAGGCTACTCGTGTCGGCGATCGACACACGACCCGACGGAATCGCGTTGGTGTAGAGCAACGCTGGGTTGTCCGTCGGCGAGAGCGAGACGCTGCCGAACACCTCGCTAGACGTCAGCGTCTGCCTCAGGCTGGGGTCGCTGAGCACCCCGGGCAGAGGCAGCAAGACGAGCTGCGAGCTGTGGACGAAGGGGGCCTCGGCGTCGCCCGCGTCAGCGTCTTGCGCCGCGCCACCCACGCCGGCGTCTTGCGGCGCGCCGCCTGAGCTGCTGCCTGCGCTACCGCCCGCACCTGCATTTGCTTGCCCTGCGGAACCACCCGCGCCCGCTGCGCCGCCTGCAGAACCACCCGCGCCCGCTGCGCCACCCGCGCCCGCTGCGCCGCCTGCAGAACCACCTGCGCCGCCTGCAGAACCACCTGCGCCCGCTGCGCCCGCTGCGCCGCCTGCACCCGCTGCGCCGGCGGCTCCAGCACCTGGCACGCCACCACCAGCCGAGGCTAAGCCCGCTTCACGCACCACCGCGACGGCTAGCTCCCCCGACTCGCTGAGATCGAGGTCGGTGACGTCGCCTTGCAGCTCGATCTCGCTGAAGTCGCCGGTCTCTAGGTCCACGAAGCGCACGTCTGGGCTGCCATCACGGCGCACCAACGCGACGCTGCCATCGCGGGTGATGGTCACGTCGCGCGACGCGGGGTTGTCCAGCGGGTCGCTGCTGACCTCCACCTGGCGGCTGACCCGGGGCCCGAGCGGATCCAGCTCGACCACGCTGATGCCCGGCTCGCTCACCACGAACGCCCGCGTGGCGTCTGCGTTGTAGAACACGCGCTCTGGGCGATAGCCCACGGAGATGCGCGTCGCGGCCTCTTTGCCCTCGGTGATTCTTAGCACGGTGACGTCTTGAAAGCCTTGCGTGACGTCAGCGCCGATCACGCGTCGCGCGTCGGTCCAGGCCATGGCCCACTCGGCGCTGTCGCTGATGGCCCAGGCGTTCGCGCCGTCGTGGGTCGGCAGCGTGACGCTGCTCACGCCGGCTTGGCTCGCGCGCAGCACCGTGGCGTCGCGGCTCCCGGTGTTCAGCACGATGGCGGCATCGCTGCCGCCGGGAATCGCTGAGAGGTAGGTCGGGCTGAAGCCCGCCTCGACGATGCGCACCTCGAAGCTCAAGGCGTCGACCAAGGCGACTCGCCCGCTGTCAGGGTTCGCGGTCCACACCAGCTTGCCCGTCGACACGGGAGACTGAAAGCTGCTCTCCAGCTCGACCTCCGGAGGCACGTTGCCGGTGTTGCCCGCGCCGCCTGCGCCGCTGCCTCCACCACCGCCCGCCCCGTTACCGACGCCGCCGTTCGCCCCACCGCTCATGCCTGATGCCTCTACCGAGCTGTCCGAGCAGTGAACCAGCCCGAGCGTCGCCAACGCCAAAGCGGCCAGAGAGATCTGAGAACGCCAGCCACCCACAACACCCAAATCAAGCCAAGCCATCGCGCAGCGAAGTGCAAGCAGTGGGCCAAACGCCAGGCGTGCGCTCCAGGCATGCTTTCATCAGCTAACCCGCGCCCACCCTGACAGCGCTGTCAGCCCAGCCCCAGCGCCGGGCTGATCGGCGCCACCCTGGGCCACTCAGCGGGGGCGCTCGGCAGCTTGCTGCCCGGAGCCTAGCGCAGAGCCAACCCGCTCCAGGCCTCGTGCTCCGCCCGCAAATACGCGGTTCTCGAGCCCTAGATCCAGCCGATCAGCAGGTAGTGCCGTGAGGTATTGTTCGACGACCCGCATGAACTGCGCCGTATCCACGGTCCGGCGCACCTGGTCGAGCAGCTGATCTCCGCCCAGGATCCCGCGGCACATGAAGCCCATCAGCTCCTTCAGCTTGCCCAGGGCACCCTGCTTGCGCACGTGGTTGAACACCGCCTGATAGCGCGTCGCCGTGGCGTCGATGTAGCCGAGCAAATCTAGCGGGCTGGGCTCGAACAGCGCTTCGCCGCGGCTCAGCTGGCTGATCTGCCTAAAAATCCAGGGGTTGCGGATGACCGGCCGCCCCAACATGACCGCGTCGCATCCCGTTTCCGCCTGGAGACGCAACGCAGTGTCGGCGTACCACAGATCACCGTTGCCGATCACCGGGATGCGCAGCTCGCGCTTGAGCAGCCCCACGATGCGCCAGTCTGCCACCCCCGCGTAAAAATCCGCGCGGCGCCGCGGATGCACGCTGATGAAGTCGACCCCCGTCGACTCGACCAGGCGCGCGATCTGGAGCACTTGGCTGGCGTCATCGAAGCCCGCGCGGATCTTGGCTGAGAGCAGCCCCGACGTCGCCGCGCGCATCTGCTCGAGCACGCGCGCGAGCAGCTCGGGTTGCTTGAGCATGGCCGCGCCGACCCCCTTGCGCACGATGCGCGGCATGGGGCAGCCGAGGTTGATGTCGACCACATCTGCGCCGGCCCGAGCGACGTGGCCGGCGGCCTCTGCCATGCGCTCGGGCGCGTTGCCCATCACCTGCACGCTGAGCGCGCTGCCCGCAGAGGGCTGGATCGCGCGGCGCACTAGGGCCGTGCTGAGCGGACCCTGCGTCACGCGCACGAACTCGGTGCACACCAGATCGAGGCCACCCAGCGCCGCGATGCTGTGGCGAAACGCCGGATGCCCGACGCCTTCCATCGGCGCCAGCACGGTGCGCCACGGCAGGCGGCCGCCGAGCGCAGCCAAGTCGGCGCGGCTTGGCTTGGCAGCTACGGGGAGGGTCACGCCGCTGCCATACCAGAACCAGCGCGAGCGGCCCGCGGAAAGTACTCGGCTTAGCCCCCCACGCCCCGCGCAGCGTAGTAAAAGACGGCTGATGCAGCCGTACCTCGTCGTGCTCGACGGACACTGTGTAAACCCCGGGGATCTGAGCTGGGCGGAGTTCGAACAGCTCGCGCGGGTCAGTGTGTACCCACGCAGCGGCGCCGCCCTGCTGCACAGAGCGGCCGACGCAGAGCTGCTCTTGACCAACAAAGAGCGCCTGGGCGCGCCGCAGCTCGCGGCGCTGCCCAAGCTGAAATACATCGGTGTTCTAGCGACCGGCGTCAACGTGGTCGACTTGGAGGCGGCCCGCGCCCGCGGCGTCGCCGTGACCAACGTCCCAGCGTACGGCGCCGCCAGCGTGGCGCAGCACGTGTTCGCCCTGCTGCTTGAGCTCACCAACCGCACCCGCCTCCATGCTGATGCCGTGCGGCAAGGACACTGGACCACGAGCCCTGACTTCAGCTTTACCCTAGGCCCCATCAGCGAGCTCGCCAGCCTGCGCTTTGGCGTCGTCGGCCTGGGTGAAATAGGCCAGCACGTGGCGCGCGTCGCCGCGGCGCTGGGCATGACCGTGTGCGCTAGTGATGCTCAGCGCAGCCGCCCGGAGGTCGCCGGCGTGAGCGTGGAGTGGCTGAGCACCGACGCGCTGTTCGCGGCCGCAGACGTGATCAGCCTGCATTGCCCCCTGAGCCCCGAGACCCACCACTTGGTGAACGCCGAGCGGCTGCGCCGCATGAAGCCTCACGCCATGCTCATCAACACGGGCCGCGGGGATCTAGTGGACGAGGCCGCGCTGCTGGCGGCGCTACAAACGCAGCAGCTGGGCGGCGCGGCGCTGGACGTGCTCAGCCAAGAGCCGCCAGCGGCAGACCACGTGCTGCTCAGCGCGCTAGCCGCCGACACACATCCGCCGCTGGCTGAGCGGCTGCTGATCACCCCTCACATGGCTTGGGCGACCCACCAAGCGCGGCGGCGGCTGCTGTCCATCGCTGCTGGCAACTTGAGCGCGTTCCTGACTGGCGCGCGGCAGAACCGCGTGGACTAAACGCTCACGCCTACTTGCGCGGAGCGACTGGGGGCGGTCGCACCGACACCGGGTTCAAGTCGTGCAGCGCCACCTGCTCCAGATCGATGCGGCTGACCACGCGAGAAAAGATCAGCATCGCCGCGAGGGTGTGGGTGTTGGCCGCCCAACGTGGCACGTAGCGCGGCTCAGCGATCCAGCCGGCCTCAAACGCCTCTTCAAGATCAAACAAATCGGCCAGGCTGAGCCGCCCCGCGAACGCGCGGCTGACCAGCTCGATCTTGTGCTCAGCGATTGCTTTACGGAAAAACGTGTGGACGCTGAGCAGCCCGTGTAGGTACACGGCGTCCTTGGTGAACACGACGCGGCCGCGCACATCGCCGCCGCGGAACACGCGCATGGCTGAGCGCACGCTCTCGACGTCGGTCTGCCCCTGCTCCAAGAAAAAGCGAAACGTGTCGAGAAAATCCGCGCCCTCCA
This sequence comes from uncultured Polyangiaceae bacterium, assembly GCA_964551615.1. Taxonomy (GTDB): domain Bacteria; phylum Myxococcota_A; class Polyangia; order Polyangiales; family Polyangiaceae; genus JAHBVY01. Next base: position 287,270 of record CAZKDY010000002.1, read on the forward strand.
GCGCGTTGTGCACGGCGACAGTGCGCAGCGCGAGGCGGCGCAGGCGAGCCAGATCGATGGCGCCGGTGAGCACCTCGGCGAGGGTCGCCAGGCCCTCTTGGGTCGCCGTGGTGCGCGGCGCGCCGAGGCTCAGCGCGCTCAAGATCGGCTGAGCGCGGCCGTTTAGCGCGGTCGCAGAGTGCACGAACGCCTCGTGCTCCAGCAACTGCGCCACGTCGTCATGGCTGAAGTACGTAGCCCCACGGATACGAATACGGTTGGCGCTGGCCGCGGCCTTGCTGGCCAGCATGGGGTCGATCACCACCTCAACCTGATCACTGACGAAGAACGCGTCGATTTGCGGCTGCAGCTGATCGCGCACGGTCTCTGCGGTCAGGCAGTAGTCAGCGGCGTCGGGCCCGACGCTCTCAGCCAGCGGTCCGGTCGCGTCGAGCAGAGCTTGAGCAGCGTCCAGGTAGCTGGCGTCGGTGCCCGGCATACGCGACAGCGGATCACCATACAGCGAGCGGCTCAGCTCGAGGAAGCCCGGCGTGCCCGCGGCGCTGACCAGCCGCGCGGCGTCAAGATACGAGCTAGTCGTTGCCGCCAGGTAACGCCCTAGCGGGTGCCCCAGATCGAACTCCTCAAGCAAGCTCTCGAGCGCCTCGATCTCGCGCTCGAGGTTGGCCTCTAGGGGCGTGACCTGAGGCAGCTCACGACGACCGCGGCGCCAGTCGTCGGTGAATCGCTCGACGACCTGGCTTGGCCAGGTGAGCCGCCCTAAGATCTGAATGCAACGCGCGATCTCCACCAGTCGGTTGCTCTGATCGACGACGCGCTCTAGGCCAGCTTTGGGCATTCGTCAGGGAGCTTACGCTGTTTTCGAGCCGGCTGCGTACCCTGCAGCTCCGATCTGTGGTGCTGCTCAGCGCCGGCCCAGGTATCCTCCGCGCGCATGTCGGACTCGAACCTGTACGCGCCGCCCGCCGCCCCAAATGGCCCAACCCCTGAGCCGGCCCCGCGCGGTGAGCCGAAGCACCTCAGCACGGCGCTGGTGATCGCTCTGGTGCTCTCGGCGCTCGGCATCCTGACCGCGCTGTTGGGCGTGACCTCGGGCCTGACCGGCCTCGGCACCACGGCGCCGCCCGCTAGCCCAGGGCTGCCGCCGCAGTTCATCGAAGCCCAAGCCAAGATGTACGAAGAGATGGCAGAGGCCTCGATGCGCGGCCCGGCCACGCTGCTCGCCTTGATCGGGGGTGGGGTGGAGGGGTTCGCGTTCTACGCCGCTTGGATCGCTCGCAGAGGCCAAGAGCGCGGCCGCGCGCTGTTAGCGGCTCAAGCGCTGCCAGTGCTCATGCTGTACACAGGCCTCAAGCTGATCTGGACGGTCTTCGTCAGCACGCGCACCTACGCTGTGCTGGAGCGCTTCATGGAGCGCATCCAAGGCGGCGTAGCGGCGCCGCCCGCTGCCTCGGGGATCATGAACACGGCGCTAGTCGTGGGGGTGATCGGCGGGGCGGTGTTCGCGCTGGCGTGGAGCGGCGTGCTGATCGCGTTCTACTCTTGGGCGCGCGGCGTGTTACGTCGAGACGACGTGGTGAGCTACTTTGAGCGCGGCAGCGCTCAGTGACCCGGCGTGCCCGCCGCCATCGGAGGGAGCTGCCGCGAGGCACCGAGGCGAGGCAACCCCTACCAAAGCTGAGCGCCGGTGACGATGTGCACGCCATCGATGACGCTGGGTCCTGGTTCCCGCGCAGGGATGAACAACGCGCGCTCAACTGGGCGTCTTGCCGATGCGTCGACGACCCGTCACGACCGCCAGCCCCCGGGAGCTGGCGATCTGATCCAGGCTCGTCAGCTCTTCCTCACGGTTTAGAAACGCGACATTCACATTATGCGCGCAAGCAGAATGCTGTCACGCATAATCTTTGACCGCGGTGAGCGCCTTGAGCCTCGAGGTCGTTCAGGGGTGGCGGGATGGCCAGCGCGCCCCCCTGTGCGCGAGCGCAGCGAGACGCAGCCGGCGCCGGGATTGCGCCTCCAATAAGGCACATGGCGATCCGCCGGCGGGCAACGCCGCACGGCACCGGGGGGAGGCAGCTACTCCACCAACGAACGCAGCAGCGCGTCGCCCAGCTTGGAGAACGCCTGCTGGGTCTCTGCGTCCAGCGCGGGCTTGCGCAGCGCGCCCTTAAAGGCCGCCAGCTCGGCTTCGGTGACGGGCGTGTGGTGCCACACCTTCACGGTGGGCTCAGCGGGCTTCGGCGGCGGCGGCAGCGTGCGCAGCGCGTAGCACACCTCTTCCAGCTCACCTGCGTCAAAGAACGTACCGTGCTGGCCACAGGCATCCAGCTTAACCCACCCATGTAGGCGGCGGGTCATGGCCATCCGCTCGTCACACACTGGACATTGCCGTGGGGTACCGGGTTCGCTCACCCGGGCGACGGCGTTTTGATTGGCTCGCCGCGCTAGCTCGAAGAACTCCACGTTGTCGCCCTGGGCGACCTGATTGCAGGCGGCCACGTCAAGCCACACGCCGCCACAGCCCCCGCAGCCCCAGATGCTGTGGGCCGCCGCGCGCGCCCCAAACAGCAAATTGCCGCACCCCGGACAGCGCTCGGGAGTCGCTCGCGAGCGCGTCTCCCCAGGGCGCTCTACGAAGTTGGTCTGCCCTCAATAGTCGCACTGGGCCACTTGATCGGCCGCACCAAACTCCTGCGGCGCCCCGCAGTTCTCACAGCGCATGAGCATGGCCCGATGCTAACTGATCTGGTGCAGGCGGTGGGCGGCGGCACGCGACGTGCTAAGCCGAAGCGCCATGCGACGGATCTATTACGTATTTCTAGGACTTGTCCTGCTGTTCGGCGCCGCCTGCGGCCCGCCGCTGTCTCCGCTCCCGGGGGGAGCGGCAGCGCGCTCTGATCTGACGGGGCGCGTGACCCGCATCGAGCGCGGCCCTGAGGCTGAGCTGGCGCAGAATGTGCGGGTTACCCTGAGCACGGGCGATGGCAGCTTGGTGTCCGTCGATCTCGCTCCGGGCTGGGTGCTCGACGAGCGCGGCGTCAAGCTGCACCCTAAAGATCAGCTACAAATCGAAGCGCGCCGGGTCGGTACGCGGCTAGAGGCCACACGTGTGCGCTGGGGCACACCGGGCAGGCCAGGGCCGACCGTCGAGCTAAGGGACGCTGAGGGTCAACCGCTCTGGCAGCCGCGGACCAAGTAGCTCAAGCTACGGCTCGGCCGCCTCGGTCCTCTGAGAATTGACCGCTCCGCATGCCCACCTCCGCCTCAGCCCCGTCTCCTGCACCGGCTGATTCACCAGCGCCCCCCTGGGCACTCCCCGCGGAACAGGTGCTCGCCGACACCCAAAGCTCCCCGCGGGGGCTGAGCGGCGCTGAGGCCCGCGCGCGCCTCGAGCGCGACGGGCCCAATCGCCTCGCGTCACGCGGCCGCGCAAGCCTGCTCAGCCGCGTCTACGGCCAGTTCACCGACATCACCGTGCTGGCCCTGATCTTCGCCGCGGTGGTCGCCGTCGTGCTGGGCCAAACCGAGCCTGGCCTCACCCCCCTGGAGCAGTTCGGCGACGCCACCGCGATCTTCATCATCGTGATCCTCAACGCGCTGATCGGCCTGGTGCAAGAGAGCCGCGCCGAGCGCGCCCTGGCCGCGCTGTCCGACTCGACAGCACCGACCGCGCGGGTGCTGCGCGACGGCGAAGAGCAACAGGTCGACTCGGCTGACTTGGTGGTCGGCGACGTGGTGCTGCTGGAGGAGGGCTCGCGCGTCCCCGCCGATGCGCGCCTGCTGGTCGCCAACAGCCTGTCCGCCAATGAGTCATCGCTCACGGGCGAGTCAGTACCCGTGGAGAAACAGGCTGAGCTGCTGCTGCCGGCCAGCACTGATCTGGCGGAGCGAAAGAACAGCGTATACCTCGGCTCGTTCGTCAACCGCGGCAAAGGTCAAGCCGTGGTCACCGCGACGGGCATGGCGTCTTCCCTCGGGGAAATAGCGCGCTTGCTCGACAGCGTCGAGACGCCGCCCTCACCGCTGCAGCGCAGCCTCAAGCGCTTCGGGATCCAGATCGTCATCGCTTGCGCGGCGCTCGGCGTCTTGGTGTTCCTGGTCACCCTGGCTCAAGGCCAAGCTAGCCTGCGCGTGTTGCTGCTCACGTCGGTGAGCTTGGCCGTCGCGGCCATCCCTGAGGGCCTGCCAGCCGTCACCACCATCGTGCTCGCGCTGGGCGTGCAGCGCATGGCCAGCAAGCACGCCTTGGTGCGTAAGCTGCCGGCGGTCGAGACGCTGGGCAGCGCTGACGTGATCTGCACCGACAAGACCGGCACGCTGACCCAAAACAAGATGACCGTGCGCCGGGTCGCGAGCCTGGACTTCGACCTCACGCAAGCGGGAGACGGCATCAACGCGGGGGTCTTGGGAGAGGACCTTACGGAATCACAAAGGGCCGCGTTGGACGGCATCGTGCTGGCCGCGCGCTATATGCCGGCCGCGCGCATGAAGGACGGCCAGGGGGTAGGCGACCCCACCGACGTCGCGCTGCTTAATTTTCACCTGGCTCACTGCGCAGAGCCGGCGCCGCCGAGCCAGCGCGAGCAGCCGTTCGACGCGGATCGCAAGCTCGCCAGCGCCGTGGTCGACCTCGAGAGCAGGCAGCTGTTTGTCCACGGCGCGATGGAAGCCGTGCTGTCGCGCGCGACGCGCGCTTGGAGCGGCGGCCGCGCGGTAGAGCTCACTGACGAGCGGCGCCAGCAGCTAGATGCCCTGCAGACCGCGTGGAGCGCCGACGGGCTGCGAGTGCTCGCGTTGGCGCAGCGCTCGCTGAGCGACGTCGCACAGCCGGACGAAGATCTCGAAGCTGACTTGTGCTTCCTCGGCCTGATCGGGCTGAGCGATCCCCCACGCCCTGCGATCCGCGAGTCCATCGCTAAGGCCGCCCGGGCCGGGGTGCGCACGCTGATGATCACCGGGGACCACCCGCTGACGGCGAAGGCCATCGCGCGAGAGGTCGGCATCGGCGGCGCCGATGCGAACACCCTGCTGGGCTCTGCCCTCGACAGCATGTCGCCTGCTGAGATCGAGGAGAGCGCCAAGACCGTCGACGTCGTCGCCCGGGCCACCGCTGCCCACAAGCTGCTGATCGTGGAGGCGCTGCAGCGCCAAGGGCACGTGGTCGCGATGACCGGAGACGGCGTAAACGACGCTCCAGCCTTGCGCGCCGCGGCGATTGGCGTCGCCATGGGGCAAAGCGGAACAGACGTGGCGCGGGAGGCTGGGGATCTAGTGCTGGCCGACGACAACTACACCAGCATCGTGTCGGCCATCGAAGAAGGCCGCACCATCTTCGCGAACATCCAGCGCTTCATCGTGTTCTTGCTCAGCGTCAACGCGGGGCTGGTCTTCGCGGTGCTCATCGCCGCGCTGCTCGGGTGGCCACCGCTGCTGACCCCGACCCAAATCTTATGGATCAACCTGGTGACCAACGGGCTGCCTGCGCTAGCCTTGGGCGCTGAGCCAGCTCATGGCCACCCCATGCTGCGCGGGCCGCGGGCATCCGACTCGCCGTTGCTTACCAGGCGTGATACCGTGTGGATACTTGGCTACGGCGTGTTCATGGGCGCGGTGGGGCTCGGCGCGTATAGCTGGCTCGCCGCGGATCCAGCCAAGGCGCGCAGCTTGGCGTTCCTGGTGCTCGCCGTGGGGCCGCTGATGCACGCGCTCAATTGCCGAGATCGCCAGCGGTCGCTGTTCAGCGTGGGCCTCAGCACCAACCCACAGCTGTGGCTGGCCATCGCCGTAGGCCTCGGCCTGCAAGCCCTGGCGCAGTTTGTACCCGGGCTGACCAAGGTGTTCTCGGTGGCGCCGCTCTCGGCCAGCGAGCTCGGCGTCGGCGCGGCCTTGTGCGTCACGTTTTGGCTGGCCGGCGAGCTCCAGAAGTTGGTCTGGCGCCTCGCGGCAGGCAGCCGCCCCCCCACCCCCGCTCCTAGACCTGAATAGGAAATTGAAGACCGCACGGTCTTTCATGGATTAATCAGCGATGACCACAGCATTTGTCGACAAGCAGCTGAGCGTTGAGCAAGCCATCCGTTTGATCCCCGCGGGTTCGCGGATCCTGATCGCCTCGGGCGCGGCTGAGCCCGTTGGCTTGGTCAACGGTCTGGTGACCCACGGCGACCACCTAGCGGGCAACGAGATCGTCCACCTGCTGACCTTGGGCCCAGCGCCCTACGTGGACCCAGGGCTGGAGGCGCGCTTCCGTCACAAGGCGTTCTTTATCGGGGCCAACGTGCGCCCCGCCGTGCAGGCGGGCCGCGCGGATTTTATGCCCATTTTTCTGTCGGACATCCCGCGCTTGATCCGCGACGGCCACCTGCCGGTCCAGGTCGCGCTGATCCAGGTCAGCCCGCCCGATCGCCACGGCTTCGTGAGCCTGGGCGTGTCCGTAGACATCGTGCACGCAGGGGTGGACTCGGCCGAGCTGGTGCTGGCTGAGGTCAACCCGAACATGCCGCGGAGCCACGGGGATTCGTTCATCCACGTCAGCCGCATCGACGGCTTCGTCGAGACCCAGGCCCCGCTGCTCGAGCTCAAGGCGCAGGAGTTAAACCCGACGTGCGTCCAGATTGGTCAGAACGTCGCGGAGCTGATCTCAGATGGCAGCACCATCCAGGTCGGCATCGGCAGCATCCCCGACGCGGTGTGCGCCGCGCTGTCCGAGCACCACGATCTGGGTGTCCACACGGAGATGTTCTCCGACGGCGTCATGCGCCTGGCCGAGCGTGGGGTGATCACCGGGCGGCGCAAGACCCGCCTCCCAGGCAAGATCGTGACCAGCTTCGTCATGGGCTCACCCGAGCTGTATGGCTGGATCAACGACAACCCGCAGATCGAGATGCGGGGCAGCGACTACACCAACGATCCGCTGGTGATCGCGTCCAACGACTACATGGTCGCCATCAACTCGGCGCTCGCCGTGGACCTCACGGGCCAGGTCGCCGCCGACACGCTGGCGGGGCGCTTCTTCAGCGGCATCGGCGGACAGGTCGATTTCATCCGGGGCGCGGCTCGCAGCCGAGGTGGCACGCCGATCATCGCGCTGCCCTCCACCGCGAAAGGCGGTACGGTGAGCCGCATTCAGCCCACCCTTGAAGCCGGCGCGGGCATCGTGACCAGCCGAGGCGACGTCCACTACGTGGTGACGGAGTACGGCGCGGCGCAGCTGTGGGGCAAGACTATCCGCGAGCGCGCGGAGGCGCTGATCGCCATCGCTCACCCTGATTTCCGAGCGGAGTTAATCACCGGCGGGCTGGCGAGGCGCTACATCTTCGGCACCAGCTGAAGGCGCCGCCGCGGCGCTCAGGCGCTCTAGGCGACCCCGTCAACGCGCTCAAACGCGCCGGCGCGCGGGTCAAGTTGCCCCGATCAAAGCCTGTGTAGGGGGTGTTGTCTCGGCGCACATGCTGCGACACTCGCCGCATGAGCCATGACTTGAGTACACCCGATGTGCGGCGGGCGCTGAGCGGCCTGCTCGCGGAGCTAGAACCAGGGGCCAGGCTGACGCGCGTCGCCGCGTTCGGCATCGATGAGGGCAGCGAAGACAGCGCGACATCCAAGGGCTTTGGCTATGGCAAGCCGCTCTTGGTCGAGGCCCAACTCAGCGACGACACCTCGCGCAGCTTTGTGTTTCATACCGCCTCACCCGATGTGTTTGGCCATGATCGGCGCTCGGATCGCGCCCAAGCGATGCTGCTCGCCTTCGATACCTTTGCGAGCATCCCGCGGCACTCCCGAGCCATCGACGTCGGCGCCATTTGCCAAGGGCAGCTGCGTTCGCTGCGAGACTCCGGTGAGTTCTATCTGCTCAGCGAGTTCGTCCCCGGGCGCGTGTACGCGGACGACCTGCGCGCCATCGCGCGGCGCGGGGCTGCGCTGGAGACTGATCGCGAGCGGGTGCTCCAACTGGCGGACCTCTTAGTAGAAATCCACGCAGAAAAGCACGAAGCGCCGCTAGTCTACCGGCGCGCGGCGCGCGACCTGGTGGGCAGCGGCGAGGGGATCTTCGGTATCGTCGATGGATTCCCCGCGGAATGTGAGGTGCCGACGGCGCGGCTCGGCGCCATTGACGCGCTGGCCACCAGCTGGCGCCCCAAGCTCAAGCAACACTGCGCGCGGTTGTCGCGTGTCCACGCTGACTTTCACCCGTTCAATATCCTGGTGGATGAAGCGGAGCAGCTGCGTTTGCTTGACACCAGCCGCGGCTCGTTAGGTGAGCCAGCGGATGACGTGAGCTGCCTAGCCATCAACTTCATTTTCTTTTCTCTGGGGCACGACGGGGCTTGGGGAGGCGCGTTCAAGCAGCTCTGGCACATGTTCTGGGAGCGTTACCTGACGCGCTCAGGGGACTCGCAGCTGCTCGACGTGGTGGGGCCGTTCATCGCCTGGCGTGGCTTGGTGCTGGCAAACCCAGCCTGGTACCCAGGGCTCGCGGTCGAGCACCGCGACGCCCTGCTCTGCCTGGTAGAGCGCGCGCTCAGCGCGCCCCGCTTTGACGTGGCCTGGGCCGAGGAGCTGTTCGGGTGAGCGGCTGCGTGGTTTGGATCACCGGGCGGCCCAGCGCGGGCAAGTCGACCTTCGCTGAGCGGGTCAGGCCGCTGATCGCGCAGCAGGTTGGGGCTTGCGCGCTGCTCGACGGAGACGCGGTGCGGGGGCGCTTGGTGCCGCGCCCCGGCTACTCAGCGGCCGAGCGCGACGCGTTCTACGCGACGCTAGCGGGCCTGGCTGCGCTCTTAGCGGAGCAGGGGCTGGTGGTGCTGGTCCCGGCGACGGCTCACCGCGAGGAGTTTCGGGATCGAGCGCGGGAAGTCGCGCCGCGTTTCCTTGAGGTATTCGTGGACACGCCCGTAGAGATCTGCGCGGCTCGTGACTCGAAGGGGCTCTACGCGAAGAGCGAGCGCGGAGAGGTCACCCAGCTGCCTGGGGCGGGCGAGTCGTATCAAGCCCCAGCGCAGCCCGACGTGGTCGCCAGCGGAGGCCGCGACGAGGCGGCGTACGCCGCGCTGATCAGCCAGCTGGGCAGGCACTGAAGCCCGCCGCGCACCGGCCTCGCCCCCGCTTCGGTCGCGGCTGGAGAGCACCGGAGAGCACCTGACCCATCTCAGGTCCCCGCCGGGCGACCTAGAGTCAAGCCAGCAGCCGCTCGGCTGGGTCTTGCTTGTAAAAGCCAGCCAACTCGGCGTACAGCTCTGGGTGGCGCTTCCGCATGGCGATGGGCTTTTCGAAGAACAGCTCAGTCACCACCGCGAAGAACTCCGCCGGGTTGGTGGCTCCGTAGGCGTCAATTTCCGTGGGCCGCCCGGCGTGCAGCCGCTCGGACAGCTCTTGATACTCGTCACCCAGCACCTGCGCCCACGAGGTGTAGCGGGCGCGCGAGCCTAGATCCGGCGCGCCGTCCATCACGCCGTCTTCGCCGTCCAGCTGATGCGCGAACTCGTGGAGGACGACGTTTTGGCCATCTGCTGGCTGCGCGGCGCCGGACAGCACGTGATCCCAGGCCAGCACCACGATGCCGCGGGTCCACGACTCACCCAGGCGAGTCTGCTCACCCTCAAGCACGATGCCGCCCTCGGCAGCTAAGTGAGGCGCGCGATACGCGCTGGGATAGACCAAGATCACGTCCAAGTCGGGGTACACGTCGGTCTCGCGGTGCAAAAGCAGGATGCAGGCCTGAGCCGCGATGGTCAGCATCATCTCTTCGGTCAGCTCGAGCCCGCCACAGCCCTCAAAGTCTTTTTCCGCTAGGAATACTTGAACCAGCGCCTCCAGCTCAGCGTGGTCGTCAGCGCTCAGGTGCTGCAAGTACGGCACGTTCTTACGCAGCAGCGCCCGCTGCTCAGCGCTCAGCGGTTGCTCTCTCAGCGCCGAGCGGCGGCGGTTCTTGAAGAAGTCGAACATGTTAACTCAGCACTCCAGGGTCCGAGCCTAGCAGCTCAGGCTGCCGCAGCCCACGCAGTACGACCAATCACCTGCCCCCAAGGGTTCCAAAGCCAACAAAACGCAAGCCAGTGACCTGAGCAAGCGATGCGACGCGAGCCGCTCCACTCTGAGCGACC
>CAZKDY010000003.1:0-223635 GCA_964551615.1 uncultured Polyangiaceae bacterium
CATGGGCGGCAGCGGCTTCGTGAGCCATCAGCAAGGGGTGGTCAGCGTCGCCGGTGGCTCGGTGATGGTCCGCCTGATCGACGAGAGCGGACGTCCGCTGCCCGGCCTGGAGCGCGGCGGACAGACCCACATCGTCGGCACCAACGGGCAGCGCTACATCATCCAGATCAAGAACAACACCAGCGGCCGGGTCGAGGCGGTCGCCACCGTCGACGGCCTAGACGTGATCGATGGCCGCGATGGCTCGTTCAGCAAGCGCGGCTACATCGTCAATCCATTTTCCACTGTGGAAATTGACGGATTCCGCCAATCAACAGAGACGGTCGCGGCCTTTCGCTTCGGCAGCGTGGGCGGCTCGTACGCGGCGAGCAAGGGCAAGGCCCGCAACGTCGGCGTGATCGGCATCGCCTTCTTCCACGAGCGCGGGGGCAACTGGGGCGAGGACGAGGTGCGTCGCCGCCGCACCGCGGATCCCTTCCCGGGACAGTTCGCCCAGCCGCCTGGCTGGTGAACCACCCAGCGTCGCCAAGTAAGGGTCGCGGCCACTCAGCCGCGGCCCTCAGCTTTTTGTTGGGGGTGGAGGGCGCGCGCCATATGGCGCACCAGCGTCAGACGGCGTTGTGCAGCACCGCCAGGCTACTCGAGCGCCGCGGCGAGCAGCGCGGCTTCGTCGCCTGCCAGCTCAATCTGACGTGCATAGCCGCGACCGCGCTCACTCATTTTGCTCCAGGTCTTGCGGATGACGTCGATCACCTGCTCAGTCGAGTGCTTGGCCGCGAAGGCGCCCAAATCAAACTCTAGGAACGCGAGACACAGGGCGTCTTCCATAGTCTGAGCGTCCGAGGGCTGGCCGAGGCCCTTCTTCAGGTTGATGCGCTGAACCGCCTCGATCAACTCAGGCTGATAGCCGAGACCGCGCAGCACCTCACCCGCTTTTTCTGCATGGTATTTTGAGAGCGACGTACGCCACGCGATGTAGCCCTTGCGTCCGGCTGGAGCGCTGCTGCGCGGCACCTCCCAGCGGCGCAGGTGCTGACAGTACGCTGCTAGCGAGAGCGCCATTGAGGGCTCTGGCTCGATGCGGCTGATCCACGCGCTCAGGCGCTCTGCCTCGACCAAGCACTTTGGTCGCTGCCGTCCTCGGTCAGCGACCAAGTTCGGATCCTGGGCCTGGATCTGCTTGAAGGCGTCGAGGGCTAGCTGCGCGGCTTGGGGCATACCTGGAGCCTAAGGGATCTAGATAGCGCAGCCAGCGCGCTCGCACCTTGAGTAGCATGTAGGCATGGCGGATCCGCACTATTTGAAGCTGGCGCTCGATACGTTCCCGGCCGAACCACGTGCAGTGCTCGAGGAGGCGCTCACAGAACGAGCCGTGCTCGCCGAAGCGGCGAGCGCCGAGCTCATGCGAGCGCTGAACGTTGACCTAGACCAGTTGATGCTGCGTTTGCTCCCGGTCGCGGCGGCTTACGCGCTGGTCCCGATCTCAAACTACCGCGTCGGGGTGGTCGCCTCGGCTGAGTCAGACGCCGGCGCGACGCTGTATCTCGGCGCCAACAGCGAGTCCTTGGGGGGCTCCCTCAGCTACAGCGTCCACGCCGAACAGTCCGCGGTGCTGAGCGCCTGGCTCAACGCTGAGCGCGCGCTGTCTGCCTTAGCGATCTCGGCAGCACCCTGCGGATACTGCCGACAGTTCCTGAATGAGCTCGCCTGCGCCGAGCACCTTGAGCTGCTGTTGCCCGCCGGCGCTAGCCGCCGGCCGCTGCTGGATTTCCTACCTCAAGCCTTCGGCCCGGGGGATCTTGGCGTCAGCGCTGGGCTCTTGCAGCGTGGCGCACCGCCACTCGTGCTGGCTGCGCCGCACAGCGATGACAGCTTGCTGCGAGCTGGCCTAGCCGCCGCGCAGCGGTCGTACGCTCCTTACTCTGGCGGCTTCGCCGGCGTGGCGTTGGAGACCCAGGACCAACACCTGGTGGCGGCGCCCTACGCGGAGAACGCAGCGTACAACCCGAGTTTGTCGCCGATGAGCGCCGCGCTGAACGCCCTCCAAACCAACCGCGCGCCCGGCGCTGAGCGCCAGCTCAAGCGTGCGCTGCTGGTCGAGGTCTCCGCGAAGACGAGCCAGCTGGCTGAAGCGCGCGCTATGTTGGCTTGCTACGCGCCTCGGCTCGAGCTGGAGCATTATCGTGCGGAACTAAGAACGGCGCGAGCCTAAGCTATGCCCGCCAGCATCGGCCGTGGGCCAGCCGCGCGCTAGGGAGCACGTGGAGACAGCGAGCTCAGTCGAGCTCGGCGTCTGCGACCAGCAAGATATACGCCAGGTTGATCAGCATGCAGCGCTCGTCGTCTGCCTCAAAATAGACGAAGCGCTCGCACTCATTGAAGACGTCTTGGGTCCGCGTGTGACCGAGGGGCGCCGAGACCAAGATCTGACCAGACAGCTCTTGGTCGTCAGCCAGCACCAGGCGCACAGGCCGGCGCTTGCCCTCTGGGCGCCGAATCGGGCCAGACGGCTCCTCGTCTAGCCGCTCCACGCTCACCGAGAGCTCGACCTGCTCGGTCTTTGCAGCGCCGGCGACTGTGCTGGCGCGCTCGGCGAGCGGGCGCTCTCGCAGCGTCGCGCTGACGACGTGCTCACGGTTGATCAGGATCGATTGGTCCTTTCCCTCATGAAAAAACGGCAAGAACCGGCCGTCGGCGCTGAGCAGCGCGAGCAGCTCTTCAGCCTGCACTTCGCCTAGCTGCTTCGGACACAATAGGTCGCCGGTCAACGCGCCGGCGCGGTGCAGCTCAAGGCTGACGGCGATCCTGCGCAAGCGAATGCGAAAGCTCTCAAGTGTCATCGTCCCCCCAAGCGCGACTTGACCACCGCGCCCGCTGGTCTTCGTCGGGTCATCCGGTCATCACCTTACCCAGCTGACTGGCCACCTCAGGGATGCGCGCGAAGAACTCTTTGTCGTTTGCCTTCTCGAGCGCGTCCTCGGCGGTCACCAGCCCTGAAGTGAACAACCGCTCCAGAGCGGCGTCCAGGCTTTGCATGCCTTGCTGGGCGCCGCCCTGGATCAGGTTGACGATCATCGCGGTCTTGGCCTCGCGGATCGACGAGGCGACACCTGGGTTTGCCACCAGGATTTCGTGGGCGGCGATGCGCCCGGTGCCATCAGCGCGCTTCAACAGCTGCTGGGCGACGATGCCTGCCAGCGCATCGGACAACATGCCGCGGACCTGAGGCTGCTGACTGGCAGGAAACGCGTTGATGAAGCGATCGATGGTCGCCGCGGCCGAGTTGGTGTGGACCGTCGCGAAGACCAGACAACCGAAGCTCGCCAGCTGCAGCGCCAAGCGCATCGTCTCGTGGCCTCTCAGCTCTCCGACCAGGATCACGTCCGCGTTCTCGCGACCCGCGCTGCGGATCGCGTCGGCGAAGCTGGGTGTATCCAGACCCACCTCGCGATGGGTGATCTGGCACTTGATGGGCTGGTGCACGAACTCAACTGGGTCCTCGATGGTCAAGATGTGCCCCGGCCGCGTCAGGTTGATCTGATGGACCATCGCGGCCAGCGTCGTGCTCTTGCCGCTACCCGTCGGCCCCGTCACCAACACCAGGCCCGAGCGCCGCGTGGCCAGCTTGACGACCGCCGGTGGTAGATCCAGCTGCTCGGCTGACAGGATCTTGCTCGGGATGGTGCGGAACACCGCGCCGGGGCCGGTGGTCTTCCACAGGTAGTTTGCCCGGAACCTAGCCCTATTTCCGTATGCATACGCGAAGTCTAAATCGCGCGTCAGCTTGAAGCTCTCGAAGCGCTCTGGATCACAGATCTCAGCGAGCAGCGCGTCCATCTGCTCAGCGCTGATCGGCGTCGTCCCGATGCGCACCAGATCACCCTTGGCGCGGATCATCGCCGGGTAACCCACCGACAGGTGCAGATCCGAACCCCCGCGGTCTAGCAAAACGTCAAACAGGCGGTCGATCTGCGCCATCATTCGTCCTTCCTACGGAACAAGCTCTTGAGACCGCCAGCGAGCCGGTCACGCCGGTCCGTGTCAATGTGCGCGGGCTCCCGTGGGGCAGGCGCGGCGACTCGCGCGTCAGCTGTCTCTGCTTGGGAACGAGAGGCGCCGTCGAGGCCCTTGGGGTCGTCCGCGAACGCGCGCGCCACTTCCATCGTGATGCGGCCATGCCGGACCAGATCGGCCAGAGAATCTTCGACGCGGAGCATGCCGTAGGCCCGGCCGCGCTGCAGCAGGCTGGGCAACTGGAAGAGCTTGTTGTCCCGAATTAATTTCCACAAGGGAATATTCCCGGTGATCATCTCCGCGGCGGCGACCATCTTGCCGTCTACCGTCGGGACCAGCCTCTGGCTGACTACGAATTTGAGCGCGCCTGCCAGCGTCGCCCGGACCTGGGACTGGTCGTCCGGCGGGAACAGCTCGATCAGGCGATCGATGGTCTTCGCGCCTGATGGGGTGCTCATCGTCGCGATCACCAAGTGCCCCGTCTCGGCGGCGCTGAGCGCCATCTCAACGGTTTCACGATCTCGCAGCTCGCCAATCGCGAGCACATCTGGATCCTCACGGAGGCTGCCCTTGAGCGCAGTGTGAAAGCTGGCCGTGTGAGAGCCCACCTCACGCTGACTGATCAGCGCTCGCTTGACCGGATGGATGATCTCGACTGGATCCTCCACGGTGATGATGTGAATCGATTTGTTGGTGTTAAACCAATCGACCAGCGCGCCGAGGGTGGTCGTCTTGCCCGACCCGTTCGGCCCCGCGATCACCACCAGCCCCTGGTGCTGGTTGGTGATTCGCATCAAATCGGCGGGCAGCCCGAGCTGCTCCAGCGTCGGCGGCTCAGGCGCGACCATACGAAAGCAACCCTTAAGTCCCTGGCGATGACGGCACACGTTGACTCGCATGCGGCCAGCGCCCGACACGTCCAGCGCAAAGTCGGCGTACCCTAGCTCCGCGAGCTGCGTGGCCCGCGGGCCAAGCAGCGGCGTCAGCAGCCCCGCTACTACCTGGTGAGACAGCTCTGGCGAGCAGGCCTGCAGGTAGCCGCACACCCGCATCTGCGCAGGCCGCCCCGAGGTGATGTGGACGTCGCTGGCCTGCTCAGCGCGGGCAGCCAGCAGCAGCTGCTCGAGGCTCGGCGAGCTTGAGCTCGCCACCAGCGGCCGCTGCGGCTCGACCGGTTCGGCCGCGCTAGCTCCCTCACGCGCTACAGCCTGGGCCTCCGCTGGCGGAGCGACGTGCTGAGCGCTGGCGTCAGCCGCCGTACCACGGGGCGATGCCTGCTCGGTTCCGCGCGAAAACTTGAGCCGCAGCAACTCACCGCGGCGCGCGATCTCCAACCGATAAGGCTTGCCGAACAGCGTGACCTCCTCGGGTGAACCATCGCTGTCGCGCTTGGGGAGCAAACCGGCGACTGGCGAGTCGGCTAGCAAATGCGCCATTTGCGCTGCGTTTAGCGGCTCACGCGTCAACCGCCGAGGCTGCCCGTTGTGTTCGACGCTGATGGTGCTCCCAGTTTGAAGCACCACCACTGACACGTCGTCGCGATCCAAGTAACGCAACAGATCCTGGAGACCCGCCATACTCGCCACATTAGGCGGCCCAGGACAGCCCGCCAAGGCGCGTCAAACTGGCGCGCGCGATCAGCCCTCACATCGGCGTACATCAACCTCAAGCCAAGTCGTAGCCCCGGGCCATGGTGGTTCGGGTCAGAGCCGGGTCTGACATGGGTCTGACATGGCTCTGACATGGCTCTTGGCGACTCGCTGTGAGAAGTGGCGCAGCGCCGGGAACTCGTGGTGAGCGGGCGAGCAGCGTGCTAGCCAAGCGGCCCGTGATCGCCCTGCAAGCCGTAACTCCCGAGGCGCTGTGCCGCGCGCTGCCTGAGATCGCGCTGGAGGACTCACGGCGCATCCTCGCCCAAGTGCACCGCTCAGGGCACCTCGACTGCCCGCTGCCGACCGTGCGCCGGGCGGCGCTGGCCAGCGCACGGCGCGCTGGCTACATCCCGCGTCTTGAGGTCATCGACCAGCTGGCCAGCTCCCTCGACCCGTTCGTCAAGTTGTCTCTCCGCGTCCCGAGCGGTGAAGTCATCGAGAGCGTCAGGATCCCACTGCTACGCCCTGGACGCTTCTCGGTGTGCGTCAGCTCACAGGTCGGCTGCGCCCTGGCTTGTGCCTTCTGCGCCACCGGCCGCATGGGCCTTACGCGCAACCTCGAGGTTTGGGAGATCGTTGAGCAGGTCCGAGAGCTGCGCCAGACCCTCGACCGCGACCGCGGAGAGCGGGTCCACGGCGTGGTGTTCCAAGGCATGGGCGAGCCGCTGGCGAACCTGGACCGAGTGCTGGCGGCGATCGAGGTGTTCAGCGAACCCAGCACGCAGGCCATCGACGCGCGCAACATCACCGTCTGCACCTCGGGCTTGCCGAGCGGAATCAAGCGGCTCGCGCGCGAAGCACCCAAGGTGCGGCTCGCGCTGTCACTTGGCAGCGCCATCCGCAGCACGCGCCGGCGGCTGATGCCGATCGAGAACTCGCATTCATTCGACGAGGTCTTGGACGCGGCCGTGGAGCACGCTCGGATCACGCGCTGGTCACCGCTGTGGGCGCTCACCTTGCTCGCTGGGGTCAACGACTCCGCAGAAGACGCCCACGCCCTGGCCGAGGTGATCCTCGACTTCGAGCGCCGCGCTGGCACGCGCCCGAGGCTAACCTTGATCCCGTACAACGCGATTGAGGAGGGTGACCAAGACCCGTTCCGTCGCACCAGCCCCGATCGTGAGCAAGATTTCCGCGAGGTGCTGCTCGACCGAGGGATCGGCAGCCATCGCCGCTACAGCGGCGGCGGTGACGTGGGCGCGGCCTGCGGCCAGCTCGCCGCGCGCAGCCAGGCTGTGTCGGCCGGTAGCTGAGCGCCTCTCAGCGGAGCGCTGGGCGCCAGCGCTCAGCGCTCTGAGCTGGCCAGGCGCTCCTCGGCCGGCTTCAGCTTGAGCTCGGCTAGGCGATCTTGCAGCTCCACTCGGCGCGTCATCTGCTCGCCTTCAACCGTGGCGACGTCGAGGGTGGCCTTCTGGAGGCGGTCCGAGATCTCCGCCATCTTCTTCGCCAAGCCGCGGCTCAGGGTCTGCGCCTGCGGTACCTTCTTCAAGGTCACCAGCTGCACGTGGATCTCATCGATGCGGCGACGGTACTCGACCATCTGGCGATGTAGGGTGTCCACCTTGTCCTGGGCGTCGTGCATCGACCGATGGAGGGCTAGCACCTCTTGTAGACCCTTGCGTAGATCTGGGTCGAGCGCCTTCGCGCTCTTCAGGTAAAGCGCGATGGACTTCGCGCCTGAGTCAGTGGCCATATCCAAGCTGGTCGTGATGGGGGTCGCCTCCTCGATGATCAGGTCGACGCTAGACCCTGGTTTAATTTCTACAGGGAATAGATAGGCGCCATTGAGCTTGGTGTGCTTGGAGCCCTTGGCGGCGACCAAGTCGTAGCCAGGCTTGGTGCTGTGGCGGACGTATACCTTGACCGTCTTCTGACCCTTGTTGGCTAGCTCGAGGCGCGTACGACGAATGCGCTGGCTCTGCGCCGTGACTATGCCGCGCTGGATGGTCACCAACTGCTCGATCTCGTCGCGGGCGTCTTGCTTGGTCTCAACGACCACCTGGCGATCTAATCCGTACGGAATAAATGCCTCGCTCTTGGGTGGGATGGCCTCACTGAGCCCCTCCCCTAGGAACTGACCCTCGGAGTAGACAGTAAAGGGGCCTTGATCCAGGGTGTACTCCGTCGGGTTCTTGATGCGCACGGCTTTGAACGCGAAGGTCTGCGAGCCGCGCGCGCTGAGCGGGTCATAATAGTACACCGGCTCTACCTCGGTCTGACTCTTGACCAAGCTGATCATCGCCGAGTGATCGCGCTCGATGGACATCGGGTTCTTGGCCATGAAGTAGGCCGAGCCTGAGGGCGAGTCGACGTCAGAGGCAGCACGCTTCGGCTGCTCGGCGATGTTCGGCTCTTGCACCGCGATCACGCGCACGCCCTCCGTCGATATTTTCCCTGTAGCAACTACCTCGATGCGATCAGCGTCAACGCCGTTTGAGACGAGCAAGTCACGCGCGCGGTTCGCGCGGTCGAGAGAGCTGCGCGCGCCGTCGTCGTCGCCGGCCTTCGCGTAGCCCTCCACGCGGATCTTGCCGTGTTGGGCAGCGCGCGCGGCGATGCTACCAGCCGCGTTCACAGCCTTTTGAACCGGCGGACGCTTGTCGACTTTCGGCTTCTCTGCCGCCTGCGGCGAGGCCTTGCCCTCGCCGCCCCGCACGCTGCCGCTCGACGGGCGGTAGGCTTGCCCTGCTACGTCGGGGGTCGCCGTCGCCACCGGGCCGGCGCTGCGCTCTAGCTCTTCATCGCTGATGCCGCCTAAGACCTGCACCTCCTTCTTCGCCACGGTGTACGGCGAGCCGCCTGTGGGCGGCGCCAGCGCGAGGCCAGCGCTGTCAGTCAGCGTCTCACGCTCGATCAGCCGCACGCTGGCTAAGTCGTAGCGGAATGAGAGGGCCGCAGAGCTACCCACCCCCACCCGGACATGCTTCCAGTCTTCTCCGGAGACGTTGTCCACCACCGCCCAGGCTTCCAGCTGGCCGTTACCGCCAGCCTGCACGTTGAGGCGGTAGCTCGGTTTCCACGCGGGACTCTCCGTGACGTAGCTGATCGCCAGATCGTGAGGCCCTTTGCCTGGCAGTTGGATCGTGAGCTCGGTGTCGTCACCGCGGTCGTCCAGGGTCGGGTAAGCCACGGGGAGGCTCTCACCGCTCTTAGCGTCGACGATGGTCAGGCTCTTGAGAAAATCGTCAATCTTGCCCGACGGCACCGTTAAGGTCAGCTTGTCGCCTCGCACCAACGCGCGCCGCTCGAAGTAGGCGACGCCGTTGCGGTAAATCACCACCTTGCCTAGGGCGGCGTCGGTCTTGATGGGCTCACTGACCGCTAGCCTAGAGCCAGCGCAACCAGTGCTGAGCGCCCCACCCCCAAGCGCGACCATCAACGCCAACGGACCACTTCGGCGTACGAGCCGGGAAATCAACACACTTCGAAACATCACAGCCTCCAGGGCCGCTTGAACGCGGCTCGTGGAGGCTGCTTACGCTTTGGGGTGAAGAAAGGTCTTAACGCGGGACGATGGTCACCTTCTCCAGGTTTAACCCGCCTGGGTACATGTAGCTCGTGTACGAGGCGTAGCCGTAGACCACGATGCCGAAGTTCTTGTCACCCTTCATGGAGTGGGCCCCGCCCGGCACCTGAACGCGCGCCACGCTGTAGCCAGAGTTGCCGATGGCGGTGAAGCGACCTGCGTCGATGGGAGTGCCATCGATGCTGATGTTCGCGCCGGGCTCAGCCACCACGTTCACGAAGTTGTAGGTGTAGGTTGCGGGTGCGAGGAACGTGTACTCCAGCCGGTACTGTTCCACGGGGATCGCGATTGAGAGCGAGGGGTCACCCGCGCCAACGCTTTGTCCGGAGAAGTTCTCGCCGACCATGAACTGGCTGACCATGATGCGGTCGTCGGACTGCACCCGAAAATCTGAGGTGATGGGCCCAATCTCGATCCACTCGCCCGCGTTCAAGGTCACGGTCTGGCTGACCGCTGGCTCAAAGTTGATGGTGTTGTTGTCCGCCGCCGACATGACGCGCACGAACATATTGTCGGCTTGACCTGGGTTGCTCTGGATGCCCGCCACCGCCTGCGGAGCGGTCACCACGAGATCCTGACCTAACGTCTCCGTCGGGAACATGCTCTCTTCAATGTGATCACACGCGAAGCGGCTGAATGGCACGAAGGTGCAATCATGACCGCCGATCACGCTGACCGGCTTGTTGGATGTCACTCGACTTCCGGTCAAGTCATAGGTCTTGGGCGAAGGGCACATGGTAACATTCGCAGCACCGTTGAGCTGGGTTCCACACGGGCGCCCTGGCTCGGGCGTCTGCTGCGTTGGCATCTTCCCGCTAGCCAGCACCAGCACGTCACCCTTGTTTAGGTCGTAGCTACCCGTCTGCCCCGGGGACAACGCAGAGACGCCGTTGCCAGCGCGGACGTACGCGCTAGAAGCGACGTCCACTTTCGTGCCGTCCTCCGTCGCCGTCACCGACAGGAACCCAGGCGTATCAATCCAGACCTGTGGCGGACCACCGATCGGACCCTGACCTATGTGATGTGTCGGATAACTCATCACGTAGTAGTCCTTGCCCAGCGCGGTCGTCGGGATCAGCAGCGAAGCGTCGTTTGTGAATGAGTTCTCCTGGCCAATTTGGAACTCGAGGGGATTGAACTGGTACAGGGTAATGGGGACCGAGCTCGTTACGTGAAATGCGCCGCGAGGCACCAGCACCGAAGTTGCGTCCGGCGACGTCTGCTTGAGAGCGGTCACCCAGGGCAGGCGAATCGTCTCCAAGCCACCAGGCGCGATAGTTACCCGATTTAGCTCTTGGCCTTGGAAGTCGACCACGACCTCTGCCGGAGACTTGGTGGGGTTCGCGGCGACCACGGCAAACTCGAACCGCGTATCAAGCCCGCTGTTGCTGGTCACCGTGGGCCAATATTCACAGCCCAGGTAGCTCTTCTGGATTCGCGCCTCGTCGCAGCTCTCGGGGATACCACCCGAGTTGGTCGCGCCGGAGCCGCCGCCGCCGCCGACCAAGCCCCCGACGCCACCGAACGCGCCGAAGCCACCGCCGGCCGCGCCACCGCTGCCGCCATTCTGGCTCCCGCCCCCGCCATTGACGCCCGAGCCACCGCCCGAACTGGCTGAGCAACCCGCTGCGACCAGCGCTGCAGCTCCAATCAGCGCCACTCCCGAAACCAACCAGCGTGTCCGAACCATCTCTGACCTCCCAAGAAAGTGCTCCTAGGTTTTGGCAGGCTTGAGGCTTGGCGTCAAAGCCCGGACGCAGCAGGGGGCGAGATTGGGTAAAATTGTCCTGCCAGACACCAATTGTGCAGGCACTCCAACTGGCGCGAAGCCCTCGGCACTGCGCGATTTCGTTGAGGCTTAAATCTTCTAGGTCACCCAGGGCGACCGCTCGGGCCGTACGACGAGGATCATGAGCCACAAAGCCATCGCCATCTCCGCATTCGTTGTTTCCGCATGTAGCTTCGGGACCGCTCCAGAAGAGACCGTGGGGCACCGAGACGAGGGTCTCCTCCTCTTCTACAGCAACCCCCTCGCTGGCAAGCCCATGTCGGGCACATGGCGCACCACCTCTGGCAATGACACAGACCCCGCGGTGAGCCGAGGCTGTAGTTACACTATCGCGTACGACGCTGCTCCCGGGCCCCGGGCCGCAGTATATGACTACTCCGGGTAGCTGGCTCGAGAGCAGCTGGAAGAGCCAGTTCCCGACCTGGGGTGGAAGCCCTGGCATGGGCAACGCGTTGACGGGTGCGGCGGCCCTCGCCCAGGATCACTTGGGCGGAAGCTTCAACACCGACTTGGACAAGAGCCTCTGCCACACCTGGGTGGTGCTCGCGGCGGCTAGCAACCTGCTGGGAGGCAACCTTCAGCCATCGGTCGGCTCGATGAGCGCCAGCGTACGATCATTAGTGAATTCGACCTCGTTCGGCGCGGCGTTGGTGTGTGAAAACACCAGCGTCCGTAACCAGCTCCTCGCCAAGATCAACACCACGGCACCGACGGCCTGGATTCACCTGTTTCCGCCGGAGTACGCGCGCCACCTACGCAGCGAGTACACAGCCAATGGGTGGGGCTACACAAACCATCAGTACGCAGAGCCCTCTTGCCTCGCGGAGATGGATGGCAGGGCTGCCCGGTCTTACTGCGGCATGCGCAGAGCGGCGCAGGTCGCCAACGGCAGAAAGCTGGACCTCGGCTCGCAGCCAGCCGACAGTTTTTGTGCTGGGATGTGGGCGAGGTTGGCGGCTCGGTACGCTTCCTGCCACCGCAGCGCGTGGCCGCCAGTAACAGCCAAGCCTGCGTGATGCCGCTGGTGCTCAGCAGCGCACTGAACCCACTGGCTGGCCCAATCTTGCCCTACTACCGGGACCTCACCCACCCGCTGGTTTGGGTCTCGGCAGACTCGCAGTACGAGTCAGCCGAGCAGCTCGGTCAGACCGGCTGGACGTACACGGGCAGCTTCCCGCACCTAAGGCGCGCTGCCGTGTATGGTGCGCAGAAGCGCTACGACAACATAGCCCACGCCGACTACCTGGCTGGCTCCGAGCGCGAGGCCAGCGTGTCTCTGGACGGCTTGACCCTGTTCACGCTGTGGGGGGTGATCTACGCGAAGCAGGCCCAGGGTCCCAGCTTGCCCAGCGATCGGCGCCGTGGCGCCTTGATTGTTGACGCTCAGATGCTCGCGGAACACCGTGTCTAGCTGCGCGGCAGAGGTGATCGAGGAGCTGAGGCCCAGCGACACCTGCACCGGCCCGACTTTCAGCCCACCCTCCGCTGACAGCCTAAGGTGCTCAACTATTCGATCCGTCACAACTACCGCACGGTCGTCTCGCTGATGATAGCGCACCAGCGGTCCGAACTGCGTTCCGATATTGATCGCGCCAGGGTAGAAGCCGTTTGGCCCCTCCGCCAGGAGACTGCTGTGCCCAGCCATGTTCGTGAACTCGACGATCCGGCCGTCGCTGGCGTAGGTGATTCCGGGGGTCGAGTCCAAGTTCACAGAGCGCGACGCCGACGCGCCTACCCCCAGGTGGTGACCTGGAATCGGCTTGCCCAGCGTGAAATCGAGGTCCACGCCCAGCGAAGCGGAGGCGCTGGTCAGGGAATTTGAGCAGCTCTTCTCGGTCGCGCTGTGTGAGGATGGCGTCCCTTTGGGCGATCGCCACTACTAGACTAGGCGGGGTCGCGAGCCTGGAGCGAAGTGACGTGAAGGCGCGCGAGCCCCGCGCCTTCACGCACCTCGGCTCAGCAACGCCCGCCGGGCGGCGCGCCAAAGTCCGTGGGGCTGACACACCCGAGACCTAGGAAGCTGTCCAAGTAGCCACAGGTATTATCCGCACGGCAGCACCCTGGGATCTGCTGACCGTAGATGTTGGTGGCCGGGCACGAGTCGTCCCGCGTGCCGGGCTGGTTGCTCTCGACGCACCCACCACCCTGCACGAAGCCGCTGAGATCCAAGCCACAGCGATCGCTAGCGGCACAGCAACCCTTTACATATCCCTGGGCGGATGGGCATTGACCTGGATCGCAGCTGTTGCCCGAGCCGCCCGCGCCTGAGCCGCCTGCGCCCGAGCCACCCTGCGCGCCTGAGCCGCCTGCGCCTGAGCCGCCTGCGCCCGAGCCGCCTGCGCCTGAACCACCCTGCGCGCCCGAGCCGCCTGCGCCTGAGCCACCTGCGCCTGAGCCGCCTGCGCCTGAGCCGCCTTGCCCAGAGCCGCCAGCGTTCGCGCACTGATCCAGACACGGCGTCGGCTCCCCGCCCTCGCATAGGCACGCGTCGTAGCAGCTGAGGCCAGCGCAGGTCGCGGCACCGCCGGCGCCGCCCGCCGCAGCGCCAGTCAGTCCGCCGTCGTCGGCGCTCCCGCACGCGACCACGCCGCCACAGCCGAGCGCCAGCGTCGCCAGCGCGCGCAGCGCGCCATTCCTGAAGCTTCGTCCACCAAGTTTGCGCAAGTCAGCCATCGATCACCTCAGCCTCTAGGATGACGGCCCAAGACCCCAACTCCAACCTCTTTCACGCCGCGAAGCCCCCACGTTTTCTGCGGCCTGCAAGATTCCAAGCGCGCCGCGCTGGGTGAATCAGCCGGGCGGCAGTCGTCACCGGCGCTGCGCTTTGTTGGCGCCATGCTGCCGTTTCAGTCGAACGCTCAGCGGATCACGGCGGCCGCCGCGCCGCCAGCAGAGGGTCCGAGGCGGTGCTGCTTTTGAGTGTCCTGCTGCCGTGCTAAACGCCGCCTCCCATGCGGTATTCACGTGCGCTCCTCCCCACAGTCAAAGAAGCCCCTGCTGACGCCACCACCGCCAGCCACATCCTGCTCTTGCGCGCAGGCTACGTGCGCCGAGTCGGCGCTGGGATCTACTCGTTTCTCCCGCTCGGCGTGCGCGTGCTGCGCAAGATCGAAGCCATTGTCCGCGAGGAAATGGACCGGGCCGGGGCGCAAGAGGTGCTGCTCCCAGCGCTGCTGCCCGCCGAGTACTTTCAGGAGACCAACCGCTGGACGCTGTTCGGCGACACCTTGATGCGCCTGAAGGACCGCAAGGGCGGCGACTACCACCTCGGCCCGACGCATGAAGAGATCATCACCGATCTGGCGCGCCGCGAGATCCAGAGCTACCGCGACCTGCCCAAGAACCTGTACCAAATCCAGACCAAGTTCCGCGATGAGCCGCGCCCGCGCGCCGGCTTGCTGCGCTGCCGCGAGTTCTTGATGAAAGACGCGTACTCCTTCGACGTCAGCGAAGAAGCGGCGCAGGCCAGCTACGAGGCGATGCGCCTCGCGTACCGCAACATCTTCGATCGGTGCGGTTTTGATTACCGCATGGTCGGCGCGGACTCCGGCGCCATGGGCGGCTCGACCAGCGCTGAGTTTCAGGTGCTCACCCAGAGCGGCGAGGACATCATCGCGGCCTGCACGACCTGCGAGTACGCGGCGAACGCCGAGGTGGCTGCCACGACGCCAGCTGCTCCTCGCGGCCCTGCGGCGGCGGAGGTCGCCGCTAGCCAAATCGTCGACACCCCGAAGAAGAAGACCATCGAAGAGGTCTCCAAGTACCTTAAGCGGGAGCCGGCAGACTTCCTCAAGAGCTTGCTCTACGTCGCGGGCAGCGAAGTGGTGATGGCCGTGGTGCGGGGCAACCACGAGCTCAATGAGATCAAGCTCGCCCGGGTGTTGGGGGTGGACGAGGTCTTCTTAGCCAGCCCAGAAGACGTGCGTAAAGCCACGGGCTCTGAGATCGGCTTCGTTGGCCCGGTCGGCTTCAAAGGCAAGCTGCTCGTCGATCGCGACGCCGCCAGCCTGAGCGACGGCATCGCTGGGGCCAACAGCGCCGACAAGCACGTCTTGCACGTGCAGTATGGCCGCGACTTCGCCGGCCAAGTGGCTGATATCCGCATGGTAACAGAGGGTGATCCATGCCCCAGCTGCGGTGAGGCCCTCAAGCTCTACCGCGGCATCGAGGCCGGACACATCTTCATCCTAGGCACCCACTACTCGGCGCAGATGGGCGCGAACTACGTCGATGAGAAGCAAGAAAAGCACCCCATCGTGATGGGCTGCTACGGCATCGGCGTCTCTCGCTTGGTGGCAGCGGCCATCGAGCAGCACCACGACAAGGACGGCATTTGCTGGCCCATGAGCATCGCACCGTACCAGGTCCACATCACCCAGCTCGGCGCAGAGCCCGAGGTGGTCGAGGCGGTGGCGAGCCTGGAGCAACAGCTCGAGGCGCTGGGGCTCGAGGTCTTGGTTGACGATCGAGATCAGCGCCCGGGAGGTAAATTCAAGGACGCAGATCTGATCGGCGTGCCGCTGCGCGTGACCATCGGCGCCCGTTCCCTGGGCAACGGTGGCGTGGAGCTGAAGCTGCGTACGCTGAGCGATCCAAAGCAGGCAGAGCTCGTCCCCACGGCCGAGGCCGCGGCGCGCATCCAGACCCTAGTGCGCGAGCTGGGGGGGGCGTGAGTCGGGCCGGAGAAAAACCGGGCGACAGCCTCAACCCCGAGAGCCTGCGCCCCGACAGCGGCGCGCGGGACACGCTGCCCGGTCACAGCCGCGGCATCGGCTCAACCCAGGCAGTGCACGCTGGCGCCCCCGCGCGGCGCCCCCACAACAGCTTGGCCCCAGGCATCGCCCAGACCGCGACCTATAAGTTTCAGAGCAGCGCCGATCTGATCCAGTACATGCGCGGCGAGGATCCCGACCCGACTCGAGAAGAGTACGGGCGCTACGGAAACCCCACGGTCCACGAGCTGGAGCAGCGCATGGCCGCGCTAGAGGGCACCGACGACAGCGCGGCCTTCGCCAGCGGGATGGCCGCCATCACCACGCTGCTCCTCAGCCTGAGCAAGGCGGGCGACCACGTGGTGCTGTTTCGCGACTGCTACCGGCGCACGCGCCAGTTCGTCACGCAAACGCTGAGCCGCTTCGGGGTTGAGCACAGCCTGGTCGAGCCTGGAGACTTGGAGGGGCTACATCGCGCGATCACTCCGCGCACTAAGCTCGTGCTGAGCGAGTCCCCGACCAACCCGTATAATTTCTGTGTGGATTTTGAGAAGCTAGTCCAGATCTGCAAACGACATGGGCGCGTGCGCAGCGTGGTCGACGCGACCTTCGCCACGCCGTACAACTGCCGCCCCGCCGAGCTGGGCGTCGACTTGGTCGTCCACAGCGCGACCAAGTACCTAGGCGGCCACAACGACGTGATGGGCGGCGTGGTCTCCGGCCCAAGTCACTTGATCTCGCTGGTGCGCGAGACCCGGGGGATCTTGGGCGGCGTGCTGGATCCCCACGCTGCGTTCTTGATCTTGCGTGGGCTCCGCACCCTCGGCGTGCGCATGGAGCGCCAGAATCAAACGGCCCTAGCCGTCGCCCGCGCGCTGGAGGCGCACCCCAAGGTGGAGCGCGTGTTCTACGCTGGGCTGCCCAGCCACCCCTCTCACGGCGTCGCGCGCCGCCAACTGCGGGGTGGGGGCGGCATCGTGAGCTTCATCGTCAAGGGCGGCGAACACGCCGCCAGCCGCCTGGTCGACGCCTGTCAGCTGGCCACCATCGCCTCGTCCTTGGGCGGCGTTGAGACGCTGATCGAGCAGCCTCGCTACATGAGCTTCTTTGAACTGGACGACACCGCGCTGCGCGCTGTCGGCATCGATCCCGCCTTGATTCGCCTGGCGGTGGGCGTAGAAGAGACGGACGACGTGATCAGTGACTTGCTCCAGGCGCTGGATCAAGTCTAGCATTTATTTCCACTGGGAAAGTTAAGGAGCGCCCGGCGCGCCTGGCGCAGCTTTGGCGGGTGTGGGCGACGAAGCCGCCCCTCCACCCCCTGCGGCCACCCACTCGAGCGGGCCCGAGCTCAGGCCATCGGGCCTCGCCTCAGCTACAGCGCTTGGGACCAGCGCCATACCCGAGTCACTCAGCGCGAGCACCCGCGGCAGCTCGCCGAGCACGCTGGCTGCCTGCAGATCAATCCACTGCGGAGACACCCAGCTGTAGCGGCCCTGGTGCAGCTCAAGGGCGACGTCGTCTACGCGCCGCTTCAAGTCGATCCACTCGCCCCCGGTGGTGCTGCGGCCTAGCTGCGTTGACTGCGCATCTGGAGCCGCAGGCGTCGCTGGCCCGCGCTCAGCCTGAAACAGCCACAGCGCGTTTCCGCGGCGCACCAACGCGCGCGCGCCAAAGGTGTGCAGCACGATGTCACCCACGCGCAGCGGAAACAGCTGCTTGCGCTCCAGATCAACGAGCTGCGTGGCTTCGCCGGGGTAGAGATCAATCAGCCGCGCGCCCCTCAGCCCCGACCACTCGTCAGTGCGGATCGGAGCGAGATCAAAGCCCAGCGCCGTGGCTTTGACCGCTAAGAGCCGCGCGGTGCCTTGGGCTTCGAGCTGTAACAGCGACACCGGGTGGCGATAGTTACCGGTCTCTTTGGCTTCCTCAGGCGTAGGCTCACAGGCCACCAGTATGCTATTCCGTGCGGCGTCAGCATGCAGCACGTGGGCGTCGCAGGCGTCCATTACCAGCTGGCCGCGGCGGCGGCCGCGCACGTAGTCGCGCAGCATCAGGCGCTTCCCTGTGGCGCTGTACAGCAAGCGCGAGCCGAACGGGATCGCGAGGCGTCCGTGGCGCTCGAGCTGAGCCTTGCCGCCACGTTTTAGATCCCCGAGGTAAATACTGCGGGTAAACACCTGATCGCCTCGACGCGGATACGCGCTGAACGTCGTCACCGGGGGCACGCAGCGCTTCGCGCCCCCTGCCCCGGCTGCTGGGAGGGGCCAGTCGAGGCGGCCGTTTTCGTTGGTGTCGTCGATCAGCACCTGCAAGATCAGCCAGTTCGCGTCGGCGCTCAGGCTCAAGCGATACACGCTGCCAGAGCCTGGGTTGATCGTCCGCTCCACCCCGGTCGCGAGCTCCCGCAGCACTAGCTGCTGCTCCCGCTCTCCAGGCAGCGTCTGAGGCTTGTGGGCGCCCAGGCGCAGATAGGCCAAGTATTTCCCTGTGGCATCAAAAGAGAACGCGCGGTGCGGCAAGTCACGGCTCACGTCGTCGCGCGCGTCTGCGCCGAGCGCGCTCAGGTCAAGTGAGCTGCCCTGGTAGTCGTCGAACAGCACGACGCTGGCGCCGCGCTGCAGCAACAGCCAGCGCCCGCTGCTGTCGGAGTCGATCAGCTCGTCGACGCGCTCACCAAAGCCCGCGCCGCGCACCAGGTAGGTGGCGAGCTGGTCACCCCGGGGCTCTCCGCGGGCGCCAAACTCGACGCTGACCACGCCGTCACCGCTGGTGTCTTCACGCGCTTGGCAGAGCGCGACCCAGCGGCCATTGGGGCTCGCGGCGCGGAGCAATAGCGGGCCGGGAGCGCCGATGTTGCCCGTCGGCAACGGCAGGGGTCGCACGGGCTGAGCAGCGCTCGGCGCCGGCAGCGCGGCTGAAGTGCTCGCCGTGGCGCGCGCGGGCGGCGTCGCCAGCTGCGTATGCGGCGGAGCGCCGCAAGCTGACAGCAGCCAACACGCCGCGAAGGCGACCTGCAGGCGGCTCAAGCGGCGAAGCGGCCGGGCTCGACTCAAGCGCTGCACCCCATGCGACAGGCTTGCTATCATCGGCGGCATGTTGCGTCGAATCTTGCCTAGCGCCACGCGCCTGCCGTTGCGCGGCGTGCTCCTCACCTTCCTCGCGCTCAACGCTGGCTGCGGCGGAAAAGACGCGGTGGCGCTGAGCGTGTTCATGTCCAGCGCGAGCCTGGAAGTAAAACCCGCGACCCTCGGCAGCCAGCTTGAAGGCGGCTTCAACCTGGGCTTTGAGCTCGGCCCAGAGGCGCCCGGCGACACCGTCGTGAGCCTGGAGAGCTTCATCCTCGCGCGCTCAGGCGGCACCGAAGACTTGGTGCCTGGCTTCGCCCCCGAGACCGAAGAGGCGTTCCCCATCACCTTGAAAGCTGGGGACAAGCGCAGCGCTGCCTTCAACGTTTCAAACCTCACGCTGTCGGCCGACCAACTTGAGCAGGTGTGCACCGGCAGCGTGGAAATCCGCGCGTCGGTGCGCGACAGCTTGAGCGACGACGGCATCAGCTCGGTGCGTAGCGGTCCCATCCTGGTCGCAGGCTGCCCGTAGTTTGCCGGAGCGCGCAGGCGCCAACAAAGCGCTGACCCTGCCGGCGTGCCGCGCTATGACGCTCGGGTGACTCAGCCTGTCTCCGTAGACCCTGCGACCCCGAACCCGAGCTCGGCGCAGCGCCCCGAATCGAACGACCCACACGCGACGCCCTACAAGCCGCGGCACCACGTGCGCCTGGTCACGGCGGCTTCGCTGTTCGACGGCCACGACGTGGCGATCAACATCATGCGCCGCATTTTGCAGGCGTCGGGCGCTGAGGTCGTGCACCTTGGTCACAACCGCTCGGTCGCGGAAATAGTCGACTGCGCCATCCAAGAAGACGTCCAAGGCATCTGCCTGACCAGCTACCAAGGCGGCCACGTCGAGTACCTGAAATACATGTACGACCTGCTGCAAGAGCGCGGGGCCCAAATCAAGATCTTCGGGGGTGGAGGGGGCACGATCTTACCCAGCGAAATCGAAGCGCTGCACGCCTACGGCATCGACCGCATCTACTCCCCCGATGATGGGCGCTCGATGGGCCTGCAAGGCATGATCGACGATGTGATGCGCAAGTGCGACGTCGCGGTCGGCGCGCCGGACAGCGCAGCGACGCTGTTGCCAGCGCTGTCTCACCAGCGCCCGGACGTGCTGGCTCGCCTGATCTCGCTGGTTGAAACTTTCCCGGCGGAAACTCATCAGCTCCAAGCTCAGGTCTCAGCCCAGGCCGGTGAGCTCAAGACCCCGGTGCTCGGCATCACCGGCACCGGCGGCGCTGGCAAATCGAGCCTGGTCGACGAGCTAGTGCGGCGCTTCCTGATCGATCAGCCGGACAAGCGCCTGGCCATCGTCAGCGTCGACCCGACAAAGCGCAAGAGCGGCGGCGCGCTGCTTGGCGACCGCATCCGCATGAACGCGATCCACAACGCTCGCGTCTACATGCGCTCGCTAGCCACCCGCCAGAGCAACCTCGCCCTCAGCCGCTACGTGAAGCAGAGCATCGAGCTGTGTAAGCTCGCCGGCTACGATCTGGTGATCGTCGAGACCAGCGGGATCGGCCAGAGCGACACCGAGATCACCGAGCACTCAGACGTCTCGCTGTATGTGATGACCGCCGAGTATGGCGCCGCGACCCAGCTCGAGAAGATCGACATGCTCGACTTCGCCGACGTGATCGCCATCAACAAGTTCGACAAGCGGGGCAGCCTCGACGCCCTGCGCGACGTACGCCGCCAGTACAAGCGCAACCACCAGCTGTTCAACGCGAGCGATGAGAGCCTGCCCATCTTTGGCAGCGTGGCGTCGCAGTTCAACGATCCGGGGACGAATCGGCTGTACCAGAGCCTGATGCGGGTGATCAGCGAGAAGACCGGGGCGAGCCTCAGCCCTGCCCCGTCGGACCCTGCCCGAGCGCCCGGCGCCGCGGCGCAAGACCAGCGCTACGTGATCTCGCCCGACCGCGTACGCTACCTCGCGGAGATATGCGAAAGCAGCCAGAGCTACGATGATTTCGTCGACGTGCAGTGCGCCTACGCGAGCGCGCTGTATCAGCTGAGCGGCGCCATGCAGGTGATGCAGCACGAGCCAGCTCCGCGTAAGCCAGGCTCGGCGCCGCGGGCGATCACCGAGGTTTCGGAGGTCGGCGGCGACCCCAGCGTCAGCCAGCTCTACCAGCGCTACGCGGCGATCGATGACAAGCTCGACCGGGAGTGCAGGCGCCTGCTCGCAGAGTGGCCGAGCCTGCTTCATCGCTACCGTGCGGATCAATATGAATACCGCGTGCGGGACAAAGTATTTCAGCAGAGCCTGTATACGGAGTCGCTGTCTCACCTGCGCGTGCCCAAGGTCGCCCTGCCCCGCTATGAAGACTGGGGCGAGATTTTACGCTGGCTGCTGACTGAGAACGTTCCGGGCGAGTTTCCCTACGCTGCCGGCGTGTTCCCTCTGAAACGCGCGGGGGAAGACCCCGCGCGCATGTTCGCTGGCGAGGGCGGCCCCGAGCGCACCAACAAGCGCTTTCACTACGTCTCGAGGGGTATCCCCGCCAAGCGGCTGTCCACCGCGTTCGACTCGGTCACGCTGTACGGCGAAGATCCGGATCAGCGGCCGGACATCTTCGGCAAAGTCGGCAACAGCGGGGTCAGCGTCGCCAACGTGGACGACGCGAAGAAGCTGTACAGCGGCTTCGATCTGGCGAGCCCCGCGACCAGCGTCTCGATGACCATCAACGGGCCAGCGCCGATGTTGCTCGGCTTCTTCTTGAACGCGGCCATCGATCAGGGCTGCGAGCGCTACGTCCGCGAACAAGGTCAGGTGGCGGCGGTGGAGGCCAAGATCGCCGCGCTGTACGCTGAGCGCGGTTTGCCTCGGCCCAGCTACGCTGGCGCGCTTCCCGAAGGCAACGATGGTCTCGGGCTGCTGCTGCTGGGGGTGAGCGGCGACGAGGTCTTGCCCGCGGAGACCTACGCAAAGATTAAGGCCGACGTCCTGACCCGCGTGCGCGGCACCGTCCAAGCGGACATCCTAAAAGAGGACCAAGCGCAGAACACCTGCATCTTCTCGACTGAGTTCGCCCTGCGCATGATGGGCGACATCCAGCAGTACTTCATCGACCAGCGCGTCCGAAACTTCTACTCCGTCTCGATCAGCGGCTACCACATCGCCGAAGCCGGCGCGAACCCCATCAGCCAGCTGGCCTTCACGTTGGCCAACGGCTTCACGTTCGTTGAGTACTACCTGTCACGCGGCATGAACATCGACGATTTCGCGCCGAATTTTAGCTTCTTTTTCTCTAACGGCATGGACGCAGAGTACTCTGTCATGGGCCGCGTTGCCCGGCGGATTTGGGCTAAGGCGATCAAGCTGAGGTACAAGGGCAACGACCGCAGTCAAAAGCTGAAGTACCACATCCAGACCTCAGGCCGCTCGCTCCACGCGCAAGAGATCGCGTTCAACGACATCCGCACCACCCTGCAGGCGCTGTACGCGCTCTACGACAACTGCAACTCGCTGCACACCAACGCCTATGACGAGGCCATCACCACGCCCACCGAAGACAGCGTGCGCCGCGCGATGGCGATCCAGCTGATCATCAACAAAGAGCTTGGGCTCAACGCCAACGAGAACCCACTGCAGGGCGCGTTCATCATCGATCAGCTGACCGACTTGGTTGAGCAGGCGGTGTTGCTCGAGTTCCGTAACATCTCGGAGCGCGGCGGTGTGCTGGGGGCGATGGAGCGCATGTACCAGCGCTCTAAGATCCAAGAAGAGAGCCTGTACTACGAGCAGCTGAAGCACGACGGGCGCTTGCCGCTGGTGGGCGTGAACACCTTCTTAGACGACAAAGGCTCACCAACCATTATCCCCGAGGAAGTGATTCGCTCCACCGACGCCGAGAAGCAGTACGCCATCGCCTGCCGAGACGCCTTCATGCTGCGCAACCAAGGCCGCGCGCAGCAGGCGCTGGTCGAGCTCAAGCGAGCTGCGGTCGAGGACGCGAACTTATTCGAAACGCTGATGGAGACCAGCAAGCTGTGTACGCTTGGTCAGATCAGCGGCGCGCTCTACGAAGTCGGTGGCCGCTACCGGCGCAACATGTAGCGCCGAGGCAGTTCAACGGCGCCCGCTGTCAGCACATCGCCAGAGCTCTTAGGCCCACTCGCCTGTCAAGCCCGGTCGCTGGCCAGGCTTGGTCGAGAACCGGAGCGGAACATACTCCAGTATTTGAGCGCCGGGAGCGCAGACTAAACGAAGGGTGCGACCGGGCTCGGCAGGCGTCGTGACGGTCAAGATACCGGGGATGGTGGTCAGCGGCGACGACGCGAGGCTGGCACCGCCCGCTGGTCGCGGCTTGGGGTGCTCGGCGTATCGCGGTCACCGTCGCCACGGGTCGCGTAGGTCCCAGAGTTGGGGCGCTCCGCGGCGCGCTGGAGCCGGTAGTCCGAGCGCCCAACCTCCGCGGAGTCGAGCGGGCGGGTAGGGCGCTCCGTACTTCCGTGTGGATCTAAAAAGCCTGAGCCCCGCTCGACCCGTGGGGCTGACAAGGCGTCGAGGCGCTCGCGATCCGAGCGCCGGTCAAGCGCCCCGTAGGCGCCCGAGACTGGGCGCGGGCTGCTCTTGAACGCGTCAGCAGGCCACGTGCCTGGCGGCGCGAGCCTGCTCGGCGAAGCAGGCGGTGGCAACATGCTCTGCCTCTCCACGCGCTGGCCCTCAGGGCCGCCCTCAGCGCTCAGTTCGCTCGGGAGGCGCTGTCGCAGATCAGGCGCCGGGCCGCCCGCCTTGGACTGGGCGGCGATTGGACGAGGCGCTGGTGGTGACGAGCTGTCGCGTCGCTCGGCAGGGCGCGCGCTGAAGCTCCCTGGCAGCTCGGGTGCGGGCAGGAGCGTCTCTGTTACCGCGCGAAAGCTGGACGAAGAACGCCCCGCCGCGGCGCGGCCCGTCGGCGGTAAGCTAGTGCGTTCGAAGATCCGATCGACCTCCGCGCTCAAGCTGCCGACGGCGGGGATGCGCGCGCGGCTAGCGCTGCGCTTGGGACCAGCCTGGACCTGCGCGGGGTTTACCGGGGGCGATATGCTGGCGCGCTTGTAACGACAGGAGATGCTCGCCCTGTCGCCGATAGCGTCTGCGTAGAGCCGTATTTCCTCAGGGTTTCGATTCAAGCCGAAGGTGTAGGCGGCCTTGATGTAGCCCACGGTCAGGTGTCGAAGGATGCGCGTCGAGCGCGGGCTGCCCAGCACGCCGAGCGCTAGATCGAGCCCAACCTCTGTATCCACAACGTCGAACACGATCTGAACGCCCTCGTAGGGTAGCTCGATAGGCGTACGCATACGTGCGATGGTGCGCACCAAATCTCCGGGCACTAGGGCGCTTGAACGGTGAGACAGCAGCCGAGAACCCAGAACAAACCCCGCGGATTCGAGCACTCGGCCGGAGCCGTCACCCAGCGCGGCGTCGATGCCCAAGAGCAGCTCTTCGGCGTCGCCGAGGGGCATACTGCTACGCGGGTTGGCGTCGCCGTAGACCTGCTCGCTCAGCGACCGCAGCAAGCGAGGGATCAAGCGCGCGGACAAACGCATGGCGAGTGAGGCGTCGCTGCGCTCGAGCGCATCAATCACCTCCTTCACAAACCGACTTCTTAACCGCGGTCCCATCGCTTGCGGCCGATACTAGAGGGGGATGGGCGCGCCGCGAAAGCGGTAAGGCTCGGTGAACTCGGGAATTGTTGGTTCGCGCCCCCGCTGGGGGTGAAGTCACCCGCCTGGCTTCGGCGAACCCGCGCTGGAACGACCCGGTGCCGAGCACTTCCGGATCGGCAGTGATTCCGCGCGCTTGCGCCTAGTCACTGATGCGCAGGGCAGGCTAGCCCGGCCGGCTTTGGAGCGGACCGCCCGCCCAAGCCTGCCGCAGCGGCCGCTGTCCATTGGGCCGGCGAGGTGTTACACCGCGAGACGTGTTGAGGGGTCTGTGGACACTTGCCCGCCGGTCGAGCGCGGTCGCGGCCAGCGCGCTCATGGCGTGGGTGGTGGGCTGCGATACCGGCGGGGATCCCGGCCTCTCCAAACTCAACGCCGCGGAAACGCCGTCGGCTGTACCGCCACAGGGCGAGCTTAGCCGGCTAGAAGATCAGGTGGCGTTCACGCGTCACGAGGTCGAGCAGCGCGAGCGCGTGAGCTGGGAGCTCCCAGCTCACCCCAAGGACGAGGGCTGCGGTCCGCTCACCACTGGCAAACCCGGAGCCGACGAGCTGATCGTGCTGGCTCGAGACGCGCGCGTCGACACGCGTCAGCTGCTGCCGCTGCGCTTGCTTCAAAGCATGGCGAGCAACGACTTATTGCAGCTGGAGCCGCACTACGCCGCGAGCTCCCAGGCAGGAGCCAAGCGCAAGCTGCGCTCGGTGCGAGACGGCGAGCTGGCGCTGGTCAAGCTGCGCCAGCTCGCGCAGCGCAGGTACGCTGCGGTGTTTCATGTCACCCACTACGTGGAGCCCAAGTTCTTTCACGACCCCAAGAAGCGCAAGCCTGAGTGGAACGCAGGCTGGATGCTCGGCTGGCTCGCGGTTCACGAGCTGGGAGAGCCAGAAGCCACATGTCAGTGGCGGATTGAAGTCCGGGGTGACGCGGGGGACGCGTCGTTGGCGCGCAGGCTGCGCGAGGCGACCAAGCGCCAGTTGATCTTGGAGCTCGCCGTTCGGTTCCGCGAGGCAGGAAAGCGCGCGCACTCGCGGCTCGGCACCGGCCTCACATGGCCGAACGGGACTCGTTGATTTTCGCCGCGGCAGACAACGAGCCAAGCCAGACCCAGCAGGTGCCGCCATCAGCGACAAGCGGGCACCGCGCGCTGCTCACGTCATTGCTCCACGGCAACGCAGCGGCGGGCTAAGAGCGAGTTGGGCTACCCGACGAACAACCTGCGCTCACTCAACACGATGTCCCACCAGCGAAATGTTTGAGCTAGAATATGATCGAGCTGCCAGGTGCCGCAGTCGATGCGGTCTCCTTGCTTGCGGCCGATCGGCTGCAGCGGCGCCTCAGGGAAGCAGTAGGCTGCGTCCTCTGCCGACTGCAGCAGGTGCAGCACTCCTTCGGAGAAACCAGCACCGGCGTACACGATGACCCCTGGCATGCGCATGGCCCGGAGGTCTTGCAGCGCGTATGGGATTTTCTCGTCCACCGTGCCCGGCGAGTCTTGGAACTTGCACTCGACGGCGAGCGCGACGCCGCTGGCGGGGTGCAGCACGAACAGGTCAATACGACGCTGCTTGCCGATCATCGAGGTCCCCAGGTGAACCTCTTCGTAGATCTGGATCCCGCGATCTCCGTACGCCGCGACCATGTAGGCAGCGATCAGCTTCTTGTACTGGTTTCCGGTCAATCGTTCACCCATTGGGCTAACCCGCTGGTCGCGGTGCCCCCAGCGGCGAGCAGGCGTTCGCGAGAAATCGCCAGCGCCTCGTCGCAGATGTCAGAGCCTATAAAATGCCTGGCGTGGCGCAACGCCGCCACACCGGATGAGCCCGAGCCGCAGAACGGATCAACCACTATGTCTCCCGGCGCGCTGCTCTGCTGGACCAACACCTCCGCCAACTCAGCTGGCTTTTCCGTAGGGTAACCTCTGAAGATCCTGGGGAAGCTCAAGATGTCTGGCGTCGCCAGGTTGGTCAGCTTGCGCTTGCCCTTTTCGAAGAACAGGATGAACTCGTAGCGTGAGCGGTAGTGATAGCCCATCCCGATCTTCTGCTTGTCCCAGACCAGCGGCTTCCAGAATTTGAAGCCCGCCTCAACAGCCAAGGGCTTGATCTCAAACATCGTCTCTTGGTCGCAGAACAGGTAGAAATGGCGGTCCTTCTTGAGCACCCGCGCCACTTGCGCAAACAACTCGGGGAAGCGGCGGTTGGGGAAGATCTGAAACCAGTCGTTGCTGGACGCCTTGCTGTGCTTCAGCCGCGTGGTGGTGCCCACCGCGCGATGCTTCTCCAGGGACTCGTACGGAGGGTCGGTGATGACCAGGTCGACGCTGTTGGGGGCTAGTCGGCTCAGCCACTCGACGGCGTCCTGCCTGACGAGGTCGAAGCGCAGGCTGCCGTCGAGGTTGAGCCGAGGCTGGTCAGCCTGCTCAACACCCCGAAACAAGCTGGCTTGCTGGTTCACGCGGCTGTATCTGGGGGGGGTCATAGGCCGGGGCGAGCCTAGTATGCAGCGCTCCGCCCAAATCGCCTCGGTGTTTGCGTCAAAACTTGAGTCGGTCATCTGGACCACACTTAACACTGTGCGGACGCGCAGTCTGCGGCGGAATGCTGGCGTACGGACAAACAATGTCCTCTCACACCGCACGGATTTGGGCTGAAGCCAAACGCGCTGACTCGGCTGCTCTCGACGCAGAACCGGCTCCTAGGACAAGCGCGCCGCTGAGACCGGCCAGAGACTAATTTCAGGCGCGAGTCACAAACCGCGGGCGCCAGCGATGGCTCTGCTGTTGGCGCGCCAAGCAGCGCCCCAAGCGCCGATCCACCCGCTGAAGTCGCGGCGCGCCGAGGCCTGCCCCGTGGCGCCATATTTCCGCAGGGCTATTTTGAATCCGTAGCGCCAGCGCCGCGAGGGCGAGACACACCCCCAGCAGCGCACCTGACCTCAAGGGCAGGTTCGGGTGGTGGACCTAGCGCGCTTGAGTTCGAGCCCACCACCCCAACAGGAGTCGCTTGTATGTCGCCAGCTAGCATCACGCCCAACCTACCCGCCTGGTTCACCCGACGCCGCCGAGCTGCCGGAGCAGGGCTAGGCGCTGCGCTCAGTGTGCTGGTCCTAGCGGCGTTCGCTGCGCCCAAGCAGGCGCCGCGCAAGGTCGCCGCAGCCTCTCAGGGCGGCGGCTCGCCGCGCGGCTCGCTCCCCACGCGCAGGCAGCCAAGGGCCACGACCGCCGGCTCTACGGCGAGCCCCACAAGCTCTGGCGTGACGCAGGCGCCACAGCCAACGCCCCAGGCCGCGCAGTGGTTCGTGCTCCCCACTGACCCCATGAGCAGCCGTGTCCTGTTTCGCTCTCCAGAGCCAGCAGCGCCCCTCACAGCTGACCCAGCGAGGCGCACGACAGCGCTCACGCCCGCGGCACAGGCCACCTCCCAGCGACCTAGCAAGATCCCCAAGGCAACACGAGTGACAGTGATGCTGCACGGCATGTGCGATGTCCCCGACAACGAGTGCCCAAGCTTCTCCAACGCCACCCGCTCTGGCTGGCTTGTTTGCCCCCAGGCGAGCGTCGGTTGTCAGGGCGGCGGCGCGACCTGGCACTGGAAGGACCGGGTAGGGCACGTGGAGGCAGCGACGGCGCGCGCCTTACAGGCCAAGGCCGTCCAGCCTAGCGCACGCACGCTGATCGGCTTCTCGCTGGGAGCGTCCGCCGCCCTAGACGTCGCGCAACACGGCAGCCAGCGGTATGACGCCTTGATCCTGATCGCAGGCCGAGTGTCGCCGAACCCGCGGCAGCTGCGCGCCCACGGGGTCAAGCGGGTGCTGTTGGCCGCGGGAGATTTTGACCAAACTCACGCGCACTTGGTGGGTGAAGCCCGCCGCCTCACGCGCGCCGGGATCACCGCGCGTTTCATGAGCCTAGGCAAAGTCGGACACCAGTTCGCGCCCGACATGGACGCTTGGCTGCGTGAAGCCCTGAGTTGGGCTGAGGCAGACGACGATAACCAGCCTCCGTGAGACCGTACAGAATCCCTGGGGCAACGGAAGCGGGCCGACTGACGCCAGCGCCGCCGCGAGCGCTGGCCTAAGCCTGACCCGCAGCCTCGATCTGGCTCTTGTTCTATTCCGTAGTGCGCGGCGAACAGGCTGCCCGGGGTGAGCTCTGCGCGGCCAAGACTCAGGGGCAGCTGGCCGGTGCGATGCGTACGTCGTCGATGTACCAGCCAGGCTTGATCGGGTGACACACGTCATCGTCGTAGCTCGCGAAGTGGAAGCGCACCTGAAAGCCCGCGTGGGCGTAGGCCGAGATGTCGACCTCTTGCTGGATCCAACCACCACTCGCGCCAGAAAAACCCTTCTGGCCATCAAGCTGACAAGTGGAGCAGGTGGTGCCCCCGTCGCTGTCCACATAAAAGCACTCGATTTTTGTGCCGCCGCTCGATGGTGCCACTTTCGCCCAGGTGCCACCGGCGGTCTTCACCTCCACGACGCCACCTGCGTAGGCGTCCTTGTCGAAACCGCACTGCAAATTGCAAAGCAGCGGGAACGCGGCCGGATTGCAGAGGCGGAAGTCGTACCAGTGCCAGAAACGCAACCTGAGCGGCCCCGCGGCGCCGCTGAGGTTGATGACTGGAGACTCCAGTGAGGAGTCAGCGCAGTTGGCCTCATTTCCGCCCGGATTAGTAGCCCAGACCTTGCCCGAGCCGGAGGTGTGATCCGAACCTGGCCCATTGGTCGGCGTGCCGCACGACCAGTTGCTGTTGCTGCCGTATTGAGTCCAGCCGTCGTTGCACAGGTCAAAATTGTACTTTGCGACCTCGCAGCCGGTGGTGCCGCCGCTGCCACCGTTGCCTGTGCCGCCGCTGCCACCGTTGCCTGTGCCGCCGCTGCCACCGTTGCCTGCGCCGCCGCTGCCGCCGTTGCCTGTGCCGCCGTTGCCTGTGCCGCCGTTGCCTGTGCCGCCGCTGCCGCCGGCACCGCTCCCGCCGTTCCCACTACCACCAGCGCTGCTGCCAGAGGCGCCACCAGCCGAGCTGCCGCCGGCTCCTGTGTTGCCGGTGCCGCCGCCACCAGCTGCGCCGCTCGCGGCGGTCCCAGCCCCGCCACCGGCAGCCGTCCCGCCATCGCCCGCTGAGCTACCGCCGTTTGCTTGGCCAGACGTCCCGCCGTGCGGCCGTAGTGGACCATCATTTACTGAGCCGGCCTCGGCGCAGCCAAAAGCAATCCCTAGGGAAAATAAACCGGCGCTCAGCGGACGTAAGTATGCGGCGACCCGAGCCATCTTAGCCGTACGTTATCCTCGACTGGGCCTTTGAGCCAACTCAAACCGAACACGCGTTTGGTCGCACACACAGACACACACCGCTGCCAGCCTCGCAGCGCGTCGCCATCAATCGAAAGGTGGCGCCAAAAAGTCGCCGCTCGGCTTGCTGACCGTGCTGACCACCACATCCACGGCCAGCACCGCCGACGCCTTCGTCAGGATGTCTGGGTTGAGGGCGACCTCCTTCTCAAGGCCACTCACGGAGCCGTGACAGCCACCACACAAGCCGTTGAAGAGATCGCGGCGGAAACCCTGCTTCGCCCACTCCCCAGGATAGAACTGCATCTCTTCCCGTTGGAAGTGCTGCCGCGGGGCGGTGTCACCTTCCAGCGCGACAGTAGGCGCCAGCAGGACAGGCATGCCTCCAGGGATCTGCACCCGGGCTGAGTGGTCCGCCAGCATCGGGATCGAGCCGATCAGGCGCCTGCGCGCGTACACCGGCCCGTAGGCGTCATTGACGACGAACTTCCCACCTTGCTCGAAGCTGGTCACCCCCGGCTCAGGCGGCAGGCTCTCGTACACGCCGACGGCGCCGTTATCATTCAGCGTGCGCCCGCTGCGCGTGTTCTGGAACAGCAGGGTCATGAACAACGGCACGTCCATGAAGGTGATGTCCGAGCGATCCGCCCGGTCTGGATCAGTGAACACCGCCACGTTGCCGTTGGCTTCGTCGGACCGGCTCTTGAACACCTCACGCGGTTGTCGCGCGTAGATCAGCACTGGCCACAGCAGATCTTGAGGGTCTGACACCAACGTCGTCCGCGCGCCGCTGGCTGGATTGACCTCAACGATGTCGAAGTTACCGCTAAAGTTCGTCAGATCTGTCACTCCCGCCGCATAGCTCGCTAGCACGTGACCGTTAGGCGACGCCGATGGGCTGCGATAGGCCCCCTCAGTGCCGTCTAGACGCCCAGTTGCCCGACGGTCAGGGAAACGCATGGAGTGCTGATAGAAATTTGGAGCGGGGTAGTCGATGGCAGATTTATCTACCGTGTAGTCGTCTTCATTGGTGCTGCGCTGATCGATGCCCATAGTGCGGTTGATGATGCCTAGCGCGCCGGCGCCGTGCGCCGCCCCGCGCTGGCTAAAGATCCCAGCGAAGTTCTTGTCCGATAGCTCCACGACCTCGGTGAACTGATCGAAACCGACGGTGTTACGCTGTGCAAACAGCGGGTGGTAGTCGCCCCCGTCTAGGTTCTGGCGTCGCCCAGACAGCTGATAGAAACCTGGGGTGCGCTTCTCGGCGGTGAAGATCATGCGGCCGTCGTTCATGAACGCGGGCAGCAGCTCTTGGTTGAGCACGAAGGTGAGCTGCCTCACCTTTGAGTTCTCTGCGATGTACAGGTTCACGTTCAGCTTGGACGGATCTGCGGGCGTGCGTTGGGGACCTGAGTAAGAGAACACCCCGGTGTTCATGATGTTTCCGCGCGTAGACGCGAACACGATGCGCCCGTCTGACGCGAAGGCGGGGTCAAAGTTGTGTATCAGCTCGCCGTTGGTGTTGATCGCTGCGCCCTTGTCATCCACCGGCGCGGCGTCGATGGTGGGCTCCACCGCGCAGGTCGCGCCGTCGATCACGTACACGCGGAACGGTTGATCTGCCCCACTCCGCGCGGAGAACGCGACCCGTTTGCCATCCCAAGAGACCATCGCGCGACGCACGTCTGCGGTCGCCACGCTCAGCCCGCACCCCGCCAGCTGACTCTGCTCCGTGCCGTCGAGGCTAATCGTGCCGTCCTCTGCCATGCTCGCACCTTGACGGATTAGATCTGCTCCTGGCTGATAGTCGGCCCAGTCTTGGGGCGCGTCCCTGCCGGTGCGCGGAGGCCGCTTGACGTACAGCAGCCCGGAGACCGGCACCGCCGACCCCATGCGCTCCTGCTTCTCAAGTTGAATCCACGCGGCAATCACGCAGTACGGATCTTGCTCGTCTAGCGGGCCCGTCTCGGCTGCGGCCATGTCGCACGCGGCCAGATCCCCACCGCGAGCCAGCAGCGCCCCGCCACGATGCAAGATCCCTTCTTGATTTGAAGGGTTCAGGTTCTTACGGATCAAGCGCGAGACGTTGGGGCTACTGGCCTCAAGCGACACCTGCTCCAAGGTCAGATCATAGTTGCGCCGGGTGGGGGGAAGGCCAAAGTGACCGGCCCCGCCGCCCCGCAAGCGGTAGTCGTGAAAGACCGCTGGCGAATGACAACCAAGGATCATGCAGCCCTTCTTGGCGAGCATCGGCTGGACCCGAGACGCGAAAAAAGCAAACCCAGCGTTGGTCGGCACTCCGCTGGGGCCACCCTTTTCCGTAACCCAATCCAAGATCGCTTTGTAGCCAGGGTCCGAGGTCGTCGGGAAGATGATCCCGCCTTCGTGGTACGTCCCGCCCTGGCTGGGCGCCAGCGTCCTACGCAAGAGGCCGCTGGATGGAGGGTCGAAGGACACGTTGCCGCTTGCTTCAAAGTAGTTCCAGCGCACCTGCTCTGGGGTGGTGCCGCAGGTCAGGTACAGCGAGCTCGGCGGGGACCCATGGCAGTTCCCTGCGGCACAGCGCTGTCCCAACACCGGGTTGACGCGCTCCTTGAACAGCTGAAAATCCGGGTCTGGCGGGTCTTGGCTTGGGTCAAAGTCGTGGTGGCTGCCGAGCTTTGTGATGCATGGATCCTGAACCACCAGCTCGTCGACGCGCTCGGAGTTGTTCTCCGTCGCCCCCCGCTCAATCCAACGCTGCAGCTGAATGAACGAAGCGCTAGAGCGGTCGAGGAGTGACCCACCCGCGTGGGGGATGTCGGTGGTGATGAGCTGGACCTCGTTGTCCCAGCTGGTGAGCCGCAGCTGAAATGGCGCCACGGACTTCAGCAGCAAGTTCGGTAAGCCGTAGGGACCATAGTTGATCAGCAAGTCGTTGCGCAGCTGTAGGTCTTCGTAGTTGTCTAGACTCAGGTTGCCAAGCGCGTTTCCGCGATCATCAGCGGTGACGTGGCACAGCGAACCAGTCGGGCTGGTGCCACAGCTCTGAGTTAGCGTCGGCGCAATGTTGCGATCGTAGAACGTCGTCGTCGATTGGTTCTCTTCTCGA
Organism: uncultured Polyangiaceae bacterium; assembly: GCA_964551615.1. Classification (GTDB taxonomy): domain Bacteria; phylum Myxococcota_A; class Polyangia; order Polyangiales; family Polyangiaceae; genus JAHBVY01. Next base: position 32,849 of record CAZKDY010000003.1, read on the forward strand.
CTACAGCTGAACGCTGAAACGAGAATCGCAAACAGGCAGGTGGCAGGCAGTGCTTTGCGCATTGGCCGAATATAGCACCAAATCCGCTATGCAGTCAGCGGTCTCTCGACTCGGATCGCGACGGCTGAGACAGCCGGGTAGTGAGCGCGAACTCAGCAAAGGCTGAAACGGCAAAGGCTGAAACGGCAAAGGCTGAAACGGCAAAGGCTGAAACGGCAAAGGCTGAAACGGCAACGCCCCGCACACCGCCCAAGACCTTAGGTCTCGGCGTGCGCGCGGCGATGCGTTGCTGGGCGTTGGTGTGAGCTGGCGCGAAGCCAGCGCTGCGGCCGCTACAAACTTCTTAAGGCAATGCGCGCTGCGTCACGCACCAATGAGTCTTTGTCCTTGAGCGCGCTCTCAACGGCTGGGCGCACTGACTTGTCTCCGATAGCGCCCAAAGCAGCAACAGCCGCCTTGCGTACACCAGCGTCGGCGTCGCTGGTCGCCAGCGCAGCCAAGCCCACCACAGCGTCTCTCGCGCGCATCGCACCAAGGGACTCAGCAGCCCGGGTGCGCACGCGCACCGACTGGTCGTCAATGCGCTCCACGACGAGCTCTACGTGGGTGAACACGTTGACCCGGATGGATGCTTCGAGCGCCGTGAGGCGCACCTCTTCGTCTACGTCGCTGAGCGCGGCGCCGAGCTCCCCATTCGGGCCCTGGGTGTTGAGCCGCTGCAGCGCCTTCACCGAAGCGATACGCACGATGGCGTCGGGATCTTGGATCGCTGCTTTGGCGACGTGCTTCACGCTGCTCTGAGTGAGAAACTCACCCAGCGCTTCCGCGGCGTACGCTCGCTGCAGCGCTGGCTGCGCCGGATCATTCAGTCGCTCCACGACTTGGCTGTACACCTCGCCTGGGCCGAACACGCCGAACACACGGCGCCTCAGCCACCAGGCACCGATCTCACGGGTCCTAGGCGTTTGATCGGTGAGCAGCTTCGCGACGTACGGGATGCAGCTCAGGCACTCCACCTTCTCGCCGGCTTCGAGCACGCCGTAGATCTCACTGGGACCCGAGTTTCCGCGGGTAACCGCGATGATGCGCTGAGGCGAGCTGAGCTGTTCAAGCGACTCAGGGCTTAGGTTCTGGTAGACCTTCGCGCGTCCCGTGAGGGTGCTCTGAGGCGTCGGATCTGCTTGGCTCGAGGCGGCGCTCAGACCCACCCCCAGAATCAGGGCGGTGATCAGCTTGCTCTTGACTGTAGTTTTCATGGGTCGCTCCTTAAATCCTTCAGTCTCAGTACTGCTTGCCCGCCACCGGGTCGTTGGTGAATGGCTCAAAGCCGGTGTTCTGACGGGCATAGAACTGGCCGCCCATGTCGATGGCGCGAATCAACATCACGCGCTGCTCACGAGTTAGCTCCACGCCCACGTCGTCGGGGTGCATCGTGCGAGTGCCGCCGTGGATGTCCTTGCTGAACGCCTCGCCGAGCGGCCAGGCCGCGCGGTCTCGCAGAGAGCTCGTGATGTTGAGCTTCTCAATCAGCGCGCTGTTACGAGCGTCGCTAGGCACGCCCCAGGCTGGCGGCACCGTACCGACGATCGAGACATCTCCCATGCCCATCTCCATCTCCAACGCGGCTGGGTAGAAGATCGACACGTAGGACGCTGGCCAAGCCTTGGTCTGGTTGTCGTAGGTCACCGTGATCGGGCGGTCCGTCAGGTCCATGCGAGGCAGCTGATAGACGGTCGACTCACCTGTCAGCTCATTGGCCATGGTGATGGTGTAGAACTCCTGGGCGCCGCTACCGTTCGTGGACTCGTTGTGACACGAGGTGCACTTCTCGTTGAGCAGCTTCTGAATTTCGTTGGTGTTGGCCCCGTCGGTGGCGTACGCCCAGGGGTACTCGATGCGCGCCGCGACGGGCTGCACGAAGTCCTCCGCCCCGACCGCGGCGGCTGTGGTCTGCTGCTGCTCACCAGGCAGGTTCGACTCTGTGCGGCGCTCATGGCAGCCGCCGCACACCCGGTCTTCGCCGGGCATGCCCTGAATCCACGTGGTCTGGTTGCGGATCGCGAGGTCGAACTCGTCCACCGCTTGCAGATGCACGGGGATGTAGGGCGGGATGGAGGCCATCCAGCTGCCGTCATCATGCACGGTGGCTTCACCCAAGATCGCCGCGCCCTCGGCCATAGTCAGGCCAAACATGGTGGCGCCCGTCGCCGCCTCAGACGAGAAGCCCTCGATGATGCGTACCTTGACGGTCTGGGTGAGCGCCTCGTCCAGCGGGGTGCCGTCAAACTGAGCCCCGCTGACCGTGTTGCCGTGCAAGCTAAACAGCGAGGTGCGGGCGATGTCGATCGAGCCGAGCACCACCGGGATAGTCGAGTCCTGCGAGTTCTGGATCGATGAGAGCTCGGGGGGCTCAGCGCGCTTGACCACCGGCTTGGCGTACAGCTCCCAGCTGCCCGGGTAGTTCACGACCAGCTCGTTGCGCTGCGTGCTCTCGTTGTAGATGTAGATCCCAAAGTCGGGTGGCGTGAGCGCGAGCTCGTCCGCCTCGTTCACGGTGCCGTCGGCCCACGAGACCAGGATGCGGCCATCTGGTAGCACCGCGGGGGCGCGATAACGGCCCACCGGCGAGGGCTCCATTCCGCGAGGCACGCTCGAGGTCAGGACCTCGAACGTCGCCGTGTCTTCGTCGAAGACGCCAGGCCGACCCGCTGCCTGGGCGTTGATCTTGATCAACGCGCCCGCCTGAATGGTGCCCTTGCGGTCGGTGCCCACGCCAATGAGCACGTTGGGCTCGTTGGTCTCGACCACCTGCACCAGGCTATTGGCGGGCTTTCCGTGCTGGCCAGCCAGCGCCACCATTTGGGTGCAGTCGGGGTTCATGGCGAACAGCTTGACGTCATTGACGTTCTCTAGGTGTTCCCAGCGGCTGAACGCGATCTGCCCAGACTGCATAGCCCACAACGTTACCGTGTGGGAAAGGTTCTGTGAGCAGAGCTTGCGATCCGCGTCGCCGCCGTCCTCAGTTATGGTCGCGATCTGCGTCACGGTGCGCGGGTGGTTGTACTCATCTGCGCGGGTCCCCATCTCGGTGTACGGCTGATTGGTGATGAACGCGATGCGCCCACCCGCCACCCACACGGGGTTCAAGTCGTCGACAGGGCCGAAGGTCAACTGGTGGAGGTTCCAGCCGCTGTCGCCCTGCTCGAGATCCGCGACGTACAGGTGGAACTTGTCGTCGGCCGACAGCTTCATGCTGAACACGACCTTGCTGGCATCAAAGCTGACGTCGAGGCTCGAGACGTCTGCCTTCGCGAAGCGTGGGTCGTCCAAGATATTCTTCACCTCGCCGCTGGCGAGGTCGCGTACTTCAAGCCGCGCACCTGGGTTGTAGCGCAGGTAGTCCATGACCTGCCCCATCCCGCCAGAGACGTCGATGTTGACGTCCTCGCCGTTGATTGTCGTGTGCTGGCGTACCGCGTACACGATCTTCTGGAAGCTCTCCCCGGTAGCCTCCTCGGTGGGTTCGTTAGTACAACTCACAGGCGCCATGAGCCCAGTGATGCCTGCGAGAGGCAGCGCGAGAAGAAGTGCCGTCCGAGTGAGTATGCTGCGAGCCATGTATTCCTCCTGGAGTCCGGCGTGGGTTGCCACCACACGCCCGAGAACCCGACCGCCACACTGCACGTTCCAAGCCAAGCGACTATCCGGTGTTTTTGGAGCATTTCCTGGAGCATGAGGGGCTCGCGCCCCCTCAAGAGCCCCGCGCCAGCGGGGCGCCCACCCCCCAATCCCCGGCGAGCGACAAGGTTTGACGCTGGTTTGCTAAGCTGAGCGCGCAATGGATCTACGCTTCGATCAACAGGGCCTGATCACCACCGTGGTTCAGGACCGAATCAGCGGCCAGGTCCGCATGGTGGCCTGGATGAATCAGCAGGCCTTGGACGCGACGCTTCGCACGGGCTTGCTCACGTTCTTTAGTCGCTCACGGCAGGCCCTGTGGGTGAAGGGCGAGACCTCGGGTCACCAACTCAAGCTCCAGCGGCTGGTAGCTGACTGTGATGGCGACACGCTGCTAGCGCTGGTCGAACCAATCGGTCCAAGCTGCCACACTGGACGGCAGAGCTGCTTCTTCGAGGCCGTGGAACCCCCGAACGACGCGGCCCTCGAACCTCAACCGGCGCCTGTGCTGTTTGAACTCGGCGACGTGATTCATGCCCGCGCGGCGAGCACAGCCAACAAGAGCTACACCAAGTCGCTCCTTGAAGGCGGAGCCCAGGCCATCGGCGCAAAGGTCGAGGAAGAGGCCGCTGAGTTCGCCGCAGCGCTACGCAGCGAGACCGACGAGCGCGTGGTGAGCGAAGCGGCGGATGTCCTCTACCATCTGCTGGTTGGGCTTGAGTCCCGGGGTGCGAGCCTGGAGCAGGTCGGCGAGGTGCTGGCGAGCCGGATGGGCTTGAGCGGGTTGGTCGAGAAGGCGCAGCGTGGCGCCTCCAGCTGACTCGCTTCGCTAAGTAACGCGGACGTTGGTCGGGCGAGAGATAGCCGTGAGCGTTGACCCTGCTACGGGGGCTTTCTATGGTGCGCAGTCAGCCCGGTTTGCGGGCACTTACGTCATCCCCGACCCCACGCGGAAGCAGACTCTGAAATGCCTAAGGTACTGGTCTTCGAGAGCGATCCCGAGTTCGCCGGAGTGCTGAACACCGAGCTCACGGCGCGAGGCGCCACCACGACGGTAGTGGATGACGCGAACGTCGGTCTCCAAGCGGCCGCGAGCGAGAAGCCCGATCTGATCTTGCTGACCATTGAGCTACCGCGCATGAACGGCTTCTCCGTTTGCAACAAGCTAAAGCGAGACCCAGGCCTGAAGGACGTGCCGCTGATCATCATGAGCAGCGACAGCCCCGAAGAGACCTTCGAACAACATCGGCGCTTGCGCACACGCGCCGATGATTACCTGCACAAGCCGATCCCGATGAGGGAGCTGTTTGAGCGCATTTCCGCGCTGATCACCCTCTCCGACCTCGCGCCAACGGATGACGACTCCTTGGTAGACGAAGACGACATCGTCATCGACGACGACATCGACTTTGAAGACGCCGAGCCACTCGAGATCGAACCAGATATCGAGAACGAGGGCACCCAGATCATGGATCGCCCACCGGGGCTGATGGAAGCACTGGATGCCGCCAAGGCGAGGGATGCGGCCCCGAGTCAGGTGGATGAGGACGTCGACAGCTTCACCGAAGCCGCGTTTGACGCGCTGCTCGACGAGGCGCCAGCGGAGGATGAGCCCGAGCCAGTGTCTGTCGAGCCTGTGTCCGTCGAGCCCGTGTCCGTCGAGCCTGTGTCCGTCGAGCCCGTGTCCGTCGAGCCTGTGTCCGTCGAGCCTGTGCCGATTCAGGCGGATCCAATCGAGCTTGAGCGCGACGCCGAACAGACTCCGGAGCCGGTGCTGCCGCCCCCACGCGCCTCCATGACCTCAGCGCCGGCGCTGGGAGAAATCCCCGCGGCACCGCGCGCGCCGACCAGCATCCCGCCGCGCCCGGTAGACAGCGGCGAAGCCGCGCGTTTACGCGAGGAAATAACCAAGCTCAAAGGGCGCAATGATGAGATGGAGTCGCAGCTGCGCGACAGCCGCGCGCGCGTCTCCGAGCTTGAAGATCAAGCGGGCCGAGACGCCGCCCGAGACGCTGAGGTTCAGCGCCTCAGGCGTGAAGTGGACGAGGCCAAGTCCAAAGCAGCCGGCAGCAAGGGCGGCGGCTCCGCGAGGGAGTTCTTGGATCTTCGCGAGGCGCTGAACAAGAAAGACAAGGAGATCCTAGATCTCCGGGATCAGCTGACACACAAGGACAAGGACCTGCTCAACCTGCGCGACGCGTCCCTCGGACTCGATCGCGAGAAGGCAGATCTCAACGACAAGATCCTGAGCGTAGACCGCGAGCTGCACGAGGAACGGCGCAAGAGCGAGAGCTTGGCCGCCGACAAAGAGCAAGCCAGCAAGCGCGCGGACGATCACAAGCGCAAGGTCGAGAAGCTGACCGCTGAGCTGGAGGCCCAACGCAAGGAGCTCGCCGAACTCAAGGCTGAACACGAGGCCGCGCTCGCGGCCCGCGACGCCAAAGCGGCAGCCGCAGCCGCCGACCATCAAAGCGCGCTCGAAGCCGCTGGGGCTGCTCAAACAGCGGCCGTGGAAGCCACCAAGGCCGAGGCCGCGATCGATCAGGCGGCTGCGCTGGCCAGCGCAGCCGCCTTGGCTGCGACAGCGCTCAGCGAGGCGCTCGAACAAGCCGCGCAAGAGGCTGCAGCCGCCCAGGCTGAGGCAATTTCCGCACGAGAAGCCGAACTAAAGAAGGAGCATGACGCGCGCCTCGCGGCGTTGCATCGCGCCAACGAGGACTCGCTGGGCAAGCTCAAGGCCGAGCATGAACAGCAGTCTGAGAGCGCCGCCGCCGCCGCCGCTCAGACGCTGGCGGCGCGCGAGGTAGAGCTCGCCGACGAGCGCGCAGAACTGGAGGCCTCACTCACCGCTGCGCATGAAGCCACCCGGCTCGAGCTGAGCGAGTTGACCCAGGCCAAGGCTGACGCTGAAGCGAAACGCGACTCGCGTATTGCTTCACTCACCGCCGATCTGCAGGCGCGCGATGAGCAACTCGACACCGCCAATCAGACCATCGAGGCCCGTGATCTGAGCATCAGCACGCTGCAGTTCGATCTCGAAGCGGCGACCGAAGAGCGCGACGCCGCCAATCAGACCATTGAAGCGCGGGACGCCGCGCTGGCTGACCTCAACACCAGGCTGGCGGCTCAGTCCAAGGAGCTCGAGGCCGCGAACGAGACCATCGAGGCACGCGACGCCGCGCTGGCGGCGGCGAACGCTGCGCTGGCTAGCCGCACCGAAGAGCTGGACGCGGCGCACGAGAGCATTGCGGCGCGGGACACCGAGATCACAGCCCTCAAGGCCCAGGTCTCCGCCCAGGGCGAAGGGCTGCGGGCCGCGAATCAGGCGATCGAGGAGCGCAATCAGAGCATCGAGCGCTTGGAGTCGAACCTCAGCGCGCGCACCAGCGAGCTGGACAGCGCCAACCAGACCGTTGAGGCCAGGGACGCCAGCATCGCCGGCTTGACCGCAGACCTTCAAAGCCGCACGGAAGAGCGGGACGCCGCGGCTGAGACCGTCGCCGCGCGAGACGAGCGCATCGCCGGCCTAGAGGCTGAGCTCGCCGCACGCACCGAGGAGCGCGACGCCGCGGGCGAGACCATCGCCGCGCGAGACGAGCGTATCAGCGCTCTACAGGCTGAGCTAAGCAGCCGCACGGAAGAGCGCGACGCGGCGCAGGCCACCATCAGCCAGCGCGACGCTCGGGTGAGTGAGCTTGAGGCCGAGCTGGTAGAGACGCAGCGCTCCCTGAGCGAGGCTCAGGCTGCTGGCGAGACCAAAGATCAGCGCATCGCGAGCCTGGAAGCAGAGCTCGCGTCAAACCGCGCGGACCTACTGGAGACCCGCGAAGCTGGTGAGCTGAAGGATCAGCGGATCCAGTCGCTTGAAGCCGACCTGGCAAAGACGCAAGGCGAGCTCGTCAGCGCTCGGGCCTCGTTGAGCGAGGAACGAGCTCGCTACGGCAAGGCGCGCGACAAGTGGACTCAAGATCAGGGCTCACTCGAGTCGGCAAAGGACGCGCTGGCGGCTGCCCTTGAGCGCATTGAAGAGGCAGAGCAGCGAGCCTTCGACTGAAAGCCAAACCCAGCCCCGCTGCCCACGTCGGACACGATCCGAGGGTCGGCGCGCTCAGGCCGCGGCCTATGCCCTGCTGGTCATGACCGTGTTGCGGCCGATCCAAGCTTCCCACACAATCGACGGGCCATGACACACGCCGTCTCCTGTGCGCGCCGCGCGCCTGCGCTCACGCTCGTCGCGTTGTGCGGCCTGCTGGGCAGCGGCTCCCTGACCGCCTGCTCCGATGAGAGCAGCACAAAGCAAGCCGTCACCGCGGCTGGTGGAAGTGGCGGCGGCGCGGGGTCGAGCGCCGGCGGCAGCGCCGGCGCGGAGCCACCCCCCGGCCCTGCGGCATGGAACCGTGAGGTAACGGCACCCAGCGCTGAGCGTGCTGCCAGCGGGCGCCTTGGCTGCGAGTACAAGGCCGGCGCGCTACCCAAAGAGACGCACGCCGTGGGCGAGCCGATGGCGAAGGACATCCCCATCGATCATGTGCTCGTGGTCATGATGGAGAACCGGTCTTTCGATCACTACTTCCAAAAGATCCGGGATATCGGCATCGACGCCGACGTCGCCCCTGAGTCTTACACCAACCCGGACGAAGAGGGGCAGCCTACCGCGCCTTTTCGCGACACACACTATTGCCTGGCGGATACACCCCACAGCTGGAAGGCAGTGCACCGGCAGGTCAACGGCGGCGCGATGGACGGGTTCGCGCTGACCGCGACCGGCACACATGAGCTGCCGATGAACGCCTCACTGGAGCACATCGAGGGCAAGCGCGCGCTCAGCTACTACACCCAAGAAGACGTCCCGCTGGTCTATTGGATGGCGAAGAACTTCTCGATCGGCGATCGCTACTTCAGCTCGGTGCCTAGCTCTACCTGGCCCAACCGCGAGTACTTGTGGGCCGCGACCAGCTTTGGACAGAAGTCCAATAATTTCCCCACGGAAGTCGACAAGACGATCTTCAGCTACCTGAACGAGCGCGAGCTAGACTGGAAGTTCTACTACCAGAACACGCCAAGCTTCGCGATGCTGCTAGACGAGTACTTCAAGTATCGCGACGCAGGCTTCTTCGTCACCATCGACCAGTACTATGCCGACGCAGCGGCGGGGACGCTGCCGCAGGTCGCGATCGTCGATCCAGGCCCCAGCCTGCGCGAGTGGGAGGGCATCGATGAGCACCTGCCTGCGCAGATGGACGTAGGCCAGAACTGGTTGGCCGGCGTGGTCACCTCGCTGGTCAACAGCCCCAACTGGGACCGCTCAGCGCTGTTCATCACCTACGATGAGCACGGAGGCTTGTACGATCACGTGCCGCCGCCCAAGGCCTGCCCTCCGGATGACCGGCGCGACACATTGGAAGCGGGCGAAGCCTTTGACGAGTACGGCGTCCGGGTGCCGTTCTTCGCCATCTCGCCCTACGCCAAGCAGGGCTACGTGAGCCACAAGGTCTACGACCACACGTCGATCCTACGCTTCATCCAGGCGCGCTTCACCATCCCAGCGCTCACGGCGCGGGACGCGAACGCTGAGGCGCCGTTCGACCTGTTCGATTTCAACGCAGCTCCAGCCCGTGGCAAATTGATGTTGCCCACGGTGGAGATCAATCAGTCGCGGCTCGCAAAGTGCGCAGACATCTGGAACGAGTAGTCGGCCCCAGCAGGCTCAGTTGTCTTGCGCTGCTCGCAGCCTCGGCTGCCGGAGCTGCGCTCGCGTGTTCGCGCGGAGACGCTTCGGTCGAAGATCGCGCGGTTGCATCAGCGGCCGTGGCTCCGTCTGCAGCTGCGGCACCGGCTGCGTCCACCGCCACAGCAGCAACGGGGCCGGGCGCAGCCAGAGCCAGCACCGCCGGCGCTGCTGGCGCTCAGCGGGCGCTGTTTGAACTGGCAGCCAAGGCCGCCGACGTGGCGCTGGATCAGGCGCGCGCGCTGAAGGCGGAGCTTGAGTCCGCAAAATCTCCGAGGTCTCCAGCATGTCTCATCGGCCCGAGCTACCTCGCGCTGAGGCGCGCTGTCTTCAGCGCCAAAGCCTGGTGGCGCTTGGCAGAGGCAGACTCCACCGAGGTCCTGCTTGGGCCGCTCAGGCCGAGCGTGGAGGGCGGCGGCGAACTCGGGCTCCTCGACCTCGCCCTACGCCACGGCGAGTGCGCTCAGGCTGCGCCCCATCTTTTCCAGGTGGAATCTGCATTGCGTCTGATCCAGCATTCGTTAGTATCCCACCCGGAGGATGCACGGCGAGCTATCAGCCGCTTGTCACTGATGGCGCTCGAGCTAGGTGGGGTCCTGCTAGAGTCCACCGCCGACGTCTCGCTGTCGCCCTTAGGCGTGCGCGCCGACGCCCTTGGCAGCTTAGACGGCCTCGAACAAGGCACGCTCGCGCTGAGCCGCGACCAGGCGCTGACGGCGGACAGCCTCAAGCATATCGGCGACTTGCGCGGAGCGGTCAGCGCTACCAAGGACGGCGTCTTCCAAGATCGCGCGCGCCTGGTGCGCGACACCGGGCTGCTCGGTCAGGCGCTGCGGCAGCTGATTACGCGCACAGGGTTGGGGGTGGTGGCGCCGCCCTTTACGCCTCATCGCCTGGTGGGTGCAGCGGACACGAACAGCGCGGTCAGCGTGCTCAGCCTGCCTGCGCCTCGTGTCCCCACCCCCAAATCCCTGGTGCACTTGGGCGAACTGCTCTTCTTCGACCGGCAGCTCTCCCGCGACTCACAGCGATCGTGTGCCACGTGCCACGATCCAGCGCGCGGCTTCAGCGACGGCAACCCGCGCCCCAAGAGCCTAGACCCAGCCACTCCGCTGCTGCGCAACGTCCCAAGCTTGCTCTACACCGCGAACCAGGCTTCGTTTTTGTGGGATGGTCGCCTGCTCACCGCGCAGCGGCAGGCGCTCCGCGTGATTCATTCACGCGCGGAAATGGGCATATCCAGCGCGGAGCTGTTGGCTCGGCTCAAACAAGACGCCGAGCTGCCAGCGCGGTTTGCGCGCGAGTTCCCCGACGGCGTCAACATAAAGAACGTCGGCACGGCGCTGGCGGCCTTTCAGGCTGCGCGGCTAGACCCTGGTGACTCTGCGCTCGATCGCTTCGCCCGCGGCGACGACCGCGCGCTCAGCCCGGCTGCGGCTCGGGGGCTGGACGTCTTCGCGGGTCAGGGCCGCTGCGCGCGCTGCCATGTACCGCCGCTGTTCGCTGGCACGCGGCCGAGCGACTTCGGCATCAGCGTCTTCGCGGCGCTAGGCGTCCCGACTGCTCCTGCCACGCGAAAGCTCGACCCCGACGCCGGACGCTTCGATGTAACCCGTATGGAATCAGATCGCGGGGTGTTCAAGACGCCGAGCCTGCGCGATGTTCAGCTGAGCGCGCCCTATTTTCATAACGGCGCCTTCAAGACGCTAGAGCAGGTGGTCGATTTTTATGACGCAGGTGGCGGGCGTGGCCTGGGTCTCCAGGTGCCCAATCAAGACCCTGACATCACCCCACTCAAGCTCACGGCTCAGCAAAAGCACGATCTGCTGATCTTCTTGCGCGAGGGCCTGCAAGACAGCCCCCAGTCGCTCAAGGCGGCGATACAGCACTAGACCATAGTCTGTACCGCGCGGCAATATAACCGCCTAGCAGAAGTCGCGTTCGCAGCTACTCGTAAGACGGGTACGGATAGCCACCGCCACAGGCCCCGCTGTACCACAGGCAGCTGGTGACCGCGTAGCCATTGTCCGCGAGGCAAAGCGAAAACCGCTCTCGCCCCATAGAGTTCATGCCGCTCGCGTAGCGCTTACACAGGTCGACCACGTAGCCGCTGCCCGAGCCTTCGTCAGACGGCCCCAGCAGCTCACACTCCCGCACTTCGCCCGGAGTCACCTCTTCAAGCGCGGCGCTCACGCAGCTGTAGCTGCTGCAGGTGCTGCAGCCCTGCTGCTCTTCGAGGCAGCTGATCGCGATCTCCGCGACCGACGGCAAGAACTCGTCCGCGACGTGCTGACACAGCTCAGCTAGGACGGAGCACGAGCGCAAACCGGTGTCGTCATCTGCGTCAGCGCCAGACGCAGCGATGCGTGAGCAGCGGGCGTCAAAGCCGCGGTCTCGCGCCTCAGGCAGCTCACTCTCGCTGCCAGGTTTCTGCGCAGCGCGCGGCGCCGGAGCGGCGATCACGATCACGCTGGGCTCGCCAATTTGCGCGCCGCTGTGACAGCCAGTGATGGCCGCCGCGAACCACAAGAACTGCTCACGATCGATGCGCATACTGATCTGTCGAAGTGGATTTCGTGAGGCGAAGCCTAGGCCATTCTAGCCCGCTTTCGCGGCTCAGCGGCTGCTTATCGCGGTCTGTGGGCCTGGGTCTGCGGGCGTGGGTTAGCCAGGGTTAGCCAAGGCCGGCGCGACGCATCACCAGCGGCGCCTGCGCGCGAGCGTTCGCGCCGACCGAGCCCGTGTCCAGAGTCTGGAGTGCAAAGTCGCGCACCGCAAACTGGCCGTCGATCACCACGTGCTGCACGTCTGTGGCCCGCGTGGCGTAGACCAACGTGCCGATGGGATCGAGGGCCGGCGCTGCGTGCAGGCCATCGCGGCGCACGCAAATCAGATCGGCGCGCTTACCGACCTCAACGCTGCCCTGCTCGTCCGCCACGCCGAGCAGCCGCGCGCCGTCGATGGTCAGCATGCGCAGGGCGTGCCTGGCCAGCAGCTCACCGGGGCCCACCAGCGCGCTAGAGAGCAGCGCCGCTAACCGCAGCTCGCGCCATGGGTCCAGGTTGTTGTTGCAGGGCGCGCCGTCTGCGCCCAGCGCCACTACGACTGAGGCCTGCCTGAGCTGGTGAGCCCGCGCGATACCGCTGCCCAGCTTCAAGTTAGCGCTCGGGCAGTGCACCACCCCCACCCGATCCTTCGCCAGCTGCTTGATTTGCCGCGCGGTAAGTTGCACGCCATGCGCGATAGAGCAGTGGTCACCGCGCATACCCCAGCGGCGCAGGGCGTCTACGTCGTCCTCTCCGATGGCGGCTCGCACCGCGTGCTTCTCTGATGGGTGCTCAGCCGCGTGGGTGTGGAACAACGCGCCGCTGGCCAGCGCGCGCTCCAGCGCACCGCGGATCTGAGCCTCGGAGCAGGACAGGATAAAGCGCGGGATCCACGCATACTTGATCCTCCCGGATGCGTGACTCGACCAGGTTGTCTCCAGGCGCTCGGCGTCACGCAGCGACCTAGCGGTTGACTCCTTGAGCCTAGATGGCACGCCCAGCCCCTGATCCATCAGGGACTTGCCGCCGAACGTACGCATGCCGGAGCGCGCGCACGCGTCGAACACCACGTCGTGGTGATGCACGCTGCCAAGATCGAGGATACTGGTCACGCCGGCGCTGAGCAGCTCCGCCAGGCCAAGCTCGGCGCTGGCGCGCATGCTGCGTTCGTCGTGGGCTGCCTCAAGCGGCCAGATGCGCTTGGTCAGCCAATCCAGCAGCGGCAGGTCGTCCGCCATGCCGCGAAGCAGCACCTGACACAGGTGTACGTGGGCCATGACCAGGCCAGGCATGAGCAGGCAGTCGCGCGCGTCGATCAGCGTCGCCCCCCGCGCCCGCGCGGCGTTCGCCTGGAGCTTACCCACGTGTACGACGCGACCCGCTTCGACCAGCACGTCGGCGTCGAGCACCTGATCGCTGGCGTCGCAGGTCACGATCGTCGCCCCACGGAATAGCAACTTGCCCGTCGGCGCCACCGAGTCGGCGGCGGGGCTGGGCTCCGCCAGAGCTTTGACTGTCTTGGTCATGGGCAGCTCAGCGATCAGCCGGAGGAGCGCTGCGCGCCGACGCCCTGAACCCACTCTGCGAGCACCGCGCTAAAAGCGCCCTTTACGCGGTCCGCGACCTCTTTCACCTCGTCGTGGCTCAGCTCACCGCCCAGGCCCGCCGCCAGGTTCGTGATGCAGCTGAGCGCCCCGACCTCGACTCCTCGGTGCCGCAAGGCAATGACCTCGGGCACGGTGCTCATCCCCACAGCGTCTGCGCCCAGCGTGCGCAGCATCCGAATTTCTGCAGGCGTTTCGTAGCTTGGCCCCAGCACCGCGGCGTAGACGCCCTCTCTCAGCTCAACCCCCGCGCGCGCTCCCGCTCCGCGCGCCGCGTGGCAGATGTCGACGCCGTACGCACGGCTCATGTCTGGAAAGCGCGGAAACGGCTCAACGTTAGGGCCAAGCAACGGGTTTCGGCCCATCAGGTTGATGTGGTCGACGATCAGCATCAGATCGCCCGGCGCTAGCCCCTCGGCGATGCCCCCCGCGGCGTTGGTCAAGAGCACCGCGCTGCAGCCAAGCTCCGCCAACAGGCGCACACCAAACACCACGTCGTCTTGACCGTGGCCTTCATAGCAGTGGACTCGACCCTGGAGGCAAGCCACGGGCACCTGCCCCACGTTGCCGAGGCACAGGTTGCCAGCGTGACCCGCGACGCTCGACGTGGGCATGTGGGGCACGGCGGAGTACGGCAGCTGCACCAAGTCAGCCAACTGATCGCCGAACGCGCCAAGGCCTGACCCAAGCACCAAGCCGACCTGCGGGCGGATGCTGGTGTGCGCGAGCACGTGATCTCGAGCCGCCCTCAGGCGTTCGCTAGCTAAGTTCGACATGGCGCGCATCCTTGCGCGGCCACCGTTCAAAGCAAACCCCCAACGCGGCGGCTCACGGACTCATCTCCGCGACTCAAGCGCACAGGCGAGGTGGCCAGGGGTCCCCAGCCGGCTGCATACGCTGTGCGAGGTCGGGCATGGGGGTGAAGGGACAGGACCTCACGGCTAGAGGCTCTGACCCGCGGCCCTGCTTTCCCGCTGGACGGTGCGCCCAGCGCTGCTATGGTGCCGCCCCCTTTCAGCACACCCAGTGCCCCCCGGGGCGCCAGCGCCTTTCCGGCGCCATTCTCAGTGGAGCGAGCCAATGGCCACCAAATTTGCCGAGTTCATGTCAGCCAAGAAGATTGATGCGCGTCGTCTGATCGCATCAAGCCGCCAGCTGGAGCGCCTGCGCCCGGAAGATCGCGCCGTGCGCCTCGCCGCTCGCCGCACCCGCAAGTCCGATTCAGACGACGCAGCCAAGGGCGAGGGCCCGGCGCGCCGTTCAGGTCGCACGATCACCCCACGCCTGATTGAGTCGGCGACCGTCGGCAAGGCGGTTTCGGGTCCTGCAAAGACCCGCATCTTGCGCGCAGTGAACCGCTTGCTGGAGCAAAAGAAGCAAGAGCCGGTCGATCTGCGCACCTTGTTCTAAGCCGCCAACGCCGCCAGCGCTGCGGCTCCTCCCAGCGCTGCGGCTTCTCCCAGCGCTGCGGCTCCTCCCAGCGCTGCGGCTTCTCCCAGCGCTGCGGCTTCTCCCAGCGCTGCGGCTCCTCCCAGCGCTGCGGCTCCTCCGCGAAGTTTGGCATGATCATCGGGTCGCTCGACGCAGGGCGACCCGTTGGCGTTTGTCTCACGCTGATTTCTTACGGGGCTGAACGCCTCGGAGCTGCACGCATCAGAAGCAGCTGTGGCGTCTCAAGCGGCTCAGCGCATCTTTCCCCCGGCGGTGATCGGTGTTGGCGAGCCACCTGCTCGGGGTCTCGCGACTTCGGCTGACAAGTGCGCTAGGCCACAGGCTGGGCGAATGGGGAACGACGCGCGGGACAGCAACGGACGCTCGAGAGCGGCTCCAAGCTCGGCGGTTGGCAGCTCAGCCGCGGCGCTGGCGGCCGAGCCTGTCAGCGCCGATGAGAGCGCCGAGCTCGTCGCCCAGGCTCAGCGCGGCGATCGACGAGCGTTTGCCGCGCTTTTCCAGCGCCACCGCAGCGACGTGGCGCGGCTGATCCAGCGCATGATCGGCCGCTCACCAAGCGAGATCGAGGATCTAGTGCAGGACGTGTTCCTGCAGGTGCACCGCAGCATCGGTGACTTTCGGGGTCAGTCACGCTTCTCAACCTGGCTCTACCGGATCACGGTCAACGTCGTGCTGATGAACCGGCGCGCGCGCAAGAGCCGCCCGAAGTACGCGGATGAAGATCAGGCCCCCGCCGCGCCGGACCCGGCCCTGCTACCCGATGAGCAAGCCGCACGGAACCAACGAGTGTCAGCGTTCTACGCCTTGCTTGAGCGCCTCAGCGACAAGAAGCGGCAGGTGTTCGTGCTGCATGAGCTAGAGGGCGTCAGCCCGCTGGACATCTCTGAGATCGTCGACGCCCCAGTGTTGACCGTCCGCACACGGCTCTTTTACGCGCGAAAAGAACTGGCGAGCTTGCTGCTCGCGGATCCCACCCTCGCCCCGCTGGCCAAGGGTTTCGAGCGCAAGCGCCGCGGCGACGACCGACCCACGAGCGCTGATGACAGCGCAACGACCAGCGCGGAGGGTACGCTGGACAAGCAGGCGCCGCCCGACCCTGATCGCAACAAGCTAGCCGGAGGCCCATGATGGACGACCCGCGCGACATCCTGCGCCTGGCCGACGACGTTGAGCCGACGGCCGAGGAGCACGCAGCCCTCGCGGCGCTAGCTCAGCTGACCAGTGAGCTCCGCGCGGAGCCGGCCGTTGACCTCGACTGGCAGCGCCTCGAAGCTCAGCTGATGAGCCGCGTGGCTGAAGCCGACGGCGGCCGCTCCAGCGTCTCTGACATTCAGGAACTTGGTTCCTCGCGGTCTGAAGCAACACGTAACGAGGCGGTAGCTACCGCGCGTCAAGTGCCCAAGCTCAGCCGCTTCTGGCCTGTCGTCGCCGTCGCTGCCGCCGTCGCGCTGGCTGCCGGCTTCGCCTTGAACGCGGCGCCAGGGTTCAACGCGGCGCCAGGGTTCAACGTGGCGCCAGCGGTCAACGCGGACGAGGCACCCCGGCCTCACGCGCAGGCCCCCACCGCGCGCACGCTGGATGGCGATCGGCTCTCAGTGGGCCAGCTAATTAGCAGTGAAGACGCCCCGCTGATCGTCGCGCACGCGGGGCGAGCGAGCTGGACGTTGGCGCCAGGCGGCCGCGCGCGTCTGGTCTCCGTCGGGCGTTACCTCACGGTTCGCCTGGAGCAAGGCGTGATCGACGCCACCGTCGTCCCGCGCGATCAGCCAGAGAGCTTCGCGGTTCAGGCGGGTGAGACCCGCGTCGCCGTCCGCGGCACTAAGTTCCGTGTGGATCTAAAAGATCAACACGCGGCGATCAGCGTCGCGCGCGGCACGGTCGTGGTCGGCGCAGCGGGTGAGCTGGGCGACACCGATGGCTGGGTGCTGCGCGCCCCGGCCAGCGGCGAGTTCAGCCTAGACGGCGCTGCCCGCGCCACGCATCTAACCGGAGATGTCAGTGAACCCACGTCCGCCGCCGAACCCGTCGTGGGCCCCATCGAAGCTACGGCCAAGCCAGGCCCCCCCAAGGCAAACGGCCAAGGCCTGAGCTTGGACGCAGCGCTGGAACACATCGCCGCCGCGGCCCAAAGCTGCTTCAAGCAGAAGACGCCGAGCGAAGGCGGCGTGCTGGTCAGCGCGAGCACGCGCCTCAAAATCGCCGTCGCCAAGGATGGCAAGCTCACCAGCGTTGGCTTCGACCCTCCGCTGTCACCAGCCGTCGAGGACTGCACACGCGCGCAGCGATCCGCCGTGCGCGTCACCCCGGGCAACGCCCGTGAGGCCGCCCGCGTGGTTTGGCTCGGTCAAGGTCACTGACACGCCGCTTGAGCAGCCCACATTTCTCCGAAGTCGGCTGAGACGCACAGAGTTGCACCGAATTCGGGGTTGGGTGGAGGGCCTGGCTCCCGTGGAGACGACCAGAGCGCATTAACTCATGTCGGGAACTTGCGCCTAGTGTAGGTAAATCCCCTACCATTACGGAGTGATGTCGAAGTTGGTCTCCCTTGCCCTCGCCTCGTTCTTTCTGCTGACTGCCTGTGGCCACCCCATCGAGCGCAAGCTGGAGGGCCGGTGGATTGGTCAGGCCGTGGAGAACTTCGACGACGACAAGATCGCGGTCGCGACGGGTTGGGCCAAAGGCACCAGCATGGAGTTCGCGAGCTCACAGCTCACCGTCATTATCCCCGCGGAAGACCCACGGAGCGGCGCCTATCAAATCGTGCGAGCCCACCAAAACGACGTGTGGCTCAAGGTCAGCCGAAAGGGTGGCGGCGATGACAAGGTGCACTTCAAGCTGGACGACGAGCACGCCATCCGCTGGATGCTAGACGAGAGCCGCGCGATCGTGATGCGCCGTGAGAACTGATACGCTCGGTGATCTGCGCTTATGACCCCAACGCTCAACCCAAACCAGCTGCGTCGCATCGTACAGACCACGTGGATAGAGGTCACCACGTGGATGACGGGGCGCACCAAGCTGTTCGAACTGCCGCACCCAGAACAGCAGATCCTGTTCGAACTCGCCTTTCGCTTGCGAGAAAATCTACGCAGCGTCGCGCAGGATCCAGCCTGGGATCGCCTGTACTTCGACGCCTCTGCGGCGAGCTCCCCCTACCTCTTGCTCAGTGAGCTGAGCACGCGTCGACCCAATTTGCGGGTAGAGACTCGAAAGCTGGCTGGCGTTAAGCGCGCCAGCACGGAGAACCCAGATCTCGCCATCGAGCTGTGCGTCCTGCGCTCAGCCGACGAGATCATCGACTTTGACGACGATGGTCACCCGAGGCACCACGCTTGGGTCCCCGTCAGCATGGACGTGCAAGGCCGCATCCTGGAAGAGAGCGTGCAGATGCTGAGCAACCTAAGTCGCCGCTCGGTCGAGGGCTTCTTGTTCGTGGTCTACACCAACGCCGCCAAGCGCGAGACCGGCGTGGACACGCGCAACGTCGCGAGCTGGGCGTCTTGGGCGCCGCTGGGTGACACCCTGTCCTGGGCGTCTCGTCATTTCAAGGCGCGCCCTCCGACGCCGACGTTGTAGGCGCTGACGGTGCCGTTGCCCTACGGAGTCACTCTCGGCGCCGGGCTCCGCCTGGTGCCCCGCGCTTGCTTCCGACGCGCCCGCTAGCGCGGGAGCGCGCAGCAGCGCACGCCGAGGCTGTAGTCGTAATACTCGCGGGGGTGAGCGCCTACCCGGCTGAGGCAGCCGTTCTTGGTGCTGCGCGAGAAGAAGCCGCCGACGAACACGCCGTCGGCGTCGTCGATCCACTCATCCAGGTTGCCGACCATGTCGTAGATAGCGTCGTTGCCCCACACGCTCTTGCAAGCCGGGGTGGCGCCTGTCTTGCGTAACAGCGGCCCAGCGCTGCTGGAGACTAGGTTCAGCCGCGGGTCGAGGTGACCCCGCGAGGCGTCGTCGTGCAACACGTGCGCTGGGTGCGCCTCTCGGAAGACGTTGCAGGTCTTCCACTCATATTTGTCGCCGTACGGAAACTGTTGTGACTTCTCACCTTGGCAGGCGGTGACCCACTCCTTCTCCGTACACAGGCGCTTGCCCGCGCTGTTGCACGCGGCTTCGGCGTCGAGCGCGGTCAGGTAACCGCTCGGGATCACCCCCGCCACCGACTGCGCCTTGGGCTGGTAGCTCTCGGTCAACTGCCAGCCAGGTAGCAGCGGCACCTGCTGTGCGCGCGCTTGGGGAGACCCAACCTCCAGCGACTGCTTGCGCCAAACGCCAAACTCGCGCTTGGCCTTGCGCGCCTCTGGTGAATAGTAGGGAGAGAGCACGCGGCCAGCCTTGCTGTCCACCAACTGCCCCTCGTAGCGGTCGATGCAGTATTGCCCACCGACATCAACCATATCCGCAGGGCAGCGCGAAGAGCGCGGCGACAGCGGCATGGCGGTCGGCTCGAGCGCCGGCGCTTCAGGCGGCGCGCGGTCGCCCCCGTCGGGTAAATAGAGCAGCTTCGGCGGGGGCGTCGCTGAGGCGCTGGGCACCACGATCAGCGGTGATTCATCGCGCTTGGGCTCTGGCTTGTCACACGCAGGCAGGCAGAGCGCGCTCAGCAGCAGCGCGCCGAGGCACAGCGCGCGGACCGACAGCGCGCCGGGGCGCAGCCGGCGGAGCAACGGCAGCCGGAGGCGGCACAAACGCTGAAGGCCGCCAGCACTCAACAGGTGCGGCGGCTCACTCGATTCGAACAGCAGCGCTTGGTCTAAGACCAGTGGAGAGTCAGCCCTTTCCGCGGTAGACGATCAGACCATGGGTCAAATCATACGGAGAAACCGCGACGCGCACGCGGTCGCCCGGAAGCACCCGAATGTGGTGTCGGCGCATACGCCCCGAGAGCTGAGCGCGTACGGTCGCCTCGCCCTGGTCCAACCTGATGGTGTACTGACCACCCCCGAGGGCATCCTGAATGGTGCCCTCCATCTCTAAAAGATCGCCTTTACTCATGCTCTTCTGCTCGCGAAAGTTACGCTCAAGCCGGGCGGAACCTGGCACAAGGCTGCGCGAGATTCAAGCTGACACGCCGTCACGACGGCCCTAACGCTCCTCTCCCTTCTCGCGCAGACTGCGCGGCCCCCGCAAAGCGCCCGGAGATCACCTGTGTTTGCCTGCACCCTGTTCGACTACAACGGCGTCCTGGTCGATGACGAGCGCGTTCACTTAGCCGCGTTTCAGGACGCGCTCGCGCCGCTGGGCATTTCGCTCAGCGAAGCCGACTACTGGGAGAAATACCTGGGTTTTGACGACGTTGGCGCGTTCGAAGCGATCTTGGCGGCCCACGGGCAGGCCACCCATGCTGAGGCCATCCAGGCGCTGGTGCGCGCGAAGTTTCCGCTCTACATGGCGCGCGCCGAGAACAGCCTGAAGCCCTTCGAGGGCGCGGCAGATCTGGTCAAGCTGTGTGCAACCTGGGGACCGCTTGGGGTCGTGAGCGGCGCGCTGCGCCCGGAGATCGAGTTAGGTCTCCAGCTGTTGGGGGTGGCACCCCTGGTGCGCTTCATCATCGCGGCTGAAGACACCGCGCGTTCGAAGCCCGACCCCGAGGGCTATCTCAAAGGGATTCAGCAGCTTGAAGCGCTCAGCCAGCGCTCGCTAGACCCACGCGATGTGCTGGTCGTCGAGGACTCGATCAGCGGCATCGAAGCTGCGCGCGCAGCGGGCTTAACCTGCGTCGCGGTAGCCCACAGCTACACCCAAGCGGAGCTCGCGCTCGCCGGTGCAGACCGCGTGGTAATGCATATCCGCGACATCGATCCGTCTCTGCTCGCAGACGTCGCAGCCCAAGTCAGCCGCTGAATGCCCAAGCTGCTCAAGCACAGGCTAGGCGCAAGCCTGAGCACCCAGGCGCTCTTGATCGGCGTGCTGACCCTGCTCACGTCGGGTGACGTATACGCACAGCGCCAGTTAGACTTGATCCCGCATGAATCCGCGTGGCAATACGCAGCACAAACGCGAGCGCAGCGCGCAGGGCCGTACGCGATTCGGGGCATGACCATCGGCCCTATCGAGAGCGGGCTGCATCCAGGGCTCGGCTACGGCAGCCAGGCCTTTGAGCGGAGCTTGCACGAGTCGCAGCGCATGGGCGCCAACTGGGTGAGCCTCACGCCGTTTGGACGCGTCTGGGATCTCAAATCGACGGGGGTGGACCCCAGCTTCGAGGCGCCGTTCGAAGCGAACTACGAGGCCATCGCCAAGGCGGTCAACCAGGCCCACGCCGACGGGCTCAAGGTGATGTTGGTCCCTCACCTGTGGGTGGAGCGAGGCGGCTGGCGCGCCGAGATCGATCCGGGCAGCGACGCTGGCTGGGACCAGTGGCAGAAGAGCTACGCGGCGTACCTGCTCGGGTGGGCTAGGCTGGCAGAGCGCACCCAGGTTGACCTGCTGAGCCTCGGCGTCGAGCTGCGCAGCTGGGTCACCACCACCCGCGCCCCCAGCTTCACTGCGTTGATCCGCGAGGTAAGAAAGATTTACACCGGCCCCCTCACTTACGCGGCCAACTGGGACGACGTCGAGCACACGGTGATCTTGGGCGAGCTGGACGTCATCGGCATCAACGCCTTTTTCCCGCTGGCAGATCAGGACGGCGCCGACGTGAAGCGGCTCTTGGAAGGTGGGCGCCAGGTCGCCGCGCGTATCGGCGAGCTGGCCAAAGCCTGGGGTAAACCCGTAGTGTTTACTGAGATCGGCTACACCACCCGCAGCAACCCGGCGATCAAGCCGTGGGAGTGGCCAGATCACATGAAGGACGTCCAAATCGACGAGGCGGCGCAGGCCGACGCGTACGCCGCGCTGATCGCGCCGCACATCGACCAGCCCTGGTTCGCGGGTTGCTTCGTGTGGCGGATGTACGCCGATCCCGATGACCTATCCCAAGAGGCAGAGTGGGGCTTTAACCCGCGAGGAAAGCTGGGGGAGCTGGTGATCCGCGACGCCTTCGCGGCCCACTGGGCCGCAGATGGCGACCCCCCGCTCGGTGGCTCGCTCAGCCGTCACGCCGCCGAAGCGGTTGGAAAGTACTAAGGTCCGCGAGCCCAGGGCTAGCGCAGGGCCAGTTGGAGCATCAGCTATGAGTCTGTTTCGAAAGAGCGTTGAGGCGATGGTTGGGTATGTGCCGGGCGAACAGCCCCAGCCTGGCACCAAGATCATCAAGCTAAACACCAACGAAAATCCGTATCCGCCGAGCCCGAAGGTCCACGCGGCGATCATCCATGAGCTTTCGGGGAGCGCCGAGCGCTTGCGCCTATACAGCGATCCTCACGCGACCGAGCTGCGCCAAGCTGCCAGTGACGTGTTTGGTCTACCAGTCGAACAAATTCTGCATGGCAATGGCTCTGATGAGCTGCTCGCGCTGCTCTTGCGCGCTTGCCTCGAGCCCGGCGACAGCGTCGCCTACCCATACCCGACCTACGTGCTGTATCGGACGCTAGCCGCGGCCGCCGGCGCTACAGTACAGAGCTTTGATTTTGACGCTGATTTTACCCTGCCCCAGGGCTTGTTTGGCTGCGACGCCCAGCTAGTGTTCGTCGCCACACCCAACTCGCCATCTGGGACGCAGCATGGGGTCGATCGCCTGCGAGACCTAGCGCGCAGCCTGGCGCGAGGCGTCTTGGTCGTGGACGAGGCGTACGCGGCGTTCAGCGACGAGGACGCGCTCAGCCTAGCCAGCAGCGAGCCTAACGTGGTGGTGCTGCGCACCTTCTCCAAGAGCCATTCCCTTGCAGGAATGCGCCTTGGTCTAGCCTTCGCCAGCGCGGAGCTGATCAGCGGCTTGGCAAAGGTCAAGGACTCCTACAACTTGGATCGCCTGGCCATCGTAGCCGGGGCAGCCAGCCTGCTCGACTCACTTTGGACCGAGCGCAATGTCGAGCGCGTGATCGCTACGCGGCGCCGGCTCAGCCGCGGGCTCGAGCAGCTTGGGTATGCCGTGCTACCCAGCCGCGCCAACTTCGTCTTTGCCCGGGTGGGGGCGGTGACGCCCGGGCCCGGCGAGACCGAACCCACGGCGCGAGCGCGGCGAGCGCGTGGCGCCTTCGAGCACTTGAAAGCCAACGGGATCTTGGTGCGCTACTTCGCGGAGCGCCTGCTAGACGATGGGCTGCGCATCAGCGTGGGCACCGACGCAGAAATCGATGCCTTGCTGGCCAGCCTGAGCGAGTATGCTGCGGCGCTGGGCTAGCCTGACTGACCCAAACCCCACTGGGCGCGAGCGCGACCGACCTCCGCGCTGTAAAGGTCTCCAATGCAAGATTTCGAGTTCCAGGATCTAACCGAAGAGGAGCTGCTCAGCGCGATCGCCCTGCTCAAGCTGCTCGCCGCCAGCGATGGCTTCGTCAGCGAGGGCGAAGCTCGGGAGATGCGGCTGTTCGCCGAACACATCGGCCCCGACCGCTACAACGACCTGAACCGTAAGCTCGACGCTCTCAATTTGAGCGAACAAGGCGTCAAGGCGCGGGCCCAAGGCATCCATCGCTTAGAAGCGCGCCAGATGATCTTCGCCGAGCTGTTCGACCTAGCGACGGTGGGCACCATCGACAGCCGCGAAGGCGAGCTGCTCGACTGGCTGAAGGCGACCTGGGAGCTTGACGACTAGGGACGCGCCACGCTCGCGGAAAAAGCACAGCTTTGCCCGTCGCCCTCAGCGTAGGTCCCCGCCGCGAAGTAGGTCGCGTAGAAGCTCGGGTCCCAGCACTCCGTGGCGTCGAGCTGCTCTGCTACGTCTCCACCGGTAAAGCTATAGTCCGCGCGCCCTGCGCCATCGGCGCGCCAGCGGCTGGCGAGGGTGATGCTCTCGAGCGCTGGGGTCGCGCTGTCGTCCAGGTCGTCCAAGGCGTCGATGAACAGCGTCCCGGTTCCGTCGGGTAGCTCAATGCTCTCCGCGGTCCAAAACTTCGCGTCAGCGCTCTCGTGGTGGTCGGCGATGATGCGATGTGCGTCGCCAGCGAGCCAGTGCTGCACGAACACGACGCCCGTACCGTCATCTTGGTGCTCGAATGGATCCAGCGCACGAGCTGTGTCTAGGTCAATTCGAAACTGCCCGTTGCGGTGCTCAGGGTGAGCGCGCCCGTAGCCGATGCCGGTCATCACGGTCAGGTAGGCTCCGTCTGGCTGCGCCTTGGGGCGGCCATCGAGCACGTACTCGTACACGTCGCCCCCAAGCGCTGTCACACGGAAGCGCATCAACGAAGGCTTGAGCGCGTCGTCATATGGGCCCCAGGTCGCCTCGTCTTGGCTCACGTCGCTGGGCGGGACCTCGGTCACGAGCCACCACACCGAGCCTAGGATGTCAGCGGTCAGGTGGTTGACGCCGTCGCGCACGCTGCGGGTCAGGGCGTAGGACTCGGCCCACGGCCCCTGAGGCAAATCGCTGCCCAACGCATGCGCTTTCGGTCCGCCGCTTGTTTGGGTGGTGGACCTAGCGCTCGCTGAGTCTGGACCAGCGACCGCGACTTCACTTCCCTGTGGAATTACTTCGACAAAGCGTTGATGGTCGGGCGCCTCGGCCCCACAACCAACTCCGCATACGATCAGCAAGCCGGCAGACGCCGCTCCAGACAGCACCCGACCCGCGCCCAACCCGCCCAAGCGGCGACCCTCGACTTTTTTCACAGCCACTCCTGTTGTTGCCGCCCTGGGGGCGGGGATGCCCAAGCTCCTGCGAACCGTGCCCTCTTCAAGATCTGCGCCAACGCCTCGCGAAGCACAAAACCGCGTCGGACGTGGCCCCCATTTCGTGCTCTGAGGCCGTCGCTTCACGCTCCAGCGGACGCCAGAGCCAACTCGCGTTCACTCACTGAGCGGCAGCGTCGACCTAGCGCGCTGCTCCGCGAGCTGCCCGTGCGCCCCCAAGACCCGAGCTCCACTAAGCCAATTCCACTCGGGAACGAAGAACGTCTGCGCCCTTGGTTCCCGAAGTGCGGTAGCGTCTTGGCATGCTTAGGACCTATCTCGTCGTGCTCTCAACGCTGTGTTTGGTCGCTGGCTGCGGTGACACGGAGTCCAGCCCGGGAAATGGCGGCAGCGCTGGCTCGGGCGGCAGCGCTGGCTCGGGCGGCAGCGCTGGCTCAGGCGGCAGCGCTGGCTCGGGCGGCAGCGCTGGCTCAGGCGGCAGCGCTGGCTCGGGCGGCAGCGCTGGCTCAAGCGGCAGCGCTGGCTCGGGCGGCAGCGCTGGCTCAAGCGGCAGCGCTGGCTCAGGCGGCAGCGCTGGCTCAGGCGGCGCTACGGGGCAGATACCGTGCGGCACCGGTCTAACCTGCAGCGGCGGCGACGTGTGCATCGAAGTTCACTTTGAGCCGACCAACTGCAGCCACCTCGACGATCCGGAAGAGAAATGCCCGTCAGGTCAGGTTCAGACCTTCTGCGGTGGCGCAGGCGGCGCGTGCTGCTGCGATCCTGCGGCGCCCGCTAGCTTTAAGTGCGATCCCGCGACCGCATGCAACGGCCCGGTGAGCTGCGCCTGCATCCAGTGCCCGGACGGGAAGGAGTGCACCCCGGTCAACTCGGAAGACTCCGGCGTCTTTCGCTGTGAAGAGCCGCCTAAACCGTAAGTTGTGCGTGCATGTCGGATCCCGCCTTGAAGATCATCAGCTGCATCGACTGCGCCGTCGGCCTGGCCTCCGGCACAGCGCAAGGCCAGTTCTGCCCGTTCGTGAACCGCGCGCGGCAAGCGGGTGAGTTGCTCATGCTCGCTGGCGAACCCGCTGAGCACTGCTGGTTCGTGAAGGAGGGGACCGTCGCGCTGTATCGGGAGGCCAACGCTCACGACGCGGGCAGCAGCGCCTATGCGGTGAGGTTCCCCGGGTCGTTCGTAGGTCTGGAGGCGATGGTCTCAGACAGATACCTCGACACCGCCAGGGCGACGACCGACGTCGTGGTGTGCGGGATCACACGCACTGGCATGGACGCCTGGCTTGGCGCCAAGGGCACGCCGTGTCGGACCGCCCTGGAAATTTCCCTGCGGTCGAGTGTCGATCCGCGCCGACGCACAGCCGCATCGGGTCCGGCGATCCGACGCGTAGCTGACTGGCTGTGCGACGAGGGACCTCGAGGGTCGGCCGCCGCGCTGCCACGCAAGCTGGTCGCTGAGCTGCTCGGAATGCGGGCCGAGACCTTCTCCCGGGCTCTAGCCCAGCTAGCCGCCAGCGGCGCCATCGTCACCACCCGACGCACGCTGCGCATCGTAGACGAGCGCGCCCTGGAACAATTCGCCGGGCGCACCCCCCACACTTGACGACCGTCAAGTCACTCCAGGTGACCTCCACTAACGTAACGCCAGCCCTCGTTGGGCTCTCGGAGGATTTCCATGAAGGTCTTGTTGGTCTGGCCCAAATTCGACAGTTTCTCATTCTGGCATTTCGAAAAGGTGTGTGAACTCACCGGCACGAAATACATGACGCCGCCCCTCGGTCTCTTGACCGTCGCCGCGCTGATGCCCCAAGACTGGGAGTTCAAGGTCATCGACGAGAACGTGGAAGAGCTGACCGATGCCCACATCGAGTGGGCTGAGCTGATGGTGGTCAGCAGCAAGATCGTGCACCGCGGCCGAGCGATTCAGGTCATCAAGCGCGGGCGTGCCGCAGGGATCCCAGTGGCGGCTGGTGGACCCGATCCGATGATGAACCCCGAGCGCTACAGCGACGCGGACTTCCTGTGTCTCGGCGAAGGCGAGGTCACCGTGCCGATGCTGCTCGAGGGCCTGAAGAACGGCGTCAAATCCGCTGTTTACCACGCGGATAGACTCCCGGAGATGAGCGAGAGCCCGGTGCCGCGCTTCGATCTGATCGATTTCAGCAACTACCTGTACTTCGGCCTGCAGTACTCCCGCGGTTGCCCGCATCACTGTGAGTTCTGCAACGTCATCGACCTGTTTTCGAACAAGTACCGGCACAAGAGCGTGGACCAGGTCATCCACGAGCTGCAGTGCCTGTATGACACCGGCTACCGGGGGCAGGTCGACTTCTTCGACGACAACCTGGTCGGCAAGATCAACGACGCCAAGAAGCTGCTTCGCGCCATCGCGGGTTGGTTGAAGGAGCACAACTACCCCTTCCACATGTCCACCTCGGTCACCATCAACATCGCTCAGGATGAGGAGCTGCTCGGCTTGTTCCGCGAGGCACGCTTCAAGTACTTCCTGGTCGGCATCGAGACCCCCGACGAGAACTCGCTCAAGCACGCACAAAAGCCGCAGAACGTGGGCTTCTCTATCGCCGAGGCGGCGGAGCGCATCTACAGGCTGGCGGGCGCCACCATCCACTCAGGCTTCTTGCTGGGCCTGGACGGTGAACCAGACAACATCGCGGACAAAATCATCGACTGCATCGACGAGGCCTGCGTGCCTTGGGTGATGGCCGGGATGGTGTATCCCCTGCCAGGCACCCAGCTCTCCAAGCGCCTCGATCGTGAGAAGCGCCTATTTCCAAAGGCGCGCCATGATCTCCCTGAGGGGACTCGAGATCAAATCTCGGCCGGCCTTCAGTTCCGCCCGGAACGCCCAGCGAAGGACGTGATCCGGGATCTGATCCGAGTCATGCATCACTCGTTTGATCCCGAGGATTACTTCAAGCGCTGCTCCGACGTGGCGATCCGGCTCAACACGATCCCGAACTTCATGCCGAGCTGGCCGGTCTTCTATCGCAACCTGCGCACCGTGGCGCGGCTCTCCGTCACCATGACCAAGCTAAAGGACACGCGGCGTCACTTCTGGAAGAACTTCGGGCGAGTGTTGGTCCGCAACCACGTCGGCATTGAGGCGTTCGCTACGCTGTCCGTGCTGTACGTGCACTTCGAGTCCATGATGCCGTACGCCTACGAGCAGTTGGACCAACAGCTGCGTCGAGTAGAGGCCGATGAGGCGGGCTGGCTAGCCGAGAACCTCAAGGAGCCGGAGGTCGCCGAAGAACCGTCACGCGCGGCCTACGGCCCGGTGCGCTTTCCCATCGTGGCCTGATTAAGACCGCGAGGCAGCAACTCAGCGTTCACTGAAGCACGCCCCAGGGCCCGAGGGGGTCTTGGGGCGTCGCGATATGGCGGGGTGCTGTCTACAAGGCTGAGCTCGTGCTCGAGCTGATCGCCCCGCTAAGCTAGCCGCGCTGCCCCGAGTGGCCCTGGGCCATCGGCGTGAACACAAGGTTCCAGTAGAGTTGGCAAGCTTCTAGGTTGAGCCCGACCGAGCAGCTGCTGCCAAGCGCCTCGCAGGCGCGGCGGTCACCCGCCTGGCAGCGCTGACCGCAACCGGCGAGATCGGCTGCGCAGCTGGGAGCTGACTGCGCCGGGGCCGCGTGGTGGACACCCGGTGATGCCACGCTGGGCGCGGTGTAACCAGGGCCTGAGGCGTAGCTAGGGTTTGCTGTGTAGCCAGGCGCGGCGGGGTCCGGCTGACAGTTGTGCCCGGCGCACACCGCCTGCAGCGGCGCAAGCTCTAGCTGCACCACGGCGGAGCACTCAATCGCGGACCCGCGCGCCGCCGGGGCTAGGCGCAGGCACGCCGCCAGATCACCGTTCCGCGTCAAGATCCCAGCGGAAGCGGATGCTTGGCCATTCACGACGCTGTTGTCCACGCTGCCACGCTGAGCGGTGCTCGCCTTGAGCTCCGAAGCGCCAGTCGAGTAGCCGGTCACGATGTGGGTCGCCCCGGCGCACGCGCCTTGCAATACGGTCCGAGGCGCCAGCTCCGCGTAGCTCCGCGCTGACACGGTGTAGGACGCATGCAGCTCGCCGTTGGTGTCTACGTCGGCGTCCACCCACGGCAGCCCAACGCGCGCCTGACCCCTCAGATCGACGGAGAGCTGCTCCTGGTGGGGCATGCTGCGTGCGTCGCTCAGGTAGCCTGCCACCCCAGCGACTCGGCAGCCATGTAGGACCACCACGCGGCAGGCTTGCTTGCTCACCACGACCGGTCCTTGTGTCGCTGCCGCCCGGAAATATCTCTGCTCCGCTGCGCCCCAGGTCAGCGGCTCGGGCAGCTGAGCCCCGCACACCGCGTCCGCGTTCGCCTGGGCGTTGATCGCGGTGTTACTGCTCACTCGTGCGAGGCCGCAGCCCCCAGCGAACAGACACAGCGCGCACAGCAAGAGCAGCGCGCCCGCTGAATACAGACTCCCGCCCACCCCCTGATCGTGCGCTGGCTTGATGTGCTGCATGCCGACGCTAGAGCACGCGACGTGCCAAGGCGTTGCCCGGAAATATTCGGCAAAAGTGGCGGTAAATCGCCAGAAGCGGCGCCGCGATCAGCCCATCAGACAACCTGCGTTGATCGCGATCAGCTCAGCGTGGCCTGAGCTGCAGGCTGAGCAGCACCAGCCCAGGCACCCCTTGCTCCACGTTCAGCAGCCACTCGGAGTCGAGGCATGAGGCCCGCGCTCCGGCGAACCCCAGGGGCGGCGTGCGCAGCAGCGGCTGGGTGCCTCGACGCAGCTCGATTTCTAAGCCGAGGGAGCCTGCTCTGGTGTCGGCCACCCGGGCCTGTACCGTGGGCTGAGGCTCACCACCGGTCACGCATTGGCGCTGCCGGGTCCTGCGGTTGGTCAGGCACACGGTCTCCCCCGGCGCGGCGAAGCGCCGCGTGATGCCGTGCTCTTGAACCAGCGGCGGATCAACCCACAACACGAACTCGCGCTGCGGCGCCAGCGGCTCGCCAGGCTGGCAGCTGAGCGCTGGGAGGGACTCCGACGTGTACCGGTAGAGCCCAACTCCTGCAGCGAGGAGCCCCGCCCCGCCGACAGCGCTCAGCGCGATGACCAGAGCCAGCATCGGCCCCAGACGCGACGCAGTCTTGCGTTGCCCCGCGGCATCGTAAAACCCAACGTCGCTCGACTGGGCACCAGCCAACTCGACGCCAGCCGGTGCAACTCCGACGGCCAAAGCGCCGCGCGGGCTTGACGGCGCGTAGCTGAGCTCGTCAGTGAGCACGTCGCTGAACGGACTGGAGGACGCCAGCGTCCGTTCGCCCGATGGCTCTAGCGGCAAGGTGATGGGGACCGCTGCCCCTCCCCGGCCGGCTGCCATCGCATTCCTTAGGGCAACGCCAGATCGGACGCGAGCCGCGGGGTCGAGGGCCAGGCAGCCAGACAACCAGCCCCGGGACGGCAGGCCTTCTAGCGCCGAAAGCCAGCGCTCTGGCTGGCCGCTGAGCTGCCGATAGATGGCCACGAACTCCGCCAAGCCAGCGTGTTCTGGTAGGCCGGTTGGGTGCCCGCCGACGAGCAGCGCCCAGGCCACGACGCCGAAGGCGAAGACGTCCAGCGCTGGCGCGCGGCTGACGCCCGACGCAGCGCTGGGGGGCCCGTGGGCCATTGGGTCGAGCAATTCAGGCGCCAGGTACGGCGCTGTCCCAACCACGTGCCCGACCCGCGTGAGCTTGCCGCCCTGGTGTTCGGCCACCGCGATACCGAAGTCGATCAGCTGCACCTGCGCCGGATCATCCGGATCCTCAAAGAAACGCTCGCCGAGCATGACGTTGTCCAGCTTGATGTCGCGGTGCACCACCGAGCGCTCGTGGAGATAGCGCATCGCGTCCGCCAAGTGTTCGAGCGCGCGCAGGCGATGAGCCTGATCGAACCGCGGCTCAGGGGAGGCCCCAGGCTGGCTGCCCAGCAGTTCACGCAGTGATCTGCCCTGCACGAAGCTGGTCACCAGCCCCAGCAAGCCGCGTTGCAGATCCTCAAATAGACCATGGCAGGCGACGATGGATGGGTGGCTGAGCGCCGCCAGCTGCCGCGCTTCGCGCCTCGCGCGCTCAGACTGCTCCGGCGTCACCGCGGCGAGATCAATCAACTTTAAGGCCCGCGGCGCCTGGGGCGACAGCACATCGCGCACACGCCACACGGTCCCCTGACCGCCTTGACCGAGCAGCGCTATCAGCTCGTAGCGGTCCAGGCGCTGGCCGGCCCAAAGTTGCTCCATGAAACCACCCTGAATGGTCTACGATGCGGCCGGAAAACGGAAGATGCGAGCGACTGAGGACTACGAACTTCCAGCTGCGCCTCAGGCTGAAGCCGGCGTGAGCGCCCTGGTCGTCGCGTTTCCTCGCGCCACGGCGCTGCCGCTGCCTCCGCTAGATCAAGCGCTAGGGCGGGCATGGTTTGAGTCCGCGGCGCTGCAAGACAGCAAGGTGAGCCGTGAGCACGTGCGGTTTAGTCGCGCTGGCGCGACGCTGCAGCTGGAGGACGTCGGCTCACGCAACGGCACCTGGGTCAATGGTCACCGCCTGAGCCCTGGCAACCGCGTGCGCGTCGACGAGGGCGCCGTCTTGCGCATCGGGCGCACGCTGCTGGTCTACCGCCAGCACCTCAGCGGCGGGGCCAGCGCGGATCCACTCGCAGCTGCCCCACGGATCGGAGGCGCTGGCGGCTTGGTGGGCCCGTATGGGCTGCGCCAGCTGAGCGGTCGGCTGTGCCACTTCGCGAACCGCCCTCCACGCAATGTGCTAATCCTAGGGGAAACGGGGAGCGGTAAGGAGCTGCTCGCCCGAGCCGTCGCAGACAGCCTACGACCTGGGCGACCCTACGTGGCGCTCAACCTGGCCAGCGTCGCGGCGGGCGTGTTTGAAGGTCAGCTGTTCGGCTACGTCGGCGGGGCGTTCTCTGGTGCAGGCCGCGGCTCGAGCGGCGTGGTGATGCAGCACAACGGCGGCAGCGTGTTCTTGGACGAGCTGGGTGAGCTACCGCTCGAGTTACAGCCCAAGCTGCTGCGCCTGCTCGACAACCGCGAGGTGTTCCCGGTGGGCGCGACGCAACCCCAAACCGTCGACGTGCTGCTGATCGCCGCCACCAACCGCCTGCTGGCTCACATGGTCGAAGGCGGCGACTTCCGTCGGGATCTATACGCCCGCTTCGCAGGCTGTGAGCTCCACTTGCCCGCGCTGCGCGAGCGCCCTGAGGATCTCTACGCTATCGCCAACGCCATCATGTCGACCCAAGGCGAGCTGACCTACGATCCCGCGCAGGTCGACGTAGAAGCCGTCGAGCTGTTGATGCTACAGCCCTGGCACAGCAACGTGCGTGAGCTGTTCGGCGTGCTTGAGGTCGCGGCGAGCTACGACATGCCTCCCGCTCTACGCATCCACGCGGTGCATTCAGGGCTCAATTTAGCAGCAGGGTCGGGGGTGGGGGCACCGCTGAGCAGCGGACGCGCCGTCCCCGCCGTGAGTCCAGCACCACCGCGAGCCGTGCCGACGCCGCTCACGCCGGAGATCGTACGCCAGATGCTCGACCAGTGCGCTGGCAACCAGAGCGACGCGGCTAGGCGCCTAGGGGTATCGCGAGGGCAGCTGCTGCGCTTCTTGAAGGGCTGAGCCGCTGATCGCGATCAGCTCTGATCGACCAAGCGCCGATCAGAGTCGCTGTCATCCTCACGGATCCGTGAGCCAGATGGCTGCGTCAATTGAGCTAACATCCTGGAATTTTACGGGCAAAACCCGGGCGCGACTCCCCCGCCGCTAGGCTTGGCACGGCGCCTGCTGTAGCCGGGGCATGAACAAGCCAAGCCTCGCGTGCGGACTCCTCGTCACCCTCAGCCTGAGTGCCGGTTGCACCGTGCGCAGCGCCAGACACCACGCGGCCGCACCCCCCGCGCCAGTTTGGGCCGCGAACAGCGGATCCGCGAGGTTTTCAGCTGGAGCGACGCTGCCATGCGCCCAGGTGGAGGTGGCCCCCGGTGTATTTCGCAGCACCGACTGCGAGCAGCGCCCCAAGATGGCCAGCTCACGCTTCGTCCAGAGCTTTCGCCTGCCCATGTTGCGCGGCCCGAGAGGCCTCCAGCCCATCTCCAGAGCCCAGCTGCCAGCCGAGGTGGATCTGCGCGCCAGCAACCTAGACGGCCCAGTGCGTGACCAAGAGCAGGTGGGAGTTTGTTGGTCGATGGCAATGTCCAGCGTGGTGGACAACGGGCTGCGCCGCGCAGGGATCGAGGAGAGCGCCGCGCCCCTGCACCTGATCGTCAGCGACGCGTATCAGCGAATGCATGCGACTGGCCAATCTGCGGGGTTCACCCAGGAAGCCACCTGGAAATATGACCCGGTGCGAGCATGCAAGCTCAAGACAAAACGAGAAGGAGAGCGCTGTGGTCAGTATTACTCGGTAGAGGAGGGCTCGTGGCGACAAGACCCCAAGCTCGTGGCGGAAGAACGCCGAGCGAGTAACAATCCGAAGTTCCGCATCGTCCACGCGGAGGCAGTTGCCTCGCCAGAGCTGATCGCCGCCGCGCTGGCCCAAGGGCGTGAGGCATACTTGGGCCTCAGCATTGACCGCGAGATCTGGGGCTACAAGAACGTGCAAGCTGGTGTGGTGCCCGACTACACGGACACCAACGCGGGCCATGCCGTGACCGCAGTCGGCTACCGCACGCTGCCCGACGGTGAGCGCCAGTTCTTGCTAAAAAATAGCTGGGGGAAGGGCTGGGGCACCGGCGGCTACGCCTGGATCCACGAGGCCACCCTGGCGCGCAACCTGCAAGACGCCTTCGTGTTCGAGGTGGTCGATCCAGCTGGCAAACCCTTTCCTCAAGGTAACTTAACGCCCACTCGCGAGCCCGACCCAGCGCCCGCTCAGCGCGCCGAGAACGGCTGCCAGAACGGGCTCAGCCGAGATTTGGTGTTCGGCGCCTGCTTGCCAACGTGCGGCGATGGCAGCGCGCCATTGGCTGGCTTGTGCTTGCCGTCGAAGACCAGCTCGGCGAGCAGCTCAAGCTGCCCCGCAGGGCAAACGCGCGACGTGCTCAGCGGGCGGTGTGTGCAGCGTTGCCCCAGCGGCCTGAGCCCGGTGGCAGGCGTGTGCTGGGCGGGCTGATCGCCGCTGATCGCGATCAGCTCCAGGCGCGGTGACGACTGATCACGCCTCCATCAACGGCGCGATCCACCCCCCAAAAAAGTCGGCGATTACGCTCAATTTACTGTGACCGAGGACGGCACGCTGCGTGCTTAAGCAGCGACACCAACCACCGCTGCGGCGACCACGCCGATCGCAGCAGCCCAGGGAGCCGCCATGCACCACCGCCCGCCTCAGCCCAGATTTTACCCCGCCGCCACCTTGGGGTTAGACCGCCAGTTTCAGCTTCAGGTCGAGGTCGACGTCGAGGTCAGCTTCGCGAGCTGCGGCCACGTGGTCCGCGTCCCGGCTCAGGCTGAGCGGACCCTGGTCGACTGCCCGCTGTGTGGAGGTGAGCTGGCCGGAGAAGACACCTTGCTCGACAGCGTATCGCCGTTTGGCACCCAGGTGTTGCCAAGGCCAGTGCTGAGCGCCAGCCCGCGCGCTGCCTACTACCCACCTCGCGCGCTGAGCGCGCCAACCACCTCGCTGCCGACCCTCGTCTCCCAGCCGTACGTGGTGGTTGCTGGCGCCGCCCCGCCGATCTCAGGGGCAGCGGCGCTGCTAGCCACCGCCGCGCCGCTGCGCAACGCGCCGCCCCACAACGCGCCGCTCGCGCGAGCCTGCAGCCTGACGGTGCCGCTTCCACACGGGTACAAGCGGGCATCCACCGGCGACGCGCTGTGGCAGAGCGCCTTCGCCAGCGCAGGGGTAGTCGCTAGCGGTCTCGACTGGAGCTTGCGTGTCGCCGGTCGAATCGACGCCTTGCTCGCCAGCCAGCGCGGGGTCTATTTGACCGTCGCGGCGCTGCTGTTCTTGGCGGCGCCGCTGGTCGAGGCCGCGTTCAACGCGCTGAGCGCCGACTACGCGGTCTGGTTCTTATCGCCGCTGGCGGGCGTGGTGTTCCTGAGCCTGCTCGCTGTGATGGCCATAGCGCGCGTCGATGCCTGGCGAGACGACGACGGGTTTAGCCTTGGCCTGCTCGGTGCTCAGCTGAGGTTGGCCGCGGAAGGAAGCCAGGAGTACGTGGCATCCCTGGTGCGCCCTGGAGCCGTGGGTGACCGCCGCTGCCAGCTGGGCGTGGGGCTATTTGGAGTAGGTGCCATCAGCTCAGCGCTGCTCGCGCTGGTCAGCTACGTGCCTACGGCGCTCGGCTACGAAGCAGCGGCGCTCGGCATCGCTCGCTGGGTAGCTGGTGGGGTGCTGTTGCTCGGCGTCGCCATTTTCCGCTGGGGTTATTCCGCGTGGAAAAATGCCAGCGCCGATTCTGGCGCCAGCACCAGCTCCGACCACGCCTCGCTAGCCGGCAGCGTCATGGGCCAGTTGCCCGTACTCATCGACTGCGGCCAGCAGGTAGCCGGGGCTACCCTCGAGCGCGAACGTGCCTTGGTGGACGCTTGCCCGCACGCTCAGGTGCGGCAGCTGGTGAGCGCCATCTCCTGCTGGAAGCCGGCGCGCTACCGCTACGAATCGGAGTACCAAACCCGGCTTGCTTGGCACCTCAAGCGCTCACTCAAGGCGCGCGTCGAGAGCGAAGCCCACATCAAGAACAGCAGGGAAACCGGCCGCGTAGATCTCAAGGTGCAGAACCTGCTGATCGAGGTGAAGCGTGACCTCAAAGGCACTGAGGCGGACCGCGCCGTGGGGCAGCTGGAAAAGTACTTGCGCATTTGGGGTGACCGTGGCCCGATCTTGCTAGTGCTCTGCAGCACCAACCCAGAGGTCGCGCGGGTGAAGCTAGTGCCCGCCTTGGAGAACATGCGTCGGAAGGGCTTCCCGGTGGTGGCTATGCTGGCGCACGCGTAGGGCCACATGCCGCTGCAAGCGGGAGATAAACTCGATCGATACACGCTGATCGCGCCCCTCGGTTCCGGGGGGCAGGCCAGCGTGTGGCGCGTGACAGATCCCCTGCAGCCAAACCAGGCGTTCGCCGCCAAGCTGGTCTTGCTCGCCCTGACCCCTGAGGCGAGCGTGGAGCGCGTGCGCCGCGAAGCTCGACAGCTCGTGCGCCTCGCGCATCCGTCACTGGTCCCGTGTCACGCCCTGTTCGAGGACCTACAGCATGAAGTGCTGGGCGTGGTGATGAGCTTTGTGGATGGCGAGTCGCTTGACGCAGCGCTGGACCGGCAGGCCCTGACGGCGGAGCACAAGTGGTGGCTGCTCAGGCACCTCGCGGCAGCGCTCGGCTTCGTCCATCAGCGCCAGATCGTGCACCGCGACGTGAAGTTGCAGAACGTCTTGCTAGCGAAGGACTTCTTCGCGGCGCCAGCGCGAGCGGACCAAGTCAAGCTGGTCGATTTTGGGATCGCCGCGCCGCTGGCCAACCCCAACCCGATCACCCAAGTTGGCCACGTGGTCGGGACACCAGCGTACCTGGCCCCTGAAGCGATCGAGCCGCGTCACTGGCGCTTTGAGGTGGGGCCAGCCCTCGACGTGTTCGCGTTCGGTGTGCTGGCTTGGCGCGTCTTTATCGGCGGGCACCCGAGCGGGCTGGCGCCTGGGGCGTCGCTGCTCGACTACGCCCGAGAGTACCGTGCGGCAGCATTAAGCACAAACTGGCCTCCCGCCACTGGTGATGTAGACCTAGATCGGCTGCTGCGTGGCACACTCGCCATCCGCGCTGACCAGCGCCTGCCGAACGGTGATGCCCTCGCACAGCTACTGGGGACGGGGGGCCCGGGGCTGCGCACCGTGTACCAGCCAGATCTGCCCGCGCCCTGCCCTCCAGAGCAGCCATCTGTCAGCACCGGGTCGCCTCATCTCTATTCCGTACGGCAAGCGCCTAGAGCCGAGGGGGGCTCAAGTCCTGCGTTGTCCGTGCGCACCGACAGCTACGCTGGACCCGCTGGGCCTCCCGCGCTGCCAGCCTACACCCCGCCGCGACCGGGCCAGCGTTCGCGCTCGACAGGCGCCGCGTTGCTCACTGGCACGGGCTGCGGGGTGGTCGCGCTGCTAGGGCTAGCGGCGAGCGTAGCTGTCGCGTTCAGCGGGTTGTTTGACCCAGCGCCGGCCTCCCGCGGCACGAGTCAGCCACCAGCGACCACGCTGGTGCCGACCAGCCAACCAGCGCAGCCACCCACCCCAACGCCCACGGGGACCACTGCCCCCGCCCCGCTTCAAGTCCTCCAGCCAGCGAGCCAGCGGCCAGCTAGCTGCCCCACGGATTCTGATCTGTGTAGCTGCTGCCCAGGCGAGGGCTGCTGCCCTTCAGGTCACGATTGCCTGGGCAGCTGCGGCGACCGCCTCGAACCAAACCAGCGCTTCGTGTTGCGCTACGCCGGCGGCGGCAGCGGCACCCGGTCGCTTGAGAAGGCGCTGCCACGCTCCCAGGTTTGTGTCTCCGTGAGCGGCACCTCGCGCCGGACGTGCATCCATAGCTCACCGGGGCACCCAGACCACACCAACTCGCTGAGCGTGAGCGGCTACGATCTGAGCGTGCGTGGGCTCGACGTCGAGGTGCGCAGCGCGTGGGGCTTCGTGGTCTCTTCACGGGCGGGCTACAGGCAAACCTTCACCCGCTCGGTGCTGTGCAAGGGCTTCAACATCACCCGCCTGAGCGGCGACCCAGCCGCGACCCAAGTGGGCTTCTTCTTGGACGCGCCAGGTAGCGATGTGCCACAGCGCTGCACCAACTAGCCCGAGTTCGATCTCAGGATATTCCAACACTGAGCGGCGGTCGCCTGCTAGCTCAGTTCGCGGTCGCCTGCCGGCAGCCCACTGACCTAGCCGCCAGCCGGTTCGCCGCCAGTCACCTCGGCGACGATCTGTTCGCTGGCGATCCACAGCGCCTCAGCCAGCTCGACGTCGCGACCGTGGCGCGAGCTCCGCGCGACGTTGCAGTCGGCGAAATACTCACCGCTGGTGGTGGCTAGGCTGGGGTGGGTAGCCACGAAGCACTGCGTCGCCGCGCCTTGGTATACGTTCTTCATGGTCAGCCCCACGACTATCGGACCCAGCGCCCCGACGACGCTGCCCATGTGGCGCGCCAAATTGGTGAAGATGACCCCAGGGTGCACTGCGTTAGCTGTCCGCGCGGTACCAGCAAAGCGCTTGGCCAGGGCGCGCGCGAACAGCAAATTCGCCAGCTTCGACTGGCCGTAGGCGGCGTTCGGGGTGTAGTTATGGCGCATGCTCAGGTCGTCAAGCTGAATACCCGCTGACGG
Source organism: uncultured Polyangiaceae bacterium (assembly GCA_964551615.1). Taxonomy (GTDB): domain Bacteria; phylum Myxococcota_A; class Polyangia; order Polyangiales; family Polyangiaceae; genus JAHBVY01. The sequence goes on from CAZKDY010000003.1 coordinate 70,865, forward strand.
CGCCCGCGTGTGCGCGACGCTCGAGAGCATCACCACCCGCCCCGCCTCGGTCAGCTGCTCTAGCAAGCCAGTCACCAGCATGAAGTGACCGATGTGATTGGTGAAGAATTGCTTCTCTTGGCCATGCACCAGCTCGCGCTTAGGCAGCGCCATGACACCCGCGTTGCACAGCAGGACGTCGATCGGCTGGGCCCAGTGTTTCAGCGCGGCAACGCAGGACTGGATCGATGCTGGGTCCGACAGTTCGCAAGCGAACGGCACAGCCTGATCGCCCAGCGCGCTGCACGCCGCGCGGGCCTTGTCCTCGGTGCGCGCCAGCCCCAGCACGCGAGCGCCGCGCAGCGCCAGCACCCGAGCGCTCTCTTCCCCCAGGCCCGAGTTCACGCCCGTGATCAGCACCGTCTTACCGCGGAGGTCGAGGCCAGCGGTGACCTCCTCGGCCGTCGAAGCGTAGCCAAAGCCGCTCGCGCCGCGGCGCCCCTTGATCAGCGAGACGATGGACATGCTCTCGAGCATGTGGGGGAGATGCGCCTGCTTGGCAAGTCTTTGGTTCTCGCTTCCGCGCCCGCCCGCCAACTTTCTGCTCGGCTGCCCGCTTTGCGAGGGCTTTGCTGCCGACTTGGCTGGCTGCGCCAGCTAGCTAGCTAGCTAGCTGGGCGCCGCAGCTTAGACACCCCGCGGCGCCCGCGACGGCGACGTAAGAACATCAGGCATAAACCGAACGGGGCGAGGCCAATGGCGCTGGCTCCGAAGCCTGGGAGGCCGCAGCCGCAGGCGCCAGCAGGCTCGCCAGACGGGAACAAGCAGTGCTTCCCCGCGGCAGTATTTCGACACTCGTCGCCGTACTGACAGTCCTGGCCTGTGCTGCAGGTCCTGTCGCACGCGCGCTTGATCGGATCGCACGGGTAGCCTTCACAATCACCGCATACTTCGCTGGTTGGCGCACACCTGCTGGCGCGACAAAAGAAATTGGCCACGCAGTCCGTGTCGTCACCGCACGACTTGCCACACACATCGCCGTCGCACTGGTAGCCTCCGCATGAGTACAGCCCGCGCAGGCAGCTCCCCTCCTTGCAGGTCCTCCGGGTCTCTGTCCCCTCGCTGCAGGTGGTGCCGCAGTCACCAACCGCGTGCAGCGTGAGGCACTCGCCGCTCGCGCCACAGAAGAACGTCGCCGGGCAGACCCCTGACGTCTCACCCGTGCACCGCGGGGTCGGATCGTCGCATACGGCCAACCGACACACGCCTGGTCTGGCGTAGCTAGACGCACACGTCTGACAAGACCCGTCACACGCCGCGTCGCAGCAAATGCCCTCAGCGCAATGACCGGATCGACAGTCATCGTCCTTTCCGCACGGCGTACCAAGCCCGCCCGCGAACACCTCAGCAGAGGCCAGCACACCTGTCACCCCCTCGCCACCAACCGCCAACAGGGCATGAGGATTTCACTGCCCGTCGGGCGTGTCAGGAATACGGTCTGGATGGACGGGACGTCGACCCCTTCGGTCACCATTTGCACGTTAACCGGCACTTCCATCTCTCCCGTGCGGAATCGATTGACGACCTCAAACGGATCGCCCTCACTGCCGTCAGGGCGGTACGAAGCAACGTAGTCTGCGTTTCGCGTCCGCCAACGGGTCCCAGGAAAAGCGGTATGCTGGCATCTTGCTCTCCAATCAGGCCCAGGACCGCCGAGCCTGCAGGGCTTTCAGCCTGCTGTCAAGCTGCTCGTTGCCGCATGGTTGCACTTCGTGGTACAACGCCTCAGGGCCCGAGGCGTAGCAGACCGAGCTTCCGCGTGGCTTAAGAAACACCAGCTGACCTGGACGACTCCACGACCACTTCAGGGCAGCTTCACGACCAAGCGCGTGGTCGCTCGCCAGGGCGCACCAAGGCGACGCGGGGCGCTGCTTGAGCCGACTGGCTACGTACTATCCGGCGCCGCAGGGCGCAAACCGTAAGCAGCCTGACCCAGCGCCAGGCCCTCCACCCCCGATCGAGCCTCGAGCGTCATCACACAGCCACGCGGCGCCTGACATCGCGGCGCGCCTCTCAGCGCTGGCCTTTCGGCCCCAAACGCGCTTCGACTGCAGCGCCTTGCCTCTCGGTCCTGCGCTCCTTATCGTCGCCGCCCATGACGCTGACCTCATTCGTGAGCTTGCCGCCTGTGCGTCGTCGCGGCGTTAGGCTCCAGCCAGACTTCGAACTCCTTGATGAGGCCATTGGCTTGTTTGAGGCGGGCCAACAAGAGGCGTCCGTCGCGCTCACCCTGACGCACCTGCTCGGTGAGGCACCACCCGACTTGAGGCGTGAGCCGTACTCGCTGCTCCAAGGCTCGTCGCGGGTCACGCTGCGCGTTGAAGGCGACAAGCTGTTCATCACGGTGCCGCTGGTGCGGCTCACCCAAGGCGGCAAGTCTACCGCCGCGCTGCGCTACCTGTTGACGCGGGTCAGTGGCTCCGGGCAGCTGCATCAGCCGCGGGTCTCAGGCGACGAGGTGCGACTCGAGTACTCGGATCGGCTCACCCGTCTCCACCCGATCAAGCTGCTGGAGGTGCTGCGCTTGATGCCGGTCGAGGCGGACAAGCACGACGACTGGATGGTGGATCAGTTTGGTGTGTTGCCCTTGGAGCCCGAGCCGATTGAGCCGCTCACCGATGATGAGTTCGAGCGCTCCTTGGCCATCTGGCGGCAGCACTGGATCGACGTAGACGAGTTGTTGAAGGAGTCGCAGCGCAAGCGCTCCATGTTCTTTTTGGATGAGATCTCAGCCTACGCGTTTTACCAGCTGCGCTCGCGGCTGCCGCTAACAGGCGCGGTGCTGTCGCGGCTCTCCGAGAGCGCCGCCACCTACAACGACTCGGATCAAGATCCGGCGAAGCGCGAGGCGACCCTCGCCAAGTGCATCAAAGAAATGAAGGCGCTGTCCCCGGAGGTGTTGCGCCAAAACCTCGGCCACGCCCACTACAGCATCAGCCCGTTCGCCGACGGAAAGCTCGAAATGCTAGAGCACTATTTCGAGGACAGCGAGTACCTGAAGCTGGTCGAGCGAGCGCGCTCCAGCGGGCAGCACATGATGGCGGCGCTGGCCATGTTCACCAGCTACAATTACCTGCTGGGGCGGCTGGCCTTCGACGAGCCCGTTGAAGCGGCCCTGTGGGCTGGTCTCGCGCAGGCGTCAGACAAGCCTTTCCGTGAGGCAGCAACTATTCTGCTCAACCACGGGCGCGCCATCGTGGCGCGGCTGCACGCCGAGGCGGCAGAAGCTCAGCTGGGCGACGGCGCCAGCGAGGCTGACGCAGCGGCGCCGACAGCGAGCGCAGCTGCGGCAGACCAGCCAGCCACACAAGGAGAAGCCTGATGGACCCGACCAGCATCGAAGCGTTGGGGGTGTTCCAGGTCTTTACCGGGGGCGGCACCGGCACGGGCTTTCTAGTCAGCGACCGGCACCTGGTGACCAACTGCCACGTGGTCGCACCATACCATACGGTCGCAGTTGAGCTGCGCGACAAGACGCGCGTCAAAGCGCGGGTCCGACGCATCCACCCCAAGCGCGATCTGGCCATCGTGGAGTTCGAGCAGCCGATCGAGGGCCAGATCCTCAACTTGAGCGACGTGGACGAGCTGCGCGCCAAGCAGGAGCTGAATATCCTAGGCTTCCCCGTGGGGCTGCCGCTGTCGCTCACCGAAGGCGTCGTGTCGCACCCCGACCAACTGCTCGACGGACAGCGCTACGTCCAGACGGACGCCAGCATCAACCCAGGTAACTCTGGCGGACCCATGCTGAATGACGCTCAGCACATCGTCGCGGTGACCACCTGCAAGCTGCGCTCAGCAGAGTCGGTCGGCTTCGGTATCCCGGGCCGCGACGTGCGGCGCTTCGTCAGCGCTTTCCAGGAGCAGACAGCGAGCTTCGGCGTCGAGTGCCCCGCGTGTGAGCTGCTGCTCGAGAGCGCCGAGCGCTACTGCGATGGCTGCGGCTCAGATCTCGAAGACCTCGATCTGCCCTCGTACTTTGAGGAGCCCGAGCCGCACCCCGTAGTCGCGTTCGTCGAGGGAGCGCTTCTGCGCGGCAATATCGAGCCTGTGCTAGCGCGCCACGGCGAGCAAAACTGGAGCTTCTACAGCGGGAGCGCGCCGATCAAGATCTGGTGCTGCTGCTCGGAACACCTGACGTTCTCTTCGCCCCTCGCGCAGCCGGGTAAGCGCCAGCTCGCCGAGCTGTTTCGTTTCCTCCTGGCACCGGAGCACGCCCCCTTCGCGTTCGATCTGGACGGCAACTTGATCCGCCTAAACCTCACCGTCCACATGTCTGACGTGTTCACCCCGACCGAGCACGACGAGCTCTCCCAGGCGGTGGCGAAATTCATCAAGATGGCCGATGAGTTCGACAACCTCTTGATCGACAACTACGGCTGTGAGCCCGCGCCCGAGACCCAGCTGGCGTTCCTCAAGGCCGGCGTCACGCCGCCAGCGTAGTGGCTTCTCTGCTGCCGACTCCCCAGGTGGTCACCGTGGGCCGGTTGCCACCTGTGTCGGGCGCAGGCGTCGCGCTGGGCCGCCTAAACTAGCCAATTTCTCCGCGGCGTCTCGTCGCTGCGACAAACCGCGCCGGCGCGCCGCTGCCAGCTAGGGCGTCTCCTGACGAAACAAGATGTCTCACTAGCGGCAGCACCTCGCGCCTCTCAAGCTGCTCGAATCATCGAGAATTGGCGGGGTTGTCTCGGACCTGCGGCGCAAGCGCGCAGCGCCGCGCGACCAGCGCGAGCGCGCAGGCAGGTGTTGCCTGCGCCGTTGTATGCGGTTCGACGTCTCGACAAAGCTCGACAACAGTAGGAGGGTGCGCGCCAATCAAGGAGAGTATCGATGGCGGTGATCGCGGGTTGGGTGACTCTTGTAGGGACGGTGTTGGTCGTCCTCATCGCGCTGTACGTCGCGAAGAAGGCGCCTAGCGTTATTCCTGGCGGATATGAGGCGGTGTACGGCGTGCGTAAGTACTACGCGGGAGCGCTGATCGCGGGGCTGGTGCTGATGCTAGGTGTCTCTCTGCCGTCAAACCCCTACTCGACGCTCCTCGAGCAGGAGCCGTCGCTGCGGCTGGAGGTCATCGGGCGCATGTGGTCGTGGGAGATCCGCCGCTCGGGCGAGGCCGACGAAGCGGCGGCCCTGGTTCTTCCTGCCGGAAAGATCGTGGAGTTCGCCGTCACCTCGGAGGACGTGACCCACGGCTTTGGCATCTACGACGAGCAGGGGAACCTGCTGGCGCAGGCCCAGGCGATGCCAGGCTATGTCAACCGCCTGCGCTACGTGTTCGAGCGCGGTCGCTACCACGTCGCCTGCCTCGAATACTGTGGGCTAGTACACCACTCCATGCTGGCGGAGCTTGAGGTCCAATGAGCGCTGAAGTGACAGTCGAAGACACCCGCCCGGTCGATCCCAAGGTGCGGGCGATCACCCGGCTCTGGTTCATCACGATCCTCGCGGTCTTCGTGGTGATGATCGGCTTCGGGATCACCATGCGCCTGCATCAGAGCGAGACGGTGGATGTCGGGATGCCGATGTTCTACGCCCTCATGACCATGCACGGCCTCGGCATGGCCGGCACCATGTTCTCCGCGGGCTTGGTCATCATCTGGTTCATCACGACTAGGCACGCGACGCCCAGCGTGCGCCTGATGTGGTTCGCGTGGGTGCTCTACTTAGCGGGCGCTGTGGGGCTGCTCGCCGCGACCCTGATCGGACGCTTTGGGGCGGGGTGGTACGCGCTCTACCCCTTGCCGTTCGTCAACCCGACCTGGCCCCAGTGGTCGATCGGCGTCGCGATCATTTCGCTGATGCTGCTCGGCGTGGCTTGGCTCGTCTGCCAGCTCGACATCCTGCGCGCCGTCGCCAAGCGCTACGGGGTCTCAAACCTAGTAGGCTGGCAATACTTCCGCAAGGAAAAACCAGAAGAGGACCTGCCAGCTCCGGTCCTGATCGCCGTGATCTGCTGTGTCGCGGGCACCTTGGGGACGCTGGTCGGCGCTGCCACCTTCGTCATCTACCTGTTCAAGTGGCTGGCGCCTGAGGCCACCTTCGACGCGCTGCTGTTAAAGAACTCCATGTTCATGTTCGGCCACGTGATCGTCAACCTGGCGATGTACTGCGGCATCGCCGCCGTCTACGCGTACTTGCCCACGTACACCAAGCGAGCTTGGGGCCTGAATAAGCTCACCGTGGTGGCCTGGAACGCGACGATGTTCTTCATCCTCGGCGCGTACTTCCATCACCTGTACGCGGACTTCGCGCAGCCTGACGGGCTGCAGTACGCTGGCCAAATCATCTCGTACTTGAGCGCGATCCCAGCCACCGCGGTGACCGTCTTCGGCGTCGGCAGCCAGGTCTTCGGCTCAGGCGTGCGCTGGAACTTTACGCCGCTCGCGTTCTTCCTCGGCATCCTCGGCTGGGTGATCGGCGGGATCGCCGCGGTGGTCGACTCGACCATCGCGGTCAACCAGATCTTTCACAATACGCTGTGGGTGCCTGGCCATTTCCACACGTATTTTGTGGTGGGCTTCGTCCTGATCCTGCTCGGCTTCATTTTCCGCTTCTTCGAGGCGCAGGCCGAGCGCCTCGCCAAAGGCAGCCTGGTTGCTATGATCGTCGGCGGCTACGGCTTCGTGCTGATGTTCTACCTCGGCGGCATGAGCGGCGTGCCCAGGCGCTACGTCAGCTACAAAGCCCTCGAGTTCGGCTCTATCGCCGAGACTGGAGCGCAGCTGGCGCTGGGCGGCGCGGTGTTCGCGACCGTCTTCTTGATCGGTGTGCTCGGGTTCAGCGCCTCGTTGCTCAAGCGGCGCCGCGCAGAGCCCGCCGTGGAGTAGTGCCGTGAGCGTCCTTGCCAGCAGCGCCGAGCCAGCGCGACCCAGCCATACGCCCGTGTGGAACCTGGTGCCGCTGCTCGTGTTGTTCGGTGTGGTCGCGATCCTGGGTTGGTGGACCCACGGCCTGAAGGCGTTCACTAGCTACTCGGCGGCGCTGCTCGAGGCGGGCCCACTCCCTCGGCAGGCTCCCCCCCTGCGCTATATCGAAACGGACACTGGAGAGATCCTAGACGCGACGCGCACCGAACCAGCGTACCGCCTGGTGCAGTTCTTCTACGCCAATTGCCCCGCGGCTTGCCCCCTGGCCATGGGGCGCATTCACGGCATCAAGACTGCGCTGGGTGATCTGATGCCGACCCAGGTGCAGATCATAAGCCTGAGCTTCGATCACGACTCGCCCGAGGCGCTGCGCGAGATGTGGGTTAGTCACGGGCGGCAAGCTGATTGGAACATCGCCTCGCTCGTCGACCCTCGCCCCGAAGAGCTGCTTCGGCGGCTGGGGGTCTTGGTGATCCGTCGCGGCGATGGGCTGATCAACCACAGCCTCGATCTGTTCTTGCTCGACCCGCGCGGGCAGGTTCGGGCGGTGTTCTCGCCTGACGACCGCCCTGAACACGTCGCGAGCACGATCAGGGGCCTGATATGAACTGGCGACGCATCAGCGGCGTGCTCTGGCTTGGCGTGCTCGGCTCGCTCGCCTCGCCGCCCCTGGACTCCTACCTCACGCAGACTCAGCCTCGCTTCCTCGCGCTCCACATCCCAGCCTGGCTGGTGCTCGGCTATCTCGCCGGCCATCGCTTCCGCAGGGCAAGTACTGTAGCTTGGAACCCGCTCGGGTTGACGGGGCTGGTGTTCTTCCTCGGCTCCCTGGCGTTTTGGATGATCCCTCGCTCGGTCGACGCCGCGGCGCTCTCTCCCTGGGTCGACCAGGTGCTGCACGCCAACCTCCTGGCGGCGGGCTTCGCGTTCGCGTGGAGCGTGCCCGCCATGCCGTTTGTCCTGCGCGCCGCCGTCGGCATCTACAGCGCGTCGATGATCTTCTCGCTCGGCGTGCTGTACACCCACTATCCAGCGCTGCTCTGCGGCACCTTCACCCTGGGTGAGCAGGAGCAAACCGGGCACCTGCTGCTGCTGCTCACGGCGCCCATCGTGATCGCGCTGCTGGTGTCTGGGTATCGCGCGCTGGCGCGGGAGCACACCGGCGCGCCCCCCGGCCGCGCAGCTCACGAAGCCGGCGGTCCACTTACCAGCTGAGCGACCCGGCTGCCTTGACCGCCTGTGGCGCCATGCACTAGTTCAGCCTGATGTGGACGAACTCGTTTTGGCGACGTGGTCAGCGTATCGGCGTCAGGCTCGGGTCAAGGCTGCGCCCGGCTGGCCTGTTACCCTTAGGATTCATCGTCATCAGCGGCTGCGCTGCCGACCCGGATCCGGAGCCAGACCTGGGGGCCGACGCCGAGGTGCAGCTTGAGGTCGACTTCGCGGGCGCCACGCGACCTGTGGGCCGCCTGATCGGCTGGAACATCGGCAGCAGCTCCCGCTACGCGCCGCGCACCGGCGGCAAGCACCCGGAGTGGCGCTCAGCGGCGGTGGGAGGCAAGCGCGGGCGGCGAACGGGGATCGACCCCTCGTGCGCTTCAGCGGCTTGCAGGTGGACGGCCAGCTCGGGAGAGACGGCTACCACTTCTGGGACTACGCCGATCCGAGCGCGCCAGCTGCCGAGACCGACAACGTCGCGCCCACGGACTACATGGCGATCGTCGACGAGGTCGAGGCAGATCCGGTCATCACCCTCAACTTTGGGTCGGGGACGGCGGCCGAAGCCGCGGACTACGTGAGCTACCTGACTGGCACCGACCCCACGGATCCCTTGGTCGCCGCGCGCCAGGCCAGCGGGCGCAGCGCGCCGTGGCCGACCGACGTGTTCGAAGTGGGCAACGAGATCTACACCCGATACAACACGGGCTACACGGCCACCGGCGACTACAGCTACGCCAACCCGAGCGCGGCCAATGGCGGCGACCCAGCTTGGCACGGCCGACCCGCAGAGGACGCAGACGACTACGCGGCGCGCGCGCTGGCCTACGTCCAGGCGGTGGTCGCGGTCCATCCAGCAGCGCGCATCTACATCCCGCTCACCCAGTCGAGCTGGGACGGTTGGGGTGGCCCAAGCGCCGCCATCCCGCGCTTGGCGGGGCTGCTTGAGCACCCGTCCGTGGCGGGCGTGGTCGTACATCAGTACACGCTGGACGACGGGGTGCTGGGCCACGGCGTCAACCTCGAGCAAGACGCCTGGGTGCTGGCCAGCGCTGACTTTCTGCGACCGCTCTATCAGGAGCTGCGCGAGACCCTCGGTACGCTGCGGCGGAGCACGCCGCTGGAGATCTCGATCACAGAGTACCACACGGTCGCAAATCTCGACATTCTAGGCCGCGTCGGGCCCACCGCCGCGACCGCCCTGGGGCTCGCGGACGCGTTGATGCTGTACTCTGAGGTCGGCGTCGAATCGGCCATGCAGCACATGTCACTGCACCTGAGCCTCGAGGCTGATCGGCTGTCGCGCTCCTGGCACGTCCCCTTCAGCCTCGAAGGCGACACCGTCTCGAACCGGCCGACCTACACCATCACCAAGCTGGTCGCCGAGCACTTGCACCGACAGCAGGTCAGGGTCGAGGCCGTTAGCATGCCGCGAGCGCGCTACGCGCTGACGGACGGCGAGTTCGAGTACGATATGATCCACGCGGCAGCGTATACTTCGCCGAACCAGCAGCTCAGCAGCCTGATGTTGCTCAACCGCGATCTGGAGGCAGCCCACGACGTGCGCGTGCAGGTCCCAGAGGGCTGGCTGGTGCAGTCCGCGTCCCAGATGGCGCCGGGCGATCTGTGGGCCGACGTCGATGAAGCGAACGTGTCGGTCAGCGCCGCAGCCTATGGTCAAGCCGGACGCAACATCGTCTTGACGCTGCCCGCCCATTCATTCACCACGCTGCAGCTCACGCGTTGACTGATAGTTCGCTCCCTTGACCCCCGTCCGCGGGTCGATCTTGATTGAGGGCTGGCGAGACAGCGGCCAACGCACAGGATCCAGGCTGGCTCAGCCGTGGTATTCTCCGCGGATGTCACGAGGCGCATCCTTGGTCCCCCTGAGCAACCGGGCGTTGCTACCCGCGTTGCTGGGCGTGCTGCTGTTCACGCCCGCATGTTCCAGCGAAGCAGACAGCGCCGGCGGAGGCTCGCTCTCTTCGGGTGGTCAAGGCAACGCCGCGAACGGCGGCGCGGCAGCGAACGGCGGCGCGGCAGCGAACGGCGGCGCGGCAGCGAACGGCGGCGCGGCAGCCGGAGGCGCGAGCGCTAGCGGAGGCGCTAGCGGCAGCGGAGGCGCCAGCGGCGGCGTGGCTGGCCAGGCTGCTGGCGGCGCGGGCGCGGGTGGGGTGCCAGCCGGGGGGAGCCACAGCGGTGGAGCTGCGACCGGGGGGTCTGGGGGTGACCCGAGCTACGAGTGTCCGCCGCTACCCAGCACGTGTGCCGGCGCTCAGCCCACCACCAAGGAGCACCGTATCGCCGAGGCCGACGGCTGCGAGTTCGCCCTCGTGCCCTGGTCGAGCTCAAAGCAAGCGTCTCGGAGCCAGCTGATCGATGCTCTAGGGAAATTGTCTGGCGGGAGCCGGAAGCTCAGCGACGTGCTCGGTGACTTGAACCGCACGGCCACCGCCGGCATCACCGCGAACAACGCCGACCGGCTGAAGAACCACGCCTGGCGCGGGTTTCGCTGGAACAGCGGCGACATGGGGGTCGACTACTGGTATCCGCAGGGCATCACCGGTTCGTCTGACGCGCAGGCCGGGGGCACGGTGGCGGGGCGGCAAGCCCTGCTGATCAGCTGGTATCACAACTCCGACGATCGTCCGACCAAGGGGGTTCGGGTCTCCCTGGCCGACGTGACGAACGTCGCAGCCGTCAAGTATCGACACCTGCTGCTGGTCGAGCCGACTGGCACCACCTCCGCGCCGAACTTCAAAGCCGTGGCCACCGGCTCTGGAGGTGCCCTGCACGCTGGCGGTATCGTGTGGTACGGGGACTACCTCTACGTCGCTGACACCAGCGGCGGGCTGCGCGTGTTCGACACCAGCCGGGTGATGTTGGTCCCGGACACCGACAACTCGGACCAGATAGGCGTCTCTGCGGGGCGCTTTGACGCGCTGGGGTACCGCTACGCCATCCCAGAGCTCACTCGGTACCAGTTACCCAAAGACTCATGTTCCGTGCGGTTCTCCTTCGTAGGGCTGGACCGCTCTTCCTCACCTCCGGCGCTGATCACCGGCGAGTATCACGCGAGCGATGTGGACGGGCGCCTAGTGATGTGGGACCTTGACGCCGCGACCCATGAGCTTGACGTGCGTCAAGGTGAGGTCCGCGGCAGCGCCGCCTACGTCTCTGGACAGAGCCGCATGCAGGGCGCGCTGCGGAATAAGGGCAACTTTTACATGTCGTGCTCCAGCCAAGCCCAGAGCTTCGGGCGGCTGTACCGGACGCGCCCCGGCCTCGCGACCAGCAGCATTACCGCATGGGTATACGGAGCAGAAGACCTGTACCTCGATCGGGGCGCCAACATCATCTGGACCGCGGCGGAGCACCTGAACAACCGGGACGTCGTGGGGATCCCACTGCTAGCGCCGTGACGACACGAGGCAGCTGGTGGGGGGTGGGGGGTACGATACCGGCGGCGCTGCTCGTCGCCTCGAGCTGCGCGTGTCCGGCCCCGAAACCCGACCGAGATAACCACGCACCTGCACAACCAGACGCAGAGGTCGTGCAAATTGGCGACGCCCTCCGCCTCGCTCAAGTAAAGTCTGCGGCGATCCAGCGCGGGTATTTGACGCTGTCAGGGCCCGAAGGCTGCGCGGTGTATCGCCTCAAAGCCGAGGACTGGGTCCGTCAAACCGAGGCGTGTCCGAAGTAGCGCGCCGTGGGAGTTATTTACTCGGGGAAACGTACATCCAGGCCGTCGTAGAGCTCGCTCATCAACTCCAGCGCGAACCAGGTGTGGCAATGGCGCACGTTCGGGTTCTTATGGGTGGGGCAGCTGCAGCCGAGGAATACGTCAGCTTGGCGCGCCAGCTGGGCGAGCTGATCAAAGCCTGCCGCGTCCGCAGCCCGTCGCGCCAGCACAGCCTTGCGATAGCCCGTGCGGAAGCGCTTGGCGGCCGCGTCGCTGGGTGACGCCAGGTACTCCGTCACCAACTCAGCGGGTGGCCTGAGCAGGTGACGGGTGTGTTTGCGGGTATCCTGTCGGATCCCTTGAGGCAGCTCTGAGGCCGGGGTGCCTCGTTTCATCTGGTAGCGGGCGAGCATGGCGCGTTGACGTTAGCACCTGGCGTCACCTGCGCCGCGCCGTAACCGTCTACCAGCGTCCCTCAAACGTTCCACCCGTGACCTCGCGCAGCTGCGTCAGCAATTGCTCCTCACATCGGTGCTTGCAGGCCAAGGCGCCGTCGGAGCGGTAAAGCAGCTGAGCGGCTCGCAAGTCGAACAGCCAGACGTGCACCGCCTGCTCGTCTATGAGCTGATAGGTGACCAGGTAACGCGAGCCTAGCGCCGCGGTGAGTTCACTTTCGAAGTCGCCGGCGCGTTCTCCTCCGACCTGTAGCTTGCTCTTGGGGCCGCTCCACCCCATCAGCGTGCCGAGGGACAGGCCGCTGTAGTAGACACCGCCCTGGCTGCGCTGCAGGCGGCGGCGACGAGCATCCCATGCGGCGGTCGCGCGGCGCAAGTGGCGTCCTCCGTGAGCACCAAAGACTCCAGCCAACGCTTCGCGCAGGGAGCTGAACCACCGCTGAACCGCCCGTTAGCTGCAGTCTATGTGAGGCACCGGTTGCTGCAACAGTGTGCCAGCCGCCAATTGATTCACGCATGACCGTGCGGGAGCCAACCGGCGGCGCTTCGCCGCCAGCAGCGTCAACAACTATGCGCTGACCCCAGCGGCGTGGCGGAGCATCCAGCGTCACGCTCAACAACGCTTTCCGTGAGGCATCGTGGCCGACCACGGCCCGGCAGCTCAGCGCCACAGGGCGCCACCTGGGGCAGCTCCGGCACGCGCTCACGCCACCAACCGGCGAGATCTGGGACGAGCGAGTCAGAATCTGAGCCGAGGTGCAGCTCGGCCTCGTCAAGGACGAACCATCCTCCAGGCCCTCCACCCCCGGTCGAAAGGACCGTAGAGGGAGTCATCACCTACAGAGCCGAGCCGTCAGCAGGGCACGCATCCCACGGGCCACTCGTGCACCCTCGTCGCCTAATACGCGTCGTCCGGCACCTTGACCCCTGACGGCAACACCAGGTTCAGCTCTGGCACCGCTGCTTCGCCGCCTTCAAGGTAGGCGTAGCGCGCCAGGTTGCCCATCACCCGCGAGACGTAGCCGCGGGTTTCTCCGTACGGAATGCGCGCCACGAAGATGTCCAGCGGCAGCTGATGCCCTGTCTTCAGCCAACGGCCCACCGCAGAAGGACCCGCGTTGTACGCGGCTAGCGCCAGCGGCACGTTGCCCGAGAACTGATCCATCACCTTTTTCAGGTAATACGAGCCGAAGCGGATATTGTATGCCGGCACCCGCAGCAGCTCTGGCTTGTACTCGACGGACAGCTCCTCGGCGACGTTCTTGGCGGTGGGCGGGATCAGCTGCATCAGCCCGACGGCCTTGGCAGGCGACACGACCTTGGGCCGAAAGCCGCTCTCTTGACGCATCAGCGCGAAGACTAATCCGGGCGGCAATTCGTTCTTGACAGACTCACGCTCCACAGCGCTCAAGAACGGCTCGGGGTAAATGCACTCCCAGCTCCAGCGCGTGTTGGCGTTGGGGGCGGTGTTGAGATCACTCCAGCGCACGGCCCGCTGACCCACGCGGTAACGCCGCGCGGCGCTGCCCAGCATGGCGTAGGCTCGACACAGCGCCTCGTCAGCGCGCCCCGCGTAAGCCTTGCGGAACGCCGCCTCGCTGCGCTCTAGCTCCGACTCTGCGTGCAAGCTGAGGCCCACGTCGTGCAGCGCCTGCACCTTGGGCGGCAGCTGTAGCGTCAGCGCAGCCAGCGCGGTCGGTACCGCGGCGGGTTGGATCGGCGGGGGTGGACTGTGGCCCATTTGCTTGAGCCGCGCGTGGGCGCTGAGCGCGGCGAAGGACAACGGGCGGTCTTCTATTACCTCACGGAACTTTTTTGCTGCCTCGAGCGGCTTGTCTTGGCCGGCCAGCGCTACGCCCTCCAGCTCGAGCAGGCGGGCTTCGTCGCGGTCGTCTTTGGAGGCCTTGCGCAGCTCACTCAGCGCCTTCTCAGCCAGGGCGAACTTACCGCCCGCCAGCCAAGCCACGGCGAGCTCGTAGCGAGCCTCGGCCGTGTGTTGCCCGCCCTTGGGGTACTTAGCGAGGTATGCTTTGTATGCGCCCTGCGCGCCGTCCCATTCCCCATGGATATACCGAAGGCGCGCGGCCATATAGCGCGAATGATCGGCGTAGCTGCTGCTGGCGAAGCGCACCATCAGCTGCTCGTACATCGTAATCGCCCGCTGGTCTTCATCCGCGCGGGACCACGACTTGGCCGCGTAGTAGGTGTCGCGCACCGCGTGCTGAGAGCCGAGCTTAGCCGCCTGCTCAAGCAGCGGCGCGGCGTCTTTGTAGTGCCGCGCCATGTAGCGCGCCCAGCCTTTGGCGTGGGTTTGTTCGCTGAGCGGGATGGCCGCGCCAGCGCTGCCTGCCAGCAGCTCGAGCTCGGCGTCGGTCTGTGCAATGTCTCCATCGCGAGCGAACGCCATGGCGCGATCGAAGCGCTGTTGCTTGCTGAGCTTCTGCGCCGCAGAGGCTTGCGCGTCGTGCTTGGCGGGCGCCTGAGTCGCGATCCAGCTGCGCTGCTGCGCGGCGAGCTTTGGTTTGTCCTGAGCGTCCAGGATGCGCGCCAGGATCTCTCGCGCCTCGGCCTCTCTGCCGAAGGAGCTCTTGAGCCGTGCCTCCGCTCGCTTGCCCTTGGTGCGCTTGCGCCGCGAGGTCTCTCGGGTGACCACCTGGTCTATGGCGGCTTTGGCCTTGTCGAACTGCTTGGCGCGCTCGAATGCCAGTGCCGTACGGATGCGATCCCTGGAGGTGTCCCTCGATCCAAAGTAAGCCGCCGCGGCGTCGAACGGGCCAGCCTCCAGCTGGCAGTGCGCTCGGGTCTCGGCGATCTCCGCGGCCAGGATCGGTAAGTCCTTCTCCAGGCCGCTGGTGCGCTCCACGCACACCGCGAAGTCCCCCAGTTCGAACGCGGCGTGGGCACGAGCGAAGCGAGCCTCTGGCGCCTTCCCCTCGGCCTCGGGCAGGGCGTCGATGATGCGGGCCGCGTCCGCCCAGTCGCCGATGCGCATGGCTACGCGGAAATCTTCATTGGCCGCGACGATGGCCGGCGCGACCGAGCTGGTTGGCGCCTGGGGCGCGAGCTGTGCTGCGCTGGTGCCGGCCTCAGGCGGCGGCCCCTCACCTGCCTTCTGGGAGGTGCAAGCCGCGAGCGCCATCCCACCTAGCGCGATGCCTGCTGCCCAACTCCCTCTGACTCGCGTTTTTTTCCCAGCCCACACGGCTTTAGGCCTAGCACGAGCCCCCGGCACTTCACCAAGTTTGGCGCGGACTCAGCAGCTGATGCTCAACAACCCCTGCCCCAAAACCCTCGCAAAAAGCCCTGCCTCAAGCGCCCTGCCCTAAAAGCCCCAGGTGTGCTCAACCCGCAGCTGAGCGGTGAAGTAGTCTTCGCCCGCCAGCAAACGGTGATAACGCAGCTGCACTCCGACGGCGACGTCGCGGCTGAGGGCGTGATCGAGCCCCAAGATAAGCGAGGCTCCCAGATCGCTGCCGCCACCCGGCTCGAGTCCATCAGAGCCCAAGGCTGGCCCACCAAAATAGCCGTAGTAGCCTACGAGCAGGCCGAGATACGGGATCCACTCGATCACGTCGAGCTTGTAGGCGAGGCCCGTCGCCGCGGAAACGACGTGGGTCTGCTCAAGCTCCGGATCCACGACCTCGGGCGAGCCATCCAAGCTGTGCAGACCCCAGGTCAGCTCAAGGCGCACGTCAAACACATCGCTGATGCCGTAGCCGGCGTGGGCGCCGACCATGGGCAGCTTCAAGCCTTCGCCGCTGAGTGGCACAGACGACCCTTCGACCTTGCCGAAGCCTCCCAGACCAAGCCCCCCTCCGAGGTGCCACTGCCGCTCGAAGGCCTGGGCTGCTGGAGACGCTGTGCTCAACGCCAGCAGCGCCCCAACCCACGCTACGCCGCGACGCGAACGGCTAGGTCGAGATCGCGCGGGCATGGCTCCGGGGCTTATCACAGCATGCTCATCGGGTCGACGTCGACGCCGACCCGCGCGCGGCGATCGTAGCGGGTGCGCACCACCGCCAAGAGCACAGGCCGCAGCGCCTTACGCTCTACAGCCCGCAGCATGACCTGAAAACGATAGCGGTTGCGCAGGCGCGCCAGCGGGCTGGGCGCCGGGCCGCGCACCTCGAGCTGCAGGCCGCGCTCACCCGCCAGCGCCCGACACTGCTCTGCCAGCTGCCGCGCGACCTCGCGGGCAGCGCCCTCTTGCGCCGCGTCGACCCGCAGCATCACCACATGGGAGTAGGGAGGATAGCCCAGCTCTTCGCGGTCGAGCAGCTCGCGCTCCACGAAGGCTTGCACGTCGTGGCGCAGCGCGCAGGCGATCGCCGGGTGGTCAGGCTGCCGCGTCTGGATCAGCACCTTGCCAGCCGCGTCGCCGCGGCCGGCGCGCCCCGCGACCTGCACCAGCAGCTGGAACGTACGCTCTGCCGCACGGAAATCTGGCATACCGAGGACCGCGTCAGCGTTGAGCACGCCGACCAGGGTGACGCTGGGCAGATCATGGCCTTTGGTCACCATCTGGGTGCCCACCAAGATGTCCACCTCGCCGCGCCGCATGGCGTCTAAAATGCGCTCGCTCTTGAGCCCCGCGGCGACGTCGCGATCTAAGCGTGCGATTCGTGCCGTGGGGAAGCTCTCTTTCAACAGGTGCTCGATGCGCTCAGTGCCGGCGCCTTCGTCCACCAACTCAGCCGAGCCGCACTTTGGGCAGCGCTCACCAGGCACCGCGCTGTAGTCGCAGTAGTGGCACACCAGGCGCTCGCCGCGCGCCCGGTGGTAGGTCAGCGCCACCGAGCAGTTGGGGCACTCAGAGATCTGCCCGCACGCTGCGCAGGTGCGGGTGGGGGCGAAGCCGCGCCGGTTCAGGAACAAGATCGCCTGCCCCTTGGCCTCGAGGGTTTGCTGCAAGGCGCGGTGCAGCGGCAAGCTGAGCAGCTTGTCACCGCTTGGCCCTGGCCCCATGCGGCGCACGTCCACGATCTCGACCTGTGGCAAGACCGCCGTGAGGTGCGCGCGATCGGGCAGGATCAGGTGCTGCAAGCGGCCAGTCTGTACCCCGTGGATACTGCCAAGGGACGGCGTCGCCGAACCGATGACGCACGCCGCGCCGGCGCGGTGCGCGCGCAGCAGCGCCATGTCACGCGCGTTGTAGCGCACGCCCTCTTCCTGCTTAAACGAGCCATCGTGCTCTTCGTCGACCACGATCAGCGCCAGCTCTGGCACCGGCGCGAACAAGGCAGAGCGCGCGCCCACCGCCACCTTGAGCTCACCCGAGCGCAGGCGCTTCCACATGGCATGGCGCTCGGTGTCGCTGAGGCCACTGTGCAGCACCGCGATGGCGTCACCCACCCGCGCGCGAAATCGCCCGACCAGCTGCGGCGTGAGCGCGATCTCCGGCACCAGCACGATCGCGCCGCGCCCGAGCTCCAAGCAGCGCTGGACCAAGCGCAGGTAGACCTCGGTCTTGCCTGAGCCGGTCACGCCGTGGAGCAAAAAACCAGCGTACTCAGCGGCGGCCAGGGCGGGCAGCACCTGATCCACCGCGCCCTGCTGCGCGCTGTTGAGCTCTGGAGCCTGATCAGCTTCTGCTTCCGCAAAGAAAGGATCGGTGGTGAGCTGCTGGCGCTCAACCTCGACCAGCCCGCGCTGCTCGAGCCGCTTGACGACGCCGCGGGCGTTCTTGAAGCGCCGCTCGAGCTCGGTCACTGGCACCCAGTCAGCGAGCTGCCGCAGCTCATCCAGCAGCGCCGCGGCCTGACCCTTGAGCGGCTTGAGCTTCGCCGCTGGCAGCGGCTCAGCGGCGGTCCCTTGGGCAGCGTCAGCCTGAGCCTCAGCCTGAGCCGCAGCGTCAGCCTGAGCCGCAGCGCTCGCCCGCACCACCTGCACCAGCCGTCCGACGCTGGTCAGCTCTGCCCCTTGCAGGAGCCCAGCTTGATCGAGGCGCTGGGTCGCGCTGCGCTCCAGCGCTGGCAGGGCGAGGCGCATCACCTCGCCGATGGGGGCCACGTAGTAGCGCCCGAGCTCCACCAAAAAGCTCAGCAGCTCGCCTGGGATGACCGGCTCGGGATCGACCACGGCCAGCAGCGGCTTGACCTTGCTCGGATCAAAATCAATCGTTTCCTCGAGGCGCAAGACCACGCCGAGCACCTTGCGCTTGCCGAAGCTGACCAGCACGCGCGCGCCTTCCCCCACCTCGGCTGCCAGCGCCTCAGGGATGGCATAGCTGAAGGCCTGACCGAGCGGCACCGGCACCGCCACGCGGGCGTACTTTGCTGCGCTCATCGCGCCCCCTCCACCCGCGCTAACCGCCGCTGGGCTGACCCCAGCCGCCTGAACTGCGGCGCCGGGCTGCGCTCGCTGGCTCGTCGTGTGCGCCTCGACCGCTGGCGCGTCAAGGGGTGGGCACCGGGCGGGTCATGAAGAAGACCACTAGGCCGACGACCAGCAGCGCGACCGCGACCAACCAGACCCAGCGGCTGCTAGGAGTCGACGGAGCGGGCTGTGACGGCCGCACGAAGGCTTGCAGCGAAGGTGGCGGTGGCTCAAGCTCAGGGCTAGTCAGGGGGGCGCCTTGGGCGCTCAGCGCCGGCTCGCGATCCGAAAACGCCGCCTGCAGGGGCGGCTGGAGCTGACCAAGGTCGTCTCCGCGCGGTACTGAAAGGTCAGCATGGCCAGGCGCAGGGTGGCCAGGCTGACTGGGCTGGACCAGCGCCTGGCTGCCAGCCGGGTCGGACGCGGGCTCTGCGCCCTCCAGCACCGCGTGGGCGGCGCGCTCGCGGAGGCTGCGCAGCTCGAGGATCTCTGCGCCGAAATGTTCGCGCAGCCACTCACCAAAGCGCAGCGGGCTCGCCATCAACCCAGCGTCGGCGATGTAGTCTTCAAGATCGCGCAGCCCGGCGTGGGCGGTGGCGTAGCGACCCTCACGATCTTTGCTGAGCAGCTTGGCGACCACCCCGTGCAGGCGAGCCTCCTCAGGGTATCCGCGAGGAGTCAACTCCGGGATCTCAGCGCGCTGAGCCTGCTCCAGGCTCGGGCCGGTCGAGCCCTTGGGCGAGCGGTACAAGCGGCGCCCAGCCAGCAGCTCCCACAGCATGATGCCGGCGGCGAACACGTCGGCGCGCTCGTCTAGAGACTCGCCGCTCGCGGCCTCGGGGCTCATGTAGCCGGCCTTGCCCTGGATGGCCTCTTCTGGGACGTCTTCGCCGCTGCCCATCGCGCGGGCGATGCCGAAATCGCACAGCTTTACTTCGCCTTCAAAGCTGATCAGCACGTTTGAAGGCGAGACGTCGCGATGCACGATGCCGAGCCGCTGCCCGGACTCACTCCGCTTGCGGTGCGCGTAGTCCAGCGCCCGCAGCGTTTCCGTGACGATCAACAGGGCGAACTCGACCGGCAGCGGCACCTGCCGCTTGGAGCACGCCTTGAGCAGCTCCCTCAGATCGAAGCCCTCGACGTACTCCATGGCGATGTACAGGCGGCCCTCTTCGCGCCCCAGATCGATGACCTGCGCGATGTTGCCGTGCGTAAGCTGCGCGCTCAGCTTGGCCTCATCGATGAACAGCCTGCTGAACTCGGGGTTGTCGGACAACAGCGGCAAGATCTGCTTGACCACCACGCGGCGCCCAGCGCTCAACTCAGACGCGCTCTTGCCGAGGTAGATGCGCGCCATGCCGCCCACGCCGATCTGATCAAACAGCACGAAGCGTCCGAAACGCCGGGGCAGCTGCTCATCAGGGGTCGCCACGTCGGCTAGATTGCAGGGCCGCGCAGCCCGGTCAAGCCCCGTCGCGGCGCCGGGCGTTGCGTCCTTGGCAGGAAGCGCTATGCCGTAGCGGGCGGTGTCCTGGATCTTGCTCGCAATTGGGTTTGTCGCCTTCGTGTTTTGGTTGGCGATCCGGCGCAGCAACGAGCTGTTCTGCGTTGCCGTGCACGAGGGCCAAGTGCGGGTGGTGCGTGGCCGCGCCCCGCCGCGTTTGATTCGGGATTTCGAGGACGTGCTGGTCCGCGCCAAGACCCAGACCGCAGAGGTGCGCGTGGTGGTCGAGCAACAGCAAGCGCGGGTGGAGGGGACTGGCATCAGCGCAGGCACCGAGCAGCAGCTGCGCAACGTGCTCGGCACCTGGCAGCTGGCCCAGCTGCGGAGCTACCGCTGAGATGGCGCGGCGCGGCGCCGGGCTTGGCTCGCGCCTGCCCGTGCGGGTCGCGGCGGGTGCTTCGGCGCTGACCGCCGTCGCCCTGCTCAGCTGTAGCGCTCCGCCCAAGCCTAGCCGCCCGCCTGCGCCCAGCACCCAGCACAGCGTCGCCTTGCTGAAGCAGCCCACGCCGCCAGCCGAGGTGGACGCCCCGGCCATCGACCCTCAGGTCAGCCCCTGCGACGACCTATACCAGCACGCCTGCGGGGGCTGGCTCGCCAGCGCCGTTGTTCCTTCCGCACGGCAGTGGATTGACTTGTCAGGTGAGCAAATCTCCAAGCGCCGCCGCGAGCTGAGCTACGCGCTGCTCGCTGGCCCCAGCAGCGCAGCCGACGAGCAGCTGATCCAGGCGCCCCGGCGCCTGTTTAGAGCGTGCATGGCTGAAGAAGCCGTTGAGCGCGTCGGGCTGGAGGGGGTGGAGGAGCTGCTTCAGCAGCTTGACGGCGTCAGCGACAAAAAGCTGCTCGCAGCCAGCGTCGCGCTGCTGCACCAGAGCGGAGTCCAGGCGTTGTTTCAGCTGCGCCCCGAGCTAGAGCAGGCCGGCGCCGTCGCCGGCGTCCGCTGGAGTTGGCGCCTGAGCCCGGCTGGCCGTGGCCTGACGTCGAGCAGCCCAGCTGGTCAGCGCCGCTACGCAAAGCTCGTGGCGGACACCCTGGCGCGGCTTCAACCTAGCTCGTCTCAGCGCGCCGGCTCAGCCGCCGACCAGCAGCGCATGGCGCGGCACGTAGCGCACCTGGAGCGCGAGCTCGCAGACGCAGCGGCGCGATCCGCGGGGCAGCAAGTCAGCGCTTCAGCCCTCGACCCTTCGCCCTCCGAGCAGGGTCCGCTGGGCCCAGGCTTCGACTGGCCCGCGTACCTGCGCGCGCGAGGCTTAGACGCCACGCTAGCGGCCAGCACCCGGGCTCCAGAGTGGCTAAAGGCGCTGTCCAGCGCGCTGGCTACCACCCCGCTCTCGGTGGTGAAGGCTCAGCTCAAATGGCGGGTGGCGCGCAGCTTGACCTTGGCGCTGCCGCGCGGCATTCGTGATCCGATCAGCGCCGCGCTGCCCGCGCCGGGAGAGACCACGAGCAAGCCGCGACGCGACGCGTGCATCGGCGCCGTCGAGCAGCTGTTCAGCTCGGAGCTGAGCCACGCCTTCGCGGAGCGAGCGCTGGACGCGCGAGAGCGCCTCCGCGCGGCACAGCTTGCAGGCGCGGTCTCAGCTAGCTTCGGGCGGCTGCTCGAGGGACCCAGCAGCCTGAGCGCGGCGGAGCGGACCGAGCTCCGCCAGCGCCTGGACAGCACCCAGTTTCAGCTAGGCGCTGGCCGCCTAGAGACCCCGCTGCTGCTGCCAAAGTCAGGGAGCTTCGCCGCGCTGCTGCTCTTCGCCGAGCGCGCGCAGACAGCGCGCGAGGTGCGGCGCGCAGCCAGCGCGCCGGACCGGCAGCACATGCCGGTGCCGGCCAGCACACCCAACATGTTCTACCACCCGCTGCTGCGCGCGGTGGTGGCGCCGGCGGGCTACTTACTGCCGCCCAACTTCGACGCGACCAAGGGGCCCGCCAGCAACTACGCCCGCGTGGGCTTTGGCTTCGCCCACGAGCTCGCCCACGCCTTCGACGCCGATTGGCTCAAGCGGCAGGCGAGCTGCTTGGAGCAGGACCTCAGCGCCAGCGCGCCGCGCACGGGTCTGCCGATACCACATGGCAGCGCGCAAGTCAGCGCGAGCGGCCCGGCTGGCCCCGCCGGCGCAGGCGAGCCAGCCGGCGCAGCTTACTCCGCGCAGGCGCTGGCGCGGCTCAGACCCGAGGCGCTGGCCGACAGCGCGGGGATCCGCGTGGCGTATCAAGCCTTTGTAGCGGCATTGATCGACGCCCCTCCACCCCCTGCTGAGCGTGCGGCGGGTGCGCAGACGCCTAACCAGGTGTTTTGGCTGAACTATGCGCAGTCTCAATGCCGCAAGGTAACGCCTGAGGGGGAAGCTTGGCTACAGCGCAACGACCCGCACCTGTCGAGCCACGCGCGGGTCAACCTCACGGCGCGCAGCGTGCCGGAGTTTGCCGCCGATTTTGGCTGCTCTGCTGAGCGCCCGATGGCTCAGACCTCGAGCTGCGCTTGGTAGCCTAGCGGCGAGCTCCGGGCGCTGGCTAGCGCGCGCGCAAGCGGCTGAGCTCGACCCACTCATCCCACTCTTTGCCGTAGCCGTCGTAGGTGACGAGGTGGCGCGGGCCCTCCTTGCGCAGCACTTTGCCTGGGTACCAGCCGCCGTGCCATTCGATCTGTACGAGCGCGCCAGCCTCGAGGCTCCCTAATTGCCCCGCGGCAGCACCAGCGCTGGCGACTCGCCGCGACGTGATCCACTCGTCCCAGTAGGCGGGCCAGCCCGGGTAGGTGATGAACAAGAACTCATCGTCCGCCTTGGTGACCTTGGCGTCCCAGATCTTGCCACCCCAAAACACCTTGAGCGCTGCGCCCACCGGGTAGCGCTCAAAGCGGATGTTCGTGACCTCGGCAGGCGGCAAGCGCAGATCGGTGATGGTCGCGTAGTCAAACAGGCGCAGCACCAGCTGGCCTGACTCATCAGCCCTCACTCGCGCCACGGCCTGCTTGCCCTGGCGGCCAATCTGGACGAAGCGGCGCCGCGCCGCGCTGCCCTTGGCGAGCCCCGTCGGCTGCGCGCCAGCCACCTTCGCGATCGCCAAGCGGCTCACCCGCGGGTCCACATCGGCGCCCGAGCGCTGACCCTCACGATACAACATCGACGCGCGCACCTCGCTCACCAGCTCGGCCACGCTGGTCTCGCCGTCAGCGTCTTCGTCGCACAAGGCGTCCCCCGAGAAGCCGTCGATCAACGCCTGGGTGTACGTCCAGTTCCCCGTGGAAACATTGGCTGCCTCCGCAGAGGTGACACTGGCGGCCTCGATACCCCGGGCGCGCAGCGCCCTCGCCACCTGCGCCAGCGCGCCAGAGTAACAGCAGTCCGCCAGCAGCAGCACCCGGCCGCCCTGAAATGTGCTCAAGGCTTGGGTCAGGTTCGCCATGCTGAGGCCGGTGCTCTCGGCCTGGGCGGTCTGGATGTCATACGACGCGAAGATCCCCTCCCCGCTCTTGCCCTTGAGGCCGTGCCCCGCGTAGTAAAACAGCAGCGTCCCGCCCTTGGGCGTGGCAGCGACCGCGCGGGCTAAGGCGTCTAAGATCCCGCGGGTCGTGGCTTGCTCATCCAGCAACAAGCTGAGCTGCGACGCCGGCACGCCCCGCGCGCGAAACAGCCGGTAGAGCTCGGCGTCCTTGCGCAGCGCCGCAGAGAACGAGGCGAGGCTTGGATCGGCCCAGCTCAGCACCCCAGCGATCACACCGTACGTACTGGACGGCTGAAACAAAGCCTGGCCCGTCGGCTGCACCGAGCGCGGCAACGAAGCGATCGAGCCGCCAGCGAGGGTGCTGGGATCCGCAGGATCTTGACTGAGGGGCGGCGCCGGAGTGCCCGGCGGAGGGACCGTGGGCTGCGCGACGCTGGGCGGCTGATCGCGCCGCGGGCTGGTTTGACAACTGGCCAGCAGCGCCAGCGAGCAGATCGCGGTGAGCGCTCTCATGCCACGCAGTCTACACGGCCCTGCGCGCAGCCGCTTGGCTCGCGATCGCGCGGGTGAGCTCCTGAGCCGCGAAAGCTCAGTAAATCAGCCTAATCGCTGGTCTCTTCCGGCTCTTTGTCGAGGCCAAAGCCGGTGTGCAAGGCGCGCACGGCGAGCTCGGTGTACTTGCTGGCCATCACGCAGCTGACCTTGATCTCTGAGGTGCTGATGGCTTGGATGTTGATGCCTTCATCCGCGAGGAGCTGAAACATGCGGCTCGCCACGCCGGCGTGTGAGCGCATGCCGAGCCCCACGATGGAGACCTTGACGATGTCGGGGTCGTACTCGATGGCGGCGCCGCCGATGCTGCGACAGCACGCCTCGATGCTCTCTTTGGTGCGGGCGAGATCCGCCTTAGGCACCGTGAAGGTCACGTCCGTGGTGGTGCCGCTCTCCCGCGCGGGGCTCTGGATGATCATGTCCACCGAGACGTTCTGCGCCGCCAGCATGCCGAACACCGTGGCCACGATGCCTGGCTTGTCTGGCACGTTGATCAGCTGCACCTTGGCCTCGCTCTTGTCGTAGGCGATGCCGGTGACGATCACCTTCTCTAAGCCTTCTTCAACGCTGACGATGGTGCCTGGACGATCTGAGAATGAAGAGCGCACGTGGATGAGTACTCCGTACTTCATGCCGAGCTCGACGGAGCGGATCTGCAGCACCTTGGCTCCGAGGCTGGCGAGCTCCAGCATTTCCTCGTAGCTGATGCGATCGATCTTCTTCGCCTTACGACAGATATTGGGGTCAGTGGTGTAGACGCCGTCGACGTCGGTATAAATCTCGCAAACGTCCGCCTGGATGGCCGCGGCGATGGCCACCGCGGTGGTGTCTGAGCCGCCGCGCCCGAGGGTGTTGATGTCGCCCTGGGCGTCGATGCCCTGAAAGCCCGCGACCACGGCGATCTTGCCAGCCCGGACGGTGTCGAGCAGCTTCGAGCCTTCGATCTCCAAGATCCGCGCCTTGGTGAACGCACCATCCGTGCGGATCCGAATTTGGCTGCCCAGCAGGCTCTGGGCCGGGTGCCCCAGCTTCTGCACGGTCATCGCCACCAGGGCGGCGCTCACCTGCTCGCCGGTGGCGGCCAGCACGTCAAGCTCGCGCGGGTTGGGCAAGTCGCTGATTTGGCTCGCCATGCCCAGCAGCCGGTTGGTCTCGCCTGCCATCGCGCTCACGATCAGCACCACCTGGTTGCCAGCGTGCGCGGCGGCGATGGCCCGCTGGGCCACGTTGGCCATCCGATCTAGGGAGCCTACGGAGGTCCCACCAAACTTCTGAACGACCAGTGCCACGCAGGCGCCGCTAGCGCTTCACCCCGGGTGCGTCAACCAGAACTGCACTGAAGTGCAGGTTTAAGCCAGTGCTGCGCCGCACACCCACGCTGCCTCGCGGCCCTCAGCCAACTCACCGCAAACAGCCGCGCACCTCCCGCGGAGCCTGTACTACCCTCGGCTACGTGGGAGGCGCGTGGCAGCAGCGGAGCCAGTCTGGGTGGGCGCTCGCGCTGCTCCCTGGCCCGCTGGCGACGCGGTCCCCCATGACCTCGTACTTGATCGAGACCGTCGTGACGTTGCTGGCCGTGTTGGCCCTGGCGGTGCTGGTGCTGTACGCGGCGCGGCGCGCGGGCGTGGGGCGTCAGTCGGGCCCGCTGCAGCTGGTGGGTCGCCTGCCCCTCGACGCGCGGCGCGCGGTTTACCTGGTCAAGGTCGCGGACAAAATCATCGTGATCGGAGCCAGCGAGGCCGGGCTCACGCGCCTTGGAGAGGTCGACGACGCAGGCTTGGACCTTGAGGTCACTGAGGGCCCAGCCTTCTCCCAGGTGCTGAGCGGCATGCTCAAGCAGCCGCGCAAGAAAAATACCCGTGTGGAAACGCCGCAGGCCCCCAAGGTCAAGCCGGCCGTGACGCCTACCCCCCCAGGCCCCGGCGAGGACCCGGGTTGAAGCAGCGCCTGCAGCAAGCGCTCGCGGGGGTGGGGGGGGCGGCGCTGTGGTTGCTCCCCACGGTCGCCGCCGCTCAGGCCAAGAACCCGGCCACCACCGACGATTTGCTCACCCGCCCGGTGGCGCTGGTGGTCGCGCTGGCGCTGGTCGCCATCTTGCCCTTCGCGTTCATGACGGTGACCGCCTTCGTCAAGATCTCCACCGTGCTGCAGATCGTGCGCGGCGCCATCGGCGCCCAAGGCGTGCCGTCGAACACCGTGGTGATGGCGCTGGCCGGCGCGCTGACCTTGCTTGCCATGGCGCCGGTAGGCAGCCGCATAGCAGACCGTGCGGAGCCGCTATGGAAGGGCGAGGTGGTAGAAGACACCCCCATGCTGGTGGCCGGCGTGGTCAAGGCCACGGTCGAGCCGCTGCGCGACTTCATGCGCGCCAACGCTTCAACCCGAGAGAAGGCCCGCTTCTTTGAGCTAGCCAAGGCCGCGCGCCCCGAGGCTGAACGTGACCGAGTGGGCGAGAGCGACCTGGTGGTGCTGATCCCAAGCTTTATGGTGACGGAGCTGCTCGAAGCCTTTGCCCTGGGCTTCGCCCTGTACCTGCCCTTTTTGGTGATCGACTTGGTCGTAGGCAACGTGCTGCTTTCCCTAGGGATGCAGATGATGAACCCGACCCAGGTCAGCTTGCCCTTTAAGCTGTTGCTGTTTGTGGCCATCGACGGCTGGGGCCTGCTGGCCCAGGCGCTGGTCACTGGGTACGCGACCAGTTAGGGGTGGCGCGGGCGTCAGCACGCCCGGCCCCCGGAAACCGCTCGGTCGATGCGCGGCTAGCTCAGCTGTTTTCTCGCTGGTTCGCGGCGGTGTTTACTTCCGAGCCCATCACCCCGCAGAATATCCCGGTGGCCGACATCAACCCCTACGCAGCCCCCGAGCAAACAGGACCTGAGTCGAGGCCGTACGGAGCGGGCGGCCAGGATCCGCCGGTCTTTTTCCCGGTGGGCATCACGAAGCTCTACGTGATGTGCGTGTGTACCTTTGGCCTGTACGGGATCTTCTGGTTCGAGCGCCAGTTTCGCTACTACTCGGCCTACACGCGCACGAGCATGATGCCCATCTGGCGTGGGATCTTCTCGATCTTTTTTGCTCACTCGCTGTTCAGATCTCACGCTCATGAAGCACAGGAACGTGATCTCAGCACCGAGTTCAACGCCAACGCGCTGGCCACCATTTACGTCGTGATCGTGCTGGGCGGTCGGCTGCTGCAGCGCGGGTTGGAGAAATCCGGTGAGGACCTAGCCTCGCTCGCGGTCACGCTGGCCACGGTCGTTGCTTCGGTTGTACCCCTGGCCGCCGCCCAGCGCGTAGCGAACAAGGTGATCGCCGCTGATGATCCACGCGCCAACATGAACACCACCTTTTCTGTATGGAATATAATCACGTTGGCGATCTGCGCGGCGCCATTCGCGTTGGCGCTGCTCGGTGTCTGGCTTTGAAGGCTGCCTGATCCGTCGAGCCGCGGACGCGGTGCGGTCCCATGTGGGAGCGGCCAAGCCCGACCCGGTCATTCACCAAGCGGCCAGAGCGATCCCTCGACGCTGCGCGAGCGGCGGCTTACCGGAACTACTCGCTGCCGCGCAGGTGGGCGGGGCAACTGAGCAGTCTGAAGGGGCCTTCGCCCGACAAGTCGTGCAGATGCTCGAGGCCATAGGTTCGTCGTGGTACTCCTTCCTGCATCCTTCGGCAGTGAGCGCGATGGTTCCAGACGTTGTAGGAAACTTCGCGGAAGCAAGACTCGAGGTGTGGGATGGCCTGCTGGATCATGACGATGCCGCCGAGTGACGCGGTGGAGCTGCCCATCGCTTACTGCGAGACGAACTGGATCGTCGCGCTGGCGTTTCCCCATCACCAGCTTCACGGCCAAGCGAAGAGATTACTGGAGCACGCGCAGTAGGGGGAATGCGACCTCAGAATTCCCGTCGCGTCGTTGCTTGAGGCTCGCGGTACGCATCTGCGCGGCCATCTTAAACGATCGCCGCAAGACGCCAGGTTGGTGGCCAAGGCTGAGGCGCTGGATCCCGCGACCCTCAAGCTGACCGAGCTGGAGCTAGGAGCAAAGTCCAAAGCAGTCCAGCAAGCCGTACACGCCGCGGGACAGCTGCCTAAGCTGAAAGCGCTGGAGTTCGCCGGCGGTGGATCCTCAGCGCGCCAGACCACTGCCCCCAGGCCGTGATGGAGCGCTTCATCCGCGAGAAGCGCTTGTGGATCTTCACCAAGCTCGCCGAGAAAGAGCTGCTGCGCGCCGACGCTCCACGGAAACAGTACGTCAACGGCGAAGGCTTCCCCCACCTCGGCCGCAGCTACCGCCTGCTGCTGGTGCCCGGCCAAGACGCCCCGCTCAAGCTCGAGCAAGGCCGCTTCAAGCTCCGCGCAGCACTCGCCAGCGAAGGCCGCGCTACGTTCGTCCGCTGGTACACCGCCCACGCCCAGCCCTGGCTCAGCGACCGCGTAGAGCGCCACGCCGCCCGCCTCAACGCTGCACCCTCCCAAGTCGTGGTCCAAGACCTAGGCTACCGCTGGGGCTCCTGCGGCAAGGGCAACAAGCTCTACTTTCACTGGAAGAGCATCCTGCTGCCCCCACGCATCGTGGAGTACATCGTGGTGCACGAGCTAGTGCACTTACAGCAGCCACACCACACCCCAGAGTTCTGGCAGCGTTTAGAGAGAGCGCTGCCGGACTTTGCCGCCCGGAAGCAGTGGTTGGCGCAGAATGCCGGCTTGGTGGAGGGGTTGTGAGTATGCGTGTTGGCTGAGAACTCTGCGCTGGCCACGCGATTTTTTCGGGAGCTGCTAAGGCGTGGGGTCGGTGTCAATCGTGAAATCGCTGGCGGTTCGGTGAACAGCACGCCGCTCGTGGCGCGTTCGCGCCGCGCATCGCGGTGGCCTACCGACGAATCGCCCAGAATTTTATGATGCGGGAGTCTTGGAATGGAGAATACAGGACCCGCAGGACGGTGCCTGGTACTGCCCGCTCCCACGCTTCGTACACGGGCGGCACGAAGTCATCCAAGTCCTCGGGTCCCGGCAGCTGCTGGGCACAGCGCATCGCCCGCATCTCGCGCTTCAAGTGCGCCTGGAGCGACTGAGGGAAGGCAAGCCTTTGTTCTCGGAACTTTTCTCGCTCTGTAACTCCCCAGAGCGTAAACACCCTGCTCACGGAGCATCCAGCCAACTGGCCAGGCGCTCAGGGTCCGCCATTCGCTCGTCCGCGAGCTCTTCAAGCTCGCTAGCGGATAGTTCGGACGCCGCGAACTCCCGCCGAGCCCTCATCACCGCTTCTGCTTCCGCAAGGATGTCTGCGTCAGCGTCGACCTCAGACTCGTCAACGAGCATCGCGTGAACCGTCCGGAGGACCCGCACCCGGCGCTGCGCGCGCGGCAGTGCATCCTCGACAGCCTTGGCGAGATCAAGATGGTCGTGGGCGCTGGCAACCATAACCCGGCCGACGTAGCTGAGATCGCGGAGAATATCCGTGGCTGCGGCCAGGTTCTTACGATGACTTCCCGCCGTCTGGCGTGGCAGGACCTGCACTTCGCCCGCGCAGATCTTCTCGAGTAGAGCCAGCAGCGCTTGGAGTTGCTCGCGGGAGCACTTAGGACCAATCGCGTCCCGCAGTTCCGTTCCTAGCTCTGGCAACTTCTCAGCGGCTCCCATAACGCTCCTCAGCGGCACTCTAAGTGTGCGCTGCTCCTTGCTTTTTTGTGTTCTCGTCACGGGGATCCCGCTTGACGGTGCCACTAACCATAGCGTGTTAGCAGACCGCCGCCAGTGCGAGCCCGCCACGATTACAACCTGAAGTGGGCCCGTGGGTACAAGAGAATTCCTCAAATCACGTACCGCGCCCTGAGCCCCAGCACCCAACTCGCTGGCCAACGCTGGCTCCCCACTTGCTGCAAGCGCTCGATGAACGCGCCCACATCGATGAACACCACTGACTCGGCCTTCGCCAGCTTTCAGCCCGGGCACGAAACCGTGTTCCCTTCGAGTAGACTGGTCCGTAAGCCTCGGGCTCCGTTCTTGACATGCGGCGAGCACCCACCCAGCGCCACAAAAAGCCAACGGCCCGAGCTGCTGCGCAGCCGGGCCGTTACCTTACGGATAGGTTAAGCTACTCGTCTTCGCCGCCCATACCCATCGACCCTAGGTCCATTCCGCCGGGCATACCGGGCATGCCTCCGGGCGGGCCACCAGGGGGCTTCGCGTCGTCACCCTTCTTGGCGGTGAACTTGGTCGGCTCGGCCGTGACCCACTCGGCGGCCCAAGAGCTGATCTGGAACACCTGATCGTTGCCGTTGACCTTGAGCCAGATGTTGGTGCCGTCAGCTTTGTCTCCCACGGAAATCACGTGGGTGGCCTTGCCCTCTTTCAGCTTAATGGTCAGCTGACCCTTCGCTGGCTCGAGGCCCACCGCGCTGAGCGCCTTGCCGTCGCCAAAGTCTGCAGCGTTGAGCGCCTTGAAGGCGCGCAGCAGGTCGTCGACCTTGGTCGGGTCGAAGTCTTCGATCTTGCCGGCGCCTAGGGCCTTGGGCTTCTTGTACTTGGCGGTCCACTTGTCGCCGTCTTTGGTGAACACGTACTCGCCGTGCTCATTCTTGAGCTCGACGCTCTCTACGTCCTTCTCGTCAAACTTGAGGATGCTGAGATCACGCCAGCCCTTGAGATCGCGATCAAACGAGAAGCCCGAGTAGCCCTTCACGCTGAACACGCCCTCTTTGTCGCCGATGCGCGCCATTTGCCCGCGGGAGCCGCCTTCACCGAAGCGCAAGTCGCCCAGCTTTTCAGAGCCCGCGTACAGCACCACGTGGACGCCCTTGTCGTCGCTCACGCCGAACTTCTCGTACTGATCTTTGCTCCCGCTGATCTGCTCGGTGGTCTTCAGGCGCTTCAGCGCGTCGAGCAGTGACTTCACGTTGGCGGCGTTGGCCGGGTAGGCCACGGGCTTGGTCAGCTTCCACTCTTCACCGGTCTTGGTCAGTTCGAACTCGCGAGCAGCGCCGCCGTCTTCGTCGGCGCCCTTGCTGAGCACCAGCTTGTCGATCCGCTTCAGGCTTTCGTCGGTGAAGGTGATGGGCGGCAGCTCCGCGGCGCGGCCGGCCTGAGTGTAGGTGGCCGCCTCCTCTTTGCTGCTCTTGGTGTTGAGGTAGAGCGCGCCACCCAAGACGGCGAGCACCCCCACCGCTACATAGAGCTTTGTTTCTGTAGCCATTGCCATGTTGATGTCTTTCTGCGCTCAGGCGCCGCCACCGGGGCCGTGAACAGGCGCCTCAAGTAGAGCCTGAGGCGTTTTCATATGGAAATAGTTGTGGGTTGTTCGTCGCCTCGCAGCAGCGGCGCTCAGATGCGCATCTGTGCGCGCTTGCTGTTGCGTAGCTGCCAGCGGATCAAGCCGAAGGCCAAGAAGAAGAACGGCATGCCAAAGATCAAGGTGTACTGCACGTTGCCCTGGAGCTTCGCGCGGGCTTGCTTGTTGGCCTCCGCCTTCGACTTCTGCGTGGCCTCATCGTCGGTGGGCTTCACCTTTTGGATGTTGGCGTCCTTGTAGCTGACGTTCGGATCGCCCATCAGCTTGGCGCTGGCCGCCAGCAGATCAGCGTCACCGCTCATCCAGTCCAAGGTGTTCTTGACGCTGAGGATGGTGTTGGTGAGGTAGCGCTGAGCGTAGGGCTGAGACAGCTGCTGCAGCTGCTTGTCGCCACCCATGCCGCCGAACATCGCGAACTGGCCACCCATCTCCGGGCCGTTGCCGGCGTAGGCGAAGGGGTTGGTGATGAACTGGCTTGAGCTCAGCACGAAGATCCGCGCGTCGTCGGTGTCGGCCGCGACCTCGATGCCGTCGCCGCTGCCCAGGGCTGCCTTCAGCTTGCCCTTGCCGGGCTCGGCCTCAACCGTAGCGCCGATCACGAAGCTCTTGAGATCGCCCTCGGCGGTCCACTTCTTGAGCCCGCTCTCGCTGAACAGCGACATGTCCACCATCTCGCCGGTGGAGGCAGTGGCGCCACCCGAGGTCCGCGCGACCACCTTGAGGGTCGCGTTCGGCTGCTTGTCTTTGAGCAGCTCGAGGCTCGACGGGAACGGGATCACCATCTCAGGCATGCGGAAGAAGCCCGCGAACGACGAGTCGAGCATGTTGGTGCTCTCCTCTGCGTCGTCATCGTTGACCGCGTGGACGATGCCAGGGTGCCCGATGGCGGCCACGCCGCTCTGGGTCATGACCGGCAGACGAAACTGGGCGTCGTGATCGAACACGGCGTCCTTGTTCATCTTGATGCCGTAACCCTCGAGCAGCTTGTCTAGGCCGTGCAGGTTCAGCTCAGCCTTCATGGTGGCGTCGTTGGGCTTGATCCCCACGGCAGAGGCCCAGACCACCAGCGACTTACCGCCGCGCATCAGGAACTGATCGATGCGCCGCAGCTCTTTCTCGGTGTAGTCCTTGCGTGGCTGGGTGATGATCAGCCCGCGCAGCTTGGGATCAATCTCGGTCTCGCCGTCCTTCAAGTCGACGTCCTCGAACTTGTAGAACGGGAACGCGTTGCTCAAGATCTGCTGCATGCTGGGGCTCTGCTGCCCCTGCTGGCGCGCCACCAGGTTGGTGTCGCTGAGCTTGAGCTCGTCTTTCCCTGTGACAACGCCGATCTTGTACTCGTTGTTGTCAGCCTTATCGCGGATCTCCCGGATTTTGTTGCTGATCCAGAACTCGAGGCCGTCGACCCGGCGCGTGTCGAGGGCCGGGATCACCAGCTTTTCGCTGCCGTACTTGAACACCAGGCCCATGTAGCCTTGGGTGATGGCCGCAGACTGATCTTCAGTCTGGCTGAGCTCGGCGAAGGGCATCTCTTGCAGCCCCGCCTCTTTCGCCGCCTCTTTCTCCTCATCGCTCTTGGCTTCGATGATGGTGAACTTGAAGTTCTCGCCACCCTTCTTCTCGTACTGCTTCAAGAGCTCGGTCAGATCGCGCACGTAGGTGTCGAGGCTGGCCAGGCCGCGGGTGACGTAAGCGTCGACCTGCAGCGGCCCCTTGAGGCTCTTGACCAAGCTGCCCGAGCCTTCGCTCAGGGTGTAGCGCTCGTTCTTGGTGACGTCCTTCTGCTTGTAGAGGCCGGCACTGAGCACGTTAGCCACCACCACGATGGCGGTGATGATGAGGAGATAGAGCCCGGTCTGGGCCGCGGCCTTACGCCGATTGTCCTGACTCGCCATGACTCAAGCCCACTTGCGCCGCTCGAGGGCGCGGAAAGAGAAAACCAAGCACAGCACCGTGATGCTGATGAAGAACACGATGTCACGGGTGTCGATCAGGCCCTTGGTAAAGCCCTCAAGGCGCGACCGCGTGCTGGCGTAGGCCAACACATCGCTCAAGGTGCCTTGCGTGTGCTCTGCCCCCACCCCCAAAACCCAGAGGGCGGCCAGCAGCATCAGCGTGAGAAAGAAGGCCACGGCTTGGGAGTCGGTCAGCGAGCTGATCAACAGGCCAATCGCGACCGTGGCCGCGCTGTACAGCACCAGACCGAGGTAGGCGCTCCACACCGGGTTCATGTCGATGGCGCCGAGGGACCACGGCCACTTGAACATGGCGATGGGGTAGATCAGCGTGGCCGCGACCAGCACCAGCACCAGGCCGAGGGCGCCCAGGTACTTGCCCATCACCACGTCGCTGTCGCGCACCGGCAGGGTGATCAGCAGCTCCAGCGTGCCAGAGCGCCGCTCTTCAGCCATTAACCGCATGGTAATGACCGGCACCAGGATGATCAGCCCTAGTGGGGCAAACTCGAACATGCTCTGCAGCGTCGCGCGGTCTACCTGCCAGAAGCCTTGGTCGAGGATGTTGGTGAAGAACACCACCCCAAGACCCAAGAAGCCCAAGCAAATCACCACGTAAGCTAGCGGAGAATCCCAATAAGCGCGGAACTCACGTCGCGCGATCGTCACTAAGGGCGACATTACTTGCGCTCCTCCTCGTCGTCGTCATCGTCATCGTCGTCTTCCGACTCATCGTCGTCTTCCGACTCATCGTCGTCGTCGTCGTCCTCATCCGAGGCCCCTTCAGGCTCTCCCTCTTCAGAGTCAGCGTCGTCGTCATCCAGATCGTCGTCGTCGTCATCGTCGTCGCCGAACTCTTCGTCCACGGCGTCGTCCAGCTTGCGGCCACGGTCCTTAGCCTCGTCCCCTTTGGTCAAGTCACGGAACACGGCGTCTAGGCTCTGGGCGTCGCGGCGCAGCTCAAGCAAGAGCCAGCTCTTGTCAAATGCTACGCGGAAAAGCTCACCGCGTAGGTCGACGTTGTCCGGGCTGACGATCTCGAACTTGTGGGCGTTCTCGTCGGTGGGCAGCTCGCGCACGCTCTTGGCGTCTTTAAGCCCTTTGAACGCCGCCAGCACCGCGTCAGCGCTGGGCGCGCTGCCCTTGATCGCGTGCTTCTCGTCGATGGTGACCGTGTAGCGCATCCGCCCCTGGCGAGCCCGGATGTCGTCCAGCACGCCGTCTGCGACCACGCGGCCCTTACTGACGATGATGGCGCGGGCGCAGGCCTCCTCGACCTCACTCAGGTTGTGGGTGCTGAGCAAGATCGTGCGATCTTTACCGATGCGCTTGATGTACTTGAGCAGCTCCGCCTTCTCATTCGGATCGAGATCCGCGGTGGGCTCGTCCAAGATCAAGATCGGCGGGTCGTGGATCAGCGCTTGGCCCAGGCCCACGCGCTGACGATAACCGTGCGACAGCGTGCCGATGTCCTTGCCCAGCACCTGCGCCAGGCCGCACACCTCGACCACCTTCTTAAGGCGGTTGGTGAAGCTGGAGGCGTCGATGCCCCGGATCCGCGAGGTAAACTCCAGATACTCCCACACGGTCATATCCGTGTAGAGCGGCGCGCGCTGCGGCAGGTAGCCGATCTTCTCGCGGACCCCCAGGGGATCCTCAAACACGTCGATGCCGTGGACCTTCGCGGTGCCGCTGGAAGGCGCGATGAAGCAAGTCAGGATGCGCATGGTGGTCGACTTGCCGGCGCCGTTCGGCCCGAGAAATCCAACCACTTCACCTTTACGGACTTCAAAATTGACTTTATCGAGAGCTTTGACTGCGCCGAATCGCTTTCCTAGCGACTTGGCTTCGATCATGACGTCGGTTGCCATCCAACCTCCTGTACCTCTTTCACCGATTGGGAAAACAGAGGTGCTGTTGCCGCGCTAGAGAGCGCGATGAATCTGCTGCTTATTGCGCTACTCGCGAGGCCGCCGGGGCGAACCCAGCCCCTAGACTGGCTCCGGCCGGCATTGAGGCCGCGGCATCCTAGCCGCGGCGATTCGCGTGTCAACTTGACGCTCAGCCTTCTGAGCCCATCTGTGACTGCCGCCAAAACCCTTGAGGATCCGCTGTATTCCCCGCGGGTCGAGATTCTGCTCGGGGCCCCACCGCGGGCGCCCCGAGCCAGCCGCGCACAATCCGGCCTGAACACAGGCGTCCGTTAGCACCGGAATCAACGGGGCGCGCGGCCCGCGCTGCTCTCTTCGGGCAGCCATGCTAAATGGCGCGCCTGATGCGGATCTCTGTGGGTTGGCTAAAGCAGCTGGTTTCTGGGCTCGACTTATCGGCCGCTGCGCTGGGCGAGCGCTTGACGGCGGCTGGACTAGAGCTCGAGGGCATTGAGCAGGTCGGAGCGGGGCTGGAGGCCGTGCGCGTGGCTGAGGTCAAGCACATCGCCCCCCACCCCAGCCGCGATAAGCTGCGCTTGGTCACGGTCTGGCTGGGTGACGTCGATCAGACGGTGGTGTGCGGCGCCAGCAACGTGCCGGATCCCGGCGGATTGGTGGCGCTGGCGGGGATCGGGACCTACCTGCCTGCGGTGGACATGACCCTCGAGCCGAGACCCATCGGCGGCGTGGTCAGCGAGGGCATGTTGTGCAGCGAAAAAGAGCTGGGCCTGGCGGAAGAATCCGAGGGGATATTGATCTTACCCCCAGGGCTCGAGCCTGGCACCCCGCTGCCGCAGGCGCTGCCCGAATGCCAAGACTGGATCCTGGAGGTCGGCATCACCCCCAACCGCCCAGACGCGCTGGGCCACGTCGGTGTGGCCCGTGAGGTCGCGGCGCTGCTGGGTCGTGAGTGGGCGCTGCCCGCGGCGGGCGACTACAAGCCCGCGGCAGGCGAGCTCGGCGAGCTAGTCCGCGTCGACAACCAAGATCTAGAGCGCTGCCCCCACTACGGCGCGCGGGTGGTCAAGGGCGTCAGCGTGGGGCCGAGCCCGCTGTGGCTGCGCTGGCGCCTGAACGCGCTAGGCATCCGCCCCATCTCCAACGTGGTGGACATCACGAACCTGCTGCTGATGGAGTTCGGGCAGCCCCTGCACGCCTTTGACCTGAGCTTAGTGCGCGGCGCTCAGATCATTATCCGCAGGGCAAAAAATGGAGAGCCGTTCAAGTCCTTAGACGGCGTGGCGCGACAGCTGAGCGAGGACGACCTGGTGATCTGCGACGCCGAGGGCCCCGTCGCGCTGGCCGGGGTCATGGGCGGCGAGAACACCGAGATCCGCGAGACCACCACGGACGTGCTGCTAGAGTGCGCCTATTTCGTTCCGCGCGGAGTGCGCCGCACTAGCCGGCGGCACGGTCTATCGACAGAGTCCAGCTATCGGTTCGAGCGGGGGGTGGACTACAGCCAGGTGCCGCTGGTCCTAGACCGAGCCGCCGCGCTGCTCTCACAGCTGGCCGGCGGCGAAGTGGTGCCGGGCGCGATCCACGCCCAAGGCGCCGCGCCCAAGCTGCCGGAGATCACCCTGCGCCACGCCCGCCAGACCGCGCTGCTAGGCCTTGAGATCGACTTTCAGCACAGCCTCGCGATCCTCGAGCGGCTGGGCCTTGAGGTGCTGGAGCAAAGCAGCGCTCAGGCCCGCGTCCAAGGCGCCGCCCACCGGCCCGATCTGCTCCGCGAGGCCGATTTGATCGAAGAGGTCGCGCGCGTCCACGGCTTGGATCATATCCCCACGAAACTACCAGCCATCGCCCCCCAGAAGGGCCGTCCACCTGGGCTCGAGCGCAAGCTGAGCGAGCTGGCCACGGCCCTCGGCTTGAGCGAGGCCATCACCTACTCGTTCGTGTCAGAGCGCGAGCTTCAGGCGGTGCACGCGCCGCCGGTGGCGGTGCGCGTGATCAACCCGCTGACCGAAGAGCGCGACGTGATGCGCACCAGCCTGTTGCCGGGGCTGCTTGAGGTGCTGCGCCGCGCGCGTCGGCGCGGAGAGCACAGCGCGCGCTTGTTCAGCGTGGGGCCGGTGTTCTTGCAGCCG
Organism: uncultured Polyangiaceae bacterium; assembly: GCA_964551615.1. Lineage (GTDB taxonomy): Bacteria > Myxococcota_A > Polyangia > Polyangiales > Polyangiaceae > JAHBVY01. Next base: position 108,195 of record CAZKDY010000003.1, read on the forward strand.
CTGGCCGGGCCGCAGTCAGCCACCCAGGCGCTAATCCGTACGGCATTGCCAGAAGACGCAGGCCAGCTCCCGCGTGAGCTGCCGTGCCTGGCGGTGGTCCTGGCGGGGCCGCGGCCTGAGTACCTCAAGGGCAAGCCCGAGCGACATGACGTGTTCGACGCCAAGGGCGTCGCGCTGGCCTTGATCGAGCGGGCGCTCAACCGCACGGCTGAGCTGCGGGCGGCGCCCGGGGCGCCTGACACGGCTCACCTGCATCCGCGCGGAGCTGGTCATATTGTGGTAGGTGACGTGCTGGTGGGGCGCCTAGGTCCGCTGCACCCCGACGTGGTGGACGCGCTCGATCTGGGCGGGGACGCCCAGATCATCGAGCTAGACCTGGCCGCGCTGGAAGACTTGGGCAGCCAGCGGCCCCGGTTCAAGCCTATCCCACGGCTCCCTGCGGTGAGCCGAGACGTGGCGCTGGTCGTCGGCCCCACGGTGGCGGCGGGCAGCGTCGAGGCTTTAATCCGTGAGGCAGCGGGCGAACTGTGTGAGTCAGTCGAACTGTTCGACAGCTTCACCGGCGGCGACCTGCCCAGCGGGCACCGCTCGCTGGCGTTTCGCGTCGTGTACCGCGACCCGAAGGCGAGCCTCGACCCAGAGCACGCCAAGACCCTCACCGACAAAGAAGTCGACAAGGCCCACGCGCGCGCCGTGGAGCACACCCAGCGCAGCGTGGGAGCGACGCTGCGCGCCTGATGGCACACGCAACAGCCGCTGAGCAGCCGCGGCAGCCGGCGCTGCGTCAAGGCCTACCGCTGCGCCGGGGCGCGCTGCGCTGCGGCTTGACGGCGTGGCTGGCGCTGGGCCTGGCTGGCCTCGCGGCGCCAGCCACGGCCCAGCCAAAAACTGACACCCCGAGCGCCGCTCCTCCACCCCCCAAAAAAGCCGCGGACCCGGCGGGCGCTGGGGACGCTCAGGCTGAAGACGACGCTGAAGACACCGCTGAAGACGACGCTGAAGACGACGCTGAAGACGACGAGGATTCCTTCCCTGCGGCATCGAGTTCCAAGCCAGAGGACGACGGCGATCTGGATCTAGCCCGCGTAGGAGGCGGGGCTGAGTTGCCAGAGCCAACGGCCAGCGATCAAACGCCGGGCAGCGTCCCCAGCCCACCGCCGCTAGGGCCGCTGCGCTCGATGGAGGTCGGTCCGTTGTTTGGCGTGACCTGGCGCACGGCCCAGGGCGATGGGCCCAAGTACAGCCCGGGCCTGACCTGGGGCGCGTTCGTGAAATCTGATGTCTGGCCATCCTTGAGCGTGCGGGCCAGCTATCAGAACTCACACCACGCCGTCGAAGGACAAGGCAACCTCGCGTCCGCCGAGGCTGACCATACGCCCCTCGGCGAAGCTGATTTCCCCACGGTTACGAGCTTTAGCCTGCGCTTCGACCTAGAGCCGAGCTGGAGCTATCAAGATCTGCGGGTGTTCGGGGTGTTGGGCGTGGGCTGGGGCAAGCTGCGCGTCGAGCACGTGGATGACGCCTCGGGCTTTCACCTGACCTCGAGGCAGGCAGGCGTGCTGATCGAGTACCCGCTGGGCGTCGGCGCGAGCTACGACTTGCTCGACGGCTGGCTAGCCGCCGGCGTGCTCTACACCTTCTCGTTTCATTCGAACCTGACCGGGACGATCTACAACACCACCCGCGGCACCACCCAAGCTGGGCAGCGCGTCGACGTCAGCGGTCTGCCGACGCTGTCATCCAGCCAGCAGCTGGCGCTCACCCTGGCAGCGCTGCTCTAGCTAACGCACAAACGCCGCGCGGCGCTCACCCATGGTGAACGCCGTACGGAAACGCTTGCCGGGCGCTAGCCCACTAAACTTGGGCGGCTGCGCTCAGACCTTGGGTCCAGCAGCTTTGACGTCGTCGCTAGCCTGATCGGCGAAGCTGGCGAAGTTGGCCTGGAACAAGCCCGCCAGGTGCTTGGCCTTCGCGTCGTAGGCCGCCTTATCGGCCCAGGTGTTGCGGGGCTGCAGCACCTCGGCGGGCACGCCAGGCACCGCTTCGGGGATGCCAAGGCCGAACACGGGGTCCGCGTTGGTCTTGACGTCCTGCAGCTTGCCGTCAAGCGCCGCGCTGACCATGGCCCGGGTGTGCGCGATGCTCATGCGCTTACCGACACCGTACGGTCCGCCAGTCCAGCCGGTGTTGACCAGCCACACCGCCGCGCCGCTCTTCTCTAGCTTTTCGCCCAGCATCTTGGCGTACACCGTCGGGTGCATCGGCAAGAAGGGCCCGCCAAAACACGCGCTGAACGTGGCCTGGGGCTCGGTGATGCCGCGCTCTGTGCCGGCGACCTTCGCGGTGTAGCCCGAGATAAAGTGGTACATGGCCTGCGCGGGGGTGAGCCGCGAAATGGGCGGCAGCACGCCGTACGCGTCGGCGGTGAGCATGATCACGTTCTTGGGTTGCCCTGCGGCAACACCGGACGCGGAGGCGTTGCGAATGCGGCCGAGCATGTACGCCGCGCGGGTGTTCTCGGTCAGCGCAGACGAGTCGAGGTCTAGCTCTCGCGTCCACTCATCCATCACCACGTTCTCCAGGACCGTCGCGTAGCTGTGGACCGCCTCCCAGATGTCGGGCTCTGCCTCTTGCGAGAGGTGGATCGCCTTCGCGTAGCACCCGCCTTCGAAGTTGAACACGCAGTCATCAGCCCAGCCGTGCTCGTCGTCGCCGATCAGCTCGCGCTTGGGATCTGCAGAGAGCGTGGTCTTGCCGGTCCCGCTCAGGCCAAAGAAGATGGCGGAGTGGCCGTCCGGGCCGACGTTCACGGAAGCGTGCATCGGAAACACGCCCTTGAGGGGTAAGAGGTAATTCAGCACGCTGAACACGCTCTTCTTGATCTCGCCAGCGTAGGCGGTGCCGCCGATCAGGCACAAGCGCTTCTCGTAGTTGACGATCACGAAACACTCGCTGTGGGTGCCGTCGATGGTCGGATCGGCCTTGAACTCAGGCGCGTGCAGCACCGTGAACTTCGGCACGTGCTTCGCGCGCTCCTCCAAGGTTGGACGCAGGAACATGGTGCGCGCGAACAGCGAGTGCACCGCGCTGGTGCTGACCACGCGCAGATCGAGGGCGTAATCTTTCGCGGCGCCGCCGCGGCAGTCCTGGACGAACAGCTCCTTGCCTTGCATGTAGGCCGAGAGCCGCGCGTGGAGCAGATCGAACTTGGTCGCGGGGTACTCGCGGTTGACCTTACCCCAGTCGATGTTTTCACCGCTAAACGACTCGCGGACGATGAACTTGTCGCTGGGCGAGCGCCCGGTGTACTTGCCCGTGTTGACCACGATAGCGCCCGCGGCGCTGACGTGGCCTTCGCTGCGGCGCACCGCCTCTTCCAAGAGCACGCTGCGGGATAGGTTCCAGTACACGCGCTTCGCGTTGACGATGCCGTGGTTCTCTAGGCCGTACTCGCTACGGACCGGGCCAAGATGCTCCATGTGACTTCCTCCGGGCGATTCGCGGCTCTTGATGTCGGCGCGAGAACCGCGATCTAAAGGCGCTCTTTGAGCGTCAACGAACGTTGTGGAAAGGGTCCTAGTGCCGCCGCTAAACTGGCGTTCAGCTGCGAAGCGCGGTCGATAGTAGAGGCAACGAGACCCGGCCTCCGTGTACCCGCCGGCAGGCTCACGTGCAAGATCGATAGCTCACGTCTTCCTCGCATCCGCGGAGCGCGGGCCAGCGCTAGGCGCGGGTCTGGCTTGGATCTCAGGCGAACGGCGCTCCGACCCGCGCCCGCGCGCGACGCGCGAGGCTGGGCTTGAGCGACAATCTGCGCGCTCTTGCCGCTCCCCTCGCGAGCGCCAACGCTCCACGCCCAAGGCCCGCGCGAGGCGAGGCAGCCGTCGGTCCGGCGGTGGCGTTTACCGCGGCTCGTCCGTGCGCTTTCTTTGCGCCGGCGCTAGGGCCGCTGAGCTAGTGTTTCTGCCAATGCCCGCCGCTGGAGGCGCGCACGACAACAATGAACAAGGGCCTGTCAGCCACCGCTGATCGGGCTGGTCGCTGAGAGCGAGACGAAGGTTCGCGCGCGGATGGATGAACCCAAGGCCCTGATTGGCCGTTATCGATTTCAGCAGCTGCTGCCAGGCGCTGCCAAGAACGCGATCTGGATAGCGCGCGACGAGCAGACGGGGCAACGCGTCGTCGTCGGGAGCATGCCTATCCCGCGCGCGCGTGGGCTGGTCAACCTAGTGGGGTTCGAGCAGCCGCACGTGGCTCGCGTCCTGCACATCCTCGACGACGCGCCCTCCGATCAGCTTCCGCGCGGCATCACACTCGGCAACCACGCGCTGCTAGTGGTCGAGCACATCAGCGGGCGCAGCCTCGCGCAGCGCATCGAGACAGCCTCGGTGCCCCTCGCGCGCGCCGTGACCTGGCTGATGCGCGCGGCCCGAGCGCTCAGGGAGGTCCACGCTCGGGGCGCGGTGCTGGGCGCGATCAGCCCGCGCAGCGTGATCGTGGTGCGAGACGGAGTGATCCCGGCCTTCAGCCACCTCCCGGCCTCACCCAGCGGCGCGTTCTGCTCACCCGCGCGAGTCCAAGGCGGCGGGCCGTCGCCTGAGGATGACGTGTGGGCGCTCCACGCCGTGCTGTACGTCGCTTTGACCAGGAGCCAGCCGTTCCGTGGCGCGTCTCGCAATGAGCTGGCTGATGCGATCTTGAACGGCCGCTACGCAGACCTCAACGAGCGCGGCATCGACGACCCCGCGCTGTCAGAGCTGATTCAGCGCGGCTTCCACCCCTCTCGGCCGCGCTCTAGCGCAGCAGAGCTGGAGGACGCGCTGCTGGCCTGGATCAAGCTGGGCGCGGACGTCGAAGGTCTGCGCCCACGCGCCTCCACGCTACCACCGCCGAGCGTCGGCAACCTGGACGATAGGTATGTAGCGCAATCTTTCCCCGAGGAATCTATCGGGGGGAGGCCACGCGCGCAGGAGCGCGCGCCGAGCGCTGACCACCCGCGCATTGACCGCACCAACGAACCGACGGCGCCCGCGATGCCAAGTCACATCCTCGCGGTCGCCAATGATCGAGTAGCCGAGCGGCGCCATGAGACATGGAACGACCGCACCGCGCCGGCGATGGCTGAAGACATCGCGCGCTTAGCAGCCGCCCACGCCGCCCTCGCTGCCGGTGAGGCCGCGCTGCTCGCGCAGAGTGAGCCCCCGACCGCTGGCGCAGCATCACGCTCAGCCGCCGACGCCCAGTCGCGCGTGTTCAGCGAACGACCACGCTTTGACCAGAGCGACACGGAGGGAGCTACCGCGCCCGACCCCGACTCCGACGCTGCGTCACTAGACCTGGGCGAGGCCCACGCAGGAGCGGGCGCGAGCGACCAGCGCGAGCCCTCGACGCCAGTCGCGGCACCCCACCCGCCGACGGTCGTGATCAACGAGCCGCCGCATGGGTCCCGCATGGATTCGCTGTCCGCCGCGGTCGAACGCCTGGGCGGTGATGTAATCACCGAGGTGCGCGCTGCGCGACAGCCTCGGCAAGCGCAGCCGGCAGCGGCAGCTAGTCCATCGCCGGCGGGGCGCAGATCGCTGGCTCTGCTAGCGGCCGCGGCCGCGGTCGCTGTCGCTGTCGTCTCACTCTGGATTCTTCGCGGAACAAAGGCAGAGGCAGAGCCTAAGACAGCGCTGAGCGCGGTGCGGCCAGTCAGCGAGCCACTCACGGCTGCGAGCTCACGGCGCCCGAGCGGGGCAGCTCCTGTAGCGACCACCGCGCCAGCGGTGAGCGCTGCGCCCAGCGCGACCGTATCGCAAACGGCGACGCCCGCGACGCTGGCTGCGTGTGTCGCCCAATACTTCCCTGAGGAAACGTTTAACCCCGGCGCTGCGGACTTTGGGTTTGTCTGCGAACAGGCGGACCCCAGGCAGTCCGCCAAGACGATGCATCGCCAGATCGTGGTGGGTGGGCAGGGCAAGATCAGCGCCGGCATGCGGGAGTGGTCGCTGATGGCGTGGTACGAGCTGGGGGTCCTGGCCGTGCTGCAGCACGACTGCTGCCCCAACACCAAGCCCGAGCTCCCCACGACCTCAGGCTGCGACCCCATCGCGAGCAGCCTGGCCGCGGTCGCGACCAGCGCCGATGAGGCTGCCGCGACCAAGCTCGAGGGCGACATCGTGTGTCTCTACGACAAGCAGGCTCCCCGGCCTTACCGCTACGCCGCTCGGCCAGACTCGGGTAACAAGACCGCGTTCCTCGGCTTCTTGAAGCGCGCTCAAGAAGCCCGCGCGGCGCGCTAACAGCGAGCGGTGCCGGCGCTAGCTGCGCGCGGCAACGGCTGCTAGGCGTCGGGTGAGCTAGGCGTCGGGCGGCTCGGCGTCGGGCACGTCTGCGGGCGGCTCGGCGAGCACCGGCTGCAGCTGCTTGTAGCCGTGGGCACGCACGAAATTGATGTGTACGCCCTCGCAGCTCGCGGTGTGCACACACTCGGCGCAGCGTCGGCTCTTGGTGTAGTAGCGATCGGCGATGTAGCGCCCGGCGTACTTGCCCATGTCGATGCGCGTGTCGACGCCGAGCATCCCGGTGTCGATACGAGACTCCGCGCGCCTGGGCACCCGCCCTGAAATGCACGCGGGGATGTTCTCAGTGGGGAGCGTCGCTGGTAGCGACCCCAACACCTCACGTAAATCGACATCCTCACGGATCTGCTCGGTGACTCGATCGTAGTTCGCCTGCACTAGCGTGATGCGCTCGTACGTTTCAAGCGACTGCAGCAGCGCGGCCGTAGCCCCAGTGAGGAAAACGCACAGCTCAAACTCCCCGGGTCGCGCGAGCAGCGAGCGCAAATCGTGCTCGCGCTTTACGTAGCAGCGCTCGAGGCGGAGCCCCCCGACGCAGCCGTCTTCGAGCGCTTGGTCAAGCCCAGCGTAGTCGCTCAGCTCAAGGTACAGCACCCCGAAGCGGCACTGATGCTGGGCTGCCTGCAGCAGCTCAACCGCGGCTTGGACACTGGGCGCCACGACCCGCACCGCCTTAGCGCTCGGGAGCTGCCCCGAAATAGGCACCGGCGCCACCAGGCGCAGCTCATCGACCTGCTCGGCTTTGCGCTCATCGATGGCCTGGTCGAGCCCATCGCAGAGCTGATTCAGATAACAGTAGTGACAGCGCTCAGGCTGCCGGCAGCTCAGCTTCTTGCCGACACCCAGGTACCGATCGAACTCCTCGCGTCGGCCCCGCACCTCGTCGTTCATTTTGTACGGGTCCTGGATCAGCTCTTCGAAGCCCTCGGTGAACGGCGGCGGGAAACGGTTCAGCCAGATGTGCACGTCGGGGCGATGCGAGTACGCGAACGCTTGACGCAGCGACTCCTCGTTGCCCTCGAGATCGTAGAACAGGTGCTCCTTCGCCGGGCCCCAAGCGTTGCCGAACGGAATGATGTGAAGCAAATCGAACTCTTGAACGCCCCACGAGATGAAGGTGTCCAGCATCTCGGGCAGGTGCTTCACGTTTTGCTTGTTGATGACGATGTCGACGTTGACGATAAAGCGACCAGTCGCCAGCGCCGCTTTGAGGCCCGCCGTCTCTTGCTCGAACGCGCCGGGGGTCGCCACCAACGCGTCGTGGAGCTTCGCGTTGTGACCGTGGAGCGAGAACGTGATCTCGTCGAGGCCGTTGGCGATGGCGCCCGCTAAGAACTCAGGGTAAGCGAACATGCGACCGTTGGTCACCGTCTGGACCTTAGGGTACCCGGCGCGCTTGCCGAGCTTCACGAAGTCGAGGAAGTTCGGGTGCATGGTGGGCTCACCGCCGCTCAAGATCAGCCGCGCTGCGCCCTTCTTGCGCCCTTCGACGATCTGAATCTTGACGTCCAGATTGCTCCGCATGGTCCCGACGTGGGCCAGCGAATCTAGGCAGAACGTGCAGTGGTTATTGCAGTCGTAGCTGAGCCTGACCCAGTTGCGCTTCTCGTGCGCGGCCTCTTCGTGGCTCTCGACCTTTTGGAGCTCGTCATCAGCCGAGGTCAAAGTAGCGGGTTGGATTGCGTCGTGTTCGGCGATCATGCGGGGGGCTCCGTGAGGCTGCAGGTGCTGTCAAACGACAGGTGGACCAGCCACTGGTTGCTGGTCGCGGGGCTGACTTCGGCCGCCCTCAAGATCCTAAGCGGGAGGCCGCGCAGGACGCGCAGCGCGCCGGCCGCGTCGACGTTTCGATAGTGCTCATGCTCCGCCGGCCCCGCTTCCGCACGGCGAGCCGTTGTGGCCTGGCGTACGAGTCCGAAGGCAACATTGTCCACGAGCGTCAAGGTACCACCCTGCGTAAGCAACGCCAGGGCGGCTTCCACCGCTGCGCGAGGTCGCTCCAGGTGGTTGAAGCTCCTCAAGAACAGCACGTGGTCGAAGCGAGCGTCACCCAGCTGCGTCAAAGCATCGACGCCCAGCGCCCGAAAGCTGGCCCACGGATGCCGACTCGCGAGCACCGCGAGACGGCCAGCGTCTGGGTCAATGCCGCAATACTCAACGTGGCGCGCTTCGACCAGCGGTCGCAGTGAGTGGAGATAGGGTCCGTCACCGCAGCCGACGTCGAGCACGCGCCCCCGAAGGTTCCCCAGCAACGCCAGCAGGCTCGCCTCATCTCGCTCGAAGACATTGGCGCTGGTCGCCTGCCACGCGCTGCCGCAGCGCGGGCGATCAGCGCAGCGCTTGCACTCGGCTAGCTCCTGCAGCTTGCGCAAATCACGAGCGAAGTCATCCGGCGCGAGTTTCCGCGAGATATCAACGTAGAGCTGCCCGTGCCGCTCTTTGATCAGCTCGAGCTCGGCCTGGTCGAAATCTCCGGTGTGCGTCTCGCACAGCCGGACCCGGTCCGTGAGTCGCAGCAGCAGCGTGCGATAGCGGTCGTGCCCTGGGTGGCGGCCTCGCAGCGGACAAGGCGCGCCCACCGGCCACGCGATGTCCGCGAGCGGGGTCAAGTTGAACGAGTTTGAGCGCAAGCGGGCTGGGCCCGCTTCGGGTCCCACACCGACCCGCTGAGCAGGGCTCGCGACACCTGCCTCGTCCCACTGCGCCACCCGCACAGCGTAGCAAGGATCTGGCTGCACCGTCGCCGCGTGCCGAGAGATCTGCGACCTGCAGCTCAACCGCTAGTCATCAGCGCGCCCCTCGACGGTGACGCCCAGCACATAATTGGCGAACTCATCAGCCAAGGTCTGCTCGCCGGGGGCGTCATCGCCGGTGGCGGCTTCGATACGGACCACGTAGGCGTCTACTTGCTGGTCGACCTGAAAACTGCCGAAGTCGGCGTACACCTGAGCCGCCGCTTCTACAGCCGAACCGGCGTACAACTCAGGGTTAAAGCGCAGCTCGATCACGCCTTGGGTTCCTCGGATTCTGATTCGCCTTGGGGATCGCCTCGATCATCGAAGGGCACCGCCTTGTTGACCTTCTTGTATTTGTCTTCCCAGCTCATGGCGATGCCGAGCGGATCATCAAAGGCGGTGTCGTCATCGATGTTCATCTCGAGCAGGTCATCGAGACCCGGCGGACCTGCGGCGCCAGCTAGCGCCTGAGTGGTGACCTGCTCGATCAACGCGCGGTTCTCGTCGGTGATCATCCGGCGCCAAGCCTGACCGAGGATTTCGTTTTCGAACTCACCCACCAAACCGTCGAGCTCACGCTCGACCGAAGGCTTGAGCTTCAGACGCACGCTGATCTTCCCGCCCTCGCGCTCCAGCTTCACGTAGCAGCGGTCGATGAAAATGTAGGCCGCGCCGTAGATCGCGTCCTTGGGATACAGACCTTCGTCGAACGAGATGGTGACGGCACCACTCGCGGGCTTTACTTCAAGATCAGTCATAGGGCTTTGAGCGTTCTTTCGCTGTCCGCTCGGTGAGTCAAGCGCGGCGGCAACTCCCGAGCGTCGAGTTACAATCGTCCCCTCACGCCGCCAGTACGCAAAGCCAGTTGATGAGCCAGGCGCGTCACGCCCCAGGCGCTTGGCTCAGCCGCTGGCTCCAGGTCACTGCGAGAACGTGAGCGCGAACTGCGCGCACTCTGGGTTTGAACCCGATCCGGGGATTGAACTGCGCGTGAGCCTGACCAGGAGCGTACCAGGCGGGGTCGAGTTGTCCGTGCACGCGCCCTGACCAGCGCCGCAGCTGACACGAACGCCGTCATAGTCCATCGACCACTGGCTGAGGTTGGTCCCAGACTTAGACGCACCGATGCCTCCCGCGACTGGGCAGCTGACGGCCGCCGAGCAGTTGGTCATCACGTCCATTCGGTAACCGTTGGTCTGTGAGGCGGACGAGAGCGTAATGGTAGGGTTCCAGGCCCTATTCACCGCTGGGTTTGGCTTGGTCAGGGTCACGATGTACCAGGCCTCCCCATTCAACGTGGTGATTTGCCCGTTGGCTGAGGTGCCGAGCACCGTCGGCGACCCGCAGGTCCCCGTCGCGGTGGTGTTGCAGACCGTCGCTTCACACCCGTCACAGTACTGCCCGTTGGAGTCGGCTCGGCCGCTGGGACACTGGCTCTGATTCAGCTCACATTGCCCGGTATTGCACTCGATGGTGAAGCCGGTCGTGTTGGGGATGCTGGTTGCGCCCAAGCCGATCAGCCCAGCGTCTTTGCAGTTCTGCAGGCAGGTGGTGGCCGCGCCGCCGTTGTCGACGACGCCGTTGCAGTCATCATCCTTGTTGTCGCAACGCTCGTTGCGCGCCGTGTTCGTCGGCGCACAGCTGAAGCTACCGCCGCTACACACCTGCGCGCCGATGGCGCACTGGCCCAGGGCGCCACCAACGCTGCACGGGCTCCCCACGCCTGGCAGCGACTGGCCGCTGGGCGCGTTGTCGAGGGCGCCATCGCAGTCGTTGTCAATTCCGTCGCAGATCTCGGACACGGGGAAGGTCTGTTGAACACACGTGATTTGACCCCCTTGGCAGTCTGAAATACCCGCGGCGCAGGGCCCCTTCAGGCCCGGCACCACGCAGCTGGCGCCACCGCCAGGGTTGCCTTCGTCTGGGTCGCCGTCGCAGTCATCATCCAGATTGTTGCAGGTCTCAGCCTGAGTCCCTGGGGCAACGTTCGGATCACACACCACTCGGTGGGGAGAGCTGGTCAGATCGCAGCGAGTCAGACCCACGGCGCAGATGCCGTCAAGACCCGTGCTGCAAGCGAGGCCACCTTCAGGGTTGTTGTCGTCGATGGTGCCGTTGCAGTCGTTGTCGAGACCGTCGCACAGCTCCGCCGAAGCGGTCGTCTTAGCCTGGCAGCGGAGCGCGCCGCCTATGCAGTGCACAATGCCCTTGGCACACTCACCCACTTCACCGCTGACCGTGCAGTCGCCACCGCCGCCGGGGTCCCCCTCGTCGATCTGCCCGTTGTTGTTGTTGTCGAGGCCGTCGCACACTTCCTCCACGCCGGAGCTGCCTGCGGTGCCCGCCGCGCCACCCGCTGCGCCACCCGTGCCAGCCGCGCCACCCGCGCCCGCTGCAGCGCCACCGGTGCCCGCTGCGCCGCCGGCGGCGCCGCCGGCACCTGCCATGCCGCCGCCACCAGCAAAGCCTCCCGAGCCTCCGCCGCCCACGGTGCTGCCCGCCGCGCCGCCGTTAGCCCCGACGCCGCCGCTTGCGCCGCCGTTGCCGCCAACGCCAGCGTTGCCGCCAGTCCCGGCAGCAGCAGAGCCTGCGGACCCGCCGTTGTTCGCTGTGTCGGCTTCTCCGCCTGAGGCGCAACCCGTAAGGCCAGCAAAGCCGGCTAATAGGGATGCAGCGACAACCAATCGACAACCTGTGCTGAGTTTGCGGGCCATATTTACCTCTGGACTTCGGGTGACTACGCTTGCGCCGCCCATTCCCCTGTCCTGGGAGCCGCCTGTTGGCGGGAGACTAATTTCTGTAAGGAAATTGATTCAGAGCCAGCCCCGGTCGAGCTGTCTGTGTAGTTATCTGCGGACGCTGGCTCAATCAACAGCTCAAGGCCGAGCTGACGGCCCAACTGCTGCGCCGCTCGCAAATGCGGAGCCAGCATTTGCCGCGGTGGCTGTAGACCCTGCGACCCGGCAGCCCTGCCCTCGGGCAGCACCGATCGAATCGCCAGCGCGACGACGCCAAGTGCATGCCCCAGACGAACAAGCTCCGCGAGGTGCCGGTAGTTCGAGCGAGTCACCAGCGTCGTGAGCGCGCAGCGCAGACCCGCGGAGCGACTGGCGCGCACGCCGGATACGGTCTGCCGAAAGCTGCCTGGGCAGCGGGTGTGGTAGTCGTGCAACGCCGCTGTGCTTCCGTACAGCGCCACCTCGACCGCGGTCAGCCCAGCGCCTTTCAACGCTTCAGCCAGCGTGGCATCGCCCTGCGAGGCGACCGCCCCGGCTGCATCCACACGGCAACCAAGCAGGCGTGCGTTGGTCTGCAGCACCACCGCTGCGCCGCCTGCCGCCAGCCGTCGCACGTACTCGCAGAGCGCGGGGTCCAAGGTAGGCTCCCCGCCGATCAGCATCACGGGCTCAGCGCTCTTGCTCAGCGCTTTCAGGCGTGCGTCGACGCCGCGAGCTAGGTGGCCCGGGTCCAACGGCGCGACCCCCACCGGCGAACCGACTGCGTCAACTCCATGCGGACCCTGAGCGATCCGCGTGGCGTCGGCTGCGTCGAAGCGCCCAGCTTGCGCGCAGAACACGCAGCTGTTGTTACACGTGGCCGCAACTTGAACGCGGATCACGCTAGATCAGCCCTCGTTGATCTGGTGGCGATGATCGCGTGCGTGAGCCGCCCGCTGGTCGATGCCGAAGAACTCGGACCGGTCCAGCGAGTGCTCGTTGGAACGGATCACGTCGGCGAGCGCCATGGCCGCGAGCCCGTGATCCTCGCGTGTGGCGGTTCTTCCGTCGCCCTGGTTCAACACCAGCACCTCAAAGTGCTGGGTGACCCCGGGCGCGTTGGACGTGACGCCCGTACGAGCGACGATATCCAGCTGAAACGACGCGCCTGTGACATCTGAGAGCAGCACGCTCGCCGCGCCGCCTTGGACCGGGCACACCTGAACGACGTTCCAACGCCCCAGCTTGCTGCCCGCCGTTAGCGGGCTCACCAGCGCGAGCGCCTTGCTCACCTCAGCCGAAACCGCGGCCTGAGCCGGCTCGGGTCCAGCGGAAACACTACGACCAGGCGAGGAAACTCGCCCCTTCGCAAAGGATTCAGATGTTCCGGCCACCAGGACAGCCGACGCTGCTGCTCCAATCCCAATCGCTCGGGCAGCGTCGCGACGACTGAGTTTCGCGCTCTTCATATTGCAAGCCTCCACCCGAAAGTGTGGCTGGTTTTCACCCCGGTAGTCAACGGGTCGGCCGTTCAACCCGGAGTGTGTGGAGGGGCTTGTGGCTGACTTGCCTACCTCACCACCTGCCTCACCTCGCGATGACGCGGCACATCAGCTGCGTCGGAGGTCAGGCTAAAGGCGCGGAAACCACTGTGATCTGAAAGGTGTCACCAGACAACCCGACGCGTAGGTGTGAGCCATCTGGGAAGCTGCCAGCCAAAATAGATTCTGCGAGGGGGTCCTGAACCTGCTTCAAGATAGCGCGCTTGAGGGGCCGCGCGCCCAACGCAGGATCATACCCCAGGTCGACGAGGCGCTGCTTGGCCGCGGGCTCGAGCTCGAGCGTCAGGCCCCGTGGCGCGAGCAGGCGCGCCAACGAACGAAGCTGAATCTCTACGATCAGGCTGAGGTGCTCCTTGAGCAGCGAGCGGAACACCACCACGTCATCTACGCGATTCAGAAATTCCGGACGGAAAAAATCTCCAAGTTGCTGCATCAGCACATCGCGCAGCGCCTCGCTGCCCTCGTCGGTCTCGAAGAGCTTGGGGTCTGCGTCGAGGATGCGCTGCGAACCGATGTTGCTGGTGAGCACCACCACGGTGTTCGAGAAATCCGCGAGGCGACCCCGACCATCCGTCAGCCGCCCGTCATCCAGCACTTGCAGGAGCAAGTTGAAGACATCTTGGTGAGCCTTCTCGACCTCATCGAAGAGCAAGACCGAGTACGGCCTGCGCCTAACTGCTTCCGTCAGGAAGCCTCCCTGATCACTGTCGGCGTAGCCCGGCGGCGCGCCGATCAAGCGCTGCGCCATGTGGCGCTCCGCGAACTCGCTCATGTCGAGGCGGGTCAGGGCAGCCTCGTCATCGAACAAGAACTCCGCCAACGCCTTGGCCAACTCGGTCTTGCCGACGCCGCTCGGGCCCAGAAACAGGAACGAGCCGATGGGCTTCTTCGGATCACGCAGGCCGACTCGGGCGCGGCGCACTGCCTTGGACACCGCCCGCACGGCGTCAGCTTGACCGACCACGCGCTGCTCGAGCCGGGACTCCATCTCCGTCAGCTTCCGCGCCTCTTCTTCGAGCATCTTCGCCACCGGGATGCCCGTCCAAGCAGCCAAGGTGCGCGCCACGCCATCGGCGGAGAGCGGCTTTGGGTTGCTGTCCACCCCCAAATTCCGCACGGCAGCTTCAGCTGCCTCCAGGCGCGCCTCCAGCGCCGGGACGGCGACGTGCTCCAACTCGCCGAGGCGCGCGAAGTTCTTGGCTCGGCGAGCCGCCTCGCAGTGCTCGCGCGCGGCGTCGAGCTCAGCGCTCAAGGCGCGCACCGCCTCCACGGCGCCGCGGCGGCTCTCGGCCCTGGCGCGCAGCTCACGCACCAGCGGCTCGAGTTCTTTACGCTCAACCGTGAGCGCATGATGGATCTGGCGAGTAGCGTCGTCGCTCGAGTCCACCGAGCTCTTCAGCTGAGCGTCGATGGACTCCAGGCGGCGCAGCGCGCCATCCGCCTCGATCGGCAGCCCGTCTTGCTCGACTCTATAAGCCGCGGCGGCTTCATCGAGCAGGTCCACCGCGCTATCAGGCAGGAACCTGTCCTGCAAGTAGCGCTTCGCCAGGCCCACCGCCGCGGTGATCGCGCTGTCGCTGATCTGAATCTTGTGGTGCGCTTCATACTTTACAGTAATTCCGCGTAGAATTTCAATCGCCTGCTCGGTGGTTGGCTCAGCGACCTCGAGCACCGTGAACGACCGCAGCAGGTGCCCGTCCCGATCCTGCAGCCGACGCAGGCCTTCAGGCGTGGTCGTCGCCAGCATGCGCAGCTCGCCGCGCGCCAAGGCCGCGCCGATCAGCTCACCGACCGCAGCCCCCACCCCCGCTTGCCCGAGCAGCGTGTCGATGGCTCGCACCACCAACACGCTGTCACCCCGCTCATCGTTCAGGCTCGAGAGCAAGCGGCGCACCCGCTCCTCCAGCTCGCCGCGCAGCCGAGCGCCAGCCATCAGCTGCCCGGCGTCAAGCTCGAGCAAGCGCACGCCGACCAGGCTCGTCGGCACGTCGCCGGCAGCGATGCGCTGCGCGAGCCCTCTGACCAGCGCGCTCTTGCCCACCCCGGCCTCGCCGACCAACAGCGGGTGCTGCTTGCCTCGGCGCTCCAAGATGGTGGTGAGGCGCCGCAGCTCAGCGTCGCGACACAGCGTCGGGTCCAGGCTCCCGGCGCGCGCGAGCTCGACCAGATCTCTTGGCAACAAATTCCCCTCGGAAACAGAACGCACCATCGGACGAGGCACCTGCGTCAGCGCGCCAACGTGAGCGCGGAGCGCGCCTGGCCCGATCCCAGCAGCGATCAGCAGCTCACCGGCAGGGCCGCGGATCTCTTGCGTGAGCGCGTTGAGCAGCTGCTCGACCCCGACCTGTTCAGCGTGGTCACGCGCCGCTTCACGCTCCGCGCGCTCAAGCAAATCGAGCAGCTTGGTGGAGAGGTACGATTGCTCGTTGCTGTGGGGCAACGCAGCCAGCTCGCGCTCCGCGGCGGCTTGGAGCGCCGCCGGATCAGCCCCTGCCACCCGAAACACGTGCGCCACGCCAGGGTCGCGCTCGAGCGCACGAAACAGCAGATGGAGCGGCGTGACCTCCTCATGTTTGCGCTCATCTGCCAGCGCCTGGGCGCCAGAGACGAGGGCCTTGGTATCAGGGCGGAAGCGCGCAAGGCTCAGCTTGGTGGTCTCTTCAGACATGCGCGAACTAGTACTCTGGGTAGCCAAACGCTGCTAGCCAGCGCAGCTGCGGCTCGACTTCCCGCCTGCGCAGGCAAATATCGAGACAAAGCCGCCACGGCCCCGGCGACCAACGACGGCGGGTGCAGCGCCCAGGTCGGCTCAACCGCCGGCATCGCAGCCGCCCCCCCTGGCGCACGCCGCCTGCCTGCCCTAGATCCGCTGGCGTGCCCGCACAAGTCACCGTCTACCGCACGCGGTTCTGTCCCTACTGCATCCGCGCCAACTTCTTGCTCAAAGGCAAGCGGGTGCCCTTCGAGGAGATCGACGTCTCAGGCGACCTAGAGCGCCGCGCTTGGCTGCGCGAAGCGACGGGCCAGCACACGGTGCCGCAAATCTTCATCAACCAGCGGTCGATCGGGGGCTACAGCGAGCTGGCGGAGCTTGACCGGCGCGGTGAGCTCGACCGGTTGCTAGCCGAGGAACCCAAGCCCTAGCTGATGGGGGCGCCAGCGTAGGCCTGGCGCCGCGAGATAGTGTAGATTCAGCCCCTTGCCGCTGAGCGACTTCCCCCACGTTTTTCTGCTTTCGTTCGCGATCTGCTTTGGCCTGGCGTTTGGCAGCTTCCTGAACGTGGTGATCTATCGCCTGCCGCGCGGGCAAAACCTGGCCTTCCCAGGCAGCGCCTGCCCCAAGTGCGGCGAGCCGATCCGCGGCTACGACAACATCCCGGTGCTCAGCTGGCTGGTGCTGCGGGGCAAGGCCCGCTGCTGCAAGGCGCCCATCGCCGTGCGCTATCCGCTAGTCGAGCTGATCGGCGGGCTGGCCGCGCTAGCCATCGTGGAGGTGATCCTTGATCAGCTCCCTGGGGATACACCAATCTGGACCGCGGTCGGCATTTTTTTCCTACACCTAGCGCTGACGCTCGGCCTGACGGCGGCGGCGTTCATCGACCTCGAGCACATGATCTTGCCCGACGAGATCACCCTCGGCGGCGCGCTGCTGGGGCTGGTCTCCACGCTGCTACGTCCAGATTTTTCATGGCAACAGTCGCTGCTAGGTGGCGCCGTCGGGTTCCTCGTGGTGTGGCTGCCGTTCGACTTCTTGTACAGTAAGCTGCGAGGCCAGGCGGGTATGGGGCTCGGCGACGCCAAATTACTCCTGCTGGCTGGGACCTGGTTCGGCTGGCAAGGTGCGTTGTTTGGCCTGTTCGCTGGCGCGCTTCAGGGCACCCTCGGCGCCATCGTGCTGCTGTTGACCCGCGGGCAAATCACAGAACCAGAAGCCGTCACCCAGCAGCGCGAGGAGCTCCTGCAAGCCATCGAAGAGGCGGAGGGTGAGGAGAAAGCCGCGCTGCTCGCAGAGTACGACGCCGACCCGCTGGCACAAGAAGCCGAGGCGGGGTTTGGCCAAGCCAGGATCGCGTTCGGTCCGTTTCTAGTGCTCGCGATCATCGAGTTTCAGTTCTTCGGTCCGTATATGCTCGCGGAGTACTCAGCGTGGCTGGCAGGGGCATGATGCACCCACAAATTTCCGCCAGGCAATTTTACAAGCAGGCGGGCCAGCCCCGCGCCAGCTGCACGCGCCGCGAGCCCATGGCGGCTGGAGCTAGCTCGCTCCGCCAGTTGGGGTGGTGGGCCGGGCGCCTCAGCGCGCTCAGCGTGGTCGCGCTGTGTGCGCTGCCCAGCTGTGGTTCTGAGCTACGGCGCGCCCAGCTCGGGAGCCACCCAGTGACCGGCTCTGATCCAGACATCGTAGACTTTCCTCCGCCTCCAGCCGAGGTCGAAGAGATCCCCCCGGATCCTGGTCCGCCGTGCGTCTGGGTGGACGGGCGTTGGGAGTATGTAGGTCGGCGTTGGGAGTGGCAGGCGGGCGCGTGGGTGAACCCGCGGGCCGAGTGCTACTACGCCACCCCCGTGATGGTGTGGCTACCCTCTGCCGCTACCGGCGAGCTGTACTACCTGCAGGGGCGCTGGTACACAGCGGCCGGCGAGCCGTGCGGAGAACCTAAGCTCTGCCGCGTCCGCGAGAGCGCCGAAGTACCGCGTAGCGGTCTGCGTTAGTGCTCGGCGTTGCTCCGCGGCAAAGTGCGGCGGGGCGGTCTCAGCCTGCCAAGGCGTTACCCTACGGCAACATTGACCGAGGCGTCAGCGCCTCGCGCGGCAGGCGACGCTGTCGCGGCCTCGGCCAGCGCCGCGGGATCGCGCTCTGGAGGCACGCTGGCCGCCAGCGGGGAGCTCGGCCGAACATTGGGCAGCGGGGGAATGCGTACACCGCGACCTGCGTATTGGCGGTACACCACCACTCGCAACAGCTGCAGGACCCCGTCGATGTCGACGTCATCGGGGTCGAGTTGCCACTGCAAAAATACGCCCTCTAACAAGCCGACCGCCAGGAAAGCCGACCGCTCGAGGCGGCGCTCTTCTTCAGCCGGCACCAGCTTCTGCATCTCGGAGACAATTGCCTTGCGGTAATTTCTGTAGATGTTCTGAATGCGCGTGCGCACACCGCTGTCGACATGGGAGCGCTCGAGGGCGATCTGCATGATCAGCCGCAACGTGTCGGGCTGCTCTTCGAACTGCTGTCGCACATCCGCAAGGAAAATGTCAATCTTCTCCAGCAGCGTGCGGCCTTCTTGCACCTGGTTGGCCAAGCGGCGCATGTAGGTCACCGCCGCTTGCTCGAGCACGGCGACCAAGATGTCCTCCTTTCCGCCCTTGAAATGCCAGTAAATGCTCGACGGCGACGCTTGCGCTCGGGTGGCGATCTCGTCCACGCTGGTGCCTGCGTAGCCTTGGCGGGAGAACAAGTGACCGGCCGCGCGCAAGACTCGCTCTTTGGAGTTACCTCGACGGGCCGGCTCAGGGGCGCTGCTCATAGCCGTGCTCTCTAGCTCAACTGGAGCACCCGTTCCAGAGCAATCGAACGTTCACTCCAGTTTGACCGTAGACCGAAAAGAGTACCAGATCCGCCACACGCCCGTGAGGTCTGCTGGCAGCGCGGCGGGGTCGGGCGGCGGCACCCAGCCTCGCCAACCCGCGGTCCCGCCATCACCTCCAAGGAACTCTGCTATGCCGCGCAGATGACCGCGACCCTCTCCCCGCAGATCTTCCGTGAGTACGACATTCGCGGCGTCGCCGACCGCGACTTGACCGATGAAATGACCAAGCGCATCGGCGCTGGCCTCGCGCGGCTCTTGCGACCAGAGAGCGGCAAGGGGCCGCATGTGGTGGTCGGCCGCGATTGCCGCGCCTCCGGTCCGCGCTTGTTCGACGCGTTGCTCGATGGCCTGACCAGCGGAGGCGCGCACGTCACCGATATCGGCGTGGGCCCCACGCCCCTGGTCTACTTCGGCGTGAACCACCTGGACGCGGACGGCGGCGTGATGATCACGGGCAGCCACAACCCAGGTGACGAGAACGGCTTCAAGATCATGAAGGGCAAGGCGTCGTTCTTCGGCGACGACATCCGCACGCTGCGCGACGTCGTGCTCGGCGGGCAGCTGGCCGAGCGCAGCCGCGGCTCTATCGAGACCGTCCAAGTCCACGACGCCTACCTCGCTGAGCTCAACCAAGGCATTTCCATGGGGACACGGAAGCTGAAGGTGGTCTTGGACGCGGGCAACGGCGCGGGCGGCCCGCTCGGGCTACAAGCCCTGAGGGGCTCCGGCATCGTGCCCATCCCGCTGTTCTGCGACATGAACGGCAGCTTCCCGAACCACCACCCTGATCCGACGGTGGTAGAGAACCTGCAAGACCTGATGCGCGTGATGGCCGCCGAAGACGCGGACGTCGGCGTCGCGTTCGATGGCGACGCCGACCGCATGGGCGTGGTTGATCGCGGAGGGCGCGTGGTTTGGGGCGATCGTTTGCTCGCGCTGTTCGCCCGCTCGGTGCTGGCTCAACGCCCGGGCGCGACCGTGATCGGCGAGGTGAAATGCTCTCAGGCGATGTACGACGACATCGAGCGCCACGGCGGGCGCGCCATCATGTGGAAGACAGGGCACTCCCTGATCAAAGCCAAGATGAAGCAAGAGAACGCCGCGCTCGCTGGAGAAATGAGCGGTCATTTCTTCTTCGCGGATCGCTACTACGGCTTTGACGACGGCATCTACGCCGCCTTGCGCCTGCTCGAGATCCTCTCCCAGGGCGATCAGACCATCGAACAACTGCTGCACGATCTGCCTGAGGGACACACCACCCCAGAAATCCGTATGGAATGTCCAGACGACGAGAAATTCGCCGTCGTCGAGCAGGTCAAGCGAGCGCTGACGGCGGAGGCAGCCGACGCCAAAGGCAAGATCAGCGACATCGACGGCGTCCGCGTGGCCTACCCAGACGGCTCATGGGCGCTGGCGCGGGCGTCGAACACCGGCCCGGTGATCGTGCTGCGCTTCGAGGCGCCTAGCGCTGAGCGCCTAGCCGCGCTCAGAGCTCACGTCGAGGGGCTCGTCGCGGAAGCGCGCGGCGCCTGAGCCAGCGAGAGACACAGCAAGAAATGAATCAAGCTGCGGAGAGCTGGACGATTGGCAAGGTGCTGCGCTGGGCGCAGGACGACTTCGCCAAGCGCGGCCTGAGCGCGCCCAGGCTAGACGCCGAGCTGCTGCTGTGTGAGTGCCTGGGCCTGAACCGCGTCCAGCTGATCACCGACTCCAGCCGACCGCTGACCGCCAGCGAGCTCGGGGCGTTTCGTGGTCTGATCAAGCGCCGGCGCGGAGGCGAGCCCATCGCCTATATCCTCGGGCGCAGGGAGTTTTGGGGGCTTGAGTTCCGTACGGATAGTAGAGCCTTGGTGCCGCGACCTGACACCGAGGCCTTGGTCGAAGTGGCGCTTGAGCGCACGCGCCACCTCAACCTGTTCGGGACGGCCGTCGACGTGTGTACTGGCAGCGGCTGCGTCGCCATCGCCTTTCACCACGAGCGGCCTACCTGGCACGTGATCGGCAGCGATCTCTCCGCCGACGCCCTAGCGCTCGCCCGCGAGAACGCCCTGCGCCTGGGCAGCGTCTGGGGTATGGCTTGGCAGCAGAGCGATCTGCTCGAGGCGATCCCGCGGGGCGTCGGGCTCGACCTGATCACCGCCAACGCGCCCTATATCCCGAGCAGCGAGATCCCAGAGCTTGACGTCGACGTGCGCGGCTTTGAGCCAGCGCTCGCCCTCGACGGCGGGTCAGATGGCCTCGAGCTGATCCGCCGGCTGGCCCCCAGCGCGCTCGAGCGCCTCTCGCCAGGCGGCGTGCTGGCCCTTGAGCTGCACCACGACCAGGCAAACCGCGTCGAAGCCTTACTGGTCGAGCTGGGCTTCCGCAATACCCTGCGGAAAAAAGACTACGCTGGCCATGAGCGGGTGGTCAGCGGGCAAAAACCGGGTTGACTGAACCTGGCAGCCCAGGCACCGCGGGAGGAAACAGCGGCCAACCGCGGCCACGTGGAAGGATAGCGGCTAGGGGCCGCCGTAGAACACGCCGCGCAGGCCCAGGGTGGTCAGGTGACCGCTGATCGAGGTGCTGAACACGTACTGATAGTCGAGCGCTGGACCGAGGGAGATCTGACCAAACTGCAGCCCCTCCCAGAACGCCCCAAGCCCCACCACGCTCGCGGCGCCGCCGTCGGCGCTTTTCTCGCCGTCGTGCTCAAGCTTGAGCACGCCCAGCCCGCCGGTCACCGCCAGGCCCAAATCCTTACCGACGGCGCCCATCTCATAGAACGGGTATGCTTCCGTGCGGAACAAGAACAGGAGCGCGCTGCCAGCGTGTCCGCCGCCGCTGAACTTCGACTGATGTAGGCCGATGCCAAAACCCAACCAGTCGCGAAACGCCAGGCCGATGATCGCCGTACCACCGTAGCCTGGCGCGGCGCCCGTGCTGGCCTCGTACGCGGGCTGGTCGATCTTGTCGACGTCGTTCGGGTAACCGCTCACGACCCCCAAGACGAAGCCGCCGGTCACGCTGAACATGAAGTCAGAGCGCCGCTCGTAGCTGATGTCGTAGCCGCCGTCCCACTTGTCGCCGCCGTCAGCCGCCGGATCCATGGGTGTGTCGCCGCCACCCGCCGCGGCTGGGGCAGGCGCTGGAGCGGGCGCTGGATCACTAGCCGCGTCCGCGACGCGGCTCTCCACTGCTGCCGCGTCGACGCTCACCGCCAGGCCCACGGCGGCGCTGCTGATCCCAAAAACCACGGGCCACACACGGGTTGTTCTCGCTCGCCGCATAATCTGCTGGCCTATGTGGGCCTCCACCCCGGCTCGGGTCAACCCGTAATCGTAGTGAGCCCGCCGCCCCTGCGCTATTCTCTGCAGATGGCGCGCATCGCGGTGTGGTTCGCACCGCTCGAGGTCTCGCGGGACTTCATCGACTACCCCTACTTCGCTGATCTGGGCGCAGTGCAGGCCGCCGCGGTGCTGCGAGCAGCGGGTCACCAGGTGCAGGTGTACGACGCGCTGGCTACCCGTGGGGCGACGCTAAGCGCCGGTCCCTCCACCCAAGAAAAGCTCGTGGAGCCTGACACAGCTGCCCACGGCTCGGTCTCCCACGCCACAGCCCAAACCGTGATTTTGGGGGTGGGGGTGGAGCAGCTCTTGGCGTCAGCCAGCGACTACGATCTGGGGCTGGTCGCCTACACGCCATTTCAGCGACCGCCCAGTCGGGATCGACTGCTGGGGCAGCTGCTGAGCGGGCTGCGACAGCGCGCTCCACGAGCGC
This sequence comes from uncultured Polyangiaceae bacterium, assembly GCA_964551615.1. Taxonomy (GTDB): domain Bacteria; phylum Myxococcota_A; class Polyangia; order Polyangiales; family Polyangiaceae; genus JAHBVY01. The sequence goes on from CAZKDY010000003.1 coordinate 130,900, forward strand.
CCATCTTGCTCGCCGATTTGTATCAGTCGGGTCAGCACGTGGTCGACGCGCCGAGCCAGCAGATCGCCGCGGCCTACCCTGAGATAGACGGCCTGCTGCGCTATGAGGCCGAGGGTTGGTTGGTGCCGTGGGTAAACGAGCTACTCGCGCGAAGCGATGACGTGAACGCGCCAAGCCAGCACGCCGCGCCGCAGATCCGCGACGGCAACCACGGACCAGAGATCGACCTAGACAAGCTACCGCTGCCGGCGTGGGACTTGGTGGACACCGGGGCCTACTTCGCCTTTCACCGCGCGGTCATGGCTAAGCTCGGTCGGCCGCGCTGGGCCTTTCCCATCGACCGCGACCACCTGCCCATGCTGTCGAGCCGCGGCTGTCCGTTCCGCTGCGCCCACTGCTCCAGCAACCCCGGGTTGCCGAGCGGAAAACCAAAGACTCAGCGGCGCTACTCCCCCGCTCGCCTGGCTGCCCACCTCGACTGGCTGAAGGCGCAGGGCGCGCGCAGCGTTCACCTGCTAGATGAGCTAGCCAACGTGAGCGAGCGGCACTTCGACGCCCTCACCGAGCTGCTGGCTGAGCGTGACCTGCACTTTGAGATCCCAAACGGCGTGCGCGCCGACTACGTCCTGCCAAAGCACCTAGCGGCGATGCGCGGGCGCCTCTCGACCCTCAGCATCTCCGCCGAGAGCGGCGTGCAGCGCGTGGTCGACCAGGTGGTGGGCAAACAGCTCGACCTGACCGCCATCGTCAAGACCGCCGAGCGAGCGCACGCCGCGGGGGTCCCGCTGATGATCCACTACATCATCGGTATGCCCGGTGAGACCCGCGCTGAGATCAACGGCACCCTGGAGTTCGCGCTAGATCTCTATGACCGTTTCCGTGCAGAACCCAGCGTACAGTTCGCGACGCCGCTGCCTGGCACCCGGCTGGCGCGCGAGGCGCTCGAGCGCGGGGCGAGCGCGCTGCCCGTCGTGCAAGACTGGGGGCCTTATTTTCAGGTCAAGCCGAGCCTCGAGACTGAGCTATTTCAAGAGCGGGACTTGCTGGGGTTTCGCTACAGCCTAGACGCGCGCCTGGCCGCGAGCCGAGCGCCCGCGCAGCTCACCCTGCCGGTCACCTACCGCTGCAACAACCGCTGCGCCTTCTGCCCGACGGGCACCGGCCGTCAGATCGACGGTGACTTCGACGCGCAGCGCAGGCTCCTGGCTGAGTTTCGCCGACAAGGCGCCAGCGAACTGTACATCGACGGCGGCGAGCCGACGCTGTACCGCAAGCTGGTCGCGCTGATCCGCTTCGCGCGGAGCATTGGCTACCAGCAGATCAGCGTGGTGACCAACGGCCGCATGCTCATGTACGAAGCCTACGCCGAGCAGCTGCTCGGCTCAGGCATCAGCGGCCTGATGTTCAGCTTGCACGGCGCGACACAAGAAATCCACACGGCAAATGTGGGTGACCCCGAGGCCTTCGCACAAACGCTGCAGGGTATTCAGACCTGCGCGCGCCTGGTCAAGGCCACCGGCTCAGCGGTAGAGCTTGGCATCAACGTCACCATCACGCGCTCCAACTACCTGCACCTCGGCGCCATCGCCGAGCGCGCCAAGAGCTTGGGGGTGGGCCGGCTGAACCTGCTGTTCTTGACCCCAGGCGCCGACGCGAGCCTGGTCAGCCCCCCGCTGAGCGCGGCGGTCGGTCGTGTGGCTGAACTGCTGACGCGCTTCGAGCAGGACCTAGCGCTCAGCGTCCTCAACCTGCCACCCTGCTACCTGCCTGGCCATACGACGAAGATCGCCCCGGACTTACTGAAGCTCGGCGCGCGGCGCTATGTGAGCCCAGAAGGAGTGCAGCTAGATGCGTTCCACGAGGCCCATCGCGCCTACAACGAGCAGTGCGCGGGCTGCCACCACAGGGTCGCCTGCGGCGGGTTCTACGCGCTGGGCGGCGCGGCCGAGCGCCACAAAACGGACTTTCTCAGCGTTACGCGCTCGGAAACCCATCACGAGTTTGAGAGGATTTGTGGTCCGCGCTAGACTGATCGTTCTGAACCACTTCAGACCGTGCTCCGGGGGAGCTAAGCGGCGGAGTGCCGCACACTTGTATCGCGAGGCTGACACTCGATGAACTCCAACTTAGTTCGAACCCTCAAACGCACTGGCTGGGTCCTTGGCTGCGCCACCGGCGCCCTGGCGGCTTGCAACGTCTACGACACCTCCCTGTTGGTCGCGGGCGACGCAGGCGGCAACGGCGGCAGCGCCGGCAACTCTGGCGGCACGGGTGGCGGCGCCGCCACGGGCGGCACCGGCGCTAGCGGCGGCACCGGCGGCGGCACCGGCGGAAGTGGCGGCGGCAGCACCGACAAGTTCTGGAACGACATGGAGGTCGGGGACCCAGGCGTGTGCCCCACGGAAGGGCGCCCCGACAAGTCGATGCGCCCGAAAGACACCGCGCCTGGCGACGTAGGCCCAGTGTTCGTCGGCTGGAACCGCATGCGCTTCGGCGCGGTGAAGGATCTCAAGTCCCTCGAGCTTGACGCCAATGCGTGGAAGGACGTTGGCTTCAACCTCGATCGCTCGTGCAACAGCGCGACCTGGCCCGAGGGCGTGCTGTCGGGTGCAGCGGTCGACACCTGCGGCGAGGCGAAGCTCAAGGCCTGCAAGAACAGCCTGCAGAACACCTACGACGGCAACTACTGCAAGGATAACGCCGTCGGGCTGCTGTTCGGCATCGCGAGCGTCTCGCCGATCTTGGGTGAGCCGTTCCGCTTGACCGAACCCGACTACAACTGCGCGTTGCATCGCGGATCGTTCAGCGTGATCTTCAAGATCTCGCAGTACAACGGCGAGCTCAACGACGAGAGCGTGCGCTTCGATCTGTACTCGTCGGTCGGGGTGAGCGCGCCGGCCGCTTGGAACTGCCGGCCGAGCACCCAGTCAGGCCTTGAGAACGCGTTGATCGACAACTGGCAAACCCAGGCAGACCAAGTGCTTTCCAAGAAGTGGCAGTTCGCTTTGCGCGACATCGACCCGGCGGCGCCAGAGCCGCCCCCAGGCGACCCAGTGAAGAACTCGAAATGGTCCGACGCTGCCGCCTACGTGCGCAACGGCTGGGTGATCGCTGAGCTGCCTCCCAACGCGGAGATGTGGTTCAACGGGCTCAACGCCCACACGCCTGGCATCCGCCTAATAGTACAGAACACCGTCATCGCAGCCCAGCTGGTCAAGGATCGCCAGAGTGAGCTGTGGTCGATCACCGAAGGCACGGTTGGCGGCACGATCAAGCCGGGCGACATGATCAACTCCTTCCGCGAGATCGGCTTCTGTGAGAATGGCTGCGACTCTTACACGACGGTTATCGGCTACATGAACCAGACGACTGACATGCTGAGCGGCTCCAACGAGGCGGTGCCCGACTCCACCTGCGACGCCCTCAGCTTTGGCGTCGACTTCACGGCCAAGCAGGTCACGCCAGGCCCGACCATCGCGGTGCCGGCGCCGCCGGATGTCACTGGTGGCAAGTGCGGGACGCCGCCTGAAAACGACGACATCGGCAAGCCGGGCTGCGTGTGTCCGATCCCGCCCGAGGTGGGCCCGTGTACGCTGCCCGACGCCGGCAACTGATCGTTCGCTCCCCTAGGGAAGCAGCGCCGCGCGATCGAGAGATCGCGCGGCGGCGTTTTGTGGGCGAACCTAAGCTCGAACTTGTTTCAAACGCGGCGCGCCGGCTGCAGCTGCAGCGCGCCGGCTGAAGCGCGCTAGTCACACACGCGCTTGCCAAAATCACTGAAGCTCACGCCGCCGCCTGGGGACGCCTCCCACTCCAGTGACGGATCGGTGAACCCACTTGGGTTCCCTACGGCAACGCTACACTTGCGCAGCAGCGTGGAGTTCGCGGTCGACAGCCCGCCACCGGTCCAGGCGTTGCCCGGATCGCTGCCGATGTTACCGATCACGTCCAGCGTGGCCCCTGAGCACGACAGCTCCAGCGCGTCGTTGCCATTGTGCGAGAGCGAACCGGTGCGCAGGTCGCAGGGCACGCCGCCACCCGTGTTGGTGTTCAAGCAAATGGTGAAGGTCTGACCGCTAGCTAGCGCAGCCGAACTGAGCGAAATCGTAATATTCGCTGTGCTCTTTCCGTTCGAATAGACGCGCACCTGACAGCTCGCCAGGTTGAGGCCTGGGCCAGCGTTGTAGATCTCGACGGCCTTGTCGTTCCCTTCAACCCCCTCGGTGTACTCGCTAAAGTACAGGTTGACCGCGCCGCCGCCAGCGCTGCCGCCCGTGCCAGCGCTGCCCGCCGCGCCTGCCGCACCGCCGCCCGCGCCGCCTGCGCCGCCTGCGCTTGATCCGCCGGAACCCCCGCTGCCCGCTGCGCCGGCGCTGCCGGCTGCGCCAGCACCCCCCGCTGTGCCTCCGCTACCTGCCGCGCCCCCAGTTTGATTCCCTGCGGCACCAGCCGCACCCGAGCTGCCAGCCGCACCAGAAGCGCCCCCGGCCGCACCTGCCGCGCCCGCGCTGCCACCCGCCGCGCCCGCGCCCCCGCCAGCGCCGCCGCCGCCACCCGCCGCTGGGTGCAAATCCTCCGCTTCAGCGCAGCCGCTGAGCGCACCCATGGCCGCGCAGATCAAGACCAGCACCGAGCCACCAAGCCAGCGATTGGCGCCCGGAGGTCGGGACGACGAGGGGGTGGAGGGACAGGATCCAGTACGAGCAGAACGCATTCGGCGCCAGGGTAGCAGGGAAATGGGCGGGCGCCGCAGGCTGCCACGAAAACATCGCACTCTGTCGAAGCACCGCACTCTGTCAAAACACCGCACTCCGTAAAAGCACCGCACGCCGCGCCGCTAACTCGTAACGCGAGTCACCAGCGCCAGGACAGCTGCCCTGGCTTTTCTCCGCAACCGCCCCGCGCGCCGCCCGAGTCAGCGGAGTGCCTGAAATTCTAACGTCCCGTGGCGCGCCCGCCGCACCCACCCCCACCGGCCAAGCCGCGCCCACCTCAGGTTTCCGCACGGCTTCAAGCCAGGCCACACCTGCCACGCGCCCCAGCCACCCAGGCCGCGAGCCAACCGCGTTCGCCAGCACCTTGGCCCAACAGGGCGGCCGCACCCCGCTCAGCCCGGGTGAGGCCACGCGCCTGCTCGAGGGCGCTTGGCAGCGCGTCACCGGCAGCGCGCCCAGCGAGGGGACGCTCAGCACGCTGTGGGCGCAGTGGGCCCTAGAGACTGGGCGCGGCCGCTCCATGCACGGCTACAATTTTGGTGGCATCAAGGCCACGCCTGGCGCCGCGCACCCGAGCGCGGTGCTCACCACCCGCGAAGGCTTCGGCGACACCGAGCGCAGCATCCGCAGTCGTTTCCGCACGTATGCGACCGCTGAGGCTGGAGCCATCGACTACATCGAGACGCTGCACCGGCAGTACCCCGAGGCCGCGGCGGCCGCGGGCCGCGGCGACGTCCAAGGCTTCGTCGCCGGCCTAACCCAGCGCGGCTACTTCACGGCCGACCCAGCGGTCTACGGTCGCGCCCTGCACAGCCTGAGCGCGGAGCACGCCCAGGGCGGCGGCGGCGACTTCTCGCGCCTCCAAGATCCAGGGCCGCTGGTTGACGCGCTGCTCAGGACGCTTGGCCAAGCCATCGCGCGGCATCACGGCTGAGCGTGCTCGAAGAGACAATCAACGCATTGCGTCGCGGACACCGTGCTGCTGGGCGCTGAGTGCCCGCTCGGCGCGGTGCGCCTGCTCGGTGTGTCCTCCCGGCGCTAGGCGTCCGCTCGGCGCCGCCCCTCCACCCCCGCTGGCGTGAACAAACAGGTGTGCTGAAAACTGGGCCAACCTGCTCCAAGCGTGTCAGGCGGGTCGTCATGACTCTAAGCCCGCTCTTGCGTTTGGCGGTGCTGACTGCTTCGTGCTCGGCGCTGATGTTCTCTTGTAAAGGCAGCACTGAGGAGACCCCAGGGTTGTCCAAAGGCAGCGCTGACGAGATCCCGGAGCTCCCGGTGCCACCCGCTGATGGCCCGAAGCTCGGCGCCATCAGCTACGCGACCAAGGTCTTTGACCGCCCTTCAACCGAAGGCAAAATCCTCGGCTACCTGCACGCTGGGGCGTTCGTCGCGCGGGCCGAGGAGCCCTACACCAAGGACGGCTGCCCAGGTGGCTGGTACCCAATCCGCCCGCGCGGGTTTGTTTGCGCAGGTGAGACCGCGACCACCGAGCTCAGCCACCCAACGCTGGTGGCCATGGCCCAGCAGCCGAAGCTCGATGACCCGCTGCCCTACGCCTACGCGCGCACCACGCAGACCACGACCATCTTTGAGCGTGATCCTGCTGACGACCACGCGGTACAAGCTGTGGGCAAGATCCGGGCCCGCAGCGGCTTGGCGATCGTGGGCTCGTGGTCCGCGAAGGATCCCGAGGGCAACGAGCAGCGCCTGGGTATGATGACCGACGGGCGCTTCGTGAAGGCGTCAGATCTCAAGAAGGCAGAATTTACCGACTTTCGCGGGGTGGTCCTGGGGCCCGAGGCCGAGCTACCCGTAGCCTTCGTGGTCAAGCGCGGCGTGCGCGCTTGGCAGGTTGAGAAGGGCGACGCCGAGAAGCAAGGCAAGCTCGAGTACCATCAGACCATCATGCTCACCGGCAAGTACCGTGAGGTCGACGGCCTCCGCTACTGGGCCACCAGCGACAACCGCTACGTGCGGCACCGCGACGTGACGGTGATCCGTCGCCGCGACGAGTTCCCAGATTTCGCCAAGGGCGACACGCGCTGGATCGACATCAGCATCGTGACTGGCTCGATGGTGCTGTATGAGGGCACCAAGCCGGTCTACACCGGGCTAGTCAGCGTCGGCCGCAACCGCCTAGACGAGCAGGGCGAAGCGGTGACCAAGCGCGGCGACTTCAAGGTCACCGCAAAATACGTCACCGCGACCCAGCTCGATCCGACCAAGGTCGCCGCTTACTGGGACGTGTACGACACGCCGTGGGTGCTCGAGCTCGACTCAGGGCAGCGCCTCCACGCGTCGTTCTGGCACGATCGCTTCGGCATCGAGCACACCGGCGGCGACGTGCACCTCTCGCCCTACGACGCGAACTATGTTTTCCGCTGGGTAACGGCGCAGATCCCTGACGGCTGGAACGCCGTCGTAGAGTGGCCCAAAGACGAGCCCATCGTCCACGTCGTGATCCGCAAATAGGCCGCCAATTTCGGGGGTGGGGGGCGGCGCTGCCAGGCCCAGCGCTTGGCGCGGCAGCGCGGCGCGCCTCATCGCGCAACGTAGCCGTCAGCGCAGCGCGCTCAGGATCTCAACGGTCGCCTTGCTGCGGTTCAGGGTGTAGAAGTGCACGCCCGGCGCGCCGGCCTCAATCAGCTTCGCGCACTGGCCGATGGCGTGCTCGACGCCCACCTTGCGCACTTCGCTGCGCTCGCCGCTGGTCGCCTCAAGACGCGCGAGCAGCGGGCCGGGGATGCTCGTGCCGCACATCGCGGTGAAGCGCTTGACCTGTTCGATGTTGGTGACCGGCATGACGCCCGCGATGATCGGTACGTCGATGCCAGCCGCGCGGCAGCGGTCGACGAAGTGCAGGTAGACGTTCGGGTCGAAGAACAGCTGGGTGATCAACACCGAGGCGCCGGCGTCGACCTTACGCTTTAAGTTGTCCAGATCTTGCTCGGCGCTGGGGGCCTCGGGGTGCATCTCCGGGTAGCAGGCCGCTGCGATGCAGAAATCATGCTCCGCGCGGATCAACGTGATCAGCTCGCTGGCGTAGCTGAAGCCGCCCGCGGTCTTCACGAACGCTGCTTGCCCCTTAGGCGGATCGCCACGCAGCGCGACCACGTTGTCGATGCCCGCCTGCTTCAAGTCCTTTAGAACACTGGAGATCTCTTCCCGCGTCGCGCCCACGCAGGTCAGGTGCGCCATGGCGTCGATGCCCGTCTCGCGCTGAATACGCTCGACCAACTCAACGGTCAGCCTGCGCGTGCTGCCGCCAGCGCCGTAGGTCACTGAGACATAGGTCGGCTCAAGCTCACGCAGATCCGAGATGGTCTCAAACAGCGCGCGCATGCCCTCTTGGTTCTTTGGCGGGAAAAACTCGAACGAGAACGCGGGTCCACTCTGCTGGGCTAGCTTGGCGTCGATCTTCATACTGGCCGCCACGCTTAGCGCCGCCACGGGCGTACTGCAAACCTGTCCCCCTTCGACCGCGCGTCCAAACCTCGCCTCGCCGCGCCGGATCGTGGTAGCGGCAGGACATGCACGTGCATGTCATCGCCGTCGCCGGCACTGGGATGGGCGCGCTCGCCGGTCTGCTGCGCGAGCTTGGACACCGCGTCAGCGGGAGCGACGTGAGCTTTGATCCGCCGATGGGTCCCGCGCTGAAAGAGTGGGGCGTGGAGTGCATGACGGGCTTCGACCCCGCGCACCTCGAGCCGGCCCCAGATCTAGTGGTGATCGGCAACGTGTGCCGCTCGACCAACCCAGAGGCCCGCGCCGCCATCGACGGTGGCCTCGAGTACACCCACATCGCCGGCGCGCTGCAGCGCTTCGCCCTCAAGGGGAGCTGGCCGCTGGTGGTGGCGGGCACCCACGGCAAGACCACCACCACGGCGCTGTGTACCTGGCTCCTCGATCAAGCGGGCCTGCATCCGGGCTATCTGATCGGCGGGATCCCCAAGAACTTCGGCAAGAGCTTCCGCGCGATCAAGCCACGCTTCGCGCTGAGCGAGGCCGGTCAAATCGACCCTAGCTCACTCGCGTCGGCTGCGCTGGTTTCACGCCCCCCGTTCGTGATTGAGGGGGATGAGTACGACACCGCGTTCTTCGAGAAAACAGCGAAATTTCTGCACTACCAGGCGCAGACCGCGATCCTGACGTCGATCGAGCACGACCACATCGATATTTACCCCACGGAATCATCTTATATCGAAGTCTTCTCGAGCTTCGTGGCACAAATCCCTGCGCAGGGGCTGATCGTCGCTAACGCCTCCGACGCCAAAGTGGTGGCGGTGGTCCAGGCGTCGGCCAAGTGCGGCGTCGCGTGGTACGCGATTGACGGCGAGCCAACCCACGGCGTGGCGCCTCACTGGCTAGGCTCGCTGGCCGAGAGCGGGCCCGATGGCACCACCTTTGATCTGTTCGCTGGTGGTATGCTGGTCGGGCGGGTGGTCTCGCCCCTTTCCGGGCGGCATAACCTATCCAACCTGATAGCCGCGCTTGGAGCCTGCGCGCAAGGCTACCGGGCGCGCTTCGACCGCATGATCCCGTCGCTGACGGCTTTTGAAGGCATCAAGCGCCGGCAGGAGCTGCTCGGAACACCGGGCCAGCGCTGGGTGTACGACGACTTTGCTCATCACCCCACGGCGGTTCGCGAGACGCTCGCCGCGCTCAGGTCAAAGCACCCAAAGGCCCCGCTGCTAGCGGTGTTCGAACCGCGCAGCGCGACAGCCTGCCGCGCGCTGCATCAGGCAGAGTATCCACCAGCCTTCCGCCAAGCCAGCCGCGTCATCCTGGCGCCGCTGGGCCGTGAGGGGTTGGCGGCGGGCGAGGCGCTCGATACCGCGCGGATAGTTCGTGAGCTTGAGCAAGCCGGGGTGCCAGCGCACGCAGCCACGAACCTGGACCAGGTGCTCGAGCTGATCGTCGAGCACTCGGTGGCTGGCGGCGTCGTCGCGCTGTTGTCCAACGGCGCGTTCGGCGGCATGCACGGCCGCGTGCTGCAGGCGCTGCGAGACTAGCGCAGCAAGACGCACGAGGCGGAGGTCAGGCTCAGCGCCAGCTCACTCACGCAGGTGCCGACGCTCGCCGAGCGCGGGATGTCACACAGCCCCGACTCGCACTCTGCGTTAGCCTTGCAGTCGTGAAAATCCGCGATCTTGGCCGAGCAAGTCCCCGCGACGCAGTCGAGGCTCTGAACGCACGGCTCGCTAACGCACGACCCGCCCAGCTCAGCGCCGGCGACGCAGTTTTGTCCGTTGCAGTAGAAGCCATCGGCGCACACGGACGCCGGATCGGTGCATTTTCCACCCCCGGAAACCGCCACCGGGACCTGACAGGTCGCCGTGGTCTCGCCGATGCAGCGCAAGCCTTCGATGGTGTCGCAGCCGAGATCCGTGGAGCAGCTGGCGCCTTGTCCCCCGGGGCCCTTCACCAGCTCAGAGCAGGCGCCACTCACCAACTCGAGGGCATCCAGTTCGCTGCGCGTGAGCTTGGCGTCCGAGTAGGCGTCCTTGACCGCCTTCAGGCAGTCGCTGGCGTTGGTGGCGTCGTAGTCGGCGCCCACCAGCTCCTCGCAAGCTGCTGCTTGAGTTGTCGTGCACGCCTCCTTGGAGGCGTCATCACCACCGCACGCGGTCACCACCTTGTCGTTGCAGGCGTTGGCCGCCCACTTGCTGCAGAATCCAGCCAGCGTCTTGGTGCCGGAAGGCGTCGACGAGGTCTCGCTCGAACAAGCACCCAAACCCGCGACGTAACCAATCAACCCAACAAAAAAGACTAGTGTGTTCGATTTGATGCGCATGATTTCCCTCACTCTGGCTCGCGTCAGACGATACCGCAGACCCAGCGATTCGACCGAACTAAGGCACCAAGAAAACACCCGCCACGCCGCCCCGCGGGCGCTCCTGGCCCGGCTTCTGCTACACCCGAGCGGCCAGTGATGGACGACCAGCGACCCAAACCAAGCCTCGGCCTGCACCTGTTGCTGGGGGCGGGCACCGCCATGCTCACGGTGGCGAGCATGGCCGCCGCCATGTTGGTGTTCGCGCTGGGCGCTGCGTTATCGGGCTTCAAGGCTCAGAACCTGCAAGAGCACCCCTGGTTGCTGGTGGTCGGCGCCCTGCTGAGCCAGTGCTCGGTGCTGCTAGTCGCCATCGGCGCTCTGCGTTTTTGGGCGCGATATCAAGGCATTTCTCGCCGCCAGGCGATGGCCGAGTGCTTTCCCCTGGCGCTCCCCAGCGCGGCCTCGCTGCTCGGCGCGTTGATGGTGGTGTTCGGCGTCACGCCGCTAGCCATCGGCATCGCGGCCGCGGTGGGCGATGCCCTGCACCGTGCCTCACCTTCCGAAGAGGTGGTACGCATCGCAGCAAACGCTCCTCCCCTGACGTTTGTCGCGCTGTGGATCTGCATCGCGGTGTTGCCCGGAGTGTTTGAGGAGGCGCTGTTTCGCGGCTTCGTCACCCGCCTCTACCAAGGCTGGCGCTGGGTCGCCTGGCTGGTGCCAAGCGTGCTGTTCGGTCTGGTCCACCTCGACCCGGTGCAGTCAATCGGCACCGCCATCTTGGGCCTCGGCTTTGGCTGGATCCGCTTGCGAACCGCCACGCTGGTGCCAGCCATGGTCGCCCACACGGTGTACAACGGCAGCGTGCTGCTCGCCGCGCGCTTCGCCGGCCCCAGCGACGAGTCAGCCGGCGTGCCCATCGCGGCAGTGCTCGGCGGGTGCGTCCTCGCGGCGCTCGGCAGCCGGCTGCTAGACGCTCCGAATTCTAAGCTAGACCCAAATGAGGTAGCGCTATGAGCATCCCCCCGGAACAGCCTGAACAGGCGGAGCCTGAAGCCTCGGAGACCGAAGCCTCGGCGGCTGACCAACCTGAAGTCATCAAGCAAGCAGCCAAGGAGCCGGTCCAAAGCAAGCGCACCTCGCTCGATCTACGCTCCGCCGGGGTGCCCGTCTTGGTCGTGGTCTTAGTCAGCCTGTTCATCGTCTACCCGTACATGAAAGAGCTGCTAGCCAACGGGCCTCAAGCCATCGCCGGCGGCGGAAAGCCTGACCCACGTCAAATCGCCGAGGGCCAGCAGGAGGCCCTCGCCCTGCTGGGCGACATCAAGCGCGGCGCCAAGGTCAAGGATTTTACGGTGATCTCCATCCGCGGCCCGCGGAACAAGCGGATCGAGGTTGAGCTCGAGCGCGGCGGGCAAGTGCTGCGTGTCTTCGTGTCGCGTATTGATTCCGTGCGGTTGATTCCACTGCTCAAGACGCAGATGTACGCGCTGTACTATGAGAGCGCTAAGCCCGACCCCGACTCTGTGACCAGCGAAGAGTACCTGGCCCTGGTCACGGCGGTGGGCAAAGCCGTGGAACAAAACGAGCGTCAGGTCTCGATGCCCGACGGGCTGTGAGCGGCGCGTGGACACACCTCGCCGTGAGCAGCCAATGAACGCCAAGCCTAGCGCTCAGCCGCGAGAGCAGCTCCGCGCGACCCACCAGCGCTCGCTGCTCACGCGCCGCGGCCTGTTGGGTGGCTCGGCCGCGCTGGCAGCTGCGGGCCTGCTCTCGCGTTCAAGCCGCGCGGATACGCCTGATTCAGCTCTGCTCCGCGCCCATGACCTGACGCTGCCTGGGGATCCAAAGCTCGCGCGGCGCGCGCTGGTCCTGGTGCCCGAGCCGCTGCCGCAGCGGCCGGTCCCAGTGCTGGTGCTGCTCCACGGCCTGGGTGAGACGGGCAACGAGCTGCTGGGCATCCACGCCTGGGGGGAGCGCTATGGGCTGGTGACCAGCTACGAACGGCTAAAGAACGCCCCGGTCGCCCCGACGATGCCAAAGCTCCGCTACCTCACGCAGAAATACCAGGCTAGCCTGAACAAGAGCCTGGCCCTCCACCCGTTCCAAGATCTGATCTTGGTCTGCCCGGTGACGCCCAACCCGTACAAGCTCGCGCCCGCCCAGGGCACGCTAGATCGCTACGCTGACTGGATCGAAGAGACCTTACTTACTACCGTACGGCAGCGCTTTCCGGCTTCTGAGCACGCGCTCCACACCGGCCTCGACGGCTGTTCTCTGGGCGGTTACGTGGGCGTTGAGGTCTTCCTGCGCAAGCCTAACTTGTTCGCGAGCCTGGGCAGCGTGCAAGGCGCGTTCGGCGTCGCCCAGGGGCGAGCGTACGCAGACCGCCTGGCCCACACCATCCAGCGCGTGGGCCCGCGCGCGCTGCACTTCGAAACCTCCAGCCAAGACCCGTACCTCGAGCCCAACCGCGCGCTGTCGGCTCGCCTGACTCAGCTGGACGTGCCCCACGTGCTGAGCGAGCTGCCTGGGCCACACAACCAGCCGTGGCTGCAAGAGGTCGGCACCCTTGACCTGCTACGCTGGCACTCTCGCCAGCTGGAGCTGCGCCAGCTCTCACGCTAGTTTTAAGCCTACTTACGCTCAACTGAGGCCAGCATGCATGAAAATACCCGTACGGAACCGAGCGAGCTGCTCACGCGCTTTCTCAGCCTGACCGCAGCCGGCAACCCTCGCACGGCGATCCGCGATCAGGATGAATCCGTGGGGTTTTCGGAGTTGGGGGTGAGGGTACGCCGTGTGGCGGCTGCGTTGTCAGAGCGTGGCCTCGCTGGGCCTCGCGACACACAGGCCGCGCCGCGGCGCGTCGCCATGCTGGTCTCTCAAGGCTCAGGCTGGGTCGAGGGCTTCTTTGGGATCTGCCTGAGCGGCGCGGTCGTCGTCCCGCTCAGCCACCTGCACCCCGCGAGAGAGCAGCGCTGGTTTGTCGAGACATCAAGGGCCGACGCCGTGATCGTGTCCCGCGACTTGCTGGGCGAGCTGGAGCAGCGCGCCCCTGAGCTCGCCCTGAGCAAGCCGGTGTACTGCGTTGAAGATCTGCGCAGCGAGGGCCCTGAGATCGGGATCGATCATTTCCCAACGGATCAGCTACCGGGCAATGAGTCGACCGCGCTGATTTTGTACACCAGCGGCACCACAGGGAGACCCAAGGGCGCGCTGCTCAGCCACAAAAACCTGGGGCGCTTGGCCAAGCTGGTCGGCGATGCGTGGCAGTGGCAGCCAGGTGATCGCCTGCTGCACTGTCTACCCCTGCATCATTTGCACGGCCTCGGCATCGCGCTCTTCGTCTCGCTGCTGAACGGCGGCGAGACCCGCATGCTGCGCCACTTCGACGCCGAGGGCTTGTGGGAGGCCGCGGGGGAAGCGAGCGTGCTAATGGGTGTGCCGACCATGCACAAGAAGCTGCTCGACGTGCTAGACGCCGCGACGCCAGCACAGCAAGCGCGCTGGAGGCAGCACGCCGCCAAGCTACGGCTGGTGACCAGTGGTTCAGCGGCGCTGCCGACCACGGTCAGCAACCGCTGGCGCGAGCTGACGGGTGACTACCCGCTCGAGCGCTTCGGGATGACAGAGATCGGCGTCGGCATGTCGAACCCGATCACGGGCCCGCGCAAGCCTGGCTCGTGCGGCGTCCCGCTGCCAGGTATGCAGCTACGCATCGTCGACGAGGCTGGCGCTGACGTCGCCCCAGGCGAGCCTGGCGAAATCTGGATTAAGGGACCGACGGTGTTCTCAGGTTACGATCAAAACCCTGCGGCAACCGAAGAGGCCTTCGTTGACGGCTGGTTTCGCAGCGGTGACACCGCGAGCTGGGACGCCGACGGCTACTGCCGCATCCTCGGGCGCACCAGCGTAGACATCCTGAAGAGCGGTGGTTACAAGCTGTCCGCGCTAGAAATTGAAGAGCTACTGCGAGAGCACCCAGCGGTGGCAGACGTGGCCGTGGTCGGCGTCCCCGACGAGACCTGGGGCGAGATCGCGGTCGCCAGCATTTTGGCCAAGCCTGGGCTGGAGGCCGAGATCGATGAAGCCAGCCTACGCGCTTGGGCCAAAGAGCGCACGGCTGCGTACAAGGTCCCAAAGCGCATCCTGCGCTTCGATGAATTTCCTCGAAACCCAGTGGGTAAGGTGGTCAAGCCGGAGCTCAGGCGGCTGGTGGAGGCGCGGCTGTGACCCCAAAGAGTTGGCTGACCTCACTCTCGAGTGGCGCGGCCGCCACAGTAGACCGCGCGGCAACCTTTGCCGCGTCAGCCAGCAGCCGCCGCGCGCGTCGTAGCTCCGCGGCCGAGCAGCTGACCCACGCCGAGCGCATCGCAGCGCTCGACGCCATCACCGACGCCTACCGCGACGACGCGGGGCTGTTCTTTCGCGGCCCACGCGAGATTGACCCGACGCTCTATCGCCAGCAGCCGCTCCAAGCCACCCCCTCGCTGCGCGTGGAGGTGGCCGACGCATACTGGCGCAGCGCCTATACTTGTTTCCTCCCGGAGCTTGACGAGCGCTACGGCAAATACACGCAAAACCACAGCGCGGCCGCCCGGCTGTTCCAGGCACCCAGTGCCGAGCGCCGCCCGGTGATCGTGCTGATCCACGGCTACCTGGGCGGCCAGTACGCCGCAGAGTCGCGCATTTGGCCGGTTAAGTGGCTGCTCAAGCGCGGCCTGGATGTCGCCCTGTTCGTCTTGCCGTTCCACGGAGTTCGGCAAGCGCCTGAGCGCCGCGGCCCACCCCCGTTCCCTGGAGCGGATCCGCGCGTGACCAATGAAGGCTTCCGCCAGGCGATGGGCGATCTGCGCGATCTCATCGGCTTCCTGCGAGGTCGAGGCCACCCGCAGGTGGGGGTGATGGGCATGAGCCTGGGCGGCTACTCGACCGCGCTGCTGGCGACCCTCGACGCGGAGCTGGCCTTCGCGGTGCCGCTGATCCCCCTGGCTTCCCTGGCTGACTTCGCGCGCGACCACGGCCGACTGGGCAGCCAGCGTGAGTCTCAGAGCCAGCACGCCGCGCTCGATCGCGCCCACCGCGTGGTCAGCCCACTACATCGGCCCCTGCGCCTGGAGAGCCACCGAGTGTTGGTGATCGGTGCTGAAGCCGATCAGATCACCCCGATCAAGCACGCGCGGCGCCTGGCAAATCATTTCCACACGACAATGGAGACGTGGCCAGGTGGGCACCTGCTCCAGCTAGGGCGCAGCGACGCGTTTCGGCGGGTAGGCCACTTCGTAAGCGAGCTCGGGGTAACGGCGTGAATGGGCACCGGCCCTGGGCGGTTAAGATACCGGGGATGAGTCTGCGTCAGCCACGGCCATCGGCGCTGGTGGCCGGAGGGTGGGCGATCTCAAGCTGTCGATGAGGTTTGCGCACTAGATCTTCGGGCGCGACGAGCCAAGGTGGCTCAGGCGCAGACTCCAGCTCATAGAAGCCACCACAGAACACGGCCCGGGTGCACGTCGCACACACCGGCTTGCGGACTCGCCGCTCCGCTAAGTACTCCGCTAGGTTCACGTCCTCGTTGTTCACGAAGATCATGTGCCGGGCGAGCTTCAGCAGGTCGCCTTCCAGGTTGTCTTCATAGCCAGGCATCAGACAAAACGGCAAGTTGATCACCTGGATCTTCAGCCGGCCCCGCCAGCGATCGATGAGGTCCCGCGTGGTCGCCGCAGCGACCTCAATGTCCGGCGCGATGCTGCTGGTGGCGCGGCCAAACGGCGTCAAGAACTGCACGTTGAGCCAGCGCAGGCCGAGGTCCCAAGCAAGCTGCGCGAGTTGCTCTAGCTTCGCCGTGTTGCTCTTGGTGAGCGTGATGTTCATCCCCAGCTCGACCCCGGGGGGCGCGAATTTCACGCAGTTGCGGATCCCGGCGGTAGTCTGGTCGAACGCTTCGGCGACGCCGACCTGTTGGGCGTGGGAGCGCGCGTCTGGACCGTGGACCGAGAACAGCAGGGTGGTCAGCCCGGAACGCACCAGCTTCTTGGCGTAGGCCTCGTAGAACGCCAGCCGCCCGTTGGTGGTGACGTTGATGTTTTGGTAGCCGATGGCGCGGGCATAGCGCAGCGTCCCCAGTAGATCGGGGTGCAGGGTGGGCTCGCCCCCATCAAAATCAACCATCGTGACCCCTCGCTTGCGGTACTCAAGCAAGTGCTCGCGTTGGCTCTCGGTGTGACCATGAAACTGGGTGCGCGTACCGACCGCACAAAACGTGCAGTGGTTGTTGCAGGCGTAGGTGAGGTTCATGATCACCTTCTCGGGTCCGCTTGACGCCTGCAACCGCCGATTGAAGGTCCACGCGAACTCCCGCATGATGCCCTGCGGCACCAGCGGCGTGCCCAGCGCGCTGAACTCAAGTTGTGGATACGCACGGAAACGGTCCCAGAGGTCGATGGCGAACGCTAGCAGCTGATTGGCAGCTTCCCGTGTCAGCTCTTCGCCACCGACCACGAAGCGCGTGCGCAGCATGGCGCCGGCCGCCTGGGCTGCCTCCGCCAGCTGGGCGATGCGTGTTCGCTGGTCTTCGTCACCTGGAGCGTCGTCGACCAGCTGGAACACCTCCGCCCCCAGCTTGACGCCCGCGTCGATGGCGCCAAGCGCGGAGCCCGCTGCAGCGATCGGCAACACAATACCGTACGGAGCTGGCTCATCTAGATGTCTGGCGACCTTCCCAAGGAACGCTTGATAGCTGCCGAGGTCGATCAGATCCCAGGCTGGGATGTACTCTGCGTTGGCTGCCACCGAGTCGGGTGCGTCTAACAACGCTAAGACCTCAGTCTCGAACGGACTAGAAACGTAGGCATCGGCGTCAGGGTACGCGGCGAGCACCTCAGCCGCGATGGCTCGCGACGCTGGCTCGCCGGTGGTCAGCTCAGCCAGCACGATCCGTGACGCACCGTGGCGTCGTAGCCCAGCCAGGGTTTGGGTGAGCGCGGGATCGGCGACGTCAGTGGCAGGCGCGACCACCACGACGCTGGCCAGCGGCGCGCTCCCGAGCGCCCGGGCCAGCTGTCCAAGCACCGACTCAACGGGCGCGCCCATCAAGCCTGCACCATCGACACCCCAGCTAAGATCGCTGTCAGGTAGCGCGAAAGCGTCCACCAACGCCACGGCCTCGCCTGCGCTGCGCAGCGCCGCCGCCAGCCGCAGCGCGCCCAGGTTGGTGTAGCGGAGCGCGCGCTCAACCGGCGCCTCGCCTGCAGCGGCAGCCCCGTTGACAGCAGCCCCTTCGGCGACGGCGCTCCCGAGCACAGCAGAGCCCCCGCGAACACAGCGTGGTGGGTTCACGATCAGAGTGCGCACGTCCATGGGCTCATTGTCGCTCATCCCAGCGCCCAGCGCGAGCACGTGTATACTACTGACCGTGGCACAGAGCGGCATTCAGCAGCGCATCGAGGCTCGCGACGAGCGGGTCCACATCCTGACCGGCGCGATCTGCAACAACAACTGCGTCTTCTGCATGGAGGAAGATCGCGACGCTCGCTACGACACCAACAGCCAAACCGACGACGATCTCGTACGCTTTATCCTCAAGGAGAAGCGTGGAGCCGAAGAGATCTGCTTCACCTCGGGCGAGCCGACCACCAATCCGCGCCTGCCTGTTTGGGTGAAATGGGCGAAGGAGGGTGGCTTTCCTCGGATCAGCGTGATGACCAACGGTCGCGCGCTGTCGTACGAAAAGTACGCGAGGGCGCTGATCGGCGCCGGCATGAACCGCTTCTACGTGAGCATCCATGGGCATACGCAGCGTCTACATGAGGGGCTGACGCGCACCCCAAAGAGCTTCGAGCAGACCGTGGCGGGGCTGGACGTGCTGGCGAAGTACGCGCGCTACGGCGTGGAGGTGCACACCAGCACGGTGCTCACCAAGCGCAACCTGCCTGAGCTCAGCGCGATCTACCGCTTCCTGAGGGAACACGGCGTGCACCAAGTGGTGTTTAACGTCATGCAGGCCAACGGCCGCGCACACACCTACTTCGAGCACATCTTCCCGAGCTACACGGAGACCGCCGCCGCGATGCGCGCGTTCTTGGATCAAGCCGGCGAGCCCGAAGTCATGGCCTTCTTGGTGGATATCCCGCTCTGCACCACAGGCTCACTGCCAGACTTCAACCGTGGCTACGTCGAGTCCTACATCCACTACGAACCCGCGAGCAACGCGCAGCGCCTGATCTCGCCAAGCGAGCTGCTGAGTCGCACGACCCAGCAGGCCGATCGAGAGCTGGTGGCTATCGCCCGCGCGGATCTCGACGGTGTAGAGCGCTCCAAACGCGCCGAGTGTGCCCAGTGCCGCTACTATCAACAGTGCGAAGGGGTGTGGAACAACTACCTTGAGCGGTTCGGGTGGGATGAGTTCGTGCCTGTGCCTGCCGCGCAGCCGCCTGCTGCCCCTCAGCCCGCTGCTGCCGCGCCGCCCGCCGCTGCCGAGCCGCCCGCTGCTGCCGAGCCGCCCGCTGCTGCGACCTGCTAGGCGACCATGCCCAGTCCGCGCCTCAAGTGGCTAGAGATCACCGCGGACTACCGCTGCAATAACCGTTGCGTCGGTTGCTTCAGCCTGAGCGGCGTCGACGCCAGCATGAGCGCGGCTGAGCTGCGTAAGAACTTAGAGCTGGGACGCGCGCGGGGCTCGGACAGCCTGTGGATCGGGGGTGGAGAGCCTACCCTGCGGAAAGATTTGCTGCCGTTGGTGCTCACCGCCAAGCGCTTGGGGTACCAGACCATCAAGCTTCAAACCAACGGCATGCTGTTGGCCTACCCCAAGTTCAGCGCGCAGCTGTTCCACGCGGGCGTGAACCAGGTCAATTTTTCGATCAAGGGCGCGAGCGCAGCGACCCACGATCGGCTGACTGACACCGCCGGCTGCTACGATCTCATGCTCCAAGGCATCGCCCACTCCCGCGAGCACGGCGTCCACCTAGAGGGCGATCTGCTGGTCTACACCAGCAACATGGCAGAGCTACCCGCGATGGTCTCCAGCTTTAGCGCCCTTGGACTGCAGCGCTTCTCTATTTGGCTGTTCTCCGCCGCGGGTCAGGCCGACCCAGCCCTGCTGCAGCAGGTCCCGCGCATCGCCGACGTGATGCCCCACATCACAGCAGCCATGGACCTTGGGCTGAGCGATCGCGCAGATTTTATCACATCGCTCCACACACCCCCGTGCACCGTGCCCGCGTCACACGCCGCGTGCCGCTTTCACTCCGCGCAGCTCGGGCTGCTGGTTACAAATCCGGGCGGATACAATTTCATGCTAGAGACCTCCCCCATCGAAGGCGGCGTGTTCTTCGAGCGCTGCGCCCAGTGCAGCACGCGCGACGCTTGCAACGGTGTCCGTGCGGATTATGTCACACAGTACGGTGACGCTGAATTCAACCCGATTTAGCGGGTGGTACTTGGTCACCCGAACGCTTGATTGGTGACTCGCCAGCACCTCAGGCCGCGCCGTCCCAGCTCACCACCCAACCGGCGAAACGATCAATCATCTCACGGTCGCGTTGATAAATCAGCGCCTGCTGATCGTCGGCCACGTCTTCAGAGAAGTACACGATGTCAAACTGCTTGGAGCGCTTGTAGGCGCGCTGCTCTGGATCGGTGGGGGCCAACAGGAAGCCCAAGGTGTGGGGCGGGCTCGCGGGGCAGCTGAACTTGCACAGCACCGTCCAGCGCTGAAAATAGCGCGCCGCCGCGGGGTCACGCTGCCACCCAGGCGCAGGGAACTTGGTGGCGCCGAAGTCGGCGACCAACTGCCGCTCAACCTGTGCGGCCAAGCTAACGATTTCTGAGGTAGGTTCACGCACTCGCACATGCCTTTCGCGCGGCGTACGCCTCCGTGAGGTCGCACGTCAGTCAGGTCGCAGCTCACTAGCGTCGCACTCGTCGAGCAAGTCACGCAGCGACAACGGGACAAGCTCGCTGATCCCTTTCTCGTCTGCGTAGCTGTGCAATATTTCCCCAGAGCAGCGCACGCTGAGCACGCACTCCTCGCGATGCGGGCAGTCTACCGCCGCGGCGACGAACGCGCTCTGTTGCACCGGCAACGCCCGGTGCCGATAGGACGCCTTCAGGTACTCGCGACCCGGAAGCGGGCGGCGCGGCAGGTCGAGCTCAACCCGGGCGTGGGGAGCGATCCCTGCGCGCTTAGCCGCCTGCCAATACACGCACGGCGGCACGCCATGCACGAAGACCGGCGGCACCCCCACCGTCGCGTTGGCCACCTCGACGAAGCTTGCCACGCTAGCCCGGTAGTTGTCGCTGGGCGACTCACTCGACGGGTACGGCATTTGTACGTGGAAATTTGGAGTAAAGCGCGCGGACCAGGCCTTCAGCTCGCGGAGCGAGCTGACGTTCTGCTTGACCACGACGCTGGTGATGAACAGCTGCTCGGGCTCTAGCCTGGCGGCCAGAAACTCGAGCGCGCGCACCACTCGCTCAAAAGAGCCGCGACTTCCAACTACGGCGTCGTGCAGCGCTGCGTGATGACCATAGACCGGCACGTAGAAGTGGCGGTCCGGCGGCAAGCAGTCTAGCAGCCGGTTGGCGAACTCTGCGTCAGCCAGCCGAGTACACGGCGAGAAGACGTCAACCCGCGTGTAACCCAGCTCACGTGCCAGGATGAGCAGCTCAAACACACGGGAAAAAGCTAGAGGATCGTAGCCGTTTAGCCGCAGGCGGCGGACCCCTGCCCGCGCGTTGCTCTCCAGGTCGATGCGCAGCCGATCGAACTGGGCGTCTGTGCCGCTGCCCCAGCTGGGCGAGAGCTGCTTGACTGAGCAGAACGCGCAGGCTTGATCGCACTCGGCGTCAATCGCCAGGTTCAGCCGCGGCTCTTCGGCGCCTCGCCGTCCGCTGAGGTGCCCGTGCGCGCCCTGCGTAGTCGCTGCGCCGTGGCTCGCCTGCGCCGCGGCGTCCCCGTCGGCACCGCCGAGATCGAGCACGGGCTCCCCAGCGCGCAGCGCACCCAGCGCGACCCCCGCGGTGAGCGCGGCGAACTGCTCTTCCCCCAGGGAACCACCAAACACTGGCGCTAGCTCCGCGCCGTCACGCAAACGCAGCCAGAGAGAGAACCAGGTCAAGAGCTGCTGCGCTCCCTGCGACGAAGCATCGCCGAGGTACGAGACATTGAAATGACGAGAGCGCACGAACGCCTCGCGGTCGTGCGCTCTCGGGCCGAGCTGGATGCGCAGCTGAGGCTCGGACGCGTGACGCAGCTCAAGCACCAGCTCCGGAGACTGATGCTGATCCGACCCGAGATGAGAGCTGGGGTAGATGGCCGAAACAGTATATCCGTACGGCAGCTCAGAACCGGGCGCGAACCCCTCACCGAGCAGTCGCCGCAGCCCTCCAATATTGAACGGCAACGTGCCCCTCAAGCCGAGGGACGCGATCAGATCGCCTGGCTCGGTGTCACGCTCAGCGACCCAGGCATCGGCCGCCGCCAGCAGCACGCCAAATAGTAGGCTGAGCTCGCTGCGCTGCGCCCCGTCCAGACCGGGGATATCGCTGGCGTAACCTAAGCTGACGTGGGTGCCGCGCAGGCGACCACCGGCGCCCCGGCTGACTGACGCAGTGACGCGGCCCGACCCGCTGGCACGACGGATCAAGACCTCTAGCGATCCCCGTGGGCCAGCCCGCAGATCTTCGAGCACGAAGCTCGCCTCCGACGCGGGGACCGCGACGAGAGCGGCACCGGGCGCCACGAGCGACCACACCGCGGACTCAGGCTTCGGCTCAGCCACGCGTCAGCCTAGCACGCGCGGCTGCGACGACTGCCAACGAGTTATACCCGAGCATCGAGCGTGGATGTGGCCGAGCAGCGCGCTCAGCGGTCTCGACGCCGCTCTCGGTCTCGATCGCGCTCAGGGGGCGCAGAGACGATGCTGGGGGTCGGCGCGCGCTGGCACTTGGGGCTGTCGATCACGATCGTCACGCCCTGATTACTTGGGACGATCGCGTTCCAAACCTTCGTCACCGCCTCTTGCCCGGTGAACACGTCGACGTGCTTGCCGGTGACCTTGCTGCCGCGGTCCTGGACGATGAAGCACCCGTCGTGGCGTGTCCCCTGATCATCGGTCGGCATGCCCTCTAGCTCGGGGATGTAGACGCTAGTGCCGAACGGCAACACCGATGTGTCCGCGGCGATAGTCAACAGCGGGCTGATCGGCCCACCCGTCGCACCTCTGCCCCACGGAAATTTCGTAGGATCAAGCGCGTCGTAACAGATATGCTCCTTGGTGCGTGGACACTCCGCAGCGCACTCACAGTTCCTGCGGTTGAAGCTGACCGTTCGCCCGTTGAGCAGCGTCCCGCTGCCTTGGACACAAACCTTGTCGTGAAAATCTCTCGGGACGCTGCCGATCGTGCGACATTGGGCGTCTTTGAGCGCAACCTTGTCCCCCTTGTAGTCCGCCTCGCTCGGGAAGTCGTAGTAGGTGTTGCGGAACGTACCGAGGACCTTGCCTTGGAGCTTGCTGGCGTCGACTGGATCACCTGGCTCACGCTCAACCGGCGCGCCAAGTGTCCGTGCGGTCATGTACGGCCGCTGCTTAGCCCTCTCGCCGCCACGAGGCGGCTCCGGCAGCGTCTGGTCAAGGTCGTCTCCACCCCCCACCAACGGCTCTTCCATCCAAGCGCTGCCCGCGGTGGCACAGGCCCCCAAGGTGGCCGTCCAGCAACCAAGCAGGAGTATTTGGGTGGTGTATCGCGCCGCTCGACTAAGCCTCATTTTCGCAATCCTTCGCAGCGCTCGGTCGCTGCGTCCGTTCTAGGGCCGCTGCCGGGTCACAGCGTCCACCCGCGTCTCGGGTCACCTGATCGCGGAGCGCCTCGGTGTGGGCGAGCCAGTGGGTCCGCACAGCTTGAGGGGCTTCAAACTCCAACAACACCTCGTCCAGGATCTTCATTCGACGCATAAATTGCCCTCCCATGATGGGGTGGGGAGCATGTACTTGGCGGATCGGCCTACCGCTGTAGATCACGTCAGCGCCGAGATGCACCGCAGCAAACTCGTACTCTTTCGCCTTGACCCGCTCGCGGGTCGTGTGGCGAAAGAAGAAGCCGATCATCACGTCATCGAAGATCCGATCAACGAAGCGATCGATGATGGCTCGCAGCCTTGCCTCGCCGCCCAACTGCTCGAATAGACTCGGGATACTCATTTCGAACCAGGCGACTGTTGCGGCAGATCCACGGGTGACCGCGCTGGAGTCGGCCGAGTCCGGCCTAAATCAGCAGCGCGGCGACAGCGCTTCCTCGGTCGGAGCCTACCATCCGCCAGGTCGCGTTCAACGGCCAACAAATACGGTGCTAAGTGAGCGAATGCGCTAAGCCTGGGGGCACCCAGCGCAACGCGCGTCCGACGGCGGTTCGTCAGCTAACCACTGAAGGTTTCCCGCCCTGTCTCGTCGAACGAGACCCCGACACTGCCAACGATGAGAACGTTTCTTCGCAAAACGGCGACCTTGTTCGCTGTCCTGACCTTGGCGCTCGCCGACCTGGGCGCGCTGGCCAGCGCCGCCAGTGACCCCCCCACCGCTGACGCGAGCGCTCAACCCGCGCGGACCAAGCGCCGCGCCGACCCCGAGCAGCGGGAGAAGTTCGAACGCGAACGCAAGGCATTCAAGAAGAAGCTGAAAGCCTGGAAGAGCGCCAAGAAGTATCGCGGGTGCCGCTATCAATCAGCGCAAAAGTTCCTGGTGCGCTCGGCGTTCGTTAAAGACAACCAAGTCAAGCCGGCGCCCCACTTGCGCGCCATTAAGTATCGCGCGGAAACGTACGGCACCATCCCGGGGTTTAACTTGGAGAAGTACAGCGCCGCGACGGTCGCCGAGCAAGTGACCAGCATGCGCTTCATGGGACTACCACTTCAGATCCACGAGAGGCTAGAGCCGGCATTAATCTGCGTGGAAAAGCGCATCTCTAAGCTGTGCACCAAGAAGAACGAGACCTATACACCCAAGGGCATCGGTGGCCTGAGGGTGGGCAACACCTATCGAGGCGGGGAGATCTCGAACCACTTGTTCGGCATCGCCATGGATATCGATACCGGACGGAACCCGTGTTGCGGATGCGTCGATCCATGGCCGGACCATCCGCTGTGTAAGAAGCCAGCAAAATCGGTGTTCGAGCGCACGGCGCTGACGCGCTGCTGGATTGACTCGTTTGAAAAGTACGGCTTCTACTGGCTCGGTCGAGACACCTTGCAAGACACCATGCATTTCGAGTTCCTCGGGGACCCGGATCGGATCCTACCTTAGCCCACCGCCCGTGGCGCCGCCCCTTCAGCGCGCGGCTCGCCCTCACCCGGCGCGACGCGGCCGCTTGACGCTGTGCGGGCGCAGGCCGAACATTCACGGCGGCACATGGCTGACTCCAGCGAAGCGCTCGACACGACCCTGCTTGAACTGCGGCGCGGCGACGAGAGCATCTCACTGACGCTGGTTCGCGACCCAGCGGGCCAGCTGCGTGCCCTGTGTCACGGCCTAGGCTTTGCGCTGTCTCACGGCGGCGCGCTGCGTGATACCGCGCTCGCCAAGGCGCTGCTCCACGCGGCGACTCAGTTCGCTCGCCTCCCCGGGCCAGCGACTCACGACGAGGCGGTGCGTGCCCTGCGCACGCTGATCACCAGCAGCGTCGACGCCGCGCAGCTACGGGTGCTGCAGAGCGGCAGCGGCGCGCGACCGCTGCCGCGTTGGCCCTCTTGGCTGCGCAGCGGCGAGCCCTCGGCGAGCGCACGCGGGATCTGGCCGTTCGACGCTGAGCTGGCGGGGCTGCGGTGTGGGCTCCGCAAGTTGCTGAAGCGCGAAGCGTTCGGTGATCAGGCGGTGGCGACCGAACAGCGGTGGCTCGACTCCCAGGCGGTTCACTGGATCGAGGCGCCGGGTGAGGATGACCAAGGGCGCCGCGTCCTGTTGGGCGCGCTAGACCCCAGCATCCTCCACGAAGCCGGGCGCGCCGAGGGCGAGCTGAGGGCGAGCGGCGGACGCAGCGCGACCGCAAGGCAATCACTTGGCGAGAGCCTCGGCTACCCGGAGTGCTGCGTCAGAGCGTACGTCAGCTCCGGGGCCAGAGATGATCTCACGCTGGCGCTGCAGCTCTTGCCTCGCGCGCCCGCAGCCGTCGCGTCAGCCTACTCTCAGTGGTTGAACGCGCCGCTCGCCTTGATCTCGCACGCACCCTGCAGCCTGGCGTGCGAGGCCAGCATCCGCCTCGGGCAGCGGCTCGCGACAGCCCTCGAGGCTACGAGCCCAGGGTTCGAGCGACGCTGGCTAGCGCTGGCGCGACGGGTACACGTGGTGACTGAGGACGGGCTCAGCCTCGCGCTGGAGCTGGAGGGCGTTTTGGGCGGCGGACCGTTGGTTATCCGGCGAGCGACGCAGCTGTGCGTGCCACGCGCTGCGGATCTTTCAGACTTGGCCCAAGACCTAGACGAGCCAATCGGCCAGGAGCTGTACCTCGACCCGAGCGGCACGCTGCGCAGTCAGGACGGTCGCTTCCGCAGTGTATTGCTGGCTGACCACAGAGGCTAGGCGGCCTTCTCTAGGGCGCTGGGCGCGCGAGCGGCATCCAGTCGAAGCTCAGGGTCGACGAAGCAAGCGGGCTCGCCTCCAAGGCTAGGCCATGGGTCGCGCACGCAGCGCTCAGCGATTCGACCGCGCGCGACGCCATGCTCAGGCGGTCAAGCCCTATCGCATCCAGCGCGGCCTCTAGCCGGATGTGCGCCGCCCCGAGGCTCACCGCCAAGGCGACGTATGCGTCGAGGCGGTGCAGGTTCAAGCGGTGGAGCGGCACGCGTAGCTCCACAGGGACGCCCAACGCGACCAAGCTCCGCACGCCCGCCACGGCCTGCTCGAATCCTCCAGGATCTCTTGAGATGACATCGCTGATCGACGGGTCGGGCGCGAACAGCTTGACGCTCGCGCTGCTGAGCCCAGCGCGCCGGGCGCGGCGCGTGAACTCAACGTAACCGAAGCGGCGCCCGTTGCTCACCACGCCGACCCCGCGGTTATCTTCCCCACGGCATCGTAAGAGGAGCTCGAAGAAGTCCGGATGTAGGCTCGGCTCCCGCCCAGCGAGCATGATGGGCCTGGGGTGGGCCCGCGCGGCGTCAATACGTTCGATCAGCTTCTGTGACGTATTGGGCAACCAGCTGTCGCGGTTGGCGCAGGCGTCGCAGCCGTTGTTGCACGGGCCAGCGAACAGCACGACGGCCGCGGCGAGCTTGGCTGCGCGAGGCGGAGCGCCGGAGGCGCGCTCGCGCGCCGTGAGCGCCGTGAGGCGATCGTCCAACTCCTGGGCGTCGGCCAACACGCGGCTCACCGTGACGGCGACGCTGTGGTCTGGCAGTTGGGCTGTGACCATCTCTGAGACCGCGCGGAGTTGGGCGACCTCGCTCTCCGCCCCTATCAACTCGCGCAAGCCTTGCGCGAGCGCATAGGCCAGGTGAGTTCGAGGGTCCAAGAAGCGCCAAGGCCGCTCGGTGTTGTATCCCTTACGGCGCCCTGCGCCCTCGTCATCATCCTGCCAGCCAGCGCTGAGCGCGCCGTCTCGCTCCGCGGCGTAGTAGATCGGGAGATCGGCGTACAGCCGCAGCCGATTGCGCCCCAGCTCATCGAACAGTTCGCGCAGGCCGTGCCTGCGCACGTTGGAGGCGCTCTCATGCAGGTCCGCGGGGGTGGTCCATGGGTTCCACAAGATCAAGCTGTGGCCGCGAGCGCGGGAATAGTCGAAGGCCGTCGGGTGCTCCAAGCGCAACCTGCGCATCTCACTCACGGCGGCCAACAAGACCGAGACGTCAGCGCCCTTGTTGTAGCGCGCTAGCTCACGATCGCTGAACGCTTCAAAGCCCGACAGATAGACCTCGAGCGTGTGCCCTGCGCGCTCGGCCTGGGCGATCGCCGCTGAGACCCGCTGCTTCTCGCGCACGAACGAGTCCGCGCGCGCAGCGAATAGCCAACGCATGCGGCGCACACCTGCTTGCGCTGCCTCTCGGATCAACGCTTCAAGGTAGCGCAAGGCGTGCTGATCGGCGAGGACGAACTCCTCGACCTCAGGCGCGTGCTGACTAAAGAACGCCGCTTGTTCGACCAACTCCTCGACCACCTTGGCGTCTGGGCGCTTCTGATAGTCGCCGCCCATCGAGCAGAAAGCGCAGCCAAGGCGCGCCAACGGCGTGACCGTCGGCAGCTTCACGCCGCTGAAGTGGGGCGCCTTGAGGGGGTCCGCCGCGAACGGGCACCCGCTGTTTCCGAACAGCGTCTTGCGGACCACGCGAGGTGGCTCAACCTGACAGATCACGTCGTGGTCTAATGCCGCATGGAAAGGTCGAGGCAGATCTGCCGCCAGCGATGGCTGGCCCTCACGCAGCGTGCCGTCCTCGACGCGGGCGACGCCTGGGACGCTCAGCGGATCCCGGCCAGCTTCGAACGCCTGCAGGAGCCCCAGAAACGCCTGGTTCAGCTCGCCGACGCTGGGCGTGCGCCGCGTGCGCAGGGCGGTGGCGCCGAAGGCGGTGGCGCCGATCACCAGCTCAACGCCGGGCATGGGATCGAATGAGTCGCCCCGCGTAACCAAGACGCAACTCCTGCCCGCTCGCGCTGCGAGGTGCTCCACGATTGGCGCAGGGTCGAACAGCCGCTCGACCACGACTAGGTCGGCCTCCTGGGCAGCTAGCCACGCGCGGAGCCGCTCGCCTACCTGTCGGTCGCGGTCGCGATCGCGTCCGTCATAGTACACGCGGACGAACGCTGCGTGATGCCCAGCCAGCCGCGCCTGCGAGCACAGCAGCGACAGCATGGTGTCAGGGAAGAAGCCTTCGCTGAGCTCACCAAACGGCAATACAAAAGCGACGCGCAGCATTCGCGCGCAGCTTAGCGCGAAACCACCCAGCTCGACTGAGCCAAGGACCAGAGGTGACCCGCAGCGCGTGCCCTGGAGCTGCCCTGGAGCACGGCGCCGCGCCTTAGACAAGCAGCGCGAGCGTGCGACGCGCCGAGCTGTCCGCCAAATGAGCTGGTTCTCAGGTGTTTCCTGCCGCCCGCGTTGATGGCCAATGCCGTGATCTGCCGGTCGGGTGTGATAGGCTCGGCGCATGGCACGTCGGGTAAGTCTCGCTATCGCACCCGCGCGCGAGCGCGCTGGGCTCCCCGTTGTGCCTGACGGGTCGCGTCGGCACCCGCTGCTGCTCAGGCTCCCGGACTCGGACGCCACCCAACCCGACATCGGCAGCTGCAACAACGGCTGCGAGACCTGCCTCACGCTCCCCGTCGCCGCCAATGGCGCCGTGAGCGCAGGCACGGTGCGTGGGCAGCATGTCGTCATTCGTCACCGCGAGGCAACGTTACGCAAGGACTTGCCCTCCTTCGTACAGGGCCTAGCGCTGCAAGCGCCGGCGAGCATCTCCCTGCTGACCAACGGGCGCATGCTGGGGTATGGCGCGTTCACTCGCGCCTTGATCAGGGCGGGGGTGGGCCGCTTCATCGTGAAGCTGTTTGGGCTGGACGCCGTCAGCCACGACGCCCACACGCGCACGCCCAAGTCGTTCGACCAGGCGTTAGCAGGCATCCGCGTAGCTAAAGATCTCGGAGCGGAGGTCCACGTGACGTTCCCGAACCGCTCCCTCGACAAGGATCTGCGTCAGGCGCTGGCTCGTGAGCTGAGCGGCTGCGATCCGGTCGAGATGCCGGAGCCGGAGGTCGAGGCGCACGCCAACGAGTACCGCTACGACGTGGTCGTTTTACAAGAAGGCATCGAGCTCGGGCATCCGCATTGGCACAACAGCTTCTTTCCGATGGCCCATGTCAACACTGGGCCGGTGTGTAACATCCGCTGTGTTTACTGCAACGTGCACGGCGGCACCGACCAGCGCGTCTACGATCGCGACTACATCAAGCAGCTGATCGACGACGCCGCCGAGCGGGTGCTGATCAAGCGCGGAGGTGCGGGCATCCCAACCCTGGACTTCATCGGTGGCGAGCCCACGCTGCACCAAAATCTGGCCGAGCTGATCAGCTATGGCCGGGAGCGCGGCTTCTCCAAGGTCTACATCTGCACCAACGGCGCGTTGTTGGGCAAGAACAACCTACTCGACCGCCTGGTCGCGGCTGGGCTCACCGGCGTCCGCTTCTCGTTCCACGATCATCGGACCGACGTCGCCAATGCGCTCGCCAACATGCCGGGCCTGGGTGAGAGCTACCTCACCGTGGCCAAGTTGTTGCTCTCTCGGCCCGACGTGCGCACCCACATTTTTCGCATCATCCTGGCCAACACCATCGACGCCCTGCCAGACTACGTGCGCTGGTTGGCCGCGAACAACAAAACAGGGCGGCCCATCGACCTCGCGTTTGGCATGCCCAGCATGCGCGGTCGCTTGTTCGAAAACCGTGAAATCTATCCCCAGCTGGCCGGCCTGCGCGAAGCAGTCTCCGCAGCGGTGGAGCTCGCGATCTCGCTGGGCATCGAGCCGATGATTCATCACGCTCCAGCTTGTCTCCACCCGGAATCGCCTGGGCGCGCTGCCTGCACACACATCAAGACCATGCAGTTCGACGCGCTCTCGGGCGTCGAGACCGACACCAATTTTGAGGGCGACGCGCGACACGGAGCCGCTTGCGCCAACTGTAGCGCGCGCACCCGGGGCTGCGCGGGGCTGCCCAGCGCCTACTTCGATCAAGACCCAGAAGCGGCAGAGGCCTGGCTGACCCCCGTGCAGGTGTAGGCCGCGCCATGCCGCCCGCCACGGCGTGGGGGCGCCGAGGTCTACGCTCGCGTCAACCCATCGCGCTCAGCGAGCCACGCGCCGTCAGCTGCTGCGCGCCTACTCGCCCACGTGAAAGTAGACGTTGAAGGCGTTGAGGTCGAGTACACGGTTGCTGTACGGAAACGCGAGAATCCACGGCTCTAGTCTATGCCCCCCGCGGTCACCATCCTCGCCAAGCACCGCGCTGGGCGCGCCCAGGCTGAGCCGCATGCGCTCAACGCGTTGTAAGAGCTCAAGCGCGCTCGCCGAGCGCCGGCTCTGGCGTAGCAACTCGCGCTGAATCACCGCGGACCGCGTAGCGTGAAAGAACATCTGCCGCTTGTCTGGCGCGCGCAGGCAGTGCTGGTAAACGACCAGCCGCGTGCCAGCGAACAACTCACGGACCGCGGCGAAGTTCTGGATAAACGCGGGGACGCGCCGCTGCTCGAGCACATAGTACAACTTGACGTCGAGCAAACCGCGCTGGGTGAAGTCGAGACCGCAGATGTAGACTTTGTCTAGGTCCCGCGGCGCCTGCCGCTCAAGGCCAAGCGCCGTCAGCAGCGCGCCGAGCAGAGCGCCCGAGTTGGGCTTGAGCACCCAGTAGTATTTCAACCTCAACGACCCCGCGTCTTCGCGTGCATCGATGCCGAGGACGGTCTGCACCAGCTGGGAGCGCCAGCCGGCCTGCCCGAGGAAATCAGGGAACGCGCCCAGCCTGATGTTCAGCGCGGACGCGGCGCGCAAGAACAGCTGGTCTACCGCGCCGGCCAGTTCCGCGGGGTGTCTCCCCACGTCAAAGTAGTAGGTAGCCCGCCAAGGCTGCAGCTGGGTGTCTGCTTTAGCCGAATACTCATACAGATCTGGCACGAGCCCAGACGCCACGATCTCGGAGTCGAGCCTGAGCAAGCTCGCGCTGGCCGAGCTACCAGGCTGCGCGAGCGCGGCCCCGAACTCAGATTGCCGGCTCACAACCAAAGCGACGCACCGGGATTCAAGATACCATCGGGGTCGAAGCGCTGCTTCAAATCCAGCAT
Organism: uncultured Polyangiaceae bacterium; assembly: GCA_964551615.1. Taxonomy (GTDB): domain Bacteria; phylum Myxococcota_A; class Polyangia; order Polyangiales; family Polyangiaceae; genus JAHBVY01. The sequence goes on from CAZKDY010000003.1 coordinate 162,205, forward strand.
CACTCCACGATAGCCTGGGTCGAGCTTCTCGCTCAGGCTCGGCCCCCAGACGCGACCCCAGCGATACGGCACCACGCTGCGCTGAGCTAGCCGCTCCGCCCAGCTGGAGACCAGCCGGTGTCCCCGCGCAACTTGCTCAGGTTCCAGCATCGCGTGTAGCCCGAGGTTGACGTAATGGGGCGCGAAGTAGATCGCGCGCCGCGCGCTCAGCCACGGGCCCGTCCGCGCTTCGTTGAGCAGCGAGTCGCCAAACTCGACCGCGCTCAACACGCTCGCGTAGTCGACCAAGACGTCGACGCCCACCAGTTGGCCCTGACGCAGATCTGCCCACTGCCCCGCCGGGGGGCCCCACCAGGCTAGGGTTGAGTCCGTTGGATCATACGTCACTGTACATTTACCGCCCGGAAATTTTTCTAAAATACGAGCCTCTACAGCGGCCGCGCGCGCTTGGACTTCTTCGACTGAGAAGGGGCTCGCGAGCACCAAGTAGACGTCCTGGTGGGGCCGATCCGCCTGAATATCCCAGCGGGCGACGGCGCGGAATGTCTGGTACACGCCGGGGAACGCCAACCCCTCGGCCAACTCGAACACCGCTCGCAGCGAGGCCTCCGAGACGTCCGTCTCGAACCGTAAGCGCGCCCGTGGCTGGGGACGGTACACCCGAACAGCGACCTCCGTGATCACGCCGAGCGTGCCTTCAGAGGCGAACAGCAGCCCGCTAGGGTCGGGCAACCCAGTGCGCAAGAAGGGCGCGCCGCCGAGCACGTTCGCAGCGCCAGTACGCAGGCATTCGCCTGTGCCCAGCACGACACACAGCCCGAGCACCAGCTCCTCTACCGTGGCCATCCCCATCCCAACACCGCAAGTCATCCCGGTGGCGACCAAGGCGCCGACGCTGGTGCCGCCATACGCATCTGGATAGGCTGCGAGGCGCAGGCCGCGCTCGCGGAGCCAGTCGTCGAGAGCTCGCACGCTGGTGCCTGCTCCGCAGCGTACGCTGCCGCTCGGCAGCGCTGCTCCGTCGATAAAATCGAGACGCGCCAGGTCGACGACCAGCGCGCCGTGGTAGCGCAGGGGGTTCCAGTACGCGGTGCGCTGGCCCACCGGCACGACGGCCAACTGGTGCGCCCTCGCGAACCGCACTATCTCGCTGACCTCCTCGCTGCTGTGGGGGCGCAGCCAGGCGCAGGGCTCGCCCAAGTAGTAGCGGCAGATGTCGTGGGTGGGCTCCTGGCCGCGATCATTATATGCAACCACACGGTCTGCTCCTAAGAGCTGCGCCAGCTGTGCCTCGACGGTGTTCATAGGCTAGCTCGGGCAGGCGTCGTCACGGCCTCGACCACCCCCATACAGGCGAAGCGATACGCGAGCTTCATGACCTCGTGGCGACAGCTCCCGAGCTCGGGCATCAGTCCGCGATCCAACATGGCTTGGGCGATCTGGGTCAGGGTTCGGGTCCCATCCATCAACGCTGGTACGACGGCGAGCGCGTCGGGGAGATACAAGCGCCGCGCGATGGATCCGGCGAGCCCTGTGGCGTCGTCAGCCAGCTGGATGTCCAGACGTACCAACAGCCCTAGGCGCCCAGCGCTGGTCTGGGGGAGCGCGAATGGACGCAGCGTGTGCTCCCCATTCAGCCTGAGGTAAGGGTCGCTCGCGATCAGCTGGCGCGCCCGCTTCGCCTCGGCGCCGATCTGGCCGTCGCTGAACAGCTCCTCGCTCCCAAACAGCTGGTGGCTGACGTCCAGCAAGAAGCTGCCACCCAGCGCGTTGAGGGCCTGATCGTACAGCGCGCTCCGCGCGGAAAATCCCGTAAAAAACGCTAAGAACGCCTCCCGATCGCTGGCTAGCGGCACCGACGTGCTGGTGCGCAGCTGCTCAGAGCAGCCCCGCCACCAATCGCTGAACGAGTCGTTGTAAGCGTAGAACATATGAGCTACCGCGCGGAACGCACCGAGGTTCTCCCTAGCGGACACGGCATAGCTGTCGAGCGCGAGCTGCTCGTCGATGTGGGACCCAGGCTGGGCATCGAGCAAGGTCGCGAGCGCGCACGCCAGAAACTGCGCGTGGTTCTGCGCCACAAACACGCCGATGCTCAGGATGGCGTCGACAAAGCCGGACGCATCACCGCACAGCACCCACCCCGGCCCGAAGATCCGATCACAAGAGTAGCTGTACTCTTGCACGGTGTGGACGATCTTGCCGTCGCCGCGGTAGTCAAACAGTTGAGCTTCGCTGAATAGCTCGGCGTATTCTGGCAGCTCCCGCAGGACCTGACAATAGTAGGCCCTGTGGTCCTTGATTTCTGCCGCACGGTAGCTCTCTACCGAGGTGACGAAGCCAACGCTCGTGACGCCGTCCTTCAGCGGGATCATCCAGATCCAACCGCGTGGATGCGTCAGTATCAGCGTGCGACGCAGGTCGGGGTGACCGTTCAGGTCGTCACGCCAACCCACCCCTGTGTGGTAGCCAAAAATCGCGATGTTGCGCAGATCCTCATCGAGCTGCTTGCCGGCTAACTTGCGCGTCAACGGACCATGACCACCTGCGCAATCAACCACCCAGCGGGCGTGGAGCTCGCCTGGATCGCCAGCGGCGTCCTCGAAGCGCAGCCCGGTCACGCGGCCCTCGGTCTGAATGACATCTGTCACGGTGTGCTCTTGCAACACTCGGACGCCGTTTTGCGTAGCGCAGCGCTCGAGGATACTGTCGTATTCCGCGCGGTCTACATGCCAGGTGTAGTCGAGCTGATACGCGTCCGGGCTTGGCACTAGGACCTGACCGTCGCGCCACAAAAAGGTGTACGCGCTCCGCGCCTCGCCCCAGATGAAGGTCGCCCCGTACTTCCGTGAGAAGCCCGCCTGCTCGACCTGCTCTAGCGCGCCCATGTCGGCCAGCACGCGGTTCACGTCCACCAGCATGGACTCGCCGATCTTGTGGCGCGGAAAGCGTTGCTTCTCGAGCACCACGACCGACGTGCTCGGACGGTAGCGGCGGAGTAACGTCGCCAAGGTCAGACCGGCCGGACCCGCGCCCACAATGACCACGTCGGCCTCAACGGGTTCAGTCAACGGCATACCGAAGACTAGCCTGCTCGCCGGAGACCTCACGCAAGATTCCGGGCGCGCCTGGCCAGATCGCTGCGCTTAGCCCGGGCCAAATCGTCAAGCTGCCCACGACAGGTTGCCGCAGGCCCCCTGCAAGTCACCAGCGGCCCGAGGCGGTCGCGTCGGGTCGTGCCTCACCGGCCGATCCCAACCGTCGCTAGCGCAGCCTGGCCGGGCTCTCGATGTCCTCGGACCTGCAGCTGTCCGGCGCGGTCAAGGGGTTACAGCGCGACGGCGTCCCTCCGGGGATCTCCACGAAGTAGTCAGTGTCGGCGCTCTGGGCCGGGTAGTCCGTGCTGATGATCTGCGCGCCGCCAGCCAGCGCCGCGTCCAGCACGCTGCGATCGTTGCTCTGAGCGGCGTCCAGGCCGCCGTCGCGGGTACGCACGATGAAGCCAGCGCGGACTGACTCCTCAATTTCCTGTCGGTCCTGGACCGCGTCGTTGAGGATCCGCACCGCTGCGTACGGGTCATCGGCGTCGGCTTCAGCGAACATCAGCCGCCCGCCCAGGCTGGTCTGGCCGCGGGTATATGCCTCGCGGAAATCGCCGCTGTCATTGATAAAGAACACGACCTTGCCACGGGCTTGACCAAGCGTCGGCCAGCCACGCGTAGTCACCGCCTCGCGCAGCGTCGCCGCGTCACCTTGCACGTCGTCCGGCGTCACGATCCGCGCGCGGGTGAACGCGCTGTAGATCTGAGCTTCAAAGGCTTCAAAGAAGCTCTCGCCGAGCCAGCTTGGAAAGCGCCCCTTGGGTTCGATCTGGATGAAGATGGGCTGGTGCCCCGGGTGCTCGCTTGACCAAGCCTCGATGCTACGCAGGCAATCGGCGAACAAGCGGCACTGTGTCCCTTCATCCACGATCAAGATGTGAAACACCTCGATCAGCCCTGTCTGCTCGTCGTAGTTGGTGTCGAGTTCGAACTTGCGGACACCTTGCGACTCGAGCTGAACCTCCAACGGCTCAAAGCCATACGCCAGCTCCGGGACGGCGGGTGGGTCCTGCGCGATGTGGTAGCTGTTGTGCGTGCCCTTGAGCTGCAGCTGGTTCATGCGCAGCTCATTGTCGCGCGGATACGATGACTCAGTCGGCCCGGCGCCATCTCCGCAGCCTTGCGCCGCGAGCCCCAGCGAGCACGCGCCGATCATCGCCCAAGCTGTACCTCGCATCAGCACAAATATAGCCGCCGGGCGCCGCTGCACCAAGCGCCAGGCTCGGGCGCCCATTTTGGGCCGTGTCGCGCGGTCCCCCCACCCCCCGATCCTGCTGCTCGCGTCGGCTGGCGAACTGATCGGTGCGCTGGTCGAGGTGGGTGTTAGTCGGCCAGCAGCTCCAACAGCGCCGCGTGGATCTGACCATTGCTGGCTAAGACATGCCCCCGCTCAAGCTTTGCCGGGGAGCCGTCCAGCGCGCTCAGCTGGCCGCCGGCGGCTTGATGAATCGCCGCCGCGGCGGCCAAGTCCCAGACGTGAACCCGGCGCTCCCAGTAGGCGTCGTAGGTGCCGTCGGCCACAAAGCACAGGTCCATGGCGGCTGAGCCGCAGCGCCGCACCGCGCGCACCTGCTTCTTTACGCGCTCGAAGGTCGCGAAGTTGTTGTACGGCGCCACGTCTCGTTCCGGGGGGAAACCCGTGCCGACCAAGGCGTCGACCAACTGCGTGGTCTCGCTGACCTGGACGACCTCTGCGTTGCGCTTCGCCGGCCCCCCAGCGTACCCCGTCCAGCGCGTGGCGATGGTGGGCGCCACGACCGCGCCGCACAAAACCTCGGCGCCGCGCATCAGCCCGATGCTCACGCACCAAATCGGGTGACCATGGGCAAAATTGGTGGTGCCGTCGATGGGATCGCAGACCCAGCGTACGTCAGCGGCGTCCGCCGCGGCGCCGTCAGTCAGCCCGCTCTCCTCTGCCAGCACCGCGAAGGGAGCCAGCTCAGCCAGCCGCCTCAGGATCAGCTGCTCGCTCTTCAGATCCCACTCGGTGACTAGATCCTTAGGCTGCTTCTTGCTGATCTCGGGTCGCGTGCGCCACGCCCCAAGCACCACGTCAGCCGCTTCTATCGCGACCCGCTCGGCGATGGAACACAGCTCACTCAGCTGCGCTGGACTCAACTCAGTCTGGCTCCCGCTAGCGGACATGGGTCGCGTGTTAGCACGTCGAGGCAGCGCGCGACTGCCTGTTTCCGCCCCGCGGTCTTTCGGCTACTCAGTCACAGCGTCACGCCATGTCCGACCCGACCGCCTCGCCTAGCCCACGCCGCGCCCGCTGTCTCAAGGCGCGGCCGCACCTGCTCTGGCTGCTAGCGATCCTGGTCTTGGGGGTGGGTTTGCGCTGTATTCACCTGACCGATCCGTACATCGCCGATTTCCACGCGTGGCGCCAGGCAGACACCGCGGCCTTCACCCATGGCTACCTGATCGAGACCTTTAACCCGCTCTCACCCCGCGTCGATCGCCAGCCGTGCTCGCTAGCCGACGCTCCGTTCGGCTTGGTCGAGGCAGAGCTACCTATTGCCGCGTGGATAGCTGCTGTGCCGCTCAAGGCGCTCGGGCTACGCTTCCCGCCAGCCTGGTATTTGCGCCTGGTGTCCATCGCGTTCTACGTGGCGACCGCCATCTACATCTGGCGGCTCGCGCTGCTGCTCGGCGCGCGACGCGCCGAGGCGAGCCTCGCGACCCTGGCTTTTTCGACCTTTCCACTGAGCGTGTTCTTTACCCGCACGCCCCAGCCGGACGGCCCAGCGCTGTTCTTCAGCGTGGCCTTCTTGTTCTACCTAGAGCGCTGGCTGCGGGGGCAGGCTGACGCTCACGCCAGCGACCCACGACCACCGCCGGCGGCCCAGCCAATCGATTCCGGTATCCACACGGCAAGCACACCGGGTGGTGCGGCACCTGGCGACGGCAACGCCTCGCTGGCCCTGTGCGGTCTGATGGGGGCGTGCATGTTGCTGATCAAGATCTCCAACGCCTTCATCGGCGTCCCCGCCGCTTACCTGGTGGTCTCGAGCTTGGGGCTGCGGCGCGCGCTGACCTCGCGCCACGTGTGGCTCTTGGCCTGCGCGGTGCTCGGCGCCGGGGCCGCTTGGTACGCCTACGCGCACGGCTTTCCTTGGACATTTGGCATCTGGGGAGACCGCGCGGCAAGTAAATTTGCGACCTGGGAGCTGATCAACTCGGCCGGCGTGTGGGCTACGCTCAGCCACCGCCTGGCGTTCCCCATCGCGGGTTGGGCAGCGCTGTTGCTGGCTGGCGTGGGGCTAGGAGCGGGGCTCGGGGAGCGCCGCGTGCGCCTGTGCGTGGCTTGGCTCTTGGCCTTCGCCGCGTTCGTCGTGCTGGTACTTCGTGGAAACGACACGCACATCTATTACCAGTTGCCGTGCGTGCTCCCGCTAGCGCTGCTCGCGGGGCGCGGGGCGGCGCAGCTGTGGGGTAGTGCGATGCACGCGGGGCAGACAACTGGCAGGCAGACGCGCTGGGTCGCGCGCGCCGGGCTGCTCGGCTTGGTCGCGCTGCAGGCGCTGAACCTGCGCCACGTCATGTTCTCTAAGCAGACGCGCGGCGAGCGGCGCGGGTTTTACCACCTGGATATCAACGGCGTCGACGGCGCTCAGTTGCTGCGGCGCAGCCTCCCGCCTGGGGCCCGCTTCGTGAGCGCCGATCGTAACCCAGTCTTGTTCTACAACTCGCAGCACCAGGGCTTCTTCGCCGAAGACACCAGCGTCCCGGCGCTGCTGCGCTGCGCCGCTGGGCGGGCAGATCACATCCTGGTGCCTAGGAGCTACGCGGGCAGGGAACACAAGTATCGGCGGCAGATCCAGCGCAGCGCAGCGAGCACCTACTTCTTGCTGTGGGAGGTGCGGCGTCCGCCCCCGCCCTGACGGCGCCGGTCGCAGCGGTTCGGATCAAGAACTAGCTGCGGATCGCGTCGAAATCAGCGACACTGCCGCGCAACCGCATCATGAACCAGCCAGCACGTCCCACCACCCGGCCTCACACCCTCTCGCAGCGCCTGCTGCGCACCCCAGCGCCGCGCTGCGTCGCGCTTGGCTTGTCCCTCGCAGGCCTGTGCGGCGTGCTCGGCAGCGTGGGCTGTGACCCACCCCCGAAAAAAAATCCGTTCGCAGAGCCGAGCGGGGGCGCCATCAAGCCTCCACCGATCGAGTCAGCGCAGCTCCCGAAGGCGCCTCCGGATTTTACGATCACCAGCGAGGGCCCCAAGGTCGGGTTCGACTATATCCTGGTGGATAAACCAGACGGCAAGCAACGCATGACCAAGGCGCTTGAAGAGGTAAAAGAGTACATCAGCGACAAGGACGTGCCGGTGAAGGTCGATCGCAAGGCCAAGCTCGACTGGGTGATGGCGTTGTTCGCTGAGCTAGAGAAGCAGGGCGCCAGCAGCATCACGGTGAGCACCGAGACCCGGCCCAAGTACCACGCCTCGATCAAGTTCACGCCCCAAGGCAAGGTCAAGAACGCGCCAGCGTGCAGCCTGGTGGCCACCATCCTAGAAGATCGGGGCACTGCCGTGTGGAAACTCTCTGGAGGCACCGCCAGCAAGCGCTCCAAGGGCTTCGCGGGCCCGGACCTCAGCATGACCGGCGACACGCTGGAGCGCCGCGGGGCGGCCTGCAAAGACTCGACCAACCTCTTCCTGTCGGCGTCGGAGGGGGTGGACTGGGGCTTGGTCTACGATCTCGGTGCCTCAACCAAAGAACTTGAGAAGGTGAAGCTCGACACCTTCATCCTGCTGCTCGAGCGCCCCGTGGCGGGCCACAAGGTCGACCTGTAACCCGCGAGGGTGGGCTGGTTCCTCAACTGCTATGTGGTTGAAAGTCCTACAACTTCGGTGAGTTAGCTGCGCACGGGGGCGGCGCTGACCCACTCAGCACAAGACATCTTGGCGCAGCGCGCTATAGTCCCGCCGCCGTGACTATCCGAACATTCCTCCTGGGCCATCGAGACGAACACACCAAGCCGCGTCTAACCGAGGCGCTCGATCGCATGGACCACAAAACGCGCTTGCTGACGGTGCAAGCAGCGACGCCGAAGGATCAGCGGGCCCTGTGGGACCTGTACGAAGGCGACGAAGCGGACGCGGATATGTTTGTGCCGAGCGGCACCGAGCCGCTCACGCCGGTGATTCATCACGGAAAGAATACACTGCCGGCGCACAACTACTTTCAGAAGCGGTTCTGCTTGGCCGACGACGACTCGGGCGAGCTGTGGGGCTACAACCACCAGTCCTTCGAGTGGGCGACGGGCCCAGGCTACTACGTGGCTCACAGCGTCGACCAAGAGCAGGACAAAGGCGCGCCCAGCGCCTACGTCATCAACTACACGCGCATGCCTCCGAAGAAGTGCGAGGGCTGGCCCATGCTGATCCCCAACGAGAAGAAGCTCGGGCGCTTCGTGTACGCTGGGATGAAAGACTACATGCGCAAGGTCAGCGATCACGTGTCGATCGGCAGAGCCTACAAGAAGGGCAAGGCCATGAACGCCTGGTTCATGCTGTGCCGCGAGGACGCGGAGGAGTAGGCGCCGCCTGCTGGGGAGCGCTGGGCTAAGCAACGCTGGGCTAGGCAGCGCTGGGCTAGGCAGCGCTGGGCTAGGCGGCGCTGGGCTAAGCAACGCCGCTCACGGAGCCCACGGCGACGCGCCAGCTGCCTGCTCGGCAGGGGCGCTAGCTGGCGCGTGGCTTTCCGCACGGTGACCGGCGAGCCAACAGCACGCCAGCTCCCAGGACCAGCACGGAGAGGGCGGCGACGCTGGTGGTGCGACCCGCGGTCTGGCATCCGCAGCCTGCGTCCTTGCCTTCGTCTTCAGCCGGCGGGACGTCAGCCAGCGCCGTCCCAGCGACCAGGCTGAGGGCCACCACCGACGCACAGGCCAAACTCACACGCAAACGCTTCATGCGGCTGAGTCTACGCGCTGGCGCCTCGCTCACCAAACAGGGCCCGGCCGCCCGGCGGGCTGAGCGCCGTGGTTTACGTTAGTCGGCGACCAAATCTCTCACCGCGGCGACGAAGCCGGGGAAATCTTTCGGGTCTTGTGCTTGGCGGCGCTTCGGCGGCTTGCGCATGCGCACAGCGATCAAGCCATCTCGCGGCAAGATCACCAGGTACTGGCCCAAGGTTCCAGCGGCGTAGCAGCCGATCACGTCGCCAAAGCTATAGGTCACGTCGGGCAAACCGGCCTTCCACGTCAGCTCATCCCAGCGCGCGAGCTCTGGGTCTTCGGGTCGTAGCTCGAGCACCGCGGCTCGGTACGCGTTTGCCGAGCTGAATTTGCGACCTACCAGGGGACGCATTTGCTCTACGAACGCGGCGTTGACCCCTGCCTCTTGCCACGCGGCAACATTCTGCGCGCTGAGCGTGAGCTGAGTCCACTCGGGTACGAGCCACCACAGCAGGCCAAGCCGCTTGTGGTCGGGCTGCACGGGCCCAGCGACGCTGGTCGCGCGCGCCAGCAACTCTCGACTAAACGGCCGGTGGCCGCTGCGGCTCAGCGGGTCCACCCCTACGACCAGCTGCCCTAGCTTGAGGAGCCCCGCTGCGTTGATGTGCAGGCCCGCCATGCCTTGCGCGTTTTTGGCGCGATCTAGGCTCCACCAGAAGCGGTGGATGCCGAGCGGCTTGAACAATGTCTCAGCCACATACAGATCAGCGCGCTTACCGCTAGCTTTGGCGACCACGCCGCTGAGCAAATTCGCGGCATTATTCCCATATACAAACTTTTCGCCTGGTTTGGAGACCAGCTCAGAGCTGAGCGCGTACGCGACGAAGTCTCGGCTGTTGTAGATCGGCAGCGTGCTGGAGGGCTCTTTCAGGCCGCTGGTGTGGGCGAGCAGGTGCCCCACTTGAACTTGGCTCTTGTCACCGTCCTTCCATTGAGGAAAAAAGTCAGCGACGGGTTGCTCAAGGCTTAGCTTGCCCTGCTCAATCAGGCTCAGGGCGGCCAAGCCAAGCACGGTCTTGGTGATCGACATGCTCTGGAGCGGCGCGCCGTGTTGGCCAAACTCAGCCAACACCGTGCCGCGCTGCCAGATCACGAACTGATCAGCCCCTAGCTCTCGAGCGTACAGCTTTAGGAGCCTGACCTTCTCTGGGTTGGCTGCGCGCGGAGCGCGGGGCGGCGCCACGCTGGGTGTCGGCGCTGCGACGCTGGGCGCAGCGCTCGGCGCCTGCTGCGGCTGCGCCGCTGGCAGGCTACCTTGCCGTACGGTACCGACAGCGGGGGTCGATGCGCCGCTCGGGGCGGCGCCGCTGGGCGCGGGCTGACACGCTGCCGCCCCGAGCGCCGCTAACGCGCCCAACGTGAGCACGAGCGCTGCGGCGGCGCCGCGCGTGGGATCACCCACGACCGCACCGCGCGATCAGGTAGCGAGTGTGCTTCTTTACGATCCACTTGGGGGGTTCGGCTGGGCCTTCGATCCCCATCTGAATGCCAAGCCAGTAGTCAGCGAACCCGTCGAAGTGCTCCACCAGCCCCGCGGCGGCGAACTGCTCAAGGAACCGGCACTGGGCGAGCGCTCCCGCGTCTGCACACAGCCGCTGCAGCGACGCACGCTGCTCGTCAGGCAAGCCGAGCAACGCTGACATCGCGCGGCGCTCCACGGCCTCGATGTACGGGCGAAAGCGGCGGCGCCGCGCGCTGCGCGCGGGGGCGTCGGCCGCGTCGCGCCCGGTTATTTCCTCGAGGTCCTGCGCCAGGCGTGCAAGCTGCGACGCGCTGAGCTCCGTCACCAAGCCAGGCGCGTGCTGCTGCAGCAGCTGCCAGCGCTCTGGCGACCACAGATGAAATGGGCCCGTCCAGGTCGGCGTGCCGAAGACCAGCGGCTCGCTGTAGTTGTGATCGCGCAGACCGTGGAGCCCGCCGCCAATGAAGGCGCCTAGGGCGTGCTGGTACGACGCGAACAGCAGTCCATGGGCGTCTACCACGATGGCAGCTGGTGCCGGCGCGCTGGACCTGCTCGGCTGGGTCGTCTCGGCGCACAGGCTGCTGACGCTCAGGCCAAGGTCACGTAGCAGCGCCGGGACCTGGGAGTAGCGGGCGAAATCCCTGGGTACAACCACCATCACCGGGGGCGTGTGTAGCAGCGTCAGCGCGCGAGCTAGCGCGACCTCATCGTCTTGATGGGTCGAGCCCAGCACAAAGTAGGGTCGTCCTCCGATCAGCTCGCCTAGGCGACGCCAGAGCTGCCCGCGGAGCGAGCCTGCCTCAAACTCGAACGCCAGCTCTCCAGCTTCCACACGGTCTAATGCTTGGCGCAACGGAGCCAGCGGCCCGAGCTTGCACAGCGTCAGATAGCGAGCCTCAAGTTCGCGGTCGCTGCCGTGCCCGACCTGTCGCGGACCGCGCTTGAACCCCGGCGCCGGCTCTGGCGCGTCGGGCTCTAGCGCGAGCTTGGCCCTGAGCTCGGCGAGCGCGAGCTGCCGCAGCCTCAGTCGCTCCGCCTGGGCCTGAAGCCGCCGTGGATCGCCGAATCGCGAGTGCTCTGCTAGCTTGAGCATCACCAGCTGAGCGCGCACCCGGGCCTGCTCCAACGCGTTCTCAGCGTAGGCGCGCTGATCGGACTGGGTCTCCACGTCCAGCTGCGCCCGCTCAGGACTCGGGAACTTGCGCAGCAGCTCCGACTGCGCGCGCAGCTCGACGTGCGCGGCGCTGAACTGCTCGAGCAGCTTGGAGGCGATCTCCCAGTGGCGTGCTTGGTCCTTGGCCAGGCTCACCAGCTGCGCCTCACACGCCCCGCGCTGGCGCGCCGCGGAGAGCTCCCGCAGGTCTCGGCGCAGCCACTTGCTGAGCTCCTGCGCCAAGCGCTCGAACGGCGGCTCGCTCGCGCGGAAGCCCGCGCTCAAGCCCGAGAACTCCTGATTTGGAGAGCTCGCCAGCGCGCGGGCGACGCCACGCGCCTGCTCGATCAACCTTGTTGACTCCTGCGCCTCGGGGGCTGGGCGCACGCCGCGCGGCGACCCGCTGGTCAAGCCGGCGCCTTCGTTTCCGCAACGCAGCGCTGCCCGACGCGCTCCCGCGCCGCCCTCAGGTCCTCTGGTGTATCGATGCCTGCGGGGGGGGCGGTGGGCACGCGCGTGACATGTATCGCGAGGCCGTGGTGCAGCGCGCGCAGTTGCTCGAGCCGCTCCAGCAGCTCGAGGGGGGCGGGGGGGAGCCCGGCCAGTCGCAGCAGCGCGCCGACCCGATACGCGTACACGCCGATGTGCCGGGTGAAGTGCGCGAGATCCAGCTGCTCCGCATTCATTCCCTCGCGGATCCAAGGGATCGGCGCCCGGCTAAAGTACAGCGCGCGCTGCTGCGCGTCATGTACCAGCTTGACGGTGTGCTCGCTGAACAGCTCCTCCCGAGACGTCACCGCGCAACCCAGGGTCGCGATAGAGAGGTCGGGCTGAGCGGCGAGGTGGCCTGCGACGGTGCTCAGGTGTTGTGTCGGGAAGAACGGCTCGTCCACCTGCAGGTTGACCACCACATCAGCCGCGCCCCATCGCAGCTCGCGAGCCACGAACGCGACGCGATCAGTGCCCGATTCTAGGCGGCCTGGGGTGAGCACCGACCGCGCCCCAAAGCTCGTAGCGACCTCCGCCACCCGAGGGTCGTCGGTCGCCACCAGCACCTCAAGGCCGGTCGCCTGCGCCGCTGACCAGGTGTGCTGCAGCAGCGGTTTACCGCCCAGATCGAGCAGCGGCTTGCCAGGCAGCCTGGTGGCGGCGAAGCGCGCAGGGATCACGACCCGCACCTGAGGGCTCAAGAGATTGTTTCCTCCAGGAACTGATCTTGCTTCACCACCCGATCGATCTCCAGCAGGCTCTCGAGCAGCTCACGCATCCGACCAAGGGGCCACGAGTTTGGGCCGTCGCTCAGCGCGGCGTCTGGATCAGGGTGGGTCTCTAAGAACACACCGGACACGCCCGCCGCTACGGCCGCCCGCGCCAGCACCGGCACCATGCGACGATCACCACCTGAGCAGGACCCGAGCCCCCCAGGTCGCTGGACCGAGTGGGTGGCGTCGAACACCACGGGGCACCCCGTAGCCCGCATCTGAGCGAGGCCCCGCATGTCGACCACCAAGTTGTTGTAGCCGAAGGTCACGCCACGTTCGCACAGCAAGAGCTGCGTGCCCCCCGCGTCCCGCAGTTTTTGCACTACTTGCTCCGCCTCTAGTGGCGACAGAAACTGGCCCTTTTTTACGTTGACCGGCTTACCGGCGCGCGCCACTCGCTGCAAAAAGTTGGTCTGCCGGCAGAGAAACGCCGGTGTCTGCAGCACGTCGACCACGCTCGCCACCTCGTCCACGGGTGTATCCTCATGGACATCAGTCAGCGTGAGCATGCCTAGCTCTGACCTCACGCGAGCCAACACCGCGAGGCCCGCGTCGATACCCAGGCCCCGAAAGGAGCTCGACGACGTGCGGTTGGCCTTGTCGAAGCTGGCCTTGAAGACCAGTGGCACCTGGAGCTCCTGGCTCAGCTCGCGGAGCGCCGCCGCCGTCTCCAAGACCAGGCCTTCGCTCTCGATCACACACGGCCCGGCGATCACGAATAACGCGCTGTGCTGAGTCGCGACATGGCTCCCCAGGTGCACCGAGGTGTCGCGCCCAGTATCAAGCTCACGATCGCTGAATTTGTCCATCCTCGTTGCAGCCAATACCGCTAGCGTTTCAGCCATGGAACCCATCCGAGTCTTCGTCGGCTTCGACCCTCGGGAGAGCGTAGCCTATCACGTGCTGACCCACAGCATCCTGAGTCGCTGCAGCGCGCCGGTGAGCTTCACGCCGCTCTCGCTCCACAGCCTGCGCTCCATCTTCGACCGCCCGCGCGATCCGTCGCAGTCCACCGACTTTGCCTTCAGCCGCTTCCTTGTTCCGGCCCTGTGCGCCTTCGAGGGTTGGTCGCTGTTTCTTGATTGCGACATACTCGCGCAGGACGACCTGACCAAGCTTTGGGCTCAGCGAGATGACCAGTTCGCGGTTCAAGTGGTCAAGCACGACTACACGCCGGCTCAGCAGGTCAAGTTCTTGAATCAGGTCCAGACGGTCTATCCGCGCAAGAACTGGTCGAGCGTGCTGCTTTTCAACAACGCCCGCTGCAAGCGGCTCACGCCAAAATACGTGTCCAGCGCCAGCGGGCTGGAGCTCCACCGCTTCAGCTGGCTCGACGACTCAGACATCGGCGAGCTCGACCAGCGCTGGAACCACCTGGTTGGTGAGTACGCACCCAACCCACACGCCGCGCTGGTGCACTTCACGAACGGAGGGCCGTACTTCGCTGCGTATCGCCAGTGTGAGTACGCGCAGGCATGGTACGCGGAGCTGCGCGCCGCGCAGGCCGGGCTACAATCATCTCCGTAGGGAACCCGCAACGGGCGACGCTCGCCCACGCCGTCGCAGCGCCGGGTACTGGCCCAGCGCACCGAGCACAACGCCCCGACCAGGCCCAAGGCGCCAGATCGCGAGCGCGTCACACCAACGCACTGGTCTGGGCGCGACGGGCTCAGGCCGAAGTGCTGGTCGAGGCTCAAATCATCGACTGTCAGCTGGCGAACCAAATCGCTGCCGAGCTCAGCCTAAGCGTGTGGCCCTCGCGCTGCGCTTCGGCCCCCGGAGGCCCTAGCCGGGGCTCCAACTCGCTAAGCCGAAGCTCGGCCCGTGCGCTCAGCGAACGCGCAGGCCAGCGGTTTCGAGGGCGTCCGCAGACTGATCGGCGCGATTCGTGGTTGGCGGAGCGGACTCGAGCCTCCAGCGCTTGACCCGCTGGGCGTCGCGTCACAACCTCCGGCCCCCAGCTGTACGCCGTCCCTGGTCATGCAGCTCCCCCGGCCCGGCAGCAAGCAAGGACGCGCGTCATTGGCAGCTAAGAAGAAAACCAGCAGCAAGGCCGCCACCAAAGCCTCAACCTCCAAGCCTCGCGCCGCCTCGACTAAAGCGCGAGGGGCGCGCGTCGAAGTGGAGACCACCGCCGAGCAGGTTGAAGACGGCAGCGAACCTGAGGACGAGGAGTCGGACGACGATCTGGACAGCGACGCCGTGGTGGAGGCCGAAGCCGAAGTAGTCGACGAGCGGCAGCTGGCGAAGGTCAAGGTCCCCAAGAGCCAAGAGACCGCGCTCAGCACGCTGGACCCGCTGGCGATGTACATGCGCGAGGTCCAGCGCCACAAAGTGCTCAGCGCTGACGACCAACGAGATCTCGCGATCAAGTACACCGAGCACGGCGACGTGGAAGCGGCAGCGAAGCTCGTGACCACCAACCTGCGGTTAGTCGTCAAGCTCGCGTACGAGTACCGCCGCGCCTATCGCAACATGATGGACCTGATCCAAGAGGGCAACATCGGCTTGATGCAGGCGGTCAAGCGCTACGACCCTTACCGCGGGGTAAAGCTCTCGTCGTACGCTGCCTGGTGGATCCGCGCGTACATGCTGCGCTTCATCCTCAACAACTGGCGCCTGGTCAAGATCGGGACCACGCAAGCCCAGCGCAAGCTTTTCTTTAATTTAAATAAGGAAAAGCAGCGCCTGGAGGCGTTGGGGATCGAGCCCACCCACGAGGAGATCGCCAAGAGCCTCGGCGTCGAGCAAAAAGACGTCGCGATGATGGAAAAGCGCTTGTCGCGCGGCGACGCGTCGCTGGACGCGCCGATCGGCGACTCAGACGGCCGGCAGACGAGCCGCTTGGATCTGATGCCGACCGCGACTCAGGGCCCAGACGCCATGACCGAGAGCGCTGAGCTCTCGGATCTGGTGCGGCAGCACCTAGAGTCCTTCGGTGAGACCCTCAAGGCCAAAGAGGCCATCATCTTCAAGCAGCGCACGGTCGCCGAAGATCCGGTGACGCTACAGGAGCTGGGCAATCAGTTTGGGGTGTCGCGCGAGCGCGTGCGGCAGCTCGAGGCCCGCATGGTCCTGCGCCTCCGAGAGTACCTGCGCGAACGTCTCGGCGACGCGGTGGAAGTCGACACCTAGCGTGGCGTCCCTGTTCGTCGTGGGGACGCCCATCGGCAACCTTGAGGACCTGAGTCAGCGAGTGATCCGCGTGCTGCGGGAGGCCGATCGCATCGCCGCCGAAGACACCCGCCACACGAAGAAGCTGCTCACGCACTTGGGCATCCACGGCAAGCCTCTGGAGAGCATCGAGAGCCATCAGATCGCGGCGCGGGTGGAGGGCCTGGTAGCGCGACTGCTGAACGGAGAGTCGATCGCGCTGGTCACCGACGCGGGCATGCCCGGCGTGAGCGACCCTGGCAGCCTGCTGGTGCGCGCTGCCCGCGAGCGCGGCGTCCGAGTCGAGAGCGTGCCTGGGCCGAGCGCGGTGACCACCGCCGTCGCGGCGTCCGGTCTAGTGGACGGCCCCTTTCGCTTCGTCGGCTTCTTGCCGCGCAAGGGCTCCAGTCGCGCGGAAGCGCTTGAGCTGATCCGGTACACCGCGGAAGCGGTCGTTTTATTCGAGGCGCCGAGCCGCGCCCAACGTACGCTGGCCGATCTCGCCGCGAATCAGCCGACACGTGAGTGCTGCGTAGGGCGCGAGCTGACCAAGCTGCACGAGGAGTTCGTGTGGGGTACGCTGAGTGAGCTGAGCGCGCGTGACAGCTGGCGCGGAGAGCTGACCCTGGTGCTCGGACCCTACGCCGAGATCAGGGCGAGCTTGACGGACGCCGACGTCGACCGCGAGATCCGCCGCGGACTCGATCTCGGCTTGCGCGCCAAGGAGCTGGCCCAGGAGCTGGCCGAACAAACCGGGCGCCCCAAACGCGAGCTGTATCAACGAGTACTCGAGCTCTCCAGTGACAACCCAGACGGCTGAGCGGCTCGGCCGAGGCGTCCAGCTAGTCGGGTTGCGGAGCGCAGCCGCTCCCTCCACCCCCGAAAATTGGCTGAACCGTGGGCACTTCGGGCCCTCCTCGGCTCAAAGATTGCGAAGGGGCGCAGGCCACACTAAGACCGTGGCGCCGTGTTTGACGCGCTTAAAAAGGGATTCAAGGAAGCCCAGAACCGCCTCGCGGGTCTGACGGAGCTAAACGAAAAGAACATCCAGGCCGCGCTGCGTGAGGTGCGCCTGTCGCTGCTCGAGGCGGACGTCGAGCTGGGGGTGGTGAAGCGCTTTTTAGCGCGAGTGGAGGAGAAGGCGCTAGGCGCCACCGTCGCGGTTCGGGTGAAGCACAAGGGCGCCGCCCAGAGCGTCTCCGCGGGAGATCAGTTCGTAAAGATTTGCCACGACGAGCTGGTGGCGATGATGGACTTCGAGGGCGAGCGCATCCAGTTCGCCCCGAGCGGCCCCACCGGAATCATGCTGATCGGCTTGCAGGGCTCTGGTAAGACGACCAGCGCAGCCAAGCTCGCGCGCATGCTGAGCGCTGACGGCAAGCAGCCGCTGCTGGTCGCGGCGGACATGCAGCGCCCAGCAGCTGTTGAGCAGCTGAAGGTGCTGGGCGAGCAAATCGGCGTCCCGGTGTTTAACATCCCCGGGGAGACGCCGGTCAACATCTGCAAAGCAGCCCCCGCAGAGGCTAAGCAGCTCGGCTGCGACGTCATCATCTATGACACCGCTGGCCGCCTGGCCATCGACGCGGCGCTGATGGACGAGCTGAGCGAGATCAAGAGCGCGCTCAAGCCGCACAACATCTTCCTGGTGATCGACGCCATGATCGGCCAGGACGCCGTGAAGACCGCGGCCAGCTTCAACGAGCACCTGGGCATCAGCGGCGTGGTGCTGACCAAGCTCGACGGCGACGCGCGCGGCGGCGCTGCGCTGAGCGTGAAGGAGGTCACTGGCGCGCCCATCCTGTTCGCCGGCATGGGCGAGACCACCGACAAGCTGGAGGAGTTCCGCCCGGAAGGGATGGCCGGGCGCATCCTCGGCATGGGCGACGTGGTCGGCCTGATGAAGGATTTCGAGGACGTCCTCGACACCAAGAAGGCCGAAGAGAACGCCGCGCGCATGATGAGCGGCGAGTTCACCCTCGACGACTTCATGAACCAGGTGCGCACCATCCGCCAGATGGGCTCGCTCAAAGACCTAGTTGAGAAGATGCCGGGCTTGGGTGGGATGATTCCGCCGGGAGTCAACCTCGACGACAACGAGCTGGTGCGCATCGAGGCCATGATCCAGTCGATGACCGGGGCTGAGAAGCAGGACCCCAACCTGCTGGTTCGGGAGCCGCGGCGCGTGCAGCGCATCGCTGGTGGTGCAGGTCAACCTGAGCAGGGCGTAACGGAGCTGGTTCAGAAGTTTTTGTTCATGAAGCAGATGATGTCAGGCTTTGGCGGCGACCCGGGCATGCTGGGCAAGATCCCAGGCATGAAGAACCTGGCCATGGCGCGCAACATGCGACGAGCCATGAAAGCCGGCGGCGGCGGGATGCCGGGCATGCCGGGCATGCCCGGCATGGGTGGTTTTCCGGGCATGCCGGGCATGGGTGGTTTCCCAGGCATGCCGGGCATGGGGATGCCCAGTATGGGCACCGACACGCCCCAGATGCGGAAGCTGAGCAAGACCGAGAAGAACGCGCGAAAGAGCACTCGGAAACGCGAACGCAGCGCCCGCAAGAAAGGCCGCAAGTAGTCCCATGAAGCAACAGCGACGCTCCATGTTTGGCCGTATCATTTCCGTAGGGCACTTGCTCCTAGCGGGGTCGGTGCTGCTACTACCCGCGTGCATTGATCCGAAGGTGGACCCCAGCGCCCAGCCGGAGCCTCCCGGGCCGGTCGCGCCGAACCCCGCGATGGAGGCGCTGCGCGTCCCTGCGCTGCCCGCCACGGCGACGCGCGCCCGCTACGACTTTGAGAGCAAGGTTGAGCTCGTCGGCTATGAGCTAGACCCTGTCCAGGCCAAGCCCGGCGCCAACATCAAGGTGACCTGGTACTGGCGCGCCAGCGCCCCGCCTCAAGGCGATTGGTTCTTGTTCACCCACCTGCTCGACCAGGGCGGGCGCCAGTTCGCGAACTATGATCGACCGGGCTCGCTCCGGGCAGCGGGCAGTATTTCCTCGTGGCAAAAGGGAGCGATCTACGCCGATCAACAAGAGTTCCAGCTGCCCGCCGATCTCAACACTCCGTACGTCACCATCGCGGTCGGCGTGTGGTCAGGGCTGGTGCGCCTAGACATCATCGGAGGCTTGGCAGATCGGAAGAACCGCGCGCTGGTGATCAGGCTGCCAGTCAGCGGGCTCCCGAAACCCCCGCCTCCGGTCAGCTTAGAACCTCCGCCTGCCATCGCGAAGTGACGCGACACCGCCGATGAACCGACCCCTCCCCTCGCTCTGCAAGTTCGTCGCCCAGCACCTGACCCCCGCGCTTTGGGTCGCGTCGCTGGCGCTAGCGCCGGCCCTTGGCTTGGCCGCCGGCTGTGTTGATAGCTCCGCAGGGAAGGGAAGGATCGATAAGGCCGCCCTCGCAAAGTACGTGCTCGACGCGGCGCCGGCGGATGTCGGCACCAAGCTCAACACGGACTTCGACGGAAAAATCACCTTGCTGGGCGCGAAGGTCGAACCCGCGGGCGTCGCCAGGCCGGGCGCCAAGCTCAAGCTGACGATGTACTGGCAGGTGAAGGCGCCTCTGGGCGAAGACGGCTGGAACCTGTTCACCCACGTGCTCGACGGCGCGGGTGAGCGCGTGCTCAACCTCGACAACGTCGGTCCGCTCAGGCAAATCGAGGGCACCCGGCAGGTGATGTGGCCGAGCGCCTGGCAGGCCGGCAAGGTGTACGTCGACGAGCAAGAGTTCAGTGTCCCGGCCTCGATCAAGACGGGGAAGCTGCAGATCACCGCGGGCATCTGGAAGGGGACCTCACGGTTGTCGATCAAGAGCGGCCCAAAAGACGCCCACGATCGCGCGCTGGTCGCCAGCCTCAACACCGGCGTGGTGGCTGGCAGCGCGCCGCGCAGCGGCTTACCCGAGCTGCGCGTCATGAGCTTAGCGGCCGACTCGAAGATCGTGATCGACGGTAAGCTGGACGAAGCCGCGTGGAAAACTGCCGCAGACACAGGGCCGTTCGTCGACGTGCGCAGCGGACGGCCCAACACGCGCTTCCCGGTCAACGGCAGCGTCAAGCTGATTTGGGACGACCAGCACCTCTACCTAGGTTTCGACATCAGCGATAAGAACGTCAGCGGAGGCTTTGACGCCAAGGCGTCAGACCCCCACCTGTGGACCAAAGACACCGTGGAGATCATGCTGGATCCCGACGGAGACGGTGACAACAAGGACTACTACGAGATCCAGATCAACCCACAAAATTTGGTCTTCGACTCGCAGTTCGACAGCTACAACCAGCCCAAGGTGGACCCCGACGGGCCCTTCGGGCACCAAGACTGGTCCGCGCAGGTCAAGAGCGCGGTCACCATCAACGGGACGCTGGACAACGCAGACGACGAGGATCGCGGGTATGTGGTGGAGGCGGCCATCCCGTGGTCTGCGTTCAGCAAGGCCAAGCACGCGCCGCCGCGGTCGGGTGACACCTGGCGCATGAACTTCTACGCGATGCAGGACAACGGCGGCGTGGCGTGGAGCCCGATCCTGGGCCAGGGTAATTTCCACAAGGCAACTCGATTCGGCCGCGTGGTCTGGCTTAAACCGAGCGACTCCGCTTCAGCGCCCAGCGCTGCGCCGTCCGGCGCCGCAGCGCCCAGCGCTGCGCCGTCCGGCGCCGCAGCGCCCAGCGCTGCTGTTTCCAGGAGCAGCGCCACCCCCCGCACCCCCCGCACTCCAGGAGCGGCGCCGAGCGGCGCCGCGGCAGCGCCCCGCTAAATGCTGACGTCCGCGCATAATCTGAGCAAACGCGGGCGGTCATGCGCGCTTCAAGCGCTCGTCCTCGGGCTGCTGTGGGCCGCGCCAGCTAGCGCGCAGCGGGCGCTCGCCACGCCGGGAGAGGCCGACGCCCAAGACGCCCGTCAGCTGGCCACCACAGGTCAGTGTGAACGCGCCCTCGCGGCCTTTGATCGTGCTATTGCCGTGCGGCACGAAGACGGCGGGCTGCGCCGTGATCGTGGCCGCTGCCATGAGAAGCTCGGCAACACCAAGCCAGCGATCGACGACTATCGGGCCTACTTGACCATGACGCCCAATGCGCGAGACGGCGCCGACGTTCAAGCCCGCATGGATCGGCTGCGTAAGCTCCAGGGCGACAGCCCGAGCGAGGCGGAGCGCGACCCAACGCCACCAGGCGAAGGCGCGACCAGCCAACAGCCCGCTCCCAGCGTGGCGGCTGCGCCTTATCTGCTCGGTGTCCACGGCGGATATTCCGTGTGGAGCGACAAGGGCCTACCCGAGAACTCCACCGGCATCGGCGCGCGCTTCGGCTACCGCTACTCCGCCGGCAGCGAGCTCGAGGTCCGCCTCCGCTATGTTCAGTCTGGGTCCACCGGCATCAGCGCCGCTTCTGGCTACAGTGTCTCGGCTGCGCAGCTGTGGTTTGTGGACGTCGGTCCCCAGTTTGAGCTGGGCCTCGGCGCAGGCCTCGGCTTCGAACGCCACAAAACTAAGCTCCGCACCAACCGCAGCTTCATCCACGGTCGTGTGGATCCGCTGCTGCGCTGGAACTTTAGCCCCGATTTCGCGCTGGATCTCGGCCCCGAGCTGGGCGCAGGCCTGATGACCTCCGAGGGGACCGCAGGCGAAGAGCAATCGAACCAGTTCGTGTTCCGCTACGGCGTCGCGGCGGTCTTCAACTGGCGCTGGGGAGGCGCGCAGAATGAGCCCAGCGAGTCCTCCGGCGAAGACGACAGCTGGTAGGCGCGCTTGAGCTACTCAGCCGTGCGCAGGCATACTGAGGCGATGAACAGCACGTGGCGATCAGGGACTGCGTTGGTGGGACTGGCGGCGCTGGTCGTCGGCTGCGGCGCTAGCGGCGGCGCGGGCGACGACCAAGGCGGCGCCGGCGGCGCGATTGGCGGCAGCGCCGGCGCCGGAGCTGCGAGCTCTGGTGGCACCGGAGCAGGCGCGGCTAGCGCGGGAGGCTCCGCGGGGTTTGCTGGCAGCGGCGGCAGCGGTGGCAGCAGCGCTAGCGGCGGCGCGGGCGGCGCGGGTGGTAGCTGCCCCCTGGGGACGTTCTGCAACCCGATCCCGATCACATCATTTCCGTACGCTAACAGCCGGAGCACGCTGGCGGCGCCTAGCGATGAGATCGACTCTTACGCTTGCGCGCCGTCAACCAACGAATCTGGACCGGAGGTCGTCTACCGCGTCAGCCTGCCCGAGGCGGGGCGGCTCAGCGCCAGCGTCACCGACGCCGACGGGGTGGACGTCGACGTGCACCTCCTGGATTCTCCCGACGGAAACGGCTGTCTCGCCCGCGGCGACACCAACTTGAACCACGACCTAGCAGCAGGCGACTATTTTATCGTCGTCGACACCTGGACCGACTCGAGCGCGGTGGAGTACCCCGGCGACTACTCGCTTGAGGTCAGCTACTCGCCGACCAGCGCGGGCGGCTGCGCGACGTATCCGCTGGACCTGAAAATGTCGTGGAGCAGCTGTGACTCGAGCTTAGACTGCTTCTCTGGCACGGACGCGGGTGACGGAAAGACCTACATCTACCTGCGGACCCCCGCGACTGGCCCGGTGGTCAAAGAGGCCCACTTAGTGACCAGCGCCGAGGATTTTGGGGGTGGCTGGCCCAGCAGCTTCACCGATCGGATCTCGCGCCACTACACCACGAGCCAAGCCACCTCGGGCTACGCCATGAGCCGCACGGAACCTTGGGCTCCAGCGGGCGAAGGCGGCTCTGAATACGGTCAAGGCTCAACCGGCGCGCCAGTGCCGGTGGACGCAGAGGCTTGGTACGTGAACATGTACTGGCGCGCAAGGCCCGCCAAGGGCACGCGCATGATCGTCCGCAACCCAGCCAACGGGCGCGCGGTGGTCGCCGCCGCGGGCTATGAGACCGGTCCAGGTTCGAACACCGCGGTGGGCGGCGTCGCCGAAGAAGTCCACCACTACCTAGGCACGGGACATCGCGACGACCTGGAGCTTGGCTTCGCCGTCGACACCAGCCTGCCCTACGGCCCGATTGAGTGTAACTGAGCCTGCCGAGGGTCCGTCGAGGGTCCCGACGTCGGGGCGCCACCCGCTAGCGCAGGTCGCCCAACTTGTGGGCGCGGATCAGCTCGCCCTGCGCGTCGGTACAGGCAGCGGTCTTAGTCAAGGCTTGCTTGAGCTCTAGCTCTGCTTTGGTCACGCCGAGCAGCTGCTTGGCCACGTCAGACTCTTTCCGTGCGGCGTCGATACGAGCCAGCGCCTCGACGTGCAGAGCGTACGCATCAGCGCAGCGGTCGCGGAGCCCGCACGTATCCCCATGGCTGCACGGCGCCTTGCGCAGCTCGTCCAAGTACGCAGCCTTGGCGGCGTTTGGAGCGTCGCGCAAGCTATCAATCGCCCGGCTCAGCGTGGCCGCCTCATCGCGGTGCGCAGGCTCAGCGCATGAACCGGAGCAACCCAGCGCGCTGAACAGCAACCCACCCCCAAAAATACTGACCGACCAGCGCGCTAGACGACCGCGGAGGGGAGCGCACCTCACCAAGGCGCCGTCCGCTCGCGAGCAACGCGCTGCCGCGTGGTGTTGAAAGCCAACTCTTGAAGCGGTCAGCCTGCGGCCTTGGGCGGCGGTCCCATTTGGACTCGCTCGCCGATGTACGCGCCGATCAACGTAAACAACACGCCGACGGCGCTCATCAACACATACATGAACGACGGCATGACCTTCACGGTCTGACTACCGAAGAGCAAGAACGCCGTCGGCATCGCGATCAAGAATGACGCCACGACCGGCTCGATGAATGTTTTCCCCGGGGAAATTAGCCCGACGAGCATCCCGCCGACGAACCACACGGGGATCGCGACCACCATGCCCGCAGAGCCTTCAAAGTCGAACACTGGAACCACGATCGGCAGCCCGACGACCAGCGCGGCGGTGAGCACACCCATGATCACGACCGATACGCCAAACCACAGCAGGCTGAAGCCCTCTTGCTGATAGCGCCGCTCGAGCTCCTCTTGCCGCGACATCGTGCGCTTGATGTCTTCGATCTTCGCGCCGCAAGACACGCAACGATTGTTGGGCAGCGGCGTGGCATTCTTGAAGCCACAGGACGGACAGATGATGTGCTTCGGCTGGGCCATTTCACTCCTCGACGGGTACGCCCCGCAGACTATCGCAGTGCATCGCCTACGCCAATCTCATGTCCTCCAAAGGCGGTGAACAGCAAGAAACACCCCCGATGTGAGCGAAGAACCGTTACGTAAACGGCGCTCGCGCGGGTGGCGCGCCTTGAATCAGCGGCGCCGCTGGGCGCCACCCGCGCTACCAAGACACAGAGCAACCTGCGCGCGCTGGAACCGAGCCGCGTGCCGAGTGTCGGAGCCCAGCCACACGTGCTAGCCAGATCCAGGCAAGCTACGTAGAATCACCCCGTCGGTAGAGTATGAGCCCGCACCACACCGCAACCGCTGAGTCGGGACTTGAGCTCTCGCGGGATCCCGATCTCGAAGCGCTCCCGGCTCCCAGGCGGCCGGGGCGCTGGCTCACGCTGCTGACCATGAGCGTGACGTTGGTGTTGTCGCTGCTCATGGCGTTGGCGCTGCGCGGCCAGGCTGGGTATGCGCTGAGCACCACAGAACCTCATGATCTTGGGTATTTAGCGCGGCTCACGCCAGACGCTCAGCTAGCCAATCGGTACGTGCGCGGCGAGGCGTTGCTCTCCAGCGACAACGCCGTGCGCTACTCACGCCCCATGCAGGACGACTCGTATCGGCTGGCCCACGTCGCTGGCAACCCGCAGATTTGGGTTGAGGTGCGAGTGCCCGACGGCATGGAGGGCCCACATTTTGTGCCGCCTTCATCGTTTGTTGGGCGCTTCGTCCCGCTCAGCAAAGCCGGCCTGAGTCACACAGATTTGAGGGACGCAGTGACCAGCACCGGCGGAAAAGTGCCGGCAGATGCCTGGCTGCTGCAAGACGGTGCTGCGCCGCGCGGCTCACGCTGGGCGCTGGGCTTGATGGCTTTGTTCATTGGATTCGCCGGCTTCAACGCGTTCGGCCTGTACCGGCTGGCGCGTCCAGTGCGGGACGCGAGCTGACGCCACGCCGCGCGGGCTTTCCAACGCGCAGCGCCGGACGGTAACTTCTAGCTCGAAATCCGCTCAGCTTTGGGGCACACCCCCACCCAGTGTTTAGCCCGAAGCGCATGTCCAGCCCGAAGCGCATGTCCAGCCCGAAGCGCGTGTCCGGCCCGAAAAGCGTGGTGATCATCGGGGGCGGCCTGATGGGCTGCGCCGCCGCTTGGCAGCTTGCCCAGCGTGGCTTGAAGGTGACGGTGCTCGAGCGCAGCGTCCCTGGGGCAGAAGCCTCAAGCGCCGCGGCGGGCATCCTCGGCGCGCAGATCGAGAGCCACGGCTCGGAGGCGATGCGCGAGCTGTCCCTCGCCAGCCGTGACCGCTACGCAGGCTGGGCCAAAGCCCTCGCGAAGGCGACCGGCATCGACGTTGAGCACCGCCAGTGCGGCGCGCTCCGCGTCGCTTCGAGCAAACCCAAGCTCAGCGACCTGCGCCGCGATTTTGCCTGGCAGCGCGAGCGTGACCTCCCGCTAAATTTCCTCGCGGCGACTGCTCTCCGCGAACTGGAGCCTGGCCTAAGCGACCGACTCGCGGGGGCAGTTTATTTCCCTGAGGATGCTCGCGTGGACCCGCGCCGGTTGCTCAAGGCGCTGCAGCTGGCGGCCTCCGCGAGCGGCGCCCAGTTCGTAAGCGGAGCGTACGTACAGCAGCTCGACATCGACACGACGAACAATCGGGTGAAGGGCGTGCTCTTAGAGGGTGACAAATGCGTCGCGGCCGACTGGGTCGTGGTGGCGGCCGGGAGCTGGACAACGCTGATCCAAGGCGTCCCGCTGCCGCGGCCCAGCATCCAGCCAGCGCGCGGACAGGTGCTTGAGCTCAGCGCCCGCGCGCCGGTGGTCAGCCGGGTCGTGTTCGGCTCGCGCTGCTACTTGGTGCCCCGGGACGACGGCCGAGTGCTGGTCGGCTCTACCCTGGAGTTTGTCGGCTACGAGAAGCGCGTCACCGCCAGCGCGGTGCGTGATTTGCTCGACGCCGCCATCGAGCTGGTGCCCGCGTTGGGCGACGCGCAGCTGACTGACTCCTGGTCCAATTTTCGACCCTTCACCCAAGACCACGCGCCCGTACTAGGCGACTGTGAAATCGCAGGCTTGGTGCTGGCGACCGGGCACCACCGCAACGGCATCCTGCTCGCGCCGATCACCGCGGACATCGTCACCAGCTGCGTGCTGGGCAAGCGGCCCCCCCTCGACATCGGTCCATTTTCCGCGCGGCGGTTCTCCGTGCGAGCCCCCGACGGAGCCTGAAGCATGAGCATCACCTACAAACAGAGCGGTGTGGATATCGAGGCTGGTGACGAGCTGGTGCGACGCATCAAGCCCCTGGCGCTAGCCACGCGTATCCCGGAGGTCGTGGATGAGGTCGGGGGGTTCGCTGGCATGGTGCGCCTGCCCAGCGACATCGTGGATCCGCTGCTGGTGAGCGGAACAGACGGGGTTGGCACCAAGCTCAAGCTAGCGTTCGCGACGGGGAAGCACGACACCATCGGGCAAGATCTGGTCGCGATGTGCGTCAACGATGTCATCACCACTGGCGCTCGCCCGCTGTACTTTTTGGACTATTTTGGCTGCGGCGCGCTGGATGTCGACACGGCAGAGCAGGTCATCATCGGCATCGCTGAGGGCTGCAAGCTGGCAGGCTGCGCGCTGATCGGCGGCGAGACCGCCGAGCTCCCAGGTATGTACTCACGCGGCGAGTACGACCTCGCGGGCTTCGCTGTCGGCGTCGTGTCAGCCTCTAAGGTGCTCGGCCCGAAGCGGGTGATGAGCGGCGATGCGCTGATCGCCATTGGTTCCTCCGGGATTCATTCTAATGGCTACTCGCTCGCTCGCCGCGTGCTCGAGGTCGAGATGCAGCTGGCGCTGGACGCGCATATCCCAGAGCTTGGCGCCAAGCTGGGCGACGTGCTGCTCACCCCCACCCGCATCTACGCCAAGGCGGTGCAGGCGCTCACGCGAGCACTGGACGCGGACATACACGCCTTGTGCCACGTAACCGGCGGCGGCCTACCTGGTAACCTGCCGCGGGTGCTGCCCGCCGGCTCAGTCGCCCGCGTGAAGCTCAACCACCCGCGACCGCCGATTTTTGACCTGATTCAGCGCGGAGGCCCGGTGACCGAGGCAGAGATGCTGAAGACCTTCAACTGCGGCATCGGGATGGTGGCGGTGGTCGCGCAGGGCAAGGCCGAGCTAGCGATCCAGACGCTTAATTCCCTGGGGGAACAAGCGTGGCGTCTGGGGAGTGTTGAGATCGCTGGCGCGGCGCCGGCGCGCGTCGAGATCGAGGCCTAGTGACCTTGCGGCTCGGCGTACTGATTTCGGGTCGGGGCTCAAACCTGCAAGCCATCTTGGACGCGACGGCCTCTCAGACCCTCGACGCCGACGTGCGCCTGGTGATCTCCAATCGGGCTGACGCTCAAGGTCTTGAGCGCGCCGCCCGGGCCGGCGTGTCAGCCTGCGTGCTCGAACACGGAGCGTTCGCCACGCGGTCCGAGTTTGACGCCGAGCTCGCGGCGCGATTGCTGGCCGCGGGCGTGGACTGGGTGGTGTTGGCGGGCTTCATGCGGGTGCTCGGTCAGGCGTTCCTCAGCGCCTTCCCGGACCGCGTGATCAACGTGCACCCGTCGCTGTTGCCGGCCTTCCCTGGCATGCGCGCGCAAGCCCAGGCGGTCGAGTACGGAGCTCGGGTGACTGGCTGCACGGTGCACCTTGTCGACGCAGGGACGGACACCGGCCCGATCATCGTTCAGCGTTGCATACAGATCGCTCCCATGGAGTCCGTCGAGAGCGTTGAGGCGCGGCTGCTGCACGAAGAACACACCGCCTTGGTGCGAGCGCTACAGTTGATCTCCGCAGGGCAACTCTCAATCGAGACCTCCTCCGCCGGGCGGCGCCGCGTGGTGGTCCAGTGACGCCGACTCGCTACTACGACGTCGTGGTGCTCGGGCGCTCGATCGGCTGCCTGGTGACGGCGGCCCTGCTAGCGCGCCGCGATTTTCGCGTGTTGATCCTGGGTCAGGGCGCCAGACCCGCCACCTACGACTACGAACAGTACCCGCTGCGTAGACGCACCTTCACGCTGCTGTGCGCTGCCTCTCCGGTTTGGCTCCGCATGCTGCACGACCTCGCGCAGGGCACCACATTTCGCCGCCGCACAAACAGCCTGGACCCGATGTTCTCAGTGCTGTCGACGGAGCGCCGACTAGAGATCCCCCCGGAAGCAGAGTTCTTCAACCGCGAGATTGAGCGCGAGTTCCCTGAGGTTCGGCAACTGGTAGACGAGCTGTACGCAAACTTCAGCGAAGTGAACGCGAGCCTCGACGCGGCCTTCGAGCGCGGCGCGGTCTGGCCGCCGGGCAACTTCTGGGAGCGCTTCGAAACCGGCCGCATCGCCCGGGATTTGCCGCTGACGTCTGGGCAAACGGCGCTGGACTTATTAGCGAAGTTCCCCGCCGGTCATCCTTACCGCGAGGTAACAACTATCCCCGCTGGCTTCGCGACAGATCTGGCCGTCCCCGGCGAGCAGCTACCACCGCTCGCGCTCGCCCGGCTTCACGGCGCTTGGACTCGCGGCGTGCACGCGCTCCCAGGAGGCGAGCCAGAGCTCGAGGCATTCCTACTAGAGCGGATCCGTGCTCATGGCGGCGAGATCCGCCTGGAGCAGCGAGCGGCCGCGCTGATGATCCGGCGCGGGCGCGTGGTGGGGGTGCTCGAGGATGGTGAAGACGAGCCGGTGGGCACGGGCTCGGTGGTCAGTGACCTCTCGGGTGAGGCGATCGCCGACCTGGCTGGCGGTGAAGGCATCACCGCCAAGGCACAGAGGGACTGGCCGCGCCTCACGGTGAACGCGGGGCGGTTTGTGGTCAGCGTCGTAGTGCCAGCGCGCGCGCTACCGGCGCCACTACCAGTAGAGTCGTTTTTGTTGCCTCAGGGCAGCGCCGGGAGCCAGACCCAAAACCCCAGGCGACCAGTCGTGCATCTGCAGCGCGGACCGCAGTTCACCCGAGGGCCGCTACCCGGTCACCACGCAGCCCAGGACTCGGAGCCGTTTGAGGTGCTCGCCGCAGAAGCGATTCTGCCCAGCCGCGGAAGCCTAACTTTGCTCGAAGCCCGGGAAGCCGTGCTCTCGACCTTGCTCACCCACCTGCCCTTCTTGGAGCAGCAAGCGGTGGTCATCGACTCTCCTCACGACGGCCTGCCGCTTTGGGATCTACGCGGGGGGCGCCGCTTCGAGGTCGATCGCATCCACCTGCCTGGCGGCGCCGCGGGCCCTGAGCCTATGGAGTGGCTGTGGTCCGTAGACACACCTGGGTTCCTGGAGCTGGGGGGTGAGGCGCTGCGCGGCCCAATCCCGGGTACTTTCCTAGTTGGGCGCACGGTCTTGCCTGCGCTTGGCCAAGAAGGCTCGCTGCTCGCGGCGTGGGGCGCGACGCGCGCCATCACACGCAAAGACCGCACGCGCCAGAAAATGAGACGGCAAATGTGGAGCAAGCTCGAAACCAGCTAGCCAGCGCACGGCGACGATCGGCTCTCTCAGCTTCGCTCTCGTCATGCGGCCCCATGCGCGCTAGGATTTGCGGCAGCTATGAACTGGATCGGTCGATTTTTCGTCATCGCAGCGTTCGTCTGTCTGCTGTCGCCCAGCGCGGGCGCGCAGCCTAAGCAGACCCAAACCGTCCAAGTGCTCACGGTGTTCAGCAACACCGCCTATGAGCAGGCAGAGTCGCTGAGCGTGGCGCTCAAGCGGGCGGTGGATCGCACCAAGGGCTGGTCGCTCGGCAAAGGCGATTTCTCACTAGAAGTCCTGACCGCAGCCCTGGGTTGCAAAGAGACGCCAGATCAAGCGTGCTTGAAGAAGATCGCCGAGCGGGTGAAGTCTGAGCAGTTCGTGTGGGGCAGCATCGAGAAGAAGGGCAGCAACGTCACCGGCACGCTCCACTTGTACTCCGCTGGCCCCGGCAAGGAGACCCAGGTCAACTACTCAGAGAACTTGTCCGACGCCTCCGACGAGGTGCTGCTCAAGATCGCAGAGACCGCGTTCGCAGAGCTGGTGGGCCTTGCCCCAGGGAAGCTAGTTATCAGCACCACGAACGCGAAGACTGTTCGCGTTGACGACGAGTCGCCCACCCCGCTCTCGGTCGGGCGCAACGAGCTCGACCTACCCGGTGGCGATCACAAACTGACCTTCAGCGGCGCGGGGTTCGCTGACCAAGTGCGCGAGGTGACCATCGTCTCCGGCGAGCAAGCGCAGCTGGAGATCTCACTGGCGGCTAACCCCGGCGGCAGCGTGGAAGGCGGCGGCGTGGTGGACACGGGTCGCCCGATGAGCGGCCAAAAAATTGCGGGGGTGGCGGCCATGGGGGTGGGTGGCGCGCTGCTGGTTGGCGCGCTCTATTCCGCGATCAAGGTCAACTCCATCAACAACGATGAAGGCTTCGATCGCTACCGCAGCTCGGTGAGCCAAGGCGACGACGTGTGCGATCAAGCTGACGCAGGCAAGTCGTACATCGGCGCGCCGTCGCCCTCTGATATCTCGGATAAGTGCTCCAGCGCCGCCACGTTTCAGACGCTGCAGTGGGTGTTTGTCGGCGTCGGCGCGCTGGCCACCGGCGTCGGCGCGTATCTTTTCTTCACGGATAAAGACGAGGCGCCCAAGGCGAGCAGCCGTCCACGCATGGACACAGCCGTTGGTCCAACGGGCGGCCGAGTTCAGTTGACCTGGGCGTTCTGAGCCTGGGGTTGATTTGGTCCCAGCTTGACTTGGCGATGAGCGTTAGAGCAGCGACGTGAAAGTCATCGCGGGCAAGTACCGGGGCAGGCCACTGCGCGCCCCGCCTGGCAGGACCACGCGGCCAACCGCCGCGCGGGTGCGCGAGGCGCTATTCGGCATCCTCGGTGATATTCACGACCTAAACGTGCTGGACTTGTGCGCGGGTTCCGGCGCGCTGGGCATCGAAGCGCTGTCTCGGGGTGCGCGACAAGTGTGCTTCGTCGATCCTGATCGGGCCGCCCTTGAGGCCATCAAACAAAACTTGGAGACCCTCGGCGTCAGCGAGCAGAGCCAGTTGCTAGCGCTCAAGATGGAGCGCGCGCACAAGGCGCTGCTCAGCCGCGGCCCGTTTGATCTCGTGCTCTGCGATCCTCCGTGGCCAGTTGCTGAGCAAATGGCCATGAGCGTGGCAGCGCTGCTCACCCCCGAATTGCTCAGCGCCGAGGCGATCGTGGTGATCGGGCACCGAGCGGATCGCCCGCTGCGGGTGGCAGCCCCGAACTGGACTTTGGATCAGGCTCGCGTCTGGGGAGACTCTGGCCTCAGCTTCTTTCACCAACACCAACGACACGACAGCGCGGCCGAACACGCCGAAAACCGTTGAGTTTACCCCCCGCCTCAAAGCGATCCCGGTCGGTTTGCTGTGGGTTTCCGGCCCGCGCTCTTGTACCCTCGCGTGCTCAATTGTTGCTAGCTTCAGGGCGGGAACAGCGAATCATTTGGGCGGTGCTCGCGGCCCACTGGACCGCTGCCTGACCTCAACCCCTCAGGAGAAACTTTGATGGCAGATTCCACCATGGCCCCGCCCACCAAATCCGGGGGCGGATTCCTCGTCGTCGCGCTGCTGATGCTGGCGGTGGCTGGTGGCCTGATCTTCTGGAAGCTCTCCGGTGAAGACGAGCCTGTCCCCGAGCCGCCCAAGCCACACGCGGTGGTCGCTAAGCCCGTGCTTGAAGCGCCGCCGCCGCCACCACCAAAGATCGAAGACGCGGGCCCCGACGTGGAGAAGAAGGCCGTCAAGACGCCGGTCAAAGGCGGGGGCAACTCAGGTTGCGCGGGGCCCTGCAAAGGCACCGTCACCCCGGGGCTACGCTCTGCGCTGGCCGGTCGCGCTGGTGGATCCCGGCGTTGCTACGAGCGTATGCTGCGCGCAAACAGCTCGTTGGCAGGTAGCGTCACGGCCCAAGTCCGGGTTAGCCCCACCGGCGCGGTGTGCAGCGTCTCAATCACTCAAGATTTCGGGGGGGTGGGCGCCTCGTGCGTCGCCCCAGCGCTGCGTAGTGGCAGCCTACCGCCGCCCGCTGGAGGCTGCGTAGATGTCGCGGTCCCCGTCTCGTTCAAGCCAAACACCGGCGGCTGAGGCAGCCAAAGCACGAGCAGCCGAGTGGCTGGTGCAGTTGACAGCAACGATGGAATGAGTTTCCGTGAGGCCAAGGTAGCTATGCGCGATATGGATGGTTTTTCTCGGCTGGGTTGGTTGCACACTTGGGGACCGCGGGCCGCGCTGCTCAGCGTCGCGTTCGGTGTGTTCGGCGTCAGCCTAGCCGCCTGCTCCAGCGACGGCGTCACGCCGGCGTGCTCTGAGGCTCAGCTGTTCGCGAACCGCTACGACGACGACGACACAGCGGAGTACAAGGGCATCGTCGCCAAAGCGGGTCCTGGCGAGCCTCAAGGACTGCGTGCCCTCGCCGACAACCCAGATCAAGACGACGCCAAGCTCGCGAAGCTCGCCAGCGAGAAGTGTGTCACGGCTCCGGGGGCCATCGGGACCGGCACCCCCAGCGGCGGCGGCAGCAGCGCGGGTGGCGCCGCGGGCGCGGCTGGCTCCAACTGAGTCTTACGGCTGGTCCCCGCCTCCGTGGGCGGGATTTTGGCCGTGCAGGGTTTCGAGCTTGCGCAGCGAATTACCGCGAGGCAGCACACATCGCCGCACACGGCGCTGCTGCGGCCCGCCGCCTGCCCCAGAGCGTTGGCTTGGTCATATCCACGCGGCTTTGATTTCTAGCACTTCGAGGACCGCAGCGTGAGCCTAGCAGAGCCGGCAACTCAAGATGGGGAGAGCCAGGGAGAGCGGGCAACGCAAGACCACCTGCCAGCCCCCCTGCGTGCGCCGCGCTTCCCTGCGCGCGCCCATGGACTCCTGCTCACCGTCGCCTACGACGGCAGCCTGTTTCACGGTATAGCGCGGCAACACAATCAGCGAACCATCGCAGGTGAGCTGGACGGCGCGATCGGCGCCATCGACCCGCGCGCTACGACTGTCCGCGTTTGTAGCCGCACGGATAAAGGGGTCCACGCGCGGGGGCAACTGGTCTGCTTCGACACCGACAAAGAGATCAGCTCACGCGGCTGGCTGCTCGCGCTGTCGCAGCACCTGCCCGACGAGATCTCCGTGGTGCAGGTGGCTAAGATCAAGCCTGGGGTTGAGCCGAGCCACCTCGCGCGCCGCAAGCTGTATCGCTACGTGCTGCTGCGCTCCCAGTCGCGAGATCCATTTTGGGAGCGCCGAGCTTGGCGGCTCTACGCGCGGCTCGACTTGGACAGCATGCAGCGGGAGGCCCAGCACCTAATAGGCGAGCACGACTTCGCGGCGTTCCGTGGCGCCAAGGACGAACGCAGCGAGACGGTGCGCACAATGCTTCGCGCTGAGTTGAGCCAGAGCCAAGACGATCCGCGCCTCTTGCGCTTCGACATCGAAGGCAACCGCTTCATGTACAACATGGTGCGCATCATCGTCGGCACGCTGGTCGACTTGGGGCGCGGTCGCATCGCGCCAGGTGCCATAAAGACCGCGCTAGGGAGCCTGCAGCGGGCTGACTTGGGCATGACCGCGCCACCCGACGGCTTGTACCTAGAGCGGGTTGAGCTGAACGTCGCGCGCGATGAGATCTGGCCGCCCCTTGAGCCAGACGCTGACGCTCAATTCGACTGACCCAGGCGTGCCTCCAGGTCGCTGCGTTCAGCCGTTCGCGGCGCGGCCCAGTGGTCAATCCACTCGGCACTGGATTGACCACTTGCCGGCTCCACGTTGATTGACTGGCAGCACCCTCGCCGCTAGTTTCCGAGCGCCGATTGCGGCGGATTTGGCGCGTTGCGCTGGGTCTGGATTGGGTACAGACGGCGGGCTTATCCGTACGTCAACCACTCCGCGCGGACGGTTGCAGGAGCAGCTTCAATGGGCTTGAAGAACAAGATCGTCGACCGTGGCAAGAAGGTCGCTACCAGTCCCGCCATGATGCGTTTCATCTCGGACGACCGGGTCATGAAAGCAGCGGAGGGCGTGATGGACGCCCGTGGACGGTTCACGGCGGCGTGGGACATCCTAAGAAATGGGCACGCGCTCCCCAACATCGATCCCGCGCTCGACGACTTGCCTGGCGACAATGGGACGCACGCGGTCAACGGTCACGTCAACGGCCACGCAAAGAACGGCAGCGCAAAGAACGGCAGCGCAAAGCAGAACGGCAGCCGCACTGCGGTCACGCACACCTCGAACGTGAAAGGCTCCGCCGACCTCGGCGAGTCCATGCGCGAGCGCGCTAGCCTTGCCAGCATCGGCGGCCGCGACGTCTTCGAGAAGGCGTACAAGTTCACCGCCGCTGATAACGCGCGGAAAATGGGGATGTACCCGTTCTTCCGCCCGCTAGATTTCAACGATGGGCCCGAAGCCGAGATCGACGGCAAGCGCATGGTGATGTTCGGGTCGAACAACTACCTCGGCCTCACCACCCACCCCAAGGTGCGGGACGCCGCGAAGGCTGCCATCGATCGTTTTGGCACCAGCATGACCGGTTCACGCCTGGTCAACGGCTCGATGAAGCTACACGAGGAGTTTGAAGACAAGCTCGCCGCCTGGTTCGGAACCGAAGCCGCGCTGGTCTTTACCACGGGGTATCAGGTCAACATCGCGACCCTGTCAGCGCTGCTCAGCAACAAGAGCAGCGTGGCGGTGATCGATCGCAACGTCCACGCCTCGCTGTACGACGGCGTTCGCTTGGGGCAGTCGGCTGGTGCCCGCATGGTGCGCTACCGTCACAACGACGCGCAGTCGTTAGACGACCGCCTGTCAAAGCTGGAGGACTCCGAGGGCGCGCTGGTGGTCACCGACGGGGTGTTCAGCGCAGAAGGCGAGATCGCGAACCTCGACCAGATCGTTCCCATAGTCAAAAAGCACGGCGCGCGGCTCTTCGTCGACGACGCCCACGCGCTCGGTGTGATTGGTCCGGAAGGTAAGGGAACCGCGGCGCACTTTGGGCTCGTGGATCAAGTCGACCTGATCGGTGGGACCTTCTCCAAGTCCCTGGCTAGCATCGGCGGCTGGCTAGTCGGCGAGCGCAAGGTGCTCGACTACGTTAGGCACTTCGCGCCCTCGTTCATGTTCGCGGCGAGCGCCGCGCCGCCCAGCGTGGCAGCGGCGATGGCCGCGTTTGACGTGATGCGCGAGGAGCCGTGGCGCATGGAAAAGCTGCGCGAGAACTTCACCTACATGAAGACCGAGCTCTTGAAGATGGGCTTTGAGCTCGGCAAGACCGAGACCGCGGTGATCCCGATCTACATCCGCCAAGACTTGCGCACGCTGATGATGTGGCGCGACCTGCTAGAGGAGCACGGCGTGTACACCAACCCCTTCATCTCGCCCGGCGTCCCACCGAAGCACGCCATGCTCCGCACCAGCTACATGGCGACCCACGATCGGGCGCACCTCGACCGCGGCCTGGCCGCGTTCCGTGCCGTCGGCAAAAAGTACGGCGTAATCAGCTAGAGCGAGCCCCGCTGGCCGGCTCAACGGGGCCCGGCGCGGGGCCTGCTCGCACCAGCTCACGTCGGCAGGCGGCGCTGCGCCTGGCGTCTGGGGCGGCCTCGGTGGCGGCCATGCGCTTATCCGCACGGATGGCGTATGGGTAGGCGTTGACAGCGCGCGCGCGTGGGTGTTGGCTTCAGCGCGATGCCTGTCGAAATTCGCGAGACGCCAATCGGCGGAAAAATCAAAGACTTCTTGGGCGTGGTGGACCACATCTACCGCGACGACCCGCGGTACGTCCGCCCGCTCAACATGGAGATAGGCGATCGCCTGAGCAAGAAGAACCCGTTCTTCGAGCACGGCGAGGCGGTCATGTTCACCGCCTATCGGAGCGGACTGTGCGTGGGCCGCTGCACCGCGTCCATCGATCGGGAGCACCTGGCGCGCTACAAAGACGACACAGGCTTCTTCGGGTTTATCGACACCATCAACGATCAAGACGTCGCGACGTCGCTGCTCGACAACGCGCGGCGCTGGCTGGCCGACCGCGGCATGAAGCGCGTGCGCGGCCCGATGAGCTTGTGTATCAACGAAGAAATAGGTTGCCTGGTCGAGGGCTTCGACACACCACCCATGATCATGATGGCCCACCACCGCGCGTATCAGGGCGAGCGCATCGAAGGCGCTGGGTTCAAGCAGCTCAAGGACCTGTTCGCTTGGCGCTACGACATCGGCAGCGTGCCTAGACGTGCTCGCAAGGCCTTTCAGGATGTCGAGTCGATGCCCGAAGTGCGCACGCGCACCGTCGACATGAAGAACCTCGAAGGCGATGTCCGCACGATCATGGACATCTACAATGACGCCTGGAGCGAGAACTGGGGCTTCGTCCCGCTCACCGAGAAAGAGCTCGCCAAGATGGCCTCGGACATGAAGCTGATCCTGATGCCGAAGCTCGCGTACATCACCGAGATCGACGGGGAGGCTGCCGCGGTCGCGCTGGCCTTGCCGAACATCAACGCCATGATCGGCGACCTCAACGGCTCACTTTTCCCCACGGGAATAGCAAAGCTGCTGTATCGGCTGAAGATCAAGGGGCCGGACGAAGCCCGGCTGATCATCCTGGGCATTCGCAAGAAATATCGCCACGTGCGCAAGTACGCTGCGCTCAGCGCGTACCTGTACGTGAAGATGAACGACGCCGCCGCAGCCCTCGGCATCAAATGGGGCGAGCTGTCTTGGACCTTGGAGGACAACGGCCCCGTGAACGTGGGGATCAAGCTGATGGGCGGCAAAATCTACAAGCGCTACCGCATCTACGAGCGCGAGATCTGAGACACATATGAAAGTACTCCTCACAGGCGGGTCCGGCTTCTTGGGCTCGCACATCGCCGAGCAGCTGTCCGCGCAGGGACACCAAGTTCGAGCGCTGGTGCGCAAGACCAGCAACACTAAGTTCCTCGAGGAATTATCGGGGGTGGAGCTGTTCGACGGCGCCGTCAGCGACACCGACAGCCTGAAGCGGGCCTGCGTCGGCGTCGACGCGGTGATCCACTCCGCGGGCCTGGTGAAGGCCAAGAAGCCCGAGGAGTTTCACCACACCAACTGCGGCGGTACCAGCAACGTGCTGGAGGCCGCGCTCAGCCAGCGGGACACCATCAAGCGCTTCGTCTTGGTCTCGAGCCTGGCGGCCATCGGTCCAAGCTCAGACGGCAGCCCGGTCGATCCCAGCCAAGCGCCTGGCCCCGTCACCCACTATGGCCGCAGTAAGCTGGCGGCAGAGCGGGCGGTGCAGGCCAAGAAGGATCAGATCCCGGTGACGATCATCAGACCGCCGACCATCTACGGGCCACGGGACCAGGAGATCTTGGCCATCT
Organism: uncultured Polyangiaceae bacterium; assembly: GCA_964551615.1. Classification (GTDB taxonomy): domain Bacteria; phylum Myxococcota_A; class Polyangia; order Polyangiales; family Polyangiaceae; genus JAHBVY01. The sequence continues at coordinate 199,803 of CAZKDY010000003.1, forward strand.
ACCAGGCCGTGAAGGCGCGCGTGCTGCCGTACTTTGGCACCCCCGACAACCGCCTGAGCATGATCTACGGCGGCGACGCTGCCGCAGCATGTATCCGCGCGGCGATGACCGACGTGCCCAGCGGCAGCGCCTACTTCGTTGAAGACGGCGTGGTGTATCGCTTCGCCGACTTGATCCATGAAGTAGAGGCAGCGCTGGGTAAGCGCGCCTGGCTTCGCTTTCCTATCCCGCGCCCAGTGATGACGGGGGTCGCGCTTGGTAGCGAGCTGTTCGGCAAGGCGGCGAACAAGCCGATGATGCTGACGCGCGACAAGTTGAACGAGCTGTTCGCGCCGCACTGGGTGTGCAGCGCCGCGGACGCCCGCGCCGACCTGGGCTGGGAACCCAAGATGACCTTCAGCGAGGGCGCGCGCGTCACCGGCGACTGGTACAAGCAAGCGGGTTGGCTGTAGCTCTGCTGATCGTCGACTGATGTTAGGCACACGCCGGTCTCAGGCCTCCAAACCGCGGCTGCTGAGTGAGCTCAGCGTGCGCGGAGCGGCTGCTCCGCGCTTCAGCGCGGTGCGCGAGCTATTCCAACGCAGCTTCACCAGCGGAGACGAGTGGGGTGCGGCGCTCTGCGTGTGGCACCAAGGAGAGATCGTCATCGACCTGTGGGGTGGGCTCCGCGATCGCGAGCGACGTGTGCCCTGGAACGCGGACACCCTGAGCACGGCCTTCTCCGCTACCAAAGGCCTGGTCGCGCTGTGCTTTCTGATGCTCGCCGATCGCGGTGAGCTGGACTACGACGCGCCGATAGCCCGCTACTGGCCGGAGTTTGGCCAAGGCGGAAAAGACACGATCAGCGTCCGCACGCTGCTGAATCACCGCTCGGGGCTGCTCGGGGTAGATCGCCCGGTCTCACTTCAAATGCTCGAAGGTGACGCGGAGGACCTCGCTGGGATCCTCGCGGCACAAAGGCCAGCCTGGCCGGCAGGCGAATCTCAAGGCTACCACGGCGTGACTTACGGCCTCTACGCTGCTGAGCTGTTTCGCCGCGCCGCAGGCTGCTCGCTGGGTGAGTTCATCGCCCGGGAGATCAGCGGCCCGCTCAAGGCCGACGTCTACCTGGGGCTCCCTCCAGCCCTGGAGCGCCGCGTGGCGACCAACTATCCCGCGACGACCCGCGAGCGCATCTTCAAGATGCTACCCCAGCTGCTGCGCGACAGCACCGAGGGGCGGGTGTTTCGTGAGGTCGTGCGCGGCGGTGACGCGGCCTACGCGTTCTCGCAGCCTAGCCAACTCGGCCCGCGAAGCCTCCACAACTTCAACTCGCCGCGCGTGCACGCCATGCAGCTCGGGTGGGCCAACGCCCTGGTCAGCGCCCGCGGCCTATGTCGGGTCTACGCGGCGCTAGCGGCGGGCGGGAGCATCGACTCCGTCAGCCTAGTCAAGCCTGACTCGCTGCTGCCGCTGCGCGAGCGCCAGTCTTGGTCCGAGCGGGACCGCGTGCTCAGGAAGCCGCTCGGCTGGACTCAGGGTTTCCTCAAGGAAGAGGTTGGCATGTTCAGCCCCAACACACAGAGCTTCGGCCACCCCGGCGCCGGCGGCGCGCTGGGCTGGTGTGATCCCGTCAATCGGCTGGCCATCGCCTACCTGCCAAACAAAATGGCCTATCACATCCGCTCGCCGCGCGCGCGAGCCCTGTGCGCCGCGATTTACGCCTGCGTTCGCTAGCGGCTCTGCACACGACCGGCGCAGCCTACGAGCTAGCGACCGAAGCGATAGAACGTCGCGCCGGCTACGGCGAGCGGCGTCGGAGCGTTCTTGAGCACCTTTCCCATGGCTTCGATCGCCTCGGTGTCCACGTACAGCCCAGCGCCCCAGCCCGGCTCAAGCTCTTCGTCGTCACCCGGTTGGCACGCGGTGTCTGCGTACAGCGCCCGACGCAGCGCCTCGCTGGGATACGCGGCGGCTCCCCCCACCCCCGAACTTGGTGGGTCGTCGGACTCTGGATCCACGACCCAGCGGCTGCCGTGGGACAACACCGCTGCCGTGTGGATCTCGCACTCTTCAAGCAGACCTCGCATCCGCTTCAAGTAGCTGAACGGATCGACCGTTTCCTCGCCCTCGGCGACCTCTAGGTAGATAGCGTGACCGAGCTCGACGACGCGGCAGCCCTCGCCCGGCGCCTGCTCGGCCAGCGCGGAATGTATCACCTCGCGGAACCTGACAACGCGGAAGACGAACTCCTCTGGCTGTAGGCTGTATTCATCGTCCTCGATCTCTAGGTAAGAGAACAGGTAGCCGTAGGCATTTTCATCAATCAGCTGCATCACTCACCGCTCTTTGTCGTGCTCTCAGCTCGGTCAATTAGGCTCTCGCGTCAGCGCCGGCGCGCTTGGCCGCGGCGATCGCCGCGAGCGCCGCGCGCGCCTTGTTTCGTGTCTCGTCGGCTTCTAGCTGCGGCACGCTGTCCGCCACTAAGCCCGCGCCCGCTGTCACCTCGAAGCGGCCTGCTCGCATCACTACCGTACGGATAGCAATTGCAAAGTCCAGATCGGTGCCCCGCGTCGCGTAGCCCACCGCGCCACCATAGGCGAAGCGCGGCCGCGCCTCCAGCTCGCGGATGATCTGCATGGCCCGCACCTTGGGGGCTCCACTGAGTGTGCCGGCAGGGAACGTCGCGCGCAGCACGTCCCAGGGGCCCAGGTCGTCTGCCAGCTGCCCCACGACTTCGCTGGTGATGTGCATCACGTGGCTGTAGCGCTCGACGGTCATGCGCACGGGGACCTCCACGCTGCCAGCCTTCGAGACGCGGCCCACGTCGTTGCGCGCCAGGTCGATCAACATCACGTGCTCCGAGACCTCCTTGGGGTCCGCCAGCAGCTCCTGGGCCAAGGCGTCGTCTCGCTCTAGCGTCGCGCCGCGAGGACGTGTACCAGCGATGGGCCGCAGCGTGATCCGCCGCCCCTCGACCCGAACCAGGGTCTCTGGGCTAGCGCCTATCACCGCGACCGCTTCCGCGGAGTCGCGTTCGGGCAGCTCAAGCATATACATGTACGGCGCCGGCGAGAGCACGCGCATGGCGCGGTACACGTCCAGCGGGTCGGCGCCGTCCACTGCCGCTGAGAAGGTGCGCGATGGGACCACCTGAAACGCATCACCCGCGCGGATATACTCCTTCACGCGCTCGACCTTGAGCCCATACTCAGCGTCTGAGGTGTCGACCTGGATATCCTCCGGGATTCCATTTGGGTCAGGGGGAGCCAGGGGGGCTAGGGCGGGCACGTGCGTGAGATCGTACACCGCGCGCTCCAAGTCCTCAGCCGAGTGAGCGGCGACGGTCGCCGTGTGCGTCAGGTTGTCGAACACGATCACGGTACACTCGCTGAGCAGGCGAGCGACGACGCGGTTTGGCCCCGGCCAGGCGTCGACCTTAGTCGCGTAGTGAACGATATCGTACGGAATCAAACCAACGTACGCGTGAGCGAAGCGCTCAGCGACGTCTTGCCCATCACCGTCGCTAGCCGGCGCCAGCTCATTCAAGCGCGTGAAGGGGTCCATCCCCGGCTCTCCGAACAGCGTGATACGGGCGCGCGGCCGGTAGCCGAGGATAGAGTAGCGACCCCAGCGTTCACCGGCGACGACGCTCTCCAGCAAGAACGAGCCGTCACCTGCGGAGCCGCGCAGCGCAGCGTAGGCGCCGACCGGCGTGATGCCGTCGACCACCAGCGAGCGTCTAAAAATCTTGGAGCCCATCGGGCCGGGAAGGTACTAGAGTCACCACGGTGTCGGCCGCCGATTCTCACACCCTGCGCGCGGGTCAGCTCGCGGCGCTGATCGCGCTGAGCTTTGCGACCGGCTGTCGAAGCATCAGCCAGCGCACGCTGAGCGACACCGAAGGCCGGAAATTCTCCGCTGAGTGCGATCGCGATGGCGAGTGCAAGCTCAAGCAAGTCTCTGGAGAAGAGCCACCCAGCGCCAAGCCTGCCCTGAAGCTCTCCGCCACCGGGCGCCTGCTGGGCGTGTGCAACGTCGCCGGTGAAGACAAGGCTCCCGAGAGCCCAGCGGACTGTCGTGCGCTGCAGTGCGACAGCGACGCGGATTGCCCCCCGAGCCACGGCCAACCGGACGGGAGCTGCGTAAACCAGCTGTGTATCGCGCCAACCCTGGAGCCAAGCGTGAGCGACGCGGTGATGATGTGCCTCGCGGGCACGGGGCTTGGGCGCAACAAGCCGGCTCAGATCGGCCTGTTCGCCATGGCGCTCAACTGCGGCTCACCCTGCGTGGTCCCCAAGCCCTGCCGGCAGCCATGAGCTGCTTCAGGTTCGAGCGCAGCGTTACGTAGCCGCCGCTTCCACAGGCAGGAGGAGGCGCGGCGGTTCAAATGCGTGACCTACGGCGTGGCCCACGGCCCAACGCCTGAACGTCTGCTCCGTCGGCGCCCAGTCCTCGCAACAAATAGTGCGCGCGGGCCCCAGCGCACTACCCTCGGCGCGCGTCGTTGCCTAAAAGGCAGGGCGGGGTCGGGCGACACCGCCCGACTCGAACACACGCGGCAAAGAAGCACAGAAAGCACCGATGGCTGAACGGGAGACCCTGCGACCAAGCTTCGCGCTGGTAGCATATGTAGAGAGCCTGCTCGAAGGTAGGCGCGCCATCCTATTCGGCGACTCGAGCTCCGACATCGCCGAGCGCTTGCTCGAGCGCGGCGCGCGGCTCGTCCACGTGTACGATCCCGACAATTCACGGGTCGCTGAGGCGGCGACGCGGAACAGCTCACGCAGCGTGTCCTATGCGCCCCTCGGCGAAGGCGGCTTGGCGGTGCGCGAAGGCGCCTTCGACGTCGCGATCGTAGAAGACCTCAGCGCAGAGGCGGAGCCAGGACAACTGCTGCGCAAGGTAAAGCGCTGCTTGGGTCCGCGCGGAGTCGCTCTGATCGCGACGCGCAACCCAGAGGTCCGGACCGAGCTACTGACAGGCTCTGGGCCAGGCAAGCTGAGCTACTACGAGCTGTATGACACCGCCAGCGCCGAGTTCGAAGAGGTCCGCATGCTCGGCCAGACGCCGTTCGTCGCCTACGCGGTGGTAGATTTCGCGCCAGCAGCTGAGCCGCAGGTGTCGCTGGACAACGGCTTCGTGCCGGGCGGCGCTGAAGAGCCTGAGTTCTTCGTCGCGCTGGCTTCGAGCCGCGAGATCAAGCTGGACGAGTTCTCAGTTGTGCAGCTGCCCACCAAGGACGTGCTGGCTCAGCGCGGCGGCTCCGCTTCCGCAAGGCAGCTTGAGGCGTCCCTCGCCAGGGAGAAGAGCGCGCGCGCCCGCCTCGAGAAGCTCGAGGGTGAGCTACAAGAGCAGCGCGCGAGGTCTGCGAGCGACCAAGCTACAGGTGAGCTGCGGGCAAAGCCCGTGAGCGGCGGGGAGCTCCAAGCTAGGCTAGATGCCGCACGGAAGCAAGGCGCGCAGGCCGCGCGCGAGCAAGCCTCCAAAGATGACGCGACCAAGGCGCGCCGCCTAGCTGAGCTCGAGCGCGAGGTGGACAAGCGCGGGCGCTGGATCGCAGAGCTTGAGGCGCGCGCGGCGGCAGCCGACACCCGCGCGGATAGCATCCAAGCAGAGCTGGACAAGGCGAGCCACAAGTGGGGTCGCCTGACCAGCGAGCTGGAGAGCACGAGCAAAGAGCTGCTGGCGTCACGCAAGAGCCTGGAGAACGCCCAGCGAGCGCTTGAGCAGCGCGCGCAGAGCAAGAGCCAGCCGGCTCAACCTGGGCGTGACGTACGACCCGCGCCTGATCTTCAGCTGAAGCTGCGCGACGTCGAGCTGCGACTCAGTAAGGCGCTGAGCGACGCCGCGGCACTCGAGCGCGAGCGGAACGCCGCGCGCGAAGCGCTGAAGGACAGCAACGAGCAACGCGACAAGGCCCGCGATCGAGCCGCAAAGCTGCAGCAGGAGCTTCGCCACGCGGAATCATCGGCGGCTGAGCTTCAGGGCAAGCTCGGGCGAACCTCGGGTGATGGCGACCCGGAGGTCCGCGCTGAGATCGACCGCTTGGAGCAGGCCCTGCGCGAGCGCGGTGAGGCGGTGCGCGGCCTAGAGCGTGAGCTGCAGGCCGCCGAGCGCTTGGGCAAGCAAATGCTCGCCGAGTTGCTTGAGCTGAGACAACTGGGACCGCGCGGCGACCTCAAGGCGGCCGCGGCGACGTCAGGCGGCGCCGTGACCTCGGCTACCACCGCGACCTCTGGCGCTGCAGCCGCCCCCACAACTAGCGCCCCAGGCGCCGCGACCCGCTCCGCGGCCGCCAGCGCCGTTACCACCTCCAAGCCGGACGACGCGACCCAAGCCGCGCTGCGCAGCAGCAATGAACAGCGCGACAAAGCCCGAGATCGCGCCGCGACGCTGCAACAGGAACTTCGCCGCGCGGAATCAAAAGCCGCGGAGCTCCAGGCTCGCCTAGACGCAGCGTCGCGCGAGGGTGCTTCAGAAGTAGGCGCTGAGCTCGGCGGCCTAGAGCAGGCCCTGCGCGAGCGTGGCGAAGCTGTCCGCCGACTAGAGCGCGAGCTGCAAGCCGCCGAGCGCTTGGGCAAGCAAATGCTCGCCGAGCTGCTCGAGCACAAGGCGGCGACTCAAGGGGCGCAGGGCGACGCGTCACGGCCCGCGGCCGCTCCGCTCAGCCGCCAAGCTGCCGTGCCCGATGACGCAGCCACCCCCACACCCGCTGCCCAGGTGGCAGCAGATAACGCCCGCCTTCAGGCCGACCTGGAGGCTGCTCGCTGGGCGATCGAGGAGCTCGAGGTGCGCTTGGCGAGCCTGGCCGCTGGAGACTCGGAGCTACAGCTGTCCAAACAGCTGGCTGCCGCCCGCGCTGAGCTACAGCGCAAAGCCGCGCTAATCGCCCAGCTTCAACGGTCACAATCGCTCTGAGCGCGTTGACAGGCTGCAACGTGGACTTAGCCTAGCGGCCCATTTCACGCCCGAAGCGCGCACAGCAGCACTGCGCACCGTTAAGGCGAGGGCCAGACCCCGCTCGCCTTTAGCCCTCCGCGGGCGGACCCAAACCACCCCGCAGCTAGCCCTCCCCTAGCTGGCGTCTTCGACTTATGAGCAAGCGCGACTACTACGAAGTCCTGAGCGTCACCAAAGACGCCAGCGACGACGACATCCGAAAAGCCTACAAGAAGGCGGCCGTCAAGTTTCACCCGGATCGCAACCCGGATAACCCCACAGCCGAAGCCTCGTTCAAAGAAGCCACCGAGGCGTATTCGGTGTTGTCTGACGCCGACAAGCGCGCCACCTACGACCGCTTCGGCCACGCCGGTCTGGAGGGCGCTGGCTTCAACTTCCAAGACTCCGGCATCGGCGACATCTTCAGCCAGTTCCAAGATCTGTTCTCAGATTTCTTCGGTGGAGGGGGTGGAGGGAACGGGCGCCGCCGCGCAGCGCGCGGTCAGGACATCCGTGTGGAGACGCGGCTGACGCTCGAAGAGGCGTTCTGCGGCGCCAAGAAGGAGATCAAGGTCCGAGGCGCCGCCCCGTGTGAGACCTGCAAGGGCTCAGGGGCTGCCGCCGGCAGCCGCCCCGAGACCTGCCGTCACTGCGGCGGCAAGGGTCAGGTCGCGACCCAGCGCGGCTTCATCATGTTCAGCACCACCTGCCCTTCGTGCCAGGGGCAAGGCCGAGTCATCACGAATCCGTGCGGAAGTTGTAGCGGTCAGGGCGCGGTGATGAAGGAGCGCAAGGTGCTCGTCACCTTCCCCGCGGGCGTGGACTCTGGAGTTCGCTTGCGGGTGACCGGGCAAGGCATGCCCGGCCCTGACGGCTCGCCGTCGGGCGACCTGTACGTCGACGTCGAGGTCGCGGCAGATGAGCGCTGGGAGCGCGAAGGCTCGGACCTGATGGTGCGCGAGGTGATCGCCTTCTCCGAAGCGGCGCTGGGCACGGAGCTGGACGTCGAGCTCCCCGACCACAGCAAGGTTCAGGTTGAGGTGCCCAAGGGAACTCAGCCTGGCACCGTACTGACGGTGCGTGGCAAGGGCGTGCCACGCCTCGATCGCCGCGCGCGCGGCGACTTGCACATCTTCGTGAACGTGGCGGTGCCCAAGAAGCTAAGCCGCAAAGCCAAGAAGCTCCTCGCGGAACTAGACGCCGAGCTCGCGAGCTAGGGCGTCCGAGGCTCGGCGGGCTCGCTGCACCGGCTCAGTAGCGCCTGGCCAAAGCCACCAAGCGGCTCACGCACTCGTCGAAGTCGAACACCTGACGCGGATCTTGACGGAGCAACCCCAACAGCTCGGGCTGTGCGGCGATGGCGCGATCCAACAGCGCGTCACTGCCCTTGGCATACGCGCCGAGCGTGATCAAATCGCGTTTCTCTTCGAATGCGCCGATCAAGGTGCGCACCTGGGCAGCCGCGGCCTGGTGCTCCGCGGAGACGACTTGGTTCATCACACGGGACAGCGACCCAGGGACGTCGATGGCGGGGTACTGGCCGCGGGCGGCGATCCTGCGATCGAGCACGATGTGACCATCCAAAATTCCGCGGACCTCGTCGGCGATCGGCTCATCTAAATCGCCGCCTTCAACCAGCACGGTGTAGATGGCCGTGATCGAGCCGCCCGTACCCTGCCCGCTGCGCTCAAGCAACCGCGGCAGCATCGCGAACACGCTGGGCGGATATCCGCGGCGAGCTGGCGGTTCCCCCGCGGCAAGGCCTACCTCGCGCTGTGCCCTGGCGAACCGGGTGACCGAATCAACCAGCAACATCACGCGCTGCCCCTGATCCCGGAAGTACTCGGCGATGGCCGTCGCGACCTGAGCGGCCTTCAAGCGCTCGAGCGCGGGCGCGTCGCTGGTCGCCACGACGACCACAGAGCGAGCGAGCCCTTCAGCGCCCAGCGCCTGCTCAAGGAACTCATTCACTTCGCGGCCGCGCTCACCCACCAAGGCGACCACCACGACGTCCGCCGCGGTGCCGCGCGCGACCGCGCCGAGCAGCGTGCTCTTCCCCACCCCAGAGCCCGCGAACAGGCCAACGCGCTGGCCGACCCCCAGGCTCATCAAGCCATCGATGGCGCGCACCCCGGTGGCCAACGGCTGGCTGACCGCTCTGCGTTCAAGCGCCGACGGGGGTGACGCATCAACCGCCACGCGCTCTAGCGCTCCTGCGATGGGCTCACCGATGGGCCTGCCAAGACCATCCAACACGCGCCCCAGCATGCCGCGCCCCACAGCCACCTGGAGCGGAGCACCCAGCGACTCGACTGGATCATCGGGGCCAACTCCTGCCAGGCTGCCGAGGGGCATCGCCACCACTTCGCCTTCGACGAAGCCTACAATTTCAGCTTCTAGCGGCTCACCGCGGCGCCGAACCAGCACCACGTCACCAATCCGCCCACCGGGCAGCGACGCGCGCAGCGACAAACCTGTCACCGCGCGCACCTTACCGTGCGGACGTAGTGTCGATGTGCTGGCGAGCCGCGCCTTGAGTGCGTCTAGGTCCACGCTACAAGGCTACACCGAGTAGGCCGGGCGCGGCTCCAACTAGTACCTGGCTCGCGCCCGGCTCAGCTGGTCTTGAGGCAGCTGCCCTCGCGGGGACCGACCCCTGCGACGCTGGTTAGCCCTCCGGGGCGCAGCTTGTGCTGCGTGAGCCTCCAGCAGCGTAGCCAGCAACTCACCTACAACCACACGGCGCTCGGCGTGGTTCTGGCCTCGATTCAGCCTCAACTGGGTAAAGAGTTGCCCTCGCCAGCGCCTCGGTGACAGGCTTTTGATGCATGAAAAGCGCAGCTCGTCCCACGGCCCGGATCCACCCCTCGGCTTTGCGTCCGCTTCACCCGTTCAGCGCCGGCGCGTTGCTGCTCGTCGCCGCAGGGCTGAGCTTCGGCTGTCGCGCTTCAGTAAGCGCAAACCTCAACACGGGCAATGACAAGCAGGATGAAGAGGACTTCGAGCAGCCGCTCACGCCAGTCTCTGGCACGCTCGACGACAACGCTGGCGACGCGGACTTCGCGCTGATCGGCGCCCGCCACGACGTGGCGCTTAGCGACGCCGCCCGCGGTCAAGCCTCGAGCTGCAGCTGCTTAGCGCTCAAGCTCGGCCCTGCCACCGATCCCGGCTTCACCTGGCAGGGCCCGGTGCCACGCACCGATCCCCAGAGCCAGCTCGTGTTCGCGATGAGCTCAGAAGGTCAGGCTTGCGCTGGCGAGCCCGCCGACAGCCTGGGCGCCTCCTATTGGGGCTTCAAGCAAGACGGTGACGACATCGTGATCATCGTCGAGAACGCGCGCTTCGGGCGGCCGCTGACCGCAGGGGCGGTGATCCCCAAGCCGCTCGGCAATGGCCATGTGTACCTGCGACCGGCGTCGAAAGACGTTCCGTACGGCAAGCCCGCCAGCGGTGACAGGTACTGTAAGCTGCTTTGAGCGCAGCTGACCGGCAGCGTGCGCAGCTACAGGCCAAGCTCCGTCTGGCCCATCGCGTCCAGGATCTCGGCTCGGCGCTTGGACAATGATTCCGCGAGGTGCTCACGTAGATAGCGAGCGAACTGGTCTTTGGTGAGCGGCTCGCAGAGCTGCGCGGAGGCAAACTGAATCGCGCGGCGCAGATCGGCGGCGGTCTGAAAGCGCTGCTCGCGGTCGCGCTGGAGCGCGCCGTGGATCACGTCCCGCAGCGGACCCTGCACGTGCCGCGGGAGCGGGGTGTAAGGGGCCCCGAGCTTCAGTTGTTGGTACACCTGCAGCATTGACCCCTGGTACGGCGCCCTGCCCGTTACCAGGCGGTAAAGAACAACGCCCGCGGCCCAGATGTCAGCGCGGCGGTCGACCTTGCGTCGCATCGCTTGCTCCGGCGCCATGTAGGTGACCTTGCCCTTAAACACGCCCGTCCCGGTCTGCTCACTCAGCCGTTGGGTCGCCTTGGCCACCCCAAAGTCGATCAGCTTCACGTCCCCCCCCACCCCCAACACGATGTTCGCAGGCGACACGTCTCGGTGGATCACGCCTGCCAGCTCACCGCTGTCGGTCCGCAGCTCATGTGCCGTGTGGAGACCCAGGCAACACTCGCCAACCACCCGCAACGCGACGTTCAGCGGGACCGACTGGCCGCAGGCGCTGACCTGTGTCATCAGCTGCCCTAGGCTGCCGCCGTCGATCCACTCGAGCGCGACGTAGGGCAGCCCAAAATGTAGCCCCACGTCGCGCACCTCGATGACGTTCGGGTGGCGGATGGCGGCGAGCAGGCCAACCTCGTCCAAGAACATGCGCACGAAGGCGCGATCAGCCGTCAAGTGCGGCAAGATGGTCTTGATCGCGACCAGCTCGGGTGTAGCGCCTGGGCGTTTCCGTGCAGCAACCCAGATGTCTGCCATCCCACCCCTGGCGAGCTGCATGAGCAACGTGTAGTCGCCCAGGACATCCCCGACGCTGATCCGCAGATCGAGCGCTGGCGGCGCCGTCGCGCTCTCGTCCACCAGGCGCGCCCAGCGCAGACTGATCGGGTTCTCACGATTCATGGCGGCCGCCCCGCGAGCGTACTCGCATTCCAGGCGGGACTCGAAGTGGGCGGAGTCCAGGCTGGCTGGCCGGAGTCCACGGAGCGCCACGCTGAACGCACCGGCGCGCCCAGGCTGCAGGGCCACGTCAATAGACGCCGCGCGAACAACACCGCGGTATATTGCTGCATTCATGTCGAGTGCTGCATGATTTTGCAGCCTGGTACGGAGACCCTACGACGCAGACCCGGCCGCCAAGTCGGCCTCCAGCAGCCCAAAAGCTGTGGAAGCGGAGGCGACCCCCGCCGCGCCACGGCTAGGATGACTCCCACGCAGGCAACTCAGAGTTGAGCCGATGCGCGACCGATCGCAAAGCCTGGCGCGCGCCGGAAGGTTGACCAAGCACGCCAAATACCGTCAGCTTCCAGTCACGCGGAATCCCGCGTTCAGCGGCGAACATCCCAATTCAGTCAACTAGGGGGAACGATGCTCACTTCAAACATCTTTTTGGCTAGCAGCGTGGTGGTGCTGGCCAGCGCAGTTGGCTTGGCTGGCTGCGGTGACGACGACTCCACGGGTGGCGGCTCGGCTGGTAACGGCGGCTCTGCGGGCGCGACGGGCGGCTCCGCGGGAACGGGGGCCAGCGGCGGCTCGGCCGGGGCCAGCGGCGGCTCCGCAGGCAGTGGCGGCTCCGCAGGCAGCACCGGCGGCGCGGGCGGCGCGGGCGGCGGGAGCCCCGAAGCCAAGGCGTTCTGCGCCAGCTACCAGACGACGTGCTCATTCGGCACTGAAGATCGCTACGCAGACGAGGCCGGCTGTATCGCCGCGTTTGACGGCTACAGCGCGAGCCGCCAGGCGTGCGTAGCTCAGCACCTGGGCCTGGCTGCGTCCGACCCCGCCGTGCACTGCAAGCACGCGACGGGCGCACCGCCGTGCAACTGATCCATCTATTGCCGCAAGGCAGTATCTCAGCATCGAGCCCGTGATACGCGGGCCGTCGCCAGCGCCGTTGAGCCGGGGCGGCGGCGCTCAGCCTCTCAAGCTGGTCACCCCACGGATCCAGCGAGCTTGGGGGTGGGGGCAAGAGCCGAGCGCCGAGCGCACAGCAAACCGGTGCCGGGGCGGGCGCGATCCTGGGTGCACGCCGCTCACTCCCACGCGCCAGCGACGGTCGCGGAGGTCGCGTGCAGCCGCATATGACAGCCGGATCACCCTGATCGCGGTGTCACACCTGCGCCAGGACACCGCACTTCACGCAGCCCGCGGTACCGCCGGGCCTCAGCAAAATGCTGCCTACACGCCGAAGAACAAACGCTGCCTAGCCGCACAAAACGTGGCCAATCGGCCCAGACGGAAACAAAACATGGTGCAATCAACGCGCAGGCGAGTGCTCGCTTTTCAACGTCTGCCCCGCCCGCGAGACCGCGAGCCTCCGCGTGGTAACCAAAAAGGGCGTTCATGCTACCTCGCGCCGACTTTTGCGCTATTGTCCACCGCACATAGCTGTGGGCGCGCAAACAAACACAGCTTCCGCGCACTGGTGGTGCGGAGTGCAGCGTCACCGAGAGATCAGTTCTCGGTTCCAGGTATGTTTTTCCACATGGAGTAAAGTATGTTGATTCATAGACTGACTAAACTAGGTACCGTACTGATCTGCGTGAGCTCGCTGGCCTTCGTGAGCGGCTGCGGTGACGACGAAGACGACGGCAACGGCACCGGCGCAACCGGCGGCACCGGCGCGACCGGCGCGACCGGCGGGTCCGGCGGCTCGACCGGCGGCTCCGGCGGCTCGACTGGCGGCTCCGGCGGCGCGACCGGCGGCTCCGGCGGCGCGACCGGCGGCTCCGGCGGCGCGACCGGCGGCTCCGGGGGCGCGACTGGCGGCTCCGGCGGCGCAACCGCGGGAACTGGCGGGGCCTGAGCAACACCCAGGACGGGGCATTCCGCACGGAATGCCCCGTCTCGCGCTAGTCAGGCGCGCCGCTCCCCAAGCGGGCTCGGCTACTTTTTTTTGGTCGGCTGATTGACAACTTCGGACTCCTAAGTTAGGTGTCTGGGCATGAGCACGAAGCGCCTGCCCTATTTCGACGCGAACACCCAGCCCCTCGCGTCGCGCATCGTCACCGGTCTGAACAAGATCGGCCTCGCCATGAAGCAGCAGGCGTGGCAACAGGCGAACAGCGAGGGCCTATCGGCGACCCAAGGCCAGATCCTGGCGTCGCTCGTAGCGGACGGACCGCTGACAGGCTCGGAGTTGAGCGAACGACTGGGCGTCACCCTGCCGACCATCAGCGACTCGGTCCGCGCGTTGGTCGAGAAGCAGCTGCTCACAAAATCTCCGGATCCGCGTCATCCACGCGCCAAGTTGCTCGCCCCAACAACCGAGGGCAAGGCCTTGGGCGGGCGCGCGCGTTCGTGGCCCGAGTTCATGGCGGCGGCGGTGACCGAGCTCAGCCCAGAGGAGCAACAGGCCTTCTTCTCTGGCGTGGTGAAGATGATCCGCGCGCTGCAGGAGCAAGGGTTGGTTCCAGTCAGCGGGATGTGCGTCACCTGCACCCATTTCCGCCCGAACGTGCATGGCGGGGCCGCGCCGCATCACTGCGCGTTGGTTGATGCGCCCATCGCAGGCGACCAACTGCGCCTTGATTGTGCCGAGCATGAGCTCGCGTCGGACGCGACTCGAGCGCAGCTGTGGCAGCAGTTCATGCAGCTCGGCTAAAGCGCCGCTCCCTAAACCCAACCCAGCTACCTCCGCGGCCACGTCGGCCGACGGCGAGGCGGAGCTTTGCTCCGAGAAGGAGTCGAACAAGATGAGCAATATCCCCGGCGCTGCCCACGGCGCTCAAATCGCGACATCTCCAGTCACGCTCGCTGACTTCAAGCAGATGCAGGCTAGCGCGCTGTTCGCTGAGGCAGACACCACCTACCTACGCATGTCGCATGACATCTTAAAGGACCACGTGGAATCAATCCTCGACGTTTGGTACGGCTTTGTAGGCAGCCAGCCGCACCTGCTCGCCTCATTCAGCGGGTCCGATGGCCAGCCGCTCGGTGACTACCTCGGGCGCGTCCGCAAGCGGTTCGCCCAGTGGATCCTTGACACTTCGCGCGCGGAATACGACCAAGCTTGGCTCGACTTCCAGCACGAAATCGGGCTGCGGCACCACCGCACCAAGAAGAACACCACCGACGCCGCGCCCTCGACCGCCATCGTACCGTTCCGCGATCTGTTCGCGCTCATCTTCCCGATCACGTTCACGCTTCGACCCTTCCTGGCGAAGCAAGGACACTCGGCTGAAGACGTGGACAAGATGCACGCAGCGTGGGTCAAGTCGTGTCTGCTGCAGCTCACGCTCTGGAGCCACCCGTACGTGAAGGACGGCGACTTCTGATGGCCCAGGACGCCCTCGCCCCCGAGTGGATCACGAGTGATTGGCTGAACACACCAGCGCCGCTCACGCTAGAGCAGTTCAGCGGCCGCGTGGTCCTGGTCCACGCATTTCAGATGCTGTGCCCAGGCTGCGTAGCCCGCGGCATCCCTCAGGCCCAGCGCGTGGCTGAGGTGTTTGCTGACGCGCCTCTGGTCGTCGTCGGGCTGCACACCGTATTCGAACACCACGACGCCATGAAGATCGAGTCGCTGCGTGCGTTCTTGCACGAGTACCGCGTGCGTTTCCCTGTAGGCGTAGACGCTCCAGATCCGGACGGAGGCGCTATCCCTCAGACCATGCGCGCGTACGGCATGCAGGGCACGCCCACGACCATCCTGATCGACGCGCGAGGGCGGCGACGACAGCAGGTGTTCGGCGCTCACGACGATTTGCTGCTGGGCGCGGAGATCCAGACGCTGTTGCTCGAAGCTGCCGCGACGCGAGAACAGCCCAAGCGGCCGTCGCCCAAGCAGCCCGGTGGTGACGAGGAGCGCTGCGACGAAGCTGGCTGCGCCTCGCCCGCGAGCCCAGCCTGAAGCGCTGCGTGCGGGGCCGGCAGCGACCATCCGCGGCCATTTAGCCCAGAGAAGTCAGGCGGTTGGCCAACACCGCTGACCGCCTGACTGGGGCGTAGTAGTCCAAAGCAGCCGTCAGCGACTGGCTCAATCCAGTCATCACCCGGCAAGGAGCCAGCATGAGCGACATCGCAAACGCGTTGGATGGAATGGGCGAAGTACAGCAGGCCTTGGCAGACGAGCGAGCCGCTCAAGCCGACGCGGAAGGCATGGCGATCTTGGGCGCCATGGTGGAGGCGGCATACATCGTGGCGGTCTCCGACGGAGCGCTCAGCGAAGCGGAGACCCAGACACTGACCGAGGGGTTCGTGAACCTCACTGATGGTGACGTGGACGCCGAGACCATCGCTGGCATGTTGGAGTACGCAGGCGAAGGGCTCGAGGCCGAGGGCCAAACGGCGCGCTTTGAGAGCATCGCGAGCACGTTGGAAGACGAGGCCCTGCGCGACGGCGTGTTCGTGGTCGCCAGCGCTGTCGCGTGGAAAGACGGAGGCATCGGCGCCAAGCAGGGTGGGGCGATTCGCGCGCTAGGCAAGGCGTTTGGTTACTCAGAGAACAAGCACCAAACCCTGCTGGCCAAGGGCCGCGCGGGCTGAGTTCGCAGCTGCGTCGCCTGGCGCGGGCCGCAGCACCGAGCGCGGGATCCCGGACCACCGGGGCCCACCACCCAGCCTCGAGCGCCGCAGGCGGGGCCGGGGGGGGTGGGGGCGCGGGCGCTCTAGGTGTATAGTCGGGGCGTGAAGCTCCTCCACACGCCACGGCTGTTCGCTTGGTCGCAGTTCGACGAAGCACGCAACATCGACTTTAACAGCGTGCTCTGGTGTTGTCCGGACGGCAACGTTGCCATCGATCCGCTACCGCTCAGCCAGCACGATCAGGACCACCTCCAAGCGCTCGGCGGCGTCACCTGGATCGTGATCACGAACTCAGATCACGTGCGCGACGCGCTCGCGCTGCAACACTTGACTGGCGCGCGCATCTTCGGGCCCGAAGGTGAGCGCGACAGCTTCCCCATCCGCTGCGACGCCTACCTCCGCACCGGGAGCGAGCGCATCCAAGGGCTCGAGGTGATCGCGCTCGAAGGCTCCAAGACGCCTGGCGAGCTAGCTTTAATCCTCGAGGATACGACGCTGGTCACCGGCGATCTGATCCGTTGCCACCAAGGCGGGCGCTTGCACCTGCTGCCCGACGCTAAGCTGGCCGACAAGGCGGCGGCGCTCAAATCCGTGCGCCTGCTCACCGAGTACAAGCGCCTTGAGACCGTGATCGTGGGCGACGGTTGGCCGCTGTTCTCGGGCGCTCAGGCAGCGCTCAAGGCGCTGCTTCAAGCCTAGCGCGCCGCGGGGCCGAACCCTGCTGAGCTGACAACGCGCGCGGCAGTTCGGCACAGCGAGGCAGGGTGGTCACGCGCAGCGCACCAGCTTGAGGTCCGTGACGCGGCTACGTGGCGCCTTTTGTGCGGCTCTACCGGGGTGACCTCCGCGCAAAACCAGCGCGACCGAGCTGGCACGACTGCTGCTAGGCCGCGGGTATGCAATCGACTCAAGACACACGCAAAAAGATCGCTGACGGTATCGAGAGCGAGGTCAACGATCTGCAGCAGCTCGCTGACGAGATCCGCGTGAAGATCAACCTAGGCGGTAAGGACGCGAAAGACGCTTGGGAGACCCTGGAGGCGCGACTTGAGAAGCTCACCACCGCTATCAAGCGGGAGGGCAAGCAGCTCAAGCAAGGGACGTCGGCTACAGCGCGGTCCTTGCGCGACGACTTGCGCGCCTTCTTGACGTCGTACTCTGGTTAGCGGGCGCGCCCAGCTGATCCTCAGTGGCAGGACGACGCCGCTACAGGCCACCAGGCGGATCCACGCGGATACCAGCTTGCAGGCCGAGCCACAAGCCGCTCAGCCGTGAGTCTGGCGCGTCGGCTTCTGAGTTAGTGCCGCGGTAGGTGAGCGGGCGGAGCAAGGCGCCGACCTCCGTGCCGAGGGTCAGGGCTAGGCTGCGCGAGAGCCGTAGGTTGAGTTGGGTGTCGAGCACGGCGCGCGCGGCCCAGGTGGTCGTCTGACCCTGTGAGCCGCCCACCGACTCGACCCCGCGAAGCTGGGCAACCGCGGCACCTAGCGTAAACCCCACCCCAAACCCCACGCTATCCTGCTTCAGGCGAAAATCGTAGCCTGGGGAGAGGCTGGTTTCGAACCAGCGCAGGCCGTCGGCGTGATCGGCTGCGCCAGCCATCAAGCCCACGCCGAGCCCGACGCGCGGCCCGCTGTCAAAGCGTAGGCTGCTCTCCAGCCCGAGCCCAGCCAGCCAAGCGCCGTCCATCAAGACGACGTGAGCGGGCACGTCCAGCGTGAGCCGCCCGGCGATCGGGAAGCTCTTGGGTTGGGCCGCCTCCTGGGCGAGGAGACGCGCTTCGCGCTCAAGCCGGCGTGTTTCCGCGAGGCGGCGCTTTCGCAGACCAAGCACCAGCTGAGCTGCCGCCTGGGCGATGCGCCGCGCCGTCAAGCGCTTGTTGTCGCCGCTCGAGACGCGCCTGGTGCCATGCAGCACACCCCGCTCCCACAGCTCAACGCTGAGCATCTTGGGGCTGGTCGAGCCCGGCGCGCCGAGCTCTGCCTCAACCACACGAAAAAACAGTACGATATCGCGTGGCTGGCTAGTCCCTGGCTGAGGCGGCACGTCGACGTCCGCGGTCTCGATGCCGATCAGGCGCCGCACCAGCTTGGCGTCGAGCTCAGGCTCTGCGTCAGCGCCGATCTCGATGGCCAGGGTCGCTGGTGCGCTCGTGGCCGCCG
The DNA here is from genome assembly GCA_964551615.1 of uncultured Polyangiaceae bacterium. Lineage (GTDB taxonomy): Bacteria > Myxococcota_A > Polyangia > Polyangiales > Polyangiaceae > JAHBVY01. Next base: position 218,067 of record CAZKDY010000003.1, read on the forward strand.
CGCTCCAGCCGACAACTGAGACCCCGACCAGCAGCCCGAGCAACGCCGCCCGGCAGCTATTTGACGGGCGGCTTCGCGCTGGCAGCAGGGACAGGCGCGACGGGCTTGGCTGCGGCGCCGCCCGCGGCTGGTGGGACGTCGGGGAGCGCAGCGTCTGCTTCGGCAGCGCCAGCGTCGCTGGCTTCTGCTTCAGAAAGCGCGTCGCGGATCTCTTGAGCGCGACGCCCGCTGGGATAGTCCTTCTCATATTGACCAGCGAGCTTCCGGGCCAGCTCGAGGTTGCCTTGCTCAATCGCCGCCATCACCTGGCGAGCCAGGGCATCTTCAGCGAAATCGCCGTCCGGCGACAAGGACCGGTAGAGCCCAAACGCCTCGGCTGCACCTTTTCGGTCTCCAGCCGCCTCGAGCAAGTTGCCCAGCGACAGCGCCGCCAACGGCGCGTTTGCGTCGCTGGGGTAGCGCGCTAGCAGCTGGCGCAGCGCCTGAGACGCCCGGCCGCGCTGGCGATTCGCGCGCGCCACCTCGGCCAGCGTCATCAATTGCTCGGCGCTGGCTTGGGCCATCACCGCGTCAAAGCCGCCTTGCTCTTGAATCGCCTGAAAGGCCGCAGGGTACTCGCCGCCCTCAGCCAAGCGCTGCCACTCAGGCGGCCCTGTCGGGCGCGCTGCTGCAGGCGCCTCAAGGCCGTCGCCGCCCGAGCTCGCGACGCGCGGCAAGCGTGGCACCGGCGCCAGCCGCCGATCTGTCGGCTGCGCGGTCTCGGTGGACACGGGTACGGCCTCGGTGGCTGCAGGGGGCGCGTCATCGCCCGCCGCGCGAGTCGTCGCCTCAGGCTCCGCGTGCGGCAGGACCTTGCTCTCCGCGGTCGGGGTCTGCGCGCGCGCTCCGACCCAGACGCCCGAACCAAACAACAGCACCGCAGCCGCCGCGGCCCACACCCAAGCCGTGCTGCGCGGGCCAGCTAGGCGCTGAGCCGGCAGCTCCTCATCCAGCCGCTGCCAGATGCGCTCAATCGCCTGATGGTCTGCCGAGCAATCGCGCAAGATCGCTGATGGCACTTCCGGGGGGATACTACGGCGCTGTTTGCTCGTCATCAGCTGACTCCGTTCCCAGGTGAGCTCACGCGCTCCGAGACAAAGTGTTGCTCGAAGAAGCGCTGCGCCCGCGCGATGCGGCGCTTGGCTGTAGCCAGGCTGCACTCAGCCAACTGCGCCACGCTCTCGAGGCGGTGATGCTCGACGTTGCGCAGCGTCCAGGCGATGCGATCTTCGGTCGGCATCGTCTGCAGCAAGGCGTAGACCTGAGCCAGCTGCGCCCGCGCCTCGGGTCCAGCGTCGCTCGAAGCGATCGCGTCCAGATCCACGGCGTCCCCAGTGTTGGCCAGGCCAAGCGTGGCCATCAAGCGTCGGCGACGCAGCCGACTGCGCACGAGGCGCACCACGATCGCTCCGAGCCACGAGCGGAACGCCGCTGCCTCACGCAGATCGCCCAGGCGGCTGTGCGCCTTCATGAATGCGTCGTGGACGACGTCTTCAACGTCGGTCGCGCTGCCTTGGATGCGGACTGCGAGGTTCATGGCGAAGCCGGCGTGACGCCGGTACAAAAGTTCAAAGGCCAGACGCTCGCCTGCCTGAGCACGGCTCACCCAATCTGCATCTTCTTCTGCGGCCGCTTGTGCTTCAGCGCTGCGCGCGGGACGCACGGTCGCTTGTGGTACGGGCAGCGGGGTGTGGGCGACGCCGCTCTTCAGCGCGCTGCTGCTGCACGGCAGCGAACCGCTCTGTGGCTCGGGCTCGGGCAGCGCGCGCAGGGACTGCCCGCTCAAGGCGCCATCCGCGTCGCGCTGCTCAACTTCAGCGTCTGGGACCGGGACCGGGGCTGCTTGCTCCGACGGCCTCGCTCCGCCTGGAAGCAGGCGCAGACGACGCGCGGCAGCAGAAGAGTTCGAGCCCATGGACATGCTTGAGACGCAGCCTGCCACTATTTCGGCTCAGTCGCTGCGCTCACGTGAGCCGCGCCCGATGCCGGACGCGCTCCTGCTCACTTTTTGCGGAACGGTTTGCCGCGGGCAAGCCGTTGGTCGCGCTAGGGCGTGAGCCTACGGCTCGAGAGCACCGCAATACGCCCAAATATCTGAAATAATAGGACTTTATGTGATTCTTGGATCTCGCGCGCCGCGGCCGCCGGCACGCCGGCAGTTCGCGATGAGAGCGAAATCTGCACGTCAGCGCTTTTTGCTTGAGCCGCTTGCCCGGGCTGAGGCATCTCCCCTTCCGAAACCAATGGAGCTTCCACAGCGTGGGGCTTCGCACAGGAGGATCTCCAAAAATGATTCGTAAACTAGCTCTGTTCCCCATCGTTGTTCTGTTGGCAGTTGGTTGTGGCGGCGGCGGGATGCCCGAGGCCGAGGCACCCGAGGCGCCCGAGGCGCCCGAGGCGCCGGCAGCTGAGGCACCCGAGGCACCCGAGGCGCCCGAGGCACCCGAGGCGCCCGAGGCACCCGAGGCACCCGAGGCCGGCGACGACGCAGCCGAGTGATTCGGCTGAGTGATTCGTCACTCGCTGCGGGTTGGTTGAGCTAGCTCAGCCAGCCTCAGCAAAGCGGTCGGTACTCACAAGGTACCGGCCGTTTTCTTTTTGTGGCGGGCCATCGACCGACGCCGGTCAGCGACGCCGGTCAGCGACGCCGGTCAGCGACGCCAGTCAGTGCAGCGCTTGGTAGTCAGCGCCGCGCTTGATGTCGAAATGGAAGTGATCGCGGTGCGCCGCGTTGAACCCCGGGGTCAGCATATGGGTGAAGATGCCCTCCGCGGCTACCGCGCAGACTAGGTTGTGTAGCCTGATCGCGGACGCGGTGGGGTCGTGCAACTTCACATCAGGTCCACACGCGGGCTCGCCCAGCCCCCCCTGCCAGTCATCCGCGACCCGCAGCACGCCGCCGTCCTTCAGCCAGAAGCGCGTGATGTCTGCGGCTAACCCATGCGCGTGCTGACTCGGCGCGCGCCGCTTGCCACGCCGCGCGGCTGGCAGCTTGGAGCGCGGGCGATACATGTTGTCGAGCTGGACACGCACGACGCCATGCAGCGCGAGCACGCGCGCGAACTCATTGAGCGCGAGCACTAGGCGACAGTCCAACACCCCGAACGGGCTCTTTCCTCCGGGAGACACAAACGTCACGCCCGCCAGCGGTCCTGAGAGCCGCATCGGGCTCGCGACGCCCTTCGCGGGGCCGCCCCAAGGCTTGTATGGCAGCTTCGCAGCGCGCAGCGCCTGCATACACGCGCTGGGCGAGAGGTTGGCGAAGCGCCTGGCGAAGCTCTGGGCAGGCAGCTGTCGACGCAGATCGACGGGCGCCATAAACGGCTCAGCTGAGAGATCTGGATACGCCGGCTCCGGCGCCGCGGAGTCAGCCCGCCGAGCGGCTCCGGCGTCAGCGCGTGGCTCGCTGGAGAGCACAGCGCGCTCAGTTGAGGCAGACGCCGCGGCCACCGGGCGGCTTGAGGTGGGCGCAGCGGTCGGCGCGCGCGGAGCGGCCGCCGCGCGCCGGGCGCTGGTGGTGCTGCTGGGTGCCGGCGCTGCGCACGCGAGACACGCAGCGCACACCCCCACCCCCAAGAAAAACCTGGGGAGGGTCTGCAGGCGAGCGCGGGGTCTTGATGCCTGGAGCGCCCGCACAGCTCAGGCACGCTTCAAATCGACGACTAGGCGAGTGCGACCCACCAATAACTCGCTGCCGTGCGGCAACTCTTGCTCACCGCGCACGCGCACAAACACGCCCGTGCGGCTCCCCAAATCTGTCAGCACCACGGTGCTCGCCTGCTCTTCGATCACGCAGTGCTGCTCTTCAACCAGCGGATCATCAGCGAAGATCAGATCGCCCACCGCAGAGCCGATCTGCATGCTGTTTCCGCGCGCAACTACGCAGGAGCCTGGCGCGCCGCCTTCAAAAACTTGAATGATGCGGAACGAAGACGGCCACTTAGGCGAAGAGTAGAAGTACGTGGGGTCTGGGTCGGGCCCGTCGTCTGGCGCGGGGTTTTTTTCTACGCGCAGCAGCTGATCGCCGACCACGAACTCGTCGCCGATCTCTAGCTCGACGGCGGTGCCGATGCGGAAGAAGACGCCGTTGCCCCCCTCTAGATCCTCGATAAACAGCCTGTCGTCGTGCCAGCGCAGGAGCGCTTCCGTGGGGTGACAAAACAGCTCACCAGGTAGGTTGATCGAGCCTTGAGCGCCCAGCACCGCCTCTTCGCCGACTGGGTCATAGCGCTCAGGGCCGCCTGCCAGGCTGCGCAGCACCACCAGGCTAAAGTGTGAGACCTGAGCGGGCGCCGCCGCGGCCGTGGGTGGCTCATGGCTGGCCTCGCTGGGAGCCGCTTGCTTGCGCCGAGCGAGCTTCTGAACTTCTTGCGGCGCCTCGGTCAGTAAGCTGACCCCGCCGACCTCTTCGCCTGCGATGATGCGATCGAACTTCCCGTCGCGCAGCATCAGCACCATTTCCATGTGCTGCGCCTTCATCAGGTTGCGGACAAACTCCGCGACGTCTCCGCGGCTGACGTGCTCGGAGTAGTCTCGCTTGTGGCTCTTGATGACGCGGCCGCCGTCAGCGAACAGGTGCGTGATGATGTGCGGGGCGTCCAGCCCCGAGTCCTCTGTTTGCACGTGGTAAGGCACCCCGTGAAACTTGATGTTGTTGTTGAAGCCCATCTGGGCGCGCCGAAACGTCGGCCGCCGCATCTCGGTCTCTAGCTGACTTAGCCGATCCCCGGAGTAGTACTGGATCTGCTGATCAAGGGCCGCGTGGTCGCCGTCCATGCCCTCCATGCGCTCAAACGCCATCTGGGCGATGGCCGCGCTGGGATCAATGCGCAGCGCCTCGGCGAGCAGATCTTGCCCCTCTGCGTCGTTTGGCCCATTGGCCGCCCAAGCGGTGAGCAAGCCCACCGCCTCGTCAAGTCGCTCCTTGTCGAGGAGCCAAGCGCCTACCACCTTTGCTCTTGCTCGCACCTCCGAGACGTCGGACATCAGGAGCAATCATGGTTTCTGGCACACTGCGCTGGCAAGCACCGAGTCGAATGAGCGCTAAAACGCAGGAGATCGCCCCACATTCCACGGGGCACCCATCCGCGGGCTGTTAGCCTGGGGTGGGCGGCGTCGCGCCAGCGCCGCCATGGGGCGGAGGAGCGCCACCGTGAGCGCCTGCGCCGGAGCCACCGAAGCCGCCGCCAGAGCCGCCCGAAGACCCACAGTCTTGGGTGCACCAGCCCCGCTCCCCCGGTGAGCAGATGTAGTCGCCGCAGTAGCCGCCACCGCAGTCTTGGGTGCACCAGCCGTACTCATCCGGAGAGCACACGTAGTCGCCGCAGTAGCCACCGCCGCAGTCTTGAGTACACCAGCCTTGTTCCCCCGGTGAGCAGATGTAGTCGCCGCAGTAGCCACCGCCGCAGTCCTGGGTGCACCAGCCTTGCTCGCCCGGTGAGCAGATGTAGTCACCGCAGTAGCCACCGCCGCAGTCCTGGGTGCACCAGCCTTGCTCGCCCGGTGAGCAGATGTAGTCACCGCAGTAGCC
>CAZKDY010000003.1:223735-281158 GCA_964551615.1 uncultured Polyangiaceae bacterium
GTGCACCAGCCTTGCTCGCCCGGTGAGCAGATGTAGTCACCGCAGTAGCCACCGCCGCAGTCCTGGGTGCACCAGCCGTACTCATCCGGAGAGCACACGTAGTCACCGCAGTAGCCACCGCCGCAGTCCTGGGTGCACCAGCCTTGCTCCCCCGGTGAGCAGATGTAGTCGCCGCAGTAGCCGCCGCAGTCAGAGCTGCAGTACTCCCACTCGTCGCCTTCGCAGATGCCGTTTCCGCAAGTGCTTCCGCAATCTTCTGGGCACCAGCCGTACTCGTCGTCCTGGCACACGCCATCGCCACAGCCCTTGCCGCCGCAGTCCTTGTAGCACCAGCCGGGCTCATCCGGCGTGCACACGCCGTCACCGCAGAAGGTGCCGCAGTCTTGCCAGCACGAGCGCTGCTCGCTTGGCTCACAGTAGCCGTCGCCGCAGTTCGCGGAGCAATCCGCGGGGCAAGACTTCGCGTCCTCGTAGGGGGGCGCGCAGAAGCCATCACCACAACCGGTCAGCCCGCAGTCATCGGGGCAGCTCTGATGCTCGCCGGGATCGCAGACCCCGTTACCGCACTGCTTTTGGTTGCAGTCCACGTCGCACCAGCCGCGCTCCCAGGTGGAGCACAAGCCGTCACCGCACACGGCGCAGTCGCCCTCGCAGCTCTTGACGTTCTCGGGGGGGTTGCACAAGCCGTCGCCGCAGGAGCCGCAGTCGCGCAGACAGTTCCACGGATCTTCATGCTCTGCACACACGCCGTCGCCACAATCTGGGCGACAATCCATTGGGCAGGTCGCTGGCGTCTCGTTCCCGCCGCACTGGCCGTCGCCGCAAGCCCCGCAGTCCACTACGCAGTTGTATGGATCCTCGGGGTACACGCATGCGCCATCTCCGCACGGAGGCGGTTTATGATCGCAGTCCGCGGCGCAGCTGCCCTTCTCCTCAGCCTCACACACGCCGTCCCCGCAGCGCGCGCCGCAGTCCTTTGGGCAGGTGCTGCGCGACTCGCCGGCGTCGCAAGCGCCGTTGCCGCAGCTGTCAGGGCAGTCGGTGGCGCAGCTGGCCGGGTCTTCGTCCCCGCTGCACACCCCGTCCCCACACACGCAGTCTGCAGCGCAGCTGTTGGAGTCTTCCGTGGGGGCGCAAACGCCATCGCCGCACGTGTCGACCCCGCCGGTGCCGCCACTGCCATACGGATCGTCCAGCAGGGTCGCCCGACCGCAGCCTGCCAGTGACTGCGCGAGCGCCCACGCGACCAGCGTGAGCATCAGCCCTACGCGCACCTTTTGATTTTGCCAAGCCATCGCAGAGCGCATTCTCAGCAATCGCCGGGCCAGCGTCCACTTTGCTCCAGGCCGCGGGCCGGGGCCGAGGCGAGCCGGGCGTTTATGTCGAGAAACCGCGAGCAGCCCGCGGGCCGGCCCAGCCAAGCAGGCCATCCAAGCCGCCGCAGCGCCGCCCAGCCTGTGCCAAGTCGCGCCAGCCTCGGCTCAACTTCGGTCAGCCAGATCAGGGGGTGGAGGGACGGAACTGCGCGCGCAGCCGCCCGCCGTTGGCAGGCGCCGGAAACGCTCTACACTCCCGCGCCATGACCTTCGGCAGCGCCCTGCTCAACGAAGCGCTGCGCGCTTGGACGCCGCTCGTGCTGGTCTTGGTCTTGTTCGCGACCATCACGACGTTGAGGGCGCGCAAGCGGCTCCGGATCCCGCTGTTCTTGGCGCTGGTCCACGTCGTCGCGGTCGTAGTCACGGCGGTGCTCGATCTTACCGGCGCGCGGGCGGTAGACGAGGTCCACCTGGTGGCTGCCTTGACCGGCACGGTGGCCGCGGTGGGGGCGATCGGCGCGCTGCTGTTTCGGGGCTTGCTGCCGCGGGTGCGCGTCGAGGCTCCGCAAATTATTCAAGATGTCTCCATCGCTGGGGCCTCGCTGGTGCTGATGCTGGCCGTCGCCTCGCGGAATGGGCTCAACCTGACGGGCGTCGTGGCGACCAGCGCAGTGCTCACCGCCGTGGTCGGCCTGTCGCTGCAAGACACGCTGGGCAACATCCTGGGCGGCATCGCGCTGCAGTCCGACGAGTCTATCAAGGTGGGTGACTGGATCAAGGTGGGTGACGTCACCGGTCGCGTCGCCAACATCCACTGGCGCTACACGGCGGTCGAGACCCGCAACTGGGAGACGGTGGTCATCCCCAACAGCGTGCTGCTCAAGACCCAAGTCACGGTGCTCGGCCGGCGCACCGATCAGCCGCTGCAGCTCCGACGCTGGGTGTGGTTCAACGTCGATTTTCGCTTCCCGCCGCCAGAGGTGATCCGCGCGGTAGAAACGGCGCTGCTGGCTGAGCCCATCGCGCGGGTCGCCGCGAACCCGGCTCCCAACGTGCAGCTGATGGACTTCGGTGAGAGCTGGGCGCGCTACGCCGCGCGCTACTGGTTGACCGACATCGCGGTCGACGACCCGACAGACAGCGTGGTGCGCCAACGTATCTACTTCGCGCTCAGGCGAGCGAGCATGAGCTTGTCGATCCCCGCGCACGCGCTGTTCTTGACGGAGGAGTCAGAGGAGCGCCACGCCAGCAAGCAGGCGATTGCCTTCGCAAGGAAGCTCAAAATGGTTGAGCAAGTGGACCTGTTCGCCAACCTCCCAAGCGAAGACAAGACGCTGCTGGCTGAGTCGCTGCAGCACGCGCCGTTCACCGCGGGTGAAGCCTTAACCAGGCAGGGCGCCAAGGCGCACTGGCTCTACATCATCGAGCGCGGTGAGTGCTCGGTACGCGTCGAGGTCAACGGCGTCCAGCGCGAGGTAGCAGAGCTGCACGCCGGCGATTTCATGGGCGAAATGTCCCTGCTCACTGGCGAAAAGCGCTCGGCCACCGTGATCGCCAAGACCGATGTGCAGTGCTGGAAGCTGGGCCGCAAAGATTTCAAAGCGCTGCTCGCTCGGCGCCCGGAGATCACCGATGACGTGGCTGAGGTGCTGGCGAGGCGTCAGACACAGCTCGACCAGGTGCGCGACCACCTCAGCCAAGAAGTTACCGCGCAGAAAATAGTTGAGCGCAAGACTGACCTGGCGGGGCGCATCAAGCTGTTCTTTGGTGTCTCGGACTCCTGACGGGGGCCCACCCTGCGTGTTTGGGCGGCCGCTACCCGAGCCCTGCCGCCAGGCTGCGGCTCAGCTGAGCTCCCCAGTCTGCAGTCGCCACAGCGCGGCGTAGGCGCCGCCGACCTCGAGCAGCTGCTCGTGGGTGCCCGACTCGACGATGCGCCCGGCGTCCAGCACCAAGATCTGGTGTGCGTGGCGGACTGTTGACAGTCGATGCGCCACCACGATCAGCGTGCGCCCCTCAGCGGCGCGCTCAAGCGAGCGCTGAATCGCCGCTTCAGTCTCGTTGTCGACGGCGGAGGTCGCCTCGTCCAGCACGAGGATAGGCGGATCACGATACAGAGCGCGGGCCAACGCGACGCGCTGCCGCTGGCCTCCGGAGAGCTGCAGCCCACGCTCACCCACCGCAGCAGAGTATCCCTGAGGCAACGCTTCGATGAAGCCCTCAGCCTCCGCGGCTTGGGCCGCCTCGCGCGCGCGCTCGACGTCGGGCGCAGCGTCGCCGTAGGCGATGTTCTCGAGCAGGCTGCCATCGGTCAAGAACGGATCTTGCGCGACGTAGCCGATGCACCCGCGCAGCGCCGCCGAGTCGAGCAGCTGGATGTCTTGCCCGTCGAGCAGCACCCGGCCCGCGCTAGGCGTCTCAAAGCGTAGCAGCAGCTTGAGCAGCGTGCTCTTGCCGCTGCCTGTGGCTCCGACCAGCCCCAGCGTCTTGCCGGCGGGCACCTCCAGGCTCAAGCCGTTGAGCACAGGCGCCTCTGCGTAGGCAAAGCTCACGCCTTCAAAGCGCACCTCGCCGCGCACTGGCTCAGCCAAGCTGAGCGTGTGCAGGTTGGGCGGCAGCGGCACCCGGAGCAGCTCGTCGACCCGCTCCACCGAGGTCATGGCGCGCTGATACACGTCGGTCATGTCAGCCAGGCGCGTCAGCGGCCAGAGCAAGCGCTGGGTGAGGAACACCAGCGCCGAGTAGCTGCCCACGCCGAGCTCACCACGCAGCGTAAGCCGGCCGCCGTAGAGCAGCGTCGCGATAAACCCCGCCAAGATCGCGATGCGGATCACCGGCGTGATGGCAGCGGCGACGCGGATGGCGTCGGCGTTGCGCGCTCGAAACAGCTCCGAGCTGCGCTCGAGCTGAGCGCGCTCAAAGGTCTCCGCGGTGAAAGCCTGAATCGTCGCCATGCCGACCAGGTTGTTGTTGAGCCGGTGCGAGACGCCCGACGCTGCTTCCCGCGCGGCAGCGTAGCGGGGCGCCAAGCGGCGCAAGAACCAGAAGGCTCCGAGCAGGATCAACGGCACCGGCAGCAGCGCCAACACCGCCAGGCCTGGCGTCAGCGCGAAGAACACCGCGCCGACCAGCAACGTCGAGCAGGTCACCTGGATCAAATCGTGCGCGCCGTTGTTCACGAAGCGCTCGATCTGGTTCACGTCCTCATTCAGCACCGCCATCACTCGACCCGTGCGCAGCCGCGTGAGCACCGCGGGCTGCAGCCGCTGCAGGTGAGCGTAGGTCTGGATCCGCAGGGCATGCTGCAGAGCCTGGGCTAGGTTACGCCATTTCACGTTGGCGATGTACTCGGTCAGCGACTCTAGCCCCCACACCCCAGCCGTGATCAGCGTGAGCACGATCAGCTGCTGGTTTGGATCCACCAGGCCAGCGCGCGCCAAGAACGACGCTTGGCGGTTGACCACCACGTCCACCGCGACGCCGATCAAGATCTCGGGCAAGACGTCGAAGACCTTGTTGAGCACTGAGAACAGCGCGCCGACCCCGATGTCAGTCCGCCAAACGCGGGCGTGCTCTAGGAGCCGTTTTAGTGGGTGCATGCCGACGACCGAAATGAGCGACTACGGCGCGCCCCGGTGCTCAAGGAACAGCGCTTCAACCAGCTGACGCGCCCACGGGGTGCGGCGCAAGAACTTCAGGCTTGAGCTGAGGCTAGGGTCGTGGGTGAAGCAGCGGATCTGAACCCGCGCCCCCAGCTCTTCAAAGCCGTAACGCCCGATCAGCTCCTCGAGCATCGCCTTGAGCGTGATGCCGTGGAGCGGGTTGTTGGGCTGCTCCACGGCTTGGGGGGCCGCGTCGATGTCTCCGCTCGGAACCATGCTCTCCGTCAGCCCGCGGCTGGCTCTACGAGGCACGCCTTGCCAGCGCCTCCTGGATCCGCGACGCACACGAAGCCATTGGCGCAGTCCGCGTTGTCGCTGCACGGGACCAGGCAGGCGCCGCCGACACCCTGTAGGGTCACGCACACGCCGTCGCCACAGTCAGCGTTCTCGGAGCACCTGAAGCTGCACAACCCCGTCTTGCCCTGGGCGTTGTCGCCCAGCGTCAAACAAGCATAACCCGCACAGGAGTTCACCGTTTCCGCGGAGCACTCGGTCTGCAGGGCCGCGCGGGTGAGGTCACCCGTGCACCCAAGCTCCACGTGACAGCGGGCCTGGGCTGAGGCGCAGTCTAGGTGTTCAGCGCAAGCTTCGCCTTTGGCCGCGGTACCGCGCTGACGGTCAGTGCCGTCGTCGCTGCCGCAGGCGCCGAGCAGCGCGAGGGCCACGATAGACAAACCAAGAGCTGAGCCGCCCTGCGCGCTGAGCGAATTTTTCGGGAGGAACGAGGTCATGGGAAATATCTCCAGGCGAGCCGAACAGGTCGGCGTCTGCGCGCGGTTCCGCGCGATGCGGTGTGCGGGCGCGCACTAGAGCAAAGCCTCAGCGAGCGCGCAATCCCCCACCCCCAAACGCGACGCTGGATGACGCTGCCTCGCGGCGCAGGCAGGCGCCAGGCCTCCGACCGGGCTCAGGAGGTCTGATTGTAGCTGGTGTTCTCGAGTAAGATGATGTTGGTCTTCGACCGCGTCTCGCCGGCGTTGGTGACGTAGACCGCGGGCTTGTCCACGATCGGGCACACCTTCTCGCAGGCGCCACAGCCCACACACAGCGAGGGATCGACGTGAGGTCGCTGCACCTTGATGGTGGTCATCTTGGCGTGGCCGGAGTCCTCGTAGTGGCTCTCGCGCTTGGGCACCTCGGCGTCTTCGGCCCAGATGGCCTTGGGCGACGTGGGGCAGAACTCTTCACACACGATGCACGGCGTGGCCATCGCCCAGGGTAAGCAGCGCCCTCGGTCGTACATGGCGGTCCCCAGGGTGATGGGCTTCTGGCCGATGCCCATCTTCTGCTTCTCGTCGAACTTCTGGATCGCGCCCGTCGGACAAACCTGGCCGCACAGCACGCACGAGAACTCGCAGTAGCCGATGCGCGGGATCAGGATCGGCGTCCACAGACCTTCGATGGCGGCCTCGAAGAACGCTGGGTGAAGCGCGTTGTTGGGGCACACCTTCATGCACTCGGCGCAGCGAATGCAGCGCTCCAAGAACTCGCGCTCGTCGACTGAGCCCGGAGGGCGGATCACCTTCTCGCTGTAGGCGCGATCGGGCCAGTTGGCGATGCGCATCGCCGGGATGGCGACGGCGCCGGCACCCACCGCGGCCAGCGCCGTGCGCCGCTCAAGGTTCGGCTTCTTGATGGTGCCCTTGCGGTTCGGCAAGAAACGGAACTTGATCACATCCTCGGGGCAAGCGACTTCACAGTTGAAGCACATGTGACACTCGTTTTGCTGGTGCTTCACGCCGCCCTGCGGGCTGTCTGCGCCTTGGCAGTCCACCAAGCACAGGTTGCAGTCGGTGCACTTGGAGTGGTCCTTCTCCATCCCAAACAGCGCGAAGCGCGAGAACACGCCGAGGAACGCGCCGAGCGGGCACAGCGCGCGGCACCAGAAGCGCGGGATGAAGCGGTTCATGAACAGCGTCGCCACCAAGAAGAACAGGATGAACCAGGTCTGGTGGAAATAGAACTGCTTGGAGGTCCAGACCGTTTGCGCAAGGAAATCTTGCGCGCTGTCCGCGCCGACCTGCAGCGGCCGCACGTTGGTGTCCGCGAGCACACCGCCGGCGTGCAGACCCAGGTACTGCAGCGCGGGGATCACGCCGAGCCCGATGGTGCGCACCGCGACGCAGATCGGGTCTAGCAAGCCGCCGATCGCGCTGCCCGCAGCCGCCGCCGCGAGGAAACCGACCATCAGGTAGTACTTACCCGATTGCCACCACTTGGTGGTGTTGGCGTTGACGCGCTTGTTGCCCTTGACGTAGCGCGACGGGAATATCCACGAGAAAAAGTGGTGGAGCGTCCCGAACGGGCAGATCCAACCGCAAAACACCCGACCGAACACCAGCGTGAGCGCGATGACCACCAGCGACCAAGCCATGCCGCGGTACACGGTGTGGGTGGAGAGCAGCGTCATCGCGCCGACGAACGGGTCCGCCGAGAGGAAGATCTCCACCGGGTACGAGAGCCGCACTGGCTGCCCTGAGTCTGCCGAGAAGGTGCCGCGGAACGCCGTCTGAAACAGCAAATACAGAAATAAGCCGAGGAACGTGACCTGGGAGACGCGCCGGATCCACACCAGCGCTCGAATAATTTTCCTTGCGGGAATTCCAGAGCCAGGCCGCTTCTTAGCCTTCTTCGCTGGTTTGGCGGGCTTAGCAGCCTTAGCGGCCTTACCCGGCGCGGTCACCTCAGAGGACGAAGCGCCAGCCATGCTGTTCACTGGCTGAGGCTTGCCGGCGCTCGAGCAGCTGTGCTGAGCGCCGGGGTCGTTGGAGCCCGCAGCGCCGATCGCCGAGCCGACCCCCAGCTGTTCGTCGCTAAACGCCGCTGCCTGTTCGGGGGTGGAGGGGCTCGCGACCATCGGCAGCGGGCGGCGGCGCCCGGCAGCCCGCGGCAAGGCGCCGCGCAGCACCTCGCGCTTGCCCTGCGACGCCGCGGGTGCGTTCCGCTGAAGTGCGTCGCGGGTGGTCAGGCCGTCTAGCGCTGGCACCTGGCCCGGCGCTCCCAGCCACGGGATAGGCGCCGGCAAGGCGCCGTGTAGATCAGCGGTTCCGCCGTGAAGCGTCCCGGAGCTGCAGCCATCAGAATGGCTGCCGCCGTGGGGGTGGCTGCTGCTGTGGGAGTGGCTGCCGCCGTGGGGGTGCCTCGGGCCTGGATGGTGCTGAGGCACGCTCGGCCGCGGGTTAGAATTCGCGAAGCGCATAGTAGCCAGTGAGCTCAGACCTCGACGGTGTTCAGCTCTCTCCAGTTCATGTTGCCGATGCCGCGCTCATGAGCCATCGCCAGGTACTTCACGTTCTCTGGCTTTTCTCCGATCAGCGTGCAGCCGTAGGCGTCGACCGCCACTTGATCCAAGCTCGCGATCACCTGGTGCATGTCCTTCGCGTCATCGATGTTGCCGCCTTGGGGTCCGTTGCGCATCAGCACCCGCGTCGCGTCCACCACGGTCAGCGTCGGGCGCATGAACGTCGCCAGATCAGCGATGCTGGTGTCGATGTTCTGGTGCAAGCGGTTGCGGCGCCCGCCGAGCAGGCCGTACCAGTTCTTCATCGCCGCGGTGTACTTCGACAGGTTGTGGTGCTTGGCGATCGGGACGTTGATCACCTTGTCTGCGTTGACCAGGGGCGTATACACCGGCCAGAGATCCAGCACATCACCCTTCATGCGGATCTCGCGGAAGCGGTGTTCCGCAGGGATAATGACAGTCGCCCCCAGCGCGTGCGCCGCGCGCCAAATCCCCGAGCGCTGAAAGCTGCGGTTAGGCTCGTTGCACGACGCGTCGGTGACGATCACCTTCGACGCGCCCGCGTTGAACGCCAGCTTGACCACCGCGGCCACCACCAGCGGGTTGGTGTTGGCTGCGTGCGCGGGCTGGCGATCCCAGCCGATGTTGGGCTTGACCGCGACCACATCTCCCCGGGAAACGAAGCGCTCCATCCCACCAAGCGCGGCGATCGCGCGCTCGACCAGCGCCGCCGCGTCTTGGCTGCTCTTAGCGATCGCCATCACCGGCAGGTCCTTGGCGGCGACTTGAAAGTCGCGGACTTGGCGCTCGCCGTCCAACTTCTCAAGCCCGTATCCACCTGGATCGTAGGTGAGCTTGGTGGCGACCGCGGTGGCCCCGAGCGCGAAGCCGGCGAGCCCGATGCGAGTCAGCGCCTCACGACGCGGGACCCAAATGCGGGAGCCCGTGGCTGTGGCCACGACTGGCGACGGCGAGGTCGCTTGCGCTGGAGCGTCAGCGCTGGGCGGATCGACAGACATGCTTCACCTTGGGCGATAAATAACGTAACGTCAAGTAAATGCAAGTATCTGATATTACAGAACTAATAGCGAAACGGGGGCAAACTAGGCTGCCTAAGGGACGGATCGGCTAGCGAGGCGCTGGGCCAGCCTTCGACCGCTCCGACCACAACGGCACACCCCACCTTGTGCGCCGCGGCTTTGGGAGCTAGGTTCCGCGTCCCTTTGCCCCCGGCGAGCCCGATGCGCGAGCGAACCGAGGGCGGCTGAAGTGCAGGCTTACCAAGCGGCCTGTCAGAGAGCGAGCCACCAATGAAGCAGGAAATCCATCCCAACTACGCCGTCGTCAGCGTGAGCTGCGCGTGTGGGAGCGCGTTCAGCACGCGCTCAACCGCCAAAGAGCTACGCGTGGACGTGTGCTCCGCGTGCCATCCGTTCTTCACAGGCAAACAGCGCCTGGTCGATACGGCGGGCCGCATCGACCGCTTCCGCAAGAAGTACGGCAAGTAGCCGCCGGTCGAGGCTCCGTCAGGCTCAGGCCCTGCTCGCGCGCGAGCGGGGCTTGCGGCGTTTTGTCGGCGCGCGGCCAGTCACAAGCCCGGCGGCCCACTGGGGCTTTCGAACTTGGACGCTATAGTCAACCGGATGCCTGAGTCTCCGCCCGTCCCGCTACCCAGTTGGGGGGCTGCGCCGATCGGGCCGCGGGCGCCGACCGCGCCGCGAGTGGTAGTCGGCGGGCAGGCGTTGCTCGAGGGCGTCTTGATGCGGACGCCTCAGCGCGCGATCGCCGTGGTGCGGCGCCGAGATGGCAGCCTGGTCGAGCGGGAAATCGTGGTGCGTCAGCGCGCCAGCAGCCGGGCGGGCAGAGTGATCCAAGCGCCGCTGATGCTGCTGGACGCGCTACGCGTCGGGAGCGCCGCGCTGCAATTTTCCGCAAAGATTTACGACGAAGACGAGCAAAGCCCCTCCCCGAACCTCACGCTGACGCTGTGGGCGCTGTGGCTGAGCGCAGCCCTGAGCGACGAACCCATGCCAGCCACCCGCTCCGAGGCTCCGCCGCGCGACCTGGCGCCGCTGCTCGAAGTGCCGCGTATGAACCTGCGCCGCGCGGGCGCTGCGTTGGTGTCCGGCGTATTCGCAGCCAGCGCGCTGTTCGCGCTGCCCCAAGCGCTGGCCTGGCTGCTCAGCTATTTGCTGCGGCTCGCGACGGGCCTCGAGCTGTCCAGCGTCGGACCTGGCTTCCAGCTGCTGACCGCGGCGCTGCTGCTGCTCGTCGTCGCGGTGTACGTGCGGTTGATCGGTCGCGTCAGCGAGGTGCGGCGGCTGTTCATGTACCACGGGGCGGAGCACAAAAGCGTCCACGCCTATGAGGCTGGCTTGCCGCTGCGAGTAGAGAACGCCGCCCGCCAGACGCGCCTGCACCCCCGCTGCGGCACGAGCTTGATCGTTGGTGTGGCCCTGCTCAGCATCCCGTGGTTTGCCGTCCTCGCCGTAGGCGTGAGCTGGCTTGGGCTGAGCGGCTTCGCTGCCCACGGCGCGCTGCTGGGTCTCAAGCTGCTGACAGCTCCACTGCTCGGCGGCGTGGCCATTGAGCTTCAACGTTTGATCGCGCGGGACGGCAGCCCACTTCGGGTGCTACGAGGGCCAGGGCTCGCGTTTCAGCGGCTCACCACCTCCGAACCCCAGGCGGACCAGCTCGAAGTCGCTCTACGCGCGCTGCGGCGCGCCCTGGGCGATGAGGCAGAGCTCAGCCTGAGCAACCCACCGGCTCCCTCATGATCCCCGTCGACAAGCTCCAACAGCTGGAGCGCCGTCAGGTCGAAATCGACGCCTTGATGTGTGACAGCGGCGTGCTGTCGGACAACAAGCGCCTCCAAGATCTGAACCGCGAGCGCACGCGCCTGCTGCCGATCATTCAGGCCTTTCAACAATGGCAAAAGGTCGAGCGCCAGATCACTGAAGACCGTGAGGCCCTCGATGATCCAGAGCTAGGTCCGCTGGCGAAAGAGGAGCTCCCAGAGCTCGAGCTGGCGCTGCAACAGGTCGAGCAGAAGATCCACGTGCTCTTGCTGCCTCACGATCCGGCGGACGACAAGAACACCATCCTTGAGATCCGCGCGGGAGCCGGTGGTGAAGAGGCCGCCTTGTTCGCCGCTGATCTGTTCCGCATGTACGCGCGCTACGCCGAGCAGCTGCGCTGGAAGGTCGAGATCCTGAGCAGCAGCGAGGCCAGCGCCGGCGGTTACAAAGAGGTGATCGCGCTGATCAGCGGCGACCGCGTGTTCTCTCAGCTCAAGCTAGAGGCGGGCGTCCACCGCGTGCAGCGCGTACCCCAGACAGAAGCCCAGGGGCGCGTGCACACCTCGACGGCGACCGTCGCGGTGCTCCCAGAGGCCGAAGACGTCGAGCTCGACATCGACGAGAAAGATCTGCGTTACGACATCGCCCACGCTTCGGGCCCCGGTGGTCAGTCGGTGAACACCTCGAACAGCGCCGTGCAGATCACGCACTTGCCCACGGGCATGGTCGTCAAATGCCAGGACGAACGCAGCCTGCTCAAGAACAAGACACGGGCGCTCAAAGTGCTGAAGAGCCGCTTGCTCGACATCGAGCGCCAGAAGCAGGCCGACTCGATCCGCGATGAGCGACGCGGGATGGTGGGCGCCGGGGACCGCTCCGAGAAGATCCGCACCTACAACTATCCCCAGAACCGCCTGACCGATCACCGCATCGGTCTCACGCTGTACAAGCTTGATCGGGTCGTGCAGGGCGATCTCGACGAGCTGCTCGATGCAGTGGCATCCTGGCACCAGGCAGAACGCCTGAAACGCCAGGGGACCAGCTTCGAGTGACCACGACACCCGTTGATTTAGACGCGCTGCTCTGCGCCCTGGTGCTGGCGCCGGCGACGTTCTCCCGCAACCGCTTCTACGACCTGTTCGACGGCGCCGGTGGCAAGCGCGTGCGCCGCAAGGCGAAGCGCCTGCGCGGTCTGGTGCGGCAGCTCCTAGGACAAGGCCGTGAACAAGCCGAGATGCTCGGACAGATCGAGCTCGACGACGGCAGCCTGATGCTGCGTTTCCGCGTGAAAAATCTCGACTATCAACGCACGACGGCGCTGAGCGCCCTCGAGGCTTCGATCCTCAACTACGCCCTGCACCGCGCAGGCCGCGGTGAGCTGCGCCAAGAAGATCGCGCGCGGGTGGAAGCCGCGTTGCTGCGTCTGGGAGAGCCTGCGCTTCAGTAGCTCCGCGGAGTTCAGGCGCGTCCGCTGCCGCACGGTGCCAGGGCTTGGTCAACACGACCAGCGCCAGCAGGCTCGCGCCCGCAGCTCCGATGAAGTGAGTACGCTTGGCCTGCATCAGGGCACCTGCAGCTTAAAGCGCTTGATGCGGACAGCCGCGCTGTTGTCGTTGATCAGCGCGTAGACGTGGGTGGCTGTTACCCCGAGGAAGCTAGTGAGGGCCTCACCTTGCTCAAGGGCCACCTCGCGCTTGCTCTTAGCCTTCAGATCCCAGATGGCAAAACCGCGATATCCCATCAACCCGCCGGGGACGTCAAGGGTCGCGGGCAGCGCCACGATGTAGTAGCCGTGGCCACCGATGGCAACTTCGCCAAGTTCGACGTTGACCTCACCCGTCGCGTGTTCTCCGATCAGCACCGGGGCGAACTTGCTGGGGTCTTCGGGCACCTCACCGGCCCAGACTTCTGTGCGCTCAAACAGGTTGTAGTTCCTTATTAGGGTGTAGCCGCGCAGCAGCGCGATCCCGTCTCCCGTCCAGCGCGGGCTGGCCCAGCTCTGGCCTCCCACCGCGATCAAGTCCCGCGCCGGGCTGTGCCGGTCGGCGATGATGATGGTCCAGTTTTGGTTTGCTTCGTCCCCGGGCACCCCAACCCGCAGCTCGCCAAATAGAAAACGGCCATCGCCCAGCAGCTGTGGATCGGAGCGACCGCCCACTGCGGCTCCGGGCGCGGGCACCACCTCTCGCACCACACCGGCCCGATCCACCGTGGCGATGTCCACCGCCGCCAGGTCGATCAGCCAATCGTTCTGCGTGAGCTTATGCGGGCTGAAGTAGGGGGTCGCGGAGCTGTGTAGCCCCGACACGTCGGCTTGAGCCGTGATCTGCCCCGACCCAAGGTCCCACCTGAGGGTGCCGAATTTCCGGGTGGCGTTGCTTGCTCGGTGGCTTACGGCCATACCGTACTCAGATTCGGTCAGCGCTGTCCCTGTCACCCAACAGCCGTCGACTGAGTCGGTGCGGGCTGCGCGCAGCAACCGACCGTCTTCCCCAACCAGCAGAGCGCTGATGCCTTCGCCGATGGACATGACCAGCGCTAGGCGCACGGCGCCCCCGGCTTCGCCCAGGCTAGACTTGTAGAGCAGCGCGGGGCGCTCGGCGCCCAGATCTTCGAAATGCGGCCGCGCCACCTCGCAGCCGACTTCGTTTCCGCATGGCTCCCACTCAAAAAACGGCTCCGCGGCGGCGATATTGGTTACTTGCTCCAAGCGGCAGCCAGCTAGCTCGGTGAACTGCTCCCAGACCAGCGCCGTGCGCCCCGCGCTGCCGCCAGAGCCGCCGGAGCCGCCACTGCCGCCCGCTGCAGCCCCAGCAGCGCCGCCCCGAGCCGCGCTGCCCCCGCCTTGAGCGCCTGCGCCGAACCCACCCCGGCCGCCCGCGCCGCTGCCGCCGCTGGCTCCGGCGTCTGTGTTGGCTCCGCCCGGTCCTGGACCGACCGAGGAGGCATCACCCACGGGGCCACAGCCGTGAGCCGCAGCCTGTAGCCCAACGGCCAGCACAGCCAGCGCCCCAAGCAACCAGTACTGATGCGTGCTCGGTAGAGGCTTGCTCGGTAGAGGCTTGCTCACTTCAGGCATCGGCCCAGGCTCAGGTTGGGAGCCGCAGCGGGCTCTGCCACGCGCTCGGCGCGGCGTACGCCGTTGCCGCCGTTGACGACGGTCACATCCAGCCCAGTGCGTTTGAGCTGGGGTTTGGTGACTAACGTACCGTTACCAAACACCTCCCACAGCGTCACCAGTGCGCCATTTACCACCTGGAATTTGTCCACGCGGTAGGTGGCGTCGCCGGTGCTGGACAGCAGCAGCTGCCCGTCGAAGGTGCTAGAGAGGTAGATGCTGTCGATGCTGGAGCCCAGGGGCCAGGCCCCCAGTTCTTGCACGCCCAGGGTCTGCAGGTCGAGGCGGCGCAGGTGCGCGACGCCCGCCTGCTCATCCAGGCTGTACCGGGCGCGCTCCGTAGCTGCGTAGGTCAGCGCTAGCATGCGGCCAAAGTCTAGCTCGAAGCCTACGGGCTCCCAAACCGGGTCTGCGTAGTCGCGCTGCAAGGTGCTGAGGCGCAGCACCCCAGCTGGCTCCACCCCGACCTCGCTGTTGCGCTGTCCGCCGACACTGAACACCGCGCGCTCGTTGGCGCTTAGCACCAGCTGGGAGCCGGTGAGGCCTGGGGCCATGGGGGCGCCGTCGCTGCCTAGCAGCAGGTTGTGGCTTGGCAGCGCCTGAGGCGCACCGACGCCGGGCTCCACTTGCGCTCGGGCATCAACGAACGCGCCGTCCACGCGCTGCGCTAGGGCATAGGTCTGGTCCGCAGCGGGGGACAGCACAACCAGCTGCACCGTATCCGTGCGGCGAACTTCGACGGGCTCCTCGGCGCCCAGCCAGCGCCCGCCGCCGGCCTCAACCAGCGACGAGCGGAGCCCCGAGCTGAAGGCGTGGCTCACGTCGCTGAAGCGGTCGTTGGCGCCGACCAGGATGCGACCATCTACCGGGTTGATCAGGATGCTGGGGTCGAACCGGATGTACTGACACACCTCGCAGTCTCTAAAGTCGCACAGCGGACCGCAGCCCGTGATGGGTAGATCATCGGGCTTGGGGTAGTCGAGGGCAGGGCGGCCCAGCACCCCCGCTAGGTGGGAGTTTGATCGCTCACGGAAGCTGTCTTCACCGGCCTGCTTGATCCCGTCTACGCGCCGCACGTGGGACTGCGCACAGGTCGCACTCATCGCCCGCGCCGTCGGTGTCCGTATCCAGCTGGTCGCGGTTGCTGGTGCCAGGGCAGTTGTCGCAGCGGTCCCCCACCCGATCCCGATCACGATCCTGCCCGGTCACGCAACGACCGCCCGGAAAATCTGGCCCTTGCCCGCACACGGCAAAGCCCGGGCCGCCCACCTCATTGTAGCTGCACTTGCCGCCGGCGATGGCGCAGTCCGCATCGCTTGTGCAGCACACCATGTCAGAGCGCGCTCCTGGCCTCGTGTCGCAGTAGTCACACACGTCACCCAGGCCGTCGCCGTCTGAGTCGGCCTGAACGTGGGCCGCTGAGTACCCGTTTTCGACCGTGGGGCAAGCGTCGCACGCATCGGGCACGCCGTCCTGATCCTGATCCGGGAGGTTATCCAGGCGACCATTGAAGCGATACTGAGGGTCGTTCACGTTGGGGCATGGGTCGCAAGCGTCGGGCAACAGGTCGCCGTCGCTGTCCTGATTGCGTAGGGCCTCCACCCCTTCACCTGGCAAGCACTCGCCGATGAAGCGGCCGTCTTCGTCCAGGATGTGCTCACGCAGAAACGACTGGGTGCCGGGCGAGTCGATGGCACCCTCATTGACGACCATGACAGGGAATGGGAATGGGATCTTGAGGCCCCACCCCACCCATCGGACCTCAACGCCCGGGCGCACACTGCTGTTCACCCCACACTGCCGCGAGTTTCGAATCATGGGACCACCCGAGTCACCGGTTTGAATCCCGCGGTAGGTGCCAAGAAGTGTCGCTGACACCGTCTCGAAAGCGGTCTGAAAGACGGATGAGGTCCCAAAGCTCTTACGCTTCCACGATCCCGTCACCCCAGTGCTCAGTCCGCCAGCGGCCGCGGTCCACCCAAAGAGAAAGGGACTGGTGGAACCAAAGCCCACCAGGCGCGCGGAACCGAAACTGTTACCGCAGGTTGAGTCATCCAAGACCGGGTGGAGCGGCGACACCGCAGAGACGCGTCGGTCCAGCGGGACCAAAGCGATGTCCACCGAGGCATCGAAGTCGCTGCACGGATTGTGCTCGCGTTCCAGCAGGCTAGGCAAAGGACCGAAAACGTCGGTATGCTCCCCCGACACGCCGTCCTCGAAGTTAACCAGGACCCGCTTGGGGTTCAGCCCAAGCGTGCCAGCAGGGGTGGTGGCCCACAAGCCGCAGCCGTTTCGAGCTCCGACGAAGCAGTGCGCGGCAGTCAGCACGAACGCGGGCGTGACCAGGGTGCCGGTGCACCTCTGGGTGCCAGTCTGGACAAGGCCAACCGACCTATAGATCCCACCGCTGACCAAGTCGCCGCCCGCGACTTCCTGCGTCGTTTCGCCGACTGGTTCATCAGTGTCAACCGGCGCGTCAGCGTCGAGCGCGCAGCCCCCAAGACTCAAAAACAGCGCGCTAGCGCCCAGCCCAGCCCAGCCCAGCCCAGCGGGCGCGTGGTCGTTGCAGCATGCGTGCAGTGTCGCCGAACTCTACCGCGCGGAGCAACACATTTTTGTTACCCTACGAAAATAAGTCCTGCCGGGCTCAGCGCGCACAGATTTATCGCTAGAAACACGCCATTCGCTATCAGGACCACACGGAATAGCTCCACATAGAAGGATAGTACAGCCCGCGCCGGTTCCGTGCAGCCTGCACCGCCGCGGGGACACGCCGGAGTGTAAATCCACTGCGTTTCCATGCTGTTATGCCCTTGGCATAGCGTTCGCCGGCGCGACCCGAGCGCAACCGGGAGCACGGCGCGACCCGAGCGCAACCCGAGCGCAACCCGAGCGCAACCCGAGCGCGACCCGAGCGCGACCCGAGCGCACCCCGGAGCACCCCACTGGACCGCAGCTAGACTGACCAGATCGGCCACCGCGGGGGCACTCGCCGACCGCTACCAGCGGCGACCGCTACAAACGCTGACCGTCCACCGGCCGCTACAAGCGCTGACCGTCAACTGACCGCCACCAGCGCCGAACGCTACTCAGTTCACCGTGATCAACCCACGCCGCTAGTCGCAGCGCACCACCGCGAACCCACCGCGCTCGCTGCAACTGCAGCCGCTACCCACCGCGCGCTGCACGCACTCGCAGCTAGCGTGCTCAGCGCAGCTCGGCAGCCACGCGCACCCTGGCCCGCCCGCTGCTGACTCATCGCAATAGTAACCGGTCGGACAGATCCCCTCTCCACAGCCGATGCAGCTGCCATCAGCGCAAGGATCGGCGGGGGTGGACTGGAGCTGACCGTCCGCTGTGCCCTCAGCGTCCTCAGCGCCTGCGCCCGCGTGAGTCGCACCTGCTCCCGGATGGTTTGGTGTAGGCCCTCCACCCCCACAACCGGCTTGGCTTACGACAGCTGCGGCGACGGCCAAGCTTGCCCCGAGCAACGCGCGACGAGCGCTCCGTACATGAGTCACAGCCTCGGTATACCGAGGGGCTGCACGGCAATACAAGCGGCGGCCTTCGCGCTTTGGATCAGACGGGTTACAACCCCGGACGTGGATGTGACCCGAGCGCTTCAAGACGTAACTGGCGGCGTACGCTGCTCGACCGATGCCGCGGATCGCGTGGCCTACGCGCGGGATCTGTGGCCGCGAAAGCTGCTGGAGATCCGCGGTGGGCAGGTGGCCTCGCACCAACCGCTGGCCATCGCGTGGCCCAAGACCAGCCAGCAGGTCGCGGACGTAGTGCGCTTCGCACGGGACGAGGGGCTGCCGATCGTGCCGTACGGCGCGGGCAGCGGCGTGTGTGGCGGGATCCTGCCGGACCCGACCGCGCTGGTGCTCGATCTCAAAGAGCTGCGTGACTGGAGCATCCAGCCCGAGGCGCCGCTGATCGACGTCGGCGCCGGCGCCATGGGCATCACCCTCGAAGAGGACATCCAGCGCGGCGGTCACACCATCGGGCACTTTCCTTCGAGCATCTTGTGCTCAACGGTGGGCGGCTGGATCGCCGCGCGCGGGGCGGGTCAGTGCTCAGGTTTGTACGGGAAGATCGAAGACATGGTGGTGAGCCTTGAGCTCGTCACCGGGCGCGGCGAGCGGGTCGAGCTGAAGCGCCGCCAGCTCGGCCCCAATTTGGTCCCGCTGATCATCGGCAGCGAAGGCACCCTAGGGGTGATCACCCGCGCCAAGCTGCGTTTACACGCGGCACCGCGGTCGCGCTCGTTCGTCGCGTTTGAGTTCAAGTCAACACAGGCTGGCTGGGAGGCCATGCGCGCGCTGTTTCAAGCCGGGCTCAGGCCAGCGGTTTCGCGCCTGTACGACCCGGTCGACTCGTTCTTCTTGAAGCAAGGCGCGGTAAAAAAACCCAAACCGCGCGGCACCGAGACGTTCAGCCCCGCGGGCCAGGCCACCGCCGGCAAGGCTTCAGGGACCGGCAAGGCCTCAGGGGCCGGCAAGGCTTCAGGGGGTGGCAAGCAGCGGCTGTTGCGCGCCCTGCTCAGTCAACCAGGCGCGCTCAACAGCTTGATCGACGCCACCGAAGGCAACCTGCTGGGCGGCGCCACGCTGATCTTGGCGTTCGAGGGCGAGCCCGAGCATTCAGCGCTAGACGCGGCGGCCGCCACGGCGATCTGCCAGCGCCTGCGCGGGAAGCTGCTCGGAGAGGGTCCCGCACGGAACTGGTTCGAACACCGCTACAGCGTCAGCTACCGGCAGGCGCCGGTGTTCCGCCTGGGCGCCTTCAGCGACACCATGGAGGTCGCCGCGCCGTGGTCTAGGCTGAGCGAGCTATACGACGCGGTGCGCGCCGCCCTGGGCAAGCACGTGCTGGTGATGGCGCACTTGAGCCATGCGTATCCCGACGGATGCAGCATCTACTTCACGTTCTCGGGCGTCGCCAGCGACGACGACAAGGCCATGCAAAAGTACGACGCCGCGTGGCGGGCAGCGCTCGACGCGGCGATCGGCGCCGGCGGGACGCTGAGCCATCACCACGGGGTGGGCCGCAGCAAGGCGCCGCGGCTGGGGCGTGAGCTGGGGTTCGGCGTGGAGCTGGTGCGCCGCCTGCAGCACAGCCTAGACCCCGATCGGATCTTGAACCCCGGAAATTTAGTGCCCCGCGAAGACGAACCAAGCGACTGGGCTCAAGCGCTCAGCGACGCCAGCGCGCCGCTTGGCCTGGATATCCAGAGCCAGCTCGGCACCTTTGACGCAAAGCGTAGCCTCGCGGAAGTGGAGGCAGAAGCTCAGGCGGCGGGCTTCAGCCTGGGGCTGACTGAGACCGACATGAGCGCGCCAGTCGCGCGCTGGCTGGGCAGCGGCGCCCCCGGGACCCGCGACGCGTACGCCGATCCAGTCGAGCAACGCCTCGCGGGCTTCGTCGCGACGTTGCCTGGGGGAGAGCGCTTGGGCGTTCGGCCAGCGCCGCGGCGCGCCGTAGGACCCGACCTCAGCGCGCTGGTGCTAGGTCAAGCTGAGCGCTGCATGCGCGTGGAGCAGGCGACCGTGTGCCTCCACAGCACCACCGCCCCAGCCTCGCGCAGCCTCGCGTTTGAGTACGAGCGAGAGCCACCCATGAGCGACGGCGAGGCCAAGCTGGTCGAGCAGGTGATCGACGGCGTCTCCCATCCGTCGAGCTGAGCCAGCTCGCAGCGCGAACAGCCTGGGCGCGTGACGGCTCACTCTTTCGGGCGCTGCGCCAGCACGATGATGTTCGGCGAGGCCGGCCCGAAGAACACGCCGGGGGTCGCGATTTGGCCGCTGGCGTTTCGGATCGCGAAGCCGACGTCGTGCAGCAGCTTACCTAGCTCGTGTAGCCCATATAGCCGCACGGAATAATTGCATTCTTTGGAGCGCCCGTCGTCTAGCATCACCGTGCGCTTGACCTTGAGGCGACTGGTGATCCAGTCGACTTGGGCGTCGTCCATGCACACGCAGCTGTCACCCTCAAACCACACGGAGCTAGGTGTCTGCTCGGCGATGTAGTCGCGGTTGGCGACGTCGAGCAACAGGGTGCCACCGGGGCGCAGCGCCTTGAACATGCGCTGGGCGACGTTGATGTTCTTTTCTTCTTCAAAGTAGCCGAAGCTCGAGCTCCAGCAGTAGATGCCGTCGAAGGTCTCTTCGAACGCCATCTCACGCATGTCGCCCTGCAGAAAATTCAGCTTCTGATCGCGCTCTTGGGCGATCTCTTGGGCCTGGGCCAGCATGGTGACCGACAGATCGTAGCCAACGACCGCGTAGCCACGACTCGCGAGCTCGATCGCGTGGTCGCCAGAGCCGCACGCTAGGTCGAGCACGACCCCGCCTTTGGCCACGCCCAGCGATTGCTCGATGAAGTCCACTTCCGCGCTGATCTGGTCGCGGCTAGGTGAGAAGATGGCCCGGCTGAAATCGTCGCCGAACAACTCCTCCCACCAGGGTCGGACCTTACGCTTCAGCTGGGCTTCTTTGACCGCCCGTTCTTTATCGGCGTTTGACCGCGGCGGCGGGGGCTTCTTAGGGCGACGCAGGGGTGGAGGGGGCGGCTTTGCGCGTCCGTCGCTGCTCTCAGCGTCGTCAGCGATCCGATCCGACTGCGGCGCCAGGTCTTCGTCCTCGAGCTCCTCGGCGTCCACGTCGTCTAGCTCGTCGCTCGGCGGCGCCTCTGGGTCGCCAATGCTGATGATGCGCATCGCCATCAGCGCAGACGTTGGTGGGGGCGCCACTTCCATCGGCGCTTGGCTCGAAGGGACGCTGTCGTCCGGGATGGTGACGCCGCGCGTTGAGAACGTCGCGCTAGATCCTTGGGGCTCCGGCTGCGCGACGGGAGCCGCCGGCGCGTCGCTCTCCGCCTGCGCCACGGGAGCCGGCGGCGCGTCGCTCTCCGGCTGCCCGACGGGAGCCGCCGGCGCGTCGCTCTCCGGCTGCGCCACCGGAGCCGGCGGCGCGTCGCGCTCCGGCTGCGCGACGGGAGCCGCCGGCGCGTCGCGCTCCTCCTGCGCCACGGGAGCCGGCGCTACGGCCTGGCTAGCGGTCGTGCCCGCCGACCCGGCTAGGCTGGCTGCCAGCGCGCTGCTGTCGGAGCCTGTCGGTGTCTGCTCACCCGACCGCGCGGCGTCGTCCGCCGACAGCGAGCCAGGCGCAGCGGAGCATCGCGCGGTCGCCGGTGCCGCTTGCGCTGCCTGCGCCTCAGCGTTGGGGTCGCTGGGCACCTCCACCTCAACCATGGTGGGGAGCGCTTCTTCGTCGTCTTCTTCTGGGTCGTCTACACTTCCGGGCGGATCTAACAGCGCTGGGGCTTGACTGGCCGACGCTGGAGCGCCAGGGGCCTGAGACTGAACACGAACCCCAGGGGGCGTCGAGGTGGTCGCGCCGGCAGGCTCAGGGGAGCCGGAGCCACGCTGCGTGGGGCCCGGCAGCACCTCGATGCTGGGCACCCGCTGGCTCGCCAGCAAATCCGGCGAGCTAAGACGCCGCGCGCTGGGGGGAGGTGGTGGAATACTGCCAGGGCGCACGGCAGGCATCGAGCCGCTGGAGCGACTGGGCTTTGGCGGTGGCTTACTAGCCAGACGCGGAACCACCTCACTCAAATCCGGGATCTCGGGCGGAGCCTCGTCCTCTAGCGACGCATCACCAGCGAGAGCCTCTGGCTCCGCGGTGTCCGCTGGGACCTCCGCTGCCGCGGCGGCAGCAGCTGTTCGCTGTCGCTCCTCTTCCGTCATGCCCCAGTCAAAGCCTCACCGTAGCGTACGGGACCTACTGCGCGCGAGATAGTGACTCCAGGCTCCAGCAGCACCACCGCTGTCGAGCCAAGGTGGAACATTCCAATCTCATCCCCACGAACCACCTCCAGCTTGGGATCGATGCTGTGGATCCCGGGCGGAACTGCGGGCGCCGGCAGCGCCGACACGGAAATGCGCCCCACCACCATCGCGCCGACCATGACCACGGTGACCCGACCGAGTTGGTCGGTGTCGATGGCGATCGCGACCCGATTGTTGCGCACGAACAGCCCCGGCACGTAGCGCTCGCCGATGGAGTTCACTGGATACAGATCGCCTGGGATCCCACGCACCAGGCTGACGTGTCCGTCGACGGGAGAATGGACGCGGTGGTAGTCGCGAGGAGACAGGTAGACCACGAAGAACGAACCACCGACGTAGCGGTCCGCGTCTTCAGGTGCCCCCACCAAGTCAGCCAGCGCGTAGCCTTGACCTTTGGCGTGAATTCTCCCAGCAGCATCGACCCGCCCCAGCGCTGACAGCTGCCCGTCAGCCGGGCTCAGCACCTGGCTTGACGAAACAGGCCGAACGCCGTCGACCAGCGGCCGCGTGAAGAACGCGTCAAACGACGCATACGGCTTGGCTTCAGGCTGCGCTTCCGCCAGGTCCACGTTGTACGCGCGAGCGTAGGCGCCCATCACAACCCGCGACACGGGGCCCGGCAGCTGCGCGTCGGCGAGCTTGCCCATCACCTCGCTGATGCGGGTGCGAGGGAGCAGGCGAATCAACTGTGCGGCGGCGAAACTAGCGGCACTCACGGGTCTATTTCAGGCCTCTTAGGGTCAGCGTACGCCGTGCAGCAGCGTGGACCGGCTGCGAGCAGAGCGAGTGGGTCAGACGAGCAGTGTGCGGTAGAGCGCTAGCTTGCAGGCCCCAACAACTAGGGAGGGTGAGGTCGTCCCCGCGAGCGCGGCGTCGTGACAAGCGCTGCGGATGGACCAACGGACGAGCATCGTAGGTTTAAGGCACGAGTCGAGTCAATCACGGCCAAAGCGGCGCGCCGCCTCGCACAGGTCTTGGCGGACCACGCCGCCCGAGCGCGCCCCAGGGTTTGCCGCTGGCGCGGCCGGAGAGGCACCGGCTGGCTTATCTAAGTGGCCTTTCGGTTCCCAATACCCCGCGCAAGCGACCACCTCGGAGAGCGGGTCCACCGCCACCGCCAGGTTGTAAGCGGCGCTACTGGCAGCCTTCGTACCGTTGGTCTCACTGCCTGTCCCGAGCCCAAACCGTGCCCTGAGCGCCCACCAGTGCGCGCTCGCTGCGTTCACGTCTTTCAGTGAGCCGACCAACTCCATGGCGCGTTCTTGCTTATCCTGAGCTAGAGCCACGCGCGCGAGGCGAGCCCGCAGCGTCGGGTCATGGGGCGCGGCGTCGAACACGCGTAGAAATTTTGCCTCGGACTCAGCCGCGTGCCCGCGCTGGAACAAAAGGTCACCGAGCCGCGCGTTGCGGATCAGATCTTCAGTCTTTTGATGCGCTTTGCGTTGCTCTAGGACGGAGAGCTTTGCTGGGGGTGGGGGCAGCGGGACGCTGGTTTCAAGCCAGGTCTGCCAACGCGAATTCCACTCGGAAAGAGAGACGCCGCTCACGCTGGCGAGCGCCGCGTTGGGTCCACGGTCGCCTACACCTTTGAGATCTTGCAGCAGCAACTGAAAAGCCGGCATGCCGTTCTGCTCGAGCCAGTAGCCGACGAAGCTGGTGACTTCGGCGAAGGCGATCGAAGCGGACTCGGGGGTGGGCAGCATGGCGATGGACGAACCGAGACCAGCGATGCCAACGGACTTGCCGTCCGCCAGGGCCCCCCGGGCGATGGCGTCGTGATCTACGTCGTCAAACGGGTGCTTCTCGCGCCAGCGCGTCTCCTCGCGCTTGGCCACCCCCTCTTGCAGCCACAGCGGCGCTCGGTCACGGGTCGCGCGTGACAGCGCGAGGTGGGTGATCTCGTGCGCGAGCGTGTCCTGCCAAGGGTAACCGAGCGCGGCCGCGCGGGGTGAGAGCATAGTGACCCGGCCCCAACGCGCGACGGCCACCGTGCCTGTTGTTTCCGCAGCGGACAGCGGGAGGCCAGTCACCGCGGCCAGCGAGAACAGGTCGCGCACCAAGTCGATGCGCAGGGGCCGAGGCAGCGTGACCCCGAGGTCTTGCTCAATGCGCGCGCGCGCGCGATCTGCGACGTCGAAGATCAGCGGCGCGAGGGGCGCGTCTTCGGTGTCTTGCAGGCGCAGCCACACACCGCGCGGCAGATCTTCGATCACCTGGGCACCGACGGTCGTCCCTGTACACCCCGAGGCAACGTCTTGAAAGTGACGCGCTTCCTCGACGTCCGCGAACTGCGGTGATGACAAAATCGCTTGCGCGGTCTCACAGTCACCCAAGTAGAGCGCCAGGCGAGCCCGCTCGAACGCGTACTCCGGCTTCTGCTCGGTGTCTTTGAGCAGCGCCTTGCCAGTCTCAACGTCTAACTCGATGATCGCGTCAGCGACCTGCCTGGGGCTGCTGGCAGAGTCTGCGCGGGCGGCGAGCCCACCCACGGCGACCGCACACACAGCGATCCCCCACAATATGGCTCGGTTGACGCGCCTCATCGCAGCAGTGACTCCGCGTAGCGCTTGACCGCGGGGGACATGCGCCCCGCCTTGCTCTGTCCTAGGCCCTGCATGACGCGGCGACGGAACTCCTCCGCTCGCTCTGCTTTGGAGCGCTCCGGGACCTCCCCGCCCTTCTGCATGGCCTTGCTATTGGCGCTGCTCTGCGTGCTCGGGTTACGCCCCTCACCTCGCGAGCCTCCGCTCGTCTGACCTTTACTGGCCTGTTCAAGCAGGCGCTGGGCCTCGCGCTGCAGCTCCAGGGCTCTGTCGCCGTCACCTTTGCCCAGCGCCTTGGCGGCATCTCGCATCGCCGCCTCTGCCCGCTCAAGCGCATCGGTTGCGTCTTGCGGCAAGGCGGTCTCCCCCTCCTTACCGCGCGCGCCTAAGTTACCAGCCCGCCGCGCCAACGCCTGCTCTCGGCGGCCGGCTTCGCCGAGCTTGGTCTTCGCGTTGGCTCCGGCGTCGTCCTTCAGCCGCGCCAGCGCCTTCTTTGCCCACTCAAGCTCTCGCTTGACGGCTGCCTCGGCTTGCTCAACTTGAGCCTGGCTCTCGATAGAGCCGTCACGCTTCCGCGCGGCATCTTTAAGCGCTTGCAGCGCGCTCTTGCCTGACTCAACCGCGTCGGCGAGCGAGAGCTTTGACATGGACTGCGCCATCGCCTCGCCGTGCTCCCTAGCCAGCGCAGCGGCCGCGCGGGCGCTACCCGGGTTCGCGCCCGCCATGGGTAGCCCGCTCATGGCCTTGCGCAGCGCGTCCGCGCGCTGCTGGGCGTCCGCCTCCAAGTGCTTCAGATCCACCGCCTGCTCGGCGTCCGACATCGTGCGCTGGACATCGCTGATGCTACCGGCGTGCTCACGCGCGAGTTGCCCCAACTCATCGGCCAGCTGGTTGAAGCGATCGTCGGCGCGCGAGGGCTCACCCGCCTCTTGACTCACGCCGCCCGACTCGACGCCGCCACTCCGTGCGGAACCAAATGAAGGGTTCGGGTGCCGCAGCCGGGCGGCCAGGTGCCGCGCTGCTGCTTCAAGCTGGCTCAGCGTGCCGGTGGTGCGCGATCGCTTGATGCGACCGATGTCCGCGAGCGCCACGCTGCCGATGTCTGCGCCCAGGGCGCCGAGCTTGCTCAGCTGATGCGCGCCCGCGTCAAGCGCGTCGAGCGCAGAGACCAGACGCGCCTCGCTGGCTTGCGGATCTTCAGCGTCGCGGGCGGCGCTGGCCGCCGCAGCCACCTCTTCAGCCACGCCGCCTAACCTCACGGAGACGCTCTTGGCTTCAGCGGTTGAGAAGCGTCGAAATGAGACGTCAAGGGCCAGCAACACGTCCTCGGCCTGCCGCGTGCTCGAGGCACCCCGCGGCGTGCGCCGCTGCAGGACTCGCACCTGGCCCAGCATAAACGACTCGAGGCCGTCGGGCACTTCCAAGCCGCCATAGCTCGACGTCGCGACTTCATCCGCGCGCTCGCTCACGCGCTTGACCAGGGCGTGGGCGCGGGCTGCCCGTTCGGCGCGCGATTTTGGATCTGACTCTAGCTCGCTGCTGGTGCGCCAGGCCACGACATCCGTTACGTCGTCGCGCACGGACAACAGGGCCTGCAAGCGCTCGGCCTCGGCCTGCCCTACGGTCGGAGGGATCAGGGTGATGGGCTGGCTGCGTCCCCACTTGGGTCCGGTCACTGGATCGCCGTCCCGAGCCTCGACCCGCAGCACGATGGGCAGGAACATGCGGCGCAAGAACGGGTCACTGCCCTTCAACGCGTGGGCTCCACGCTCGGAGCGCGTTTCCCCGTCGAAACGACTAAGGACCCGGCGCTCTTCACGGCCATTCGCGTACATCACGAGATCAAGCTGGCGTAGCCCGTTGTCGTCGGACACCTCGTAGTCGAGCTCCAAGCGGTCGAGCTTGGCGAGCTCGAGCTTACTTGGAGCGGGGACCGCCTTGCCCTCTGCGTTCCGGAACGACAGGTTGACCTCGGGCGGCTCGTCCGCGACAGCGCGCAAGCTGAGGGACTCAGGGGCATCGATCAGCACCGCACCGAAGCGCGCCGCAGCCCGCAGCTCGGCGTCTCGCTCAACGGTGAACCGGGCCACAACCCCGCCGTTGCCGTCCTCGACGAACGGCACCTCGCGGGCACCATCTGTCAGGACCAACTGCCGCCCGGCGAAGCGCGCTGTGCCGCGCACCGTGACCAGCGTGCCGACAGGCGCCGCCGACAGGCCCTCCCAGTACAGGACCCGCTCGGCCCGACGCAGGTAGCTCGGCGGATGAGCCCGGACCTCGACCTGAGCGAGCCAGCTGATCGGTACCGGCGCCCTGCCGCCGCGCGCGAACAGCACGTCCAGGCCCTCGACGACGCGCATCGGCCCAAGGGCAAGGACCAGCGTCGCCGTCAGACCGAGCGCGCCGGCCAGCATGGAATACGTCGTCGCGCGCTGCCGTGCGGCATCTTCAACGCGCTGCAGCGACGCCCGCGCGACCAGGCGCTCAAGGTGCGTCCGCGCCAGCGCGGGTGAGCCCGCGAAGCTAGTGCGCTCGCTGCGCTCTACCAAGCCCAGCGCGCGCTGAGCGCGCTGCGCCAACTCGGCGTCGTAGCTCGCGATGACCCGCTCGATCAGCCGGCGTGGGCTGAGCGCGACACGGCGCTCGCGGCGCCACCACAAGCCCCAGAGCAGGAGCGACAGCAGGACAACACCCGCGGCCACCCCCCGGGTCAGGTCGGTCCCAAAGCGCGCGAGGTGCGCGGCGGCCAGCATCAGCCCCACGCCGACGCTGAGCAGCAACCAGCGGCGGGCGCCGCGCGTGCGCTTGCGCCACACGTCACCAAGTCGAAAGAGTCCCGCCAGAGGCATCGCACGAGCTTACACGCGAATGGGCGGCCGATCCCGCCGGGGCCTCACAACAAGTGCCGTGCCTTGATTTGCAGGTAGTGGTTGATCAGGCTCGGCGTCAGGTTAGCCGGCAAGGTGTCCAAGACGAGGGCCCCAGCCGCGCGTAGCTCGCGGATCAACCCGTCGCGCCAGCGCAACATCTCCGCTGCGGCGCCGCGCGTGTAGAGCTCGCTCGCGCCACCCTGACTCGTCGTCAGCAAGCGCTCGACCTCAACGTCTCGAAACAGCACTAGGAGGGGCAAATGGCGGCGCGCGATAGCTCGCGTCCGCTTGAGCAGCGTCTCCGCCACCGCGTCGTCGACGACCTGGGAAAACAACACGACCAGCGAGCGCTTGCGGACCTTCAGCGTCAGAAACTCAAAGGCCGCGTCGTAGTCAGGCTCGACCAGGCGCGGGTGCAAGTCATAGCTAGCTTGTATCAGGCGCCGCGACGCCTGGCCGCCGCCAGCTAACGGGACGTAGGCACGGACGCTGTCATCGAATCCCACCAGGCCCACGCGGTCACCACCGCGGGTCGCCACGTGCGCGAGCATCAGCGTCGCGTTCAGCGCGTGATCAAAGCGCGCGATGCCGTCGCTCTCAGCCGTCATCAGGCGCCCCGCGTCAAGCATGAAGATCACGTTCTGGTTGCTCTCGAGCTGGTACTCACGCGCGATCAGCCGCTGTCTCCTCGCGGTAGCCTTCCAGTCGAGCGCACGATACTCGTCGTCTCGAGTGTACTC
Organism: uncultured Polyangiaceae bacterium; assembly: GCA_964551615.1. Taxonomy (GTDB): domain Bacteria; phylum Myxococcota_A; class Polyangia; order Polyangiales; family Polyangiaceae; genus JAHBVY01. The sequence goes on from CAZKDY010000003.1 coordinate 251,876, forward strand.
GCGGAGCCGCGAGAACTCACTCTCGCCTCCCTTTAGCTTGGTCGCGCGCACCATCGCGAACTCTCGATCCTGCTTCGCGAGCAGCTCGTAGCTGCGCACCGCCTGCAAATCTGGGTACACGCGCACTTCGTCTGCTGCGCTCAGGTCGAGCTGGCGCAGCCACAGGCCCAGGGGCGATGGGTAGCGCACGTGGTGGTCACCCACGACATGTGCTCCGCGGCGGCGCGGTTGAATGTGATAGGTGACCTCGGCACGCCCTCGCGCTGGTATCTGCACGGAAATTGGCAAATCTTCGGTCACCGCGTCTTGAAACAAATCCTGTGTGATCTGCACCCGCAGCTTGCGCCGTGACGAGCTGCGCACGGTCAAGGTCACCGGGTTGGGGCGCCCCAGGGAGAACACGCGTCCAAGCTGCCTCGAGACCTGAACCAACGGCTTGCGCGCTAGGAAGAGATCTAACGCCGCGACCACGAAAATCGCCGCGTCCAGCGCCAACATGGGCAGCAACACGCTGGCGTCGAACAGCGTCAACACCGCGAGCCCCAGCGGGACTAACAGGAGAATGACCAGCGGGCGGTTGGGCAGCATGGCTTAGGCCGCGGTGCGAGGCACCGGCGCCTCGCGCAGGATCGCCTCCACGCAGTCGTCGGCGGTGGTGCCTTCGAGCTCCGCGTCTGGATGCAGCATCAGGCGGTGCCTGAGCACGCCGGGCGCGAACACCTTCACGTCATCGGGGATCACAAACTCGCGCCCCGCAGCGGCGGCGTGAGCGCGCGCAGTTACCAGCAGACCGATTGAAGCGCGTGGTGATGCGCCTAAGTACACGGCGCGGTGACTGCGGGTCCGTGCCACGATGTCGGTGATATAGGCGACGATTTCTGGATCCACACGGATGGTTGATAGCGTGACCTGCATCGCCAGCAACTGCTCCACGCTGAGCACCTGATTCAACCCGATACGATCTAGGGCCACCGGGTCGAAGCCGTGGAGGTAGTTGGCGAGGATCTGTTGCTCGGCCGCCTGGGAGGGGTGAGTGACGTGGACCTTGATCAGGAAGCGGTCGAGCTGAGCCTCAGGCAGTGGATAGGTGCCCTGTGACTCCACTGGGTTCTGGGTAGCGATCACGAGGAACGGCTCGGGCAGCGACCGCGTGATGCCGTCCGCTGTGACGCTTCGATCTTGCATCGCCTCCAGCAGCGCGGACTGAGTCTTGGCGGGCGCGCGGTTGATCTCATCGGCGAGCAACAGCTGGGTAAACACTGGACCCGGCATGAACACGAACTGGCCCTGCTTCTGATCGAACACGTTGCCGCCAGTCACGTCGCTCGGCATCAAGTCCGGAGTGAACTGGATGCGCCTGAAATCCGCGCCAACGACCTGGCTCAGCGCGCGCACGAGCAGCGTCTTCCCCAGCCCAGGGACGCCCTCGATCAGCACGTGCCCCTTCGCCAAGGCGGCGGTCAACACGTGCTCCACGACGTCGTCCTGGCCCACCAGAACCCGCGACATCTCGGTCACCACGGCGCGAAAGGCCTGGCTATATTCAGCAACGTTCAACGTATTCCTCCAGTCTCCGCGAGCAGCGCTTCGAGCTGCCGCATCATCTTTAGATCTTCTGCCGGCTCACCAGGAGCCGCGTAGTTTTCCCGTGCGGATTCACACTCTACCAACAGGCGCATGACCACGCGCTCATCGCGGCCAGTGCGCGCGGAGATCGCCGCTGCCAGCGGCATCAAGCCACGCCTGCCGCCAGGCTGACAGCGCTCACGCAGGCGGTCCATCGCCCAACTCGCGTACATGCCCAGCGCCAAGCGAGAGGCGCGCGCTTTGGCGTACTGGGCGCCTAGCGCCTCCACGTGTTCACGGAACGCGCGGCGCTGTGATCCCGGCGGGCTCCGCGGCCTCGCGAAGTGCCGCCCCTTCCACCAGAACAACACGCTCATCATCACGAACAACTGGATCAGGAACGGGTTCAGCTTGCCGTTGGCTACCGCCGCGAACGGGCTGTCTTCACCGATGGTCGTCCAGGTGTCGACGAACACCACGACCTTCGGCGAACCGAACACCAGCTCTAGGATGGCGAACGCGTGATCGTCGCTGGCCATCGCGGCGTTGCTGATCAGATCCGAGCTCGGCATGACGACGACGTTGCCGCGGCCCAGCGCGCGCGCGACGACGTACGGCTGAGGCTGGCCTCCCGCAGCGTCGCGGCACTCGAGCAGGGACCAGTGGTCGCCTGACACCACCTCCAGCGCCTCGGCATCTGCAGACACCAGCTTGAGGTCGGAGTAGGTGGCATAGCCTGCGGCGACCTGCAGCTTGTCGCAGCGCGTGCCGACACGTCGCGCGCCGAGCTCCGCCTCTGGCAGCCGGCTGTCCAGCGCCACGACCAGGCTGCCGCCCCGCTTGACCCAGGCGAGCACCAAGCGCCACTCCTCGTCGTCAGGGTTGAGGGGCCCGTGCACCACCAGGGTGTCCACATCCTCGGGGATCTTAGTGATGCTGCCGCTCAGCTCGCGGACCTCAGCGCCGCGCTTCACGAGCAACGACTGCAGCACGCTCACGCCGCTCGGCGTGTGATCCGTGGAGGGCACCGCCTCCTTGGGCGCCGAGCTGGCGCCACCGCAGGCCATGGTCTGGGTGGTGAGCCACGCGACCAGCAACAGCACCGCCGCCCGGCTCACCACAGGCATGATCCTGGCGATCAAGCGCTTGAACGCGGCCGGGCTCGGTGGGTTCGCGCCAAACTGCACCGACTCCAGCTCCCTCGCGCTCGCGCTGAGCGCAGACTGCAGCTCAGGGTGCTTGCGTAGGTGGCGCGCGTACTCGCCGTTGGTGCGGCTGTGGTGCAGCTCGATCAGCCCGTTTCCGTCAAGATACCGCAGCAGCGCTGCGTAGGCGTCGGCCATCGCCTGCTCAAAGTCTCCGGAGTTGGCGGCGGCGTGGGCGCGCGCGAGCAGGCGGTCGACGTCGGTCTCTACGGGCCCGCGCGGGCGAGGCGGCAGCGGAGCCGAGTCGGCGTCGCTCGGTGACGCCTCAGCGGCCGCCTCGTCCGCCGAGTCGCGGCGCATGTTCTTTGCGATGGCGAAGATGAGCGCCGCCACTAGGCAGACGACCAGCACCCAGAACACCACGGCAGCGAAGCCGCTCATCGCCGCGGGCACGCTGGGAGTCGGCGTGCTTGAGCTGCTGCTGGGCTCGCTGCTCCCCTTCGTATCCTCACGGGAGCGCGGGCCGCGCTCGCCATCGCCGCCGGGGCCAAACAAGGAGCCGCCCTCGGGCGCTGGGAGCGGCGGCTTGGCGCAGGCGGCAGCAAAACCAGGGCAGCGAGCGCGGGCGCCGTCGGCGAACGCGCACAGGTGGTAGTCTCCAGCGCGCACCCGATACTCCAAGTCCTTGCAGTACTTGTAGCGCTCGTCACCTAAGGTCGACGACAGATCGCCGTCGACGCTCCGCTTGCGAGCCCGCGCCAGCTCCTTTTCGTAGCTGTCGGCGCCGTCCGGATCGTCAGCCGGGGGTGACCCATAGATCCCCGGGGGCAAGCCTGGCACCGGTTCACCGTCCGCGTCTGGATCGTCGCCGTCTTCCTGCTCAGGGTCGTAGAGCTGACACGGCTGCGTCTTCGGGCTACTTGGCTCATGCAGCGTGTCCGGGGCAGCGCGCAGCGTCGGCGCGCTAGGCGCGGACTGGACTCGGGCCGCCGCTGGGCGGGCGGGCATGCTGACGCCCAAGCAACACGCTAGAGCCACCGCGAGCACCCAGCAGCGACGCAGAGCGCTAGCCCCTCCACCCCCGGGCCGCGGAGCCGAGCGTGGGTTTGGCGGAGAGCTTGAGCTGCTCACAGCGCCTCCTCAGCCTGCGCGCGCAGGGCCATGAAGCGCACTTGGACGTCCCAGCCGTCGCGCCGCGTCCGCGCGTCGATATACGCGAGGAAGCGCATGGTCGCGCAGAACAGGATAGAGAGGAAGTAGCCTACCAGCAGGTAGAATGTCCCGCCGTCTTCGATGTCGCCGCCGATGTTTCCCAGCTGAAACACGTCAGTCACCAGGGTGTCGCCCACGATCTGACTAGACGTCATAATCCCCACGGTAATGCAACATAGCAGCATCAACATGGAGAACGTGGCGCCCGCGTAGTGCTCCGTAAAGCGCCCGGCGCGCTTGACGGCGGCGCCAGCGCTCGCGCCCTCTAGCAACACGGCCTCGTGGACGTGGGCGACACGCACCCAGACGAACGGTAAGGGGATCAGCAGAAAACTAGAGGCGATCAGCATCAGCCGAGTGATGATCAGCGCGCCAAGGTAGGCCCCCATGCGCGAGAAGTACTGGCGCGTCACCGCGCCGAAGCTGACCTTGGTCTCAAACATCAGCCGACCAGCCGCCACCGTGAACAGCCCCTGCAGGCCGCTGCCGGCGATGGCGGCGAGCACCCAAATCGTAACCCAAGACCACCCGAGCCAGCGCTGCGCGGCCCACAGCAGCAGCACCAGCGGCGGGCAGTAGGCTAGCCACAGCTTGGCGTAGAGCTTCCCGCCGAGGGCGAAGACGTAGCGAAACGAGAGATCCGTGACCTCGAGCTGCGATCGCTGGCGCACCTCGACGTGCGCTTGCTCGATGTTCACGAGGCTCGCTCCGGAGCACGGAATGAGGGCGGAGGTAGCGAAGCCGGCGGCAGCGAAGCGGGCGGGGAGGCCCCGCGGCTGCTCAGCGGACCGGCGCGTGAGCTAGGGGGGGCTTCACCGCCAGCCTGCCCGCGTTGCTTCCGTGCGGCTTTACCCTTTGATTGACGCCGCCCGCGCCCCACCAAGAGCAGGTAGAGCAGCACCCCAACGCTCATCAGCGCCGCGAAGGCCCATTTGACCGCTGGCGGCAACGAAGACGGGGACCAGAAGCCCTCGATCAGCGCGGCGATCAGCAACATCAGCGCCGCGCCGCTGATCTGCGCGAACAGATCTGGTGCTACGCGCCTGAGCGACGCGACGCGCGTTTGGCCCTGGCTGTGGACCAGCGCGTAGCCCATTTGGAGCCCGGCGGCGCCGCTGATCACGATCGCGTTGAGCTCGAACGGGCTGTGCCCGCAGACAAACGTCAGGATATTCGCGCCGTGGCCGACGTGGATGACGTGCCCCAGGACGGTGCCGATGACGAGCCCGTTGTAGATCAGGAAGAACATGCTCCCGAAGCCGAACAAAATCCCCGTGGCAAAGCAGCGAAAGGCGATGCCCACGTTGTTGTGCACGTAGAACCCAGCCATCGCGGCGTCGGCGCCTGTGGCGCGCCCGTCGGTGAAGCCTTGGGAGTACGCCTCGGCCATGCCGTGCAGCGTGCTGCGCGGCAAGATGCCTTCAGCGAACTCGGGCGAGCTCAGCGCGCCCAACATGCCCGCTAACAGCGGCAGATAGAACAGCGCGCCGGCGAGTAGGTTGAAGCGCCAGTTGGCGCGAAAGGCGCGCGGAAACCCGAAGATCACCAGCTCCCAGATCGCGCGCAAGCGATAGGGCCGCGGGGCGTACAGCACGTTGTGCGCGCGCCCTGCGAGGACATCTAGGTGCCCGGTGATGTCCGCCCCGACCCCCAACGAGCGCGCGCGCATTAAATCCGCGCAGATCGCCCGGTACAACGCCGCGATGCGGCTGATGGTCGCCGGCGGCAGCCGATGGAGCTCTTTGTCCACCAGCAGGCTCTCTAGCTCATGCCAACGAGCGGAGCGCTTCGCTACGAACTCGTCGCGGCCGATCATGGTCCGTACCCGCGCCAGGCGGCGGGCGGCTGAAACTCAGCGCCCGCCTCAGGCGGCAGCGCGGCGCTGGCGCCCCGGACCTCTTCTGGCAGCACGCCGCGCGTCGCTCGGAAATACAGCAGACCAAGGAAGCGAGCGGGGCTACGAAAGCGCAGCCCGAGGCGCCGCGCGAGCTCGGGCGCGATGATCTCAGCCAGCTCTTCTTGGCGAGCCTCAGACAGCTGACCAAACCGGCTCACGAACAGCTCCAGAGCCTCGAGCTCTTGGCCGCTGAGGCCCGGGCGCGCTGGGATGCGAGACAGCTCACGAGCCGTAGGAGGCGGGCTGATCGTCAGTGCCGCACGGACGTGGGAGCTCTCTTCAGAGACGACCAGCGTGCCCGCCACCAGATCACCCAGGCGACGGAAATAGCGATCTTGACTCATCACCACGAAGCCCAGCGTGTAGAAGCCCGGCAAGAGGTCCGCCGCGCGCAGCAGGTTGCGCAACAAGCTGTCGGAGAAGGACAGCGGGACGCCGCTCTCCTTGACCACGCGGAGCCGAAATGCCCGCTTGCCGATGCTGCGCCCGCCCATCAGCGTCTCGGAGGCCACGAAGTAGAACCAGTCGATCAAGAAGAAGAGCGTGAACAACACGCCGACCCCGAAGCCGTCGGTGTCGAGCTCGTAGCCGCCCAAGGCGCCAGAGATCGCGGCCAGGAACGCGAAGCAGGCCAGCACGATAGCGCGCACGATCAGATCGACCAAGTAGGCGGCGCCGCGCCTGGCGGGTCCAGCTAGGCGATAGCGGAAGCGCACGTGCTCCGGCGTCTCGACGTAGGCGATGGTGTCTAGCGGCTCACTGACTGCTAGGGCACGCGTCGGGCGCGAACGCGTCCCCTGAGCCGCCCCGATCATGCGCACACAGGCCCACCGCTAGCAGGGAGAACGCGCAGCCTCACAAGACTTGAATCACGTCGGTGCTCGCCAGCATGTCGTGCAGGCAGCGGCGCTGCTCTGTAAAGATGATCAGCGCGTCGATCAACCCCAGCGCCGGGATGAGCTGCGCACCGATGGCGATGGGCCAGTTACGCAGGGCCACCCCGTACACGAAGTCCACTGGCGACCCATCTTGACGCACGATCTTGATCTTCATCGCGCGCTTCCCGATGGTCTGCCCGCTGCGCACGATGGCCAGCCACTGGTAGATCGAGATGGCGAGCAAACCAAGCACCATCAGCAGGCCGCCGACGATGACTAGCGCTGACTCATTCCCCCCGGCGCCCAGCATGAGCAGCACCAAGCCCGGCGCGATCGCCACCAAATCACACAAGCCGTCGATGACCTTGGCGATCAGGCGCACGCCGCGGTCCGCAGGGACCCCCACATCTGAATTGTGAAAGCCGAACCCACCGACCGATGGGGGACCCGTGGGCGCCGCGTACGGATTGAAGCCAGGCTGGTTCATCAGCGGAACTAGAGCTTTCGCAGCGCCGGGCGTCAAGACGCAGGCGCAGCACCGCAAGAAGTGCGTAGGTGACGCCTCGCCAGCGCGAGCTATGCTCGGGCTCAGCCGTGTCGACCCTTGAGCCTTCACCGCACGCCGCCGGCTCGCTGGAGCATCGCTTGCTCAGCATCAGCGAGCTTGAGCTGCGCTCGCGCTGGCTTGAATCAGAGCTGGACGGCTGGGGCGCGGTCCTGGGCGCGCGGCTGCTCAATGAGCTCGCCGCGGAGTGCGAGGCCGCGCGGAGCGCCGCTCGCGAAGCGATGGTCGCCGTCGCCCTGTGCTTGGTCCGCATGCGTGAGACAGCGGCGCTTGGTCGGCTGCGTGATGAGGCGCTGGCGTCGCGGCTGTTCAGCCTGGAGCGCTTGCTGCGCCGCGGCGAGCCGAACGTGGACGAAGAGCTCAGGTTTCGCATCCCGAACTACGGCGCGGGCCGAGAGCTTTCCTTGGGGGAACGGCGCAGCCTGGCGAGGCGCCCCGACCGTCGCCACTTTGACAGGTTGCTCGCTGATCCGCACCCGATGGTCGCGCAGATCCTCCTAGGCAACCCGCGCCTGACCCAGGATGATGTCTTGCGTATCGTCACGCGGCGCCCCGCCAACCTCAGCGTGATCTTGGAGGTCGCCACCAACCCGCGCTGGATCGCGCGCGGCCGCGTTCGGCACGCCATCCTGCTCAACCCGACGTCGCCCAACGAGGTCGCCATGCCCCTGATCGGGCTCTGCTCCCGCACTGAGCTTGAAGAGCTGGTGGGCAGCGGCCAGCTGCCGCTGGTCCGCCGCGCGACGGCGCTTGAGCTGCTCGAGCGGCGGCCGCCCCATCAAGCGCCCGACCGCGGCGCGCTTCACTGACCCTGCGCGGCCTGAGCCCTGCGCCGCCTGAGCCCTGAGCTCGTGCGCTCAGCTCGGCGCTGCTGCAGTCGGCCCTGCGCTTCCGCGCAGAGCTCTGCGCCTGCCGCCATCAGCTCTGCGCTTCGGCGCTCTGGGTCTCTTCTGCGCCGCACGAAATGGCCAACAGCTCGACCACGTCCAGCTGTTTGATCGACTCCTCTTTCTCTTCCGCTTTGATGCCGTCGGTGAGCATCGTCATGCAGAACGGACAGGCGGTGGCGATCGTGTCCGCGCCGGTCTCGAGCAGCTGCTGGGTGCGCTTGACGTTCACGCGGTCTTTGTTCTGCTCTTCCATGAACATCTGGGCGCCACCTGCCCCGCAGCACATGCCCTTATTCCTAGTAAAGGTCTCTGGCTCCAGCAGCGTTACCCCAGGGATCCCTTCTAGGATCTTGCGCGGAGGATCGTAGATGTCGTTGTAGCGGCCGAGATAGCAGCTGTCGTGATACACGACCTTGGCCTTCACCGCCTTCTCAGGCTTGAGCTTGCCCTCGGCCACTAGGCCGAGCAGGTAGTCGGTGTGGTGCACGACCTCGTACTTGCCGCCGAAGTCGGGGTACTCGTTGGCGATGGTGTTGAAGCAGTGCGGGCAGGTGGTGATGATCTTCTTGATGCCGCCCTGCTCCTTGTAGCCGTTCAGCGTCTCGATGTTGGTCTCGGCCAAGGTCATGAACAGGTATTCGTTGCCCGCGCGGCGCGCGGGATCCCCGGTGCAGGTCTCTTCCTGACCCAACACGGCGAAATCGATGCCCGCCTGCTGTAGCAGCAGCGCGGTGGAGCGCGAGATGCGCTTGGCGCGGTCGTCGTAGCTGGCCGCGCAGCCGACCCAGTACAGCACGTCGGCGTCCGGCTTGTCCGCCGCCAGCGGGATCTCCAGGCCCTCCGCCCAGTTGGCGCGGTCCATCCGCGACAGGTTCCAGGGGTTGCCGTTGGTCTCCATGCCGTCGAACGGCCCCTGCAATTCCGCAGGGAACTCTCCCTGGATGGTGACCAGGTTGCGGCGCATCTGGACGATTTTGTCCACGTAGGTGATCATGACCGGGCACTGCTCTTCACACGCCCGGCACGTGGTGCAGGCCCACAGCACGTCCTCGTGCATGACGCCGGGCACCAGGTTCAGGTCGTCAAAGACGCGCTCGCCAGCCTGCTTCGTCTCGGCGTCCGCGGCGCCTGCGTCCGCGGTCTCCGCGGCGTCAGCTTCAGCGTCGCCTTCCGCCTCGGGGCTCGGGCGCAAATCATCAAGCAGCACGCGGTTGATCTTGCTCACCTCGAGCACCTCGTCTTGGCGCTGGTAGAGGTGGTCGCGCAGATCGAGGGTGAAGTGCTTGGGGCTCAGGATCTTACCCGTCAGCGCCGCTGGGCAGTTGTCGGTGCAGCGGCCGCACTCCGTGCAGGTGTACAGGTCCAGCACGTCTTTCCAGGTAAAGTGCTGGATGCGCGCGTAGCCGATGGGCGCCGCGTGCATGTCGTCTGTCTCCATGCCCTTCTCGACCATGGCCATCAACTCGTCAGAGCTCTTTGCCATGGGACGCAGGCGACCGCGCGGTGTGATGTCGCTCAGGAAGACGTTCTGAAGAACCGTGAGGATATGAAAGTGCTTCGAATACGGCAGGATGTTGAGGAAGATCAGCACCAACGTGGCGTGGGTCCAGAAGCCCCAGTGCGACAGCACCACCAGCGCCTTGGGCGACACCCCGGCGAGCAGCTGCGCGACGCCTGAACCAGCGGGCTCCATCGCGTGGAACTGCAGCGTGGCGGGCGCGGCGCCGAGCGGCGCGATGATGGTGGCGATGCGCTCGCAGGTCAGCACCATGTCCCCGCTGGGGGCGGCGCAGGTGGCTGCGTAGTTGACGTGCAGGACCTGAGCGGCGCCGTCGTAGACCACGTCGGAGCCCATCATGGTGATGATGATGCCGAGGATCAGCAGCCCCTCCCAGCTCAGCGCCATGCGCACCTGCTTGTTGATCGTGCGGTAGTAGACGAACACCAGGCAGCCGCTGATCACCATCAGCGCGACGATGTCCTTGGCCAGGTTGTAGAATTTTCCGAGCGGAATCCCTGCGACGCCCTCGGGTCCGAGGATGAACAAGTTGAAGCTCGGGTCAAACCCGCGCCCGATCAGCACGATGGTGCGCGCCTGGATGATCATGAACCCGACGAAGATCAGGTTATGCGCGAGGCCCGCGGTGAAGTAGTAGCGCAGCTTTTTCTGCCAGAAGGCGTAGATCCAGAGCACCTTCAAGCGCTCTGGCACGTCGGCGACGCGGCTCTCGTGGGTGGGGCTACCCACCTTGAGCAGCGCCCAGCGGCGGTTCGCGCTCCACGCGAACATGCCTAGTAAGCTGAGCAAGACTGCGGCCATTACGATCGGGTTCATCGGGACCTCATTAACGCGCCTAGTGCGGGGACGGGGCGGCGATCACGCGCGCCACATGGGGAGACATGACTGGATCGACCAGGCGCTCGGTGTCTTAGAGGCGAATGCCGCTTCGCGTCAATCCAGATGCCGCTCTAATCGCCCAGCGCCAGCCAGGGCAGTAGCTCAGCCGCGGCCAGTGATCCGCAAGAAAAGCAGGATCATCAGGTAGATGGCCACCGCGGCGGCCAAGAGCCGCACCCAGGGCGGTTGGCGCAAGACCGCTGGCGCGCGCACCGAGGCCGGCGCGCGTGGTGCTTGCAGGCGGGTCACCCCAGGATCCGCCTCGTCGCTGGGACACACGCAGAGCAGCAGATTGCCCCGCGGCAAGTCACTGCCCACACCCGCCAGCCCGCCTTGTCCGGGAATGCGGATCACGAGCGAACACGTGCCAGCAGACGGCGGTCTGCTTTGGCTCGGCTGCGGCAAATTGACCTGCACTAGCTCGGGCAGCTCTTGGCGTCCGCGCGTGCTGATCGCGCCGGCGCGCTCACACGTGTCACACCCTCCACCCCCGCAGGCGGCGCAGGCGAGGTTGCGCGGCAACTCAAACTCAATGGACGCTCCCTCGGCGAGCCAGTCGCGAGGTACGCTGACCTTGAACTCCACGTCGGGGCCACGTGGCCCGTCCATCGCCTGCGTCACCTTGCCAAGTACTTGGGCCCCCACAACCCTCTCAGCCTACCTCAAGAGGTGCTCGGCTGCGCAAGCTCTGCCATGACCTCGTTCAGGACGCTCTGCACCAGCTCGTGCTCAGCCTCGCTGGGCTGCCGCGCGAGATCGACCCGAAAGCCGTCCACGTCCTGCACAACACCGCGCAATAACCCGTCAGGCAGGCGCGCGTTCAGGGCTTCAGCCACGGCGCTGAGCAGCTCAGCGTCCCCAAAGCAACCACACGGCCGGCCCGCTTCCAGCGCCTCGAGGTGCTCGGTAGCGATGTCCGCGTCGGGATGCCCAAGCTGCAACAGGTCGAGGGCGGCCTCCAGCTTGTGCGCAGCATGCTCTAAGCCCGCGTGCTGCATCAGCACGCCCTGGGTGGTCAGGCAGCTGCCGATCAGCGTGCTGTCGCGAGACTCGCGCGCGGCCTCGACGGATCGCTCGATCAGCGCTTGCGCTTGCTCGTCTTCACCTAGTGCCGCGCGGTACTGGGCATGGCGCGCCAGCCCCAGCGCCAGCATGCGCGCGTCTGACCCGGCCGTCGCCGCTGCGCGCTCGAACGCCGCGTGCGCCTCAGGTTGCCGCCCCGCCGCGGCGTGCGCTTCGGCCATCGCCAGGGAGATGTCCGCCTGACCTAGCTCGTCGCCTCCACGTCGCGCCAGATCGAACATGGTGTCTAGCGCGCGCATCTGGGCGTCATCGTCACCCGCCGCCGCCGCGGTGTGGACGCACTGCGCCAGCACCGCGCGGCGCGCGGCGTGGGTCTCGCCGAGCACGGCCTCGGCCAGGCTCTCTACGTCAGACAGCGCGAGCAGCGCCAACTGCGGCGCAGCCTGTGGCACGCGCTCAAGCGCGGCGTTGACGAGCGCTTCGACCAGCTCCGCGTCCAGATCTATCTCCCCAGGGAAGGAAGCTTCTACTGGGCTGTAGGCCTTGATCACGAACGCGCGCAGGGCCAGCGCCGGAGCCAAGCCCGGGTCATCCAGCGCGTGCAGCGTACGCACCGCGCCCTCGATAAGATCGAGCGCCTCTTCGATCTCGCCCTGTTCGAACAGCACGCCGCTCAGCGCCGTCTGGCCGGTGGCGGTCGCAGAGTGCAGCTCACCGTAGGCCTGATCTAGCTCGACCACCAGCTGCCTCAACACGCTCTCGGATTCCGCAAGGTCCCCAGCGCGGTCCAGCGCCGCGGCCAGGTGAAACCAATAACCAAAGCGCGCCGCGGCCTGCTCGTCCGTCTTGGGCACCAGCTTGGCCGCCTCACGTAGCTCAGCCACCACCTGCTCCGGCTTGGCCGCCGCGTGAAAGAACTGAGACGCCTCAAAGTGCGCCTCGGCTGCTTCAACGCTGCCCGCGCCGTAGCTCTGGGCCGCGATCTTGGCGGCGTCGGTGACGATACGCTCGCCAGCTAAAGGGTTACCGCGGTTCAGCGCCTCCAAGGCGCGCTCAAGGGCTGTCATAGGTTGGCGATGCTTCCGGGTCGTTGCAGGTGAAGGTCGGGGGTGGAGGGCTCAATACGCGCGATCACAAATCGAAGACAATCTTCACTTGATCGTGGTCTGCGTTCAGCTTGATGCGAGCGGCAAACGTCTTGGGGCCAACCCGCGCACCGAGCGTGACCTCCAGCGGCGGCGCCGAGACGCCCAGCTTCTCCAGCCGCACGACGACCACGTATTTGCCTCGCGCGGGCTCTCCTTCCTCGAGGAATACGTTCTCTAGGTTCTGCCCTAGACACTCGTTGCGCGTCCCTGGACAGTCCCGCTCCTTGATCAAGCCGCTGTCACTGACTCGGCCCACTTCGACCAGCTCACCGCTCGGATCCGTCACTTCCAGATCCACGTCCGCGTCGGCCTCGCTCCAAGCGATAGCGAACTGGACCAGACCGGTGTGCACCCCACAGCCTTCATCTAAGACGCCGTTGCAGTTGTCGTCGATGGCGTTGAAGCACAGCTCAGGTCCCGTTGGCACGCAGACCCGTTCGAGCACCAGGCCCGGAGTCAGCGTGATGACGGGATCGAGATCTGCGCCTGGCGCCGCGGCCTTGGCTGGAGCGGAGGTGCTGTTTCCGCAGCCTACGCTGGCCAGCGGCGCGCTACCCAGACAGCACAGCAGCAAGCAGCTCAAGCGAGCGCGCGCTGGGCGAGCGAGCATGCGGTCAGTCGTCCCGCTTCACGCTCTCGGGGAGCTTCACGCCCAGCACCAGCTTGGGGTGCATCAGCTCGTGGTAGGCAGCGGCGGCTAGCGGACCCGCTGGCCCCTTGTCGTCGCGCAGCGTGAGCAGCACGCCTTGTTCACCCATGAACAGCAGCGTGCGGATCGCGCCTTCGCGCTTGGCCTGATCTGAGCCGCGCGCCATGTCCATCAAGCGCATGCGCATCACCACCCGGGTGAACGAGTGTGGGCCGTTGTCAATGCTCAGGCTCTCGAGCTGCTTGGTGAGCATCACCCGCGCCCACTCTTGGGGCGTCTGCTTGATGGAGACCTGTGCGATGGCGTTGGCGTTGTCCACCCACTGAAAGATGCGCCCCGAAGACAGGTCCTGTGTGCTCCAGTAACCAAAGGTGTTGTACCAGAGCTGCTGCAGCGCCTCGATCTCGCTCTTGTCCTTGTCAGCGAACAACGCGACCGCTTGCTTCGCGGTCGACTCGCTTCCGCCGAGGATCAGCGCCAGCGCCGCGTCGACACGCAGCGCGTCCTGTTCCATCAGCTTGAACAGCTGCGCTTCGACCGCCGGCTCCACGCCAGCCATCCCGATCGCGCGCGCGGCCTGGTTGCGTGCCTGGATCGACGCGTCTGGGGAGAGGAGCGGGAGCAGCGCGCCGGCGGTCCCCTTGGTGGGGCGCTGGATCAGCGTCTCGAGCAGGCAGCCGCGACGCGTCTGGTCCGCCGGATCGGGCTTGCTGTACTCGCCGATCTTCTTGGCGACGCGCAGCATGTCTTCGTCCTTGGCGACCCAGGCCAGCGCCGCGCAAGCGCGCATGCGGCTCTGATCGTTCTGCTTTGGGTCCTCGATGTACTTGAGCAGCGGCTCGACGGCTCGGTGATCACCCCACTCGTTCAGGCCATCGGCTGCACCGTAACCGATAGCGCGCAGCGACATGCCGAGCATGGCCACTCCTCCGCCCATCAGGCCGTCCATCGTGATGTCGAGCTCTGGAGGTTTGCGCGTGAACTGCTTAGTAAAGCTCGGAAAATCCGACTCAATTTTGTAGGTGCCCATGTAGCGCAGCGCGCTCTGGGCGATCTCCCACGCCTTAGGCAGCGGAGGCTGCTGACCTTCCAGGGGCAGCGCTTCACTGGGGAACGCCCAGTCGCGGAGCTGCTTGAGGTCCTTCTCTGACTTCATGTTGGCGAGGGCGCGCAGGCCGTTTGCGTGGGGAGCCGGCAGGTCATGGATCCAGAAGACCAGCGCGTCCTCGGTCTGAAGCCGCAGCTGCTCCAGCTTGTCTGGGTGCAGCGCCGCTAGATCCGCGAGCATACGAGCAGCCACCACGCGCTCTTTGTCGTCGCGCTTGAGCATCATCTCGTAGTCGTTCTTGTCCGAGTAGATCTTGAGCGGATCCATGCGCAGGCGCTTGGCCAGCGTCGGCGCGCCGCGCAGGTCACCGACCTCGGCCATGGCGATGGCGGCCTCCGTCTGCCAGTGGATGTGCGGCTTAGAGGCGATGTAGGTGAACAGCGCATCGCCTCCTCGCGGATCCGCGAGCGCGCGGATCATGTCGAAGATGACCTTGGTCTGGTGCCACGAGGTCTCCGGGGTGTCACCCTCCTCGATGGTGTCCAGCGCCAGCACCAAGCCCGCGGTCCCGATGCCGTCGCGCAGCGCGGCCAGGTACTCTTTGCGGCTGTCTTTGTCGGCGCCGCGGATCGCGGCCACCAGCGGCTTGCGCGCGCGATCATCGCCGATTTTGCCCAGGCCAGGCGCGGCTTGTCGGCTGATCTCTTTGTCTTTGTCGCCGAGCAGCGCGATCAGCTGATCGGTGTACTTTGGGTCGGCGTGCCGGCTGAGCACCGTCGCGACGAGTTGCCGCACGGCACCACTCTCGTCGGTGTGCATCTTGGCCAGGTCATCCAGGCTGATCAGCTTGACGATCTTATCGGTGTCAAACGCTGAGCCGCCGTCCAGGCGCTGCACCTTAGACAGGTGGCCCAGGCGGTACAGCGCCATGACCTCCTTGAACGCGGCGCTCTCGCCCAGCTCAACCAGCGCCCAGCCGATTTGCGGTTTGGCGCCTGACTTCGCCGACTTGAACGCCTCGAGCAGCGCCGGCTTGGCTTTGTCTGCCAGCGGTGAGCCGTACCAAGCCAGCGCCACCGCGCCCTGGGCTTGCAGCGGCTCGGACGGGCTCTTCAGCGCAGCGATCGCCAAGTCGATGCCCGCAGGGTCTTTGGCGTAGGCGAGCTGCTTGATGGCTTCTTGCTTGAGGTAGTCGCTGCGATCGCCGTCAGCCCACTTGCGCCACAGCGGCAGCTGCTCCGCTTCGGGCAGCACGAAGATCGATTTCTTCTGCTCTTCAGCCTGGTCAATGGTGAGCTTGTTGGCCTCTTGTTTGCCACCCAGCGCCAGCGCGGCCGCTAAGCCACCCACCAGCAATAAGCCGACGATCACCGCGGCTGGCTTGAAGCGTCCGCGCTTGAAGTTGCCGTCGCCGCTGTCGTAGCCGCCGCCGCTCGGCGCGCCCCCTCCACCCCCGCCCCCAGCTGGAGGAGCTGCCGGAGCGTCGTCGTCATCGGGTGGCCACTTGGCTGCGTGTACCTTCTCCAGTGGGCTGGGAGGCGGACAGATCACGGGTCGCCGAGTAAAGTTGGGCTGAGTGGGATCGGGCTGAGTGGAATCGAGCATGGGTCCTCCGTCACGTCCGATTGGCTGCCTGCGTTGATGACAGAATCTGACGTTGGCGTAACGTAGCCGGCACCGCGAGGTGGGCCCGGCAGGCGCCTGCGGGGCGCCAGAAAGAGCCGCGCGACCTTATCTCATGCGCGGGTGCCCGTGGAGATCCTGTGCAACGGGCTATCTGCGCGAATCGTCAAGCGCGGAAAACTACCGCGCTGCTGTTCCTGAGCGCCTCGCGCTTGCTCCACGCCGCTCCCTGGCTGCTGCAGATTCCACGGCACTTATCAGCACGATGGCGTAGAAGCTGAGCCGTGGTGCAGCCTCCCAGCACGCGGGGTCAATGGCGGCGGCCGGTGCTGATCACGCTGTCGGTCAGCGCCGTGGTCACGCTGCTGTCGTACACGTTGCCGCGCGACTACGCGGCGACCGGGGTGGGTTTGGCGTTCCTGGTCGCCACCTACCAGCTGAGCGTGCGAGGCAAGACCGACCAGCAGGTGCGCCAGAGCGGGCTGTCCCTGGGCGGTGTGCTGGAGACTCAGCCGCTGCAGGCTGGCGCGCTGCTACGCAAATTGCTGGGCGCCTCCGCCTGGGGTTTGGCCGCCGCGGTGATCTTCTTTCCGCCCTTCGTCCTAGGTTGGGTTTGGTGGTGGAAGCCGACCCACGCCTTCAGCGCCGCGGCGTTGCCTTCGCTGCAGCAAGACGTGCTCGGCGAGCTGGTCGTCATCGCCTTGCCAGAAGAGGCGTTCTTTCGCGGCTATTTGCAGAGCGAGCTGGACCGCGTCTGGAAACCCAAGCGCAAGGTCTTGGGCGCGTATTTAGGGCCGGGGGTGGTCGGGGCCAGCGCCTTGTTTGCGCTGGGCCACGTCTTCACGGATCTGCGCCCTGATCGCCTGGCCGTGTTCTTCCCTGCGTTGGTCTTCGGCTGGCTGCGCAGCCGCACCGGCGGCATCGGAGCAGGCGTCGTGTTTCACGCCATGTGTAACCTGTTCGCGGCCTACATCGCCCACAGCTACGCTCTGGGGCGTTGAATGGCGCTGAGCTGGCGCACGGTGCTGAGCAGTGGCGCTGAGAGGCGCTGCGAGGCGCTGAGCAACGCTGAGCAACGCTGAGCAACGCTGAACAGACACTGAACGCTCAGGCGAATTTCCGCATAGATAAGAGGCAAGCATGCTGACCAAGTTTATCATTGATGAAGTCGTTGACCGCGCCCTGGCTGAGGACTTGTCTGGCGAAGACTTGACCACCCTGGCCACGGTCAGTGAAGCGACCCAAGCGCGCGGCACGGCGCTGGCCAAGAGCGAGCTGGTGGTGTGTGGCGGCGCGGTGTTTCAGCGGGTGTTTGAGCGCGTCGCCGACGGGCTCAGCTTCGACAGCTTAGCCGCCGACGGCGCGCTGCTGCAGGCGGGCTCCCCGATGTGGGTCGTGGAGGGCTCAGCCCGCGCCATCTTGATGGCGGAGCGCACGGCGCTCAATATCGTGCAGCGCATGAGCGGGACGGCGACCCTGGCCCGGCGCTACGTGAGTGCGTTGCCTCCGGGATCGAAGACCCGCATCGTGGACACGCGCAAGACCACGCCAGGCATGCGCGCGCTAGAGCGCTACGCCGTGCGCTGCGGCGGCGCCCACAACCACCGCGACACCCTGAGCTCTGCGGTGCTGATCAAGGACAACCACATCGAGGCCGCGGGGTCGATCAGTGAGGCGGTGCGCCGCGCCCGCGCCTACGCGCCCCACACCACCAAGATCGAGATTGAGGTGGAGAGCCTGGCGGGGCTGGATGAGGCGCTGAGCGCCGGGGCCGAGGTGATCATGCTCGACAACTTCGCGCCGGGAGCGATCCAGAGCGCCGTCGAGCGCGCCCGCGGCAAGGCGTTGATTGAGGTTTCTGGCGGCATCACGTTGCCGCGCATCGCGGAGCTGGCGACCCATGGCGTAGACGTGATCAGCGTCGGCGCGCTGACCCACTCAGCGCCGGCCGCGGACATCTCGTTGGATATTCAGCGGCTGTAGGTGCGCTGGGAGGCTGCGCTGGGAGTCGCCAGCAAGCACCCTAGCGCTCGCCCTCCGGGCTGAACCCAGACGGCACGGCAGTCCGCTGCCTCCCTCCCAGACGACGAGTACTACGCTAGGCGCGAGGTGATGTCGCTTGACATCGTTTCCTAGCGGCAAAGCTTACCGGGCGACACTCCGCGACGAGCACGCCCGTGGCGCCCGGTGGGAGACATGTGAGCCGGCTTTTCAGCCTTGCGACGACGCGGCGACTACCGTCCCCTCCAAGAGCCTCACTGGGGGCAGCCTCAGAAGCCGAAAACCCCCGTGATACACAGGTATTTCACCAAGGGGGACGCGATGACTCACGACCACACGATCCACACGACACCTGATCACGATGAGCGAAATCAACCTGAGCTTAGCCCGAAGTCCGAGCACGACTGGCAGGCGATCCACGAGCGATTGCTGGAGCTATCGCGCGAGGCCGCGCACATCGACTGGGAGATCGGCAGCCAGCTGTTGCGGGCCCAGCGCGCGGGCTGTCATGTGCGCCTCGGCTTCGGGAGTCTGCTCGAGTACGCTGACCGCCTGCTGGGCTACTCAGCTCACACCACGACCGAGCGCTTGCGAGTGGCTAGCGCCCTGGAGGATCTACCGCAGACGACGCAGGCGCTGCGCAGCGGCGAAGTCAGCTTCTCGGCGGTCCGGGAGCTGACCCGAGTCGCGACCCCAGAGACCGAAGCCAAGTGGCTCGCCGGCGCCCGTCAGAAGACGGTGCGAGAGGTCGAGCGGCGTGCGACGCGCAGTATATCGGTTCGGTCGACCCCAGCGTGGTGACCGACCCGAGCGTGGGCAGCGAGCCGAGCGTGGGCAGCGAGCCGAGCGTGGGCAGCGAGCCGAGCGTGGCCAGCGGTCCGAACCAGCCGAACAAGCGCCGCCGAGCTAGCCAGTCGATTCCGCCGGGTACCCGGCGCTCCGTGAAGCGCCGCCATCACGGCTGCTGCGGGGTGCCTGGCTGCAGACACGGCAGGTACGTGGACGTGCATCACGTGCAGCTGCGCTCCGAAGGGGGAGACCACAACCCGGAGAATTTGGCGGTCTTGTGCGGAGCTCATCACACAGCGGTCCACGCAGGCCGGCTATTGATCGACGGCAGCGCATCCGTCGGCTTTCGCTTCAGGCACGCCGACGGGAGCCCTTACGGTCGCGTCGCGAGTCCGATAGCCGCCGATCGCCACACCAAGGCGTTCTTCGCTCTGACAAAGCTCGGCTAAAAACCAGGCGAGGCGCGTCGAACCCTGGACGCAGTGCTTCAGAGCTGCGGGCGCTCCCAACACTCGATCTCCCACGTGGGACCGGACGAGCCTGAGCTCACGACGGAGAGCCTATTCCGCAGGGCACTGCCTGAGTCGCTGCCCAAGTCCATGCGAGTCGCGTGAGCGGACGCGGCGGGCGCCTGAACTGACCGCCGCGCCGCGAGCGGGACGGCAAGACGCCAGCGGCCGCGCTGGGAGCCTTGCCGATCGCCACGTATTACATTATTTTCCACCAGGAATTTGCAATTTGAGTATCAAGAGCTAAGGATTGGGATACGCCTGCCAGAAACACGTCACGTAGTCTCCAGCTTTCAAGGGGTCCTCGCGCAACGCCAGCCGACGGTGCTGTAGCGACCGGTCGGCGTATTGATGCTGCGCGTCGCGGCCCGGAGATAGGTGATCGAGGCTTGGAAGTCGCCGCCCCGGATCACGCGATAGGTGGCCGGCGCCAAGTTAGCGCAATTCGTGCACGAAGCCCCGTTCCCGGAGTACCAGTTGGCGTCATGGTAGTCTAGGGCCCACTCCCACATCGAGCCCGCCAAATCCGCGTGGCCCCAACCGTTGTTACCCGCCGGGGTGCTGCCCACGTCGATGTGGGCGTTGCGCGCGCCACCACTGAAGTTCGCTAACAGGGCGCTGGGCTGTAGAGAGCCCCACGGAAACAGACTATCCACGCCTCCAGATGCCGCGTACTCCCACTCCGCCTCAGTGGGCAGCCGGCCGCCGTCCCAGATGCAAAACGCGCTGGCCTCGTACCAGCTCACGCAGTTCATCGGGTAGTTCTCGTTGCTCCCAGGAGACGCCGTCCAATTGTGGTGGGTGCTGCTACAGCTGAGAAGTGGGAGCAACGCCCCCCGATTCGCGGACAGCTCATTATTCCACGCGGTCTTCCAGCCGCTGCCCGGGACGTTGGGGTTCGCCCCCGCTCCGGCAGCCGGCGCCACCCCGCTGAACTGATCAACCCATTTACGGAAGCGGCCCACCGTCACCTCGAATTTGTCGAGAGCGAAGGAGGACACGGTCGCCGGGTGCTCAGGCACCTCGTTTGTGAGTCCGGACGGATAATAGTCCGTATCGCCGGCGGTCGTGCCGCGGCCCATGGCGAAGGTGCCTCCGGGGAGCGTGTAGCTCTGACAACAGCTGACGCCGCCGCAGTCCAGACCGCCCAGGCACGACTTGCCGGGCGGGGGCCCGCTACCGCCTGTACCAGCTGAACCGCCAGTGCCACCGGTGCCGGCGGTGCCGCCAACTGTAGAGCCGGCGCTGCCGCCCATCCCGCTGCTACCTGCAGAACCGGCGCTGCCACTGGTGCCTCCCACGCCACCAGCTGTCGAGCCGGCGCTGCCGCCCATACCGCCACTACCTGCAGAACCGCTAGCGCCACCAGCGCCAGACCCTCCTGCACCGGTCCCGCTGCCGCCTCCCACGCCGCCAGCGCCCTCGCCTCCGGTACCGCCCGTAGCGACGCCGCCACTCCCCGCCGCTGCCGTTCCTGCGCTTCCGCCGCCTGCTCCGCCACTGGCTCCCCCGGAGCCGGCGCCCGCCGCGCCGGCGACGCAGGTCGTGCCTTCTTGGTGGGTGCCGCTGCCGCAAGTGACTCCGCTACGGCCGGCGCTGTCGTCGCCGCCACAACTCCAGACCGCGAGGACCAAGCCTAAGCTGCTCCAACGGCTGATCCGGCGCGCTAAGTTTCGTGGTGCGACTCGTGCTGTGCTGGTTCGTCCCATGCTGCCCCCGCTGTGTCGGCCTTGCTCTCAGCGTTGAGAGCGGACGCAGGATACGCCGTTGATTGCCGAGCGTCTAGCTGCGTGGCGACCCCGTGAGGGCGACGCCGGGGCAACAGCCAATGTGTCCGCCAACGCGTACAGGCTCGGGCTCTAGCCCTCCCGATAGGCGCTAAGCGGCTCGGAAGAACGGATACGTAGAATTACGTATGCGGAAATGTGAGCGCAGCGCTCCACCCGACATCCTCCCACTAACGCCGCATGCAACTTCGGGGAATACAGCGCGGCTCTTCGAGTTCTTCGAGCGTGAAGCGCTTCAAGCTGAGCTCAGATCCGCTGATGACCTACTAGGATCGCCTTCGCGCCGCGGCCAGATCTCCCACGCTACGCGCGGTCGACGCACCACGCCCTGCGCCGTGCACCCAACTCAGCGCCAGAGCGCGCCTAGCTCAAACTCAATCGCGTCGAAGGGCTCGGCGCGGACCGCGGCGTCGCCCTCATACGACCCTACGGATCGATAGGTCTCCCCATCCAGGCGGTAGACCTCGAGGATCTTAGGCTCGGGGTCGATCAGCCACACGTGCGTGACGCCCTCACGGGCGTAGACCGGCAGCTTGCGCACGCGGTCGTGGGCGCGGGTGCTGGGTGAGAGCACTTCGCAGATCCAGTCCGGCGCGAGGATGAACGCCGCCACCTGGGGCAGCTCGGGCATGCGCTCACGCCGCCAGCCGGCGAGATCCGGCACGAGCACGTCGGGCTCCGGACCGAGGTGCAGCTCCGGCTCGTAAAGCACGAACCAGCCGCCGGGCCCTCCACCCCCACCATCGAAAGGACCGTAGAGGGTCCCACTGAGGACAGTGCTCGCGCGGGCGTGCCTGGACGCGGGGCGCGGCTGGGTGTGCAGCTCGCCGGCGATGATCTCCCCGATGTGGTGCTCAGGGATGTCGTAGAGATCTTCGTATCTCGCCCTGCGGGGTAGTGGCTCCGCCATTGGAGCATACTGACGCAGTTACCGCGTGGCGTCACTCCTGCCTCTAACACGACGCTGGGCAGCTCTGCTGCGACAGCACAGATTGAGCGCGAGCTGCGAGCCTGCTACGCTCGCGCTGTGTCAGGCACCGCACACCGGCTGGCCACCGCGGCCGACCTGCTGAAGCTGGGAGACGCCTGCGTCGAGGTCATCGAAGGAGTCATCACCTACAAAGCTGAGCCATCAGCGGAGCATGCGGATGCTCAGCTCGGCATCGCATCGTTCTTGCGGCAGACCTTCCATCGCCGTTCGGGCGACGGTGGCCCGGGAGGCTGGTGGATCCTGACCGAGGTTGACGTCGAGCTGGCTGTCCACCAAGTATTCCGGCCAGACGTCGCCGGATGGCGCCGCGACCGCATGCCAACGCGCCCCGCGGGCCGCCCTGTGACGGCGCGCCCCGACTGGATTTGTGAGATCCTCTCGGAAAGCAACGCCGCCACCGATCAGGTCGACAAGTTCCGCGTCTACGCCGTCAGCCGCGTCCCGTTTTACTGGATCGCGGATCCGGCGCGCAAAATCCTCACGGTCTACCGCCTGGCTGGCGATCTCTACACCGTAGCCCTCCAAGCAAAGCACGGCGAGACCGTCGAGGCGCCGCCCTTCGAAGCCGTGCCCTTGCGCGTCGGGCTGCTGTTCGGTGAAGATCCAGACTGAGCGCCTCCGTCCTCATCCGCTCAGCTCCTGACTGTGCCGGCCCCCCAGGTGCAAGATCCATTCTGACGACTATCATTGCCGACATGACCTCGGCTGCTTCGCACCTGCGCCGCGCTCGCGACGTCGACGAGCGCGCCCATTCGCGCGCGTGGCATTCGGTGGCAGAGGCGGCTCGATAACCTGACATTCAGCTTCGCAAAGCGCGCCCCACCAGGCCGGTCTCGACCATACGGTCGCCGACGGTGAAGCGGTGATGGCGCGGCGTCTTGGCCACGCGCCCGAGCGGCCACAGGCTGACGTCTTCCATGCGCAGGACCACCACGGCGGGAGCGCGGGTGGGAGCGCGGGTGGGAGCGCGGGCGGGAGCGCGGGTGGTGGGCCCAGCACGTGGCGCGCCTTACTTCGAGGCTGCCAAATCGCGCTTGAAGCTCTGTACGGCTTCGAAAGGCTCGTTCAGAGAAGCGTAGCGTGTCAGCGTCGCCAGGCTGAGCCCCGGCAGAGCTCGGCTGTCCTCGATGCTGACGTAGCCGTTGTTCTGGAGCAGATAGCCGTGCAGGCGATCATCGATCCAGAACCAGATCTCTCCGATCCCGAGGCCGCGATACAACTCCAGCTTGTTGATGCTGCCCGAGGTGTAGACCACCTCAATCACAAGATCAGGAACTTCGCGGCCCTTCGAGAAAGCGTAGGACTCGTCGGGCTCAGCGCCCCGGTTGAGGCTCGATTTCTTGAGTGTCGTCGACGCCATTGGGTCGAAGTAGATGTCACGCACAAAGCAGTACGCTTCAATCAACATGCCCAGCGTCGATTTCATGCGCTCGTGAGGTCGTCCAGGGCTCATCAGTTCGATGACTCCGTCCAGGTAGCTGATGCGCGGCACCGAGCGGTCACCCCGGGTGGCGAGCAGCGCCTCGAACTGTTCCCAGCTCATGTCTCTGAGCACGACCCGCTGGTCGTGGGCCGACGTATCGGTCAGAGGAAGCGGCAGCACGGGCATCGCCATGGCCGCAGCGTAGCAGCTGCAGGCGGTGTTGGCAGGAGGCGCTGTCTGCTACTTGACCAGCGGAGTCTGTCGTCCCTGTTCCTGGCTTTCCCGGTGGCGTGCCGGACTCCGAACAGAAGGCACCTTCGTTCCGGTGCACAGGGCATGAGGGCCGAACTCCATGTCTGCTCAGGCGCGCGTTGGCGATCGGCGGCAGTAAATCTATCAGCTTTCGCTTCAGGCACGCGGACGGCAGCCCTTACGGCAGCGCCGTAAGTCCGATAGCCGCCGACCACCACGCCAAGGCGTTCTTCGCCCTGACCAACCTCGGCTACAAGCCAGGCGAGGCGCGGCGAGCCCTGGGCGCGGTGCTTCGGAGCTGCGGGCGCTCCCATGTGGGAGCGGGCGAGTCTGAGCTCACACTGGAGAGCTTGATCCGCATGGCATTGCATGAGTCACTGCCCAGTGCCCAGGGCCATGCAAGCCGCGTGAACAGCCGCGGCGAGCGCCAGATCCCCTAGAACTAGACGACTCCATGGTACCTCCCAGCCTCACCGAGCTCTTGAAGCTCAGCCAGCGTGCCGCGCGGGGCAAGCGCCAGCGAGCAGACGTCGCGCGTTGGCTGCGCGATCCGGTGCCCGAGTTGGAGAGCCTGAGTCGCGAGCTGCTGACAGGCAGCTACCAGCCAGGCAATCCCGAGCGCTTCGTTATCCACGAGCCGAAGCGGCGCGTGATCTCGGCCCTGCCGTTTCGCGACCGCATCGTCCAGCACTACTTGATCGCCCACACCCAGCCCGCGCTGGAGCGCTGGTTCGCGCCTCAGAGCCACGCCTGCCGGGTCGGCCACGGCAGCCACCGCGCGCTGCGACGCGCCATCGAGCTGCACCGGATCCACCCCTGGGTGCTGCGCCTCGATATACGAAAGTTCTTCCCCAGTATCGACCACGAGGTCCTCTGGACGCTACTACGACCGCGCTGCCCCAAGGCGCTTTGTTGGTTGACCCAGCGCATCCTGAGCGCGTCGGGGCATGTGGAGCCGGTGAGCTTTCACTTCCCCGGTGACGACCTGTGGACGCCTGGACAGAGACCACACGGACTACCGGTGGGCAACCTGACCAGCCAGGTGTGGGCCAACGCGATGCTGACCCCGGTCGACCACCTGCTCGGGAGTCATCTGGGGTTGCCGCATTTCGTTCGCTACTCGGACGACCTATTGGTCTACGGACACGACCGGGGCCGGCTCCGGGATGCGCTAGCCGTCATCCGCGGTCGCTGTGACGAGCTACGACTGCGACTGCACCCGGACAAGTGTCGGCTGCACCGCACCGCAGAGCCCGTGGGCTTTTTGGGTTTCGTGCTTGAGCGCCGGGCAGCGTCTGTTCGGGTGCGGCTGCGCGCGGAGAATCCGCGGCGCTTCAGACGGCGTATGCGCGAGGCGCGGCGCTTGCTTGAGGCCGGCGCGATTGAGCCCGAGCAGCTACTCTGCCAGGTGCGCGCCTGGTTGGCTCACGCAGCCCACGGCCACACGCGCACCCTTTGCCGCCGGGAACTAGAGCGGCTGGGTAACCTGCTACGGCCCGAGTAAAGCCGGGGCAGATAGCCCGGAGCAGATAGCCCGCAGCACTTTAGCTCGGCGCCGGCCGCGTGACACGCGCCCCGAGCCAACCCGAGGCGCGGCAGAGGCGGCTCGGCTTACCGATGGGCCGGGGCTGAAATTGCCTCGACGCTGTTTGGACCCAGGCCGGCCTCGCTAGTTGATCGAGACACACCTAGGTCCGCGGCTCGCCAGGGTGGACTATGGAACTGCGCGCCCGCGCCGTCGCCCGAGACATTCCCACAAGGGGACGCGAGACGGACCACGCGGCTCTGGCAGGGCCTCGCTCCCCGCTCTGCCCGGGGGCACAGCGGAAGAAGGACGAACGCCGTAGTCTTCGCGCAACGCCAGCCGATGTTGTTGTTGCGATTGGTCGGCGTGTTGTTGTTGCGCCACGCGGCCCGGAGATTGGCGGCGGTGTTGTTGAAGTTGCCGCCCCGGTTCACGCGATTGGAGGCTCCCTGGCAGGTCGCCTCCCAGAGCCTTCCAAAGAAGACCTGGAAGCTTGTTGGGGAGCAGGAGCTTGCCCGCGCCCACGCTGAGCGCGAGCCCAACCGCCCACCATGCGGCTCGCCTCGCTGGTTTGCTGAGCGAGAAACAGCTCTTGCTTCTCCGAGAAGACCCCGAGCCTGCGCCCAAGGCGGCCGAGTAGGCGCAGCCGGGTCAGGGCTCGGCCGGCGGCGAGCAACAAGCCGTGCTTGTCCCGCACATAGCTCGCGTCCAGCAACAACGTGGTCGCCTCTAGACTGGTCTCGACCAGGCGGTCCCCCAGGGTAAAGCGATGTTGACGCGGCATCTTGGCCACGCGTTCGAGCAGCCACAGGCTGACGTCTTCCATGCGCAGGACCACGACCGCGGGCTCGCGGGTGGGCGCGCGGGTGGCGGGACCAGCACGTGGCGCGCCGGGGGCTCCGCCCCCGGACCCCGCGCTGGGAGTCTTCTCGACCGTCACCTATCACCTGCTTTTCCACCAGGAATTAAGGGTTAAAGGGTCAAGAGCTGAGGGTTGGGCAACGCTTACCAAGGACACGTTACGTAACGTTCCCGCTTTCAAGGGGTCCTCGCGCAACGCCAGCCGAGGTTGTAGTTGCGATTGGTCGGCGTGTTGTAGTTGCGCCATGCGGCCCGGAGATTGGCGGCGGTGCTGTCGAAGTAGCCGCCCCGGTACACGCGATCGGAGGCTGGTGTGAGATTGGCACAATTCGTGCATGGGGCACCACTCCCGGAGTACCAGTTCGCGTCGTAGTAATCCAGCGTCCACTCAACCAACGAGCCTGCCAAGTCCGCGTGGCCCCAGCCGTTGTTGCCTGCCGGAGTGCTGCCCACGTCGATGTGAGAGGTGTTGGCTCCGCCATTGAAGTTCGCCAATAGGGCGCTGGGCGCGGCAGCGCCCCACGGATACAACCGGTCCACTCCTCCAGATGCCGCGTACTCCCACTCCGCCTCAGTGGGCAGCCGGCCGCCGTCCCAGATGCAAAAGGCGCTGGCCTCGTACCAGTTCACGCAGTTCATCGGGTAGTTCTCGTTGCTGCCAGGGGTGGCGGTCCAGTTCTGGTAAGTGCTGCTGCAACTGAGGAGCGGGAGCAGCGCGCCTTGGGTCGCAGGTAGCTGGCCATCCCAGGCCGACTGCCAGCCGCTGCCCGGGATGTTGGGGTTCGCACCCGAGCCCGCAGCTGGCGCCACCCCGTTGAATTGGTCGACCCATTTACGGAAACGACCTACCGTCACCTCGAATTTGTCGAGAGCGAAGGAGGACACGGTCGCCGGGTGCTCAGGCACCTCGTTTGTGAGTCCGGACGGATAATAGTCCGTATCGCCGGCGGTCGTGCCGCGGCCCATGGCGAAGGTGCCTCCGGGGAGCGTGTAGCTCTGACAACAGCTGACCCCGCCGCAATCCAGACCCCCCGCGCACGAGTTGCCCGTCGCGGGTCCGCCGCCGCTGCCGCCCGCTCCCGAGCCGCCGGTGCCACCGGTACCGCCAGTGCCGCCCGTGCCAGAGCTGCCGCCGGTGGCACCGGTGCCACCGGTGCCAGAGCTGCCGCCGGTACCGCCAGCACCGCCGCTACCGCTGGTGCCACCGATACCGCCGGTGCCACCGGTACCGCCGGTGCCACCAGTGCCCGTCGACATTGGGACACAATACGGAGGATCCAACACGGGCAGCTCAGCGAACAGCGGCGCTGAGGCTTTCCAGCAGTCGAACACTCCAAACGGCGGCACGGCCTCGGCGCTGGCCTCGCCGTACACCACCACGCTCAAACACAGCGAGGGAGGCGGGGTCTCGGCCGTCACCCGGGCTCGCAGACCCACCTCCGGGCCCATGGCGACGCGCAAGTCCGCGCCAGCTTTGACCCCTGGTGCACACGCGCTGGGAGGCTTACCCCAGGCGAGCTCGACCTCGGGCTTGAAGTAAACCTTAGCCTCGCCGCTGCCCGAGACTACGGGGTTGTCGACCACTAACCCCGGGTTGACCACCGCGTCGACCGCCGTAGGCTGGCCGAAGCCAAAGCTGAAGCTAGCCCCTGTTTCCACGTCGAGAACCACATCCGCGCCCAGCTCCACGCTGGCCTTGACCTCAGCACCGAGCTTGGGCACCAGCCCCGCCTTCGCCTTAATGAAGCCGAGATCCAGCGTTTGGCCCAGGGTCGGCACCGGGATATCGAGTTGTGGATTCCAGGAACCTTCAACGGACATGGACAACTTGCCGCACAGCGCCGCCTTGCTGCGCACGTCGACCTTGATGCCAAAGTTGTTGAAGGGGTTCAGGTTGAAGATCGCTTCCTTCACCCAAAAGCCGGCGCCCATGCGCGGCTGTTCTAGGGTCACCTTTTTGTTCCCCGCGGTCAGTTCTTGTTTGGGGAGGTCAACATAGCCGCCCTGCCACCCCCCGGTCCAATTAGCAGGATCGCACTCGCTGCCATTTGAGAACCACTCCTGACCGCTGTCGCGGTTTCGGATGCCGAAAAAGCCGCCGGTGGCGACGTCTTGCAAGCTGCCGGGGGTGGTGGCCACGTTCAGCACCGCGCCGCTGGCCGCCGCGCTGGTCACGTGGCGCACGTAGCCCGCAGCGCCTTGGTCGAACAGGATGGCGCCGGCGCTCAGGCTGGGCACGTTGGCGGCGCTAGCGAAGGTCAAAGTCACGGCTCCGGTAGCAGCCACAGAGCTTTGCAGGCCCGGCAACTCCACCACCCGCACCAGCCCTGGCGCCCAATCCACGTGGTTTGCGAACACGCGCTCCGTCGCGCTGAAGCTGCCGCTGGGCGTAACCACCCGCAGCGCCGCGTCGGTGGGACCAACGGTGCTCAGGGTAGCGGCCACAGTACCCGTGCCGTCGCAGGTGGTGAGGGTCGTTTCGAAATTTCCATCGGCGTCCAGATCCAGCTCGCAGATCGCGCCAGCTGGCGCCCCGGTGATGGACCAGGTGAAGTTGGTGCTGAGCGGCGCGTCGCCCCACAGCGTGTCGGCCTGCAGGCTCAGGACCGGCTCGCCTGGTCCCCCGCCCCCGCTGCCGCTAACTCCGCCCGCCGCCGCTGTGCCTCCGCTGCCTCCAGAGCCGATGGGAACACACTCAGTGCCTTGCAGTTCAGTGCCTGCGCCGCAGGTGACGTTTCCGCCGCTGCCACCCGCTCCGCCACTGGCTCCCCCGGAGCCTGCGCCCGCCGCCCCCGCCAAGCAGGTTGAGCCTTCTTGGTGGGTGCCGGCGCCACAAGTGACGCCGCTGGGGCTAGCGCTGTCGTCGCCGCCACAACTCCAGACCGCGAGGACCAAGCCTAAGCTGCTCCAACGGCTGAGCTTGCGCGCTAAGTTTCGTGGTGTGACTCGTGCTGTGCTGGTTAGTCCCATGCTGCCCCCGCTGTGTCGCTAGCGCTCTCAGTGCTGAGAGCGGACGCATGATACGCTGTTGATTGCCGAGCGTCTAGCTGAGAGTGAGCACGCTTGTTGATGGCGGTCTGTGCACGGTAACTGATGGACGGTT
>CAZKDY010000004.1:0-71058 GCA_964551615.1 uncultured Polyangiaceae bacterium
AAAAAACACATCCAGTGATGGATTCTAAGATGCGAACGGCACGCCGCCGATCCGTGAAAGTGAGAAAATTATTCGGAGTCTCTCAACTTTTCGAAAAACCGAGGTTTTCACGATGCGAACTCGAACACTCGTGGTGTTCCTCCTGGCGTCTCTAGCCTGTCTTCTTCCGCTATCGGCGCAAGAGCCCACCATTGCGGTTGTCGGCATGGTCCACTCCCACGTATGGGGCCAGTTCGGAAAAATGGTGAAAGGCGAGCCCGCCAGGCTGGTGGGTGTGGCCGAAACCGAACCGGCGCTGATTGAGGAAGCGGTCAAGCGCGGTCTGAGCCGCGATCTGATCTTCCCGGATTACCGCAAGATGATCGACGAGAAAAAGCCGCTCGTCGTCTGGGCTTTCGTTGAGAACAACCGCCATCTCGAGATCGTCGAGTATTGCGCCCCCCGCCACGTGAACGTCATCTTCGAGAAGCCGCTTGCTTCCACGTACAAGGATGCCGTAAAAATCCGCGATCTCGCCCGAAAAAACGGCATCAAGGTGATGGTGAACTACCAGATGGCCTGGTGGCCCACGATGCACGCGCTCAAGGCCAAGCTCGATTCCGGTGAGCTCGGCGAAATCTGGCGTCTGCATGGAATTGTCGGCCACGGCGGACCGGGCGGCCCCACCGGCCTGAACAGGTTTTTCTTCAACTGGCTCACCGATCCGGAAAAGAATGGCGCCGGAGCGCTGATGGATTTCGGCTGCTACAACGCCCTTTGGAGCCTTATGTATCTCGGACGTCCGCAAACCGTGTTCGCGCATTCCATCCACCTGAGGCCCAATGAATTCCCCAAGGTGGAGGATGACGCCACGATTCTTCTGAGCTACCCCAAGGGGGTCGCCCTGCTCGAGGCCAGTTGGGACCTCCCGCGCAGCTTCCAGCAAGTCGAAGTTTTCGGCTTGAAAGGGAGCCTGGCGGCGGATCAGCGGAAAGCTGTCTTCCGCCCGGGCCGCGCGCCGGAGCAAGAGCTTCCAGACCCCGGCGCCTGGCGCGCGCGGCGTCGGCCAGCCACTCGATCCGGGAAGCCGCTGAGCAGCGCGCGGCTGAGTCGGCCGTCGACTTCTGATTCCGCACA
This sequence comes from uncultured Polyangiaceae bacterium, assembly GCA_964551615.1. Lineage (GTDB taxonomy): Bacteria > Myxococcota_A > Polyangia > Polyangiales > Polyangiaceae > JAHBVY01. Next base: position 1,117 of record CAZKDY010000004.1, read on the forward strand.
GTCGTCGCGCAGGCTGAGCTTCGCGCTGCTCAGGGCGTGGGCGACCTGCTGCTCTGCGCGCGCTACGCTGCGCACGGCGGCGCTAGCCAGACCCAGGCTGTGACAGCTGTGGGCGGCGAAGCGCGCCCGGCGAGCCTCTTCAAAGCGCTCGACGCGCTCACAGACATCCGAGTCTCCGGCGGCGTCGATGCCGCGCGCGCTCAGCGCCTGGCCGCTGAACTTGGGGCGCAGCAGGATATCGCGCTCGCTGAGCAACGCGACGGCCAGCGCGCCGGTCCTCCCCACCCCCAAATCAACGGCCTCTAGCGCGGCGCGCGCCAGGCGCGGCGAGAGCGGCAGCCGATGCATGCGCTGGCCCAGCCCGGTGATGTTTGCGTCTGCGTCGAGCGCGCCCAGCCAACGCAGCAGCCGCGTCGCTTCATCGAGGCCCGCGGCTGGCGGCGCTGAAAGCCAGCGCAGCTGTTCGCTGCGCAGGCCCGCGGCGGCTAGCTCCAGCACAAGCTGCGCCAGATCACAGCGCACGATCTCGGGTGTGTCGAAGGCTGGACGTGTCGCCAGGTCACCTGCGGTGTACAGGCGCTGCACCAGGCCATCAGCGGTGCGTCCAGCGCGCCCTGCTCGCTGCTCCGCGGAGGCGCGGCTGATCGGAGACACGGTCAGGCTGGAGAGCCCCGTCCACGGCGAATAGCGAGCGACCCGCGCGAGCCCAGAGTCCACCACGCCCGTGGTCCCCGGGACGGTGACAGAAGACTCTGCCACGTTGGTGCTCAGCACTACCTTACGGGTGTCGCTGGGCGCGACGGCTTGGTTCTGCTGGCTGAGCTCCAAATCGCCGTGCAGGTCCAGCAGGTCGAAGCCCGCCTGAGCCTGGAGCGCACCGAGCGCCTCGCGCGCCGCGCGGATCTCCCGCGCCCCTGGCAGGAACACCAAGACGTGGCCAGCGGGCCCGCTCTGGATGTGGTGCCGTACGGCACTGACCACGCGCTTCTCTAGCGGTCGATCGTCGGGCGCTGTCTGGTGCATGACGCGGAGCTCGTAGCTCCGCCCCTGGCTGCGCACCCTCGGGCACGGCAGCGCGTGGCCTTCGCTCAGCAGCTCAGCGATTGGTTCCGCGTCGAGGGTCGCGCTCATCACGACCAGCCTAAAGCTCGGATCCTTGAGCGCCGCGCCGCGCAGCAGGGCGAGCAGCAGATCAGACTCTGCGCTGCGCTCGTGGATCTCGTCGATCACGACGCCGCCGATGTGCGCCGGTAAACTAGCGCTGCCGCGCCCGAGCAGCTCACGCAACAGGACGCCGGTGGTGGCGTAGATCAGGCGGGTGCCTGGGCCGACCCGGCGCTCAAAGCGCACGGCGTAGCCCACGTCTTGCCCCGGGGTCTGGCCGAGCTCACTGGCTACTCGGTGCGCGAGCAAGCGCGCGGCCAGGCGCCTGGGCTCACTGACCCACAGGGTCTGCTCAGGTCCGATCTGAGGGAGCAGGTGCCGAGGGACTCGGCTGCTCTTGCCAGCGCCCGGCGGAGCCTCGACGACCAGCCGCGAGGTGCGCCGCACGTGCGCCGCGATCTCAGGGAGCAGTTCATCGATGGGTAGGGCTTGCATCGCGGGCGTCTCCCGGTAGGGATAGCGTAGGAACATGAGCGAGTCCGCAGCAGAGTCACGCGCAGACAGCGCTCCCCAGCGCGCCGCGCTGTTCGACATGGATCGAACGCTGATCACCAAAGACACGGCGTCGCTGTACATGCGCTATCAGCGCGACCGGGGTCGGGTGCGCAAGCGGGACGTGCTGCGCGTGGGCTGGTGGATGCTTCAGTACACCTTCGGGGTGATCGACGCAGAGCGGGTGGCCGAGCAAGCCATGCGAGGCTTTCGGGGCAAGCGTGAAGACTGGCTGACCGAGTCGATGCTCGGCATGTATCAAGAATACGTGCGCCCGCTGATCGCTGAGCGTGGCCGGGAGGCGGTGCTGCGGCATCAGGCGGCGGGGGACTGGGTCGCCATCGTGACTGGAGCCACGCCGTACGCCGTGCGGCCGCTGGCGGAAGAGCTCGGGATCCAGCACGTGATCTGCACCCAGCTCGAGGTGGCTGAAGGCCGCTTCACCGGCAACGTGCTCAAGCCGATGTGTTACGGGCCGGGCAAGGTCGCGCTGACTGAGCGCGAGGCAGCCCTGCAACAGGTGAGCTTGGATGACGCCATCTTCTACTCCGACAGCATCACGGACTTGCCGCTGCTGGAGCGGGTCAAGACCCCCGTCGTGGTGAACCCTGACGCGCGCCTGCGCCGCGTCGCCGGGCGGCGTGGCTGGCGCGTTGAGCGCTGGTGAGCTCAATCGCGACCACGCGGCTAGCCACGGCGGACGTGGTCAGCGAAAGCGGATGGCGTAGGTCAGCTTGATGACGCTCTTGACCACGCCCGGGACACGCTTGAACAGGTTGATGGACGGAGGTCGCTTTTCCATCACCCGCACTGGGATCTCTAGCACTGGCAGATCCGCACGGTAGGCGCGAATAACCAGCTCGCTGGCGAACACGTCTTTGTCCACCACGCAGGCGTCCACCAGCGGCAGCAGCCGCTCGCGCCGAAAGGCCTTGAGCCCGTGGGTGTCGGTGCCCTTGAAGCCTAGCAAGCCGCGCAGCAGCGTGGTGTAGGCGATGCTCGCGACGTGCCTGGCCCAGGGTCGCTCATCTTCTGCGCCCGCGATCAGCTTGGAGCCGATGACCAGATCTGCCTGCCCGGTGCTGAGCAGCTCGATCGCGCGCTGGTGAAAATCGGTGTCGCACAGGTCGATCTCATCACACAACACGTACTCACCCAAAGCCGCCTGGATGCCGCGCCGCAGCGCGAGACCGTAGTTGGGTTCGCCGACGGAGATCATCCGCACCTCGGGGTACTTCGCGCTCAGCTCTTCAGCGATTTGGACCGTGCGGTCTCGCGACCCATTCTCGGCGATGATCACTTCGTAGCGCCAGTTGAGGTGAGCCAGCCGTTCGCGCAGGTCGACGATGGCCGCGTGCAAGATGGCCTCTTCGTTGTAGACCGGGATGACGATTGAGATGTGGGGCTTCATGCGGGGTCTTCGGGGCTGCTAGCGCTAGCGCTAAGGCGGGGTTAGCTACCACACTCGGAGTGGATCGCTTGATCGGAGAAGCAGCGGCTAACCACACAGGCCAGCTGTCGCGTCGTTGGCCGCTTTGCGTCCAAAGAGCAGCGCGTCTTCCATGGATGAGTAGTTCCAGTCGCCGTAGCGACCCGCGGAGATGATCCCGAGGGAGTCCAGGAACGGGCGAATCGTCGCCAGGGCTTGATAGTAGTTGTGATCGAAGATCACGTAGGCGTGGTCGATGCGGCGCAAGCGCGTGAACGCGACGGCGCTCGGGTCGGGGAGCAGCCCCATCTCGGTGAGCCCCGCGTAGACCTCCGGCAAGAGCTGATCGAGGTCGGGTGGCTCTCGACTGGCGAGCTCCACGTAGTAGCCCGAGCAGCCCGGCGGCGCCATGGCGGCGCTGAAGTGTGAGTAGCAGCCGACGCGGTAGTAGGGGTACTGCGCCTCTGGGACATACACCCAGTGGATGTCCTTTCCGCAGGGTGACGTGCTGGCGACGTCTAGGTAGTAGAGGTGGCTGCAACGCAGCAGGTCGGCGGCGCGCCGCACGTCGCCGGGCAGCTCGAGCAGGCCGAGCAGGACATCTAGCGGGGCGGTGCTGATCAAGCGCTGGTAGTCGCAGCTGTGTCCGTCCGCGAAGTGCAGGCTGCGCCGCTGCGCGTCGACGCGCTCTAGGCGCTGGTTCAGCAGTACGCGCTCGCTCGCTCGAGGCAGCGCGTCAAGCATGCCTTGCGGCAACGCGCCGATCCCGAGGCGCGGATACACGAAGCGCGTGTTGTAGCCCAACTCACGGTCGTTCAGCCCAACAGCTCCAGCGACCACGTCCTCCAGCTTGGGCAGCGGTACAAAGCGCTGGCACCACTCAGCGGTGATCTCTCGAGGATGAACCCCCCAGAGCCGTGAGTTGTAGGGGATCATAAAATGGTCACTGATACCGTCGCCAAAGTGCGCGCGGCAGAACTCCTCGAACGTCTTGGTCTCTGGCTTATCTTTGCGGAAATGGGCCTGGATGAAGCCCAGCAGGCACTCGTTGGCGACCGCTGGAGGGAGGCCGAAGGTGTTGGCTTGGTAGGGATAGCGGGTGTAGGTGCCGTGGGAGTACACCACGCTGTTGCGCGTGACCTCCACGTGGTCTGCGCCGATCCAAGTCAGGACATCTTGGCGCACCGCGGGGTCTCGCAAGTGCAGCAAGTGGCCCGTGCGGTCAAAGCGATAGCCAGCCTCTTCTAGCGTGATCGCGTGGCCGCCCACGTGGCCTTGGCGCTCGAACACTCTGAAATCGACGCCCTCTCGCGCCAGCGCGTGGGCGCTGGACAACCCCGTCAGCCCGGCGCCGACGATCGCTACTTGGCAGGCCTGAGGTCGGCCAAGCGTGCCGGGCTCATGGGTCGGCGCGCGCGGAGCAGCGACCGGGGGCTGGGGCGTCTGCGGCATCGCGGCTGGAAGCTAGAGGAGCGCGCGCTGGCTGTCCAGGCTTGGGCTGAGGTTCCGGGCCAAGAGCTACGGGTCTGCCGAGGACGTGCCAGCGAACGGACGGCGGCTAGTGAGCGCCGGCCCAGGACGGCGCGTGTCCCACGTCCACGATCAGCGGCACGTCGAGGGTGTACACGCCCTGCATCGCGTCGCGGATGGCGTCGCTCGCCGCGGCCAGCTCGGCTTCGGGCACCTCGAACACCAGCTCATCATGAACCGTGAGGATCATGCGCGTGCCTGGGGTCACCGGCTCGCTCAACGCGAGCATGGCGAGCTTCAGCAGATCGGCTGCCGTGCCCTGAATGGGCGTGTTCATCACGACGCGCTCCGCCGCGAAGCGCTTGGCGCGGTTGGCGCTGTGCAGATCCGGGATCAGGCGCCGCCGCCCCAGCAGGGTGCGCACCGAGCCTCCAGCCCGCGCGTGCTCTAGCGTCTCGTCCATGAAGCTGCGTACGCCCCGATAGCGGCGAAAATACGCGGCGATGAACGAGCTGGCCTCAGCGCGGGAGATCCCCAGGCTCTTGGCGAGGCCGCTGTCGCCCTGGCCGTAGATGATGCCGAAGTTCACGGCCTTTGCCCGGCGCCGCAGCTCCTGATCGACGTCTTCGGCGTCGACCTCGAAGATTTCCATTGCCGTGCGGGTGTGGATGTCTTGCCCAGCGTTGAAGGCATCGATGAGCACGGGGTCTCGGCTGAGGTGCGCGAGCACACGCAGCTCGATCTGGGAGTAGTCGGCGCTCACCAGCTGACACCCTGGCGGCGCGATGAACGCGCTCCGGATACGCCTACCTATCTCCGTGCGGATGGGTATATTTTGCAGGTTGGGGTCGGCTGAGCTGATGCGCCCGGTGGCGGCCACGGTCTGGCGCCAGCGTGTGTGGATGCGCCCCGTGCGCGGGTTCACCAGCAGCGGCAGGGTATCGATGTAGGTGCTCTTGAGCTTAGCCAGCTGTCGATACTCCAAGATCACCTCGGGCAGCGGGTGTTGCTCGGTGAGCGCCTCGAGCGTGGCGGCGTCGGTGGAGCGCGCGGTCTTGGTGCGCTTGAGGGGCTTCAGCTTCAGCTCGTCGAACAGCAGCGTCTCGAGCTGTCTTGGTGAGCCGACGTTGAACTCCTTGCCCGCCACCTCGTGTGCGCGCTTTTCAAGGCGTACCAGCTCCTGCTCGATGGCTTTGCCTTGAACCTTGAGCTGGTCGATGTCTACCAGCACGCCGCGACCCTCCATTTCGCTCAGCAGCGAGGCGAGGGGTAGCTCCAGCTCATCCAGCACGTCGGTCATGCCTTCGTCGGCGACGCGCGGCGCGAGGCGGTCCCACAGCCGCAGCGTGAACGCCGCGGCCGCCGCGGCGTGAGTCGCCGCTTCCCCCACCCCCACCTCCGAGAACGGGATGGCCTTTTGACGAGGTGCTTTGGTCAGTGACTCGAAGCTCACGAAGGTCGCTTCGAACTCGCGGTGGATCACCGGCTCGAGCTCGGGTGGGGACTCTGGATCCAGGAGGTAACTCGCCAGGCTCACGTCAAAGGCGACGCCCGCCACGCGCAGGCCATGGCGCGACAACAACAGCTCGTCGCTGCGGGCGCGGTGGCAGGATTTTTTGACGCGGCTGTCGGCGAACAGCGGCGCGAGCTCGCCGCGTACGACGTCCAGGCTGAGCTGCGTCGGCGCCTCGAGGCCGCGGTGGGTGAGGGGGATGTAGTAGCCAGTGTCGGGCGCCACAGAGATCGCGATGCCGGCCAGATCGGTGCTGCTCGGCGCGTGCTCTTGATCACCCTGAACGTGCAGACCAAAGCGGCCAACCTTGCGTACTTCGGCCACCAGCTGCGACAGTTTCTCGAGGGAAACGATGCACTCGACCTCGACGGTGAACGACTCCTTTGGCTCTGGATCGACGGGTGCGGCGTCTTGGTTTGAGGCCGCGGCGTAGGTCTCTTCCTGATCGAGGACCGCGAGGTGCCGCGTGAACCCGAGCTCCGAATAAAGCGCGCGCAAGGTGTCCAGATCGCGCCCGCCGTAGCGCAAATGCTCGCGGTCAAAGGCGATCTCGCAGTCTTCTTTTAGCGTGACCAAATCGCGGCTGAGGAACGCCTGATCTTTGTATTGGGTGAGCGCCTCTTTGAGCTTCTTGCGCTTCACGCTCTCTAGGTGTTCATAGATCCCCTCGAGGCTCGCGTGCTCAACCAGCAAATCGCGCGCCGTCTTGGGGCCGACTGAAGGCACTCCCGGCACGTTGTCAGAGCTGTCTCCCATCAGCGCGAGCAGGTCGCGCAGGGCGGCTGGGCCGACGCCAAAGCGCTCCTCGACCTCTGGGACGCCGAACACGCGGTTCCGCATGGTGTCCCAGAGCACCACGTCGGCGCCGATCAGCTGCATCAGATCTTTGTCTGCGCTGACCACCACCACCTTCATGTTGTGGCCGCGAGCCTGCTTGACCGCGGTGGCGATCAGGTCGTCTGCCTCAACGCCATCTTGGATCAAGATCGGGATATTGAAGGCAGCGATGACCTCACCGCAGCGCTGCATTTGCTGGCTCAGGTCGGGAGGCGCTGGCGGGCGGTTGGCCTTGTAGGCTGGGTAAATATCTTTGCGGAAACTGCCGCGCTTGGAGTCCATCGCCACGGCCAGCATCGCCGGCCGACACTGGCGGACCAGGCGCTCAAGCATGTTCACGGTCCCGAACACGGCGTGGGTTGGCTCGCCGGTGGGCGAACTGAGCGGAGCGATGGCGTGGTACGAGCGGAACACGTAGCCGCTCAGGTCGATGATATACAGGACGTCAGGGTCGCCCGCCTCGAAGAGCCGCGTAGCCATGGCGGTCGTGTAACCTGGAGCGCTCCTGCTCCCAAGTCCTGTCGCCCCCGCCCGCGCCCAGCGTGGCGGCGCAAACAGGCGGGCAACGCAGACAATCGAGGCGAACCGCCGAGCAACACGCGGGTGCGGGGCTAGCAATCGGTGCCAATTAGCCCGCTACCCAGCGCTCATTGCGGCTTTGACCGAGGCCGCCTATCATTGAGGCTCGTGGAATCTGCTGAGTCCCCTCCTGCTGGTCTGGTCGCGGGCAAGTATCGCCTGACCAGGCTGCTTGGCCGTGGCGGCATGGGTTCGGTCTGGGAGGGCTCGCACACCAGCTTGGGGACGCTGGTCGCGGTGAAGTTCATCGAGGCTGAGCACGCTACAAGTGACGAGGCCCGCGCGCGGTTCGTCAACGAAGCCCACGCTGCCGCGCGACTCAACAGCAAGCACGTGGTGCAGGTCTTTGATCACGGCGTAGGGGAAGACGGCTGTCCCTACATCGTGATGGAGTTCCTGAGCGGTGAGCCGCTGGACGCCCGCCTCGATCGCCAGGGCGTGATCTCGCCCGCGGAGATGGTCGAGATCGTGAACCAGGTGGCTCGCGGGCTGCAGAAAGCCCACGAGCTTGGCATCGTCCACCGCGACCTCAAGCCCGAGAACGTGTTCTTGGTGTGGGACGAGGAAGATCAGCGCGACTTGGTCAAGGTGGTGGATTTCGGGATCGCCAAGTTCCTGGAGGGCGCGAGCCCGACGGGCTCCTCGACCCGCACCGGCGCCGTGCTCGGCACCCCGTTCTACATGAGCCCAGAGCAGGCCCGTGGGCTGAGCGCGATCGATCATCGCTCCGATCTCTGGTCCCTTGGCGTGGTCGTGTATCGCAGCCTGGTCGGTGATCTGCCTTTCTCTGGGGAAGCGGTCGGCGACCTGCTGGTCAAGATCTGCACCGTCGACCCCGTCGTCCCTTCTCAGGTTCGGCCGTCGCTACCTCCCGGATTCGATGGCTGGGTGGCCAAGGCCCTGGCTCGGGAGCCAGACCAACGCTTTCAGTCGGCGCGTGAGCTGGCGCTGGCCCTGGCGGCTGCCCTGGAGGTGAGCTCCGCATCCGTCGCCCGCGGGGCGGCGTTCTCGCTGTCCGATGCAAATGGCAGCGCTGTCAACGCAGGCTCAGCCCACGCGCCCTCAGGCGACGCGGGCTCCGCTGCGACGAGGCTAGCGGTGCCGGCGCACACCGTCGCCACGTTCTCCAACACCGCTGGCGAGGCGGCTCCCGCTGGCGCTAAGCGCCGCGGGCGGGTGGTGCTGATCGCGGCGGTGGCTGCGCTGAGCCTGGCCGCGGTCGGTGTGCTTGCGGCGACCACGCGCGTCCAAGCGGATCCCGCGGCCGAGCGGGCCGCGCCGCCTGCGCCCGGCGGGGACGCAGCGCTGGTCCAAGGGTCCTCCGCCGCTCAGGCCGCGTCGTCCGCGCCGACCGTGCAGCCGATCGAGGTGCCAGCGTCCCCCGCGGAGTCTGCGCAGCCGGCTCCGGTCGCAGCCCGAGGCAAGTCGCCCGGCACCGATCCGAGCCGAGCAGCCACCAAACCACCTGCAAAACCGTCGGCTGCGGCTACGGCTGCCCCGGCACCGTCGCTGGCAGCTGTGGCGACGCCAACCGCCGCGCCGACGCCGACCCCGAAACCTGCGCCGACGCCGAAGCTTGCGCCCACGCCGAGGCCCACGTCCACCGGCAGAGATCTTGGGTACTAGATCTTGGGTACTAGTCGAGCGCGGGTGGCGGTGGACTTGACCGCCCGCTGCACTCCGCTCTATTCCCTGCAGTGATGCGCATGTTCCAACCGTCTCGCGCCTGGCTTGGCCTAGGCTGCTTGGTGCTCATGCACGCGGTCGCCACACCTGCCTACGCCCAGGCCGCAGCAGACAAGGCGACCGCGCGCCAGCTCGCGTTGGCAGGCACCGATGACTACGACGCCGGGCGCTACGCCGAGGCGTTAGACAAGCTCACGCGCGCCCAAACGCTGTACGAGGCGCCCATCCACCTGCTTTACATCGCGCGCTCCCAGGCGAAGCTCAAGCGCTTGGTGGAAGCTGCGGAGACCTATCGAAAGCTGGGGCGTGTCGCGCTGGCCGACGACGCACCGGCCGCCTTCGTGAAGGCCAAGGACGATGGAAAGCAGGAGCTCGCCGAGCTGCTCCCTCGCATCCCCTCGATCAAGATCAGCGTGCAGCCAGCAGGCGTGGAGGATCTGGCGCTGAGCAGCGACGGGGCCAAGATCTCTAGCGCGGCGCTGGGTGTCGATCGACCGTCCAACCCAGGCACCCTCAAGCTGGAGATCAGCGCGCCTGGCTACGCGACCCAGGTGCATCAGGTGAACTTGGCAGAGGGGCAGCACGCCACGCTGAACGTGACGCTCAAGGAGGACGGCACCGCCAAGGGCAGCGGTGAACCCGGACCTAAGGGCTTCTACTTTGGGCTGCGCCTCGGCGGCGCGGTGCCAGTCGGCGACGTCGGCAAGCACCCAGCTACTGGGAACTCGATCCCGATCAGCGACCAGTTTAGGCCAGGGGGTGGGGGTGAGCTCCGTGCCGGCTACCGCCTCGCGCGGATGTTCATCCCTCATTTGTACTTTGAGGGCTATGGGCTCGGCGCTGGGAGCCTATACGCCGACGCGGTCACGGCGCCTGGAACTGAGGTCACCACGACCGCGCTGCAGACCGGCGCCGGCATCGGTCTTTCCGTGGGGACACCCCAAGACAAGCTCGGTGGATTCGCTGAAGTCGGGCTTGGGTTTCATCGTATGGCCGCGACCTTGAAGGTCGCTGAAGGGGGTCGCAGCTGTGACAACACCCTCGCCTACTCGGGGGCGGCCTTTCGCATCGGCGGGGGGGTGCACATCCCGGTCTCGCGTACGCTGCGCCTTGAGCCGTACCTTGACTTTACGATGAGTCAGTTCGACCAGGTCACGGGCAAGACGGACGACAAGTGCGCCGTGCCGAGCGTCGTGGGTGGGGATGCTGGCCTGACCGTGGCTCAAGTCATCGCGCTGCCCGCCTTCGGGAGCCGCCTACACCGCACCGACAGCCACAAGCTAGAGGACGAGGAGAAGGCCTTGCACATGGTGTTCACCCTCGGCCTCGGCGTCGCCTTCTCGCAATTGTAGTCGTGCGCCTACGGATGAAGTCACGCTCCACAGCGTCGCGGCCGGCTGACTAAGCCGGCGGCGGTGTTCCCCACGTGTTTCCCGGGCTTGGAGCACAAGTTACTGAAATGACGGGTGGATTCGGCGCACGACAGCTTCGTGCAACGAATTACATCGTGGTGACAATTCATTCATCCCGTGATGCTAGACGCAGTGCATCAGCCTATGGTGACCCTGTTTGTTATCCTGTATTTCGCGATCTTGCTGCTGCTCTGCACCTACGGGCTGCACCGCCTCCACCTGGTCTTTGCGTGTTGGCGCCACCGCAAGCACATTGCGGCCGCGTCCAACGTGGCGCAGGTGGCCGAGGCGGACTTGCCCTCGGTGACCGTGCAATTGCCGCTGTACAACGAGGCTACGGTGGTGGGTCGTTTGCTCGATGCGGCAGCGGCCATCGACTACCCGCGGGACCGCTTGGAGATCCAGGTCCTCGACGACTCCAGCGATGAGACGCGGCAAATTGCCGAGGCCAAGGTGCGCGAGCTAGCCGCTACTGGCGTGAACATGGTCTACATCCGCCGCCCAGACCGGCACGGCTACAAGGCGGGCGCGCTGGATTATGGTCTGAAGCAAGCGTCCGGCGAGCTGGTCGCGGTGTTCGACGCCGACTTCGTGCCGCAGCCTGACTTTCTGCGCGCGGTGGTTCCGCACTTCCAGGAGCCGACCACCGCCATGGTGCAGACCCGCTGGGGCCACATGAACCGCCACCACAACCTGCTGACCAGCGTTCAGGCGCTGATGCTCGACGGTCACCACATGGTGGAGAACCGCGCGCGCTACGGCGCTGGCTGTTATTTCAACTTCTCTGGCACCGGCGGGATCTGGCGCGCCCGCGCCATCCACGAGGCGGGCGGCTGGGAGCACGACACCCTGACCGAAGATCTGGATCTGTCGTACCGCGCGCAGCTCAAGGGCTGGCGCTTCGTGTATCGCCCAGACGTCATCACCCCAGCCGAGCTCCCCGAGGATCTGTCGGCGTTCCGTGCGCAGCAGTATCGCTGGGCCAAGGGCACGGTGCAGACCGCACGGAAGCTTTTGTCGCGGGTGATGCGCGCAGATCTGACGCGCGGCCAGCGCCTGGAGGCCTTCTTCCACCTGACGCCTCACTTCGCTTACCCGCTGATGCTGCTGCTCAGCATCGCCATCCTGCCCGCGCTGATCGTGATGCCAGCCGTGGACATCGGGACCATGTTCTTGGTCGACCTGCCCCTGTGCTTCGGGGCGACTGGTTCGCTGGCCACGTTCTACTGCCTCGCGGAGCGAGCCCAGGGCCGCTCGGTGTTCGGTGCCCTGAAGCGCTTGCCGCTGCTGATCGCGTTGGGCGCTGGGCTCAGCCCGCACCTCACCCGCGCGGTGTTCGACGGTATGCGGAACATGAGCGGCGAGTTCGTTCGTACGCCGAAGCGCGGCTCACAGCTCGGGCGTTACCGTCAGGCAGCGCAGCTCCCGTTCGCAGAGATCGGCCTGACGCTGCTCAGCATCGCGAGCGTGATCGCGTCCATCGAGACAGGTCACTGGTTCGCGACCCCGTTCACGATGCTGTTCGCGCTGGGTTACGGCTATGTGGCCTGGACGGTGACGGCCGAGCAGCTCCTACCCCGCGGCCAGAAGTCGGCCGAGGCCGAGCAGCTACTACCCCGCGGCCAGAAGGCGGCCGAGGTGGACCGCCTGCCTCGCGCCGCCTGAGCTGGCTCGGGTGTTTCGGCGCCTCCCTGACCCGGCAGCTCGACGCCCTGCGGCTGCCGGGCCGCCACCCAGAGCGCCGTAGCTTCCCGTTACCTATGGACTTTTTGCTTCGCCACGCTACCATTTGGCAGCGCGCGAGGTTCGAGGAGCCAGTGGATCGACCAGCTACGGCTCGCGGCGGGGGTAGGGGATATGACCAAAGCCGACATTGTGAACGCCGTCTACACAGACGCCGGGGGGGGCTACTCGAAGAAGGAGTCCGCCGATCTGGTGGACGACGTGTTCGAAACGATGAAGGAGACCCTGGCCCGCGGGGAGAAGATCAAGATCTCAGGCTTCGGTAATTTCGTCCTGCGTGACAAGCGCCGGCGCCAGGGGCGGAACCCTCAGACGGGCGAGCCGATCGTGATCACCGAGCGGCGGGTGCTCAATTTCAAGGCCAGCCAGTTGCTCAAGCAGGCGCTAAACGCCGACCTAACCGAAGACGATCTGCGCTCAGCGCCCAGCGCGGCGTCAGCGCCCAACTCGGCGTCGGCTCCCAGCGCGGCCACGGAAGCAGCAGCGTCACGGCCCGCCACATCCAACGGCTTTCGCGTCGACGACTGAAGTCGGTCGATCCGGCGGGGGTGGAGGGGCCTTAGCAGCGCGGCGATTGGCGCGAAGCGGGCGTGTACGCGGAGCCGATGGGCAACCGAATGTTCAATCGGGCTTGCGTTCTCGAGCCAGGCGCGGCACCCAATGGTTCCGTGGCTATTGAACCGAAGCGCCCTCCAGTGAAGCTCTACTACCGTATCGGTGAGGTCTCGGAGATCGTCGGGGTCGAGCCCCATGTGCTGCGCTATTGGGAGACCGAGTTCCGCACCATCCGACCGCAGAAGTCGCGCAAAGGGCAGCGCATCTACTCACGCCGCGACGTGGACAAGCTGCTGCGGGTAAAGGACCTGCTCTACAACCAGGGCTACACAATCGTCGGAGCGCGCAAGCGATTGCGTGACGCTGTTCAGGCTCCTAGCCCAGAGCAGGCTCAGGCAGCGCTGGCTACGGCTGACGAGAGGCTGGCTTCGACACCCGCCGCGCCGTCGTCCAGTGACCCAGACGGCGCGTCACGCGCGCCAAGCGCGGTCGAGCCTGCGCTGGTCGCGATGACCGAGAGTTTGCGCGCCCTCCGCGTTGACGTCGTCGGCATGCTGCGTGAACTCGGCGAAGAGGTCTAGGCCGCTCCGCTGGACGCAGCCGCAACCCCAGCCTGACTAGAGGGGCGCAGGGCTGACATTGTTTGTCAGCTGGTCGCTGAGTCTACAGCTTGACGCACCGCCTCGGAGCGAGCACACCGACGGCCTCAGACAACCCACGTCATGCTGAGCCGGCCGGCCCACGGCGTCTCGATGGAGCGAGCACACGCGACCCTCGAGCCCGCAGAGTTTGGTCAGCCCAGCCAAACCTTTCTCAGAACCACACTGGCCCGCACGACCACATGCGCGCCTCAGGAGTACGTATGGCTGATGGACTCAACCGCGTGATGCTGCTCGGAAACCTAGGGGCGGATCCCGAACTGAGGATGACGGGCGGCGGTCAAGCCGTGCTCAAGCTGCGGTTGGCCACCAGCGAGAGCTACTTGGACAAGAACCGCGTTCGCCAGGAGCGCACCGAGTGGCACAGCGTGGTGGTTTGGGGGAAACGAGGCGAAGCGCTGAGCAAGTTCCTGACCAAGGGCACGCGCCTGTTCATTGAGGGGGGGCTGCGCACGTCAAGCTACGAGGTGGATGGCCAAAAACGTTACCGCACGGAGATCGTGGCGACGGAGGTGATCCTCGCCGGCCGCGGTGGCGGCGGCGGTGGTGGCGGACGCGATGACAGCGGCGGTGGCGGCGGCTACGCTGGCGGTGGCGGCGGCTACGGCGGCGGCGGTGGCAGTGGTGGCGGTGGTGGCAGCTACGGCGGTGGCGGTGGCAGCGGTGGTGGTGGCGGCAGCACGCCTGAGCCGTCAGGTGGCGGGTATGACGACTCCGACTACGGCGGCGGCGACGATGACATCCCGTTCTAGACCAGCGGGTTTCACTCACTGCTAGTGATGCCGCGTGCTTGTGTGCGCGGCTGGAGTAATAGGCATAGATCCATGCAGCAACGTGACGCGCGCGCAGAGGCCCTGCGCTCCTCAGATCACCCGCAACCTCAATCGCCGCGCGCCAAGTCGGTCGCTGGCTCCCAGGGAGCGGGCCGCTTTGGCTTGGCGCATCGCCGACGTCGCGCTCAGCTGGCGCTCGGGCGCTGCCTGTTGCTCGGCGCGTGTGTCTTGTTGTCGGGCTGCGAGGACGAAAAGCCAGCGCAGACTCAGCCTTCTGCGCTCGCCGCGGTGGACCTGACGCCGATCCCGGCGCCTAAGTCGCTGCTGGCGGACGTATTCATCGCCACACCAGAATCCACGTGGAGAGACACGCGGGGCTTGGCTGGAGCGGGGGCTGCGTTGCTGCCGAGTAGCTACCCGCTGCTGGTGACCACGCTGACCGGGCTGCCAGCGACGGCCGCCTCCAGCATCGACGCCGAGCTGCCCGTGGTGGGTGCGCTGATCGATGTCGCCGACGCTAAGCCCGGCCTCGTCTTGGCGGTCCACTTGCGCAGCGGGCGCGAGCTGATCGCTTCGGTCACCAAAGGCGCCGACGCGCGCTTCGACGCGAAGTTGGACGCCGGCAGCCAGATCACGGAGCTCACCCCCAAGAGCGCCGGGAAATCGCAGCCTCTCGGGCTCGGCGTGCTGGGCAACTACCTGTTGGTATCGACCCAGCGCGAGCCGCTGGTCGAGGGCGGCCCTTACGTTGTGCGCAGCCTGAGCAAGCAACCCGCGCCCAAAGAGCCGGTGGTCGTCATCGCTTCGAAAGAAGCGCTGGCTGGGCCGATCGCCAGCCGTATCCGTACGGCATGGAAGAAGCGTCGGGATGAGCTCCAAGAGCTCGACCTTAGCGCGCGCAAGGCGCGCGGTGGCCGCGCACCAGACTTCGGAGATCCGGCGGCGGCGTTGCTCGGCATCGAGAGCGCCATCGACGATCTGATTTCGATCCTTCAGGGCTCAGAGCAGGCCAAGCTGATCGTGCGACCTGGCGCGGCTCACCTTGAAGCCGAGTTAGAGGTGCAGCCGAAGGCCTCGGGTGAAGCGAAGAAGCTGATCGACGAATTGCCCGTCGGAAAACTCGCGCGTATCCAGGCGCTTCCGCGGGACACCAGCCTCGTGATGTTGAGCCACAGCACCAGTGAGGGTCGCGTCGCCGGTGCGGTCGCCACTGAGCAGGCATTCAGCAAAATCCTAGACAAACGACTGACTGAGGCGGACCAAAAGCGCCTCATGGATGTGCTCACCGCGCTGGCCAAGGGGCGCGGTGATCAGCTGCTGATGGGCTTCGGGCGAGCTGCGGGCAGCGATGAAATCGCGCTGTTGATGCGCGTCGACGCGAGCGACGCCGCAGAGTTTAATCGCGGGATCCGCGGGGCACGGGGTCTGTTCGACGTGAAGGCGTTCTCGGAGCCGCTCGAGCAGTTCGTCGGCGGCGTGAAGACCAAGCTCGGAAAGGCGAAGACGCCCGGGGTCACCCCTGCTCCCGACCGGATCGTGTTCGAGATCCTGCCGAAGGCGCCTCAAGCTCGCCCCGGCCGACCCGCGCCAAAGGTTGAGACGAAGCAGTTTGAGCTGGTGTGGCGCGTCCAGGACGGCGAGCTACGGGCGGCCATGGCGAAGGACGCCGCCGCGCCCTTCATGGAGCTAGCGGGCCTGGAAGAAGGCAAGTCACTCGCCACGCATCCTGAGCTCACCAAGCAGCTGGAGCGCGCGAAGCTCGACGTCAGTTTCGCGCTGATGTTTCAGCCCGGCCGCGTCTCGCAGGCAACCGCTCGCGCGCCTGGGGCGGACTCGCCGGTGCTCCTGGTGTTAGGACGCCGCGCGGGCCTGGGCGTGGTGCGACTGGACGTAGACCAGGGCGCGCTGCAGTCCCTCGCTCGTCTTTCCTTGCGCTAAGCGGCGGGCCTCCGGGCTCAGAGTCGTGGGGGCGGGCGGCGTGCTTGTGGGGTGAAGGCGCCAGATGGGGTACGCTTGGCTGATGCACCGGTCTCTCGCGTTGTACTTATTAGTGGTGTTCGGTC
This sequence comes from uncultured Polyangiaceae bacterium, assembly GCA_964551615.1. Lineage (GTDB taxonomy): Bacteria > Myxococcota_A > Polyangia > Polyangiales > Polyangiaceae > JAHBVY01. The sequence continues at coordinate 17,492 of CAZKDY010000004.1, forward strand.
TGCTCACGGGCTGCCTTGGTCGCAGCGACCTTGAAGACGACGGCGCAGCAGGCTCTGGGGGCGCCGCAGGCGCAGGCGCCAGTGCTGGTGTTGGGGCCTCAGGTGGCGTGGCGGCCGCTGGGGGTACTGGCGCCAGCGGAGGCTCTGCTGGAGTGGGCGCCAGTGGCGGTAGCGGTGGTGCCGCGGCCAGCGGTGGCGCGGCGGGTGCTGGCGCGACCAGCGGATCCGCGGGGCAAGGTGGTACGGCGGGCGTCGGGGGTGGCCCAGGCTGTGACCCAAGCTGCCTTGGCTGCTGCGAGCCGAGCGGAGCGTGCGTCGCTGGTGATCAGATAAACGCTTGCGGTCTGGGTGGGGTGCGGTGCACCGACTGTGGCGTACTCGGGTTCGACTGTCAGAACGGCGCGTGCCGCGGCAAGCCCCCCGAGTGCACCAACATGACCTGCTCCGGCTGCTGCGACGCAACGGGCGTGTGCCGAAGCGGAGCGGAGAGCGAGGCCTGCGGCAGCAGCGGCTCGGCGTGTGTAGACTGCGCCGCGCGGGGTGAGGGCTGCAAGGCAGGAGCTTGCGAGGGACCGCCGCCGATCTGCGGTCCCGCCAACTGCGGTGGCTGCTGTGACGCCCAGGGTGTGTGTCGGGCTGGCACGGCTGAAACGACGTGCGGGACGGACGGCATGAGCTGCGCCAACTGCGCGAGCAGCGGGCGCAAGTGCTCTGTTCCCGGCGGATACTGTGCGTATGTGCCAACCTGCGGACCTACCACGTGTCCGAATGGCTGCTGCGACGCGAGCGGCGTTTGTCGCGATGGACGCAGCGACGCGAGGTGCGGCGCCGGCGGAGCGGCGTGCACGAGCTGCGAGGCGACCGGGCAGGCCTGCTCGCCCCAAGGCTTTTGTTACCAAGGCGCGCACTGTGGTCCCGACAACTGCGCAGGTTGCTGCACCGCCAACGGAGTCTGCCGTCCGGGCGCCGGCAACCAAGCCTGCGGCCTGTATGGCGCGCTGTGCGAGAACTGCACATCCACGGGAGCGACTTGTGTTGGGCAGACATGCAGCACTGGCTCGACATGTCCTGCGGCCTACGCTGGCTGCAGCCCCGCGGCGGTCACCACGCCGGCGTTTCGATCGACGGCGTGCAGCGCCGCGGATCTCAATGCCCTAGGGGATGGGTGTAGCGGCGCGGGCGCTGGCTGTGGCTCCGCCTTCGGCGCGTTGCTGTCGACCAACCCAGCCTGCTACGACTGCATGCTGCAGTTCACTGACGAGGACGCCTACATGCGTTGCCTCGCGCCGTACTTGTCGCCGAGCTGCAATCACGCGTTGACCTGCGCTTCGGACTGCAGCGACGCCAGCTGCGGCCAGTGTAGCGACGCCGCGGCAGATGCGTGTGGAGAAGCGGTCTTCGATAGCGGCGGGGCCTGCAGGAGCCACCTGGACGGTTTGTACTGCAATCAGGCCGCGCTCGAGGGTCCTGGGTCTTTTTGCCAGTTTGATGGCGACGTTGGTCACTGGCTGATGGCGGTCGGGGGCCACTACTGTGCGCCTTAGTGCGCCTTAGTGCGCCTTAGTGCGCCTTAGTGCGCCTTAGTTGGTCACCCCAGGGACGAGCATGAGCTACGACGAAGTACTGTTAGTCACAGGCTATCCATTTTTCCGTGCGAGAAAAATGGTGGACCAACTACTGCAGACCCAGCCAAAGTCCCTGGTCTACGTGATCGCTCGCGAGAAGTTCGGCGATGAGGTCGCGCAACACCTCGATGGGCTGCCGACGCAGGAGCGGGAGCGTCTGGTGGTGTTGGATGGCGACGCCGCCGCCATGGATCTGGGCCTGAGCGGCCGTGAGTACCGCGAACTGGCCGGCAAGGTCGAGCGAGTGCACCACTGCGCGCAGGTGACCTACCCAGGGGTGGGGCGGAGGATGGCGGCAGAGGTCAACGTCGGTGCGACGCGTGAGATCGTAGAGTTCGGTCGTTGCTGTGCTGTCCTGAAGAGCATCGTGATGCACTCCACTGCGGCGGTCAGTGGTGACCGCACGGGCGTCGTATACGAGCATGAGCTCAACGTCGGGCAGGGGTTTCGCACCCCCGTCGAAGAGTCCCTTGCCCGTGCGGAGCGCATCGCGCGCAACGCCATGAGCAGCCTGCCGATCAGCGTGATCCGCCCGACGCAGATCGTGGGGGACTCAGCGACGGGTGAGGTTGACCGCCTTGACGGTCCGTACATGATGACCCTGGTCATGCTGAGCGGCCCGTCGGAGATGGCGGTGCCGCTCCCCACGCGTGGCGATGCTCCGTTGAACCTGGTCCCAATCGACTTTGTGGTGCGCGCCGCGCAGCACATCGCGCGCCTGCCCGCCGCGCTGGGCCGCACGGTGCACCTCGCGGATCCAAATCCGCTCACCGCGCGCCAGGTGTTTGAGTTGGTAGCGCGGGCCAGCGGTCGCAAGCTAGCCACGCGCTTTATCCCAACCGGCATCGCCAAAGCCGTCCTCGGTGTGCCTGGCTTGCATCTCGTTTCAAAGAACCAGCGGGCGATGGTCGACCTGCTGGCCACCAACGTACGCTACGACACCAGCCAAGCCGATGAGCTCTTGCGCGGGACCGGCATTCACTGCCCGAGCCTCGACAGCTACATCGACCACCTGGTCAGCTTCGTCCGCAGGCGTGTAGATGAGGGTCGTGCCCGCGCGGATCTTGGGCGACTCGGTGTACCACTTGGAAAGGCTGGCTAAGCCTCCTCGTCGTGAAGTCCCCTCGGGTTCAAGCTAGGGCGTCGAGCCAAGAGCGCCAGTTGCTGTATGCGGCGCTGGTGCTGGGCAGTCTGCTGGTCGTGGTCACCTGTGGTTCGCGCGGGTCGCATGCGCCAGCGCTGGTGTCCTCGCCTGCCGCGGCGAGCGCCGCTCTGCCGGAGCCCGCGGCATCGGTGGCCCACTCTGCAGCCGTCCAGCCCGAGGTCCAAGGACCCGACGCGGGCCCCGACGCCATGGGAGCTGCGCAGCTCGAGGCGGGCGCCGCTCGCCCTCAAACACCGCTGGCTCGGTTCAGGGGCGCTCTTGATGCTCTGAGGCGCGGTGAGCGCAGCAGCGCGGTGCGCATTCTCTGGCTGGGAGACTCCCACACCGCGGCTGACTTTTGGACAGATACCGTGCGGCAGCAGTTGTGGGATGAGTCGCCAGTTGGCGGCCCTGGCTTCGTCTACCTAGGCCTAGATCACTACCGGCACTCTCGGGTGGCCATCGACGTCAAAGGCGACTGGCAGCGCTCGCCATCGGCGCCGTCCACATCCAGCAAGACGGATGATGGCGTGTTTGGGTTGGGCGGGATCCGCACGTCGCCGGTTAGCGCGGACGCCTCCGTCAAGCTCACGCCGCGCTCGGGGAGCCTGGTCGGAGATGCAAGATGGACCGTGTGGTTTCGAATGCCCGACGGCCGCTCCAGCTTTCGCGTCGCGCTGGGGTCCCAAGCGCGGGTCGTGCGTGGTAAGCGCGTCGGTCACGTCGAGACACTCAAGTTGAACGGGGGCAGCGCACAGAGCCTGGAGATCCGCGCCCAGGCGGGTCGGCCGCAGCTGATGGGGGCGACGATCGAGAGCAGCGAGCCAGGCGTCGTACTCGACACCGTGGGGATCAATGGCGCTCGCGTCGCGACCGCGCTGGCGTGGGACGCCGAGGCTTTCGTGCGGGTCGTCCGTGAGCGCGCACCTGAGCTCCTGATTATGGCCTTTGGCACCAACGAGGCGGGCGCTAACACGCCGGTGGAGCGCTACCGTTCTCATTTCTCCGCGTTGCTTGATCGCGTGCGCCGGGCCACCCCGGACGTCAGCTGTGCGCTGCTGGGTCCGACCGATTGGGCTCGCCACGAAGCCCGCGTGGTCGCGATAGACCGACTTGAACGTGTCGTGGCGGGTGAGCTCGGCTGCGCCTATTTCAGCGTGTATGACGCGATGGGTGGCTCACAAAGCAGCCTGCGTTGGTCACAGCAGAGGCCAGCGCTGGCCGCGCCGGATCTGATCCATCTGACGCCCAAAGGCTATGCTGCCGTCGGCGCTGACACCGCGCGCTTCCTGCTGGGTGAGCGCTAGCGCGGTTCCGCCGCCGCGCGTACAGCGCGGTGTCCGCGTTCGTGCTGGGTGGCGAGGTGCCGCGGGCGGCCCAAGTCAGGGCCGAGCGATGTATTGCGCGTAGCCCGCCATCAGCGCCCTAAAGATCCAGCTCGCGAGCACCTCAGAGCCGCTGCCCGTGGGGTGCGTGAGGTCGGCTTGCCCAAGACCCCTGCCAACCCAACCCGCCATGGATCCTGGTCCGCCCATGGCTTGGTAGGTGTTGAAGAACGCGCAGCCCACTGCCTTTGCCACCGCGCGTTGCTCCTTCACGATGGCAGGGATCACCGCCATGCTGTGCAGGTCCGCGCCCTTCTTCTCTGCGCGGTCCATTGCCCCGAGGATTAGGCAGCCGGCCTCTGGCACGGCTCTGCGCGCTTGTTCGAGCACCGCCTTCATGCTGGCGTGGTACTGGTCCATGGGGTAGGCGAAGCCGTCGCCGCTCTCATTGGCTCCGAAGTGGAAGATGAGCAGGCTTGGCTTGCGCCACTGTAGTTGCTGCGCCCAGTGCTGGTCGTCTTGCTTGTCTAAGAAGCGGATCCGCGCTCCCTGCACGCCGAGCGCATCCAAGACGACGCCCGGCTGGTCGCGTTCCATGACCACGCCGAACGCCCTAGAGCTACCCTTGATGGTCACGACTTCAAGCTCATGCTCTCCGTCGGGAACCGCTATATCCTCAACGGCGACCGCCTTGTCGCCGTTGGTGTCGAGCACCTTGTATGGCTTTCCGTCGAGGTTGAGCTGGATCTGCCCGCCTCCGGGCTCCACCATGTACGACACCTCAAAGCGGGACACCTTGCGCCCGAAGCGGCCCGACTTGGCCGTGCCAAAGCGCGCTCGCGAACCAGGGGGGGCACGGAAGCTGACGCCACCAAGTCCATACAAGCCGTCTGGCGCGAGGGGCCCAACGATGCGGCTCACCTTCCAGCCGCTTGACGCGAAGCGGCTGACGTCGTTGTGAAAGTAGGCGGGCCACGCGTTAGCCATCAGCATGAAGCCGTGTCCAGCGTCACCGAACTGGTCCTGCAGCTTGCGGCGCAAGGTGCCGCTCACGTAGTCCGACGTGACGATGGAGTCACCGTAGTGGAGCACCCGCGCGATGGCTCCGGGTTGCTTGCGCTGCACGCGCTCAAGCGCCGCGTAGAAGCCATCGAGCGCCTCGCTTGATGGGTCTTCGAGCGGCACCGGTGGCTTCTCGACGTCGATGGGCGGCAGCGCAGCCTGCTGCGCCGCGATCGGACCACGCTTACCCTGCGGAATCTCAATATGCTCAGGTTGCGCCAGCTCCGCGCGCTGCGTGGTCTCGTTCTGTAGCGTGGCTTCGCCTACCTCTAGGACTGGCGCTGGAACCGCGGCGATGGCCGCCGCTGCCTCTGGAGGCGGTTCGAACAGCGCCACCCTGTCGAGGCCGGGGGTGCGCTTCGACAGCAAGCCGAGCCCTACGACGACCGCCACCGCGAGCACCGGCGCCGACAGCAGGACTCGGCGCGGGCGGCGCACGGTCGGGCCGTGGACGGCGACAGGCGTGTGTTCGGCGGTCACGACCTAGCCTAGTCTGACGCGCTGGCGAGCAGCGACGAAGCCTTGGCCACGCAGCCCTGATCGCCAAGCTGCCGACACAGCGCGCGCAGAACTCGCAGCTCTTGGGCGCTCGCGCCGCCGGAGTTTGCCTTGGCCAACAACGCGTTCTTGGCTCGGGTCTTTTTCTCGCGATCGCCGCTGGCCGCGTCGTCGATCGCGTTGGCGCTAGGCTTCGGTTCAGCGGTGGGTTTGGGATGTGCGGGCGAGTCGCCGAACGGGTTCTTGCGCACCAGCGTGCCAGTGGAAGCGGTCGGTGGCGGCGCGCTCTGGCTGCCCTCGGGTTTGGGCACCGCCGGCAGCTCGGAGACGTCGACGCCATCAGCGCCGAGCGCGGCGATTTCGTTGGCCGCGCGTTTCCGCCGGGCAGAGTCTACGCTCGTCGCCTTGGCGATGCCGTCCAGGATTCCACGGCGCTTGGTAGGGTCGGTCTCAGCCGCTGCTTTCTCGAACAACGAGTCGGCCCAGCGCGCTTCGATCTCGCGAAAATCGCTGGACTGTCGGGCGTTGCTCGTCTCCGGGACGCCCTCGGTCGCTCGCTTGTGCGCGCCTTCGAGGTCGCCCTTGGTGAGCAGGGCTTTGGCCTCTTCCAGGGCCTTGGCCGCGGGATCGACGGCGGCCTGGGTGGTGGAGCCATCGTCGGTGGCCTCCTGCTTACCGCCCATGGCGACCATCCCGAGCACCACGAGCAGCCCAAGCCCGGCTAGGGTGAGCACCAGCTTCAGCCCTGGTGAGATACCCTGCGGATGTTGAGACTCAGGTTCGGCGAGGGGGCTGATGCCGTCGACGAGCGCGGGGCTGAACGCGTCGATCTGCTGGCTCTCGTCTGCGCCCGGCTTGTAGATCTGGCCGGCGGGGATGAACTTGAGCACGACGTCGCCGAGCTCGACGTTGTCGCGGGCGTCGACCAAGCCACGCTGTAGCTCGACGCCATTGATGCGCACGCCGTTGGCGCTCTCGCGGTCAAAGATCTCGTAGCGGCCGCGGCCAGCGGGCCGGATCTCCGCATGGACTCGACTGACTGAGCTATGGTTGATGGAGATCCCGCACTCCTCACCACGCCCCAGCGTCAACGCCTCTTCCTGGAGGGCGAACTCGACGCCAGGCGTCGGTCCGACCAGCATCACCAGACGGTCTGGCTGGCTTTGCAGGGACTGCGCCTTTGGAACCGACGGCGCGGTGGCGCTCGTGTCCGCAGACACACCCGCCGCGGCCTCGTCCATCACCTCGAGGCGATAGTCGCCGAGCTGAACTAGGTCTCCATGCTCTAAGCGGCTGGTGCCGCCGATGCGGACACCGTTGACGTAGCAGCCGTTGTAGCTGTTGAGATCTTCGATCGCCCAGCGGCCCTCGTCTTGAAACAACCTCGCGTGGCGACGCGAGATGTTGCGTTCCGTGAGACGAACGGTGCTGTCTTCGGCACGACCAACGGTGTACTCGTCGCGCGTCAGATTGACGACCGTCGTATTGGCCTGATCATCGGCGATCGAGAGCTTCCACATGGGAGCGGTATACAATCCTGCCCGGTCTCGAGGTCTAAGCCAAGCGCGGGACGTGCAAACTGAACATTTCTAGGGCGTTGGCGGGATCACTAGGCGGGGTAGCTGAGCGCGCTCGTTTGTCGGCGGCCAGCGCTCGCGCCAGTGCAGCGGACTAAAGCTCAAATTTGCGCTCAGGTCGAGCCCACGATCACGGTCTTTTGCTGGCTGGCGGCCGACCCGCGCTGAGAGGAGCCTTCAAGTCCGCCAGCCGAGGCTCGGCAGCCGGCAGTTTACGCTAACCCAGGCACAGTTCGTGGACTTGGTCGTGGATTGTGGGTCGCGCGCCTCGGATGGCGACGTTGTGGCGGGTTGGGCAGACCCGATTGGTGAGCAGCACCACGGCGACGTTCGCCGTGGGATCGCACCACAGGCTGGTCCCAGTGAAGCCCAGGTGACCGAAACTAGCCGAGCTAAAGCGCCTACCCGCGGAGGAGCCTTGACTCGAGCGGCTGTCGAAACCCAGCCGGTAGCTGCCGCCAGGGCGTGGTTTGAGCGCGTCGCGCAGCGTCTCGGCGCGCAGCGGTCCCAGGCCGCGCAGGCACTCAAGCAGCGCGACGCCAAACGTGAGAAAGCAGCGCGCGTCTCCGAAGAGACCGGCGTGCCCGCAGAGCCCCCGACCTCGCAGCGCGAAGGCGTTCTCATCGTGGACCACGCCACGGACACGCCCACCACGCCAGTCGACGTCTTCGGTTGGGGCGACGGGCGCGTCCGCGGGGAGAAAGCGCGCGCTGCTGAGCGTCCCGCTGAGCAGCCACCGCTGCGCCAGTTCAGCGACTTGTTCGTCCAAGGCTTGACGGCCGTGGGCCTCTAGCGCGGCGCCAGCGAGCACATAGCCCAAGTCGCTATACACAGCGGGGTAGCCGCCGCGCGGATCGTCTAAAGAATCCTCACGGAAAGTATCCGCCGCTAGCCGAAGCCCAGCGTCGTAGTCGAGCAGGCAGCCGGTCCTGAGCGGCGCGAACAGCTCCCTGTGCGCGCTCAGCCCCGCGCGGTGGCTCAGGAGTAGCTCGAGGTTGGTGCTCGCGGCGCGCTGCTCGGCGACCTGTGGCAGGAACGCCCCTAGGGGCTCGGTCAACAAGCCTGGCTGGCGCTCTTCGAAACCAAGCGCCAGGCACGCCACGACCGGCTTGGTCAAGCTCGCCAAGTCGTAGATGGTCTGTGTGGTGACGGGCTCGGTGCTGGCAGGCTCCAGCGTGCCTGCCGCGGCGACGGCCGACTGCCAACCGGAGCCGTCGCGTCGCGCCGCCGCCAGCACCCCGCCAGGCGCGACCCCGGGCCCCACCACCTCATCCGTCAGGATCTGCTCGAGCTTCAGCGCCCAATCTGGCCGGTTATGCATGTTCATCAGCAAGGCTCGGAGCCTAGCAGGCCGCGCTGCTCCGCGCGGAGGCTGGCCGAGCCGTCGAGATCCCGCGCCGCGGCTGCTAGAGAAGCGCAGCGCTTTTGACCCCCGAGCATCTGCCGGGCTAACCTGAATGGGTTGTTTGTGCACGCCACCGCGGCTGTCAGCCGCGGACAACGACGCGGCGCGATAGAAAGCAAGTCACTCTTATGGCCGAGTTTGCATGGGAAGCGCGAGGGCGAAGCGGAGAGCTACGCAAGGGCGTGATGGAGGCGGACACCGAGGATGCCGTCAACGCAAAGCTCCGCCAGCAGCAACTCAACCCGGTCAAAGTCAAGAAGCGCTCCAAGGCGCTGAGCATCCAGTTCGGCTCAGGGGTGACCACCAAAGAGCTGGTCACCTTCACGCGGCTGTTCTCGACCATGGTCGACGCTGGCCTGCCGCTGGTTCAGTGCCTCGACATCCTGGCCGGTCAGCAGAAGAACAAGCTGTTCGCCGGTTGCCTGCGCGACGTGAAGGCGTCGGTTGAGCAGGGCGCGACGTTCTCGGATTCCCTGCGGCGTCACCCGAAGGTGTTCGACGAGCTGTTTGTCAACCTGGTTCAGGCGGGCGAGGTCGGCGGCATCTTGGACGCGATCATGGCGCGGCTCTCCATCTACCTGGAGAAGCGCGCCAAGCTGGTGAGTCAGGTGCGCGGTGCGCTGGTTTACCCGGCGATCGTGGTGCTCGTCGCGGGCGGCGTGATGACGATCTTGCTCACCTTCGTCATCCCGGCGTTCGAAGGCATGTTCAAGGATTTCGGCGGCGGAAAGGCCCAGCTGCCGAAGCTCACGCAGGTGATGATTGCCCTGTCGAACGGCTTCGTCTCGTACTCTCCCTTCATCTTGCTTGCCCTGATCGCTGCCTCGCTGGCCTTCAGCTACACCTACAAGACCCCCAAGGGTAAGCACTTCTATCACCGGCTGATGCTGACCTTCCCGGTGATCGGGCCGGTGCTGCGCAAGATCGCCGTGGCGCGCTTCACCCGGACGCTGGGTACGCTGCTGCAGTCTGGTGTGCCGATCCTTGATGCACTCGAGATCTGCGCCAAGACCTCGGGCAACGTGCTGATCGAGGACGGCATCATGCACGTCCGCAGGCGCATCAGTGAAGGCAAGAACATGGCGGATCCGCTGATGGAGGCCAAGGTGTTCCCCGACATGGTGGTTCAGATGATCGCGGTCGGTGAGCAGACCGGCGCGCTCGACCAGATGCTCAACAAGATCGCCGATTTTTACGAAGAGGAGACGGACATCGCGGTAGCGGCCATGACCAGCCTAATCGAGCCGATCTTGATGGTCGGCGTCGGCGGCATGGTCGGCGTGGTGCTGGCAGCGATGTACCTGCCCATCTTCGACCTGGCAGGCAACATCAAGGGTGACTAAGGGCCTCCAGCCGCGCGCGGAGCCGGCGGAGGTCGCGCTGGCGTTTATTGACTCACCGCTATGGCAGTTTCCTTAGGGATCCCAGACGCGCTAGCAGACGCGCCGCTCGCCCGGCGCTTAGTCTGGCTGACGGTCGCCCGCGTCGTGATCCTAGCGCTGCTGCTCGGCCTGCTGGGGAGCCTCGGGTTGCGCGGTAGGACCGTGTCTTTGGATGCGTTTACGCCGCGTGTCTCCCTGGCGACGCTCGGGTTGGCCTTCCTGCTCGCGGGCATCTACGCCATCGTCTTGCGCTCCGGGCGGCACCTTGAGGTGCTGGCAGATCTCCAGCTTGTCTTCGACCAGATCGTGTGGACCGTGCTGGCCTACCTGTCCGGGGGCGCGTCCAGCGGCGCGGCGTCGCTCTACGGCCTGAGCTGCGCGGTCGGGTCGATCCTTACGGGTTTCCGTGGGGCAGGAATAGCGGCGGGCTCCGGTATCTTTTGCTACACCGCGTTGGTCGTATCGCTGCACTATGGTTGGCTCCCTCCACCCCCCGATCAACCGTTGGGGGCTTACGTGTCCTCGCCAAAAGAGCTGGGGTATTTCGCCTTCGTCAACGTGCTGGTGATCGTGATCGTGATGCTGCTCAGCGGGACCCTCGCCGAGCGCTTGGCCAAGGCGGGGGGGCGGATCGAGGCCGCTGAGCTCCGCGCGGAGGCCGCTGAGCGGATGGCCGCGCTTGGCCGGCTGGCCGCGGGGCTGGCGCATGAGATCCGAAACCCGCTGGGCTCGATCTCCGGTTCGATCCAGCTCCTTCAAAGCAGCCCCGACCTGCCTGACGAAGACAAGCAGCTGTGCCAGATCATCCAGCGTGAAGCGTCCCGCTTGAACGATCTGGTGACCGACATGATGGATCTCTCGCGGCCCCGCAAGCCACGCTTCGAGCTCACGGACTTTGCCGTTACCGCGCGGGAAGTCGTAGAGCTGGCCTCGACCTCGGGGCGGGCGGTGACTGACGTCAAGGTCCGGTACATCGGCCCAGATCATCACGCTTGGGTGACCGCAGACAGCTCGCAGCTGCGTCAGCTGATCTGGAACCTCGTGCGCAACGGGGTGCAGGCGAGCAGCGCCGGAGATCAGGTGCGAGTGCGCCTGACGACGTCACACGGCCAGCACGTGCTCAGCGTGGAGGATGACGGTATCGGCATCGATGAAGCCTCGCGCGATCAGCTGTTCGACGCGTTCTTCACCACGCGTTCGAAGGGCACGGGGGTGGGGCTCGCCGTGGTCAAACGCATCGTCGATGAGCACGATTTCGTGATCGAAGTGGAGAGCGCCGAAGGGCAGGGAGCGGCCTTTCGCGTGCTGGCTCCTGAGGCTGAGGTCGCGGAGGACACCGCGCTCGGAGCAAGCTCGACTTAGAGGTGTCTGCTTCTTGCCACGCCGGCGGGTCGCGGGTTCACACCGCCCGGCTCGGGCATACGGGCCCGCGGTGCTTGGTTCAGCGCCGGGGCGGCTGGCCAAATTCCCTCGATTTGGTGACTGCGCGCGCGAACACACGCCCGTTGCGCGGCCGTGGAGGCGTGACGCACGAAGTTTATGATCTTAACGCGATGCTTGGGCTTGGCGTTTGAAGGTTTGGCACCCCAGTTGCGTATGACGAACGGAACCCCCATGCACCTTGAGTTGAAAATGAACCGAAAACGCTTCTTATCCCTGTTCTCGCTGCTCCTGCTCTTGCTCTTGCCCAGCGTCTCGCTGGCAAAAGGCAAAGCCGAGAGCTTCGTCAAGACCCATCAAGCCGAGCTGGTCACGCTGCTGAAAGCCGACAGCTCCAAGAGCCAAAGAGACAAAATCCACCACGTATTCGACCAAATCCTCGACTACGACACGCTGGCCAGGAAATCCCTCGGTTCGGCGACCTGGAAGAAGCGCAGCGAGGCGGAGCGTGAGGAGTTCAGCGGACTGCTCAAGGACTTGGTGCGTCAGGCGTACGAGCGCAATCTGCGCAAGACCCTCAACTACCAGGTGACCTTCGACGGTGAGGTCAAAGACCGCGGTAAGTATCTGGTCCGCACCACCGCCAAGAGCAAGAGCGACAAGCGTCAAGAGCCTATCAGCGTCGACTACGTGGTGACGGAGGCCAGCGGCAAGCTGCTGATCATCGACATCGTGACCGAAGGCTCGAGCCTGACCCGCGGCTATCGCAGCCAGTTCAAGCGCATCTTGAAGAAGAAGGGCTGGGATGAGCTGATCCGCCTGATGAAGAAGAAGCGCGACGCATAGCCAAGCCGGCAGGCAAACCGTTGGTCGCTGTAGCGGCTGCCCTCGCCGCCTCGCTTGAGGCGCGCGAGTTGGCGGCCGCGGCCGCGTTTGGGGGTCGCTCAACCTGCGCGAATTAGGCGTTGGGTGGGGCGTGACTGCTAGGATGTTGGGACGTGACCAACCGTGCCGCTCAGGCCCGACAGCGCAGTGGGGTTGAAGCTGATTCAAGTCAGCCACGGGCACCGCTGCGTCTGGCGGCGACCCGCGGCGCCCTCGGCCTAGAGCTGTACGAGCCGGTAGAGCTCGGTCCTTTGGTCGTGCGGAGCCTGAGCCTGAGCTTGCCGGGGCTCGACTTTCCGGTGGATTTATCGGGCGGCGTGCCCGTATTCCGACACCGCCGCGGTGAGCTGGAGTGCGCCGATCTTGAGCTGTCGATGCCCGCCCTGGAGCGCTGGTCCCGTGACAGCTTGCGCCGCGCCATCGGTGGTGAGTATCCGGGGCTGGCGCGCTACTGGCTGGTGCCGGGAGGCATCGGCATCGGCGTGTCCGCGGGGGATCGCGCGCTGGCTTTTGACCTGCTGTGGGCCCCGGTTGAGGCCGATGCTCGGGTCGTGGTCAGCGATGAGCGGGGGATCGGGCTCGGCGGCCCAGCGCTCGGTCCAGCGCTCAGAGTCCTCGATTCGCTGTTCGGCCGCGTCGGCCAGCGCCAGGGGCGCGTCTACCAGGTGAGTGATCTCGCCACGCTGCTCAGCCGCAGCGTGCTGCCCCCGCTCGGAGCGCGCGCCGCGTCGACCACTGGCGTGAGGCTCGGTGAGCTCGAGGAGGCCCCAGATGGCTTGCGCGTGCGCTTCGACCGCCGGTTTCCGCCCCTCGCCAGCAGCCCGCGGGTGGTGCGCGCGTTGGAGCTGGCTCAGCTGGCAGCGGACGCCGATGACTGCCTCGCCAAGGGCGATATCGATGCCGCGCGGCAGCACTACATGGCGGCGCTGGAGCGCGCCCCCCGCCACCCCCTGCTCGCCAAGCTGATCGCGGAGATTGATCTGTGGGTGGAGGGGCGACAAGAGGCCGCGCTGGGGTTGGTGGTTGAGTGCGGTCCGGTCGCGGAGGCGGGCGCCGTGGGCGTCGAGTTGCTCGCGCTGGGCGGAGATCTGGCTGGCGCCGTCGCCGCCGCCGAGGCGCTGGCTACCGCTGAGATCTACGCGCCGCTCGCGGCGCTGTGTTGGCAGCGCCTAGCCGAGTTGAGCCCGAGCCCGAGCGACCGGTTTCGGGCCTTGGACCAGGCGGTGGCTCGCGCACCCTCCCTCGCCCGAGTGCGTTGGGCGAGGCTTGACGCGCGGCTGGCCATCGGTGATATCCGTGCGGCATTGGCTGACGTGGAGCAGCTGGAAGCCTCAGCGGTCGGGGCCAGCGCGCGCCACGCGGCGTGCTTGCGCGCCGGGTGGCTGTTGCTTGAAGCGGGCTTCGTGCGCGAGTCTGGCGGCGTCTTTGAGCGCGGCATGCGCTACTGCCCGAGTGATCCGCACGCGACCTGGGGTCTGGCAAAAGCGCTAGGCGAGGCGGGCCGCGGCGCGCGCGCCGTCGCGCTGTTGGAGCGCGCGGTCGAGCTAGGCGAGGCTCAAGACGCTGTCCCTGCTGGCGCGCTGGTGGACTTGGCGCGGGTGCTCGCTGAGCTTGGGGATCTCCCCGCGGCAATTGCACGCCTGCGCCAGGTGCCGGCGCGCACCTCCCACGAGCTTGAGGCGCGAGGCTTGGAGGCGACCTATCGCGCGCGCGTGGGTGATCTGGCCGGGGCAAGCCTCGCGTTCGCGCGGGTGCGCGAGTTGCTCGAGCTCGACCCGGCGCAGGACGCGCAGCGCGGCGCGAGCTGGCTGCTCGCCGCCGCGCGTTTTGAGCGCGAGCGCCTCGGGGATCTGCACGCTGCAGAGCGGCACCTAGCCGTGGCGCTGCGTTACGCGCCGCGGGATCCTGAAGTGGCGCACGCCTACCGTGAGGCCGCGGCGCAGGTAGCCGGCGCTGAACGCCAGCGCCGCGAGGCCATGCTCGAGCTGAGCCGCGGCGCGGTGGCGACGGCGATGGGCCCGGTGTCTCAGGTCGCTGAGAGCGTCGAGGTGGACGCCCCGCCAGCGGCTGAAGATCCCGCGCAGCTGCACGCCACAGCCGAGCGCCTGCGCGCGCGGCTGGAGGCGGACCCTGACGACGACGAGGTGGCGCTTGAGCTGGCGATCGCCCTTGAGCGGCTGGGCCGCGATCTAGACCTGTACGCGCTTATATCCGCGAGGATGGAAGACATGGGACCGAGCGGCGCACAGCGCCTGCGGCCGCTGCTGGTCGGTGTCTTGGTCAGGCTCCGCGACGCTGCGCTGAGTGAGGCGCGCCCGAGGGAGGCTGACCTGTACGCGATGCAGCTGCGACGTTGGCGATAGGCGCGAGCTCTGCGTGGCTTACAACGCTTCCGTACGGGTGCAAAGTAGTCAAACCACCGGCTCCAAGCCCTCGCTCGGCGTGAGCAGCAGCACGCCAAAGTCGCCAGCTGCCAACAGACCAGTCCCCGCTTGCCACAGCAGCTCGCGCACCCTCGGATCTTGATCCGGTTCGTGAGCCGCGATGGTCGCGATGCAAGTGCTGCTCAGCTCAAGCGGGTCCACGCTGTAGATCCTAGTCTCGTCCAGCGTCGCGTCGTAGCAAGCGGCGAACAGCTTGAGTCCCTGGGAGTCTCTGCCGCTGCTCAGGGCGCACAGCCCCAGCAGGTTGGGCACCTCGGCAAAGCTCAGGCCGCCGTCGGTCGAGAGCGTCAGCCCTGAGCGCTCAGCGCCCAGCGCCACCAGGCTCCCGCGGCAGTGCAGCTTGAGATCGTGGCTGCGCAGCCACGCGATGGGTAGCTGCTCAGTGTCGAGCGGGCGCCAGCTGAGCCCGCTGTCGACCGAGCGGTAGAGCCGGTCGTTCTTGCTCACGCCGAGCAGGGGGAAGCTGCGATGCGCGAGGCGGCTGAGGATGGGCGAGTCGTGGGGTTCGGTCCAGGCTGCGCTCGCGTAGCGCGCCAGCCGCCCTTCGAGGGTCAGCGCGAGCAGCACGCCAGGCGGTTCGCTGGCGCTGACCAGTTGGACCACGCGGCCCGCCACCTGTTGCTGTACCAAGCCAGCTTGGTCTGAATCGATCCACAGCCTGCCAGACTTATCGAGTATTGCAATGCCGCACGGCAGCGCACAAAGGTCGCGTGCCTCGATCCCGAGCAGCTGGCGGTCTGAGTGCACCTCCCACACCCCCACCCCCGCGCTGAGCAGGTGCGGTCCGTCGCTGAGCACCCGGCTGCTGCGCGTCGACAACACCTGCTGCTCCCACGCATCTTGTGCCTCGTCTTGCTCGACGAGCGCGTCGCCCGTCTCCAGCTCGTCGTCCGCGGTCTCGATGCCTAGCTCTGGGAGCGCCGAGTCAAGCGCTAGGACCTCGTCGGGACCCTCAGCGTCGTCGCTGAGATCTTCCTCTGACTCGCGCAAAGCCACCAGGGCGCCCACGTCAAGCAGATCGGCCTCCTCGTCAGCGTCCGCGTCAGGCAGGTTGAGCAGCGCGGCGACGTCCCAATCGAGGCCGGTTTCATCCGTGGCTCCTTGGTCGGTGTCTAGCGCGGCGATGCGCACGCCAAAGTCGAGATCGCTGGGTGCGTCGTCGTCGTCCTCGTCACCGAGGGGAGCGGTCGCCGCTAGCAGGAGGCTGTAATCGACGTCTGCGGCCGGCTCGTCATCGGCCTCGAGCGGAGGCAGCTCTGGCAGCTGCACGTCTTCGTCAACGTCTCCCGGGGCTGCCTGGTACCACGCCATGGTCTGGGGTAGTACGGCTGGTCATGGCTCGAGGCAAGGGCGTGGCCCCGCTGATCGGATCTGAGCTGGTCGCGCGGCGCATCCGCGTGCAGGCGCGGGACGTCGTGTATCTCAAGGGAATTGTTGAGGCCAGCGAAGGCGTGGCCCACTTGTTTGCGGAGCATGGGGGCGACGTGGTGATCGCGGCCCATCCGTCCCGCTTACGAGAGCTGGATCAGCTGCTCGACGATGTCGCCGCAGAGCTCGGTTGGGTCGCGCTCGACTAGTTGCGACCCCGCATCTCTTCGCCTACGTTGAAGCGTCCTAATGGTTGAGCCGCCCCAGGCACCCGAGCCCGACGACCCAGCGCCTCGCGCGCGTGCGCCGTCGGCCGCTGATACCACCCCGCTGCCTCTGGCCGCTGGCGCGCGGGTGGACCCGCGGGTAGTGGACGCCTGGTGTGCTTGGCTCGACGCGCTAGCCAGCGACGCGGAGGCGGCCTTGGCCGCGGCCATGGCCTACAAGGCGCTGGACGCCGAGGGACGCGAGCGCTGGCTCGAAGTGCTCGAGCAGGACGCCGCTCGGGTATCGGTGCCTCGCATCGCCGTGTACGCGCCGCTGCTGTCGGTTGAGGCCGATCCTGCGCTGCGTCGGCGGATCGAGGCGGGCTTGGGTCCAGCGGAGGCCGACGCCAGCCCACGCGTCGCGCTTCGCTGCTTACGTGGGGAAACGAACGGCGGCGGTCGCGTGGCGGTGCTCGTGAGCCCGCTCTACCTCGACTTCGTCCAGGTGCTCGCGTGCAGCTACAGCGAGCGCCTAGGCTTCGCTTGGGTGAAGCACGACCCCATCGTAGACGACGACAAAGCGCCACGCCCAGGCGATCTGGTGTCTGGCGTTCGCCTTGAGTCCACCCCCCTCAAACCCGTGGTCGACGAGCTGGCTCACGCCATCGTCGCGCACCAACGCGCAGGGCATGAGCTACCGGAGGCGTTGCGAATCTTTGCCGATCTCTTCGGACAGCAGCCCGAGCCAGGCTCTCAGCCGCCACCCCAGCCGTGAGACGTCGTGAGCTGATCTGGCTGCTGGGCGCCTTGAGCAGCCTCGCGTGCGCTGCAGGCGTGGGGCCGGCCCAGTCAGCTGGCGCTCTGACCAGCCGCCGCGGTGAGCGTCGCTCGTTTGTGTTCCCACGTCCGAACGGTGGCTTTGTCAGTTCGAAGAGCGTCGCGGGCCGCGCCACGGCGCTGGTGTTCATCACCACGTTTGACCTAGCTTCTCAAGCGCTCGCGCAACGCCTAGACGATGTGCTGCGCAGTCACAAGCCGCGGGCGAATGGGGTTGGGGTGGTGCTCGAGCCCCCGAAGTACGCTGAGTTCGCCCAGGCGTTCGCTGATTCGCTGTCGCTCTCGTATCCCATCGCGATGGCGGATCAAGCTGCGCTGCGCGGGGCGGGTGCGTTTGGCGACATCCGCGCCGTGCCAGTGCTGGTGGTCATCGACTGGGAGGCCAGGGAGGTCGCGCGCTTCGCCGGTGTGCCGTCGGTCGAACAAATCTCCGACGCCCTTGCTTCGGGGGCGCGTTGAAGGTTTGCTCGCGCCGCCGTCAGCCAGGCTGAGGCCCACCTACTTGAGTCGCGGCTCGCCCGCGCGGTGATCAACGCGATGGAGAACTCATGAAGAAGACCGTGAAGAAAGTTGTGCTCGCGTACTCCGGAGGCCTCGACACCAGCGTGATCTTGCTGTGGCTAAAAGAGACCTACGGCTGTGACGTGGTGGCCTGGTGCGCTGACGTGGGGCAGGCCGAGGAGCTCGACGGCTTAGAGCAGAAAGCGCTGGCGACCGGCGCGGTGCAGTATGTCCAGGCGGATTTACGCGAGGCGTTCGTGCGCGACTTCGTGTTCCCGGCGTTCCGTGCCAACTGCCTATACGAAGGCGAGTACCTGCTTGGGACTTCCCTGGCGCGGCCCTGCATCATCGAGGGCATGATGAAGACCGTCGCTGACGTGGGCGCCGACGCCATCGGGCATGGTGCCACAGGGAAAGGCAATGACCAGGTGCGGTTCGAGCTGGGGGCGATGCACTTCGACCCTGGCGTGAAGGTGATCGCGCCTTGGCGCGAGTGGGATCTGAAGAGCCGCACTGACTGCATCGAGTACGCCAAGGCCCGCGGCGTTCCCATCACGGCGACCGCTGAGAAGCCCTACTCCATGGATCGCAACCTGCTCCACCTGTCCTTCGAAGGGGGGATCCTCGAGGATCCGTGGGCAGAGCCGCCCAAGGACATGTTCATCTTGACGGTCGATCCCGAAGACGCGCCGAACAAGCCCTGCTACGTCGAGATCGGCTACGTGGCTGGCGATCCAGTCAGTGTCGATGGCGAAGCGCTTGGCCCTGCGGCGCTGCTCGAGCGGCTGAACGAGATCGCCGGTGCTCACGGCGTAGGCCGGGTGGACATCGTCGAGAACCGCTTCGTCGGGATGAAATCTCGCGGCGTCTACGAGACGCCTGGCGGGACGCTGTTACAACGGGCCCACCGCGCGCTCGAGTCGCTGACGTTAGACCGTGAGGAGATGCGCATTCGTGATGGTCTGATCCCTGAGTACTCAACCATCGTGTATCGTGGCCTGTGGTTCTCGCCGGAGCGCGAGATGCTGCAGGCGATGATGGACTCGATCCAGGCTACGGTCACGGGGAGCGTGCGCCTCAAGCTCTACAAGGGCGGCGTGCAGGTCGTGGGTCGCAAGAGCCCCGAGTCACTCTACCGCGAGGAGTTCGCGACCTTCGAGCGGGATGACGTCTACAATCAGGCTGACGCCGAGGGCTTCATTCGCTTGAACGCCCTGCGCTTGCGGATCCGCGCCATGCGTGAGAAGGCGCGGCGGGGGTAGTCGTTCGCGGCCCGAGGGTTGGCAGGTCGGCGCGCCCTGTGGGGCTCGCCCGCCGGCACAAAACGCTTGATCGGGCTAGCGCTGTGTCATGGGATGCTGTAAGGAGTGAGAAGTTGAACCTTTAACTTCTCACTGTGCCGCTCAGCTGGGTCGGGTTGGTGAGCGAGGGCGTGCGATGTGAGCCGTGGGCGCTCGCGTTCGACTTATGCTGGCCGAACGACCGGATAGCGCGCTAAGGTTCAACGGCTTCGGAGGCGAATAAACGTGGCGCAGACTTCCAGACTGAACTTTAGCTTGTTTTGGGTGCTCGTGGGCAGCTTGGCGTTGAGCTGCGCTGAGAGCGAGAAGAGCGGGATCTTCACGCCCGATGCAGGTGGCGGCGCCCCGGCCGGTGGTAACGGTGGCAGCGGCAACGGTGGCAGCGGTGGCAGTGGCAACGCGGGCAGCGGTAACGCAGGCAGCGGCAACGCCGGCAGCGGCAACGCCGGCAGCGGTGCCGGTGGCAGCGTGGACGCCGGCTGCAACGTCGCCTTCTGTCCCAACACCGGCTTCGGAACGCCGTGTTGTCAGGCAAGCGGCGCGTGCGGCGTTGATCTGGGGATGGGCTGCGAAGATCAGCCGAACACCACGGACGCGGGCGGTGGAACAGGCTTCGGCGGTAGCGGCGGTAGCGGCGGCGGCAGCGGTGGCGCGAGCGGCGGCAGCGGTGGCGCGAGCGGCGGCGGCGGCGGTAGCGGTGGCGGCAGCGGCGGCAGCGGCGGTGGCGGTGGCGGTAGCGGTGGCGGCAGCAGCGGCAGCGCGAGCGGTGGCAGCAGCGGCAGCGCGAGCGGCGGCAGCAGCGGCAAAGCGAGCGGCGGCAGCGGCGGCTGACCTCTAGTTCCACACGATAACGGCTGCTCGAGCGCGGTCGCGGCTTCAGCGTGGCGCTGCCGAGCGCTCGCCACGCCGCGGCCCGTTGCGTAGCCAACGAGCTCGGACGTGCGTCTTCGCGAGGCTGACGCTGCGGCCTCCCACTGACAGCGCGTCCACGCTATACGCGGCGGCATGAGTCAGCTGTTCCTCGTGCGCCATGGCCAGGCCTCGTTTCTGGCTGACGACTACGATCAACTGTCGCAGCTCGGCCGCGAGCAGGCTCGCCAACTGGGTGAACACTGGGCGCGCTGCGGGGTGAAGATCGATCGCGCGCTGTCGGGGCCTCGGCGGCGACAGCAGGACACAGCGGAGATCTGCCTCTCCGCGCTGGGCTACGCCGGGCCGCCGCTGGTGGTTGAGCGAGCCTTCGACGAACACCCCGGTGAGTTCCTGGTGCGCGACTGCCTGCCTGCAGCGCTGGCCGTGGACGCGCCGCTCGGCGAGCGGCTGAACGCGCTGGCAGCAGCCCCTGACCGCGGGTCGCGGGCGCGGGCGACGGAGCTGATACTGCAGCGCGTGATGAAGCTGTGGCTGCAAGCGGCGTTCGACACGGGAGGGCTGGAGACCTGGCAGAGTTTCCGCGCGAGATTACGCCGAGCGCTGACCGACGTGGTCACCAGCCAGGGGCGTGGCCAGAACATCGCGGTCTTCAGCTCGGGCGGCAGCATCGGCGCGCTGGTAGGGCTGGTCTTGGGGGTGGGGGACGAGACCGCGCTGGAGCTGGGCTACGCGGTACACAACGCGTCGGTCTCAGAGCTGCGCTTCTCGGGTGCGGATCGCGTGTCGCTCAGCCGGTTCAACTCCCTCGCGCACCTTCCAAGCCCAGCGAGCTGGACCTACCGCTAGCCGCGTGTAGCCTTGGCTAGTGACCGCAGGCCAGCTCAGCTTGTTCGCCGCTGGTGTTGAGGCTGGCGGCTTGTGCGCGCAGCAGCTCAAAGCCGACGCCGAGCTGATGCAGCAGCTGCGCCCTGAGCTGCGGTTTGGGACGTCTTCCTGGGCCTTCCCGGGTTGGGCCGGCATCGTCTACAGCGGGCGACCCAGCGAGCGCAGCTTGGCTCAAGCTGGGCTACAAGAGTACGCGCGGCACCCGCTGTTTCGCAGCGTGGGCATCGACCGCTCCTACTATCGGCCGCTGGTCGAGGCGGACCTCAAGCGCTACGCTGAACAATTACCGCGAGGATTTAAGTGTGTACATAAGGTCTACGCGCGCATCACCAGCGCTGTAAACCCGCGCACCCGCGAGCCGAACCCAGAGTTTCTAGATGTTGGCTTGCTCGAGCGCGAGGTGCTGCGTCCGCTTGAACTCCACTTCTCAGATCACATCGGGCCGTTGGTGCTCGAGTTGATGCCGCTGGCAGCGCCTGAGCTGCCCAGCGACCAGCGCTTCATCGAGCGCTTGGCGGGCTTCGTCGAGCGCTTGCCCAAGAGCTTTCAGTTCGCGATTGAACTCAGAAACCGCGAGCTGCTGATCCCCGAGTACGCGGATCTGCTCGGCCGCCATGGGGTGAGTCACGTGTTCAACTTCTGGGAGCGCATGCCGTGGATCGCCGAGCAGCTCGAGCTGCCGGGGCTGCTCGAGGCGGGTGAGCTGTGCGTGAGTCGACTGATGATCCCTCCTGGGAAAAAATACGCGAAGCGCAAGCTCAGCCTGGCGCCCTTCGACGCGCTCAGGGATCCGCAGCCGCGGATGCGCGCGGAAGTGACACAGCTCGCTCAGGCCGCGCTTCGGCTGGGTAAGGTGGTGTATGTGATCGCGAACAACAAGGCAGAAGGCTGCAGCCCGCTCAGCGTTCGAGCCTTGGCGCAACACCTGGTGCAGGCGCGTGTGGGCACCCTGCCCACGCCCGATGAGCGGCCGAGTGGCGCGTGAGGCTGTCCCCGTAGAGGCCAGCCCTGAGCTGCTGTTAGCCGCCCAGCGCCTGGCAGCGCGCGCGCCTCCGCGATCGGCCGTCGGCAACCTGGCGCTTGGCACCGCGGGTTGGACCGACAAGAGCCTCATCCAGTGTAAGCGATTTTATCCGCGCGGTACTAGCAGTCCGATGGCTCGGCTAAGGCACTACGCGACTCAATTTCGGCTAGTTGAGGTCGACGCGACGTTCTACACGCTGCTCGATCCAGCGGTCACCGCGCGCTGGGTGGAGTGGACGGACCCGGAGTTTGTCTTCAACATCAAGAGTCACCCTGTGTTGACCGGGCACCCCGTCGACATCGCCCGGGCGCCCCGAGATCTCGCCCAGGAGCTTGAATGGATAGCCGGGGATCGGCGGCGGTTCTATCCGCATGAGGCGCCCCATGAAATCCGAGCGGAATTAACTAGGCGGTTCCTCGCTCAGCTGACGCCGTTGGCTGACGCTGGGCGACTCGGCTGCGTGATGCTGCAGTTTCCACCCTGGTTTCATGCGACACGAGGTAACGCTAGAGCCCTCGAGGCGCTGCGCGAGACGCTGGGCGAGCTCCCCGCATCGGTCGAGTTCCGCCATCCGAGCTGGCTCGCGGCTGGCCGCCGTGAACGCGTGTTCGACCTGTTGCGCGCCCAGCGCTTCAGCTACGTGGTGGTCGACGAACCCGACGTGCCCACCGGGGGCGTGCCCTGCACGCTCGCGGTGACGAACCCCGACCTCGCGCTGCTGCGCTTCCACGGCCAAAACGCCGCCGGTTGGGGCCGTGGCGCGAGCGTCTGGCAGCGCTTCAACTACGTGTACTCGGCGGCCGAACTGCGTGGCTGGCTACCCCGGGTGTCGGAGCTACGCTCACGCGCCACGCGCGTTCACGCGGTCTTCAACAACTGCGTGCGTGACTACGCCGTGCTTGGGGCAAAAGGCCTCGCGGGGTTGGCCGCGGGCCAGGCTGAGCAAGCGCAGGGGGTTGACGACGCACGGCCGCTGCCTGATGGTTTGCGACCTGGGCCACCCTTGGAGGACTAATTCGATGCCGAAGTTGGACGGAACTAAGACCCACCAAAACTTGAAGGACGCCTTCGCCGGCGAGTCCCAAGCCAATCGCCGCTATCTGTACTTCGCGAAGGTCGCTGACATTGAAGGCTTGCCGGAGACGGCGGGTCTGTTCAAAGACACCGCCGATGGCGAGACCGGCCACGCGCACGGGCACCTTGACTACCTCAAGCAGGTCGGTGATCCCGCGACGGGTGAGCCCATCGGCACGACCGCGCAGAATCTCAAGGCCGCGGTCACTGGTGAGACTCACGAGTACGAGACCATGTATCCAGGCATGGCGAAGACCGCTCGCGAAGAGGGCTTCGATGACATCGCTGACTGGTTTGAAACCCTGGCAAAGGCCGAGAAGAGCCACGCCGGCAAGTTTCAGAAAGCCCTCGATTCGCTGGACTGACATCGCCCTAGCGGCGCGCGTCCCGGCCGCCCTGGCTTGGCTGCGCGCCGAGCGACGTTGGGTGAGCCTCCGCCTGTGCAGCGCGCAGGCAGAGCAAATCAAATCAAGGGTCGGGGTCGCGCCGCGGTGGTGCCGTGCGCGGCGGGGCGCTGCCGCGACGGCGCCGCGTTCACTCGACCTGCGGACTGAAGCGCGGATCTGACCTTGAGCTGCTGCCGGTTGGGTCAGCGGTATGACTGGCTACCAATGAGTAAGACCCCTGAGCGCACGCCGTCCCGCGATCCTGAATGGAATCCAAACCGGGAACGCTACTGGGACCCGAGCGACCTCGAGCAGGAGCTGAGGCGAACGTTTCAGATCTGTCACGAGTGTCGCATGTGCGTGAACTACTGCGGCTCGTTCCCGATCTTGTTCAACGCCGTCGACAGGGAGATCGACTCGGGGCGCGCGGAGGGCGTCGAGACGCTGGGCGCGGCGACGTTCGTCGCGGTCAGCGATCACTGTTGGCAGTGCAAGCTGTGCTACATCAAGTGTCCTTATACCGACGCGGATGACGCGGCTGAGCTGCTGGATTTTCCACGGCTGATGGCCCGCGAGAAGGCACAACGCGCCCGCCGTGACGGCATCCCGCTCGTTGACAGAATCCTTGGGGAACCGAGGATGGTGGGCGCCGCTGGTTCGGGGGCGAGCGCGCCGCTGGCGAACTTCGTCAACGCCAACCGCCTGCTCCGCAAGGTCACCGAGAAGGTCACCGGGATCTCTGCGGAGTTTGCGCTGCCGCCCATGGCGAAGCAGCCGTTCGCTGCTTGGGTAGCGCAGCATCAGCCGGCGCCCCAGGCTGGAGCGCGAGGCAGCGTCGCGCTGTTCAGCACCTGCTACGGTGATTTTAATTTCCCGGAGGTACCTCGGCACGCCGTAAAGGTGCTGGAGCACAATGGCTTCTCAGTCGAGTGGTCTCCAGACCAAGCGTGCTGCGGCATGCCAAACCTAGACGGCGGTGACGTGGGCGCCGCCAGCCAGAAGATCCGCCAGAACGTCGACCTGCTGTTGCCCCTGGTGCGTAAGGGGCTGAAGATCGTGGTGCCGGGTCCGACCTGCGGCTACACCATGAAGCACGAGTGGCCGGTGTACGTTGACGCGCCGGAGGTCGCCGAGGTCGCGTCGGCCGTGGTCGATCTGATGGAGTTCCTCGAGGCACTGCGCAAGAGCCACAACCTGGATCTTGAGTTCAAGCACAGCCTAGGCAGCGTCGCGTATCACGCCGCGTGTCACCTCCGCGCCCAGAAGATCGGCATGCCTGGTGCGCGGGTGCTGGGCAAGGTGCAGGACACGACCGTCAAGGTGGTCCAAGAGTGCTCCGCCGTCGACGGCACCTGGGGCATGAAGGCGGAGTACTACGCCGAAGGCCAGCGCTACGCCCAGCGCTTGCTGCGCGGCCTCGGTGAGTCGGAGTTCGACTTGCTAGTGGGCGACTGCAGCCTGGCGGGGCAGCGCGTGCTGGGGGAAACAGGCCGCGGGATGGTGCACCCGATCACCGCCCTCGCCTGGGCGTACGGCCTTGAGCCTCAACAGACGCCCAAGCGGGTTGACGAGTAGCCGCGCGGCGCCCCCGGATGGTCCCAAAGGAGATGGTATGAGAGCAGTGGAAGCTGGCGAAATCTTGGGTCTCGCGGCATACGAGGAGATCCGACCGCATTTTCGCGCGCGGGTTATTGCCGCAAAGAAACTCAGACGCGTGATGTTGGGCGAGCACATGTCGGTGCTGTTCGAGAACCGTGACACCGTGATGCTCCAGGTGCAGGAGATGCTGCGCACCGAGCGCATCACCAAGGCTTCAGCGATTCAACACGAGCTAGACACCTACAACGCACTGCTGCCAGGGCCCCAGCGCCTCAGCGCGACCGCCATGATCGAGTACGCCGACGCTGCTCAGCGCGATCAGATGCTCGAGCGCCTAGTGGGCGTGGAGCTACGCTTCTACGTTGAGTTTGAGGGTGAGCGCTGCTTCTCTGAGAGCGAGGCCCGAACCGTGAAGGCTTCGCGCACGACCGCCGTACACTACCTGGGCTTTCCGCTGAGTCGAGCGGTCTACGCCGCGTTGATCGCGAAGTCGCCTGGGCTCTCGATCGGCGTGGATCATCCAGCTTACTCAGCGCAAGCAACGCTCGGCGCAGCGCAAATTCAGAGCCTGGCCGAGGATTTCGCGCCGGGTGCGTGAGCCGGCGCTGAGCTTGATTACCCGCCCGTGGAGGCGGCGACGGGCAAGCGCTCTTGTGCTTCCGTGAGGTCAAAAAAAGCGCTAGTGCCGGTCCACATCACAGCGCGCTGACGCGACGCCCAAGGGCTCTGCCCAACCCCGGTTGAGCGCCGGGACGCGGCGCGGCTCAGGGGCGCAGCCACCCCAGGCCGCCGGTCTGTCTAAGCTCACCGATCGCCTCAGGCTGACCACAAAAGCGCTGCGAAAGAGCGTTCGCAGACCACGCGCGGTTGAGGATTTGTGGCGATCGCTCGGGCCCGCGCGTGAGTCTTCGCGGGCGCGCCGGCAAGGCAGTCACAACTCACGACTTCACGGCAGGAAGTGCGGAGTCGCGGCGTCCAGCGCTGGGGCGACGCGGCGCTGGGCGGTCCTGGGTGCTCGCTGCGAGTCCAGCGTGGGTCACCGCGAAGCGCCTGACGCAGCCGAGAAAACTTGTGTCGTGAAGGTGCCAAAGCTGCGCGCTCTAGGCTAGAAACTAGGCGATGGCCGGAACCCTCCCGACTCCGTCTGTGCTGAGGCTGATCGCTCCCAGCAAGTTCGTAAGCGCCTCCGAGGCGAGCGTCCTGCGCCTGAGAGCGCGTGGCCGTGAGGCCTTGGCGTTCGCCAAGCAGGCCTCACTGATCCACCACGACTTTGGCGCGCGGCTGCCTCAAGCTGCGGCGGGCGATCACGTGGTCGTGCTGCTGCATGGTCTATTCGCGACGGCGGGCGTGCTGCGTCCGCTCAAACAGCGCATTGAGCAAGAGACCGGCGCTCACACCGCGAGCTTCAGCTACGTGCCGGGTCCAGGCGTGAACCGCATCGCGGTGGGGCTCGCGGACCTGATTGAGCAGCTGCCGCGCGGCGCCCGCGTGCATCTGGTGGGCCACAGCCTCGGCGGCGTGGTCGCTCGTTACTTTGTCCAGGAGCTGGGCGGTGATCCGCGGGTGCAGCACACGGTTAGCCTAGGGAGCCCGTTTGGTGGCACGACGACGGCGCGGCTGATGCCTGCGCGTGCGGGCCGCGACATCTGCCCGGGCAGCGAACTGTTGCAGCGGTTGTGCTCCACTGCAGGAGGCCACCCAGTGCCCCACCTCTCGATCTCGGGCGCAGATGACACGTTGGTCTCTGCTGGCACCCAGCTCCCTGGGTCCGAGCACGTCGAGCTCGCAGACTGTGGTCACAACGGCTTGCTCTTCGACCCGCGCGCCGCGGCGCTGGTCGTTGGGCGGATCCGCAGCGTGATGGCGCAGCAAGCAGGCCAGGCACTGACCGAGCCCGCGGCCTAGCCGGCCCGTGCCGAGGCGTGACGGCAGCGGCGTCGGCTGACGCGCGGCCTGGGCTCGGGATCGCAGCGATCACCGGTTGAACGCGACGATCTGGGGCATTCCGCGGGGTATGCGCAATCCAGGGTTGGTCGAGCCTGCTGCATCATGCTACGCGGCCCGCTCAATGCGCGTGTTTTCTACCGGTTCGAACCGCCGGACGAGGGAGTGGCTCAACTTCGGCGCCTGCCTATCGCGCGGGCGCTGGGGCGGACCGCGCGCTGTGGGTTGGTTGGCGCTCAGTGGGCTAGTGGTCGCCGGCCTGTGGTCGCCGGCCGCGCGCGCGGACGTCTCCTCGTGGCTCTACGTTGGCGGCGGCGCGTCACGACTGGACGACACCTCCCTTCAGCCGTCCATCGTGCCTGATCTCCAGCTGGACACCGGGCTCGGCACCTCGCCGGCAGACGCCTTTATTTTCGGTGGCTTGCTGCGCAGCCACACGCACTTCGGCCGCGGTACGGACCTGGGATTGCTGCTGCGCGGCGCGACCCATGGCTTCGTCAATGGCGACTGGGGCCTGGCCGTAGACATCGGCCCTTACCAGCGCTGGTGGGGCGCGGGGTCGAGTGGGTTTTGGGGTGGACTTAGCTTAGGAGCGCCCTGGGGGATCACCGTCAGCGCCAACGCCGGCATGGGCAGTAACCAGGCGCAAACCTTCAGCTTAACGCTCGGCATCGACCTAGCGCGTCTGACCGTGTACCGCACGACAGGCCAGCAGTGGTGGCGGAACCCTTTCCCCGCCTACCGCCCAGACGAGCGCTTCTAGCTCCACGACCCTGCGCAGGTGCTGGCGCGCAGGTGCTGGCGCGCAGGTGCCGGCGCGCCGCTGATCGATGCGGCGCGGAAAAAAACCACGATAAGCGTGGGCATGCCGGGTCCTTAGCCTGTAGGCTAGGGTGTCCTATGGCCGACGCACCAGTGCAAGAGGGCGACATCCTCGCGGGTAAGTACCGAGTTGAGCGCGTGCTTGGCGAAGGCGGCATGGGCGTGGTCGTTGCCGCATGGCATATCGAACTCGAGCAGCGAGTGGCCATGAAGTTCCTGTTGCCCGAGCTGGCTCAGCGCGGTGACGCCGCCGAGCGTTTTCGCAGGGAAGCGCGAGCCGCGGTGCGCATCAAGAGCGAGCACGTCGCGCGGGTGCTCGACGTGGGGACGCTGGATGAGGGCGTGCCGTACATGGTGATGGAGTTCTTGGAGGGCCATGACCTGTCACAAGAGCTCAGCGAACGCGGGACCCTCGAGGTGGAGGAGGCCGTCCAGTTCGTGCTGCAAGCGTGTGAAGCCATCGCTGAGGCGCACGCCGCGGGCATCGTGCACCGCGATCTGAAGCCAGCCAACCTGTTCGTCACCGAGCGCGCCGACGGCAGCCGGGTGATCAAAGTCCTAGATTTCGGGATCAGCAAGTCGCTCACCGGAGGCAGCGACATGTCGCTCACGCGCACGGCGGCGATCATCGGCTCACCGCTGTACATGTCTCCCGAGCAAATGGACTCAGCCAAGGACGTCGATCAGCGCGCGGATATTTGGGCGCTCGGGGTGATCCTGTTTGAGTTGCTCGCGGGGCGCCCGCCGTACAACGGTAGTTCTATCCCTCAGCTGTGCGCGGCCATCCTCAACGATGATCCGCCGTCGCTGACTGATTTCCGTTCGGATGTGAGCATCGAGCTCAGCGTGGCTGTGCAGACTTGCCTGCAAAAGAAGCTGGATCAGCGCTTCGCGAGCGTCGCTGAGTTGGTTGAAGCGGTGGGTAGATTCGGCCCGCTGGGTAGCCATGTCTCGATCGACCGCGTTCAACGCGTACTCGGCAGGTCAGCGGGGAAGACCACTGGCCCAGTGCGGTTTCCATCCGGAAGCGATATCTCGGGCGCGCGCACCGTGCCGTCTTCGCCCGGGCTGGCAGCTTCACCTGAAGTAGACGTGCTCCCGATGGCCACAGGGGCAGCTCCGGGGGTGAGTTCGGGGCACACGGTGGCGTCTTGGGGGCGTACCGGCGCGGCGAGCAAGCTGCCTAGGCGGGCTCCGCTGTGGATTGGCGCCGGACTCCTGGTAGTGCTGGTTGGGGCTGTTGCGCTTTGGGCGCTTGGGACCTCTGGTGCACGCGCCGAGACCAACCTGGCGGCAGCGCGAGGCTCAGCGGTCGGCGAGGCGCCGGTGACGCGATCCGCTACGCCACCTGCAGTTGAGCCAGTGGCCGAGCCCGTCGCGGCGACGCCGCCGGCTGCGCCGTCCGTCACCTCTGCGCCAGCGCCCGAGCTCGCGCCCGCTGCTCAGCCGAAGCGCCCGAAGCCGGTCGTCAATGCGAAGCCTGCGCGTCCTGCGACCGCCAAGCCGGCCACCTCCAAGCCAGCTGCTTCAGGTGGCGTCACTGACTTTGGCGGCCGAAACTAACCACCCGCGGTCAGGCGCCTGCGCTGTCACCGACCGCTGAGCTCCCCGTCGTCCCGTCAGCTCTGCCGCGCGTTGAGCGCGTCGTCCTGCGCGCGTAACTCAAAGTCGATGCCCCGAGTCGCTGGGGCTACCGATGGCGCCGAGCATGTCGGCGTCGCGCCTGAACCAGGCTCGGCGCCTGGACTGTCTTGGTGTAGGCTCCGGCGCATGTTGGACTCAGAGGGCGAGGCGACGCGCCGGCTCGGAGGCGCGCGTACAAGCGCGCATCGCGTCGCGATCATCAACAGCCCAGCACGCGTTCGGCGCGGGCGGGTTTCCTGCGCGCTGCCTGTAGCAGGTTTCCTCGCGGGAACGCTGTTGGCCGTGGTGCCAGCCAGCGCTCAGTCGGCGGCGCAGCAAAGAACAGCAGCAGAGGCGCTGTTTCGCCAGGGCAAGCAGCTCATGGTGGACAGCCGGTTCGCTGAGGCGTGTCCCAAGCTCGAGCAGAGTCAACGCATCGATCCAGCCATCGGCACGCTGTTGTACTTGGCCGAGTGCTACGAGAAGCAGGGACGCACCGCGAGCGCCTGGGCCACCTTCAGCGAAGCTGCCAGCCTGGCCCAGGCGGAAGGCCAGGCCGAGCGTGCGACGCTCGGCAAGAGCCGCGCGCAAGCGTTGGAGTCGAAATTGTCGCGCCTTAGCCTGGTGGTGAGCGCCGGCTCCGGCGAGATAGAGGGCTTCGAGGTGGTGCGTGACGGCAAGCCGCTCGACAGCTCGCTCTGGGGCGTCCCGGTCCCGGTGGACCCTGGTGAGTACGCCATCGTCGCGCGCGCCCCTGGCTATATTTCTCATGCAGAAAAAATTCGCGTCGACGGTGAGGGTAAGACGGTGGAGCTGCGGTTGCCCGCGCTGGTCAAGGCGGCGGCCCCCAGCCAGCCGCCTGACGACCAACCTGACGCGGACCCGCCACCCAGCGCTCCAGCGCCAGCCCCCGTCGGCCCCAGGGCAGACCCGGGCGGCGACGAGGGGAGCGGACAACGCACGCTCGGCATCGTGGTGGGCGGGCTGGGCCTAGCGGGGGTCGCTATCGGCAGCGTGTTTGGTCTGAGGGCCATCAGCAAGAACTCCGACGCCGAGGAGTTCTGTCCCGGCGGAACCACCTGCACGCGTCAAGAAGGCATCGACCTGACCGACGACGCCAAGGGCGCCGCGCAGATTTCAAACATCGCCTTTGGCGTCGGCGCCGCGGGGCTGATTGGCGGCCTAGTGCTCTACTTGACCGCGCCGGACGGGCCGAGCCGCTCGGCGACGCGAGGGCGCGGGTTTCAAATGGCGCCGGTCATCGATCCCAGCTCGGCTGGCTTGGGCTTTTGGGGAGTGTTTCGATGACAGGCAAGCCGAATCGTCCGCGTCTACGCGGGGCATGGGGCCTATTGCTGCTGACAGCGCTGGTTGGCCTCGGTGGCTGCGAGAGCATCGCAGGCATCGAAGACCGCACGCTCGATCCCTCCGGAAGCGCGGGCGGAGAGCTATGCAAGAGCTACTGCGCGGTGGTGATGGACGCCTGCACGGGGGAGCGAGCCGTGTATGCGTCACAGGATACTTGTCTGGCGACCTGCGCAGCGCTGCCCGCTGGCAGTGAGGGCGACACAAATCAGAACACGGTGCAATGTCGCGTGCGCCAAGCCAAGTTCGCGAAGTCGACCGGTGAGCCCGCCGTGCATTGCCCCAACGCGGGTCCGGGAGGAAACGGAGCTTGTGGCACCAACTGCGAATCCTACTGCACGCTGTTCGAAAAGGCGTGCCCAGATGACGCCGAGCTGGTGGCCAACTGCCCGGCTAGTTGCCTCGGTATCAAGGACGCTGGGTTCTTTGACGTGGAGCTACAGCATGGCGGAGACACGCTGCAGTGCCGTCTGGTGCACACCAGCTCGGCGCTGGTCAACCCGGAGGTCCACTGTAGCCACGCTCAGCTCGCGCCCCTGGCCGGTGAGTGGTGCACAGACCCTGTGGACGTGCTGCCCAAGTGCGAGGACTACTGTCGTCTGGAGGCCGCGAACTGCACCGGCGAAAACGCGGTCTACGAGGATCAGGCCCAGTGCATGAAGGCCTGCGCGAGCTTCGACGTAGGTCTAAGCACCGACACCACCCAAGACACCCTGGGTTGTCGCAAGTACCACACCTACAACTCCATCGCGGCGCCAGAGATCCACTGCGCGCACTCCGGCGTCGGGGGAGATGGGCACTGTGGTGCGACCAACTGCCCAGGGTACTGCAAGCTGTTGGCTGACACCTGCGATGCGGAGTTTACGGCGGCATTTGGCGATCAAGGCTCGTGTGAGAGCGCGTGCGCTAGCGTCTCCGGATCTGCCAAGGACTCAGGCTTCAGCGTGGTGGGTGATGACGGCCCGACCTATGGCTGTCGCCTGAGGCACCTGCTGCGCGCGACGGCCAACAAGGCTGAGTGCGACGCCGCCGTGGGCAACGGGGTGTGTCAGTAGACCCATCCATCGCGCCGCCGGCAGCGTCCGAGCCCAACCCCTCACCCGAGCGCGGGGCGGCGCGCGCGTCGATGGCGCGCCGCTCGCCGCCCCCGGGCTACGAAGCGAAGCTGTCTAACGCTGCGACTACGCGGTCTAGATCTTCTCGGCTGTGGGTCTCGGTGACCGCGATGAGCAAGCTGTCGGCGCGCGCTTTATCTGCGCGCCCTAGGTCATAGCCAGGGATGATGCCGTCGGCCTCGAGTCGCTCGCACACCGCGCTCGCGCTGCCGCCCCGCACGCGCACCGCGAACTCGTTGAAGAACGGCGCCTCAGCGAAGGTCGCGCTGTAGCCACCTAGCTTTAGGATTTGCTGGCGTAGGTAGCTGGCCTTGGCCAAGCAGGCCTCCGATACCCTCTGCAACCCCGTCTTACCGAGCAGCGAGGTGCGGATCGCCATAGCGAGGGCGATCAGCCCCTGGTTGGTGCAGATGTTACTGGTGGCGCGTTCCCTGCGGATGTGCTGCTCGCGGGTCGCCAGGGTCAGCACGAAGCCGCGCTGCCCCTCAGAGTCGGTGGTTTCGCCCGCTAAGCGGCCTGGTAGCTGTTGCAAGAACTTGCGGCCGTCACGGCAGGCGAGCAGCCCCACGCCGGGTCCGCCAAACTGTGGTGGCACCGCTAGGGCCTGCCCTTCGCCGACGGCGATGTCAGCGCCCAGGCCGCCGGGGGACTCAGCCACGCCCAGCGCGTAGGGCTCGCTGGTGGTGGTGATCAGCAGCGCCCCAGCCTGATGAGCTGCTTCCGCGAGGTCACGTAGGTCACTGAGAGGCCCGTAGAAGCTCGGGTAGCCGACGATCACCGCGGCGGTGGCGTCGTCGATCGCGGCCTTGAGCGCCGCGATGTCGGCCGCGCCCTGCTGGTTTACGGCGACGCTGTGCAGGTTGGTCTCCTCGCCGCGACCACTTAGGTAGGTGCGGGTGACCTCGCGGTAATCCGGGTGTACGCAGCCGCTGGCGATCAACTTGTCGCGACCGGTTAGCCGACGCGCCATCTGCGCGGCTTCTGCTGTGGCGCTGGCCCCGTCGTACATGCTGGCGTTGGCCAGCGGCAGACCGAACAACTCGCTGACGATGGTCTGAAACTCCCAGATGGCCTGCAGCGTGCCCTGAGCCACCTCGGGCTGGTACGGCGTGTAGGCCGTGAGGAACTCACTGCGCAACAACAGCTGGTCGACCGCTGGGGGGATGTGGTGCGAGTACATCCCCGCGCCGAGGAACGAGAGCATGCTCGCGCCGCTGCTCTTGCGCGCCAGAGCATCCAGGTGACGCATCAGCGCGGGCTCATCCAGCGCCGGTGGCACCTGCAGCAGACCTTCGAAGCGAGCGCTGGCAGGGATCGTCGAGAACAGCTCGTCGAGGGAGCTCTTGCCGATCACCGAGAGCATCTCGGCGATCTCTTCGTCGGTCTGCGAGAAGTAGCGCATATCAGTGATCCGAATCCGCCAAGAACTTGGAGTAGGCAGCCGCGTCCATCAGGTCGCCGTCGGTGCCTTCGATCTGCAGCATCCAGCCAGCTCCCCAGCAGTCTTCGTTGATCAACTCAGGCTTCTCTTCGAGCGCCGCGTTGACGGCGAGCACTTTACCGGACACCGGAGCGAACAGATCGCTCAGCGTCTTCACGCTCTCGATGGTGCCGAACGTGTCACCCGCTTTCACGCTGTCGCCGGCCTTGATCGTGAGATCGACCAGGGTGATGTCTCCGAGCGCGTCCACGGCGAACGCCGTGATCCCGACCTTGCCCTCTGCTGCGATCCACTCGTGGTTCTTGGTGTACTTGCGATCTTCTTTGACCTCGGTAACGCTCATCTCGCTGATCTCCTTGGCGGCGCGCCTGCTGGCGCGCGTCGATTGGACTCGGGGGTCTCGGGGGCGCGCCCAAGAGGACGCCTGTGCGAGCGCCTTAGCTTGGGCGCGGTCGCTTGTAAAAGGGAGTATTCACGACGCGCGCGGCCACTGCGCGGCCGCGGCAGTCGACGCTGAACTCGCTGCCTATCGCGCTTAGGGTGCTGGGCACATACGCCAGGCCGATGTTCTTGGCCAGGGTGGGTGAGGGCCCGCCGGAGGTCACGACGCCGATCGGCTCGCCGCCGCCACTCGGCAACACCGGGTAGCCGTGGCGCGCGATGCCGCGGCCGACGCACTCGAAGCCCACCAGCTGGCGCTTTAGGCCCGCCGCGCGGATCTGTTCGAGCGCGGCCTTGCCGATAAAGGCTGGCTTGTCGAGCTTGACCGTCCAGCCGAGGCCGGCCTCCAGCGGATTAGTAGTCTCATCGATATCGTTTCCGTAGAGAGACAATCGAGCCTCAAGGCGCAGCGTGTCTCGCGCACCCAGGCCGCAGGCTTCGATGCCAAACCCCGCTCCGGCGCTGAGTAGAGCGTCCCAGATACGCACGACGTCGCCGGCCGCGCAGAGGATCTCGACGCCGTCTTCGCCGGTGTAGCCCGTTCGCGCGATGAGGCAATCCACCCCCGCGAGCAGCCCTGATTGAAAGCGGAAGAACTTCAGCGCGCTCGCGTCGAAGCTGAGCTCAGCTGCTGACAGCACCGCCAGCGCCTTTGGTCCTTGCAAGGCCAAGAGCGCCGTCGCGTCGCTCTGGTCTTCGAACTGGACACCTTTTAATTCCTTCTGGAAATGTGCTACGATTTTGTCGCGGTTTGAGGCGTTGCAGACCACCAGGATGTCTTGTGGGCTGTGGCGATAGAGGATCAGGTCGTCCAGGATCGTGCCCTGCTCGTTGCAGCAGCAGGTGTACATGGCCTGACCGTCGGCGACCCGCGTGAGGTCATTGGTGACGAGGCGGTTGGCCTGCTCTAAGGCGCCCGGGCCCGTGAGCCTGAGTTCTCCCATATGGGAAACATCGAACAGCCCGGCGCGCTCACGCACCGCGACGTGCTCGGCCACGATGCCCGCATATTGCACTGGCATTTCGTAGCCCGCGAAGGGGACCAGTCGACCGCCCAGGGCGCGATGTCGCTCGAGGAGAGGGGTTGCTTTGAGGGAGTCCGTCACGCCGGGGACCTTACTCGATCGCGGTGAGGCAAAGCGACACCTTGAGGGCGTCTTTTTGAAGCTCGCTGTGTCCTGGCCTCGCGCCGGCTCCCAGAGCTCGTCTCGTAGACCAGATCTGCTCAGGCGCCGCGCGCTACGTCGTGACGGCGCAGCTCACTCCAGGGCTTTGGGATCGAGGGGGGTGCCGTCAGGCTTCAACCCTGCGCGCTTCCAGCGCTCAGCGTCAGTCAAGCCTGGGGGGACCGGCACCGGCGTGACGTCGCGTACCTCAAGCTCGCTGCCGCCGCCGCGACGTGGCGCCACCTCGATGCGATAAATTCGGCTGGTATCACCGCCCCGGATCACGACCCGGGGAAAGACGGTGCGCGCCGCGCCCACTTCGACCTGGGCCACGGACACCCGCTCGCGTACGTAGTTCGAGAGATCTTCAGGGGACACGGGCCCAGCCGCGTGGGCGGAGTCCAAGAAGCGCCGTTCGACCTTCATCTTGCGTGGCACTTGCAAGCCAAACAGCTGGTCGGAGCCCGCTGCCAGCTCGCCCTTGGCCAAATGGTCGAGGGGCTTGGCGCTTGAGCTGGGAGCGATGGCGGCGGCGGGTTGCTCTGGGTCGTTCGAGCAGGCGAGCGGCCCGCAGCCTAGCAACGCCAGGCCGATGAGCGCCTCGCGCCAGGTCAACATGTCAGCAGTGTACTTCACGCGCAGCAAGCTTGAGCTACAGCTGCTCGATTGGCTACAGGCCCTCGACCAGCGCTGCCCACGAGTCGATGGTCGCGACCGCAGGAGGCGCTGGCAGATCGAAGGTCAGGGTGTTGGTCTTACCCCCGCCAACCGCCGTACCCGAGGCGCCAGTGTGCATCACGAGCTGGAACTTTCCGGGGTTCACGCGGCTGATGGAGCGATGGCTGCCGTTGCCGAGGTACGGGTCATCGAAGCCTGTATCGACCTCGTTGCAGGTCGGCAGCTGCGCGACGCCCACGCCGAAGATCGTCGAGCCTTTTTCGACCAGCGTACTGGCTGACGAGCTGATGTACTGCACGAACGTCGGGCTCGTGGCGGTGGGATCTTCAGGCAGCCGTTCGCGCCCGCCCGCCGACAAATCGGCGCTGGCCTTCGGGAGCAGGTAGTCAACACCCCACACGCGGCTGTCGCCAGCGTTACACACCTGACTCGCGTCGGTTTCCATCTTGAAAGTTGAGTAGAACAGCGCGCCGTTGAACAGCGAGATCGGCCCAGCGACGCGCTCGCCGTTCAGGAGCCTCGAGTACCAGTTGGCCTTCGAGCCCAGCACCTTGCCGTTCGCGCTCACGGTCTCAGTCAGCGACCAGACGAAGTTCGTCTCGTTGTTCGCCGTGAACGTCTCCTGGTCGCCGGTCGAGTAGGCGATGGTGAGCTGTCCGAACCCATCGACGCTGAGCACTGGCGGAGTGACCACTGGCTGCCCGGCATCCGCGCCGTAGCCCAGGCTGCTGGGGTAGGCGTCCCAGAACAGATCCATGGTCCAGTCGGCGGGGTTGGCGGAGGCGGTGTTGAGACGCCACAGCGAACCGTCGCGGTCACCTACGAACAGGCGGTCAGCCACCGTGCCCGTGTCGCCCGGGTAGGCGACGGGCTGCCCCGTGATGGGCGACTGGATGTCCACGATGGTGGTGCGAGAGCCCAACGTACCGGGGATCAGCCCTGCTGGACGGAAGGTGCGGATCACCTCTCCGGTGTCGAGTCGGACAATGGTTAACGAGCGTGCGGCGTTGGCCTCGGGCGAGTAGCAGCGCACCGTACCGCGCGGCGGGTACGTGGTGTTGGGGCTCGAGACGCTGCGCGCACAGGAAGTGGCCAGCCGTTGGCCAGCGTTGCCTCCGGGAAGCACCGCGACGGCGACCTCTTTGGCAGGGTTACCGAAGTAGAGGGTCGTGATCAAGGGGGTGGGGGTGGCGGCTCCGAACAGATCGACCCCGGCTGCCGTCTTGGTCAGCTGCCACAAGAACTTGGGACCCTTGGTGCCGGCTGAGTTGGGCACCGGATCGGTGACGTCGATCGCGAAGTAGCCCCCCGTGGTGCTGCCGGAGCCAAAGCTCTGGAGCAGCACCGTGCGCCAGCGTCCGCTGCCCGTCTGGGCGTCAGCCACCGTGCGCTCGAGCTTGAAGGTGGTGCCGCTGACCGACGCCACCACGTCGCGGATGACCGGGACGCCGTCGAGCAGTTGCTTGTGAAGCCCTGGGTACTGCGTCTTCATGCCGGGCAGCACCGCTGGAGGCACGAACGCCCACAGCTCGTTGTTGCCCACGCTGCTCGTCTCGCCGACGTTCATGTCGAAGGCGTGGAGGAAGCCGTCGTTGGTGGAGGTGTAGAGCACCAGGGGACGATCTCGCTGTTCGATCGCGAAGGCGTCGTAGGATTCGTCGCGCACGTACTCCGACGGGCTCCCCACCACCCGGGGCGTGGAGTGGTAGATGTCGCCGATCAGGTTGCAGTTGCCGCCTGCGCAGCGGCTGTAAATGGTGCCGTTGGGTTGACCGACCGTCCACTTCATCACGCGGTCGCGGCACTGAGCAGCGGTGCTCAGCCCTACGCAGTCCGTGGCGACGATCGACGCGGCCGCCGGTGTGGTCGCCGTCACGAACGCTGAGGCATCCCCCTTGTACTGGGTGCCGGTGTAGACGCCGGCGCCGTCATCGATGGACAGCGGGCGAATTGAGCGCTCTGCGCGCACGCCGAAGCTCGCGGTGGCCGGCAGGACAGAATAGAAGGTCCGCCCGATGGGGTTGTCGTTGACGTTCTTTACGAAGTCATCGCCCTTGGTCGGATCAATGGGCTGGATGATCGGCTCAATTGGATCCGCAGGGTTTGCCGGCGTGGTGCACACGATGCGCTGCCGTTCAAGCACCGCCGACCAGGTGTCGAACTGCTTGGGCGTGAAGGACGTCAGGACCCGGTAAGAGCTCGCGAAGGCGCTGCGCACGCTGCCCGTCCCCGCAAACACCGGCAGCGTGCGACTGGTGGTGGGCACCAGCTGAGACAGGATGTTCGACAGGGCCTGGCGCAGCTCGTCCTTGTTGCTTGGGAAGTAAGCGCGGGAAGTACCGCCGTTGTAGGCGATGTTACTCAAGGTGCAGCAGGCCTGGAGCTCCCGGTTGCCAGCGTTCGCCGGCGCTGAGCAGATGCCTTGAGAAGCCGAGCTGCCCAGATCGAGGCTGCTGCAGTCGAGGGGTAGGCCGCCGACCGTGGCCTGATTGACGGCGAAGCCCACCACGAACACCGGCGTGCCGTCGTCGCTAAATTGCTTCGCGATCTGTTCCGAGCGGAGATACGGACAGCTCCCGCTGGGCGCTTCACAGAACGGGCGCAAGTCCAAGTTAGGCTCACCGTCAGTGAGCAACACGACGACGTTCTTGCGGCAACCCTGGTTGATGTAAGGGTCAGACTTAGGGCCAAATTTCTGCGTAGTATCCAGGGGATCTTGGCTGTTATCTACGGTCATGAACCCGTAGGCGTCGGACAGCATACCCGCGATCGGCGTCGCGCCGTAGGGCCGCGTCGACAACAAAATGTCCTGGATGCGGTCGGCCCGAGTTTGCATCTCTGATGTGGTGGCGGTCGGCGAGCCGAACGCGACCATGCGGCCTTCCCACGGAGGGGCGGCGGCGTTCCGCGCCCCCACCTCTTGTGGCGCGTCGACGGCGCAGCCAGCCGGGCGCCCCGCTTTAGAGGAGCCATTGTAGTAGCTCCAGGTGCCAGCCATTCCCGTAGAGAAATTGGCGCTGCTACCTTGCACACCGGTGCCGGCGTCGGTGTGCGTGTCGAAGGTCATCAGCCCAAAGCGCACGCTGCCTCGGAACGTGTCCAGCAGCCCGTCCTTGGCTTGGCTGAAGGTCGAGCAGCTGGTGGTGCTGTTGTAGGTGTGGAACTTGAGCCAGTTCGCTGGATAGCTGTACGGCGCTGACTGCAGGGCAGACAGCACCCCCGAGTTTGGACCCGGCGTGCAGGTGCCGCTCAGGATTCGATGGTACGGGTTCGCATACTGATAGTCGTAGATGTTGGTGCTAGAGAGCAGCCGGTATTCGTCAGCGAACGCCGTTGAGCTACGGCTCTGGGCGTAGCAGCGGTAGTTATCCACCGAGCCGGTCATCACCTCGACCAGATCTGCCCAGCGGCTCTTTTCACTCCCCGCGCCGGTTGGGTTACAGGTCGGGAAGCTGGTCGACGACGCCAGGTACTCCATCGAGCCTGACGTATCCACGAGGAATAGCACGTTGGGTCGCGGTGGTTCGACGTCGACCTGGGCGGCGGCGGGGCTCGCGCCCCACAGCGCCAACCCGCCAAAGCTCAGCGTCAACCCGGCGAGGCCAACGCACGCGCGACCAAATCGACGAACGCGACGCCGTGAAATTGCTATCTTCATCATGCTTGCCTCGGCATCATTGGCTGACCAAAGTGACCACGTGCGCGCGCATGTAGGCTGAACCTGCTGAGCGCGAGCTAGAGTCATCGCAGGCGGTGCCTGCCGTGAAAGGGCGTACTGCGCCTTGAGCGGTCAGGGTGATCCGCACCATCTTGAACTCCGAGTTGCCGTCTGCCTGAAAGCCAGGGATCGAGCCGCCGGCGGCCTCGTCGGTGAGCTCCACCACGAAATTGCCTAGCGTCTGGGACTGCGGGTCGGCGGGGGGCCCCAGCGACCCTGCGGCGGTCAGGGTGGGCGCATCGAGCAGCGGCTGCTGCAGCGCCGCGGAGATCTCCGGCAAGAACCACTTGTGACAGCTGGGGCGCTCGCCGCTAGGCAACACCAGGTGCTGCGTCGCGCGGCAGGTATCGATGCCGGAGCGCATCTCATTCAGCACCGAGCTACCTTCGCCATTGGCGAGTCGGGTCGTTGAGCTGCGCAGGCCGTATTCCGCAAGGTACTGAGTCTGCACGGCTTGGCGGTCGTAGCCAGCGGCGACGTCGACCAAGCTCGCGGCGCGCGCCGCGAAGATCCCGATCGCCGTGAGCAGGGTGATCACCAGCACCACGATGAACAGCGCGGCGCCGCGCTCGTCGCTGCGCGCGCGTAGCGCTGCGCGGGTAGCGCCGCCCGGAAGCGGCTGTCTGTGCCTAGCCTTCACCATGCTGCACCCATCTGGTTTGGCAACGCGATGTCTGCCTGCAAGGTCCGCACCCGAGCGTAGCGTTGCTCGACGACGGCAGCCCCCGGGATCAAGGCGATGCGATACAACCCTGGGGCAACGGTGGTGCTCGGGACGACGTTGCCCGAGCGATCGCCTTCGCGTGAACGCACGCTGAGCCGCGCGCGCACGCTGCGCACGCGCTGAGGTTGAGCGCCCCCCGTGGTGTCGCCGGCGATGGTGGTGACGTCTGCCGCGTTGGGCAGGG
The DNA here is from genome assembly GCA_964551615.1 of uncultured Polyangiaceae bacterium. Classification (GTDB taxonomy): domain Bacteria; phylum Myxococcota_A; class Polyangia; order Polyangiales; family Polyangiaceae; genus JAHBVY01. The sequence goes on from CAZKDY010000004.1 coordinate 57,494, forward strand.
TGACGTTGAGCTCCTGGTTACCGTCGTTGGTGGGGAAGGTCGCCGACGTGATCCCGAACGCCAGATCCACAGCCAGCTCAGCCACCAGCTCTTGGGTGCCTGCGATCTCGCCGCCTGCCGTGTCGACCTCGTAGCGCACTAGCTCCACGCGCCCCGCCTCGTTCGGAATATTGGCGCTGTCGGCGAACACCGCGGCGTGGGCCGCGTTGGCGCTGAGATCTCTCAACTCATAGCGCACGAAGTTCACCACGCTGGCGCGGGCGCCGGTGCCGTGGCCCTTGAAGCCGCACTGTTGGTCGGTGGCTTGACGCAGGATGAGCTGCGGCGCCTGGCTCAAGGTGACCACCGGCTCGCCCGCGATGACCGTGGTGCCCGTGATGGTGCCGTACTGCTGCTTGCCCGACTCATCCACGATGCGGAGGCCCCGCCCGGGCTTGAACACCGTGGCCAGGTTGGCCCCGCCGAGTCGCGACATGGCTCCAGTCAGCTGCTGGAGGTACACGTTGTAGCCCGCCCCAATTTGCTGGATGTTGGAGATTGGGTACTCGTCGCCAGAGTCGTAAGAGCCGGCCAGGGTGATGGCGTCGGGCTTGATGTTGCCGTTGATGGCGGTGTCCAGCATGGCGTGGCCTTGCAAGAAATCGCGGTCGATACGCAGCGCGGCCAAGCGCTTGAGCTCCAGCGGCCAGCTGGCATCAGTCGCCGGTTGGCCGCACACCCGCGCGTCGGTCAGCGCGTTGGGTGACACCAAGAAGCCGGCTCGTGAGATGTCTGTCTTGAGGCGTTCGAAGCCGACCACGCTGCTCATGGTGGCGTCCGCGACGCGGGTCTCTTGCTGGTAAAAATGCGAGCCAAAGCGCGCCAAAGAGAAGACCGCGATGGACACGAAGAGCCCACCGGTGATGGCGACCATCAGCTCCATCAACGTGAAGCCACGGGCGCGCCGCGCTCGTCGCCGGGCTCGCGCCCCAGCGCAGCTGTGGGGCGTGTCGCGCTCGGTCGGGGCGCGGCCAATAATCAGCCTCATCGTCCTGCCGCTTCCTGGCGGATCGCCGATGCGTTGTAGACAAAATGATAGAGCTCGGGGCGCAAGCCGAGGGCGACCGGATCGTTCAGCGGTGAGCAGAGCGGGGCGTTGGTGATGCCGCCGCCGCTGCCCTCGCGCAGCCAGAACACGCGGACTTCCGCGCGGATTAATCCGTTGCCGACGATGCCCTGGTTGTCCCGGTTAATCCAGGTGAGGCGCAGGTGGGTACAGAACGCGGCCTGGTCTACGCTGGCGACGGGGTTGCCCAAGGCGTCGAAGCCCGGCCCGAAGCTCCTGACGCCCACCCACGCAGGCAGGAACCAGTCGCCGGTGTTATCCGCCTCCTGCAGCCAGTCAGTGTCCGTGATGTCACTGGCCGCGCCTTGATTGCGTGGCCCAGGGAAGTTCCACTGGCTCGCGTCGGCTGCCAACTGCTCCAGCCAAGCCTGGCCGATGTGGGTCGCTACCGCGAGGTTCTTGGCGTGGCGATTGGACGCCAGGGTGACCTTCTGCATGGCGATCACGCCGGACACGCCGATGGCGAACACGCCGAGGGCCATCATCAGCTCAACCAGGGTGTAGCCGCGCCGCGCCGCGCGCTTTACGCGCCCGGCTCGCGCTAGGTTTGACGACTCGGCGCTCATGGCACGATCCCCAAGCGTGCAGTTCCGTTCGGTAGCAGCACTACCCGACGCTGGAGCCCGACCTTGGTGGCGCCAGAGTAGCGCGCGACGTTGGCTGACGGCGCGCCCACCAGTTGAATGAACGGTCCTGCCGCCGCGTAGCGCACGAACGTGCGCCCAAGCGGCGTGTAGCAGATGTCCATGCTGTTGACCTCCGCGGCCGCAGGGTCGCTCATCACCACCTTCATGTTCTCGTATTCGCCACGGGTGCTCACATCTAACGACGAGAGCTGGCGGCTGTCGGCGGCCAGCCAGGTGCGATCGCAGCCGTTTGATGGCAGCTCAGCGCACGCGCCGCTCGTCCCCACCACCCCCTCACGCACTTCGACCACCCCTGCAGTGCCCTGGGTGTAGCGCACCAACACCGCGCCGCCGCGGCCCATGGCTCGCATGCGAGCGTTGCGGTAGGTCTGGCTAAACTGCTGCGCCAACTCATTGGCGCGACGATCTCTCAGGCGCTTACTGATGTTGGGCACCGCGATCACCGCCAAGACGGCGATGATGATGACCACGACGACCAGCTCAATCAGCGAGAAGCCGCGAGCGGCCGCCCGACGACTAAGCTTGGCTGGGGTCTGTCTGGGATGACTCGGGTGGGGCATGGATGAACTCTTTGCTCACACCCAGCACGGGGGTGATCCGCAGGCCACTTCGGGCCGTGACCCACTGAGCAAATGACGTGCCGTCTTGCGTCACGCTTTGCGGAGCTGCCTGACAGCCATCATTCGGTTCAAATCAAGGTTCTGAAGCGAGCTCGCTGGCAAAGGTTTGCGCCGTTCTGAAAACATTGCGCAGCCGGAGGTCAGGGGGCCAGCCGCTGAGCGACACGGTTGGAGCGCTATTCCAGTAGGGCTGGCCAGCGCTCAGTGGTGGGCTCGTCTCCAGCAACGATGCTATGGGCGGGCTTGATGAACGTGCATCAACTGTGGACGGCTGTCGTAGCGCTGAGCGTGGCGGTGGCTTGCAACGACAAGACGGACGTCGAGGGCTCTGCCCCGCCACCCATGCAAAGCTCGGTGCCTGGGGCGTGCGCTTCGGGTGGCGGGAAGGTGAGCGACGCCAAGACGGCGGCGTTCTTTCCGGGGGTTTCAGGGGAGTACTGCGTAGATCCCAATAACCCCTCGCGCAGCTATGGCGAAGCCGCTCAGACCAGCCTGGACAAGGCGTGTACTGAGCTGCTGGACGGCGAGTGCGAGAACTACAAGCAGCACGGGCTCAAGCGGGTCGTGACCGTGCGCTACATCGACGGTCAGGGCTCCCCCGGAGCGGTCAACATCAACCTCTCCGAGTTCGCGACCCCCGACGGCGCGTATGCCTTCTTCACCAAGCGCGTGGTGGGCGACGACGATCCCGCCCGGGACGCGCCGAAGCCGTTGGCTGCCGGTGGCGCGGGCGCGCTGGGGAGCGGCATCGCTTACGTGTGGCGGGGCACGTACTTGGCGGAGCTCAGCTACACCAATGAGCTAGATTCACCTGACAAGCTCCGGGAGAACTCGGCCCGTATCCTGCCTGGCCTGGCCAGCGTGATCGGCGAGCAGATCCAGGGCAAGAAGGAGCTCCCCGCGGCGGTGGCGTTCTTACCCAAACAGCAGCAGGTGACCCTGGGGGTCCGCTATCTCCTGCAAGATGCCTTGGGGCTGCCAGGCACTAGCGCCGGCGCGGTCGGTTACTACAACCGATCTGACAAGCGATTCCGTGTGGTGTCAGTAGTGACCGCCGACGCGGCAGCGGCAAAGGACGTGCTCTCCCAGCTGCGCAAGCAAGGCGGGGCCAAGAAGCAAGACGGCGTCGGTGCTGACGCCGTGGTGATGGAACGCCGGGCTTCGGACGACTCGCCGGTGCTCGAGTGGGTGGTGGGGGCTAAGGGGGCCCGCGTCATCGCGGTGGTGGACGAAGAGCTGGTGCTGAGCGCCGATCAAACCAGCGATGAGGCTCAGAAGGTGAAGCTGACCCACGACGAAAAGGTCGAACAGCTGAAGCGGATCCTCGCAGAGTGACCTGCCTTCCCAATTGACAGCAGCCTACCGGCGCAAGCAACCATTCTCTCAACGGGTGGAGTGTGGTAGCTCGACCCTGAAGCTCCGTGTCGACGCCGCGAGCCGGTTTGCTACAGCTCGACGGCGCGGACGCAGCCCATCAACGCTCGCGCGTCGTGCGTGGCATCCCGTGAGGTCACAGAGTGGATTTCGAGTTACCTGAGCAGCACACCATTCTAAGGCAAACAGTCCGTGATTTTTGCGAGCGCGAGGTCCGCCCGAAGGCTCGCGAGTGGGATCGCGAGGAGCGCTTCCCTCACGAAATCGTGCCGAAGCTCGCGGAGCTTGGCCTGCTCGGGATCCGCGTCCCCGAGGAGTACGGCGGCGCTGCGATGGATATGCTGTCCTACGCCATCGTGGTGGAGGAGTGCGCCCGGGTAGATGGTTCGCTGGCGCTCACGGTGGCTAGTCACAACGGCCTGGGGACTGGCCATGTGTTGGCGTTCGGAAACGCTGAACAGAAGCGCCGCTACCTGAGTCGAGCCACCACCGGCGAGTGGCTGGCGGCGTGGGCGCTGACTGAACCAGGCTCCGGATCGGATTCCTCAGGGATGCAGACTACCGCGGTGCGCGACGGCGATGACTGGGTGATCAACGGCACCAAGATGTTCATCACCCAGGGCTCGGTCGGTGGCTTCACGGTGGTGCTCGCCCGCACCGATAAACAGGTGCGCCCGCAGCGTGGCATCACGGCGTTCATCGTCGAGCAATCCACCCCCGGCTACACAGCGAGCAAGAAGCTTGAGAAATACGGTTGCCGGAGCAGCGACACGGTAGAGCTGACACTGGAGAACGTCCGGGTCGCGGACTCGGCACGGCTGGGCGAGCTCAACCGAGGGTTCTACAACACGCTGAGCATCCTCGACTCGGGTCGCATCTCCATCGCAGCGATGGCGCTCGGCTTAGGTCGCGGGGCGCTCGAGATGGCGGTCCGCTATGCCAAGGAGCGCGTCCAGTTTGGCAAGCCGATCGCTGAGTTCCAGGCCATCCAGTGGATGCTCGCCGATGGCCAAACACGACTCGACGCCGCGGAGCTCTTGGTGCGCCGCGCAGCTTGCCTCGCGGATCAGGGTAAGCCGTACTCGGAGCAGGCGTCGATGGCCAAGCTGTTCGCCAGCGAGGCGGCGACCCAGGTGTGCAACGACGCGCTCCAGATCCATGGCGGCTACGGCTACACCCGCGAGTTTGATGTCGAGCGCCACCTGCGAGACGCTAAGATCTGCGAAATTGGCGAGGGCACCAGCCAAGTGCAGCGCGCGGTGATCGCAAAGCACGTGCTGGCCTAGAGCACCGGCGGTTCAATTCGTCGCCTCGCCGACCTGCATGCGGCGAGACGCTGCGGCGCGCGGCTACGACCCGCGGCGCGCGGCTACGACCCGCGGCGCGCGGCTACGACCCGCGGCTACGACTCGCGGCGTGGTCGTTGCCGCGCGGCGACGTGAGCCAGCAGCGCGGTTACCAGGTGAACCAGCGCTACTTGGTGCGCTTGATGATGTGATAGCCGAACGGCGTCTCGACTGGCGCGGAGACCTCGCCCACCTTCAGCGCGAACGCGGCGTCGCTGAACGGCTTGACCATGCGACCCGCGCTGAACGAACCCAGATCGCCACCCCGCGGCGCGCTAGGGCCATCGGAGTTCTTCTTGGCTAGCTCCGCGAAGTCAGCTCCCGGCGCCTTCGCTTGCTTGGCGAGTTTGTCGGCGAGCGCTCTAGCTTCCGCTTTGCTGCGCTCCGTGGTCGAGCGCTGCGCGCCCTTGAACGAAACCAAGATGTGGGAAGCGCTGACCTCTGCTCCAGCACCAGCGGCCGCCTCACGCTTCTGAGCTGCGATCCGGTTGCGGATCATCGCCATTTTATCCGCGGGGATATTAGGTACAGCGCTGGGCGGGGGCGTGGTTGTCTGCGCGGTGTGGACCTCCGCCTCGGGCTCCTCGACATGGGCCGCGGGGGTAAACACCCCGAGGAACCCTAACAGGCCAATCAACAGCAGGCTGACCAAGACGGCCCAGGGCGCCCACCAGGTGGGGTCCGTATCGGGATCGTAGGGCTTTGGAGCTGCCGGCGCTTTGCTCCGTCCAGCTCGCGCTCCGCGCGCGGCCTCGCGCCTGCGGGCCGCGGGGGGCGGCTCGTCGTCCTCGTCATCGAGGTCGTCGTCCTCGTCGTCCTCATCATCGAGGTCTTCGTCGTCGTCCTCATCGTCGAGGTCGTCCTCGTCGTCCTCGTCGTCCTCGTCGTCCTCGTCGTCGAGGTCTTGCTCATCTTCAGGGTCGTCGACGTACCCTCCCGCCTCTTCCTCGTGCTCTGCTTCGCGGTGGTGTTGCTTGCTCTTCTTCTTCGCCATTGCGCCGATCCGATAACAGTTAAGGGGGCGGCCAGCTACCCGGCTCGGAGAGCCGCTCACGGCACCGGCGCCCTAAACGAGAGGCTGCTTTAGCACCGAGCCCAGCGAAACACAGGCATTCCCGCGGCTACGCGGCCAAAGTCGCAGGTTTCACGCCCATTTCGGCGCTGATCTGAGCGCTCGAGAGCCCCACTTCCAGATCGTGGAGGTGGGGCGGTTGCGTGGCTTGCTGGGTGGCTTGCCGTGTCTGGCGCCAGCCACGGCAGCCTCTAGCTAGCCACTTCGAGCCAGGCTCTGGCGATCACGGGATCCGGCCGGTCGGCGGCGTAGGCTTTGACCGCGACGACGCCGTTGCCTAGGTCGTAGCCGTCGGTGCGGATCGTCTCGCCGGGCCACACCGGCTTGCGGAACTGCGCGGAGTAGAACTTCACGCGATCTCCGTCGCCGTCTAGCGCCTTGAGGATGGCGGCGCGAGCCACGAAGCCATACGAGCACAAGCCGTGCAGAATGGGAGCGGGGAAACCCACCATCGCGGCGAAGTCCGGGTCTGCGTGCAGCGGGTTTTGATCGCCCGAGATGCGGTAAAGCAGCGCCTGCTCAGGGCTCGTGGTCTCCGTGTGGCTCCATGTCGGCTGCATGCCGTCCGGGATCTCGGGGAGATCTTGCTTGGGCGGCGGGGCCCCGCCAAAGCCACCTTCGCCGCGGAAGATGATCGACGACTCGGTTTCGAAGATCAGCTCACCTTTAATTTCCGTGCGGGTTTTTATGATAGCCTGCGCCATCTTCTTCATGTCGTAGATGCCGTCGAGCGTGGCGACGGTCTTGGCGACCCCCTCCGATGGGATCTTCTTATGGATCCTTACGGATTGGCCGCCGTGAAGGATGCTCGCCAAGCTGCCTCGGGTCCTCCCGACCATCTCTCCCATGGGGGCGAAGGACGGGACGACGGCGAAGGTCGGGTAAACTCTGGGTCCCTTGGCTTCGTAGACGTAGCTCAGCTCCTCGCGCTTGGCTCCAATGCCCAAGGCGTAGGTCGCGAGCGTCTTCCAGTCGAAGGGATATTCGTAAACGTCAGTCGTCGTGCCGACGGCGGTCAGGTCCAAGGCCATAATTTCCTCCAAAGTGGCTGCGCCCGCTCTACCGATCCTGGTCGACTGAGTCAATCTCATCGCGCCGGGTCGGGGTGTGCGTCGCGGCGGGGCGGCCGCTGCCCCTCCGCCCGGCACGAGGCGGTGACGCGAAGCCAGCCGCCAAGTAGAGTCTGCGCGTGGCAGCACCTGGCCTGATCGAGGCGTGGCTACGCGTGTTTGAGCTGAGCGCGGTGGATCTGCGCGGCTTCGGTTTGGCGTGGGCTCGCGTCGCGCCATCGGTCGCGCTGGTGCCGGCCTTCGGCTTGCGCGCGGTGCCGGGCCCGGCGAGAGCAGGCCTCGGGGTCGCGGTCGCGTTCTGCATCGCGCCTGCGCTGCGCCCGATCGCGGTCGACTCCATGCTGCCTTGGCCATTGCTCTTGCTGCAGCAAGCCGCGCTGGGTTTGCCGGTCGCGCTGGTGAGTGCCGTGGGGATCTGGACGCTGGTGATGGTAGGCGGCGTCATCGACGATCTACGCGGCGCGCGCGCCGAGCTCAGTTTACCTGTGCTCGACAAGCCGCTCGGTCCTAGCGGGGCCCTGCTTGGCCTGCTGGCCTGCATCCTGTTCTTGGAGAGCGGAGGGCCGAGCCGGATCGCTCGGGCGCTGCTTGGTCCAGAGCGTCGACTGCTGGAGCCGTTGCTCGGCGCGGCGCTGCACCTAACCCACGGCATTCACGTGGCGCTGGCCGTCGCTGCGCCGCTGATCGCCGCCTCGATGGTGCTTCAGATCGCGTCAGCCCTGGTCATGCGCGCGGCCAACCCGGCCCACCTGCAGCCGGTGATCGAGCCGCTCAAGAGCCTCGCGCTGCTGGCGATCTTAGCTTTTTTGCTGGACCGCTTGCTGGTCGCGAGCTCCGGCTTGATCGTGGGCCTCCCGTAGCTGCCCGCCTGTGCGACGAGATCAGCTACAAATTCAAACGGTAGGCCAGGGTCAAGCCGATATCGAACATCGTGACCCGGCCAGCGAGCGACGCCTCATCGCCGAGCGGGTTTACACTAGGAGTTTCCGGGAGGAACCATGTGGCCACTCTCAGGCTGGTCCCGAGGCTCCAGTTTGAGGCGATCGCGAAGCCGACGCCGCCGGCCAGGCCCAGGGTCAAGCCCTCGGTTCGAATGGTCACCCCCGGTGGCCCCACTAGCGCCTTGTCGCTGTCTGGGTTCTGGGGCGCGAAGCGGTCGCTCAGCACGACCAAACCTGCGGTCGCGCCGATCCACGACTCGAGTGAGCGAGTCACCACGGCGTAGTAGCGCCCGACGGCCTCCACGGTGAAATAGCGGCGCGCGTGATCACGATGCACGCCCACTGGGTCTTCCCGTGGCGCGTCGGTCGACGGGGTGAGCGCGAGCGTGATCCCTGCACCGATCGCCAACTCGGAGCTTGGTCGGTACAGCTGCCAAGCGTGCAGTTCAAGGCTGGTGTCACCTGTCTCGCAACCTTGGCTCACGTCGACGCAGATCTTGGCGCCAGGCAGCGTGAGCAAGCCCACGCCTACTTCCGCGGCGCCGTGGGGTCGCACCAGCGTGCGGGGGTTGGGGCCCAGCGCGTTCTCGCTGTCCGCGGCGGCTGCGCTGCCCGCATAAGCCCAGCACAGCACGCTGAGCGCCGCGCCTAGAGAGCGTCTCAAAGCCAGCGCCCTCCTGCAGAAGCTGCGGGCAGTGGAGCGTCTGGCTGAGAAGAGGGAGTGGGGACAGGAGGAGCGCCCGGTGCTGCAGAGGGCACGGCGCCAGACCCAGCCGGCTTGCCGCTGTTGCTGGGACCGCGTGAAGCGCGCGGCGCGACCGCCGCGGGCTGCTCTGCTGGTTCGACCCCGGGTGCAGCTGACGGAGGCTCTGCGGTCTGGCGCAGTGACCCCAGCAGGCGCGCCGCCGTGGGGTTGTCCGGATCGAGCTCACGCGCCAGGCGCAGCAGGCGCTGGGCTTCAGCGGGCTGGGCTAGCTGGGCCTCTGCTTGGGTGATCAGGCGCTGTGCGGAGGTGCGCCGCACGTCGATCAGCTGCGGGTGCCGCGGCCAGTGCTGTAGCGCGGCGTCGGTGATGTCGATTACGTTGTTTCCTGGAGGAGAATCCCATTGGCCAGCCTCCATGGCGCTGCGCGCCTGCGCTGCGTAGTGCTCCGCGGACAGCGTCTTGCGCTTGAACACCCCCATGCGGTAGGCCAGTCCTACGCTCAGCGCCGCGCCGAGCACGAAGCAGAGCACCAACACCAGCGCCCGTGACGGCGGCGCCTTCTCGGCCCCCTGCGAGGCTGTGTGGGGAACGGAGCCTGGCGGCACGGATGGGCTGACCAGGTCCGGGTCGAAGGCTTCGTCGCTGAACGGACTGCTGTGGCGGGGTGAGCTGAGACGAGCGTTTGAGTCGCTGCTGTGGGTGAGCGCGGCCGATGAGCCCGGGCGCGCTGCGACCGGGGCTGAAGCGGGCGGCTGGCTCGCTGGAGCTGGCAACGCGAGGGGTTCGCCGACCTCGGGCGGCGCTTGGGTGGGCGTCCCCGTTGAGCTGGCTCGCGCGGTGTCGCTGGCTCGCGCGGTGTCGCTGGCTCGCGCGGTGTCGCTGGCTCGCGCGCGGGTGTGTTCGGCAGTCTCGAGCGCGGCGTCAAGGGCCGTGGGCTTCACCGCCGGAGGATCCACCAACTGGGTCGCGCTGGTGCCGGTTGAACCCTCGATGTACGCGGTCCCGCTGGGGCCGATCTTGCTCGCCGGCGCCGCGGAGGTCGCCCCGGCAGCGGCGGGCGCGTCACCACGCATGCGCGCGGCCAACTCGGGCGTCAGGCCGAGGCTCTTCGTGCGCTGTAGACTCGACAGGCTGACGGTCTCGCCGCCCCCGAGCAGCGTCGAGCGGAGCGCGAGGTCTTCAGGGCTCAGTCCACTTTGCCGCGCGGCAGCAACTAGGAGTCGACCAAAGCTGCGCGCGTCAGCGCAGCGTCCGCTGGCTTGCTTGGACAGGTTCTTGGCGATGGCCAGCGCGATGGGCTCTGGGACATAGCTCGAGCGCGCGACGCTGCGTATGTCCGGCGGTTCGGCGTTGGCGTGCTTGACCAGGATCGCGACCGGGTTCTCACCATCAAACGGGGTCACGCCGCTCAGGACCTGAAACAGCATGGTCGCCAGGGCGTACACGTCACTCGGCGGGCCGACCCGGTCGCCGCGCGCGCCCTCTGGCGACACGTAGCGCGCGGTACCAAACACCGCGCCGGCTTGGGTCGCGATCGACTCCTCACCCAGATCGATCTTGGCCACGCCGAAATCAAGCACCTTGGCAAAATCGGGATCGTCGCCTCGGCGCACCAGCATCACGTTCTCGGGCTTGAGGTCGCGGTGGACGATGTTCTGGGCGTGGGCCTCACCCACGGCATCGCAGACTTGGAGCAGCACGTGAAGCGCGCGAGGCAGCGGCATCGCGCCGCCCGTCGCGCCGAGCGCCGAGCGCAATGAGATACCGTCGAGGTACTCCATCACTAGGTAGGCTTCGCCGCCGATCAACGAGTCGGGCTGGGGCGGCAGTTGGCCGGTCATCAGCACTTGCACGACGTTCGGGTGCAGCAGTCGACTGGCGACTTTTGCTTCCTGGTGGAAGCGACGAATGAGCGTGTCGTTGGTGAGCAGCTCGCGATGCAATACCTTGACCGCTACGTCGCGGCCGATCCCAGCTTGGTGTGCGCGGTAGACTCGACCCATGGCGCCGATGCCGACCAATTGCTCCAGCCGGAACTGCCCTGCCAGCTCAAGCCCCAGGTACGGGTCGTCCTGCAGCTCGGTCTTGCGTCCGCCAAGCGGAGCGCCGTCCCGCGGACAGAAGATCACGTCTTGTAGGTAGATCTCGCCGCAGGTTGGGCAGGTTCGCCGTTCTCCCATCAGTCCCCTCGGCGAAGCCGCCGCCGCTCGTACAGCCCAAGTACTAGTACCTTCCAGCGTCCCCTGGTACCTGGGAAGTGGCGACTTGGTGCGGGAAGCGCGCTGACAAGGGGTTCCGGCGTCTTGGTCCACAGCGCATTGTGGACTTCTTGGGGAGGAACTGTTGCTTGCGCGCGCCTTCGCGGCGCAAACCAGGGCTTTGAAGCGCCGTTCAGGGAGACGGAACGGAGCTAGCGCTGGGGCCCGTGGCGTGGTCTGTATGCTGGGACTGCTCCCAGCTGGGCCGGGCTGGCAAACAAACACAGTTCGCCGTTGCCAGCTGCCCGGAGATTGAGCACGAAGCGCAACACAGCGTAGCGACGTGGCACAGGCTGCCTGCGTTGTCGTGATCCTCCGAAGTTCGTCCCTCAGATTTTGGGCGCTGTACTAGGCTGCTAGACCCCGTGTTCTCTCCCGACCTCATCCGCAACTTGGCGTTGACCCTGGTGGTCATGCTGCTGTCGCTCAGCGTGCATGAGTTCGCCCACGCCTTGGCGGCGGATCGGCTGGGCGACGACACGCCGCGCTCTCAGGGCCGCCTCACGTTGTCACCGCTTGAGCACTACGACGTGTTCGGGACCTTCTTGATCCCAGTGGTCGCTGCGTTCCTCGGGCACATCCCGATGATCGGCTGGGCGCGCCCGGTGCAGTTCAATCCAACCCGGCTGTCACGTCGCGTCTCAATGCGCACGGGCACCATGATCATCGCGGCGGCGGGGCCGCTGTCGAACCTGGCGCTGGCCGTGATCAGCTACGTGGTCTTGGTGCTGTGTGACCGTGCGGGCATCTTGCAGTCCCAGGCAGGTGGAGAGCCTGCGCGGGCCTTCCTCAGCGCGATGGTGCTGACCAACCTCGGGTTGTTCGTGTTCAACCTGCTGCCTATCCCACCCCTCGACGGCTCGTGGCTGTTGCCCCGCAGGTTCGACTCCGTGCTGGAGCGGGTCTCGCAGTTCTCGTTCATCATCCTGCTGGTGGTGATTGGGCGCTTCAGCGGCGTGATCAGCCGCCCAGTGTTCTGGCTACTTTCGCTACTTGAGGGCGTCGCTCACGCGCCCATCGGGGGCATCGCGTGAGCGAGGACGAGCTACAGTCGGGCACGGTCGAGCAGGTGGACGTGGTGGAGCCGTCTGCCCGGGCTGAGCCCGCGGGGCCCCAAGCTGAGCCGCCCGCAGAGCACACCGAGTCGGCCCCGTCGCAGGGACAGCCGCCCCAGGGAAGCGTTGAGGGCGCTGCCGAAGCGTCTACGCCCGCCGTCATTTCCCCCGAGCAGGAGGGGGTGGTGGGGCAGGACCGCACGGCAGCGCTACGAGAAGCTGTTGAGGCGACCATCGACCCCAAAGCGTACCGTGTTCAGCTGCCTACGTTCGAAGGCCCGTTAGATCTGCTGCTGCACCTGATCCAGCAGCACGAGCTTGACATCCTGGATATCCCCATCGGGTTCATCGCGCAGAAGTACAACGAGTACCTGCGCCTGATGACGGATCTGAACATCGACGTGGCGGCGGAGTATCTGGTGATGGCGGCGACGCTCACCCACATTAAGTCGCGGATGCTGCTGCCACCGGACCCGAACCAGGCTGACGAGGACGCCGAAGAGGTTGAAGAGGACGACCCCCGCGCTGAGCTCATCCGGCGCCTGCTAGAGTACCAGAAGTACAAACTCGCAGCTGAGCAGCTAGGAGGCCGCGACATCCTAGGCCGTGACGTGTTTGCACGCGGAATTGAAGCGCCCACGGTCGACGGCCCTGCGCAGCTGGCTCCGATGGGGGTGTTCAAGCTGCTAGACGCGTTCCAGGCCGTGCTGGATCGGGCCAAGAAGACGATGGACCACACCATCGACTTTGAGCGCTTTTCGATCACGGACAAGATCAACGAGCTCAGCGTGCTGCTCAGCCGTCTGCCGCACTGCCGCTTTGACGAGCTGTTCGCCGTGGAAGCAACCCGGGCTGAGATCGTGATCACCTTCCTCGCCCTGCTCGAAATGACGAGACTCCGCATGATCCGTCTTGAGCAGGCGGCCCCGTTTGAAATGATCTACGTCTCGTTGGCGGTCTCCCCCGACGAGAGCTCCGCCGACGATGACCTCAGCGCAGTGAGCGCTCCCAGCTCGGGTGCGTCTCAACTCGCCTCGAGGGCTAGCCCAGCCCATCCGGCAGAAGCCGACGACGACGCAGACGACGACGACGCAGACGACGCAGACGACGCAGACGACGACGACGCAGACGACGCGGACGACGCAGACGACGCGGACGACGCAGACGACGACGACGCAGACGACGACGACGCAGACGACGACGACGACGCAGACGACGACGCAGACGCTGCAGACGATGCAGACGATGCAGACGCTGCAGACGATGCAGACGATGCAGACGCGGACGCAGACGACGCAGACGACGCAGACGACGCAGACGACGCAGACGACGCAGACGACGACGCAGACGACGACGCAGACGACGACGCAG
>CAZKDY010000004.1:71158-235482 GCA_964551615.1 uncultured Polyangiaceae bacterium
GCAGACGACGCAGACGACGACGCAGACGACGACGCAGACGACGACGCAGACGACGACGCAGACGACGCAGATGACGACGCGGACGCGGACCCGGACGACGCGGACGACGACGCAGACACAGACGCAGGCGTCGACGAGGAGCCCGCCGCACCCGAGCTGGAGGTCGCTGAGCGAGCAGCCGCGGACGAACACCTCGCCGCAGCCGAGTTGGGGCGCGCCGACGACGCGGAGCACGAGGCTTTTGGGGAGCGCGCGGATGACCTCAACATCACGGCGCAGAGCCCCGCTAGAGTCGCCGCTCCGCAGGCCGCAGACGACGCGGCGGACGTTGGTGCTGGTGCCGAGGTGCCTACCGCCAGCAATCAACCCGGGCAGACGCTTGAGCACGCCGCCGAGGTACAGGGACAGCGCGCGTCCGCGGGCGAGCCTGATCGGCTCTCAGCGATCTCAGGCGCTGCCGGGTGGAATCAGGACCACGCCGTGCACGCCGCGGTGTCTCCAGAGCCGGCGTCCCAGGTCACGCCGCCCGACGCAGTTGACGCGGTTGACGCAGTTGACGCAGTTGACGCGGTTGACGCGGTTGACGCAGTTGACGCAGTTGACGCAGTTGACGCGGTTGACGCGGTTGACGCGGTTGACGCAGTTGACGCGGTTGACGCGGTTGACGCAGCGTCGGGCGCTGACGGAGCGACCGACGTCGCTGACCCGGACGACGCAGCCACGGCCGCGGAGCACATCTCAGCCGAGCCACGCGGCGCCGAAGCGCCGAGCCTCGCGCAGGGATGGCTCGGTGGCGATACTTCCAGAAATTTCCACGGAGCAATGAGTGACAGCGAAGTCGCCCTGGCAGACCATGCCGGCGATGGGACGGCGCGTGGCGCCGCAGCCGCCGAGCGCGTCGACGATCGCGGCGCGGCGGTCGACGAGAGCGCAGACGCCCCCGTGGTGGATCTTGTAGAGGCCGTGCAGGCGAGCGCAGAGGCTGTGGTAGCGGTGGACGTTGGTCGCGACGCGACGCACGAAGTCAGCGCTGCGGCCGAGGGCGCGCGGGCGGATGAAGTGGATACTGCGACAGCGGGCGCGACAGCCGTTGTCGGTTTCGATACGAATGAGAGCGACGAGCAACAGTGATGGCGCAGGCGAAGCGAAATAGCGGTAAGCAGTCCAAGGGCGGCGCGGACACGCAGGATCCAGTCTTGCCTGACCCGGAGTCGAAGCCGGCCACCGCGGACTCAGTGCACTCGACGTCAGCGGCGGCGAGCCCCTCCACCCCCGGCGGCGCAAAGACCACGCGGTCCAAGGTGAAGCCCGGCGGCTCCCCGACGGCGCAGGCTGGCGAGGCTGAGGTGCCGGAGGTCGAGGCCACCGAGGTCGAGCCAAGCGCAGCAGCGAAGCCGAGCAAAGCTAAAGCTACCCCAGCCGAAAAACCCGAGCCGAGCAAAGCCAAAGCTACCAAGGCCCAGGCGAGCAAAGCTAAAGCTACCCCAGCCGAAAAACCCGAGCCGAGCAAAGCCAAAGCTACCAAGGCCCAGGCGAGCAAAGCTAAAGCTACCCCAGCCGAAAAACCCGGGCCGAGCAAAGCCAAAGCTACCAAAGCCCAGGCGAGCAAAGCCAAAGCCGACAAGTCGCAGGCGAGCAAAGCCAAAGCAACCCAAGCCGGCGAAGCCCAGGCCAGCCACCCAGTGGAACTGAGCGAGGTGGGCAGCTCGGCGAGCGACGGCGGATCTGTCGAACTGCATGACGCAGGCAGCCCGGCGGGGGACCGCGGATCCGCGAAGTCAAGCAAGGCCAACGCTGGCAAAGCCAAGGCGAGCCAGGCACCGCGCGGAAGCCGTTCCAGCGCGGTGAAGCCTGCTAAGGCGAGCAAAGCCAAGCCCACGCAGGCTGACGCCGAGCCCCCGGGGGACGAGGTGGCAGCAAGCGAAGGTGTGGACGCGACCCCGGGCGAGCCAGATCCGGGGCAGGGGCCGGGTAAGAGATCTTCCCGATCGCGGCAAGCCAAGGAACGCAAGTCGCGGCCTGGCGCGCCGGGTGGCGGCCACGACGAGCAGAGCCCGGCAGCCACGAGCGAGACCGCCGCGGCCTCGGCTACTGAGGTCGTCCAACCGAAGAAGCGTCAGGCTCAGGTCAAGTCGCGCGCCGAGGCCGATCCGCAGAGCCTAGACGTGGCCACGGCCGAGGCCGACGTGAAGCCTAAAGCTAGACGACCGCGTGGAAATAAAAAACCGGCGGTTGACGTCGATGCCGGGGAGGCGGGCGGTCCGAGCGATGAGCACGACGCAGCGGCGCGAGACTCAGCGCACGACGCGGTACCGCCGCGGCTCAGCGTGGTCGAGGCGCAGCAGGCGACGGGCGAGGACAGCGCCGACGCCGCATCAGCTGCAGAGATCACGACGGGGCCTGATGAGGAGGACGCCGAGGACACCGAGGTGTTCCTGCGGGGCTTGATCGAAGCGATCTTGTTCGTCTCCGATCGCCCCCTGACGCTCAAAGAGGTCGCCCGGGCGGCGAAGCTGGACAAGAAGCGCACCGGGGAGATCGTCGATAGTCTCCGCGCGGAGTTCTTGGATAGAGGCGTCGTGATCCACGAGGCCGCTGGTGGGCTCAGCTTTCGCTCCAACCCGCGCTACGGCGACTACGTGCGTAGTCACCTGTCGCAGCGGCCGGTCCGGCTCTCGCGCCCTCAGTTGGAGACGCTCTCCATCGTGGCCTACCGCCAACCCATCACCCGCCCTGAGATCGATGACATCCGCGGCGTGGACTGCGGGCCCGTGTTGAAGGGCCTGCTAGAGCGCGAGTTGGTCCGCATCTTGGGCAAGAAAGACGAGCCAGGGCGTCCGATGCTCTACGGAACTAGCGAGGCGTTCCTTGAGCTGTTTACGCTGGATTCCTTGAAGGATCTGCCGACGCTGAAGGAGTTCACTGAGCTGAGCGACGAGTCCCGCGACAAGTTCGAGTCCCAGCTGGGGGAGGAAGCTCCCGCCGGTCCCATCTCCTTTGACGACGATCTGATCTACAGCGGTGAGCCCGACGTGGGAGAGCCGGGCGGTCACGTAGCGGGTGAGCCTGGCGCAGACGACGACGGGTTCGGTGGAGATGACAGCGGGATGGACGCAGATCTGCTCGGCGCAGAGATGGAAGAGCTTGAGCGCAGGGAAGCTGAGCGCATGGCCCGACGGTCGAGCGCATCGGCGGGGAGCGACGGCGCGGATGAGGCAGGAGATCAGGACAGCGCAGATGACGCGGATGATCAGGACAGCGCAGATGATTTGGAAGGCGCGGGCGCTCCAGCGCACGGCCGTAGCGTGGCGTATCCCACCCCTGACAGCGGCCAGCAGCCACCGCGCGCTCAGCTGAGCATCGAAGACGACGCTGACGACGACGACGACGACGACGACGACGACGACGATGCCGACGACGACGATGCCGACGACGACGATGATGCTGACGATGATGCTGACGATGATGACGCCGACGACGACGATGGCGCCGCCGATGACGACGACGCTGACGGCGATGACGACGATGACGACGCTGACGACGCTGACGACGACGCCGACGACGCCGACGCTGACGACGACGACGACGATGACGACGACGCTGACGACGACGCTGACGACGACGCTGACGACGACGACGATTAGAGCCTGGCCCTAGACCCCCGCCCTAGCGCTCAGTGCATATCCCCAGGGCGCTAGCTGCGCTGGTTAGTCCGGGTCGTCGTACTTCTCAGCCAGCTGCGCGGCCTGGCGAAACAGCTCGGGGTAAGCCAGCAGCTTGCGGAGCAGCGCCCACAGCGCCGGATCGTGCAGGAGCGCCAGCCCCGTCGCGCTCTTGGCATTGCCGCGCGGTTTTCGCTTGATGGCTGTCGGCCCTGCGCTCTCGAGCTTGTGCATGGCGGTGACCCAGCGCTTGGTTGGAAACAGCTCGCCGCTCTCCCACGCCAGCACGTCCTTCTGTTCGAGGCCGAGCGTCTCCGCCAGCTCTCGCGCGGTACAGCCCAGTTGCTTGCGTAGGTTCTTGATCTGATCGGGGCTCACGCGGGTGACCGTATAGCGGCGCGCTGCCTGAAGGAAGGCAACTGAGCACGGGCGCGGTCGAACGCTGGTGATGCAGGACGCGAGGGTCGGGGAGGGTGTCTGCGCGGCGGAGCGCGAGGTGCAGCGAGGGGGTCAGGCGCGGCGGGTGGGCGCCTACCCGCGAAAATACTGGGGCTGGGCGGCGTTAGCGCTGGGTCTTACGACGGTGGCCTGCGCGCCGTTGGCAGCGCCGGAGCCGACGCCGAGCGAGCCGCGGGAGGTGGTGCTGCACGGCGCGCCCGCCACACAAGGCGTCGCCCAGGTGTTGCGCGTGGAGGTCCCGCAAGCGGGAGATGAGCGCCCGCTGCTCCTCTTCTCGGGCAGCCTCAGCGAGTACTACGATCGCCGGATCCGGGAGCGCGATCTGCCTGCCTCGCTAGTTGAGCGGCAGATCCCTGCGCTGACTTGGCGCGAGGACGCTAGCGCCTGGCTGGGCAACACCCAGGCTCTAGCAAGCGGGCAGCGCTACTCGCTGGCTGAGCTTGGACATGGCTTGCTTCAAGAGTTCGATGTCAGCGTCGCCCCTCCGGCATTGAATCCTCGGATCTGGCCACCCGCGGGCGCGATCAGCCCGGTGGCGATCTATTGCGGGTTCGCGCTGGATCAGCCGAGGTCGGGCCGGCTGCAGCCAAGCAACAGCGTGTTCGAAGCGCTGCCAGGGGTCACCGCGACGGACGACCCCGAAGCGAGCGCCTTGCTGTCCGAGGAGTGCGCCACGCTGCGGGTGCAACCGGGTGACGTGACCGACGTCCAGCTCTCACCGTTAGAGCTTGATGGTGTGTGGTTGGACGTAGCAGAGCTAGCGCCGGTCGCCGACGCGGCAAGCATCGAGACCACGCGGTTGAATTGCCAGCTAGATGAGGCGCGCTTTGGTCCTGGCTGCGCGCTGGTCGACGACAGCTTTGTGCGGATCACCAAGCCGGGTGAGCCGCAGCTATGGATCTTGCAAGACGCCCAGGGTGTTCAGCGGAGCAGCGGGACGGGGCCGATGGTTGTCCGCGGCCTCGGGCCGGACACTGAGTACACCTTCAAGCTGACCGTCGTGAGCGTCGCTGGCGAGATCGCGCGGTTCGAGCCAACGCTCCGCACCGCGGCGCCCGGCGCCCGGCTGGTGATCACTGAAGTCATGGCGAACCCCAACGGTCCAGAGCCCGGCCAAGAGTGGATTGAACTGGTGAACATCGGTAGCCTAGCCGCAGATCTTGAGGGGCTCGTGTTGCAAGACGCGGGCGGGGAGTCGGTGCTGCCGGCGTGGACTCTAGAGCCAGGTGCTTATGCGTTGTTGGTCACCGCGGCGTTCGATCCGAGCTACCCGTTCGACGTCAGCCCTGGCTCTAGCGTCCCGCTGGTCGTGCTGGATGCGTTGGGCCGCAGCGGGCTGTCGAACTCTGGGGAGCCCCTGTTGCTGCGTGACGCGAGCGGGCGTGTGTTGACAGGAGTTCCTCCATTGAAACAAGACAAGGCGGGGTACAGCCTCGCGAGGCGCGCACCGGAGTTGGCCGACGTGGCCACGTCGTTCGGTTACCACGCCGCGCCTGGGGCTTCTCCAGGCGCGCCGAATCAGCTGGACCCCTAAGGGCGAAGTAGCAGAGGCGGCTGGGCCTCACGCGCCGCGCCGCGACGGGCGACCGGCGCAGTGACCAGGCTCAGGCGCCGGCGATGGTCATTGAAGACACTCGGAAGCTGGGCGCGGCCACCGCCGTCTTGAGCTCGAGGTCGTCGGCGATGGCGTCGATGTTCTTCAGCATGGCGTCCAAGTTGGAAGAGACGGTGACCTCGCTGACCGGGAAGCTGAGCTTGCCGTCCTCGATCCAGAAGCCTGAGGCTCCTCGGCTGAAGTCGCCGGTCATGGGGTTGAAGCCAAAGCCCATCATTTCCGTGACGTACAGCCCGCGAGGAGTCGACGCGATCAGCTCTTCTCGGGATTGCTCGCCGGGCTGGAGGATGAAGTTGCTGGTGGAGGAGCTGACGGACGCTCCGCCACGGGACGCGCTGCCGGTCGAGGCACGGCCGAGCTTGCGGGCGCTGTACCAATCGAGCAGGAAGGTCTTCAACACGCCGTCTTCGACCACTAGGTTGGGCCGCGACGGCATGCCTTCACCGTCGAACGGTCGCGAGCCTGGGGCGCGGGGCACCAGCGGATCGTCGAGCAGCTGGACCAGGGGGCTCGCGACCTGACTGTTTTCGCGATCCGCGAGGTAACTGGACTTGCGCCACACGGCGCCCCCCGTGATGCAGCCGGCGAACGTGCCGACAATTGAGCGCGCCACGTCTGGATCAAAGATCACCGGCGCTTCACACGTCTCCACCTTGCGCGCGCCTAGTTGTCTGAGCGTGCGACGTGCTGCCTCTTGGCCGACGAACTCGAGGTCCTCAAGATCGGACAAGTGTCGGCGCGCCGTCCAGTAGAACCCGCGGCGGTTCTTGCCGCCTTCGTCCTTGGCCACCGGCGAGACCACCAAAGAAGCGTAGGAGCCGCGGCTGGCGCCGACGAACCCGTTCGAGAGCACCATCACCCGGATCCCTGTGGTCCGCGAGAAGGTCGCCCCCTCAGACAGAGTGAGCCGTGGATCAAAATCCAGCGCCGCGCGCTCAGCGGCCACGGCGCGCTCGAGCGCCTGCGCCGCGTCGATATTCTCGACCGCCGGGTCGTATAGGTCAAGGTCTGGGAAGGGGGCCTTCGCCAGCAGATCGCTGTCCGCGGGACCTTCAGCGAGATCGGGCTGGCTCAGCTCGAGCAGCGAAATCGCGTCGCTGACCAGGCGGTCGAGGCCGGCGGTTGAGAGATCACTGGTCGAGCTCAGCGCCATACGCTGGTCGCGCAGCACCTTCATCGAGACGCTGCGGTGCCCGGCTTCCTCGACCAGCTCGGGCGCCCCCAAGCGGACCTTGGTCGACAGCTCCCACCCCGAGCGCGCGCTCACTTCTGCGACCTCTGCTCCGGCGGCTCGCGCCCGGCTCACGAGGTCTTGGGCGAGTTCGGTGAGCTCAGCTGTGTCGTCCTGCATGCGAGTTCCTTACCCTGCGTGGGCCATGTCGAAAAGCGTGGGATCGGGCGCTGTAGGGCTGCGGCCGTCGGTGCGCTGAGTTGCGCCTCCGCGAGCCCTAAGACGCCCGAGAGCGGGAGAGCAGGCTGCGCTTGTTGATGCGTGGCCGTGGCCGGGCTGGGTCACTAGCGGGACGCAAGCAGTGGACCGTCCACGCCGTGCCCGCCAGTAACAGCGGGATGAGTGAGAGCAGCGCGTAGCCGAGGGGCGTGCCAGCGATATGGTGTACGCCGAAGTCCCCGTGGAATTGGCGGTAGGTCGCGTGAACCCCTAAGCGCGGGTAGCTGACGGCCAGCAAGGCGAGCGCCGCGAGGGCCGGTCCGGCCGCTACGCGCAAAAAGTGGCTGCGCTTCGCGCGCTCGCCGCTTGAGGCGAGCAGGAAGCCGAGGGCAGGCGCGCAGGCATCGAGCAGCACCCACAGCAGGCCGAACACCGAGGGCAGGCGCGAGGCGTCGACCCAGTAGGCCAGCGACCAATCCGCGGCGAAGGCGATAAAGTAGGCGCAAATCGGCGCGTAAATCAGCAGCCCGAAGGCGGCTGACAACAGCGCGCCGCGGTGTTTAGTCGCTAGGCGGTCAGGCGAGCCCTTGCTCAGGCTGACCCAGGCGAAGACCACCCCCAAACAAAAGCCGATCAACGGCCCGAGCAGCGCAGGCACCCTTGCGTTCTAGTGTCACGCTCGGCCAGTGACAAGCGCGGGGCGGATGCACGCGCCGGAACAGGTCTGAGTGGTGGCGCTTGGGGCCTGGGTTATACAACCAGCGTGAATCCTGAATCTGTTCGTGAGCTATTGGGGCGAGTTCAGCGCGGCGAGGTGACGCCGGACAGCGCGCTGGAGGCGCTGGGGTCGCTGCCCGCTGAGGATCTGGGGTACGCCACGGTGGACCATCACCGCGCGCTGCGTCAGGGGTTGCCCGAGGTGGTGCTGGGCGAGTCCAAGACACCCGCTCAGATCGTGGGTATCGCGCGAGCTTTGCTGCGCCAGTCGAGCAACGTGCTGATCACCCGAGTCGACCCAGAGAAGGGGCAGAATATCTGTGCGGAATTGCCAGGGCTCGAGTACCGCGAGGTGCCGCGGGTCGTCGTGAGCCGTGAGCGCAGCGTCAAGTCGCTGAACAACTCCCCTGTCGCGATCATCACCGCGGGCACCAGCGACATCCCCGTCGCGGAAGAGGCGGCCGAGACCCTCGCCGCGTGCGGCGCGGAGATTGAGCGCGTGTTTGACGTCGGGGTGGCGGGCATCCACCGGGTGGTGAAGCACCTTGACCTGCTGCGTGGCACGCCTGTGGCCATCGTGGTCGCCGGCATGGAGGGCGCCCTGGCCAGCGTGGTCGGCGGGCTGGTCGCCGGCCCGGTGATCGCGGTGCCGACCTCCATCGGCTACGGGACCGCGCTGGGTGGGTTCACCGCGCTGTTCGGCATGTTGACCGGCTGTGCGTCGGGCGTTTCCGTGGTGAATATCGATAACGGCTTCGGAGCCGCGATGGCCGCCTTTCGAATCCTGCGCAAGCCCGGGGCCGGAGCATGAGCGAACCTGACCACGATCCCGCTCACGACGCCGCGCACAGCCACCAGCACGAGCACGGTCATCAGCACGCACACAGCCACGAGCACGCTGACGGGCACTCGCACAGCCACGAGCACGAGCACAGCCACGAGCACGAGCACAGTCATCAGCACGCACACGGGCACGCTCACAGCCACGAGCACGAGCACAGTCATCAGCACGCACACGGGCACGCTCACAGCCACGAGCACGAGCACAGTCATCAGCACGCACACGGGCACGCTCACTCCCATGGCCCGCCCTCGGACCCAGAGGCACACCGGGAGCCGCTCGAGCGCGGCGCGGGTCGAGGCAAATGCCTGCTGCTAGACACGTTCAGCGGGATCGCGGGCGACATGACCATCGCCGCGCTAGTTGATCTTGGGGTGCCGCTAGCGGTGGTAGCCGAGGCGACTCAGAGCTTGAAGATCTCAGGCTTTGAGCTCGCGTTGACTTCGGTCTCCGTGAGCTCCATCGGAGCCAGCCATTTCAACGTCAAGCTCGTCGGGGGTGGGGGGGAGCGCCACTACCACCAAATTCGCCAACTGATCGCTGACAGCGCGCTCGGCGCAGGCGCGAAAGAGCTGGCGCAGCGTATTTTTAGAATCCTTGCGGAAGCAGAGGCGGCCGTGCATCGCATCGACGTCGAACAGGTGCACTTCCATGAGGTCGGGGCGCTCGACGCGATCGTAGACATCGTCGGCGCCGCGGCGTGCTTTGACTTCCTAGGCGCTGACGTGTGGGTGACTCCGCTCCCGCTCGGGCGCGGCTTTGTTGACTGCCGCCACGGCACCATCCCGCTGCCCGCGCCCGCGACGCTGGGCTGCCTCCGCGGGTTTCCGACGGTTGACGCGGGGATCCCGGCGGAGCTGGTGACTCCCACCGGCGCGGCCATCGTGGCGGGGGTAGCGCGGCCCACGTCGGGCTGGCTGCCATCGCGTCCAGCGCGCGCTGGCTGGGGCGCTGGTTCGCGAGCGCTCCCGGATCGACCGAACTTACTGCGCGTGGTGCTGGCCGAGCCCGACGCGAACTTCGGCGCTGAGGTGATTGACCTGCTGGAAGCAAACGTCGACGATCTGAGCGGTGAGATCGCGGGGCACGCGCTCGGCGCGCTGCTCAGCGCTGGCGCGCTAGACGCCTGGGTGGTTCCGATCACCATGAAGAAGGGGCGCCCTGGCTGGACCATCTCAGCGCTGGCGCCCCCCGCGAACGTGGCCGCGGTGTGCAGGCGAATGCTAGAGGAGACCTCCACCATCGGTGTACGCCGGCGCAGCGTCTCGCGCGTCGAGCGGCCAAGGCGCGAAATAGAGGTCTCGACGCGGTACGGAGTGGCGCGCGTGAAGGTCAGTGAAGGCGAGTACGGGCCGGCTCAGGTGAAGCCGGAGTTCGCGGACTGCCAGCGCCTCGCTGAAGCGCACGGGGTGCCGGTGCGCGAGGTCGCGGCAGCGATCTTAGTCGCCGCGCGTGCTGCGCTTGGCTAGCTGTGCGACCACTGAGCGGTCAGTCTGGCCGCTCAAGTTCAAACCCGGTGGCCTCCCAGCCGAGCACGCCGCCTTCCAGGTAGTTCACGGGGATGCCTTGTTCGGTCAGCTTGTCCGCCAACTCCTTCGTCTTGTCGCCACTGCGGCAGTAGAGGACGGGCTCGCCGACGAGCATATGCAGCTCCGCGAGGCGCGACTCGATCTCCTCGATTGGTAGGTTGCTGGCGCCGGGTAGGTGAGCGCGGGCGTAAACTGCGGCTTCGCGGGTGTCCACCAAGCTGACTTGACCGCGCTTGAGGAGCTCGGCGACCTCCTCCGGTTTGAGTGAGCCAGCGGCGCGAGGCAGGAAGGGTTCGAGCAGAGCTCGGATTTCCGCGCGCGGAATTGCGCCAGCCTTGCCGCCAACAGGTTGCCCTTGATGAAACACGACGAACATCGGCACGGATTGAACGCGCAGCGCTTGTGCCAGCATGGGGCTCTTGTCGATGTCGACGCTGACGATCTTGGCTTTGCCTTTCAGCTCTTGCGCGACCGCCGCAAGCTCTGGTGCGACCGTCTTGCACGGCCCGCACCACGTCGCGCCGAACTCCACCAACACCGGTAGCTCACAGCGCAGCACCTCTTGTTCAAAGTCCTGTTCGGAGATTTCGGGGACACTCATGCCCGGGTTTCTACACTAGTTTTAGCTGTTCGGCCCGTCCAACAGGGCCTCTTACGCGCCGCCCGCTCCAGGCCGCCGCCGGATAGTTGCGCTAGTTGAACTGGCCGGTGCTCTGGCTCGGGTGCTTGGGCGGCCGGGCGAGTAGTAGACAGCCTGCTCCGAGCAATATCGCGCCGCCGGCGACCAGCGCCTGCATCACAGGCGTCGCGCCGAGCAGTCCAGAGCCTGCGAGCGCGAGATCGGAGCGCATGAACCCAACCGCCGCTGCCAAGCTGAGACACCACACCACCCCCGATCCCAGCTCAAGTGCCAGCAGGTCATGGAGCGCTGGCAGATAGTACCGCCTGATCTGATGCGGCACGCTCGCGCCCAGCGCGCGCGCGGCTTCAAGCATCGGGAGCTGCTGCAAGCGTAGCACCTCGCCCCGCACGCAGCGCCCAATGCGCACGCCTCGAATGGCGCTGAGCACGAGCAGCACGCTCAGCACGCCAGCATGAGTCGAGAGCACTAGGATCAGCGCCACGGACGTGGGTAGCAGCGCGCTGGACTCAAGCGCTCGAGCGAGCAGCGAGTCGAACACCCGCGGGCCGAACACGGCGGACAATCCGCAGATCAAGCCGAGTAAACACGACGCTACGCTGATCCCCACACCAACCAGCGCGACCTGGACCGCTCCGAGTTCAGGTTCAAGGCCTGACGCGACGGCCATGCACAGCACGCCGATCCCAAACACCGCCGCTGCGCCGCGGCGCTTCACACGACCCTGCCTTGGCGGTGGCGGAGCGCCTCACCGAGCCGCGGATCGAGCACCCCGAGGTAGGCGTCGCTCACTACTTGCGCCACCGCCACCAAACCCGTCAGTCCAACCAGCAGGACCATGACCCAGCCAACGTCGCGCTCCGCGATGGCGCTGAGCGTGCGCGTGCCGAGGGCTTCGGTCCCGGTCGCTAGCTCCACCACGATGCAGGCGGAGAACAACCCCGGCAGCATCGCCGGCAGATCAGAGACCAGGTAGCCGAGGCCGAGGCGCGCGCGGCGCAGGCGGACGCTAAGTG
Source organism: uncultured Polyangiaceae bacterium (assembly GCA_964551615.1). Lineage (GTDB taxonomy): Bacteria > Myxococcota_A > Polyangia > Polyangiales > Polyangiaceae > JAHBVY01. Next base: position 83,028 of record CAZKDY010000004.1, read on the forward strand.
AGCTCAATCCAAAGCCGCGCTCCGCTTGGCTGAGTGCTCGAAGCGTGGTCGCATCCGATGCCGTGCGGATTAATATTGCGGCGCGGATACCCCCGTAGGTCGCCATCAGGAGCGCCGCCCCACCACCCCCCGCCCAGATCAAGGCGGGGACGAGTGGCGCGCAGCTCGCGATGCTGAGCACGAGGTGTCGGCGCTGGCAGCTAGCTCCTGGGCCAAGCAACAGCGCGAGCGTGGCGAGGGCCGAGGCGAGGATCGCCCAGCCTGCTAGACGCAGGCTGGGCAAGCTGGCGCGTCCGAGCTGTTTGAACAGCTCATCGGAGCGGTAGACCACCGTCGCGGTGAGCCATTCGCCGTACTCCGTATCCCGAAACATCGCGACTACGCGGTCCGTCCCCTCCCGCGGCACGAAGCTCGACCGTTCGCGGCGCCACCAGCCACGGTAGTCCTGCACTACCGCCTGAGCCTCCGCTGTGCTCGCGTTCGCCGGGAGCGTGGCGCGGCCGGTGATGTGACTCAAGCTCGCGACCAGGCGCCTCGTGCGCGCGATCTCTGATGAATCCGTGGGGAGCGTCAACTGGTTGATCAGCTCAGGCAGGGCGAAGGTGTCGAGCGCGAGCACATCCGCGCGGCGCAGCGCAGAGCCTTTGCTGGCCAGTCGGGTCACCGCGCGCCGCACTACCAGCTCACGGAAATCGAGGGCTCTGTCCTGCCAAAACCGTGTCCAGAACACGACCGCTGCGTCGGGGTCGTCGAGCTCGTCAGCGTCCCCGATGGCCATGCGTTGCCCGAGCGGCGCCAGCGCCAAGGCAACGCGCGCGCGCTCAGGTGGGGTCAACGTGTCGAGCCGCGGCAACAGAAAGGGCAGCGCCGCTCCACCCAGGCGAACCAACTCAGCGCCGCTCGCTGCGGCCGACGGCCCAGCGCTGGCGACCTCCGCCATTGCAGTTTCCGTGAGGATGCGAACGTTGGTAGGCGCGGGGTTGAAGAACCGAGGTTGACGTTGGGTCACCCCGGGTTGGGCAGGCTGTAAGCTCGCGCTGACCGCCCAGAACCCGGCGATGCTGAGCACCACGAGGGTAGGCAGCAGCCACAAGATGCGCCTGAGCGCCTGGCGCATGGCCTAGGGTGCGAGCGCCAGGTAACCCCCGGCCAGGGCGGCTACCAACAAGGCGCCGAGCACCATCATCCCCACCACCGCCGGAGGCAGCCCGGTGGTTGGGATGTCGACCGGATCCTCGTGGGGATCGTAGTGCATCGGAGCGCGTGGTTCTGGTTGCCCGGCGGCCTTCAGCGCGACGTCTGCCGTGACCGACTCGACCCCGACCATGGTGTGAGAGACGCGAAGCTTGCGCGACTCGCGGGCGGCCTCGCCACTCACGTCGGCGGCCTCGCCCGCTGGAATACTGAGCGGCGCGGCACGCATCGTGGCGTCTGCCGTCGGCTGCGGCAGCGCGTACTTTTGGTAGACCAACGGTTCGTCGCCGGACAGGGCGGGGAGCCCTTCACCGTCAAAATGGGCGACGATCACCGTGATGTTGTCATGACCGCCGGCCAGGTTTGCGCGGTCGGTCAGCACTTTGCAGGCCTCCAGCGGATCGCGCACCGTAAGCAGCACCTCGCGCATCTCGTTCGCGCGCATCATCCCGCTTAGCCCATCTGAGCAGAGCATGAGCACGTCGCCGCGGCGCAGATCGACGAAGGTGAGATCGACCTGAACGCTCTCAGCGGTGCCCAGAGCTTGCAGGATGATGTTGTTGTGCTCGAAGGTCTCGGCTTCCTCTTCAGTGAGCTGGCCGGCCTCGATCAGCTGGTTGACCAGCGACTGATCCCGAGTCACTTGGACCATGCGGTCGCCCCGCAAGAGATAAGCGCGGCTGTCTCCGACCTGACCCAGGAAGAGCCGGGGCCCCACCAAGGCAGCGATGGTGGACGTCGTGCCCATACCGCGTCGGCTGCGGTCGGCCCGCGCGTCGTTGAAGATGCGTAGGCCTGCCTCTTCGATGGCACGAACCAGACGACGCGCGAGCTCGTCTGGTTCGTGGGGCGGCTCGCCCTCGACCAGCTTCTCGTAGATGATGTCGACGGCGAGCTGACTGGCCACCTCACCCGCCGCCGCGCCGCCCATGCCGTCGCACACGCCGAGCACGGTGCCGCGTTCGCCCACGACCTGGTGGCGATCGGCTTCCATCAGGCTCCGGCTGCGCCGGGTTAGATCTGCGACCAGGAAGTTATCCTCGTTGTGCTCGCGGATCTGCCCCACGTCGGTCCGGCCGAACAAATGAATGCGGATGTCGCCCCGCGCTGCGTCCCCGTTTTGGCTCATATCAGCTTGGTGGCCCGATCAATTTCCAGACGAAATAGGTGCTGGCCGATTCGCACATGATCGCCATCTTCCAGCTGTTGCTCGCCGCGGATTGCCAAGTAGCTCCCGTTCGACGAACCCAAATCTTGCAGGCTGAACTCACGGCCCGAAGGATCGCGGGTGATGCCCGCGTGGCGTCGGCTCATGAACGGATCGCCGGTGAAGACGATATCACCTGCCTCGCGTCCAATCACCGTTTGCTCACGGGTGAGGTGATATACGTCTCGGGTCACGCCCTCAACCGTTCTCTGCAACAGGCGCGCAAAGCGCGGGGTCGCGGGCGACCCGAAAATATGGGTGCCTCGCTCTGCCCCTTGGCCCAGGCCCTTTTCCGCTTCACTCACCGTTTCGAACCTTAACACCTCCAACCCGACCAGTAGCAAGTCCGCGTTTCTCAACGGTTCTCTCTTGGTGAGCCGGACGTAGATCCCGTTGACTGACCCAAGATCGCGGATCAGAAACTTGCCGTTCCGGAGCACTACCCGGGCATGGCGCGGGGAAACATACGGGTCGTTGGGCAGCACGATGGTGCCCTCTTGGCGCCCGATATCGACCTGATCGTCGTAGATTGGGTACTCTCGGCCTGGGCTTCCGTCTTGAGCGATGACCACCAGCTTGCCCTTAAGGGTCGGCCCGCCGGCTGGGGCGGAGTCGGCCGCTCGGGATCGAGGTGCTGGTGAGTGCTGCGGCTGCGGCAGCGGCGAATGCGGTGAGTGCGGCGGTGGCGGTGAGTGCTGCGGGACGGGGACCGGTTGCGCCGCCGCGGGCTGTGGCTGAACCTGAGGGGCGCGCTCCAGCAGCCGAGGTTCATCTGGGGCGCGGGCAACTGGACGCGCTTCAGCTTCGTCGGGCTGCGCGTTTCCTGTACCCAGAGCTGCGCCGCAGTACTGGCAGAAGCGCATGCCCGGTTGGTTGTTGCCTTTGCAACGGCTGCACTGGACGGGCGCGCTGGCGGCGCGCGGCGGTGACGAAATGTCGACGACGGGCTGCGCGATCACGGGCCTCGAGTTGTGAAGCGTGGCTCCACACGAGAGGCAAAAGCGGTTGACTTCAGGGTTGAGCACGCCGCAGCGTGAGCAACCGTTGCCCTCGCTTGGAGGTGGTTTTGGAGCAAACTCGAAATCTGGAGCGGCGGGCCTCGGGTGGACGCTGGCCGGCCGAGCGGGTTCTTGCGGCCTCGGGATTGGCAGCGCGATGGGAGCCGGCGCTGGCGCCGCGCCAGGCGTCGGCCCAGCCAACGGAGGCTTGTCCAAGAACGCGGTACCACCCAGGCCCTTGGGTGCGTCCATTCCGCGCGGTGGGGTAGGCTCGACCACGCGCTGTGCAGGCTTGAGGCGATTGCCGCAGTCCATGCAGAACGTCACATGGTCGGGGTTCTCCCGCCCACATCGATCACACCTCACAGCTGGCAAGAGGACAACTCCCTGGGCAACGAGTCAAGGTTCTGTTTCGAGGATCGCGACGAAACTTTCAAGGCTTTGGCTTTCGGTCAACGGCTGGAAGATGAGGCGCAGCTAGCCTGCGGCCGCCTCAAATGAGCGCCGCGCTATCTACCAGCGACTGAGCGGGCTGCGAACCTCAACCGCGATCTCGATCGCCACCAGGTGCGCGAGGCCAAAGCCAAGAAAGCGATCAGCTCGCCGCTGGCCGGCCGAGTCGGTCCATCCGCGCAGCAGCAGCGGCCGATACGCGAGGCTCGTCCCGATCACCGTGGTGCGGCTCAGCTGGAGTTCGAGGCCGACGCCAACGAAGCTGGTAACCCCCCCGGTGTCGGTACCGAACTCGTTTCCATACAGCGCCATGCCGAGCCCGCCGGCGAGGTACGGGCTCAGGCGGCTCGGTACGTCCAGGTAGTAGCGCGTTTCTGCGCGGAGCTGCTGCAAGATCGCCAAGCGCATCAGGTTGGACGGATTTTGCCGGGAGAACTCGTACGCACCACCCGCGTACCAGCGGCCGCGGCTGCGGTACCCAACGCGCATCGCGAGCCCTCCCCCGGAGCCGAGAATGCACGGGGCGTGCGCTGCGTCTGGGCACACGTCTCCAGGGTCGGCCTGAGCTTCGGCGGTCAGGCCAACGCCATACTGCAGGTAGTGCGCGGTGTTGCTCGGCTCAACGCTTCGGTGGGGGTCTGGCAACGACCTGGTGACATCGTCCGAGGGCGAGCTAGCCGCCGCCGGCGTGGCAGCCTTCGACGGCGCCGTGCCCGCGGACTGGCCGAGGGCAGCGCTGCTAGCCAGCGCAAAAATCACCACGGCTCGACCCTCGATTCGCACGGCTCCGTTCTACCTCAAGCCGAGAGTTAGCAGGGGTGTGTTCACGAAGCCTTGACGTCCCGTGAGCCCATCGTCTAAAGCCCGACCAAGGACTCCAGAAAAGCTCTTCAAATGGACATCTACCTCGACAGGCGTGCGGTTCGACAGATTCGATTGTCTTCTCAGGAAGCGATCGACGAGGGTGATACTGATTCGCTCCGCGAAGACATCCTTGAAAGCTTTACGGAAGATCAGGTCGAAGAGATCGAACGCAGGCTCGACAGCGGGGATTTCTACGAGTTCTTGACGGACATCCTTGACGAGTGGGGTGGGGACGACACCGATGAGCTGTTCGAACTGCTCGAGACGCAGCTCGGGGAAGTCGGGATCGACCTCAAGACAGAGCCTCGCCTGGAAGATGAGGATGAGGACGACGAGGACGACGACGACGAGGACGAGGACGACGAGGATGAGGACGACGAGGATGAGGACGACGACCTGATCAAGGACGACGATCTCTAGGCTCGTCTAGGTCGCGTCAGCACCGCGCTAGCCAGCGCGGCCCTCCACCCCCGCCGATCGTCACGGGCCTGACTCCAGTCGCTGATGCAGCTGGCTCGGCGCGAGCTCTCGCTGGATGTAGCTGCGACATTCACGCTTGAGCGGCTTTAGCTGAGTACACAACAGCTGTCCGCACGCGGCGTAGCGGCTGTCTGGGATTTCCTCGCGGAGCCAACGCATAGCCTGGCAGGCGCCGGCTTGATCGCCCTGGCTCGCGCTGAGCTTGGCCTCTTGCCAGGCGGCGTCGTCGCGCAAGATGCTGGTGGTGAACTCCAAGCGCAGGCTGCGAAAAGCGCGGATGGCCGCCGCCGGCTGCTTCAGCGCGTCGCGTTGCAAGACGCCGATCCGGTACTGGCTCTCGCTGTAGCGCGGTCGCTCGTAGCTGCCTGGCATGCTCGACGGCTCGCGCTCTTTGAGCATGCGCTCCAGGTGTTCGACGGCGCGCTGGGGGTTACCGAGCTGCTCTTCGAGCTGTGAAGCGTGAAACAGCGAGTCGTCCCACAGCGCGCCGCTGGGGTACGGGTAGCGCTGTGCGACGTATAGGTAGCGGGTGAGCGCCGCTCGCGGCGCGTCCATGCGCACGAGCAGCTTCGCCAGGGCGTAGTGCAGGTGCTCGCCGAGCGCTGTGCTCTGTTGGCGAGAGATGCGCTCAGTGAGCCAAGCCTTCGCGGCTGCATCACCCTTGGTGTCTTCAAGCCAGAGCACGCAGCGCTTGAGGGCGGCGGGCGCAGAGCCCGAGTCGGGGTAGCTGTCCAGCACGCGCTCAAGGCCCTTGAAGCCAGCTTCGTCGTCGCCTGCCTCGAGCTCCAAATCAGCCAAATCATAGGCCGCGCGGGCAGCCCTGTCTGTCTTTGGCGCTTCCTTGAGGATGCGCGCGTAGGTGGCCTTCGCCTGCTCGGGGCGGCGTCCCCGTTTGTACGCCGACGCCGCCCGGTATAGCGCTTCGTACTTCTGATGCCGGTCGGGGGCTTCAGCCGCGACGCGCTCCCAGTTGGCCGCAGCCTCCACGTAGCGACCCGACGAGTAGGCTCTGATGGCCGCGGCTCTGGAGCGCTCGAAGCCATCGCTAAACGACGGCGCGCAGCCGATGAGCAGAGCCAGCCACGAGATCGTGAACGCCAGCAGCGCGCGGCGCCGACTGCTCCAAGCGCCGACAGGCCATGCAGCGCGCGGCGCTCGTTGACCGGTCACGTGCCCGATCAACGGCACACCTCCTCGCTGGCTGCGAGCAACACCTCGGCGGCGCGGCTGATCTGCTGCCGATCGACGTCTAGGTGAGTCACCGCGCGCACGCTGCCTGGGCCCATGGCGTTGACCAGCACGCCCTGCTCGCGCGCCAACTCCACCAGCTGCGCTGCCCGCGGCTTGCTCAGCGCGAAGAAGACGATGTTGGTTTGTACGCTCTCAAGGTCGATGCTGAGCTGGGGAGATCTCGCGAGGGATTCCGCGAGGAACTGGGCATTGCTGTGGTCGTCCAGCAGTCGTCCTCGCTGGCTCTGCAGCGCGAAGAGCGCGCCAGCTGCCAAAACGCCGGCTTGGCGCATCCCGCCGCCGAGCATCTTACGCAGCCTGCGGCAGTCGGCGATCAGGGGCTCAGCGCCGACCAGGGCTGAACCGACAGGCGCGCCCAGGCCCTTCGAGAAGCACACGCTGACGCTGTCCGCTGGCGCCGCGAGCTCAGCTGGAGACAGGCCGCTTCGCGCGCTCGCGTTCCACAGGCGAGCGCCGTCCAAGTGAACCTTCATCCCGCGCTCATGGGCGCGCCGGGCGATCTCCACCACGTCTCCCTGGGGGAACACCCGACCGCCCGAGGCGTTGTGCGTGTTCTCGATGCTGACCAACGACGTCCTGGGTAGGTAGTAGCTAGAAGGCTTGATCGCCGCCTCGAACTCATCAGCGGTGAACAAGCCCCCGGCGCCTGCGGTCTCAAACTGGACGCCCGACAGCGCGGCCCCCGCGCCGGACTCGAACCACGCGCAGTGCGCCCGGGCGCCGATCACCACCTCATCGCCGCGCCGCGTCTGGCTCATCAGCGCGAGCTGATTGCCCATGGTTCCGGACGGAACGAACAGCGCGGCCGGCTTCCCGAGCAGCTCAGCGACCTGCTGCTCCAGCCTGTTCACGCTGGGGTCCTCGCCATACACGTCGTCGCCGACCTCAGCGCTAGCCATCGCTGCGCGCATCGCGGCGCTGGGCTGGGTTACGGTGTCTGAGCGCAGATCGACGGCGGGCATGAGGCCGAGAGTCTAGCTCGCTCCGGCGTCGCGTGTGGAGATCCTGAGCACCACAGACCGACAGCGCAGGGGCTGCGTCACAGGCTGCGCCCAGCGAGTCCAGCGATAAACAGCTGGTAGGCGACCAGCTGACAGGCCTGCGCCAGGTTGATCGACGGCTGGGCCGCGGCCATGGGAATGCGCAAATAGCCGTCGCAGAGCGCGGCGTCGGCGTCGCTCAGGCCGGATTTTTCGTTCCCGAACACCACCGCGAGCTGTTGGCCCTGCGCGCTCCGTCGCTCAAGTTCGGCGGCCGCCTCCTCCAGCGTGAACACCCCGGCGAGCCCGCTCTTAGCGCTCGTCGCGACCGCGTAGTCCACTCCGATCAGCGCCTCAGGCAGCGAATCGAAGATCGGCGCAGCGCCCAGCACATCCAGGCTCTTGACCGCCATCTTCAGCGCCATCGGGTGCTCTGGCCGTCCGATGCGCCCAGGACGCACCAAGCACAGCCTCGACATCCCCATGGTCTTCAGGCTCCTGGCCGCCGCCCCCACGTTCTCTGGGTAGTGGGGCCGCACTAAGATGAACCGAGTGTGGGCGGCGATGGGCAGCACGAGTCGTTGCGCGCTGGCGCCTGGTTGACGCCGCGTAGTCATGGCGGGGTGCTCATGGCAGGGTGCTCATCGCTGCGCAGCTGGTGATCGGCCCGAGGATCGTTTGGGGGTGGTCGCGCTCCGCCGGGCAACGCCCTGCGAGTGACGCGCGGTCTTCGCGCAGCGGAAGCCGATGTACGGGCGGCGCACGTCAGCGTCTGCGGACATCCTAGAGCTACCGCGTAGCCAAGGAGCGGCGCTCTGGTAGTGCCCACCGCGCGCGACGCGGGCGCCGGTTCCTATGCCCTGCGGATCTGTCTGCGGTGCCTCTGGGTACGCGCCGTAGTAGTCACTGACCCACTCGGCCACGTTGCCCGCCATGTCAAGGATGCCGCTCGGCGTGGCGCCGGTCGGAAACGAGCCGACCGGGGCTAGCTCGGCGAAGCCATCGCGCGCGTCGGTCTCACTCCAAGCCAGGCGCCCGTGGTTGGCGTATCGCGAGTTGTATAGATTACCCCATGGATATTTACGGCCGTTAGGCCCACGCGCGGCGCCCTCCCACTCGGCTTCGGTGGGTAGCCTGGCGCCGCGGAACTTGCAGTAGTCGCTGGCGTCGCCGAACGAGACTAAACCCCGCGGGTAGTTCGGCTTTTCAAAGCGCGCGCTGCCGCCAACCTGGGCTGAGCGGCAGCGGCCGAGGCTCACGCAGCGCGCGTAGTCCGCGACGGTTACCTCCGTGCGGTCAAGCCAAAAGCTACTGAGCGACACGCGGTGCGTGGGCATTTCATCAGAGAACATCGCCTGATCACACAGCTCGCCATACGGTTCCTGGTGGCACAACAGCAGCGTCTCGATCACCTCAAGCGGGGTGGAGCCCATCTCAAAGCGGAGCGCCGGCACGCGCAGCATTTGGGCGCCTGGCGCTCGCAATACAATCAGGCCACCCGTCAGCGCGCGTTCCGCGGGGCTGCTCTGGCTGAGCGAATCAAAGCGCGTGTCGGCCGCGGCGAGCGCGACGCTTGGTGGACGCAGCAGGCTGACGCCGCCCAGCAGGCAGGCGACGCCGAGCCAGTTAGCGTGAATCAGCCGCCGCACACCGAGGCACAGGAGTCCCCGATGCAGCCGAGGCCGTTGTAGGCGTCGACGGATTCTTGGGTCACGTAGGTCCCGCACTTTGAATTCACGCACGAGTTGAAGGCTGTCTCGTCGCTGATGCTCGCGCACTCGGTCTGAATGCAGTCGAACAGGGAGGCGCAGGCCGGAGCCGTCGGGGTGCTCGAGGTGCCGAAGCACGCTGTCAGCTGGTTGCAGCAGGCGTTGGCGGCGCAGCTCCCACAGGTCGCGTCGTTGAAGGTGACGGCTGCGTCGCAGGCCCCGCCACCACCGCCGCCGCCCGCGCCGCTGCCGCCTGCGCCGCTGCCGCCCGCGCCACTGCCGCCAGAGGCGCCGCTACCGCCCGCGCCACTGCCGCCAGAGGCGCCGCTACCGCCAGAGGCGCCGCTGCCGCCAGAGGCGCCGCTACCGTTTGCACCGCTGCCGCCGTTGCCGCTGCTGCAGATGCTCGCGCAATCCTTAGCCTCGCCGCCCCCGCACAGGCAGAGGTCATAGCAGGTGCCGCACGAGTTGCAGTCGCTTGCTTCGCTGCAGCCTTGCGTCCCGTGGGCGCCTGCGGCCTTATTGCCACCGGAGCTGTCGGCGCAACCTCCGTAGAGCGCGCTGAACAGGCCGAGGATGAAGGTAAAACAGAGCGGGGTGGTGATGCGCATGGTCTCTCCGAGAAGTCCGCGCGAGCGCGGAGTGAGGGCGGGTTGGGCCAAGCCAGGCGAGCCCCTGGTGTTTGCCCCGCCAGGGACGTTGTCAGGGCCCCGCCAGGCGACCGGGCGGGTTTGAACAACCCTGCTGGGAGCTCGACGGCCGAGCTCGTCACTGGCGGTAACCTGCCGCCGGCCCTGAGTGTCATCCAACTTGGTTCAGGCTGGCAAGTGCATTCTCGGCGGCCCCGGGGCTCGACCCGCGACGAGCGGTGGGTCGGTCGCGCGCCCGCGTTGGCGGGCCTGGGCTGAGCCGTGAGCTACCCGCAGGCCCCCTAGTTCAGCTTGACGCTCGGCGCGGGTGCGCTCGCCGCGGGGATGGGGGCTCCAGCGTCGCCGCGTCCCGGCGCGACGTCGCCGGCGTCTGGGTTTGTTTCCGCGCGCTGACGCCGACGGGGCTTGCGCTTCTTTTCTGGCGGGCGCTCGGCCAAGAACGCGACTGGCTGGTCACTGTCGTCGGCCGCGATGCTCGCCGCCAGAGGCACCGGGGCTTGCGCGACGGCGGCTGGTTGCTCGAGCTGCCTGCTGAGCTGCAGCGCGCCGGCGGCGATCAGCGCGCCAGCCGCCGCCGCACCCACCCCCAACTTCAAGCCCCAACCGGGAGCGTGGTGGGGTTCCGCAGGGTAGCGCTCTGGGATGCTGGGGATCGCCGCCCTCGGCGACATACGGAGCGCCTCGGCCAGCGCTCGCCCAAAGTCCTCAATCGACTCAAAGCGCGAGCGAGGCACCTTGCTCATCCCGCGTGCCAGGACCGTGTCGACGTGCGGATCGACCCCGCAGCTGGCGGCCACCGCGGGGGGCTCGTCTGTGCCGATGCGGCTGGCGACCGCCACGGCGTCATCACCGGGGAACGCCCGGCGCCCGCTGATCGCCTCGTACATCGTCGCCGCGAGGGAGAACTGGTCGGAGAGCGGCGTGAATTTCCCGTTCGCGATGGCTTCGGGGGCGGCGTAGGCCGGCGTCCCGAGCACCCCTCCCTCGTGGGTGAGGGTCGAGTCGGGCAAGCGCGCGATGCCGAAGTCCGCGAGCTTAGGCCCGTGCTTGGCCATGATGATGTTCTCGGGCTTGACGTCTCGGTGCAGTACCCCCGCCGCATGGGCAGTGGCCAAGGCAGAGCTCAGGCCCTCCACCAACTCAGCTGAAGACTCGGGCCCGAGCGGCCCCTGGAGCAAGCGCTCCTTTAGGTTCATGCCATCGACGTGTTCGAACACTAGGTACAGCTGCGGCGTGTCGCCCATGTCGTGGAGCGCGACGATGTTTGGATGGCTTACCCGTGCGGACGCGCGGGCCTCTTGGCGCATGCGCTCAAGTAACGTGTCGCGCTGTTCGGGGTTCAGGCCCAGATCGTTGCGCAGCAGCTTGATGGCCACCGGACGATCCAGCACCGGGTCGTGCGCTAGCAGCACTCGCCCCATCGCGCCGTGCGCCAACAGGCGCACCACGTTGTAGCGGCCGATGCTCTCGGATAGCTCGTCCATGGGGGCCGCTGTTATACACCGCCGCTAGGCAGGTGCACCGTTCCCGTGCCCGACGGGTGATCCCGCGATCGCGCTGCGCTTGAGCGCCAACGGCAAGGTCGGCATCAGCGCGGCTGCGGCCGGGCGCGTAAGCGTCAAGTCTCTTGAGCAGCGATGACTAGTCGCGGGAGCCAGAGTCGCTGGAGCTTGAGTTGTCGCGCGGCTTCTCGTCTCCGTTGTCGGGCTTCTTAGCGGGTTTTTTGGCGGGCTTTTTAGCCGGTTTGGGTGGTTCGCCGTACTCAGACTTGAGCTTCTTCGCCAGACCGCTGGAGAGCATGCGTTCGTGGTACTCTGGCATGCGGGGCAGCTGGACGAAGACCTTCACTTTGCCTTCAGCCGCCACGATCTCGATGGAGCCGCTGGTCGGTTCGCGCTGGCCGCTGGGCACGTACTTGAACAGCAAGTAGGCCGCGTCAGGGTCCTTCTCGACGATTTCGTAACCCAAGTCGACGCGCAGGTAGCGCAGCGCGCCGCTGAACGTCTGTGCTTTGGAGTACGGCGAGTCGTCTTCCACCCGCGCCTCAGCGGGTTGACTGCTCAGCCCAAGGAGCGCAGCGGTCGCGGCGAACAACACCAGGGCGAACGAGAGCGCGCGGCGTGCGCGCGGAGTAGGTTGGCCTGACGAGCTGGGCATCGCCCTCGGCTGCTAGCCCGCGCACAGTAAAATGGGCAAATTTCGTGTTGATGGGCTGTGCGCCTGAGCGCGCATGTGCCTACGGACCATCCGGGCTCGCTTGGGAGAGGTCGGGCTCCAGCTGAGTCGTGCTGGGGTCGCTGGCTCGTGGTTGGCGGCGCCGCTCAGCGAGCAACCCGAGCGCGCCAGCGCCCAGGGTGACCACGGTCTGCACCGCGTACTGCACGAACACGAACGCCGCGCCCGCGCTCTGGACTTGGCTGGCGCTAAAGTACAGCGCCAGCGAGGCGTAGACGCTGATCTGAAACGCGCCGAAGTAGCCTGGTGCGTTGGGCAGCAAGATCCCAAGCGCGAGCACGCCCATGCTGACGCAGGCGATGGCGTAAGACATGCCAGCAAGCCCGCAGGCCACGCCGAGTTGATAAGTGGCGAGGGCGTTCAGCAGCCAGTAGGCCAAGCTGAGGGCTACGAACGGCCAAGCTAGCGCGGGGCGAGGTAAGAAGCGCAGCCCATCTGCCAGCGCCTCGACCCGGGCCGCGAGCCAAGCCGCCAGGCGGGGGCTGAGCTTGCCGACGCTGAGCGCGACCAAGCGCCGCGCGGCGCTGCGGCGCGCGTAAAAAAGACCCATCGCCATGAAGGCGCAGCCAAACAGGACAAGCGCTGTATAGGCGGCGCCGGGCACTAGGCGCGCGGGCACCGGGAGGTCTCCGATCTGATCGGGCAGTGGATCGAGCGGCGTTGACAGCAACAGGCCGCCGAGCAGCAGCAGGCTGACCAAGAGTCCATCCAGCACACGCTCCGCCGCGATGGTCCCGGCGGCCGCCCAGCCGCTGACTTGTGTATCCTTACGGATCATCATCGGGCGCACGACCTCGCCCGCGCGCAGCGGCAAGAGCACGATGGCGGCGAAGCCAACGAACGACACGTTCACGATGCGCCGCAAGGCGACCTCGCCTATGGGCTTGAGCAGCCAGTGCCAGCGCGCGGCGCGCAGGACGTGAACCAGCGCGAACAGCGCCGTGTAGCTGGCGATTGACCAACCTGACACCCGCGCGAGCGCGTCGGTTTGCGGCACCAACGGCAGCCCACCAGCGTGCAAGAGCCACACAGCCAGCGCGCCCGCCAGCGCCGAAATCGCGAGCTTTGTGCCGCCTAGTCGCGCCCTCGCGGTGGCCTCAGGTCGCGACACGGGCGACGCCTCTCAACTGCTCTCCTGCTTGGACGCCGCCACGTCGCCGGCTTGGCAGGCTCGCGTGATGCCGCCTCATGTCTCCACGCGGCCCTCGAGGATTTGCCTCGGCCCTTCCGAAAACAGGAAGGTCACTTCGTCTTCTCCGAAGCGCTCGCGCACCCACTCTATCCCCGCGGCAACAGGCGTCAGATCTTCAGGGCGATGCGCGTCGCTGCACGCTGCGTGGTAGAGACCGGCGTCGAGCAGTTGCTCCGCGCACCTCTGTGGTCGCCGGCCGTATTTGCCGACTAGGGCGGCGACGTCCAGCAGCGCGACCGAGCCCGCATCCACCAGCTGCTCCAACGCCTCCGGCGCTTCCCACACGCGATGGTAGCGCTCTGGGTGGGCGATCACGGGTCGCAGCCCGCGCTGCTGCAGTTCGAACAACTGCTGGCGCAGCGTGATCGGGAAGCGCTGGTCGTAGAACTCGAGCAGCACCGCGTGCCCGCCAGGATACGGGAGGCCCTGGCCTTCGAACAACCGCCCCACCACCACGTCGTCAAAGTAGTGCTCACTCGACAGCGCGACCTCCGGTAACCCCGGCATACCAGACAGCTCCTGCACGCTGCGCGCGTAGGCTGCTTCGATGCTGGCCCGCGAGTTGTCGAACAGTCCTGGGCGCATGTGCGGGGTCGCGATGACCAGCGAGAAGCCCAGCTGAGCCAGGCCCTGCAGCATTTGGTGGCCTTCGGCGAGGGTCCGCGCGCCGTCGTCAATCCCCGCCACCCAGTGGCAGTGTAGATCTATGAATCCGCCCGGCATGGCGCTGGGTATAGCCCAGATCCGCCTGATGCCCAGCAGGCTGTTGAAGCTGGGCTTGAGAGGCTCAAATCGCCGCGAGCTGCGCGGGTCGTCGCGTCCGAGCCTCCAGCGACGAGCTAGCTCGCTCGCACCGCTAGGCCCCGCCTAGAGGTGCGCTAGCCCCGCGTGTCTCGGGAGCTCCGCGACGTCGCCGATTCTAATTACCGTGCGGATATGATTGGGCTCAGCGCTGGCCCGCAGCGCGCCGGCCCAAGATGCGTCGGGCGCCCTGGGCCGCGTGTGACAGGCTGTGGTCCAGGTCACCGCCGCTGGCGCACAGCAAGACGCGCGACCCCTTGAGGTCGAGGGCGCGCACACTGGCGGCCTGGCGATCATTTGCTGGTTGGCGAGCGGCGGTCTGGGCCGCGAGCTCTTCGCAAGCCCCAAAGTGCCCGGAGCCGGCGATCAGCAGCCCGCTCTCGTCAGCCAGCGCTAGCACCTCGGATCCCCCGAGCGCGCGAGCTGCATCCAGCAGCCGTTCGAGGGCGATGAGTGGGTCGTCGCTGCGCCGAAGGCGGCGCTCAACCGCCGCGTCCTGCGCCTCACGCCCCGAACCCGCTGTCGATCTCGCATCAATTCGGCTCATGTTCGTAAGGCTGCGTCGCCGACCCACGGCCGGCCAAGTAACGCGCTCCCAACACCCGCTCGCCCCAGATCCCTGGGTGGACCCGGTTTGGGTCGATCCTCTGCGGCTCCTCGACGTCAGCATGCTAGGCCTGCTCGGCGATGAACCGTCAGACTCTGGATCCGTTGATTGACCAGCGCCGCGTCGTTTTATGCGTGGGTTGCGGGGGTGTAGGGAAGACGACCGTGGCGGCTGCGCTGGCGCTCGCTGCCGCCAGACGTGGCAAGCGAGTGCTGTGCCTGACCATCGATCCCGCGCGCCGGTTGGCCAACAGCCTCGGGCTCGATCGCATGACCGGCGAGGCGCAGCTGGTCGCTCCAGCGGTCTTCGAGGCCGCGGGCCTCCCGGTGAGCGGGAGCCTCACGGTGATGATGCTCGACACCAAGCGCACCTTCGACGAGCTGGTGACGCGCCACGCGTCCACCGCCGAAGCGCGAGATCGCATCCTTCACAACCGCCTGTACCAGTACGTCTCCACCAGCCTCGCTGGCACTCAAGAGTACATGGCGATGGAGAAGCTGCTCACGGTCAAGCAAGACGCGCGCTACGATCTGATCATCCTCGACACCCCACCGACGAGCAACGCGCTGGACTTTCTGGACGCGCCGGAGCGCATCACCCAGGCCATCGACAGCGCCGCGATGCGCTGGTTCATCCAGGCCTTCGAGACCTCGGGGAAGTTCAGCTTGAACCTGGTCGCCAAGAGCGTCGCCCTGGTGCTCAAGGGGATCGGCAAGCTGACTGGCGGCGGCTTCCTCGAGCAAATGGCTGAGTTCATCAGCGAGCTAAACGACTTGTTTGGAGGCTTTAAGTCGCGGGCAGCCGAGGTGTCGGAGGCGTTTCGTTCGCCAGAGTTCGCTTACGTGCTCGTCACCAGCCCCGCTCCGATGGCCATCCGTGAGGTGCTGTTCTTCGCCGAGCGGCTGCAAGCGCAAGGCATGGCGCGTGATGCGTTCGTGGTGAACCGAGTGCACCGCGCGCCGAAATCAGTGGCCACGCTAGCTCAGGCTGAAGCCGCGCTGAAACGCCATGGCATCACCTTGAAGGCGGACGGTGCCGCGCGGCTGGTGCGCGCCGTCGACGAGGAGCAGCAGCTCGCCGATTTGGATCGCAGCTACCTCGATCGCTTGGAGAAGGGTCGCACCACCAGCAACCCCGATGGGTCGTTCCCGGCGCGCGTGATGATCCCCGCGCTCCCCAGCGACGTGCACGATATTTCGACGCTGGCGGGGATCGCGCAGCTGCTCGCGCCAGGCGCCTAGTAGTCGCTCGTTGCTCAGCGGCCGCCCGAGGGGGCTCCCGAAGCGCCTGACGACGCATGAAAAAGCACGCGCAGGCCAGGGTTCGCACTATGCTCCAGCGCGATGGAAGTCATCCTCACCCACGAGCTGACCGACTTCGACGCGTTCGCTGCCGCTGTCGCAGCGCAAAAGCTCTACCCCGGCTCGGAGATCGTGTTCGGGCGACGCATTTCCCCAGCGCTGCATGACTACCTGGCGCTCCACCGTGATCGTTTCCGCACGCTACGCTATACAGAGATCGATGAGCGTGAAGTCAAGCGAGTGATCCTGGTGGATCACCGAAAAAAGAGCCGAATCGGCGCGTTCAAAGAGCTGCGGCGGCGCCTGGACGCCGGCGATCCGACGCTAGACGTCCACGTCTACGATCACCACCCCCCCGCTGGGGAGGACGACATCCCAGGCTCGTTCGAACTGGTCGAGCCCGTCGGCTCGGCGACCACGCTGCTGGTCGAGCGCATCAAGGCGCTGGGTGTTGAGATAGATATCGAAGAAGCTACTCTTTTTGCCCTGGGGATCTACGCCGACACCGGCTCGCTCACCTACTCGAGCACCTCAGGCAGGGACGCCAGGGCCGTGGGGTGGCTGCTAGACCAAGGTGGCGACCTCAAGACGGTGAACCGCTACCTGAAGCCCGAGTTCAGCGCCGCCCAGCGCGAGCTGCTCAAGCGCGCGATCGATTCGTTAGAGACCCACGACTTTGGCGGCGCGCTCGTCGGCACCGCGCGGCTACGCCTGGAGCGGGCCGTCAACGGGCTGGCCGACGTGACCAGCGCGGTGGCTGGCTTCGGCGGAAACGCGGCGCTGTTCGCGTTCTATGCCGTGGGTGACAAGCAAGTGCAGATCGTCGCGCGCTCGAGCTCGCCGATCATCGACGTGAGCGAGCGCCTCGCGCAGTTTGGTGGGGGAGGCCACGCCGGCGCCGCCGCCGTAACGCTGAAGGGCGCTGACCTGGACGAGGTGTACGAGCGCCTGCTCAGCAGCTTCAAGCAGACGCCCCCCAACCCGCGCCGCGTGTCCGACGTGATGAGCCGGCTCGTGCGCAGCGTGACGCCGGACACCTTGCTGGTCGAGCTCAGGCACAGCTTGCGCGTTTGGCGCTACACGGGTGTCCCCGTGGTTGAGGCGGGCGAGCTAGTGGGGCTGATCTCTCGCCGTGACGTAGAGAAGGCTGAGGCGGCTGGTCGCCTGCACCTGCCAGTGTCCAGCTGTATGGCGCACCACCTCCACACCACGACGCCAGATGCCTCGCTCGCCTCCGCGTTTCGCGAGATGGAGAGCCACGACGTCGGGCGGCTGCCGGTGCTGGAGGCAGGTCGGCTGGTGGGGATCTTGACCCGCACCGATCTACGCGGGGTACTGTATGGCTCAACAACTTCCCGCGGAAATACACAAGACTAGCTGCTGCCCTCGCCAGCCAGGGTGGATCAGCCTGGGTTTGGGGGAGGTTAGCGCCGTCTGTGCGCTAGCGCCCCTTCCACACGGGAGCGCGCTTCTCGATGAACGCGCGGGGTCCTTCTTGGGCGTCTTCTGACGCAAACACGGGCCGTCCGACTTCGAACGAGCGCGCCCAGCGCTCGGCGCTCGCCAGATCGCGGCCGCCGATGATGATGTCTCGGGAGGCGCGCACCGCCAGCGGGCCGTTCTGGGTGATCCGCGTGGCGAGGGCCAGGGCGTGCTCGAACACTTCAGCCGCCGGCGATACGTGGCTGACCAGCCCAGCTTGCACCAGTCTTTCTGCGGGGAAAGTGTCTCCGGTCAGCGCCAGCTCCAGCGCCAACTTCTCGCCGATCAGCCTCGGCAGCTCGACCAAGCCGCCGGCTAGGGCAACCAGCGAGCGCTTCACCTCGGGCAGGCCAAATTTTGAGCCTTGGGCCGCGATGATGAGATCGCACGCGATCGCTAGCTCGAAGCCCCCCGCCAGCGCGTCTGAGTGCACCGCGGCGATCAGCGGCTTGGTGCGCTCTCGCCGTACCAGGCCGCCAAATCCACCTCGTTTGGTGGACAGCTCCGCTCCTCGCCCCGCCGCGATCCATTTCAAGTCGGCGCCAGCAGAGAACGTCGGCCCGTTCGCGGCGAGCACGCCTGCCCACAGCTCGGGGTCGTCCTCGAGTCGATCGAGCGCGGCTTCCATGCCTAGGGCGACGTCTCCGCTGACTGCGTTGCGCGCGCTCGGTCGGTTGAGCCGGATCACTAGGACGCGGTCTCGCACCTCAGTCAACACCACGGGCTCGTTCTCAGGCTGCGCTGTGCTCATGCCTGTCACCTAACCTGAGCCGGTTGTCGTGGGCAAGCCTGCCGCCGCCCCGGCGCTTGGAGGCTCGCCTGGCACGATGAGCGGTTCGCCTGCGGTAACCCCGCCTCGCGAAGCATGAGCAGGTCCAGCGCACCCTGCGCGGAGCGGCGGGCTTGGCCTGGCGAGCTGATGGGTGCGCTGGAGCAGAGCCGCGGCCTGTCAGGTGTCTCCGCGCCGCGTGCGCTTGCGGAACACCATCTTGATCGGCACCGACTCAAAGCCGAAGGCCTTACGCAGCTGATTCACGACAAAGCGTCGATAGCTCTCGGCGATCGCCTCGGGCGCGTTGCACATCGCGACGAACAGCGGAGGATTGGTCTGCGCTTGGGTGACGTAGAACAGCCGGGGCGCTTTGCCGCCGCTGGTAGGCGGTGGCCGGCGCTCCAGGATGCTCTCGAAGAAGCGGTTCAGCTCCGAGGTGCCGATGCGGCGGTTCAGCTCGCGCTGGATGGTCACCACCTGCTTCATCAGCGCGCTCACGCCGTTGCCGGTCTTGGCGCTCAGGCACATCACCTTCGCCCAGCGCGCGTAGTGCAGCTTCTCTTCAGCCGCCTTGATGGCGGCTTTGCGCGCTTTTTCCCCCAGCAAGTCGCCTTTGTTCAGGCCAATGATGATGCCACGTCCGCGGTCTGCGCACAGCGACAGCAGGCGCTGCTCTTGCTCGCCGATGCCCTCTTCTACGTCGCACAGCAGGACGACCACATCGGCGCGCCCCGCGGCCTTGATCGCGCGCATGACGCTCGCGCTCTCGACGTCTTCGTGGACCTTGCCCTTTTTTCGGATCCCTGCGGTATCGATCAATCGATAGCGCTGCCCATTGAGCGTGACCTCGGAGTCTACCGCGTCCCGCGTGGTCCCAGGTCGCGCGTCGACCAGCGCGCGCTCGCTGCCGCTCAGGCGATTGAAGAGCGAGGACTTGCCCGCGTTGGGGCGACCCATCAGGGCCACGTTGGGCACGGCGCCTGCGTGCTGGACCACGGGCTCTGCCGCGCGCTTGGGCAGCTGCTGCTGGATCGCAAACTCCAGCTCACCCAGGCCTCGGCCGTGGAGGGCGCTCAGCGGATACAGCCGATCGATGCCTAACCGATACAGCTCGGTGGTCTCAGCCTCGTGCTTCTGACTGTCGACCTTGTTGGCGCAGTAGAGCACGGGCTTTTCGCTGCGCCTCAGCAGCTGAATCGCCTCTACATCTGCCTGGGTCGGCGGGTTCGTGCCGTCGAGGACGCACAACACGAGATCAGCCTCAGCGATTGCCGCGTGGACATGACGTGCGATGCCTTGCCCCATCGGGTCACCGCTGGTTGGGTCAAAGCCGCCGGTGTCCACGATGGTCACGTCGCGCCCGGCGAGCCAGGCGTCGGCGTAGTGGCGATCTCGCGTGACACCCGGCGCGTCGTGGACGATGGCCAAGCGCTCGCCTACCAGTCGATTGAACAACGTGCTCTTGCCGACGTTGGGGCGCCCCACGACGGCGATCAGATCGCGCGGGGTCACGAGCTTGGTGACCTCGGCGACCTCGTCGGTGACCTCCTCGTGGACGTCCGCGTGGTGAGGTTCGGATCGCGTGCGCTCGCGGTTCATGGGGTCTTCTTCGCCTCGCTGCGGGTGGGTGCAGCCGAGTCGGCGACGGAATAGCCGAGCTCTGTTAGCTGTCGGGGCATGTCCTTCCAGCGCTCAGTCACCCGGACGAAGGTCTCCAGGTGCACCTGGCGCTCGAGCAGCTCCTCGAGGCGCTGGCGCGCCGCGATGCCGATGGACTTGATGCGCTCACCGCCCTTGCCGAGCACGACGCCGCGCTGACCTGACTTCTCGACGTGAATGGTGGCTTGGATATGGGTCAAGCGCTCGGTCTCATCGAACTTGTCTACCGTCACCGCGACCGCGTGAGGAATTTCCGCGCGTAATTGCAACATGAGCTGCTCTCGGATGTACTCGCGCACGAAGAACGTGAGCGGCTTGTCGGTGAGCATGTCCGGATCATAGCCTGGCGGACCCTCAGGGAGCCGGGCCGCGATCTCGTCGAGCACCGCCTCGGTGCCCTTGGCTCGCAGCACGCTGGTGGGCACGACCGCCGCGAACTCATACAGCTTGGTCACCGCCTCGAGGTACGGCAAAAGGCGCGTCTTGTCCTTGAGTTGGTCCACCTTGTTGACCACTAAGACGCAGGGCACGCCTTCTGGCAGCTCCGAAATCAGTCTCCGATCTCCGGTATGCACCAGCTCTGGACTGGCCACCGCGGGCCGACGCAGACGCTGCAGGTGAGTGGTGTCGGTCATCAGGACCACTAGGTCCGTGGTGCGCAGCGCCTCGAGCGCAGCCGAGTTCATGCGCCGCCCCAACTCGTGCTTTGGGTCGTGCAGTCCCGGCGTGTCCACGAACGCGATCTGCGTCTCTCCGCGCTGAACTACCCCCAGCAAGAGATCACGGGTGGTCTGGGGGAGGGGGGAGGTGATGGCGAGGCGCTGGCCGAGCACAGCGTTCAGAAACGTGGATTTACCCACGTTGGTCCGACCAACAATCGCACAGCTGCCAAAACGCATGGGCGCGGAGTATGGACAGGTTTGGTCCAAGCGCCACCCGCAAGGTACGGCTAGTGGCGGGCTTGGGTTTGCTCACGGATCGAACTCCGGCTTTTTGTGCGCTTGCCGGCGGGCGCTGGCCTAGTGATAAGGTGCCCAGCCAGATGACCGAGCAGCCAGAGAGCGCCACACAGCCAGCGTCCTCCGATCTACCGGCGCCTGCCGGCGCCGCTGCGCTCGGCGCTGAGCAACACCACGCAGCGACGCCCAGCGCGCAGCCTGAAGCTGCCAGCGCTCAGTCTGAAGCTGCGCCTGACGGAGCGCCCGCGAAGGCAGACGGCCCGGTCGACGCTGCCGGCCACGGCGCTCCAGCCGAGCGTAGCAAGCAAGCCCCGAGCGCCGCCCTCGCGCTGGCCGCGGCCTTAGTTGCTGGCGTGAGCCTGCTGGCGCCCATCGCGGGCGCGGGGATTTGGGATCCCCCTGAGCTGAACGTCGCTGACTTTGCGCGGCGCATCGCCCTGAACCGGATGGGTGCGGCTAGTTTGGCGCTGCCGGGCGCGAACAACGAGGTGCCGACCCTCGGAGAGCTGGGGCGCGGCGAGCTGCCGTTCACCTCGATCGCCGCAGGTTTCAAGGTGTTCGGCCTCCACGACTGGGCTGGCCGTCTGCCGCTGGCGCTGTGGGCGGTGCTAGGCGCGGTGGCGCTGTACCTGTTGGTTTCTCGGCTCGCGGATCGCAAGGCCGCAGCCCTCAGCGTGATCGTGCTGGCCACCACCCCGATCTACTTCCTGCAAGCGCGCACCATGTTGGGCGACGCGGTGACGCTGAGCGCCGTCGCGATCGCGGTCGCCGGGCTTGGGCTGGCGGTGTTCGAGCGCGGTGAGCAAATAGCTGGTTCCGCGCGCATGCGGCCGCGACAGCTGGTCATGCTGGTGCTAGGTCTGGCAGGTCTTGCCGCGGGGTTTGGGGCACGCGGCGCGCTGATCGGCGTCGCGGTGCCGTGCCTCGCGGTCGGGTTGTCCTGGGCCGTGTCGCTGGGGACGCGCCGAGCAAGTTCGCTATTTTCGGGGATCGTGGGGGTGGGGTGTCTGCTCTTGGGGGGCGCTGCGGCGCGACTGGGCATCGCGGCGCTGCTCGCGGCGGACCCCAATCACTACTCGATTTGGCTGGGTGCAGCGGTGGAGCAGGCCCGCCAGCGGCCGACCTTCGACCTCGTGATCGAGCAACTTGGGCATGGCTTATTGCCGTGGGGAGCCATACTGCCGTTCGCGATCGGGCGGCTGTTCGTCGGGCGCGTCGCTTCATCAGACGTCAAGCTGACAACCGCAGGGACAACCCGCGAGGGCGGCTCCTCCGAAACGCGGCAGCCTTGTCACGAGGAGATGAAAGCGGAGCATGACGTCGCCCTCCGCGTGCTGCTCGTGATGACCGCCGCGCTGGCCTTCGCGGCTCACGCCTTGATGGCTCCGGTCACGGGCGAGCTGGCGTTTTGCGCGGTGTTCGCGTTGGCGGCGATGGTGGGCCTGCTCCTCAGGGACGCGGATCGCGGCTTCGATGGGTCGCTCGCCGCGGGCGCGAGCGTGGTGGCGCTGGCGGTGATCTTCTACACCGACTACAAAAACTTCCCTGACAAGGGGCTCGTCGCGTTCGTGGCCTCAGGCGCAAAGTTCCCCGACAGCTTCAGCGCCGCGGCGACCCGCTACATCAAGTATGGCGGCCTGCTCAGCGCGGCGCTGTTCGCGCTGCTCTTCATGGAGAGCGAGCGGCAGCCGGGCAAGTTCGAACGCTCTGCGTACGTCAACTATATCGATACCCTACGGAATGGGTTTCAAGGGAACCTGCGCTTTTTCTTACTGCTGGCCCAGACCGCCGTGATGTGCTTCGCCGCGCTGAGCGCGGCGAGCACCCACGTGTGGCACTGGAACAGGTTCGAGAGCATGCCGAGCCAGACCCGCGGCGCCTTGGGGCTGCTGTGGTTAGTGATCCCTGCGGTCGTGTTGTCACCGCTCTTGGTGCTGCTGGTGCGCGATGGGCTGCGCTGGTTCTTCGCGCGAACCCGCCTGCCTCGACTCTCAACAGCTGGGCTGGTGCTCGCGGCCTTCGGGCTGGTGCTCAGCCTTGGCTACTACCCAGCGCTCGCCGCTCAGATCTCACCGAAAGAGGTGTTCGAGGCCTACGCCCGGATGAGCAAGCCTGGAGAACCGCTCGCGATGCTCGGCCAAAGCAGCGGCAGCGCGAGCTACTACGCTGGCGGGCAGGTGGTGATGCAGCCCAGCGCCGCAGCGGCGACGCGTTGGCTCGACGCCAGCGATGAGCGGCGCTGGTTGGTCATGGGGGCGAGCGACTTGCCTCAGATGAACTCGAAATACCGCGAAAAGCACCACGTCAATTTGCCGGTGCTGGACGGCCGCTCCAGCGAGATCCTGCTCGTCAGCAACCAGCTTGGTCCAGGCGAGCGCAACGAGAGCCCGTTCGCCGACTGGGTCTTGGACGAACCTCGCCCCGTGAGGTTCAAGGTGGACGCCGATCTAGATCAGCTCACCAACCTGGGCTGGGAGATCACCGACATGAAAGGGAACGCCCTCGCCACCAGCGACGAAGCTGGCGCGCCATGGCCCATCGTAAAGGCTGGGACGGACTATCGCTTTTCCATCCACTGGCGCGTGAACAAAGTGCTCAGCGGCAACTGGAAGACGTTCATTCACATCGATGGCTACCGGCGCCGCTACAACGGCGATCACGACACGCTTGACGGCAAATACCCCGTCCACCTCTGGCGACCGGGAGATCAGATCGTGGACATCCACACTGTTCACCTGGAGCCTCACTTCACGCCTGGTCGCTACGAGGTGCTGTACGGTCTGTACATCGGGGATCGTCGCCTCGAGGTGCGCAAGGGCGCCCATGACAACAACCGCATCAAGGCTGGTTTACTGATCGTGCAGTAGGCGGTGACGCGAGCAACACCGGCAAAACGCGCTGCAGCCGAGGGCTGGGCGCCGCGCTCTCGTCGCGGCGTCCGTGTAATGCGTAGGGATACGTGACAGACGATCGGAATGGCGCTAAGGCCAGACGGGTGAGGGGAAGCGGGGATTCACCGAGCGAGAGCGAGGAAGCAGCGGCGTCGAACCGCCGCAGCGCCGACCGCATTGACGTGACCTGGTCTGTCGACTGCCAGACCGAAGACACGTTCCTCTACGCCTCGATCGCCAACATCTCGATGCTCGGGATCTTCGTCCGCACCCATCATCCGCTGGAACTGGGGACGCGGCTGACGCTGCGTTTCGCTCCATCGGGATCCGAGGAAGCGTTCGTGCTGGAGGGCGTGGTGCAGTGGATCAACCCCGTCGGGATCCTGGGGACCAGTCCGAACCCGGGCATGGGGATCCAGTTCGTCGATTTGCAGGCCGAGCAGCGCGAGCGCTTGGTCGACGCGATTCACACCATCGCCTACGTGCGTGACGCGGTCGCCAACTGAGCCCCACACGCGCTGAGCTCAAGCGGGCGAAATCGTCAGCGCCGCGCTGCGGCAAGGCGCCGCGAGGGCATCAGGCGCTAGCGCGAATCCAAGTTCGCACCTCACGCTCTTCCGCACGGGATCCCTGCGCGTGGCAGCGCGAACGAGCAACCAGCTTCGTGGACGCCACCGCGTCACGCGCTTCGCAACACACAGCGGCTGGCAGACCCTGGCGAGAAAATGCGTGGCCAGAGGCAAACCGCGGTACTACAAAGGCGCCGCGCACGCTCCGCTCCTAGCGCGCTGGAGGGTGCCGCTAGGAGGGTTCTATGGTTCGCCACCCGAGTGACTACCGCACGCTGTTTTGGGTCTTCGTCCTAACGCCAGGGCTCTTGGTGTTCTCATACGTTCGGCCCGACCTGGTTAAGTACACCTGGCCACTAAGCTGCTATTTTGCGCTCGCTTGCGGCGTGATCGCTCACAACCACAATCACAGCCCCACGCTGAAATCCAAGGCCGCGAACAACGCCTTCGGTACCTGGATCTCCATCTTCTACGGCTACCCGACGTTTGCGTGGATCCCCACGCACAACTTGAACCACCACAAGCTGGTGAACAAGGCGGGCGACGCCACCATCACCTGGCGCTACACGAACCGTCACAACCTCCTGGTCGCGGTCACCTACTTCTTCATCTCGAGCTACTTCCAGAGCGATCCGATCAAGACGTTCATCTCGAAGGCCAGACAGAAGAACCCCGCGCTGTTTCGTCGAATCGTGATGCAGTACGTCGTGGTCTACGGGACCCACGCGGCGCTGCTCGGCCTCGCCATTGCGTTGTATGGATGGAGAGCCGGCGCCACGCTGTGGGTGCTCGCGGCAGGCATCCCTGGCTTCTTTGCGCTGTGGACGATCATGCTCTTCAACTACGAGCAGCATGTCCACGCGGATCCATTCTCGAAGTACAACCACTCACGTAACTTTGAGGGCAAGCTCCTCAACTTCTTGCTGTTCAACAATGGATTGCACACGGGGCACCACGTGAACGCGGGCACCCACTGGAGCAAGCTGTTCGAGGTCCATGACCGCATCCGGCCCAACATCGATCCGCGGCTGTTGCACCGCAGCATCTTTTGGTACTGGTTTCAGCAGTATTTCCTCGCGGTATTTGTGCCGAGCCTGGGCACGCAGCAGGTGGGGCGTCCAGGGTTCGAGCCACCTGAGGGGGACGTCGTCAATATGGAAGCCGACGAGGTCGAGCTGGGCGAAGCTGGCACCAACGCCCAAATGATCTAGGCTGCGCTGCTCGCCTGCTCAGCTACGCGCGCCATCGGCGCGCCGCCCGCGTGGGTTGGGCTCGATTTGGGCCCAGCCCTACAGGCATTTCCGTGCGCAAGCGAATTCAAAAAGCAGAGCGCCCCTAGCAGGGCGCCCCCCGCCGCTTCATGGCTAAGGCAGCTTGACGCAGGTACCGCGGCTCGTGGCTGAGCTAACCAAGCGACGACAGCGCGGCAGACGAACCTCGGCGCCGTGGCGGAGGCTGGTGGAGCCTACATCGCGTCACTTGAGGGCTCGGTTGTCGCGGGCTTCGCCGCTGCCTTGGGGGGGACGGCTTCGGCGGTAGCTGCGGGTCTTGGGGTGGCCTCGTCGATTTGTGCCAACGCTTTGCGCGCTCGTGTGTCGTATCCTGGTTGTCCAAGCAAGGCCTGATAGTGTTTCCGGGCGCGATCCAGCTGGCCAGTGGCGCGGAAACAGTCTGCTGCCTGCCACCTGGCGTCGCTAGCGATGGCGCTGGCCCGATAGCGGGTGCTCACCGTCTCGAATTTCGGCGCGGCGGTCGTGCAACCAGCGGCGTTGCGGACGGCTTGGGCCGAAAACAGCGCCGCCTGAGCAGCGTTCGCCCCACCGCGAGTCTCGATTCGATCGAACCCGGCTTGGGCGGCGACCCAGTTGCCGTTCCGGTACTCGCTCATGGCGAGTTCGAACGTGTCGTCTGTTCCGGCGCGTCCGGGGGCTTCCGCCTTAGCTTCCGCCAGCGGTGCTCCAGGTGAGTCATCCAGCTGTTTTGTCTTCTGCGCGGCGAGGCGCTGATCATCGCTGCCGTCGTCGTTGGCGCTGCGCTTGGCTGAGCGGCTGGGCTCTTCTGCGGCTAGGGGTGCTGCTGGGACGATCGCCACACTAGCGCCCTCGCTCTCCGGGACGCCGCGCTCGGTTACGCTGATCGCCTCCGTTTCGCCGGGCCTCGCGCGAATCAACAGCAAGCTCGAGCCGATCAGTAGGAGCAGCAGCGCAGCCATCGCGAGCTGCGGCCGCATGGCGTAGCCGGCGAGCACGCTCACCGCACGGCCAAGGCGCTGGCCGAAGGGTAGCGAGCGCCGCGCCGCGCGCTCTGCCTCAAGGATCCGCTGCTCCAGCTCGTCCGGAGCATCTACCAGAGGCAGAACGCCAACCTCGCGGGTGGCCCTCAACTCCATCGCGATCGGGCGACAGCGGCCGCACTGAACCATGTGACGCTTCGCCGCGGCCGCGGTGAGCTCATCTAGCTCTTCGTAGAGCAGGTCTAGCAGGATTCTGTCGAACTTCTCGCAGTCCATGATTCCGCCCGGATCCTCAGCGCAGCGCGCGTGCGTACTCTTCGAACTCGCTCAGTGCTTCTCTCAACCGGTCGAGCGCGTATCGCATGCGGCTCTTTACGGTGTTCTCGGGGACGCCGGTGATGGCCGCGATGTCCTTGAACGGTAAATTGGCGATTTCGCGTAGCAGGAACACTTCTCGCTGCTCGTTGGGTAGTGCATCCACTGCTCGGGTAATCGTCAGGCCTACTTCGGCCGACACCACGCTGCGATCGACCGAGGACCGCGGGTGGGGGTCAGCGACACCGTCCATGAGCGTCCTGCTGCCCGTCTCACCCCGCGGCTGATCGAGTGAAGGGTGCTTGCGCAGCGCCATCTTGCGTAGGTTGTCGACGCATAGGTTTCGGGCGATGGTGTACAGCCAAGTTGAGAATCGGGCTTCGTGCTTGAACTCTGAGGCCTTTTGGACGACCCGCATGAAGACGTCTTGAGTTACGTCCTCAGCCAACGCGGCCTCGCGCAGGTGCCGCAAGACGAAGTTGAAGATGCGCTTCTTGTAGCGACGCACCAGATCGGCGAACGCCTGACGGTCACCTCGTTGGTAGCGCACCATCAGCATCTCGTCGGTTGCCTCGCCGCGCTCCCCCGCCATCGTGCTACCCCGCGTCTGATGCAGATCGGCTCTTCGACGAACCGAACTGTATGCTTCCCAGGTTTCTGCCAACGGTGCGCTCGCGGCCATAGCCGCAGCTTCGACGCGCCCGCACGCGATTCGATCTGCCCACGTTGGGTCCTTGTCCTTCCCCGCTTCGCGCCATGCAAGCGCAAACGGAAACGCCGTGCTGTTTGTTTGGCCTCGCGCGCCGGCAGCTTGGCGTGCCGAAATCAACTCCGCCAGGTGGCGAAGCCTGGCAACCACCTGAGCGCGTGGTCTCGTATCGCGAATAGTCGCCGGCGCGCTGTATTGCGGCCGCCCGGCCGGGTTAGTTCGCCGAAAAAGCGAGCCGTTCAGGTCTACCTGGTGCGCTGGGCAAAGTCGACCACCGCGGCTCCGGCGCGTGTCGCGGCCCCAGGCTTCTCGGCCATATCCCAGGGCAAACCTAGCAAGCTTCCCGGCGACCCGGGCCCGGCTTGATGTGGCCCGACAACGTTGGCCGCTTCCAAATACGTCCGGAGTCGGCTACTTGAGACACATCAGAATTGCGCCACGCGCTATGACCGGTTGGTGCTACCCTGTCGGCCTTGTAGGGCCAGGGGGGTCCGCGTACTTGCTGTCGACTCCAGTCGAGAGGGTTTGATATGAAACTGTGTAAGGCCTTGTGGGTTGCTCTTGCTGTTTGTTGGGCGTTGCCCGTAGCCGCCCAGACCGATCCATCCAAGGGCGCGGAGACCTCCAAGCCCGCAGCAACAGCTGACAAGCCTGCAGCCGCGACCGCTGAAAAGGCCGGAGACGCACCCGCGGCCGGCACGGCGTCGAAGCCTGACGCTGTACCCGCTGAGAAGGCGGACGCCTCAGCTGAGACCGCCGCAGATACTCCAGTCGATGGCGCCACTTACCAAGTCCGCCTGCGCGACCTCGAGGCTCGGGTGGACGAGCTCAAGGAACAGATTCGGCGGAGCCACACGCGGCTCAGCCTGCTGTCAGAGACCATCCTCGGCGGTGGGGTTGGCGGTGCGCGCGCTGAAATTTCCTTCAGCAACGAAATGTCCAGCGCGTTCAAGCTGGTCCGCGCGCTGTTCGTTCTAGATGGCGCGGTCCAGTACAACAAGAAGGACGAGAGCGGCGCCTTGGCCGACCAGCGAGAGATCCCGATCTTTACGGGTTCTATCACGCCGGGCGATCACACGCTGCAGGCGCTGGTGCAGCTGCGGGGGCACGGCTACGGTGTGTTCTCGTATCTGCGCGGATACCGCTTTGAGGTGAAGAGCAGCCACTCGTTCACTGTCACTGAGGGCAAGACCATCCGCCTTGACGTGGTCGCGTGGGAGAAGGGCGGCGTGACCACGCCGCTCGAACAGCGTCCGGCCATTCGGTACGTGGAGAAGCTCTCCAGCGGCGCGAGTGGCGCCAGCTCAGCACCCGCCGCTCAGCCGAAGCCCAGCACCGGCGCTTCTGGTGGGTTTAGCATCGGTACGGGAGGCAAGTGACCGTGCGCGGAGATCGCGCAGAGTTCCAACGGGCTGTACCCGGACCGCAGGCAAAGTCAGGCAGGTTGATTGTGGAAGCACGGAAATTGGTTGCCGTCTCGCGCATCCACGGGCGCGCGCTCCGGGTTCAGGTTCGACCTGCACGACCCCTGGCGGTCGCGCGCATCCTAGGCTGGCTAGTCGTCCCCGCCTTAGTCGGGCTGTCTCAGCCCGCCCACGCGCTCGGCGCCGCCGAGTCACGGGGTAGAGCGGAGACTGAGATCCGCGCGGTTGCGAGTTCGAGCGGCCAGATTCAGGCGGCGGTCTCTGCCGCCCGCGCACGCACCAAGATGTCCCCCGCCAAGCGGATAGCTGCCGGTGACATCCTGCTCCGTACGAAGGACTACGAACGCGCGGTCCGTGAGTTCAGTAAGGTCCTGGAGCTCGCGCGCCAGGGCAAAGCGACTCCAGCAGAGAACGCGGATGCCACGTTCTTCCTGGCCGAAGCATACTTCCAGTCGGATCAACTTCTTTCCGCGCGGCGCCACTTTGCTGATGTCGTCGATCACGGCAGCGAGGCAGCGTACAGCGCGTATGCCGGACGCTCGCTCAGTCGCTTAGTGGATGTCGCCCTCCGAACCGAGGACTACGAGGGGCTCGACGATATCTTTGTTCGTATGGCGAAGTTGCCTGGGTCCGACAGCACCGGGTCGCTCCAGTATGCGCGCGGAAAAGCATATTTCGCCAAGCGGAAGTTCAGTGAAGCGCGCTCAGCGCTCGCCACAGTAGCCGCCGGTTCTGCCTACGATCACCAGTCGAAGTATCTGCTCGGTGCGATCGCCGTGAAGGAAGCGGCTCCCCTGCCGCCGGTCGACCTGGTTACTGACGGGACGGCATCTGAAGGGGCTCCGGCTCCGGTGACGCCACAAGCTGGGGCGGTCCCGCGTGATCGCTACGCGAAAGCCATCGAAGCTTTTCGTCGCGTGACGCTGCTCTCACCCGACCAGGAGCGACACCGCCACGTCATCGATTTGGCTTGGATGGCCATCGGCCGGCTGTTCTACGAGAGCGATAGCTACCTGGACTCAGCGGAAGCGTATAGCCACGTCGATCGGCGTAGCCCCGAGTTTGCGACGATGCTGTATGAGCTGGCCTGGGTCTACGTTCGCCTGGGGGACTATCAACGTGCTGAGCGCGCGCTTGAGGTGCTCGCCATCGCCGATCCAAAGAGCTTGCAGTTCGCTGACGGCTCCCTGCTGCGCGCGGATCTCATGCTCCGTTCCGGCAAGTTCGACCGCGCGCTGACGCTGTACACGAGCGTGCGCAACCAGTTTGACCCGATCCGCGATCAAGTGGATCGGTTCCTGAAAACGACCACTGATCCTGCGGTTTACTACGACAAGTTGGTCGATGATCAGGAGGTTTCTGGACCGAACGACTTGCCGCCGCTGGCCATCCAGTGGGCACGCGAGGGAGCCGAAGGTGACCGCGTCTTTTCGGTTATCGACGACGTGAGCCGCAGCCGCGAGCTGGTGCGCGATAGCCGCAAGCTCGCGTCCAAGCTGAGTGTGGTGCTGGGTTCAGCGACGCGGGCTAAGGCATTTCCGGAGCTAAAGGCCGGTTTGGAGCAAGCTCTCGCGCTGCTCAACCGGCTCACGCTAGCCCGCGCGGATCTAGCGCGGGGCCTGGAGGACGTGAACGACTCGGCGCTCAGCGGCGAAATCGGCGCTGTGCGCGCCAAGCGGCGTGCGCTCATGAAGCGGATCACCTGGTTGCCCAAGAACGACGGTGATTTCTCTCGGCGCGAAGTGTCCGGCGAAGGGCAATGGAACAAGGTCTCACAGAAGCTCCAGCAGCTAGAAATCGCCGCTGATGGTCTTCAAGCCGTGATCAACGGCCTGACGCGCGTGATGCAAGACAGCGATCGTCACGGCGTGGCCCGTGACGCCGAGAGCAAGCGGCGCTTTGAAGCCGAGATCGCGGCCAATCAACGCGACCTGGTTCAATACCGCAAGCGGATCAAGCAGTACCGCGACGCTATCGAGATGGGGCGCGTGCAGATCGGCTTCGGAGATCAGCGCTACGTCGAAGACGCCAACCTGCGCGCTGAGTTCCGAACGCTGCTTACGCGCGAAGTGGCGCTAGCCGCTCAGGGTCAAGCCGGCTCGAGCGCGGCAGAATACGCCAAGTCCATTCAACCAGTGCTCTCGAGCGCGGCAAGCGCCGAGACAACCCTGGAAGCGGCCTACGCCAAGCTCGACAAGCAGGTGGAGGACGAAACCAGCGCTTTGAAGCAAAAGGTCGCCGACGAAACCGCGAACGTTCAAAAGCTCGCGGAGCAGCTCGAGTTGCTCGATCAGCAGGCTCGACTGCTCGTCGGGGAAGTCGCGATGAAGAACTTCGGCTTGGTGCGTGATCGCCTCAAGAGTATCATTCTCCGCGCGGATACCGGTGTCGTTCAGCATGCCTGGGAGGTCCGCGAAGAGGCCAGGAGCCGCGTGATCAACTTGCAGCGCGAGCGTTCTCGGGAGGAAACCAGCCTCAATGATGAGCTGCGCGAGGTGATTGATGATGCAGGAGACGAGGAATGATGCGCTCTCAGCTCAACGCTAGCCTGCTTGCGCTAGCACTAGTCGCCACCATCGGGGGCGTCAGCGCTCCCGCTGAGTCTCAGCCCGCTGCTCCAGGCGCTACGACGCCTCCAGCGAGCGCGCCCGCCGCGTCCGCGCCAGCTGCTTCAGCTGCGCCCGCCGCGTCGGCGCCAGCTGCTTCAGCTGCGCCCGCCGCGGGCACAGCACCGGGTGGTGCCACGGCGTCGGAGCCGAAGGGAGTCCGGGTGCAGAAGGGGGCGCCCCCACCGCCAGCGCCGAGCAAGGAACAGGTCGAAGCGCTCAAGTCGCTACAAGAAGAACTCAAAGAGTACGAGAAGGGGGCCAAGAGCTACCGCAAGACGCTCACCATGATCGTGCGCCACCACTACGAGGAGCGCCGTAGGCGGGTGCTCAGCGCGCTCGACCGCGAGATAGACACCGAGCAGAAGAACCTGGTCGCTGCCCGCACGGAAGCGATCAAGCGGCTTGAGGAGTTCATCGCGCGTTACAGCGGCGAGAACGCTCATCCTGTAGCAACTCCGGACGCGATGTTCCGCCTGGCAGCGCTGTACGAGGAGCGAGCGCGCGTCGATTTCGACGCAGACCTGACGAACGCGTTGAACCCAGCCATCGACCTATATCGTCGGCTCGTGCGTGAGTACCCGCAGTACGAAGAAATCGCTGCGGTCTATTACTACCTAGGCCATGCCCTGACCGACGCTAACCGCATGGAAGAGGGGCAGCAGGCTTGGCGTGCCTTAGTTTGCTCAGGCAGCTATCACGTAAAGGACAACCCAGACGACGCCTCGAAGCTGTTGCTCGAACCACTCGTTCAAGACCACGACGAGAAGTTTTGGAACGAGTGGTACAACAAGAACCCGATCCCGCTTGATCAGGACAAGCGCAGACGAGGCAACCTGGCCAAGGCGCCGGCAGACGAAGAACTCCTGTTCCGCGATCCCTACCCGGAGAGTTGCAAGGGCTTACCGCAGCAGCTGGAGCCAGGACAGGACCCGCGCTACGAGGCAGAGGTCTGGTGGCAGCTTGGTAACTTCCATTTCGATCAGATCGACGCGAAGGCTGGGCCCTACAACCTGAACCGCGCGGTCCGTGCCTATGAGCACGCCATGAAGATCGAGAAGCCACCGCTGTACGGCGTCTCGCTCTACAAACTAGCGTGGACTTACTTCAAGCAGCAGCGTTACCAGACCGCGGTTGAGTGGTTTGTCAAGCTGTTGCACTACGCGGACGAGCAGGAAGAGAAGACCGGAGACGCCGGTGCAGATTTCCGTACGGAAGCGTTTACCTACATCGCGGGCTCGTTGACGTATGTGGACATGGCGGGGCCACCCCCGGAGCACCCGCTCATCCCGCGCAACGACGTACTAGATTTAGAGACCGATCCGCTAGTCGCGGAGCAGAAGATGGCCGTCGCCATCCAGCGCGTGCAGGATCCCAAGTTGGTTCCGCAGGACAAGAAATGGACTGTCGAGATTTACAAGAGTCTCGCCCAGGAGTTCATTGAGATCACCCAAAGCCGTAACGCTATCGCGACACTTGAGCTCACGCTGACCAAGTTCCCTATGGACCGTGATGCTCCGGTCATGCAGAACAAGGTCGCTGAGCTGTACGACGAGCTCGCTAAGCTCGCGCCGGATGGCTCGGCCGCGCACGACGAGTACGCCGCGAAAGCGCTTGCGGCGCGCACCAAGCTGGTAGCCTATGTGGGGACCACACCTTGGACCGACGCGAACCGGGATGATCCCGAGGCGCTGCAGCAGGCCGAGCTGCTCGTTCGCAATGGCCTCAAGCGGGCCGCCGCAGATCACACGAACAACGGCCGGACGCTGTTCGAGCGCGCGCGTGAACTCAGCGACGCAGGTGAGCAGGTTCGTCTACTCGAGAAAGCTGTCTCTGAGTATCGCCTTGCGGAAACGGGCTGGCGGGCGTACCTGGAGCAGGATCCCAACGCGCTCGACTCCTATGAGAGCCGGTTCTGGCTCGCCGACGCCCGTTACCAAGTAGTCAAGATTCAGGTCGTCATGCAGCGCACTCCGCTCCCAGCGGAGGTCGCCGCGGCTCGTGAAGCGCTCGTCGCGGTGCGCGATTCTAACGAGGACGACAAGTACCTCCAGCCATCGGCGTACTACCTAGTCGACGTAGCGCAGCAAGTGCTGGTCGATTTGTACCGGCGCTACGAGGCCTCGTCAGGCAGCGATGGGATCGAGAAGCGTGAGGAAGTCCGCTTCGAGGGCGAAGGAGCAACCAAGAAGGTCGTCAAGGATCCTGTACCCCCCGCCGTGCTCGAAGCGGTTAAGGCCAGAGAAGAGTACAACGAACGCGTCTCCGCTGACCGAGATCCGGACAAGAACGGGCCGCTCTACGTCTTCCAAGCGGGCGAGTATTTCTTCGTCTATGGGCAGTTCGATGAGGCACGGAAACGTTTCCAGCCGGTCTACGAGCAGTTCTGCGGGAAGAACGAGTGGGGCTACAAGGCATGGGAAAAGCTGATCAGCATGTCGAACTTCGAGGGCAACGCGGCGGAGTCGCGGCGTCTAGTCGAAGGCCCGAGCTGTGCTTACGACCCTGAGACCAAGGCCGCTGAAGACAACATTCGCCAGCCGGTGAAGTCGGGGCTGGCGTACCAAGACGCCGCCAAGCTGTTCGAAGAAGCGCAAAAGATGCCTGACGGGCCCGAGCGCGACAAGAAGTGGCGCGAGGCCGCGGCTGCTTACAAGGCGGCGCTCGACGCCTCACCGGCTCGCGATGAAGCTCCAGAAGCCGCCATGAACGGCGCCTACGCTTACAAGCAGGTCGGCGAGTACGACAAGGCCATCGAGATGTACGAGCTGTTCATCTCCCGCTACGGCAGCGAAGCGAAGCTTCAGGAGCTGAAGAACGGCGATCCCAAAGCCAAGCCGCCAAAGATCGCCGAGCCAGCGAAGTACGAAGAGCGGGTCAAGTACTTGAAGCAGGCCTACGACGCGCTGGCTGGCTCATACGTGCTGTTCTTCGATTACCCCAAGGCAGCGGAGACCTTCGACAAGATCAGCACGATCGAGCACTTCAAGGCAGAAGAGCGCCGGCTCGCCGCGCAGCAGGCGCTCGGCTTGTACTCAAGTTTGGGTGACGAGGCGGGCATGGCGCGGTCGAAGGATCGCTTCGCCAAGCTTGGAGCTTCGCCGAAGGAGCTCGCGGAGCAGGACTTCGTGATCGCCAACTCGGAGGTCAAGAAGTGGGACGAGTTCAGCGCCGACGAAGGCGCGAACTTAGCCGCTCGTCGCAAGGCTCAGGCCGCGATGGAGACGTACTTCAAGCGCTACGAAAAGCAGGACGCCGCCGCGCAGTTTGTGGTGGAGGCGGCCTACAACGTCGCCCGGATGAAGCGCGCTTCTAGTCAGCGTGACGAGACCAAATGGTGGGGTAGCACCATCTCGGCGTTCACGAAGTGGAATCGCCTCGCGCCCCGCAAGGATGGCGTCTCGTCAGCCTTGGGCAGCCGCGAGGCGGACATGGCAGCAGAAGCCGACTACGTCCAACTCGACGCCGAGCTGAAGAAGAAGTTCGACTACGACACGGGCCATCATCGCTACAAGGGCACAGTCACCGAGGTCATCGCCAAGTACCGTGCGGATGCAACGGAAGCCAAGCAGTGGCACGACAAGCTCCAGCGCATGATCGACACCTACGTCAGCCCGACCTGGACCATCGTGGCCCGCGCCCGTCAGGGGTCGGTATACGACTCGCTCCGCACGGGCCTCTACAACACGCGGCCACCGGAGCTAAAAATGTTCACCGCCGCCCAGGAAAAGGCGTTGAAGTCAGCGGAG
Organism: uncultured Polyangiaceae bacterium; assembly: GCA_964551615.1. Taxonomy (GTDB): domain Bacteria; phylum Myxococcota_A; class Polyangia; order Polyangiales; family Polyangiaceae; genus JAHBVY01. The sequence continues at coordinate 118,318 of CAZKDY010000004.1, forward strand.
GAGAGCGACAACCCAGACCTGCAAGAGAAGGCAGACGCGATCCGCGTGAAGATTTCGCAGGCTTGGCGTGACGCGCGCGACCGCGAACTGAACAGCGCCGACGAGGTCGCCGTGGTGCGCTACGGTGAGTCGGTGGTGCTCTCGCGGCGCTACAACATCTCGAAACCAGAGGTGGTTCGGGCCATTCGGCGACTCGCGTTTTTGACTGACGTGGTCGGCGAAGCCAAGATGAAGACCTACACCGCGCGGGTGAAAGATCTCAACTACACCGAGGGCATGTTCGTTCGTATCCGCCCTGGAGTGGTTGGGGAGCCTGCACCTGATGGAATGGCTCAACCACTTCCGGTAGCCAACTGAGCTGAGGGAACAGGAGACTCAGATGCGATACGGATTCATTTTGGCGTGTGCCCTCGCCGTGGCTCAGGTTGGTTGCGCTAAGAAGGGCGGCCCAGAGAGCATGACGCCTGTTGGGCCACCACCCGGCGCAGCTGCAGGGACCGGCGCGCTGGCGACGCCAGAGGGCGCGCAGTTCGCGCAAACGGACGGGCTCTCAAGTGGTGAAGAGTCCAATCGCCCCCAAATGAGCGCCGCGGCAGCTTCCGCGTACAGCGCGGGACTTGAAGCATTCCGTAATGGGGACTTGGACGCAGCGAAGACCCAGTTCGAAGCCGCGATCCAGGCGGATGCAAAGGCCTACCGGGCGTACTTCTCGCTTGGCGCCGTCAAGGAGCGGCTCGACGACGAAGACGGCGCGCTGCGCTCCTATCAGTCGGCGCTCGGTGTGGTGAAGGACTACGAGCCCGCCATCGTCGCCTACGCGTTGCTGCTAGCGCAGAAGAAGCGCTTCGGCGAAGCCGAGTCATTTCTGCAGGGCAAATCTGCAGCGATGCCCAAGAGCGCGGCTGTGCCCGCCGCTCAGGCTGAAATCAAGAGCATCCAGAAAGACTCCGCTGGCGCGCAGAAGCTCGCGCAGACGGCGTTGAAGCGCAACCCCGACTACCGACCTGCCATGGTCACCCTAGCGCGCGATCACTATCGGAACCGCCGCTTGGATCTCGCGCTGTACACCCTGCGCGCCATCCTCGATGGCTTCGGCGATGAGAACCCACCGCGCGATAAGGCGAACGCCGAGGCGCGCATGCTGAGAGCCCTGATCTTTCGGGAAATGGGGAAGCGCTCGGCGGCGCTGGATGAGTTCAAGCTAGCCGTCGCCGCCCGGCCAGATCTGGTGGAGGCGCGCGTGAGTCTCGCGGCCTTCATGCTGGAGTCAGGCAATGCAGTCGAGGCGGTGGGCTTGCTCGAAGGCGCGTTGAAGTACGATCGGCGCAACCTGCTGGCGCGCCTGAACCTGGGTGACGCCTATCGATTGCTTGGGCGCCCTGATGCAGCGCTGAAGGAGCTTGAGGCGGTCAAGAGCCGAGAGCCGTCCCTCGCCAAGACCTACTACAACCTGGGCTTACTCTACTTGTTTGGCGGGAAGATCAGCGGGCTCGACAAGAAGGGTTCCGCGGGGAAAGCCATCGAAGCCTTCGAGAAGTATAAAGAGCTCCACCCCCGCGCGCTCCCTGGAGATCCAGACGACACCGACGAGTTGATCGTGCGCGCCAAGAGCCAGAAGGCGATCGCTGAGGCTGAAGCTGCCAAGCCACCCCCAGCAGCCCCGCCACCCCCAGCAGCCCCGGCGGACGCTAAGGCCCCGGCGGACGCTAAGGCCCCGGCGGACGCTAAGGCCCCGGAAAAGACCGACGAAAAGAAGGGCAGCTCAGCGAGCTTCTGAGGAGCAAACCATGATCAATCGCGCACTGATTCTTTCGCTGCTGGCTGGGCTCTTACTCACGTCGAGCTTCGCTTCGGCCCAGGGCAAGGGCCGGGTGGTGACCATCAGCGAGGTCACCATTGTGGGGCGCGTCCAGAAGCCCATCGCAGCGGTGGACGTCAGCCGCATTCAGCCGAAGCTCACCCTCGCCGAGCTCCGCCAGCCGTTTCTCGATCGCATTGAGAAGGCGCTGTATCGCGACCCATTCTAGGGGCCCATGTGGGCGGCGTGCACCGCGCTGCTGGCGGCGTTGGCTTGTGTCGCCATCAGTGTACAGCGCTACCGAGCGCTGCTGGCGCTTGAAGACGGGGTCGCGTTCTGCGACCGATTGGGACACGGCAGCCTCGAGCGGCTTCGGATTTTGCGCGGGAAAGTGGTCGCGGGCTACGCGCTCGAGCTGGTGAGCGCCGTCTTGGACGCCAGAGATCTGCGTGGAGCTGTGTTTGGTCTCAACGAAGTGGGCAGCGAACTCAAATACGCGCTCACCGGGGCTCACGAGTTGCCGCGCAGCGCCGCCCGGATTTCGCTCGGTCTAGGGGCAGTGTTGGCCGTACTTCAGCTGATTGATTGGCTGCGCGGGACGCCGAGCGGACTTGGATTCGCTCTGGCCTGCCTGGTCGCTGGTCTGTCGGCGGGGCTAGTCTGCAGCGCTGTGGCGCACCGGAGCGCGATCCAGGCGCGCACACAGCTCGCGGCATGGACCCGCGCCATCCGCATCTTGGGGGCCGCCGCCGAGGCTCGCTTCGGTCAGCCCACGGGTCGAGGTGCTCACCGCCCCAAACTGCGGTAGTCTCGTGGCTCGGCCGGGTCTGACCCCGCCGGGTGGTCTGTCAAAGGGAAGCCGACGCGCTGCTGCCGAGGCTGGCGCTGGCCGCTGCTTTCTGAGAGAACTTACTTGTTTCTGGAACTTTCAACGGGGCGCCGTGTCGGACCGCCGCTTCCCCGCTCGCCCACTTGGGCTTTACAGAGGTATCGATGACGCAACAGCCCCTAGCTCAAGGTTCTGGACAACAACGACCTGGCCAGATGACTGCGGTGATGCGGGCGGTGATGGCCACCGGACCGAAGGTCTTGCGGATCGGTCTCGTCCAGAATGGGCGCGTCATTGAAGAGCGCATCATCAAGCAGCGCACCCACGTGACCGCTGGCCCTTCCGAGCGGAACATGTTCGTGGTCGCTGCTGGGGACGTGCCGCCGAACTTTCGCTTGTTCGAGCTCGTCGGCAATCAGTACGCGCTGAACTTCCTGGATGGAATGACCGGGCGCGTTGCGTTACCGACCGGAATCAGCGACTTGAATGTGCTGCGAGGCCAGGCCAGGCGTACCCCGCAAGGCACCTATCAGGTGGCGTTGACTGAGGACTCTCGTGGCAAGGTGGTGATCGGTGACACCACCTTCTTGTTCCAGTTCGTGGCCCCGCCGCCGGTGCAGCCGCGGCCGCAGCTGCCCGTTTCTGTCACGCGTGGTGCGAGCAGCATCGACTGGCCCACCACGATGATCGCGGCCTTCTCGTTCCTGGCTCACTTGATGGCGATCGGCCTCATCTACTCCGATTGGCTTGATCCAATCATCGACGAGAGCGTCAACGTGCAGGGTCTCATCGACACCGTGAAGAACCTGCCGCCACCGCCGCCCATTGATGAGCCTGTGGTCGCCGACGACACCCCGACCGAAAGCAAGGACGCCCCCAAGGCAGAGAAGAAGGCTGCTGCCGCGGGGCAAAAGGCTTCGGGCGATAAGGGCGGCGGTAGCATGAGCTCAAAGCAAGCTGCGGCGCTGACCAACGAGCTTGAGCAACTCGAGATGCAGACGCTCGGAGCGCTAGCAGGGGCCGGCCCAGCGACAGCCGGGGTGCTTCAAGACGGTGAGGTTACGACCGACGCGTTGGATCGAGCTGCGGCCAGCGGCGCGGGCGTGGGCACCAGTGGCCCAGGTGGCCTGAGCATTCCAGGCGGTGGTGGGCCCATGCGCCCCGGCGCACAGGGCGGCGGTCTGGGTTCCATCGGCTCGTCGGGCAAGGCGGGCGGCGAGGGAACGGGCACCGCGACCAAGGTCAAGGGCCCGACTGGTTCGGCCAGCGTTGGTGGCGCTGGGGTGGCAGGCGGTGCCGTGAGCAATGCCAGTCGCGTGGTCGCTGGGATGCGCGCTGGGTTTCGCGCTTGCTATCAGCGCGGTCTGGCCCAAAACCCCGACGCACAGGGCAGCATTCGCCTCAGTATTCGTGTAGGGCCGAACGGCGAGGTGCAAGGCGTGTCAGCCTCGGCCAGCGGAAACCTCCCAGGTTCGGTCGTGGGCTGCGTGCAGTCGCGGGCGAGCGCGGCTCAGTTCTCGCCTCCAGAGGGCGGAAGTGGCGCTGTGGTCTCGGTCCCGGTGACGTTCGTCAAACAAAACTGAGCCAGCGGTTTGGCGAACCTCGCGCCCGCGCAGGCGCGAGCCGGTGGCACCTCGCGCCCGCGCAGGCGCGAGCGGGTGGCACCGCGCGCAGCGATTTGAACTCGCCGACGGTGTGTCGCATCCAACCCGGGTTACCTTAGGCCAAGTGTATACCCGGCAATGCGGCAGAATCAGCTCCTCCAAACCTCGCGCTGCGCAACGTTTCCGCGTTGGTGCGGTGAGCTGTCCTATGCTAGCGAAATCACAACGGAAATGATCTCGGGGCCGAATCGGCGTAGCGGTGGTTTCCCAATTCGGCTAGCGTTGACACACCTGGGCACGGCTCATATACTCGGCCGCTCAGTTAGCTGGCGGGCACTTGCTTTTGGACAGCTAGAGGGAGGCGGGTCTTGATGCGACTTGGCAGAACACAAATTGGACTGGTGGTCGTTGGGCTACTCGTTGGAGGCTGGGGGGTAGCAGCCGCCCAAACCGTCGAGGCACCCGCGCCAGTGGACGTGGCCGCTGGCGAAGACGTCAACTTGACTCCCGAGCAACAGGTCCAAAAGGCGGATCAGTACTTGGGAGAGATCGAACGCAGCGCCACGACAGTGCGCCGTCAGCTAGAGGCAGCTCGGCAGGCGCGCGATGTGGTGAAGGTCCTGTGTCTGGATGACAAGTTGAATCAGTTGGACGTGGCGATTCGCTCCTTCAAGGAGCGGCAGGGCAGCCTAGAGACCGCGGTCGAGCGTAAGGACGCAGATCGGTCACGGCACGAGTTCGCGGTGCTGGGTGTACTGCGAGATCGTGGGCGGTCCCTGAACGCCGAAGCGAACCAGTGTGTGGGCGAGGAGGCGGGTTTCATCGGCGATTCCGACGTGAAGCTAACCATCGACCCGAACATCGCGGACGTTGACCCATCTGAGTACCCGAACGACCCGCTCATCAGCACGCCCCCCGTCGTGAGCAGCCCGAACAGTTGATACCTGACCGCACGTTTCAGCGGGCGGCCATGGTGTCGCGGCCCCGGAATGTGCAATACGGACGTGACTGATGAAGAAGTTTTTTGCGTTGGCGGTGCTGAGTTCCGCCACTCTAGCCCCCGTTGTTGCCTCGGCGCAGGGTCAGCCGTGGCTGTCAGATCGCCGACTTGGTGAGGGCGAAGGCATTCGTACCGGTAACCTGGAGTTGCATCCGGGTATCGCGGGCGAGTTCGGGTACGACTCCAACTACTTTCAGAACTCCGGCGAGGCGAACGAGCCGGAGATCGACGCGATGCGCCTGCGAATCACGCCGTCGCTCTCGCTGAAGACCTTGGGGAAAGAGCGCGATCCAGCCGCTAAGGATCGCGCCTTTGCGTTTCAGGCTAACGCCTCGGTCACCTACAACGAGCTGTTCGCGGCGGACTCGACCTACTCAGATCAGGTCTCAGATCAACGGCATTTTAGCCTTGGCGCGGGCTTGAAGCTGGATATCGCGCCTTCCCGACCTTGGGGTGGCGATGTGTACGCCGACTTCGTGCGGTTGATCCAGCCATCCAACTCGCCCGACACCAACGTGGCGTTCGATCGCGACACGTTGCGCGCCGGAGCGGGCGTGGTTTGGCGCCCGGGCGGCGGGTTGTTCGATTGGCGGCTCGGCTACGAACTCGAGACGACCTTCTTCGAGAAGACCACGTTCGAAAGCTTCGACAACACCCAGCACAGCGTCAAGACCCGAGGCCGCTGGCGGTTCTTCCCGCGGACGGCGCTGATGTACGACGCTTCGTTGGGCTTCCTCAGCTACAACCGCGACACGGGTCAGCAAGACTCCACGCCAGTTCGCGCGCGGATTGGCGTCAACGGCTTGGTCACCAATCGTTTTGCGTTGTTGGCGCTCGTGGGGTGGGGGGCCAGCTTCTACGAGTCGAAGGCCGGCAAGCCCGTTCAAGATTTTGACAGCGTGATCGCCCAGGGCGAGTTGAAGTGGTTCGTGACACCCCAGCCAGATCTTGAGGCGACGTCGGCGAGCGTGGGCTTGTCCTCGGTGGCCCTCGGCTACTTGCGTGATTTTCGCAATAGCTACCTCGGCGACTACTACCAGATGGACCGTGGCTACCTGCGCTTCGATTATTTCCTCGGGGGAGCATTCGTAGTGGCGGTGGAGGGCGGGCTCTCACACATCAATTATCCGCCGAGCTTCTTCGACGATGGGGCGCTGCGCTTCGCGGACTTCGGTGAGAACCGCGTGGACGCATCAATCTTCGGCGAGTACCGCACCAGCGACAGCTTCGGCCTGAACACCACGCTGCGCTACAACGCTAACCTGACAGAGAACCGAATTCCCGTCAGCCAGGCGCCGCCCATCGCGACGGATAACCTGAAGTTCAGCCGCTACGAGGCCTACCTCGGTGCGCGCTGGTTCATGTGACCGCAGCGCTGACGATCGTAGCGCTGACCCTGGCGGCGAAGGTGAACCAGGGCGCGGCCCCCGGCATCTTAGGCTCAATGCTGAGGTTGAGATGGCTGGTGTGCGCCGTAGCTCTGTGTAGCGTTGCCCTGGGGTGTGGCTCTAGCGGGCCAGCGATCCAAGGCAACCTACCGCCGGTGTCCGAGTCAAACCAGCTCGGCCCCGGTGACGTGTTTCAGATGCAGATCGTCGGCGAGAAGGATTTGCCAGAGGCTTATGAGATCGCTTCGGACGGCACGGTCGCGCTGCCCTACCTACAGCGCATCAAGGTGGGCGGCCTCGCTCCGCAAGAAGTCGCTAAGCTCATCACCGCTGAGTTGAAGCGACAGAAGATCCTCCAGAAGCCGGTGGTGATCGTGCGGGTAGAGGCCTACAACAGCCGCAAGGTGACGGTCTCTGGCGAGGTCCAGAAGGCTGGCAGCTTCCCATATTCGCCGGGCATGACCTTGATTCAGGTGGTGTCTCAGGCTGGTGGCTTCAACTCGGTCGCCAATCTCGACAGGGTTCGGCTTACGCGGCAGACCCCATCTGGCGACGTGACCGTTGTCATTTCCGCAGACGCCATCAATGAGGGCCGCGCGCCGGATATCCCGCTCCAATCGGGCGATCGCATCTACGTCCCTCAGCGGGTGTTCTAGCTCCCACCGCCGCAGGAAACACGCGGTGCGCGCGCGGTGTTGCTGGTTAGTAGAGGGTGGCGACGGCGCGTAGGCCGCCAGCAGGTTTAAGTCATTCCGTGCGGTACTGGACACTCAGTAGCAGGTGAGCCGTGCTCGTCCCTAGACCCGCTAGGTATTGAGTTCCGCCGCCAGTGACCTCCGTGCTGAGGGGAATAGCGGTCCCCCCGCCGAGGCTGAGCCCTAGCCCGTCCGCTGGGCTGCTGCGTACGTTCAGCAGCCACTCAGCGGGCCGGTCGATGTGGCTGGCGCGGCCAGCGGCGGCGTTCGCCGTGTCATGCGCCACGAGCCCGGTTAGCGTCCAGGCTTCCACACCCACGCTGAGCCAGCGCTCGACCAGCGTCACCTCAGTCGCTACGGTCGCTCCGATTTGGTTCCCGTACGACGCCGTGCCCAGCGTCACTTCGCGCCGCAAGCGACCAGTGGCTCCAACGCCCAAGCTGAATCGCCCTAGCTCGATCTGCCAGATCAGCTCAGGGGCAGCGACGACGCTGGGTTCGCGCGCGTGGGCTGAGCTATTGCCTAACGGAAATGAAAGCGAGAGCCCAGCGTCTAGTGAGCCCAGATCGGCGTCAGCCAGCACGCGATAGCGTGACTCAAGGCGTGGGTCCGCGAGCGCTTGAGCTGGTACCCCGTCGGCGGCGCGATCGCTCACGCCGCGCGTGCCTGCGCCGCTCTGGTAAGTGATCAGCGGCACGCTGAGGCCCGCCTCAAGGCGATGGGTGATGCCGATGCGAACGCCCAGGGTCGTCGTGACGCGATGTCGAACCAGCTGGATCTCGCGCCCATCTGGATCCGGTGATGGAGCGACCAGAATCAGGGGCTGGTACTGATATTCGCCGGTTACGCTGTATGAAGTCCCCAGCGGGGTGAGCAAGTGGGGATCGGGCAGCCCAACCCAGCGCGACGCTCCAGCTCGCGTCCAGAGCGCATTCGCAGGCACGCACGGTGACAGCGCGCCGTCGCTGACACACTCGGCTCGCGCCGTGGTGCTCACGCAGCACACGAGGACGCTGGTCAGCGAGCTAAGCAGTGAGCCGAAGCGCGGGGCGCGTAGCGAGCCGAAACGCGAGCCGAAACGCGAGCCGAAAAGCCAGGTGCTCAGCGAGCCACGAACTGCGCTCAGGCGGCGTCTCGACGTGAGAGCCGAGCCTCTGGAGCGCAGCGCCTCGCCAGCCGTCTCCTGCGCGCTTGGTCTGAGTTGCATCAATCTGCGCTCGAGGATCATCGCCGAAACCAAGCATGCGTCAGGTTCGCCGGCTTGGGGCCCGCGAATCGCTAACTCATCGCACCGAGGGTGGAGAGGAGCGGCTGTGTCAGGGCGTGAGGAGCGAGCATACTCGGCTTTCGAGAGCGACGAGCGACGTGGGCAGCTGCGATGCATGAGCGGATGCAAGAGTTCGTCGTTCGCGGACCTCAAAGGCGGTGTAGTGATCCCGTCTGGTTTGTTTCGCACCGCTAGGCGCGTTGGGCTTCGTTTTACGGCTGCTCGGGGCGCATTTGGCATACAGGACGAGCATTGAGCACACCTCCCAACACCTTGGGCCCACAGCGGCTAGGACACAGCAGCATCTCGAGGGCGGCGCCGCTGGTTCTTGGCTCAGCCTCGCCACGGCGGGCGGCCATTCTTCGAGATCTTGGGGTTGAGCACCGCGTGAGGCCGGCGAGTGTTGATGAGAGCGTGCAGGCAGGCGAAGCGGTGGTCGACTACCTCGGGCGCATCACCGCCGCCAAGCTGCGAGCGGTGGCTGCGTTGCCGGAGTGCATACAGGAGGCGGCGCGGCGTAGCGTGGGGATCTTGGTCGCCGATACCAGCGTGGTGCTGGAGGGGCAGATCCTGGGTAAGCCGGTTGATGTCGACGACTGCGAGCGCATGCTGGTTGCCCTCGCGGGACGCGAGCACCAGGTCATGACACGTTATGTGCTCGCGCAGCTCTCCCAGGGCAGGCTAGACGTCAACAGTACCCGCACGGAAACAAGCCATGTCATGTTTCGGGCGTGCTCGCGCCCAACGCTGCGGCGCTACGCGGCGAGCGGTGAAGGCGCGGACAAGGCTGGCGGCTACGCCATCCAGGGGCTGGGCAGCTTCTTGGTGCGCGGCCTCCGCGGCTCGTACTCCAACGTCGTGGGCTTGCCCGCTTGCGAGCTGATCGAAGATCTGGAGCGGCTCGGGTGGCTCGGCGACTACCCGCGATGAGCAAGCGGCTCGATCTGGGGTGGGTTTGCTTTTGGGTCGCGCTGGTCGTGCGCCTGCTAGTCGTGCTGTGGGCGGCAGAGCGATTCCCGCCGCAAGCAGATGGCGCCTACTACCAGATCGTCGCCAGCCGCATCGCGAGCGGGCTAGGCTACACTTGGCTCTGGCCGGACGGCGCGGTGACCTACGCCGCTCACTATCCCGTCGGGTACCCGGCGGTAATAGGAGCGTTGTACGCAGTGACCGGCGCGCGGCCGTGGGTCGCGATGCTGTTCAACGCGCTGGTGGGCGCGGTGGGGGCGCTCGCAGGCCAGCGCTTGCTCGCTCAGAGTGGTCAGCCTCGCGGCGCTTGGCTTGGGGGCCTCGCCTTAGCGCTCCACCCAAGTCTAGTCTTTTACACGCCGGCTCTGATGACGGAGGGGGTGGTGGGCAGTGGGCTGGTGATCCTGGCGTGGATCGCTTCGCGTAGGCCCAGCGAGTCGACTCGGGCTCGAGGTGTGCGGTTCGCCGCTGGCAGCCTGACGCTCGGGCTGCTGTGCTTTTTCAGGCCACAGGTGATCCTGCTCGCCCCGCTCGTCGCTTGGCTGAGCTGCAGGGCGCAGCCGCAGCCTCTCGCCGCGCCGAGCTCGATGTCTGTCCGCGTGAAACGCCACTTGCGCTCGGTCGTCGCGACCGCGGGAACGATCTTGCTGGCCCTGGCCATCACCGCGCCGTGGACCGCGCGCAACTGTGACCGTATGGACCGCTGCGTTTGGATCAGCGCTAACGGCGGCTGGAACCTGCTGATCGGAGCGGCGCCTCACGCCACAGGCGCTTGGGTCAGCATAGACCACGTTGGCTTCCCGGAGGAATGTAGAGAGGTGTGGGGCGAGGTGGCAAAGGACCGATGCCTGGGCGCGGCTGGGCGTCGCATGATCCTGCGCGCGCCCTGGCGGTGGCTCAGCCTCGTGCCTAGCAAGCTCGGGCATACGTTTGACTTGGGGGACGCCCCTGGCTGGTACCTCCACACGTCCAACACTCAAGCCTTTGGTAACGGCGCGCGCGGCGCGCTCTTCGTGGTGGAGCTGCTCGCGTTGCGCGCAGGGCTGCTCGGGCTGTTGATCGGGCTTGGCTGGCGCCACCCGGTCGCTGGCCGGGTGCGTACGTGGAGGCGCGCGCTGGTGCTGCTGTGCGCGCCGCTGCTCTTCGTGAAGTGGTTATGGCCCGCCTACGTGGCGGCGTGTGTGTTGTTGGCAGCGGGCAAACGCACGCCGGTGAGCGTTTTAGCCTTCTGGGCGTTGGCCGGCACCCTCGTGACCCACGCGGTTTTCTTTGGCGCCAGCCGCTATGCCCTGGTGGCGCTGCCGTCATTGGTGCTGGCCGCGATCGGGGTTTTGACACTTCGGTGGTCAGCGAGGGATACTGGCGCCGAGGAGATCCTGGATGCCCCTTATCGAGACTGAAGAAGCCGCCCGCCGCTTGGCGCGGGCCATCGCGAGCGACCTATCTCTCTACAACGAGGAGAAGATCGTGCGAGGCATCGAGAAGGACAACCTCTTCGATGAGCTGGGGGAAGAGATCGAAGAGGGCCGCGCGCTATACAAGAGCCGCGTCTCGCCTGACCTGTATCAGTGCAATTTCTATGATCGGGCGCTGATCGACATTTTGGTGAAGTCTAAAGGGCACATCAAGAGCCGCCTCTGGTAGCCCGATTGGTGACTTGTCTCCGCGGGATCTCCGCCTCGCAGTTCCACGTGGTTTGCGGCTCCACAGCCTGGAGCGCAGGTCTCGCGGTGGCCGACGCGCAGCGTCCGGCGTAGAAGGGCCGCGTGGTGGAGCGTTTCGAGATCACGCCTGAGCTGGCCGTCCGCGACTACGATCAACGCGGTCGCGCCCGGCTGGATCGAATCGATCGCGTGTTGGCCAAGCTGATGCCCGAGCTCTCGCGCTCGGAGGTCAAGCGCCGGATCCTCGAGGAGCTGGTGCTCCTGAACGGCGCGGTGTGCAAGGTGGGCGACACGGTGCGCAGCGGCGACACGATCGAGGTGACGCCGGCGGCGCCAGCGTTGTCCGATGCCACGCCGGATCCGAGCGTCGAGTTCGAAGTCGTGTTCGAGGATCCGTACGTCCTGGTGGTGAACAAGCCTGCAGGGCTGGTCGTCCACCCGGGGGCGGGTCACGCGACAGGGACGTTGGTCAATGGCCTGCTGGCTCGACCTGGCTTTGAAGCGCTGCCACGAGATGAGCGAGATCCTGAGGGCTATCGCCGGCCGGGCATCGTGCACCGCCTAGACAAGGACACCAGCGGGCTGCTCGTGATCGCCCGCGAGCCGGCGACCCGCGAAGCGTTGAAGTTGCAGTTTGAGGCTCACACCATCCGCCGCGAGTACGTAGCGCTGACCCTCGGTGTGCCCGCTTCAGGGCGTATCGAGACGACCCACGCGCGCCACCCACACCATCGGCAGCGCTTCACGTCGACCCTTGATCGAGGGCGCAGCGCCATCACCCATCTGCAGCTAGTCGAAGATCTGGGGGTGGGAGCGCTGGTCAGCTGCCGGCTGGAGACCGGGCGCACCCACCAGATCCGCGTGCACCTCGCGGAGCAGCGCCGCACCCCAATCCTCGCGGATTTAACCTACGGCCGACGTTCGCTGGACCAGCGCCTGGTGGCGATCGAGCAAGCGCTGGGTCGGCAAGCGCTGCACGCCGCCGAGTTGGGCTTCTTCCACCCAGCGCGCCGCGAGGACATGCTGTTTCGGAGCGAACCACCAGCAGACTTTCGAGAGGCGCTGCGCGGCCTCCGCGATTTTGGGGGCAGCGAACCAGCTGACCCCGACCAGCGCTGAGCCGAGGGTCAGCGCCTACTCAAAGTCGTCCAGCGCGCTTAGAGCTTCAGCTTGTCGCCGAAGCGCTGCTTTAAGCTCGCGCGCACAGGAGCGCTGATCTCGTCGTTGACCAGCAGCTCAAGGCTGGTCAGCTGGTCGAGGTGTTTCGATTCCGCGAGGGCTGACGCGCCGGCGTCCCCGATGTCATTGGCGCTCAGATCCAGCTGCCTGAGCTGCGCGACGTTGGCGGAGGCCGCCAACGCCCGCGCGCCGGTGTCTCCGATCGCGTTCCCCGCCAGCGCGAGCAGCTCTAGGTGCTGGAGCGTGGAGCTGTCGGCGAGCGCCGCCGCGCCCTCAGGGCCGATGTCCGAGCCAAGGAGAAACAGCTCGGTCAAGCCAGCCAGGCCTGCTTGTTGGGCGATCACCCCGGCGCCTTCAGGACCGAGCGGGTTCATGGTCAAGTCGAGGCTCTTCAGGCCGTTGAATCGGGCCAGCGCCCGCGCCCCGTCGACCGCGATGTCGTTGCCGCTTAGATTGAGGCTGCGCAGCTGGGGTGCGTCCAAGCTGGCGAGCGCCTGTAGGCCTGCGTCCCCCATGTCGTTTCCGCCTAGATCTAGCTCGCGAAGCGCTTGAAAGTGATGCCCTCCGGCCAGCGCCCGCGCGCCGTCGACCCCTAGGTCGTTTTCGCTGAGGTCGATGCTCTCGATGGACGCGAGCTCGGGCGCCTGCGCGAGGACCTCCGCCAGCTCGACCCCTAGGTCCTTTCCGCTCAGCACCAGGTGAGTGACCCCTCTGAGGTTAGCCAAGCGTTGTTTCACCGCGGCAGCGGTCTCGATGCCCTCAAAGCGCTCCACCCGGCTTGGGTCTAAGCGCTGCGCGCCAGCGCTCGTGGGCGGTGGCTTCGGCTCCTGGACCGGGCTGCTCCCGCACGCGCAGAGCAGCGTGACGCTGGCGCTGAGCGCTAGTGAGGTGAGCGCTCTGCGGCGGACTGGTCGATTCAGCGTGCGAGCCGCGGGCATCGTTCAGGTATATCAAACCCGTCCGCGGCCTGGCGGGGCTCGCGGATCATTGCGCTGATCGTGGGAGTTCTTCAGTCTTTTCTGCCGCTAGCAGCTGAGGGAAGCGGCGCCGCAAGATCCCGAGCGCCGCAAACCCGACCAGCACGGCCCACCACAGCGTCGCGAAGCGGACCAGCAGCATCGCGCTGGTCGCGGTCCCATGCTCCACGTTGGCCAGTGAGACCAACTGCTCTCGGATCAGCGCCTCCGCGACGCCTAGCCCACCGGGCACCGGGACCACCGCGCCCGCTAGCGTGGCCGTGGCGTAAAAGAACACCGCCAGCGGCGCTGGTACGGCAGCGCCGAATCCAAGCAAGAGCAGCCACAGCGCGATCCCCTCACACCCCCAACCCACGATGGAGAGGGCCGTGGGTAAGAGCAGCGCGCCGGGGCTCGCGACGATGCGCAGTGACAACAGCGACTCTCGGAGGCGTGGCGCGAGGCGCCCGAGCCTGCCCTGGCTGCGGTCAAGGCGGTCGAGGAGGGCGTTGGCCGGGGTCGGCCAGAGGATGAACACCAGGCCGATGGCTACCAGCGCAGTACCCGCCGCCGCCCACTTGAGACCTCCAGGAAACCCAACGCTGCCGAGCGCGATCAACAGCACCACCGCGATCACGTCGGTGATGCGCTCTGCGACCACGATGGGCGCGGTGCGCGACATCGCGACGTCGTGCGTCTCGGCTAAGACCGCGCTCTTGAACACCTCGCCTACTTTCCCCGGGGTAATAGTGAGGACGAACCCGGAGAGGAACACCAGCAGGCTCTCGAGCTTGGGGACGCCGCGCACGTCGAGGCGCGCCAGGTAGTATTCCCACTTGAGAAAGCGCAGCAAGTAATTGAATGACGCGAGGCCAAGCGCCGCAGCGAAGGCCCACCAGTGAAAATGCGCGAGGCTCGCTTTGACGGCGCCGTAGCCGGAGTAGACGACGAAGACGCCGTAGACCAGCACGCCGAGCAACAGCGCGACCACCACCCGGCGAACGAAACGATTCATCAGAGAATTCCGGGTTACTGCTTGCGGCTGTGGCGAACCCGCGTGATCCACACCGCGAGCGCGAGCAGCACCAGGGCGAAGCCAGCGACGCCAATCGCCCAGGCTGGCCACGCGTATTTGCCCCCAGCCAGGCCCTGCGGGCGAACCTCGATCACTTGAGGTTCTCGGCGCGTGCTGGCACCGGCTGCGCCCGCTTGGCTGGACCCTGGCGCTTGGCCGGACCCTGGCAGCGCCTGCGCCAAGCCGAGGGGCAGCACGAACGCCGCGAAGCTACCAAGGGTCGGGGTGTGGCTGGCGCTCCTCAAGCAGCGACCGCGGGAGAGCGCGCGCGGATCTGTCTCAAGATCAGTGGCGTGCCACATCGCGGCTTCGCTTACACGCCGCGAGGTCCCGAAGCAACTCACCACTGGCAACCTGCTGGCTTCATCGCTACACAAGCGCATGTTTCGGGCGGAGGGCCCGCCCGTTTGGAGCACATGTGTCCGTAGCACCCATCGAAGAGTCCCAGGATATCGCGTTGCTTGAGCGCTGCTCGGCCGCGTGCGGCGCGCTGAAAGAGCAGGTGTCCCACGCGGTGGTCGGCCAGACCGAAGTCGTTGATGCACTGCTCGTCACGTTGCTCGCTCGTGGCCACGCGCTGCTGGTTGGTGTGCCGGGTCTGGCCAAGACGTTGCTGGTCTCGTCCGTCGCGCGGGCGCTGGACCTGAGCTTTGGGCGGGTGCAGTTCACGCCGGATCTGCTGCCGGCCGATATCACCGGGACCGACGTGCTGAACGAAGTGGAGTCTGGGGCGGTGATTCGGCGCGAGCTGAGCTTCATGCCCGGGCCGATCTTTCACAACCTAGTCTTGGCGGACGAAATCAACCGCACGCCACCAAAGACTCAGGCCGCGCTGCTGCAGGCGATGCAAGAGCGCTGCGTGACGGTCGGCGGACGAACCCACAAGCTGCCCGACCCCTTTCAGGTGTTCGCTACCCAGAACCCCATCGAGCAGGAGGGCACGTATCCCCTGCCCGAGGCGCAGCTCGATCGTTTCCTTTTGGAAATTCATGTAGGGTATCCTTCCGCCATTGAAGAAGAAGATATCGCTCGGCGCACGACCAGCGGCGTCGAGCCTGATCTGCGCGCGGTCGTGAGCACCGACGAAGTTCGGCGGATCCAGCGGCTGATCCCGCGCATCCCCATCACCGATGAGGCGGTGTCCGTCGCTGTACGCGCCGCCCGCGCCACCCGGCCGACCGCCGATGACGCGCCGAGTGAGGTGAAGCAGTACGTCCGCTTTGGCGCCGGACCTCGCGGTAGTCAGGCGTTGGTGCTCGCTGCCAAGTCGCGCGCTGCCAGTCGGGGTGAGGCCGCGGCTGATATTGAGGACGTGGTGGCGCTGATCTTGCCCGCGCTGCGCCACCGCGTGGTTTTGAGCTACCGTGCGGAAGCGGACGGGGTCCGCGACGTGGACGTCGTCGCGGCCGTACGGCGCAAGCTCGGCGTCTAGCAGAGCCGCTGCGCGCGGTTGAACCACGCCCAGGTGTGCGGCCCAATTTGCGTGCGCCTGCTGCTCGCGCTGCCGGCGCCGCGCCTAAGTCACGGCCCGAGGCACCGAGCCAGCGCCCAGCTGCCGGGTGAGGACGCCGCGCCGCCCAGGTGTGACCAGCACACCAGCGTGTTCTACTCAGGACGCCGCAGCTCAGGTCGAGGCGCGCAGCTCAAGGTGAGGCAATGCCGCTTGGGGCAACGCGCGCCGCTTGGAGCAACGCGCGCCGCTTGGAGCCGCCCACGTGCTGCGACCCAGCAGCGCAGCTCAGGGTGGGTCACCTCTGGGTGGGGGCTGAATCCCGCGCTGCGGGCTCGCGGTCTTTCGTGCAAACTCGTATACACTCGACGCCGCTTATGAACGACACGGAGCTACGGCTTGAGCTAAAGCTGATGATGATCCGGGAGCTCGATCTCGCCGATCTAGCTCCTGATCAGATCGAGGATGACGCGCCGCTGTTCGGAGGGGGTCTCGGCCTGGATTCTCTCGATGCGCTGCAGCTGGCGATGGCCATCGAAGAGCGCTTCGATGTGAGCATCCCTGAAGGGGACGAGGCGAAGCCGATCTTCGCCAGCGTGGCGACCATCGCGCGCTACATCTCCCATCAGCAATGATGAGCCCGCGCATCGCTATCACCGGGTTCGGCGCGATTTCAGCGCTGGGATGTGGCGCCGAGCAGTCGTTCAAGCGCTTGGTCGCCGGGGAGGTGGGGGTGGAGGAGCAGGCGGTACAGCCCGCTTCGAGCTTTTTTGGACTAGGCGCTGGCTTGGTAGGCAGCGCCCCGGGCTTTAGCCCTGATGGGGTGCTCAGCCCCGCGCTACCAAGCCGCTCAACGCCGGAGCAGCGCTCGCTAGAGCTAAGCCGCACGGAAGCGCTCTCGGTGGCGGCGATTCGTGAGGCGATGGCCAGCGCGGGCCTGAGCGCCAGCGAGCTCTCCGAAGCGGCTTGCGGCCTGGTCTGGGGCACCACCACGGGTGGCCTACGCGAGGCCGAGGTCGCGCTGGCTGAGCTCGCCGCAGGTGACGGGCCGTGCGCTGAGCGGTCTTCGCTGCTGGCCTTTCCCATCTCGGGCGCCATGCTGCGGGCGGCCGAGTATTTCGGCTGTTTCGCCCATCAGCGGACGGTCTGTTCGGCGTGCTCTAGCGGCGCGGTCGCCATCGCGCTGGGGGCGATGTGGATCCAGTCCGGCGTCTGTCAGCGGGTAGTGGTCGGTGGTGCAGACGCCCTCTGCGCGACGACACAGCTTGGTTTTGGTGCGCTGGGACTGCTAGACCTGACCGGCTGCAAGCCGTTTGATCCGCGGCGCGAGGGGCTGTGTTTGGGCGAGGGCGCCGCCGCCTTGATGCTGGAGGCAGAGGCTGGGGCGGTGGCGCGCCGGGCCAAAGTGCACGCGTGGCTCGATGGTTGGGCGGTGGGGGCTGAAGCCTTTCACATCACCCAGCCGGAGCCCCGTGGGGAAACGCAGGTTAGGTTGATTCGGCGCGCTATGGCTCGTGCAGGCGTGTCGCCTCGCCAGGTCGACTACGTCGCCGCCCATGGCACGGGTACCCCACGCAACGACGCGACCGAGCTGCTTGCGCTGAACGATGTGTTCGGCGCCGACTTCGCGCGGCCGCGTGTGTCGTCGAATAAGGCTCAGCTCGGGCACACGCTGGGCGCGGCGGGGGCGCTGAGCGCGGTGTTTAGCGTCTTGGCCCTGACCCACGGCTGCCTGCCGCCAAACCCAGAGAGCCGCCAGGCGACACACCCGGCCTTAATCGGGCTTCGGGCAGAGGCCAGCCCGGCGCGGATCGCGTTGGTCAATGCCTTCGGGTTCGGGGGCATGGACGCGGTGCTCTGCCTGGCGCATGCCGAGCGGTCCAGCCTGGACGTCGGGTCCCGCGCGGCCGCCAGCGGCAAGGCCGCGACCTACGTGCTGAGATCGGCGGTCTTAGCGGCGGCCGCCGGTGAAGACCCGAGGCGCGTGCCGGGGCGTACGCAGCTCTTGGCGGCGGATCGCTCGCGCCGCTTCGATGACCTCTCGCTGCTGGTTACTGCTAGCGCAGAGCGCTGCCTTGCGGATTTAGAGCTCGCAGCTGACGACGAGGTCGCGCTGCTCCATGGCAGCGCCTTTGGGTTGATCGAGCGAGCTGGCGCTTGGCTCCAGCCTGCGGCAGAGCGCGGCTCGCGTCGGGTCGCGCCGGCAGAGTTTCCGTTGTTGTTGCCCAGCGCCGCGAGCGGCAACGCCTCGGTGTATTTGGGGCTCAGGGGGCTGGTCGCGGCCGTGTCCAGGCTCGGGGCATCTGCGCACGCCGCGCTGCACGCGGCTTTTGACCTGGTGAGCGCAGGGGAGGCCGCCATGGCGCTCAGCTGCGCTGCGGAGCCCCTCGACAGGCTGGCTGTCGAGGTCGGGACAGGTTGGTTCGGGATGCAGGCACCTGTCGGGTGGTGCGCCGCAGCCCAGCTGATCGCCCCAGCGCCGCGACCAGCGGCGGGCGTTTGTTGCCGTGTGGAAACATGGGGCGAGACCGCCGGCGCCGTCCCTCCACCCCCTGCTGAGAGGGCGCGGGGTTTCCTTGGTTCAGATGATGGCAGCGTAGAAATCGCGCCGGGGGCTTGGGGAGCGCTTGAGCGCAGCTGCGACGCGCACCCGAGCGTGGATGGCCTGGGTGGGCGCGGGGTGGCTGCGTGCTTTGACGCGATTGAGCGCGGCGAGGTAGACGCTGCGCTGCTGGTCGACGTGGTGGCGGGACGCCTGCTGTACAGCGTGTTCGTGCGCGAGGTGCTGGGTTGAGAGCTGCGCGCATCGTCGCGACCGGCAGCGTCTCCGCGTTGGGCCGTGGCGCCGCGGCGTTCGAACCGGGTGGGACCGGGGGCATCGCCCACGACCCGGCGCTCGCCGAGCACGGGTTGCGCAGGCCGCGCTCAGCTCGCGCCCAATGCGCTGCGACGGATCCAGAGTCAGACCCCGCGGAGACGCTGCTCGGCTGCGCGCTCGACGACGTCTTGGCTGAGCTCAGCGCAGCGGTCGCGGACTGGCGACAGCGCCGGTTGGTGGTGGTGATCGGCACGTCGTCAGGTGGCATGTGGAGCCAGACGCGGGCGTTCGACGCGCAAGCCGCGGCGGCGCCGTCACCAGCGCTGTGCCGAGCAGCGCCCTACTGGGGGCCGCTTCGGCTGCTGCGCGCGCGCCTACCAGGGGTCCCGGTGATCCAGGTGCTCGCCGCGTGCGCGAGCAGCGCGATGTCGATCGGGATCGGCTGCCGGTTGCTAGACGCCGATCTGGCCGACTTGGTGTTGGTAGGTGGTTACGACGCGGTCACCCCATTTGTTGCCGCGGGGTTTGAGGCGCTGGGCGTGACCAGCGCGACGCTACCAAGGCCGTTCTCACTCAAACGCGACGGCTTGGTGCTGGGCGAAGGCGCCGCGTTGCTGGCCTTGACCCACGCCCCTGGCCCTGGACGCTACCTGCTCGGGTTTGGGGCGACGTCGGACGCCACGCACCCGACAGCTCCGGCCGCCGACGGGGCGCAGCTGGCGCAGGCCGCGGCGCTGGCCGCCCTAGACGCAGGCGGGCTCGGCGGTCCGGTCTTGATCAGCGCTCACGCTACGGCGACTATTTTAAGCGACCGGGCGGAAGCAAATGCGATCGCGTCGATCGTCGAGTCGGGTGTGATACGAGAGCTGTCGGGGGTCCACGCGTTCAAGGCT
Organism: uncultured Polyangiaceae bacterium; assembly: GCA_964551615.1. GTDB lineage: Bacteria > Myxococcota_A > Polyangia > Polyangiales > Polyangiaceae > JAHBVY01. The sequence continues at coordinate 137,903 of CAZKDY010000004.1, forward strand.
TCGCTAGGGCACTCTCTCGGCGCGGGCTCGGCGCTCGAGTTGCTCGCGGGCTTGCGCTGCCTCGAGTTGGGCCACATCCCAAGCCTGCCTGATCCGCCTCACGAGGAGTTGCCGCGCAGGTCCTGGAGCGCGCGAGCTGGAGCCGTGCCTGCTGGGGCGGTGCTCAAGCTGGCGTCTGCGTTCGGAGGCAGCAACGTCGCCCTGGTCGCGCGTTGGCTGTCCGGCGCAGCGTCGCTAGAGGCTGTGGCCGCGCGGCCCACGGCGCGTAGTTTCGACGTCAGCGTGAGCCAGCTCGGCGCGGCCCACCTGACCCCTGATCTAGAGCGCGTCGCGGCGCACACCGAGGTCACGCGGCTACACGTCCTTCGCTTGGACCCGCTGACGGCGCTGTGCGCCACCGCGGTCTTGGATCTGATGCCCGCACCTAGCGCTGGGAAGAGTGCCGTGCGGAAGCGAGTCGCGGTGGTGCTGGGCAGCATCGCGGCGACGCTGGAACACAACGCGGGCTACCAGGCGAGGCTGCGCGAGCGAGGCCACGCGGCCGCAGACGCGCGGCGCTTTCCAGCGACGAGCCCGAACCTCGCGCCGGGTATGCTGAGCATCCTGTTTGGACTGACTGGCCCCAGCTTCACGCTGGGAGCCGGGCCAGCCGCGCCGTTCGAGGCGTTACTGGTAGGGCACCAGCTAGTGGCGTGCGGCGACGTCGAAGAAGCGATCGTCATCGCGGGCGACTGCGTTGGACCCAGCGTCGCGTCCGTGTTTTCAACCGCCGAGCTCGCGCCCCCGGCCCACGGAGCCCTCGCGCTGCGCTTGACGCGGTCGAATCTCGGTCCGTCGGGCGCAGCGAGCGGCAGGCTGGGCGAAGCGCAGCGAGCTGACATTTTGGCGCGCATCGCCCAGGCGGGCTGCGCCCTAGGCGACGCTGCGCAGCCAGGGTTTGGCAATCTGTCAGCCGGCGCATCCGCTGAGCACCATGGGCTGGACAGCTTGTCATCTGGGCCTGGTTGGCCAGACCTACAGCGCTGGCTCAGAACGCGTGTTCTCTGGTGAGTCAAGGTTGCGCGTCGCGGCGAGACAAGTAAGTCTCGCGCGGAATGGATCGCCGTTTCCTCATGTTCGCCAACCGGATGACGCCTGTAGCTGCTGCGCGACACGCCCACACCCAGGGTGCGGCCGACACCTCAGTCGCGCGCGAGTCAGCGGGCCGCAAGGCGATGAGCAGGCTCGTCCTGTTTGGCCTGGTCACCTTGTGCGCCTTGTTCGCCGCTGGCTGTCGGACGAACTACATCCCGAACACCGACGTCGAGGACAACGAATACAATCAGCGGGTGATCGACTTCTGCGAGCAGTACCGCAAGGCAGTGGAGCGACAGAACGTCCCCTTGCTGCTCAAGCTGGCAGATCCGGGTTACTACGAAGACGGCGGAAACGTCGACGCGACTGACGACATCGACTTGGCGGGGCTTGAGGAGTACCTCATGAACCAGTTCCGCGAGACGCGCGCCATCCGCTACGAGATCCGTTACCGCAACGTGGGTAAGGGCCGTAAGAACGTGGTCTACGTCGACTACACGTATAGCGCGAGCTATCGCATGCCGACCCACCAAGGTGAGGTTTGGCGACGTAAGGTAGCGGACAACCGGCTTGAGCTGGTACCCCACGGAGAGTCGTTTCGCGTGATCAGTGGGATGTGAGCTGGCCGCGACGCGGTGAGGTGAACGCGCGACGTCGCCTCACTTCCGCGGGACGAAGGCTGCTCGCGCTCAGCGCTTTGGTAGGCACGCGGGAGCGACGAAGCCACGAGCCACGCAGGCAGCGACGCTGCATGCTCAGGCGCCGCGTGGGTCAATCCATTCGCGAGCCCTGAGCTGGGTTTGGCAGAGGCGCGCCGGGCGGTTCGCGCAGCGCGCATGTAGGTGATGGTGGGCGCGCGCTTTCTTCACTTTGAAGTTGGCCGACCGCCCCCACGTCGTACAGCTTAGGTCCGGTTGGGTGACCGTTTCACCCGGACTTCAGGTTTGAGGCGCGCTCGCTGGGGGACGGGTGGCTGAGGCGACACATCGATGCGAAAACCAAAAATTGCCTTCGTTGGAACAGGCGGCGCGGCGCGTGGGATCGCCCATCTGGGTGTGCTCCGGGCGTGTGAAGAGCTGGGGGTTGTGCCTGAGATCTACGTCGGCGCCAGCGCTGGAGCGCTGATCGCCGCTACCTACGGCCAAGGCGTGCCCCTGGACGTGCTGCTCGACGGCTACCGATTGCCGTGGAAGCGCCGACACAGCGGGCCACGCTTTCACCTGAGTACCTTCATGGGCCGCCCGCAGCTGCGGGACGTGTTGTCTCCGGCCTACCTCGCCAGTGGGCTGTTTAGTCTGGACAAACTCGAGGGCTACCTGCGCGAGCGGCTGCCCAACAACGATTTTCATAAGGTAAAAAATCAGATCTTCGTGACCGCGGTCGATCTGGACAGAGCTGAGCGGGTGCTGTTCGGCCGAGGCTACGACGCTGACACCAGCATCAGCCAAGCCGTCGCGGCTTCGTGTTGTGTGCCTGGTTTGTTCAGGCCCTATCCCATCCGCGGCGCCTATCATCTGGATGGAGAGGTGGCCAGGACGCTGAGCGCCGACGTGGCGGTGGAGGCCGGCGCTGACGTGGTGATCATCTCCAACATCTACCGACCTACGGTGGTCGCGCCCCAGGACCGGAGCGTCGCCCGGCGTGGCCTGCTGTCGGTGGTCAATCAGACGTTGAACATCGCGCTCAGCGAGAAAGAGCGCCGCGGCGTGGATCTGTACGCGCTCTCGAATCCAGAAGTGCGCTTCATCGACATCGCGCCGGACATCGGCATGTTCGGCTATTTGAACCGATTTTCCGCGCGCTCCTTGGTGATGCGCGGCTACCGAAGCGCCCTGCGCGCCCTGGCCGCGGCCAAGGCCCAGGGGGTGTTCCAGTCACGCAGCGCGCCGCTCTCACCCCGACTCAACTAGCCAAGCTCGGGTCGCGTCGCGTTGGTGCCATCCCCGGTAGCTTAGCCGTCACGACGATCCGCACGGAAATATCTAGCGCACGATGATGGTGCAGCTGAAGCCATCGATGTTGCGTAGCGACGTCGGGTCGCCAGCTCGCTGGATCTCCCAGACCCCGCGGCTCAGGGCGGCAGAGTGCTGGTAGGCGACCGTCGCGGGTTGGGCCTTGTCCAGCCCCGAAGCCGCCGCGCGGGTCCACGCGTCGTAGAAGGTACAGGTGGGTTCAGCGGCCACCAGGCCGCCCGCCTGGGTTCGCTCGCTGGCTTTAGTGCCTGCGCCGTCCATCACCACCACGTACTGTTGCTTGCTAACGCTGGCGCCCGGCATCGCCCCGCCGCTCGGCACCGCGAATACAAACTCCAGCGTCCCGCCCTGTGAGAGATCGACGAAGCCGGCCTTCACCGGGCTCGCGTGGATAGACACCAACGCCGCCTCTTTATGCCAAGCCCGCGCGCGAGCTTTTGCACGTGGAAATGAATCGGTGGGGGACGCATGCCGCTGGTCGTCGACGTCGGGCGGGCTGGCGCTGGTTTGCGCCGTGGGCGCCGAGGCGCTGCTGGTTGCGGCGCTAGGATCCGAGGTGGGCCGCAGCACCAGCAACACGATGATCGCCAGCGCCGCGAGCAACGTCATGGCGCCGGCCAGCAGCCACTGCTTTGAGGGTTGGTTGTTCGCTCTGCGGGCAGCGACGGACGGAGCGAGCCGCCCGATCTCGGGGAGCGCGCTCAGCTCCCCGAGTTGGGTGCCGCACTGCGGGCAGCGCCCGCCCGCGATCCCCACGACCGTCCCGCAGCTTGGGCAAGTGATTGGGGCTTGGCTCGTCATGGCAGCTGGAACTCCTCGACCACTTCGCTGATCTTGTAGCCGTCGGCCTCAGGGCGTAGCAGAAAGAGCATCACGTCTCCAAACATGCGCGTGCGGCCCGTGCGGGTCATGGCGAGCTTGACCTTGATCAGGATCGCATCCCGCGGAACCGCGATGGGGAAGCGTGGTGGAGGGGAGAGCTCGCTCAGATCTGCGCCGCGGTAGGTCTCCAGCTCGCGGTCTCGATACAGCGTGGAGCCCGCCAGGCTCGCGTAGTCCAACTTGGAGAAGCGTTGCCGCCAGAAGACCCCCACGGGCAAGCGAGCCCCCGAACCGAATAGAATTTGCGCGCGCTCGTGGAGCTCCGCCTCGAGATCCTCGATAGACTCAGTTGAAACCGCACGGAAAAAACGCTTGACGGCCTCGCGCCCCTGAGCCGCGTCGGCCGGAGCGCGGAGCATCACCACGCCGGTGGCTGTGTCCCCGCGTGGCTGGCTCGGCGGCAGCTCAGACACTGGATCGATTGAGACACCAGGGGCGCGTCGCGGGGCCTCGTCGTCAAGCTGGGTCACGCTCTCAAAGCGTGGAGCGCCCGCGCTAGCACAGCCGATAGCCAGCCAGCACAAGGCCAGGCTAAGGCACCCGACGCGGCGCGGGGCTGTTGGGTAGGCGGGATGCTGCGCTTGACGGGCGCTTCGTGTGGCGTTTGCCTGCGCGGGCCAATGGTCGACCAAGATCTGCACCGGGGCGATGCTACAGCGGTTCTTGCTCGGGGTCTTCTGTTCGGCTGAGCGTGAGGATGGTGTCGGTGCCAATGCGCTCCCAATGCGCAGGTAAATCGGGCTTCCCTGCGCTGACCACGTAGACGCGCGTGGCGTCTAGCGCGGACGCGCCGCCCGGCGCTGCCTCGTCGTCGCCGAGTAGCTCCGTCACCTCCGCGCTGCCTTCGATGCGCCGCAAGCCGAGATCGTCGCCGCGATGTAGGGCAAACAGGTGCTCGCCGTTGGTGAGCAGGATGTCGCCGCGCTTGTCCGGTTCCCCCGACTCAGCGGTCAGGCGATCGACCAGGGTGACGGCCGAACGCAGCGCTTGGCGGACGTGCTCCGGATTGACCCACTCGTCGTCCAGGTGCCCAGCGTCGTGGAGGAAGGACAGGATCAAATAGAAGTAGCACTCGCTGTCGGTGTCGCCGCGCACGTTACGCCGCAAGAAATCAGGTTGGGACTCGAGCATCCGCTCGCGCACCCGGTCAAAGCCTGCGATGGTCCCTGTCTGGGCCATCAGCCACTGCCGGTACCGGAACGGGTGAGTGTTTTCCGTGCGGAGATTGCCAACGGTGGGCATTCGGACGTGGCCGATCAGCGCGTCGGTCTTGACCCCGTGGGTGACCTCGATCAAATCGATCACGGGCCGCTCGTCTAGCGGTCGCCGTCGGAGCAGCACTTCGCCGCCTTGGTAGAAGCCAACGCCCCAGGCGAGCGGTTGCCCTGGCGGAGCCTCCACGCGCAGCACCGCCGGTGTCAGCTCAAGGATCCGAGCACCCAGGTCATGCCGGTTGCCGATGAATCCGAACATCCTCATCGTGACCTCCTGTCGCAGCTGGGTCGCGGGGTGGGTGGGGTGAGAGCGTGGTGACGCCGCGCTGGCGCGCGACGCAGACAGGCGCGCGCGCTACTGGGTGTGCTGGTTGGGGTCGCGACGAGGAACATGTGAAGGTTGGACACGATCATCGGCAGCGTCATTCAATAGCCTACGCGAAGTGGGCCCAAGGCGCACCCGCGTGGAGCCGCGGTCTGATCGGAGCCGCGGTCTGATCGGAGCCGCGGTCTGATCGGAGCCGCGCCTGATCGGAGCCGCGGCCTGTGGCTGCAGAGTGGCGCTACGCAACGCGCGCCACCGCCCAACCAGCGCGCGCGCCGGGAGGCAGTCAGGGCGAGAGGCGATTGAGCATGCGCGGAAATGGGATCGTCTCGCGCACGTGGGGCAGGCCACACATCCAGGCCACCGTACGCTCGACGCCGAGGCCGAAGCCAGCGTGCGGGAAGCTCCCGTAGCGGCGTAGATCAAGGTACCACTCAAAGGCTGACTTAGGTAGCTCGTGCTGCTCGATCATGGCCTCAAGGCGGGACAAGTCGTCCTCGCGCTGTCCACCGCCGATGATCTCGCCGTAGCCCTCTGGAGCCAGCACGTCCATGCACAGCGACAGCTTGGGGTTCTGCGGATCTTGCTTCATGTAGAAGGCTTTCAGAGCCGCGGGGTAGCGGTGCACGATCACCGGCCGCTCGAACTTCGAGCTGATCACGGTCTCTTCTTCTGCGCCGAAATCGTCACCGTGCTGGGTGGCGTGCCCAGCCGCCTGGAGGATCACGATGGCTTCGTCGTAGGTGATACGCGGAAACGGCGCTTTGATGGCTTCCAGCTTGGAGATGTCACGCTCCAGGATCTCGAGCTCCGGGCGGCGCGTGGCGAGCACGTGCGCCGCGATCGAGCTCAAGAAGTCCTCTGCGAGCTGCATGTCGCCCGCCAGATCCATGAACGCGACCTCGGGCTCTACCATCCAGAACTCGGCCAGGTGGCGCCGGGTCTTGCTTTTTTCCGCGCGAAAAGTCGGACCCAAGCAGTAGGCTTGACCAAAGGCCGCCGCCGCCGCTTCCATGTACAGCTGGCCGCTCTGCGTCAGGTACGCGGGCTGGCCGTGGTAGTCGGTCTCGAACAGCGTGCTGGTGCCTTCGCAAGCGTTCGGCGTGAAGATCGGCGCGTCGACCAGGGTGAACCCACGGTTATCGAAGAAGTTACGAATGGCCTGCACGATGGCGTGTCGGACCCTCAGGATGGCGTGCTGGCGCCCCGAGCGCAGCCACAGGTGCCTGTGGTCCATGAGGAAATCAGTGCCGTGCGCTTTGGGGCTGATCGGGTACTCGGCGGCAGCGCTCAACAGCTCTAGGCCCACCACCCCGATCTCGTACACGCCCTTTTGCTTTGGATGTTCGCGCACCTCGCCCCGCACCAGCAGTGAGGCTTCTTGAGTCAGCCCAGCTGCCAGCTCGAACAGCTCCGCGCTCACGTCGCCTTGAAACACCACGCACTGCACGACGCCGCTGCCGTCGCGCAGCTCCAAGAAATGGAGCTTCTTGCTTGAGCGCATGTTGCGGAGCCAGCCGCGCAGCGTCACCTGTTGGCCGACGTGCTCGCCTAGCTCGCGCACCCGGCACTCGGCGTGATCAGCGCCTGGCTCGTTCGCAGCGCCGCTGGGGCGGGATCCAATTGTGCTGTCCGTCATGCTTGGCCGCATAGCTCAACCGAAGCGGGGTGTGCTAGCCTGGCAGGCTTCATGGGCGTGCAATTTTCAGCGATGGTCGAGGACGCCGGCGCCCCAGGCGCTCTACAGCAAGTAACCGGTGCGCGCTGCGTCTTGGGGCAAGCGCCGCCAGGGCAGCGCGCTCCGGCAGCGCACGCACCAGGACGTACCCTGCGGAGCCTGCGCTGGCTGGGGGTAGCGGCGTTTACCGCGAGCTTGGGCTGCGGCGCTGTGTATCCGGAGCTGTCCGCGCCCTTGCGAGCCGCTCCAGCAGGACGTGAGCTGGTCCCGCCGCCACCGAAAGATCTGCTGTTTGTCACGGTGAAGTCGGCGCAAATCCCCTCGACCACCCGCGATGGACGCAAGTGGGACGCCATCGGGGGCGCCGCGCCGGATCCGTACGCGATCTTCTTCCTCGGCGACCGAGAGTTGTTCCGTACGCCGGTGCAGGCCAACACGCTCACCCCGAGCTGGCCGAACCAGAAGCGCGCCAACTACCGCATCCCGCAGGGATCCAAGGTGCGGGTCGAGTTGTGGGACTCCAACCCGGTGAACAACCACCCGATCTGCGTCCACAAGCTATCGAGCCTGAAAGAAGAGGCTTATCAAGGCGAGCTGAGCTTCGACTGCGCCAGCGGTGCTCGAGTGGTGCTCAAGATTGAGCCCGCCCACGCCAAGCTCGGGCTCGGTTTCTACTACGAGCTGCGCACTGAGCGCATCTTCGTGAGCCGCGTGCTGCAAGAGTCACCCGCCGCCCGCGCCGGCTTGCTGAAGGGTGACGAAATCGTTGAAATCGAGGGCAAGTCCGTGAAGCAGTTCGAAGACGGTGAAGCCCAGAGCCTGATCAACGCCAACGCGACCACTGGCGTGAAGCTCACGATCAAGCTGCATGGCGGCGAGCTAAAGACCGTCAGCCTGAAGAACGGCGCCATCTATCCCGTGCATTCTGAGGGGATCCCCCTCGACTGAGGGCTCGGTTGCCAGCTCGGGTGGCGGGGGTTAGGACCGAGGGATGAGCATCTTGAGCTGGCCGGGTCGCGTGTTGGCCGGCACCGCGGCGAGCTGTGTGGCGTTCGAACGACCCCAGTACGAGGCGCTGGTGGTCCGCGGCCCAGATCGCGCGTCGTGGCTGAACGGACTGCTGACCAGCAACGTTACGCAACTGCAGCCCGGGATCGGGGGGTGGGGGCTTGCGCTGAATAAGCAGGGCAAAATCCAGAGCGAGCTGTTCCTGGTCGCCTCCGCGGACGAGCTGCTGTTGTTTGCGCCGCCTGGCCAGTCCCAGGCCCTGCTGGACACCTTCGACCGCTTCCTGATCATGGAAGACGCGGAGCTCGAGCGCAGCAGCAGCTGGCGCTTGGTGATCTTGGTGGGGCCTCAAGCCAGCAGCGTCGCCGCCCGCAGCAACGCGCCGTGGGGCGAGCTCGATCTGCTCGGCCTAGGTGGTGCGCTGCTCGCCTTGTCGGAGCCGAACCATGCGACCCAGCTGCGAGCCCTGGAGCAGCAAGCCGCGCTGGGCGACGCCGTCACCTGGGAGGCGCTCCGTGTCGAAGGCGGTCTGCCTGAGTGGGGCCGTGACTACGCCGCCGAGAGCAACCCACACGAAGCGGGCCTGGCGCACCGCGCGCAGGGCGTGGGCCCGGTCGACTGGAACAAAGGCTGCTACCTCGGCCAAGAAGTGGTTTGCATGCAAGACATGCGCGGCAAGGTGCGGCGCAGTTTGTTTCCGCTCGTAATCAGCGGAGCGCAAGCCCTGCGACCACCTGCTGCGGTGGTCGCGGCAGCCGGAGCCGAAGTGGTCGGCGAGCTGCGTACGGCGACCCCCAGCCAGGCGCTGGGCGGTCAAGCCGGCTTCGCTTATCTGAAGACTAGCGCCGCCGAGCAGCAGCTGTCGGTTGATGGCCGCGCCGCCGAGCTGTTGACTCAGCCTTGAGCTAGCCTGCAGGCGCCCAGCGCCCGGCTAGTTCATCGCGGGCGTACGTGAGCTTTGAGGCGTGCGTTTGCCTGCCGACCGTACGTGGGTTTGGGTGCTAGCGTAGCGTGATCGGGGACGCCGCCGGTGACCAGGCGTACGCAAGAGGACCTTTGCATGAGCGAACGCAAGCCGTTTCCAATTCACCTACCCGAAGCCGCGCGCCGCACCCAGACAGGGCTGCTCGTCGCCGACAGCGCGCTCGGCATGATCGCCGGCACGCCGCTGGTGCGCCTGGGCAGGATCCACGCCGCCAAAGCGGGAGGGGCCCAGCTGTGGGCCAAAGCAGAGTTCGTAAACGCCGGGGGCAGCGTCAAAGATCGGCCGGCGCTGTCGATGATCCTCGCGGCAGAGCGCGAGGGCAAGCTGAAGCCTGGCGCTTCAATCATCGAGGCGACCAGCGGCAACACGGGGATCAGCCTGGCCATGATTTCAGCCGTCCGAGGCTACCGCTGCGTGCTGGTGATGCCCGAAGACATGAGCATGGAGCGCCGACACATCCTGCGCGCCTATGGCGCCGAGATCGTGCTCACCGCGGCCCCTGAAGGCATGGCAGGCGCCGTCAAGCGCGCGGCTGAGCTGCTGCGCTCGACGCCTGGCGCGCTGATGCCGAGCCAGTTCGACAACCCAGCCAACCCCATGGCGCATGCGCACGGAACCGCCGTGGAGATCCTGGAGCAGCTCGACGGCGAGGTCGCGGCCTTCGTCGCGGGGGTGGGGACGGGCGGTACGGTGACAGGCGTCGGTGCCGTGCTGAAACAAAAGCTGGGCAAGCGCGTGAAGATCGTGGCGGTCGAGCCCGCGGCCAGCGCGGTGCTCAGCGGCGAGCGCCCTGGCATGCACGGGATCCAAGGCCTGGGAGCGGGCTTTGTCCCGGAGATATTGCAGCGCGATGTGCTGGACCAGGTGCTGACCGTCACTGATCTGGCGGCGGATCGCATGGTGCGCCGGCTGGCTCGGGAGGAAGGTTTGTTGGTCGGCCCATCCTCCGGCGCGAACGTCCACGCCGCGCTGGAGGTCGCGACCGCGCTGAAGGCGGGAAACGTGGTGACCGTGCTGTGCGACTCGGGGGAGCGCTACCTGTTCTAAGCAGACGGGGCAGCGCGCGCTGGTTGTGCTAAGCCAGCCGGGCATGTCGCGTGGGTTTCAGGTTCCAGCTCCCATCGCCCTCGCCGAGCAGCGCGGCCAGACCTTCTGCGATCTGGTCCTGCTGATGCAGCGCCTGCTGGCTGAAGGTGGCTGCCCCTGGGATCGCGAGCAATCTCTCGAGTCGCTCCGGGGCTACGTGTTAGAAGAGGCGTGCGAGGTGATCGACGCCATCGACAGCGGAGATCGACGAGCCCTGTGCGAGGAGCTTGGAGATTTGGCTTTTCAGGTCGTGTTCCTGGGTGAGCTCGCGCGCCGTGAAGGCGAATTTGGCCCCGACGACGCGCTGCGCGGGATCTGCGAGAAGCTCGTCCGGCGCCACCCGCATGTGTTTGCCGAGAGCGCCGCCGCCAACACTAGTGCCGCACGGCAAGAAATTACGCGGCGCTGGGAGGAGATCAAGCTGGCCGAGAAGGGCTGGCGGCCGCTGCTCGCGTCGGTGCCCCGTGCGTTGCCCGCGCTGCGCCGCGCCCACAAGATCAGTGAGCGGGTCGCGCGCGTCGGCTTCGACTGGCCGGACGCCGCTCTATCCCGCGAGAAGGTGAGCGAAGAGCTGGCAGAGCTCGATCAGGCGCTGCGTGAGGGGACGGCGGACGAGGCAGAGGCAGAGTTTGGCGACGTCTTGTTCGCGCTGGTCAACCTGGCGCGACACCGGGGCGTCGACCTAGAGGCCGCGCTGCGCCGCACCAACGACAAGTTTCAAGCTCGATTTAGTCACGTGGAAAAGCAAGTGCTGGCGGCGCATGGTGACTGGCCACGCGACGAGCTAGCCAAGCCAACCCGCGGGCTGTCACTCAGCGAGCTGGATGAGTATTGGGAGCAAGCAAAGGCCAACGAGCGGGCGCGATCGGCGCCGCGCGCTGAGGGCTCAGGGTGAGCGCTCAGCTACACCCGGTCGCGCGGACCCCGGAGGAGTGGAGAGCGCTGCTGGTGAGCCTCGGCGAGCGGCCCTACCGCGCGGCTCAGATCTTCCGCTGGATCCACCAGCGCGGCGTGATGGATCCAGCGCTGATGACCGATCTGGGCAAAGAGCTGCGTGGTCGGCTGACCGACGTCGGCCTGTGCGAGCCGGTGGGTGTCGCGGAGGTGCTGCGCTCCAAGGACGGCACGCGCAAGCTGCTGTTGGCGCTCAGCGGCGGGGGCCTGGTTGAGTGCGTGCTGATCCCCATGAGCTCTAGCCCCGGGGCAGCCGAAGAAGCCGCTGATGAACCCCTCGACGCTGACGCGGCGGCGGCCAACTTTGAGCAGGATGACGTGTCCACGCCGCGCGAGCGCGTGACCCTGTGTATTTCCACGCAGCATGGTTGCGCGATGGGGTGTGTGTTCTGCGCGAGCGGCCAAGCGGGGCTCCAGCGCGGGTTGACCGCGGACGAGATCGTCGCGCAAGTGCTGGTGGCGAAGCGCTACCTCGAGCCGGACGAAGATCTGCGAAACCTGGTGTTCATGGGCATGGGCGAGCCGCTGCACCACTACGACGAGACGGTGAGGGCGATCCGCCTGATCACTCACCCCGAGGGGCTCGGGATGAGCCCGCGGCGCATCACCGTGAGCAGCGTCGGCTTGGTGCCGGGGATCCAGCGGCTCGGGCAAGACTTCGCAGGTAAGATCGGGTTAGCCATCAGCTTGCACGCCCCCGACAACGCCACCAGAGACCGCATCCTACCCATCAACCAACGTTACCCTGTGGAAGAGCTAATGGCCGCGCTGCGCGCCTACCCGTTACCCCCCCGCAGGCGCATGACGATTGAGTACACGCTGATCGACGGCGTGAACGACAGCCTAGAGCACGCGGAGCGCTTGATCACCTTGCTGGAGGGGTTGCGGGTCAAGGTGAACCTGATCCCAATGAACCCCATCGCCGCGTCGGAGCTGAGAGCGCCCAAGCCGCGCCAGGTGGAGGCGTTTCGCAAGGCGCTGACCGCCGCCAACCTGAGCTGCTTTGTCCGCGTCCGCCGCGGTGATGATGTGGACGCTGCGTGCGGTCAGTTGGCGCTGCAAGGTGAGCCGATCAAATTGCGCAAGAAGCTAGCGCCAGTGGGGACCCACTGGGAGACACTCAAACCGTAGGGTGAGGGAGCGAGTTATGGCTGAGACGAATCAGAGCGACGTGGTGAGCAGGGCGAGGGCGTGGGTGGCTCAGGATCCGTGCGCGAGCGATCGCGCGGAGCTTGAGCAGCTGATCGCTGACGACAACCTGCTGGAGCTTGAAGAGCGGATGGGGGCGGAGCTCGAGTTCGGGACCGCGGGCTTGCGCGGCATCGTGGGCGCTGGCCGCTCGCGCATGAACCTCGCCAACGTGATCCGTACGACGCGTGGGCTGGCGGACTACTTGCTCGCTCAGCACCCTGACGCGAAGACGCTGCCAGTCGTCCTCGGCCACGACGCGCGGCTCACCAGTCGTGAGTTTACGCAGGCGGCCCGGGGTGTGTTGGAGGCCGCCCGTATTCCCGTGCGCTATTTTACGGCTCCAGTGCCCACGCCGCTGGTGGCCTATGCGGCGCGTCAGCTGTCTGCCTCTGCTGCGGTCTGCGTGACGGCGAGCCACAACCCGCCTGAGTACAACGGCTATAAGGTGTACGCGAGCAACGCGGCGCAGATCATCCCGCCGGTCGACGCGCAGATCGCGGCGCGCATCGCCCGCGTCGAGTCAGCTGCCCAAGTGAAGCTCGCGTCCGCGCCAGCTGAGCTGAGCGAGGCCATCCCTGACAGCCTGATCGACCGCTATTTCGCCGAGCTCGCGGCGCTGCGCCCCAAGCTCCCAGCGGACCGTGACTTTGGCATCGTCTACACGCCGCTGCATGGGGTGGGTGGGCAGTACGTGCTGCGCGGGCTCGCGCAGGCTGGCTTCTTACGGGTCAAGCCGGTCAGCGAGCAGTTTGAACCCGACGGAAACTTCCCGACGGTCCACTTTCCAAACCCCGAGGAAGCTGGCGCGCTGGATCTAGCCATCGCGCTAGCCGACGCGGAAGAGGCCGAGCTGATCCTCGCTAACGACCCGGACGCAGATCGGCTCGCGGTGTGCGTGAAGAGCCCCGCGGGGCGCTGGGTTCAGCTCACCGGCAATCAGATCGGCGTGCTGCTGGCGGACTACATGCTGGCTGCGGCAGCCAAGACGCCGCAGCCGCTAGTGGCCCAGAGCATCGTGTCCAGCCCGATGCTGAGCGCTTTGGCAGCCAGCCACGGGGCGCTGTGTGAGCAGACGCTCACCGGCTTCAAGTGGATCTGGAACGCAGCCCTTGATCTTGAAGCGAAGGGTGGCGTGCGCTTCGCCTTTGGCTTTGAGGAGGCGATCGGTTATTCCGCGGGGCACCTCGTGCGAGACAAAGACGGCATCAGCGCCGCGGTGCTCTTCGCCGATCTGGCGGCGGCGCTCAAGGCGCAGCAGCTGAGCGTGTTGGAGCGGTTGCATCAGCTGTATCGTCAGCACGGCCTGTGGGTCAGCACCCAGCACAGCCTCAGCATGCCCGGCAGCGAGGGCGCGCAAGCCATCACGGGGGCCATGCGGCGCTTGCGCGAGCAGCCCCCAGGCCAGCTCGGTGCGGCTGATGTCGTGCGCGTGATCGACTACGCCGAGGGCGCCGCGCTCAGGCCGCGCTGGCTCCCCAGCACGAACCTGCTGCAGATCGACATCGCTGAGGGGCGGGTCTTGGTCAGGCCGAGCGGGACCGAGCCCAAGCTCAAGCTCTACGTCGATCTCAAGGCCGACCTCGACGACGCCGCCTCGGTCACCGGCGCTGAGAACGATCTCATGCAGCGCGCGGATGAGGTGGTGGCGCAGGTCGTGGAGCTGCTTGGGCTCAAGGGCTGAGCCATCAATTGGGACCGCATGGTCGGTCCCAATGCCATCCGGCGAGCCGTAGCCCGAGCGGCTAGTCGGTGTCGAACGGGATGATCTCGCTGGAGCTGAGCCTCGGGATGTCACGCGCAAGATCCGCCTGAATCGCGCTAGCGGTGCCCAGCACCGCGATCTGCAGGTGCTCTGGCGTGATCCGCGTGAGGCTCTGGTTGGCCTGTTCGAGCTGCACGGCTTCGATGCGGCTGAGATATGCCGTGTGGTAATCCTTGGGCAGGCCAAACAGCTCCACGTCAAGCAGCTGCCCCACGCGCTTTGAGGCGCTGTCTACCGCGAACGCGTGGGACCGGATCAGGTAGCGCTTGGCCCAGTCGAGCTCTTGCTGGGTGACGCCGCCGCGGGTCCACGTCTCGAGCAGCTCGAGCTCAAGCTGAACGCAGGCTAGCGCGTCTTCGGCTTTTGGAAACGTCCACATGCTGAAGCTGCGGCGACGCCTGTCCACCGGCAGGCTCGAGTACGCGCCGTACGACCAGCCGCGCTTGGCGCGCACCTCTTGGGTGAGCCGCGCGGTGAAGGTCCCGCCGAAGATGGTGTTGGCGACGTGCAGCGCGATATGGTCCGGGTCGTGGGGGTGCGTGCCGAGACACCCGATCAAGATCTGGGTCTGGGTCCGCTCTGCCTTGTCAACGAACGCTAAGTGCCTGCCCTGGCGCTGGGTTGGCTCTGGCGTGTCATCGATCAGCGCTCTGCCGCCGGGCAACGCAGCCTCGAGGCGCTGCGCGAGCGCCGCGGCGCTGGTCTCGTCGATGTCTCCAGCGACCGCCAGGGTGAGGTTCGGCGCGCGTAGCAGCTCCGCGTAGCGCTGCTTGATGTCCTCGATGCCGATCGCTGCCAGGCTCTGCTTGGTGCCACCGGCAGGCCGCGCGTAGGGATGACCAGCGAACAGACGGCGCGCGAACCAGCGCCTGACCAGGCTGCGATCGCTGTCGAGCACGTCGACCAGTTCATTGATGGCTTCACGGCGCAGGCGCTCGAACTCGCCCGGGTCCAGCCCCGGGCGTGACACCACATCTTCTAGCGCCTGAATGAAGCCCGCGAGGTTGCGTGAGATGACCGTGCCATGGACGCCCGCTGTGCTCTGGCCGGCGTCGACCCACAGCGCGGCACCCAAGCGGTCAACGCGCTCGTCGAACGCGCGCGGCAAGCTGCCGCCGGCGGTCCTCCGCATCAGCCTCAGGGTCAGGCGGGTGAGTCCCTCTTTGCCAGGTGGATCCGAGAGGCAACCGACGCGGATCGCCAGCGAGACGTGGACTAGCGGCAGGGACGCGTCGCGTTCAAGCAGGACTTTGATCACGCTACTGTCTCCCCGGCGCTGCCGATCAGTGTCTCGTCGCTGCTGCCCAAGGTGTCAGGGCTAGCGTCCACGCTCGCGCGAGGTCTGACGATGATGCAGGTGCGCTGCTCCTGTTGCAGGTAGCGCCTGGCCACACGGAGCAGGTCGCTGGGCGTCACCCGCTGCATCGCCTCGAGGCGCTCGAAAGCGGCTCCAGGCCGCCCGAGCACGGTCTCGTAGAACCCGATGGTGCTGGCCTTGCCGTCCACGTTCTCAAGGCCTCCGAGCAAACCGAGCTCGTGGCGCGCGCAGGCGCGGGCGAGCTCGGCCGCCGGCACTGGTTCCCGCGTGAGGCGCTCGAGCTCTGCGTCAATCACCGTAAGCAGTCGCTCTGCGCTGATTGATTCCCGCGCGGAAGCATAAACTTCGAACAGCCCCGGATCGCGGAACGGGCCGAGGTACGTGCGCACTTCGCTCGCCAGCTCAAGATCGGTGATCAGGTGATCGTACAGGCGACTGGCTCGGCCGCCGGTGAGCACCTCGCTCAGCAGCGTGAGCGGGACGTGGTCATAGTCCCCGAGGGCTGGGCTATGGTACGCCAGCGCGACCTTGTGGGTCGCGGTGGGCTGCGTGATCTCCAGCCGCCGCTCTTCGCGCTGGGCCGGCTCGGGCCAGGCGTCCTCGAGCGGCGGCTCGAACGCCCTCAGGTGAGCGTACGCCTTGCTCATCTGCCTCAGCAGATCCGCGGCGTCCAAGTCGCCGACCGCCACCACGCAGGCGTTGTTCGGCGCGTAGTACGCTTGGTAAAAGCTCATGCAATCGTCGGTGGTGAACCCCTCGATATCAGCCATCCAGCCGATGGTGGGGTGGTGATAGGGGTGCCGCTTGAACGCGGTGGCCCACAAAAGCTCGTTGATCGTGCCCTCGACGTCATCATCCACACGGAAGCGGCGCTCGTTGGCCACCACCTCCTTCTCACTGTCCAGCTGGGGCTGCTTGAGCACCAGGGCGCCCATACGCTCTGCCTCCAGCGCGATGACCAGGGCCAAGCCGTCCCTCGGCACCGCGACGTTGTAGTGGGTCCAGTCAAGCCAGGTCGAAGCGTTCGTCTCAGCGCCCACCTCTTCGAGGCGCCGATCAAACTCGCCCTTGGGCAGGTTCTCGGTCTCGTTGAACATCAAATGCTCAAACAGGTGCGCTAGGCCGGTCTTGCCCACGCGCTCGTGGCGTGAACCCACACGGAACCATGTGTGGTAGGCGATCACCGGCGCAGAGTGATCCTCGCACAGCAGCACCTGCAAGCCGTTGGACAGCTGATAGCGATCCACCGTGAGCTTCGGGCCGAACAGGGCGCTGCCCAATGAGGTCACAGCTTGGCCGGCTGGCAGGCTGCGGTTTAGTTGTTCCAAGGCGTCTCGCTGCATAGCGTCTCCTGTCGTGGACGTCTAAAGCATTATTGCTGTGCGGAAAAGCGTAAAGCGAATGAAAGCTCGCCAGTGCCTGGCCCTCCACCCCCGGCCGGGCTGGTGAGCGTCATGAATCGAGCTTGAGGATAGCCAGGAAGGCTTCTTGCGGGACGTCCACCCGCCCGAACTGCTTCATGCGCTTTTTGCCCGCTTTTTGCTTCTCAAGCAGCTTGCGCTTGCGCGAGATGTCGCCGCCGTAGCACTTAGCGGTGACGTCCTTGCGCATGGCGCGCACCGTGGTCCGCGCGATGACCTTCGCGCCTAGCGAGGCCTGGATCGCGACGTCGTACTGCTGTCGCGGCACCAGCTCTTTCATCTTGTTCGCCAGCGCGCGCCCGCGGCTCTGAGAGACCGCGCGGTGTACAATCACGCTGAGCGCGTCCACCGGGTCGCCGTTGACCAGGATGTCGAGCTTCACCAGATCGTCGGTTTGGTAGCCGTCTAGCTCGTAGTCCATGCTGGCGTAGCCGCGTGAGGCGCTCTTCAGCTTGTCGTGGAAGTCCAAGATCACCTCGCTCAGCGGCAGCGCGTAGGTGATCACGACGTGATCTTTGGTGGCGAAGTGGATGTTCTTTTGCACGCCGCGGCGCTCTTCACACAGCGCGACGACGCCCCCCACATGTTCCGCAGGGACATGGATGACGACCTTCATGATCGGTTCGTCGATGTGATCGACCTCACCTGGTGGCGGCATCTTAGACGGGTTGTCCACGGTCACCATCTCCGTGCCACCCTTGATCCACGCGTGGTAGACCACCGAAGGCGCGGTGGTGATCAGGTCCAAATCGTACTCGCGCTCCAGGCGCTCTTGGATGATCTCCATGTGCAAGAGCCCAAGGAAGCCGCAGCGGAAGCCGAAGCCTAGGGCGTCGGAGGTGTCGGGCTCGAACACGAAGGACGAGTCGTTCAGGTGCAGCTTGCCCAGCGCGTCGCGCACGTTCTCGTAGTCGGCCGAGTCTGTCGGGTAGATGCCGGCGAACACCATAGGCTTGACCTCTTTGAAGCCAGGCAGCGCCTGCGTCGCGCCCTTGACCGACGACGTGATGGTGTCGCCGATCTTGCAGTCCTCTATGCTCTTCATATTTCCCGCGAGGAAACCTACCTCGCCGGGCCCGAGCTGATTCAAGGAGGTGGGGTGGGGGTTGAAGCAACCGATTTCGGTGACCTCGTAGACGCGGCCGGTGGCCAGCATGCGCACCTTTTCGCCTTTTTTAAGCGTGCCGCTGAACACGCGCACCATCACCACGGCGCCGCGGTAAGCGTCGTACCAGCTGTCGAAGATCAACGCCTGAAGTGGTGCTTCTGAGTCGCCCTTGGGTGGGGGGATGCGCTCAACCAACGCCTCCAACAGCTCGGCCACTCCACCGCCTGTCTTACCGCTGACCAGCATCGCCCCGCTGCAGTCCAGGCCGATGACTTCTTCGATCTGCTCGGCGGTGCCGTCCACGTCGCTCGACGGCAGATCGATTTTGTTGATCACCGGCAACAGCTCCAGATCGTTCTCCAGGGCGAGGTATACGTTGGCGACGGTCTGCGCCTGGACGCCCTGGGTCGCGTCCACGACGAGCAGCGCGCCTTCGCACGCAGCCAGGCTGCGGCTCACCTCGTAGCTAAAATCCACGTGGCCAGGGGTGTCGATCAGCTGCAGCTGATAGGTGCGGCCATCTTTTGACTTGAACGCCAAGCGTACGTTCTGGGCCTTGATGGTGATGCCGCGCTCGCGCTCCAAATCAAGCTTGTC
Organism: uncultured Polyangiaceae bacterium; assembly: GCA_964551615.1. GTDB lineage: Bacteria > Myxococcota_A > Polyangia > Polyangiales > Polyangiaceae > JAHBVY01. The sequence continues at coordinate 156,479 of CAZKDY010000004.1, forward strand.
TAGGAACTGCTCCTTTTTTTCACGAGCCGTGATGGAGCCTGTGACGTCCAAGATGCGGTCAGCGAGCGTCGACTTGCCGTGATCGACGTGGGCGATGATCGAGAAGTTGCGGATGTGACTGATATCGGTGGCCATAGGAGTGCGACTGACGCTGGATCCAGCGCGCGAAGCTGGACGAGCGACGCACAGCGGTCTGGGTTGGGGATGCTGCTGCGCTTAGCGCTGAGCATCGACCTCGCGGCCGCTTGGACTCGAGCAGTCCGTCAGCGTGGCTCGGCGTTTGCTCGGGATCAGCGGGCTAGGGCTTTAGCACTGGACGTGCAGCTTGCGCCACGGCCACGCGCTGCGACGCGTCGATCAGCTGGCTGAGAGCGCAAACGCGCGGCGCCCGCCGTCGCGGTGTTCGGCGCTGCGCAGTGTGGTGCTTGCCGCTACTTCTTCGAGGGTGCGCTGGTTGGTTCGGTGAGCGTCATCTGTCCAGGCAACGCGTGCTCGTAGTGCTTGAGCACCAGATCGATCCCCTCACGAATATAGACCGCGACGGGCACCTTCGTACGGTCGTGCAGCAAGCGCAGTTTGTCGTTCTGCTCCGGCGTGATGTAGACCGTCGTCGAAATCTTCTTACGTGACATGGGTGATTCCCTGCGACTTGATCAACAAAGCCACTGACTGGGCGCGTTGCTGAGGACTGGCCTTACATTAGATTCCCATACGTGTATTGTCAATCCACGTAGTTCGCCTTGGATTTTATAAAAAGCCTGTAAAAACGGATAGTTGCGAGGCTGCGACGGAAACGGCCCCGCGAGATTGTGACACGCGTCGCGAGGACGCGGGCGAAAGAGGCCAGCGGGTCCAGGGGGTGGGGGACCTAGCCCTCAGCGGCGCCGGGCTTGAAACGGCTGACCTCGCCGCCTAGGATGTCTCGACGTTCAGCACTTCTTGCTGCCCGTCTGGGGTGCTCGAGCCAGAGAGCGCTCGGTTCTCAGTAGCTAGCGCGCGTCGTGTGGCGCGCATCGTTTGACCGATGGGCGCGGCGGCCGCGACCCTGATAGACTCACCACTTGGCTTTGAGGCATACGTGCGGGGATTTACGATGAGCCGTCAGATTGCGGCGCTTGCGTGTTCGCTAGCCTGCTTGGCGCTGGGTTGCAGCGCTTCGGTTTCCACAGCGGGTTCTCCGGACGGCGAGGGCGTTCAACGCAGGGACACCGCGATCGTTCACGAAGACTGCGACGTCGAGGGTGCCTCCGCGCAGAAAGTCGACGTGAACGGCGACGGCCGCCCCGATATTAGCATCGTGCGCAACGGAGCGACCGAGGTCTGCCGCTCTGTCGATCTAAACTTCGACGGCAAGGTGGACGCCTGGGTGTATCGCGACGCCGCTGGGCAGGTCCGCCGCCGAGAGAGCGACTACGATCGCGACGGCCGCGTGGATGAGATTTCGATCTATCAAGCGGGCGTGCTCAAAGAGCAGCATCGCGCGACGACGCTCGGCGGAAAGCTCGACACGTGGCACTTCTACCAGGCCGGCAAGCTCGCGCGCACCGAGCGTGACTCCGACGGAGATGGGGTCATCGATCAGTGGTGGGAGTACCCCAACCCCGACAAGCCCGAGTGCCCGTTGATCCACTCGGATGTGGACGGTGACGGTCGACCCGATCCCGGCGCGACGGTAGACGTGTGTGCGCAGCCGGGCAGTGGCTATGTGCCGCCCGAACGGGCCGGTCCGGCGCAGGACGGACCCAAGTTCGAGCAATCCGGAGCTGATGTGCCAGTCGAGATGGACAAGCCGAAATCAGAAACACCTGAAACTCCCAAGGCTCCCAAGTCTGAGACCCCAGCGGAGGGCGAGTGAACGTCCGAGGCTGGGTGGTCGCGCTCACCGCTGCTGGCGTCGCTAGCGTCGCGGCTGCGGCGTGTGGTGGCGGTCCTGAAGGCCAGGCCAACGCCCCCGCCAAGACGGGGGTGGCGTCCAACGCGCGGGTGGACGGCGACGACGCCTCGCGCTGCGATTTCAAAGGTCGCCTCGACCGTGAGGTAATCGAATCGACAGGCCCTGGGGCCGTCGTCCCCAACGTACGGCGTGTGTACGCGGTGGTCGGCGAGGGCGAAGATCGACGCCGCGTGCTGCTCTGCCGGGAGGTCGACACCAACCTCGACGGCATGAAGGACGTGGTCCGCACCTACGACGAAAAGGGCGAGTCGCTGCGTGAGCAGGCGGACTCGAACTATGACGGCCGGATCGACACTTGGATCACGTTCGCTCGCGGCCGCATGGCGAAGGTCGAGGTCGATCGCAACGGCGATGGTCAGCCCGACGAGACCAAGTACTACGTGCGGGGCGAGCTAAGTCGGGTGCAGCGCGACACCAACTTCGACGGCAAGCCGGACGTCTGGGAGATCTACAACCAAGGCGTGCTCGAGCGGATGGGGGTCGATCTGAATTTCGACGGACACGTCGATCGTTGGGATCGCGATGAGGTCGCTCGTCTGGCGGCTGAGCGCGCTGAACGCGCCGAGGAGGCGGCAGCTGAAGCTGCGCGCAAGAAAGCGGAGGCCGCGGCCGCGGACGCTGGAGTGACCGACGCTCGGGTGAGCGCGCGCAAGCGCAACGAGTAGGGCCCTGCTTGCAGTTGTTGCAGGCAGGCGCTGTGTCCTCACTGTCTAAGGCCTCTTTGTCTAAGGCCTCTTTGTCTCAGGCCTCGCCGACTGGGCCTCTCGGTCTAGGCCTCGCTCGTGCCTTCCCGGCCGTAGTTGTCTTCGAGGCGTACGACGTCATCCAGCTCTGGCGTCGACACTTCGAACACCCGCACGTCTTCCAAGGCGTGCATGCGGTGGATGGTGCCGGGCGTGACGTGGAAGACGTCCCCCACTTCCATGCGGCGCAGCTCAACCTCTGGGGGCCGCCCGAGCTCTAGGTTCATCACGCCCGTCTCCACGTAGAGCGTCTCGTCCTTCTGCTCGTGGTACTGGCGACTGAGCATGTGCCCCTGTTTGATGAACAGGACTTTTGCGACGTATCGATCAGTGTGAGCCCAGATCAGCTCGTGACCCCAAGGTTTCTCGACTCGCTTCATCGCCTGCGCTTACCACACAACGCGCGGCGGGTAGAGCCAGGACGAGTCAACATCCCCGGGCGGACGCGGGTGGGCTGGCGCGGCGGGGAATAAACCAGTAGTGACTGCGCGATGGCCGAAGAACGCCTCCAGAAACTGATCGCCCAAGCGGGCCTCGCGTCACGTCGCCACGCGGAGGCGCTGATCACCGCCGGCAGAGTGCGCGTCGACGGTCGCGTGATCACCGAGCTAGGCTTCAAGGCGGATCCACGCCGCGCCAAGGTGGAGGTGGACGGTCAGCGCATCGTGGCTGAGCGGCCGGTGTACTTGGTGCTGCACAAGCCTCGGGACGTGGTCAGCACCATGAGCGATCCCGAAGGGCGGCCCACGGTCGCAGAGCACGTGCGCGGCGTCGGCACGCGGGTGGTGCCGGTCGGGCGTCTGGATTTTCACACCAGCGGCGTGTTGCTGATGACCAACGACGGCGAGTTCGCCAACGCGCTGCTCCACCCCAAAAAATCCACAAAGAAATTGTACGTCGCCAAGGTGAACGGCGAAGTCAACGACCTAGACTTGGAGCGTTGGCAGCAGCCCATCGAGATCGATGGCAAGCGCACGCGCCCGGCGGAGGTCCGCCGCCTCCGCTGGGAGAACGGCAAGACCTGGCTTGAGATCGGGCTACGCGAGGGCCGCAACCGCCAGATCCATCGCCTGGGCGAGGCGACAGGGTTCCTGGTGATGCGCCTCGCCAGGGTGTCTTTCGCCGGGATCACCGCGTCCGATCTGCGGCCCGGCGAGTGGCGTCAGCTCACGCTCACCGAGCTGAAAGATCTGAAGCGGCAGTACGGGGTTCCGCGGCGAGTGGCGACCGCGGAGGTCCCACTGACTCCCAAGCGCGGCCCCCAGCGCGCGCGACCGACGCGACCTGAAGCGAGCGCGAGTGATCGCAGAGACGCGCGGGGCACAGCGAGCAGCGAACGCGGCGCGAGCACCCAACCAGGCTCCCGCGCTGATCCGCGCGGCGCACCTGCCCGAGCAAGGGCTGCAGCGCCGCGCAGCGCAGCGCCGAACACGACCGCTCCAACGCGCGGGCGCTCACGCGCCCAGGACGTGGACGCGCCTGACACCGGCAGCGCGCGCCGCGGTGGCGTCCCGAGACCCACTCGTAAGCGCTGAGCCTGGGGGGCTTTAATTCGCCCCGGCGTCGCTCGCAGGGCTCAGATCCTCTGGGACCTGCCAGCGCTGATCGAAGAAGCCCCCCGCTAGCACCTGGGCCGCCCCCAGCACCTGCTGAGCTGCTGCAGGGGCGACCCGTCGGTCGTAGATCAAAAAGTCTGGCAGCAGCTGCGGCAGCATGGGCGTTAGATAAAAGCCCATGGCGCTGAGCGCCTCGACCACTAAGAGGTAGCGGTCAGGCTGACCTGGGTTTGGCTGGATATAGATGGCGGCGACGTCAGCGCCCGAGAACTTGTGGCCACCAAAGCTCAGCTCACCTGAGGCGACGCTGGACTTCAGATCATTCCGTAGGGAATAACTGACCAGGTTATCCGCGGCGCCTCCAAGCAGCACCAAGTTATGACCCGCGCGCTGGGCGTCGCCGAGCTCGGTGTCGGCGACCACCGGAAACGCGAGGTCAGCGGTGCGCGTCGCCATCCCCTGCGCGAGCTCCCGCGTGGCGCGTGAGGTGGCCGCCCTGCGCGTTCCATACACGAACACAGTCGGCCCCATGAAGACGTCGCGGATCGGACCTTCCATCCCAGCGCGCTTGCGAGCTGGATCGGGTGGAGGGCCAGGCGCAGGTGATTGCCAGTGGCCCGCGACGCGCACGACGGCGTCGCTAGGCGCTCCGCTGACCTTCAACTGCACGCGGTCACCGTCGACGTCCAGCGCGACGCTGTCTCCTGTGATGCCATGGGGTAACGGAGGGAGCAGCCTGAACTCGCGGACGCCCTTGGTCTTGACGCGGATCTGCGCGCCGCTCGCCTCGGCGGTTAAGGTCGCCAGCGGCCCCGAGACCTCTAGGCTCGTGATCTCGATCCAGTAGCTCTTGCCGTAGCGCAGGGCGTCGGTGGTCAGGCTGACGATGTTCGGCGATGTGGCGCGGCGCTTCGCGCTCAGCCACCCCCACATCGCCGCGTCGTGCCACACCTTGTCCCAGACGTTGTGCCCGGTCTCTGGCCACTCTTCACTGACGGTGTAGCCGAGCTCACGATAGCGCTTGATCAGCACCTTTGAATTATCATGAGGAAAATCTTGAGTGCCTTGGGCGACGAACATGGGGACATGCCGCCCGTTCTCTGCCCAGCTAGCGGGGGACCAGTGGTGCATGCGGTCGCGTTCCCAGGCACGGATCGGGCGCTTGGAGGTGTCGCGCCGAATGAAATAGCTGTGATAGCCGCAGAGCGGCGACGCAGCGCTGAAGCGATCCGGGTAGCGCAGCGCCATGTAGCCCGTGCCAGTGCCGCCCATGCTGACCCCGGTCACTGAGACCCGATCTGGGTCGACGGGCAGCGTGGCCAGCGCCCACTCTAGGCTCGCCAGGGTCGCTGCCTCTCCAGCGTCGCGATAGAAGGCGTCGCCGTGGGCGTGGGGCGCCAACACGATGCCGTCTACCCTGGGCTGATCGGACGCCGAATCTAGGAAGGCGCGCATCACGCTGGCTGGGCTGCCGGTGTATCCGTGCAGCAAGAGCACGAGCGGGTAGCGTGTGTTAGCTGCTCGCTTCGAGTAACCGCGCGGAAAATGAATTGAAAAGGGCTGTGGGCTTGAGTCCAAGGCGGAGCGCAGCGCCAAGTGCTGCACGCCGTCGGTGTTGAGCGGGTCTTTGCTCTCTGCCAGCGCGTGCACCAACGCCTCGAGGTCGCGCCGCGCCGCGCGTGCTCCGCTCGCGTCAGCGGAGTTGACGGCGCGCACTAGCTCGGCGCTGCGCCAGCCGAGGGACGCCTGGAGCACGCCCGGATCAACCCAGCTCACCGCTGCGGGTCTAGCGCTGGGTGGGGGCACCGGCGCTGCTGGTTGCGCTGCCGCTGGCTGCGCTGTTGACAGTTGCGCTGCCGCTGGCTGCGCAGGTGGTGACGCCGCCGGGGAGGCACGGCGCAGCTGATCTAGCTGTCGCTGGCCGGCGTCCAGCGCACGGGGCACCGCCGGCTCGAGCCTAGCTTTGAGCGTGCGGCGTTCAGCGCCGAGTTGAACTTCCACGCGTAGTTCGCCGACAGCGGCGCTCGGGGCCGGTAGCTGAACGCTCAGATCGCGCGCGCCAAGCGTGGCGTCCGGTAGCTGCCCGACGTGCAGCTCGCGTGGGGCTGCGGCGCCTGGGCTGTAGAGCGTGACTCGGGGCAGCGCCGCGTCTCCTTGGAGGAGGCTCTCCGGATAGCCGCGAGGAAACGCCAAGGTCAGCTGAGGCTGATAGCCTGCGCTGGAAGGGGAGAGCGCGAGGGAGGTGACTAAGAGCTGCTTGGCCAGCTGCTCGGCGTCGGCGTCGCTAGTCTCTGGCAGGCGCAAGCTCACACCAGCTGGCGGCAGGCCATTCACCTGGTTGACCAGGCGGATCCACGCCGCGAAGTGGGGGAGCGTGTCTTCAAGCCACAACACCAAACGGTGGCTTCCGCTCGGCAAAGACAGCGCGACTGGTTCAAAGGCTGACCCACGAAGCGCTGGTTTCGCGCGTTGAAACACGCGCTCGCCGTCTAGCCAGACACTGACCCCGCCGTCTACGCCGAGCAAGAGCAACGCCTCGACGGGCGCTGGCACTTCAAGCCAGCCACCTACGGCGGCGAAACCAGACTTTGAACCCAGGGCGCGGGACAGATCGAGGGCGCCGTCAGCGTGACTTGCGACGCGCCAGCGAGCGCTCGTCCCAGCAAGAGCTGCGCCTTTTTGCGGGACTAAGGCGCCCGGGTCGAGCTTGGCTGCGCTGGCTTGGCTGAGCGAGCCAGCGACCAGCCAAGCGCCGAGCGATCCGTCCGCTGCAGGTCTGAGCCGCACCTCCGCCGCAGCGTTCCAAGACACCGCGCACAGGCAGAGCCCGAGCAGCAGCCCGGCGCGCCGCGCCGCGGCGCTACGTCGAATGAGCGCAGCGAGTCGGCCCAGCTGGGTGAGCCGACCCAGCTGTGTGAGCCGACCCAGCGCGCTAGGTGCGGCCGTGGACCAGCGTGCGCAGGTGGTCGCTGAACATGATGTAGACCTTGCCCTCTTCATCAACCTCGACCACGTAACCTTCGCCGAACTTGCGGTGTAGCACCAGCTGTCCCTCTTCGAACGTGGCGTTGATTGTGTAGCGCTTGAACGCCGTTTCCGCGGCACCAGCGACCTTCTTCTCCCACTCTTTGAAGCGCTCGGACTCGGCTTTTGAAGCCGCGGTCTCGCGCTTGAGCTTGGGCGTATCGGTCTTGGCTTTAGTCGCTCGCTTGGTCGCGACCTTCTTCGCGGCGCTCTTGGGTGCGCGGTAGTTATGGGTCGAATCGCAGGTCTGACAGACCACGCGCTTCGGCGCTCCTTCGACTAGCGCCACGATGCGGTGGCCTAGGTCCATCTTGCACTTGGTACACCAGGCATCGATTTCGCCGCCGGCAGTCAATGCTTTCACGATTCGTCTTCGTCCTCTCCGTTGGTAGCCTGTCGCTTCACGCGCATGCTCGCCTTCACGTCGGGTTTAGGGGGACCCGCTTTAGCGTCATTAGGGATGAAGCGCACCTCCGTTTTGATCTCAAACGAAAGTGTGGTCAGAACCTTCGCGACCTCCTCGGACAGGTTGGTGTGCTCCAAGAAATCGCGAATTTCCTTCGCGGTCACTCGATACAGGCCGTTCTTCGTCTCATCGATCTGCGAGAGGATGAGGTTCAACGCCTCTTTCGGCAGGCGCAGGTCGCTCACCATCTGACGCATGTGTCCGTCGCTGATGCGCCCGTAGCCTTCGCTGACCTTTTCGTAGCCGGTCTCAATGATGCGCTTGATGATCTCGGGGACCAGGCGCTCTAGCCGTCGTCGCTCACGCTCGCGATCGCTGACGTCGGGCTCATTGGGTGGGTCGGGCGGCTCGCTGCTCACCGGAGTCGAGTACCCTGCCGCAGCGCGTCAGTCAAACCGAGAACGCTGGGTTCTCAGGCTCAGGCTGCTAAACGGCTCTGAGTGACACGCTACTCACCAGCGCGAGCCCAACTGGGGTCGGGGTGCATCGATCCTCCGCGCGGATCACGGACGGGGTGGAGGGCGCTGACGCCGCTGCTGTTCGGGGCGTGCTGTCAGTTCGGGTGCGAAGCTCCTGCGGGGCGACACACCGCGGCGAGCAGCGGGGAGACGGTCAGTTCATCCCCAAGACCCCTCGCTGATGCTGCCTTAGAGCCCACGACGCTGGCTGCACGGGCGCCGTCCACGCGTTCAAGTGCGGGCGCCCCAGCGAGCCCGCCAGACTTGACGGTGGACTACACTGGGCCCCTCGCTCAGCGCTGCTTCGCCGGCTACGCGCCGCTCGGCCAACCCGCACGTGACGTGCTTCAAGTGGGGTTGCTTTGTGGACCTGCGGCTGGACTCAAGGCGCTACCCATCGCAGAGCACACTGGCCCAGGGGTGTTTCATCAAGCCTGGGACGCTGGCGCAGGGGACTGCTTTCGGGTGGTGGTTGCCGCTGACGCAGCCAAGCCAGCGCTCAACGTGCGGCTCACGTCGAGCAGCCCAGCGCTCGGCTCAGGCGAACCAAAGTACGTACGAGGAGCCCACGGTTTGCTGGTGGTGGCACCCGGCGCAGCTGAGTTGTGCGTGAGCGCTCCGGGCCTGGTGAGCCTCGACGTCGAGAGCGGCCGCGCCCAGCGCGTCGTGTTTCAAGCTTGGCGACGCTAGCCCGCATCACTCACCGCACGGGCCTCGCGGCGTTCGCGGCTTGACCACGCTGCGCGCCCGCGCGACAGAGTTGGTTGTCTGCGCGCAGCGCCGCAGCCACCACGAGCTTGTATCATGAATCAGAGCACCTACCGTGAGCGCCGTCGGCGTGTCCTTGAAGCCATCAGTCCTGGCGTCCTGGTGTTGCCAGCGGCGCCCGTCGCGATCCGCAACAACGACGTCGAGCACGACTACCGTCAGGATTCGGACTTCTACTACTTGAGCGGTTTCGAAGAGCCGATGAGCGTGTTGGTGCTGAGCACCGAGCACGAGCACCCCTTCACGCTCTTTTTGCGGAAGCGCGATCCTGAGCGCGAGGTTTGGGACGGCGCGCGCGCTGGGGTTGAGGGCGCCAAGGCTGACTTTGGCGCGGACCAGGCCTATGAGCATGAGCAGCTCCACGCGGAGCTATCTAAGCTGCTCGAGACTGAGCGCGCGTACTACGCGTTTGGTCGAAGCCAGGCGTTCGACGAGGTGTTCTATGCTGCCCTCGCCGCCGCTCGCGCCCGCTCCAAGACGGGAGGTCGCTACCCCGTGGAACTGATTGATCCGGGCAAGGTGCTGCACCGCATGCGCCTGCAGAAGTCCGGCGAGGAGCTGACGCTGATGACCAAGGCGCTGGACATCACCCGTGAGGCCCACGTGGCCGCGATGGCGGCCGCCGCGCCCGGGAAGTTCGAGTACGAAGTGGACGCCGTGCTGTCCGGTATTTTTCGCCGGCGCGGCTCGGCGCGTCCCGCTTACGGGTCCATCGTTGGCTCTGGGCCAAACGCCACGGTGCTCCACTATCGCAGCAACGATCGGCAGATGCAGGACGGAGAGCTGCTGCTGATCGACGCCGGCTGCGAGTACGGCTACTACGCGAGCGACGTCACCCGCACGTTCCCCGTCAATGGGACCTTCAGCGACGCCCAGCGCCGCATCTACGAGATCGTGCTGGAGGCACAGTTCGCGGGGATCCGCGCGACCCGACCCGGCGCGACCATCGACGACGTGCATCGCGCCTCCGTCGAGGTGATCACCCGCGGCTTGGTCGAGCTCAAGCTGATCGAGGGGCCGGTCGCCGATGCCATCAAAGAGCTGCGTTACCGCAAGTTTTACATGCACAAGACCAGCCACTACCTGGGGATGGATGTCCACGACGTCGGCCCCTACTTCGAAAATGGCAAGCCTCGGCCGCTGGCGGCGGGGAGCGTGATCACCGTCGAGCCGGGGATCTACATCCCGGCGGACGCTGAGGTGCCCGAGGCGTATCGCGGGATTGGTGTGCGCATCGAGGACGACGTCCTGGTCACCGAGCGCGGCCAGCGTGTGCTCAGCGCGGCGATCCCCAAGACGCTGGATGAGGTCGAGGCTGCTTGCCGCGGAGAGCTGAGCTGAGCCCTGGTCGCGTGCTCTAGTCAAAGCGGATGCTGAACGAGGGCCTGGTGCGACGTAGTGCATAAGCGCGTGCCACGCTGGTCCGCGGCGCGCGCCGTGCATCGGCGCCGCGCTGGCTGGCGGCTGGCGCCGGCGGCGCTGTGCTGCCTCTCGCTACTGCCCACAGCGGCGCAGGCTGCTGACGCCGCCGCCGCTGCTGACGCCGCCGCTGCTGACGCCGCCGCTGAACCTGCGCGCGGGGTGTTTCTTCATGGATACGTAGCGTCGGCGCTGGGTGATGGGCTGCGCCTCAACAACCCCTACCGGCTGGCGCAGCCACTCGGCGATGACGCTGAGAGCCTCTCTCGCAGCGCGGTGTACCTAAATGTCGCCGGTGGCCTGTTGCTCGGTGACCCACTGGGCTGGCAGCACGGCGCCCAGCTCGACTTGAGCCTAGCCCTAGAAGGTATCCCGCAAGAGACGCTGACCTCTAGCTACGTGCTCTACCGGCACCTGAGCGCGCTGTTCTCTGTCTACGCGCGGGCCGGGCTGCCGCTGGTGCTTGAGCCTGACCTGAGCTTGGGCGTCGAGCTCGGCGCCGGCTCGCTGCTCGCGCTGCGCGGCGGCTTGGGCCTGAGCTTTGAGCTGATATACTCCCAGTTCTACGGTGCTGCGACCCAGGATGAGAGCATGACGGTGATCCCAATCGTAGCCGCGCAGTTCGGTCTGCGGCTGAGTTACGAGGTCTTGCCGTGAGCGCCGACCGGCCGCAGCCCGTCCCGCGCCAGGCTGAGCGCAGCGCGCTTGTGCGCTCTACCGTGGACCCCGCTGGGCGCGACCGCAAGGTGCCGCGCGGATTCACATTGCTCTTGGCTTTGCTCGCGTGTCTGCTCATCGCGCCCACGCCAGGCGACGTCGGCGGGTGTGGACAGGAGCCCCGGGTGTTGGACGCGCCGATCTTCTTCGCGACGAAGAACCAGATCGATTGTGAGGCGTGCAGCGATTGCGGGTTCGACACCCAAACCTGTTTCAAGGCGTGTGCGACCCGCGACACGCGGGGCCAGCGCTTCCCCGAAGGCTGCGTGCCGCTGGTCCATGATGGCGAGGTGTGTCTCCGCGCGCTCGCCCACACCAGCTGCGACGACTACTCGAGGTTCGTCTCCGATCAGGGGGCTGAAGTGCCCTCTGAGTGTAACTTCTGCCCCCCTAGGCGGCCATGAGCGTGACTAGCCGGCGCGTGGGCTCAGGGGCGCTGCTGGCGCTCGCGCTGCTGCTCAATGCGTGCGGTGGCGTCGGGCGTCAGCTGCGCTCTGGGCCACACGAGTTCGAAGCGTACCGCCAAGCTCGCGCCGCGGCGGACGTCGGCAGCCGGCTGAGCGCGGCGCAACGCTACCTCACGCGGTATCCCCAGGGTGAGTTTGAGCCAGAGCTACGAGCTTGGTTTATCCGCACAGAACCGAAATACTATGAGCGGCTGAACACGCGCCGCTCAGGGCTGGAGCACTACCTGAGGCTGATGCCCGACGGGCCGCACGCGGTCGCTGCTCGCGATCGGCTGGCTGAGCTAGACATGGCGCAGGAGTACTCGCGGCGCCGATCGGCGAAGCTGGCCGCCGACGCGGCCCGGGTCGAAGATCGCCTGGCTACCGCGGAGCGGCTGCGCGACGCCTTAGTCGTTGAGTATTCCTCATGGATTCGGATGCTTGGTGCTATTGACACCTGGGGCAAGCCTAGCAGTGAGCTGGCGCCCGAGTTCATCCGGCGCTGGCGAGTTGAGGCGCCCGCGGCGCGCTGCGTGGCTGAGCATTGCGTGAAGCTGGTTAATTTGCCGTATGCAATCCCCGCTGGGGGCAAGCTGCGAGCGCGCCGCGCGATCTTCGACGTGCGCCTCGAGCTGAGCTCGGGCGGCGTAGCGCGCGCCGTGATCACAGGCCCACAGCTGTTCGACCGCCTGAGCGAGGCGCTCAGCCTGACGCCCGCGTCGGCGACCGATCCGCTGGCCCACGCTGAAGCCATCGCGCGGGCCGTGCAGCTGTCCGAACAAATGCTGGAAGGCGCCTTCCCGAGCGCGCGCTGTACGCTTGATGCGATCAGCCCAGTGGTCATCCAGCGTGAGTGCGACGGCAAGCGGGTGAGGGTGGTAGCGGCCACGCAGCCTGGCGAAGAAGATCGCTTGATCTTCGAGCCGAGTTGGCTCGAGCCACAGCCCCTGCAACCGGCGCCAGCCGTGTTGCCAGACAAGCCGCCGCCGGCGCCGCGGCCAGGACGCGCACCCGCGCCTCCAGATTTCGTGCCTTGAGCAGAGCGGGCTTACCTGCGGCTTTTCCGCCCTTCGCTTGCGGGTCGTAGTCGCCGAGCGCTATAGCCTGCGCCATGCCTACGCGAGCTGGTTCATGAGCTTTGAGCCGCAAATCCCTTACGTCCAGCCCGGTGAGCTCACGTTGCTCGCGCGCGACGCGATCGGTCACGGCTGGCCGCCGGTCGACCTCTCCATCAAGCCGTTTGGCACCTTGGTCGCCATCGGCGTCGCGCTGTCCACGTATTTGGCGCTGCGCCAGGCCAGAAAGCTCGGCTTCAGCGAGCGCGCCTTCATGTCGTTCGCGTTCTGGGTGTTGGGCTTCGGTTTCTTTGGCGGGCACTTCTTTGACACGCTGTTCTACTATCCGGAGCGCGTCGCCGAGAACCCGCTGGAGCTGTTCATGATCTGGAATGGCCTGTCCAGCTTCGGCGGCTTTCTGGGCGCGGTGATCGGCGCGTACGCTTGGCAGTGGCGCTACAAGACGCCGATGTTGCCTTACGGAGACATTGTGTGTAGCTCTTTCCCCATGGGGTGGGTGTTCGGGCGCGCGGGCTGCTCGGTAGCGCACGACCACCCAGGGTTGCTCTCTGACGCCTGGTACGCTGTGCAGTATCCGGGAGGGGGCCGGCTCGATCTCGGGCTGATCGAGATGACGCTGACCATCCCGTTAGCGATGGCCTTCCTGTACTGGCGCCGTACAGAGCATCCGTGGGGATTCTACTTGGGGCGCTTCGCCGTGCTCTACGCCCCGGTCCGTTTTGGGTTGGACTTCCTCCGCGCCAAGGATCTGAGCATCAGCGACAACCGCTACGCCGGGCTCACACCCGCGCAGTGGCTGGCGATCGTGCTGTTCGCCGTGGGCGTGTGGCTAGTGCTGCGAGTTCGTGGGCGGTCGCCCGAGCCCGCGCCGGAGGCCCCGGAGCTCTTGCCTCCGCTCAGCCCGACCAAGACTAACTAGTGCCGTACGGATGTAATTCGGTGACGTGACGCCGCGACTAGCTCAGGATGCTGACGGCGCCCTGCGCCAGGCTAACCCGTATCGGTAGCTTGCCCGGCGTCTCGCCGTCGTTGTCGATCAGCACCTCATGCTCTGATTTTAGCGCGCGGGCTTCTACCCGGGCGCCGCGGCAGCTGAGGACCTGGCGCTCACCAATGTGCGTGCCCTTGTAGACCTTTGGGGTCAGCGTCAGGCTGCGAGCGGGTGAGATGTCACCCAGCGCCACGATGTCGAACAGCCCGTCCGAAGGGTCGGCGTTCGGCGCGATGTGCATCCCACCCCCAAAAAACTGACCGTTGGCTACGGCGACGTTGAGGACCGGACCGCGCAGCCAAGGCTTACCGTCGACGATGACCTCGACGGCAGCGTTGCGATAGACCGCCAGCGCGCGGATCGTGCCGAGGAAGAACGCCGCCTTGCCCCCTAGCCACTTGGGCCCTGCGTTCACTAGGCGATCGGTGAGGCCACCAATCCCGAAGCTCATGATGTTCAAGAACGCGTGGGTCGTGCGCGCGCCATCTGCTGCTTCACACTCGACGACGCCAAGGTCCACGCGGCGCAGCTGGCGTTGTTTCAGTCTCGAAATCGCCGCGTCGACGGAGTCGTCGAACCCGAAGGTCTTTCGAAAGTCACCGCCGGTTCCTGCGGGAATCAACGCGAGCTGTGGTCCAGCCGTGGGCGCTCCCGTCGAGTCCAAGTAGGCTTGTGCGACTTCGTTGGTGGTGCCGTCGCCGCCGACGATCGCGATGGTCTCAATGCCGTCGCGGTGCGCCTCACGCGCGAGCTGTGTCGCGTGCCCCGGGCTGCTGGTCTCACGGACGTCAAACGCTAAGCCGGCCTGGGTCAGGGCACGGCGGATCTCCGGCAGGCGGGCCGCCGCGCGTCCGCTGCCAGCTCTCGGGTTTAGGATCACTCGGATGCTCATGCTGCTGGCGCTCATCTGAGCACGACTGGCGCTGAGCGTGCACCCTGAGCATCCCGATCACGGCCGGATAGGTCGCGCGCAGCGCCGGCGCCTCCACAGGGGCCACGTGCCCACCGGCCACGGCGCGACTGGTTCGAGGATTTTGATACCACCAGCGTCCTCCGTCTTGACGCATTCGCGGCTCCCGGTATCGTGATCGTCTCACACCGGTCGGCGGAAAAACTCATTACTAGGGGACATAGTTTAAGCCATGGATACCGACGACGGTCGCAAGCTCTTCGTCGGGGGCTTGCCCGATGTCATCAGCGAGGACGTGCTCCGTCAGCTCTTCGAAGCGACCGGAGGAAGCGTGGCTGACATCAGCTTGCCCCGCGATCGGAACACCGGTCGCCCGCGAGGCTTCGCGTTCGTGACGATGGGCTCCGCCGAAGAAGCTCAGGTCGCGCGGCGCTCGTTGGACCGATCCAACCAGTCAGGCCGAGTGATCTCCGTGCGTGAGTTCCATTCGGAATCAAGAGGCGCTGAGCGCCCCCCACGTCGCGATCGGCCGGACGGGGACGGGGGTGGGTTCGGGCCAGCCCCAGGCCCGCGCCCTCAGTCAGCAGCAAGCGCTGACCGCAGCAGCGACAAGACCCTGTACGTGAGCAATCTGCCGTACGACGCGGGACGTGAAGAGCTGGAGGGCTTGTTTTCTAGTGTTGGCGCTCCACCCGTGGTGCGCGTGCACCTGCCCGTCTCGCCGGAGGGGCGCGGCCGCGGCTTCGGTTTCGTGACCATGGACACACCCGAGGCAGCAGAGCAGGCCGTCGAGCTGATGCGGGACGTTGGACTGCGCGGTCGCAAGGTGAACGTCTCGATCGCGCATCCGCGAGGAGAGCGGCCGGCCCGCCCCATGAGCGACCGTGGCCCGGAGCCCCAGGGCGAGCGCGATTTCGAGCGACCCCGGCCCGCGTTCAACGAAGGGCCTCCAGACCCCGGCGGCGACCCAGATCGCTTCGAGAGCTTCCGCGGTGGCGGGGAAGATCGCCGCCGCAAAGAGCGCGAGCGAACCGAGAAAGCTGAGAAGGCCGAGAAGAAGAAAGCCAAGGGGAAGCGCGCAGCCAAGGATCGCGGCGGGCGAGAGCACCCGAGCCGCTGGGACCGCGAGACCTGGGACGACGACTGATTGGACCGTCGGCTAGAGCGATACGCGCTCTGCCCGCGGCAAACCGCGCTGCGGCAGCCTGCGGGCGCAGCCGAGCGGCGTCGTGGAGTGGTTCGGTCGCTGGCTAGCCTCGCGAGCGCTCAGCCTCTACGGGTAACCTCCCGAAATTCATAATAAATCTATTGGTCTCTGGCATCCGACTCGCTGTCAGAGCAAGCTACGCGGCCTCAGATTGCGCGCGTTGCTTGGCCCGTGCTAGGGCGCGCTGTCGATGATGATCCTGGTGCTCGCAAAGTCGTCAAACCAGCGGCGCCGTTTTCCTAACCCCAGGCCCCCCTTGCGCGTGATTTCCTCGCTCCGGACTCGACCATGATCTTCGACTGGCTATATGGCCTGTTCTCGAATGATTTGGCTATCGACCTTGGTACGGCCACGACGCTGATTTACGTCAAGGGCAAGGGCATCGTGTCCTGCGAGCCGTCCGTCGTTGCGGTTCAGCGTGACGCGCGCGGCGGCAAGAAGGTGCTGGCGGTAGGGCGCGAAGCCAAGGAGATGCTCGGGCGGACGCCCGGCAACATCCAGGCGATCCGGCCGCTGCGTGACGGGGTGATCGCGAACTTCGAAATCACCGAGGCGATGCTGCGTTACTTCATCAGCCGCGCCCACAACCAGCGCACGCTAGTCAAGCCGCGCATCATCATCTGCGTGCCGTTTGGCATCACCGAGGTCGAGAAGCGCGCGGTCAAAGAGAGCGCTGAGAGCGCCGGCGCGCGTGAGGTCTACCTGATCGAAGAGCCCATGGCAGCAGCCATCGGAGCCGGCTTACCGATCACGGAGCCGAGCGGAAACATGGTGGTTGACATCGGGGGTGGCACCACCGAGGTCGCGGTGATCTCTCTGGCTGGCATCGTGTACTCGCAGAGCGTGCGCGTCGGCGGTGACAAGATGGACGAGGCGATCGTCGCCTACATGAAGCGCAAGTACAACTTGGCGATCGGCGAGCAGACGGCCGAGCGCATCAAGATGACGATTGGCAACGCCTACCCTCCCGAGCAGCAGATGACGATGGAGGTCAAGGGCCGCGACATGGTCGCGGGTATTCCAAAGACGGTCCTAGTGAACTCAGACGAAGTGCGCGAGGCGATGGCAGAGCCGATCAACGCGATCGTCGAAGCGGTGCTGCTGGCGCTGGAGCGGACGCCG
Organism: uncultured Polyangiaceae bacterium; assembly: GCA_964551615.1. Lineage (GTDB taxonomy): Bacteria > Myxococcota_A > Polyangia > Polyangiales > Polyangiaceae > JAHBVY01. Next base: position 173,336 of record CAZKDY010000004.1, read on the forward strand.
CCCGAGCTCGCCGCCGACATCGTCGACAAAGGGGTTGTCCTCACCGGCGGCGGGGCGTTGCTCAAGAACATCGATGTGCTGCTGCGTGAAGAGACCGGGTTGCCGGTGATGGTGAGCGACGATCCGGTGAGCGCGGTCGTACTTGGCTCGGGAAAGACGCTGGATCACATCGAGCTGCTCAAAGAGGTCACGATTGGTTAGCTCCTGTGCACGGAGCGAGGTCGCTGCGACGGCTAGGATCGGCAGCACGATCTAGCGAGCCAGGGCCAGGCAGCGATGTCCAGCTGATGGCTCGCAGGGTGCGACCAACGCTGCGCGCTCACCCCGGCAGCTGAAGAGGCGGAGACTCATGGGATCGTGGAAGCGCTATCGAGACACCATCTTGGTGGTCCTATTGTTGGCGCTGCCGTTCTTCGTCCTGCGCACCCGGATCCGCAAGCCCGAGAACATGAGCGTGGTCGATCGCATGATCGTGCGCATCACCACGCCGATTCAGTACACGTCTGCCGCGCTGGCGCGGGGCGCGTCGCGGCTGATCGGCGACTACGTCTATCTAGTCGACGTGAAGGCCGACAACGACAAGTTGGCGTTTGAGAACGCACGCCTGCGCGACGACGTGCGACAGCTGGAGAACGAGCGCGCGGAGAACCGCCGGCTCAAGCGGCTCTTGGGGTTGCGCGATGAGATCCCTCAGGAAACACTGAGCGCGCTCGTGGTCGGTAAGGACACCACCGAGTATTTCCGCGTGGCGCACGTGACGCTCGACTCGTCGGGCGCGGAGGTCGAGCAGAACATGCCTGTCGTTAGCATCGACGGCGTGGTGGGCACCGTGCTGCGCGGGGCGGGCGATTCCGTCGATGTACGCCTGACCGTGGACAGCGGGTTCGGCGTGGATGTCGTGGTGGAGCGCAGCGGCGCGCGAGGCTTTGTGCGGGGCGTCGGTGACCGCAACCGCTACGCGGTGAGCGTCGAGTACGTCAAGCGATCCGACGAGGTCGATGTCGGCGATTTGTTGCTGACGAGCGGCGTCGGTTGCCGTTTCCCTAAGGGAATACCGGTGGCTCGTGTGACCAAGGTGATCAAGCGCGATTTCGGGATCTATCAAACCGTCGAGGCGGAGCCCACGGTCGACTACTCGCGGCTCGAAGAAGTGTTGATCGTGCTCAACGACGCCGAGCGCTGCACACCTGAGAACGAGACGCAGCCGAAGCGGTAGCCGATGCGGACCTTAGGTTTGATCGGAGTTGGTGTGCTGCTGACCCTGCTACAGGGCAACTTGTACCGTTTGTTTGGACCGCTGAACCGGTTGCTCAGCGCCATCACCGGCGTCGGCGAGATCAACGGCACCCCCAGCTTGGTGCTGCCGTTGGTCATCTATCTCGGGGTTCACGAGCTCTCCATGCCTCGGGGCGCGTTGATCGCCTTCCTCCTCGGCTACCTGATCGACGTGTTTTCAGGCGCGCCGCTCGGCCTGTTTGCGTTTGTGTTGGTCAGCGTGTGGTGGCTTTCTCGGATGGCGGGGGTAAGGCTTACGGCACAAACCAAGCTCACGCAGATGTCGCTCGCATTCTTCTTCGCGCTATTTGAGGCAGCTATCGTGCTGATGCTGCTGGCGATCTTTGGCAACGACGCGCACCGTCCGGTGGAGCTGGTTGGCATCGCCTTGCCGCACGCCATCGCCACCGCCATCTTCGCGCCGTTGGTGTTTGGCATCGCGCAACGTATCCACGGTGGGCCCGCGAGCAGCGGCGCGAGGGGCTCCCAAGAATGACCATCTTGGTGCAGCGCTCCGATGTGGGGGAGTTTCGGCGCCGCTACAGCTGGATGGTGTTGGTGGTGCTGCTCACCTTCTTGGTGCTGATAGGCCGCTTGGTTCAGCTGCAGATCGTAGAGCACGACCTGCACAGCGCGCAGGCGCTGCGCAATATCGTGGGCGAGCGCAAGCTCGCGACGAGCCGCGGCGTGATCCGTGATGGCTTCGGCCGCGTGCTGGCCGGCAACCGCCCGTCCTACAACGTGTACGTTGTCCCGTCGATTATCGACATGGAAAAAACGTGGCCGCGTGTGGTCGCCCTAATGGGCCTGAGCGAGGTCGAGGCGAAGGAGCTCTCGGAGCGCGTCGTGGCGCTGGGCAACGGCCCTCGGCGCGAGCAGCAGAGCCTGCTCAAGGTGGACGTTTCGCGGGACGCCGTGGCGGCGCTCGAGACCCATGAGCGCGATCTGCCGGGGGTGGAGGTCACCCCGGTGCCTGTCCGCTACTATCCGTACGGAGAACTTGGCGCGCACTTGCTCGGATACATGCGCGAGGTGGACCCTGACACGCTGGCGCGCCTCGAGGGGCGCGGCTATCGCGCTGGAGATCGCCTCGGGGCGGTGGGGGTGGAGCGGCGCTGGGAGAGCTACCTGGTCGGGCAGCGAGGCTGGAAGAAGGTGCTGCGCGGGCGGCGCCCCCGGCAAAACCGCGAGGACCTAGAGGAGAAGTACCTCGACGATCCGCGCCGCCTCGATCCGGTGCCAGGCCGCGACATCTCGCTCACCGTGGACATTGAGCTGATGCAGGCGGTCGAGCGGGCCATGCGCGGGCAGATCGCCGGCTCAGTCGCGGTGGTCGATGTGCGCACCGGACGCATCTTGGCGGCCGTCTCCAAGCCCAGCTACGATCCTAACATCGTCAGTGGATCCAGCGGAAAAGAGGCCGTGCGAGAGGCATTTCGCAAGCTGTACACTGACCCGCTCAAGCCGACGCTAGACAAGACGGTGTCAGCTGCGTATCCGCCGGGATCTACCTACAAGCCGTTCTCTGCCCTAGCGGCGCTGGCTGAGCACGTGATCACCCCTCGCAGCGTGATCAACTGTCGCGGCGGCTATGAGTACGGACGCCGCTACTTCCGTTGCACCGGAGTGCACCAGGCGGTGCGTCTCCATGAGGCGCTGGTGCGCTCGTGCAACACCTACTTCTACGCAATTGGTGATCGGATCCACATCGATCGCTTGAGCGCCATGGGCATGGATTTTGGTTTCGGCGTAAAGACCGGCATCGGCATCAACCCGGAGGCACGTGGTCGCATGCCGACTCGCGCCTGGTACACGCGGCGCTACCGCAACGCGTTCCGCGGTGGCTTCACCTTGCTCAGCTCGATCGGCCAGGGCGCTTCGACCGTGAGCATCCTGCAGCTCGCGCTGGCGTACGGCGCGCTCGCGAACGGTGGGACGCTGTACCAACCGCAGGTGGTGCGCAGCATAGAGACCTCGGATGGCACCATCGTGCAGGAGTTTCCGCCCCGCGTTCGGCGCCTGGTCGACGTCGACCCCGAGCACCTGAGTTGGATCAAGTCTGGACTGGTTGGGGTGGTCAGCGAGCGCCAGGGCACAGCGTACGCGGGCCGCATCGAGGGCGTCGATATGGCGGGCAAGACGGGCACCGCGCAGGTGAGTCGCCAGAGCTCCAAAGGCATGGACCCGCACAAGGTCTGGTACTTCAACCGAGACCACGCTTGGTTCGCTGGCTACGCGCCGTCCCGCTCCCCCGAGATCGCCATCGTGGTGTTGATTGAGCACGGCGGTGCTGGCGGCAAGGCGGCTGTCCCGGTCGCTATGCAAGTCGTGCGCGACTGGCAAAAGCTGCGCGAGACTCGGCTGAGTGAGCGCTCGACGGCGAAGCGAGTTCGAGGTGACCCGTGACGCTCATTTTCGTTCCCTGCGGCATAAGGATGGGAAATGCTGCGTACTGATCGAGTCAGCGGACGCGAGCATTTCGACTGGCCGCTGTTCCTGGTGTGCGCGGCCATCGGTGTGATTGGCGTCATCAACCTGTACAGCGCCACCAGCGTCTACGTCGACGTGTCCAGCAAGAAGTCCCTGGCTGACATCTATGTGTCGCAGGTCTACTGGTTGGTGGTCGGGGTGCTGCTAGCCATCTTGGCTGCGGCCATCGACTATCGCTACTTTGAGCGCTTCGCCTACTTCCTGTACGGCGGGGGGATCGTCACGCTGGTCTTGCTGTTCGTGTTCGGCACCGGGATTCGAGGCTCGATCCGCTGGTTCCAAATCGGGAGCTTCACCTTTCAGCCCTCGGAGTTCATGAAGGTGCTGGTGGTGCTGGCGCTGGCTCGCGCTGTCCACGACGATCCCAAGACCGAGGCCAGGAGCCTGCTCGACCTGTGGTTGCCGGTGGGCCTCACGCTAGTTCCGTTTGTTCTCGTGATGAAACAACCGGACCTCGGGACATCGCTGGTCTATGTGCTCACCGCGTTCTCGATCCTGGCGATGACCAAGATCCGCAGGGACAGCCTGGCGATGGTTGGGGTGGGTGTCGGCGGTTTCGCGTTCGTCGCGTGGAACTACTTGATGCACGAGTACCAGAAGGATCGCGTCACGGCGTTCCTGAACCCAGAGGCAGACAAGTCGGGGACAGGCTGGCACGCGTTCCAGTCCAAGACCGCGATCGGCAACGGTGGCCTCACTGGCTCTGGGTTCATGCAGGGGACGCAGAACCAGTTCGGGTTTCTCCCCGATCAGTTCAGCGACTTCCCGTTCGCCGTGTTCGCCGAAGACTGGGGCTTGGTGGGCTGCGTGGCGTTGCTGTCGCTCTACGCGTTCCTTTGCGTCTGGTCGATCCACATCGCCTCCCAAGCTAAAGACCGCTTCGGCGCCGCGTTGGCCATCGGGATGGGAGCGGTGATCTTCTGGCACACCCTCGCCAACGTCGGCATGGTGATCGGGATCCTGCCCGTCGTGGGCATCACGCTGCCGCTGTTCTCCTACGGAGGCTCGAGCATCGTGACCATGTGCATCGCGTTCGGGCTGCTGATGAACGTCTCGATGCGGCGCTGAAGCGCGCTAGTCTTTGCGGACGTACACGTCGAGCTCCGCTCGCTCACGAAAGAAGACCGTGCGGTATGAGCTGTCGAGCTTGTAGTGCTTTGGCAGTAGCTCCTTGCGCACGTGCTGCATGAGACGTGACGTCCCGCTGTCGTAGTTCCACAGCTCGAACAGGACGCGCCAGAGCCGGTCGTTGCGAGGATGAATTACGATCACCTTGGGGAGGTGTGCGTCGAGCTGCGCGATGTCGCCGTCGACCAAGCGGGTCGGATACTGATCGACGAACAGGATCGCGCCTTTGACCGGGGGTCTCGGGCGATCCACCAAACGGCGAAACTGCACGTCTTCGGGGAGGACCAAGACGGACTCGTGTTCTCCAGCCAGCGCGCGCACCCGGAGCGCTGCGCGGACCACCTCCGCCCCGCGCTCGTTGACGTACAAGCCTGCCCAGTGTCCTTTGCGACCGATAGGGATGTCGTCAGACAGCGCGCGGTGGAACTTTGGACCGAGTAAGCCGAGCAGCACCAGCCCGAACGCTGCCCATTTTGACCACTGGAGCTCCGCGCGATCGAGGGCGATACACATGAAGATGAACGCGAGCGGGATGATCGGGTTGTTGTCATAGAAGGGTCGCAACCCCGGAAACGACGCGTTGTGGAGCAACGAAGTCGCCAGCACCGCGAGGGCGAAGGCGTTGATCTGGTGCCCGATGACTGGCGTTCGGTCGCGTGCGGCGCGCAGCTGTCCCACGAAGACGACGCAGCCAAAAAATAGCCCAAACGCGGGGATGTTCTGGGTCTGCTTGAGCCAGAACACCCCAGGCCCCCAGGTCGATTTCACGCCACTCGCTAGCAGCAAGATGGCGATCCCGAACACCGCGACTAACGCCGCGGCGATCGCGCGGGCCGAGCGCTTGTCGAGGGTCGGAGCGACTGGTTCATACAGGCTGAAATCGTTCGCGCGCTTGAGCCAGCGCAGGACCACCGCCACCAGCAGCATGCTGAAGAAGAACGAGGCAGGGTACGCGTCGTGACGAAACACGTAGCTGAAGAGGTTGAAGACCAGCTTGTAGTTTCCGCCTTTGAGATCGGCGCCGTCACGGAACACCGCTTGCCAAAACGCGCCTGGGGTGCTGCCAAGGGCGAACAGCGCCACCAGGAGCACCAGCCACCCCACCCCCAAACCTATAATCCACGCGGCAATTGCTCGACGATCGAGCAGCGGCGTCTTGCGCAGCCACTGGATCAGCCCCAAGTAGCCGAACGCCGCGAGCCAACCTAGCGTGACGCCGACGGCGGTGCTCTGCTTGAAGAGCAACGTCAAGCCAGCGAGCAGGCCTGCTGCGAACCACAGTCGTTGGCGTCGCGGCGCAGAGTCGCAGCGCAGCGCCCACAGGCCGATCACTAGAGAAGACCATGCGGCGACCTGGGCGGTGTGATCGTACGCGCACTCTTTGTGGATCTGGAGCACCGTGACCAGCGTGCCGATGCTCACCAGCATCGCGTTCAGCCGCCCCACGAGCGGACGCGCCATCGCGTAGCCGAGCAGCGCCATCGCCAAGTGGCCCACCGCCGCGACCCACAGCTCTTGGCTGAGCAGGCTCTGACCGCTGACCCGCTGGATCAGGTGCAACAGGATGAAGCTTCCGGGCGGAATTGGGAGAACAAAATCGATATATGGCCGCTCGCTGCCGTCGAAGCGCTCCGCGATCGGACCGACCCAACCAGTGAACTCCATGTCGCCGAGCGTGAAGTTGCTGAGCCGCCGCACGTAGAGCCCCGCGAAGCCAAAGAACAGCAACACGACCAACCCCAGCAGGGCGCGAGCCAGGCGTCGTTCGTCGGGGGCAGGGGGGGGCGGGGCCGCCTGAGGTTCAGCCATGCTTCGCAGGCAAGCTATTACGGCGCTCCGCGTTTGGGGGCGAATTGTCGTTGTTCGCTGGGGAGCAGCCGCCGGGCGGGCACGAGGTCGAGCCGCGCTGGCGAAGCTGCCCGCTCAGCCGTGTCAGATGTCGCGCCGGCAGCGGTCTACGGAGGCCCGGGGCGCGCGTCGCTGCACACAGGCTCGAGGTCCAAGTGAGCACCGCGCGCGGCGCGGAGCTACAGGTCGTGTCAGTGCGCGACGCCTGGCACGGAAGAGCCAGCACCGCCTGGAATCGTGTTCCGCTGTACTCCGCTGTACTCCGCTGTACTCCGCCGGACGGAGCCGGCTTCGCTGCGCGCTGGCATCGGGTCGCGAGCTTCAGCAACATCAGCATGCGAGCTCAGGCGGCGTGCTGTGTCCTCTCTAGGCTGGGCCGAAACCGCTTCAAAGCACCCAGATCGACGGGATGGCTGGGTGTTGACGCGCTGCGCATCGCGGTTCGCCGTTACCTCGCTCGCGCGCAACGGGTCCACGCCGTCTGGTGACGCGGACCACCTGGCGTGCCCGCTGAGCCTACAAGAATCAGCTAGCCCACCGTCGCGGCTAGAGGCTGATGCGCGGTGATGCGCGGTGATACACACGCCGATTTTTGCAGCACGAACAAAGCCGGGTGAAAGACGCTGTGGTTTAGCTTTTCCCTCGACCCGTGATTCAGACTACACTCCGGTTGACCGGGAGGTTCTCGGTCGATCTTTTTATAGCGTCCCCCCTGAGGAGGTTCACCGTGCGAACTCCGACCACCCGCTTCAGTTTCGTAGCTCTATTCCTCGGCGTCTCCGGCTTGTTAGTCGGCGCGTGCGCCGGTACCGACGAGGGCGTGTTTGAAAGCACCGCAGGCACTGGCGGCAGCGCTGGCTCAGGTGGCGCTGCTGCTGGCAACGGCGGCAGCGGCAACGGCGGCAGCGGCAACGGCGGCAGCGGCAACGGCGGCAGCGGCGCGACGGGCAACGGCGGTAGCGGCGCCGCAGCGGGTGCGGGCAACGCCGGCGCGGGCGGCAGCGGCAACGGCGGTAGCGGCAACGGCGGCAGCGGCAACGGCGGTAGCGGCAACGGCGGCAGCGGTAACGGTGGCAGCGGCAACGGTGGCAGCGGCAACGGCGGCAGCGGCGGGATGGGCACCTGCAACCCAGCGTTCTGTCCGAGCAGCGGCTTCGGCACGGCGTGCTGCGTTACCGCGGATGGTCCGTGCGGATACGATACCGGTATGGGGTGTCAGCAGTCGGTCCCTGATGCCTGAGTGGCGCCATCCAGGGGTGCAGCGCTAGCAGCTCCGGTTGCAGCGCTAGCCGAAAAGCAAGGCCGCGGGAGGATCTCGCGGCCTTCGCTGTTTGGACGCCCGACGTTCGGGGGATCCGTCGGATGCTGCTGCCTCGCTCGCGAGCCGTCGCCTCTCAGGCTGAGTCGCGTACGGGGTATCGCGCGGGCACCTGAGCTCACCGAGGTCCAGCCCTAGGGCGACGCCTCGGGGGTGACGTTCCGACGAGTTGTCCTAGCTCCCACCCCGTGCTGCTTAATCTACGCGGAAAAGATCTTCCAGGTCGTCCTTGGTCAACTTCTTGGCGCCGCCGGAGTCCTCGGTGAGCACGCTGGCCACGAGCTCCTTCTTCTTCTGCTTCAGTTGGAGGATCTTTTCCTCGATCGTCCCAGCAGCGACCAAGCGGTAGACGCTCACCACCTTCTTTTGTCCGATGCGGTGGGCACGGTCCGAAGCCTGATCCTCCACGGCGGGGTTCCACCAAGGGTCGAAGTGGATCACGGTGTCCGCGGCGGTCAGGTTGAGCCCCGAGCCGCCGGCTTTTAGGCTGATCAGGAAGCAGGTGATCGTCGGATCCTTTTGGAAGCGATCGATACGCTCCGGCCGATCGGTGGTGCTCCCGTCCAGGTATTCATAGCTGATCTTATCCTCGTCGAAGGCGCGCTTCATCAGCTTCAGCATCGACACGAACTGGGAGAAGATCAGCACCTTGTGCCCACCCGATTCGCACTCCGCGACTAGCTCGCGCAGCGCCATGAGCTTGCCGCTGTCTTCGTGGGTGAACTCTCGCGGTAGTCCAAGTAAGCGGGGGTCGCAGGCCGCCTGACGTAGCTTGGTGAGTCCTGCCAAGATGTGAAGCTGACTCTTGGCGACGCCCACGCGCTCGACTTCACCCATGACTTGGGCTCGGACCTCCCGTAGCACCTGGGTGTAGATGGCGCGCTGGTCTGGCGCGAGGTCGACTATTTGGTCGCTCTCGATCTTCGCCGGCAGATCCTTGGCGACTTCGTTCTTGGTGCGCCTTAGGATGAATGGATGTATGACCGCACGGAGGCGCGCGGCCTTCTTAGAGTCGCCCTGGTCGATGGGGCGCGCGAAGCGCTCCTCGAACTTGGGTAACGACCCGAGCAGCCCAGGGCTGACGAACTCGAAGATACTCCAGATCTCGCTCAAGCGATTCTCGATCGGGGTACCCGTCAGCGCGAGGCGGTGGCTCGCGTTGAGTTCTTTGGCCGCTTGGGCCGTGGCGCTCAGCGGGTTCTTGATGTTCTGCGCCTCGTCCAAGATCGCATAGTCGAGCTCCAGCTTCTTCAGCAGATCGATGTCGCGGCGAAGCAGGGCGTAGCTGGTGATGATGATGTTTGCTGTTCCAAGCTCGCTCTGCTGCTCTCGGCGGCCGGCCCCATGCCACAGGGCGGTGGTCAGCGATGGGGCGAAGCGCTCAATCTCACGGATCCAGTTGGAGACCACGCTGGTCGGCGCCACGATCAACGCGCGCAGTGACTTGTGCTCGTTCTTGAGTGACAACAACAGCGCCAGCGTTTGGATCGTCTTGCCCAGGCCCATGTCGTCGGCGAGCACGCCGCCCGAGCCGAGCTCATGCACGAAGTGTAGCCAGCTCAGCCCTTGCTCTTGGTAGGGACGAAGCGTCGCCTTCAAGCCACGGGGCTTCTTCATGGCTTTGATCGAGTCAATCGACGCTAGCTTCTTAAACAACTGCTTGGCGCTGGCTGCCACGGTCGCGTCGTCCGTCTGTTCAAGCAGCTCTTGGATGCGCCCGGCGTGTGAGAGCGGGATCTTGCCGCTCTTGCCCGCCGCCGCGATCAGCTCGACCTCTCGATCGATCAGCTGTTGCACTCGATCTGGATCGAACGGTGCGTAGGTGTTGTCCGACAGGCGAACGTACTTCATGCCTTCCGCGAGGCAGCGGCGGAGCTCGTCGCGATCAACGCCAACGCCGTCGCTCGCGTACGAGATCTTGACGTTCAACCAGTCCATCCCGCTCGACACCCGCGCGCTCATCTGAATTGGCTTTGAGCGCACGCGGGTACCCGCGAGCTCGTCCGGAACAAATAGGTCCCACTCAGCGGGCAACGCCTCGACTCCGCGGGACCAGAACTCGATGGCGTCGCTGCCGTGAGCGACGAAGGACTCACCAGACTCGTCGGGCGTGAGACCAAGATCCAGCAAACGCTGAACTGCTGCTTGTTGTCCAGCGATGTCGCAGCGGATGCACTTGGCGCGCTTCTGCGCTTCTTCTGGCGGTAGGATCAGCACTGGCGGCGAGATGCCGTCGGCGCGGACCTCGACCTCGATGTCGGCGTACTCCGCCTTTAGGCTGACGTTCGCTTCCGTAAGGCTCCCACCAGCGCGGAGCCGGAAGGTCGGCTCCAAGTCGATGACGTCGGCGACCTGAGAGAGATCTGGTAGCTCGGCGCCCATCTCGATGGCCACCCGAGGCAAGCCATTGGTGATTAGAGAGATGAGCTCGCCGGCTGGCTCGGCGATGGTCGGATTCTTGAGCAGGCGGCGCAGCGCGGCCACCGAGACCTTGCGGTCTAGCGGACGCGCGACACCCTCTCCGGTCTCGATGTGCCAGCCTGGAGAGCCTTCGAACCAACCACCACTTGACAGCGAGAAGCGTCGGGTCTCGCCTGCGCGCTCGAAGCTCGCCTTGGCGACGATGGTGTCGCTGCCGACCATCTCCAAGTCGAAGCGCGGCTGCAACTCGTCATCAGCGAAGCGCAGCTGCATCAGAGATGGCTCGAGCAACACGCGCCGGCCCTTCAGGCACGGCATCAACTCCGCCACATCTTCGCCTCGGATGTCGACCGCTGGGTGTCTGGGGTTGCCGCTCTCAAAGCGCGTCAAGATGCGCAGGGCGTCTCGATCTGCGGTGGGGGAGACCGCCTGCCAGGTCAGCGCGACGCTTGGCAGCAACGGGACCCGCGCTTCGGTGTCCAGCACGGTCACGGTGAGCCCTCCCTGGCGGACGTGGATTCTGAACTCTAGTTGGAGCGTGCGGGCCGCGCCGCGCGGCGCCAGCCAGGCCCCGATCCCGGTGGAGCGCGCCGGCGCATCGAGGTTGGGCGGTGCCTCGATGCCGGGCGGAACGGGTTGCTGCTGGAGTTGCGCGCGCCGGCGCCGGTCACGTCTGCGGCTGGCTTTGCTCTCGGCGTTCGGCTGAGCTTGGGCGGGAGGCGGGGCCGGGTTCGGCTCGCGGCGAGGTAGCTTTGCGCGGGCCTGATTGCGGACGTGGATCAACAGCGCGGCCACGTGCTTGCAGTGTTGATTTGTTTTCTTGAAGGCTGGGCAGGTGCAGGTGGCCTTGATGCCTTCGTCGGTCAGCCCGATCTCCACCTCGTAGGGCTCCGCATCCGAGCCCTTGACGCTGCCAGTGGCGTTGATGTCGGCGATCGCGACGTCGTCAACGACGCGGCGCTTTTCGTAGTCCAGGCCGCGTAGGAAGGTGCGAGCGCCCAACAGGCGGCGCAGGCCGCGGTCGGAGAGCGTTGAGAGTGAGTCCGCGAGACGGGACTGGAGTGGATTGGTCATTCTAGTTTCCTGGGAGCGCGGGTGGCGCTAAGAGTGCTGGTAGTTGCGGTGCTTTGCCTTGCGGCAACGCATGCGCTACTGAAGAGAACGCGCTGGTATGTAGAGCGCCCGCTGACCTTGGGTCAGCGCAAGAAGGGCGCAGCCACCAGCACCGCGGCGGTCGCGGTGATGGCCAGCAGGTGCGCGGTGGGGCCGCCGACGTGCGCCAGAACGTCAGCAAAAGCGTCACCGGCGACTATCGCGTTTCGGGTTTCGTGGTTGGGGCGAGAGCGTGAACCTCGCCGGACCGTTGCCAATACGGCTTTGGTTTCGTTGCTGACCAGCGCCATAACCAGACCGGTCGCGGTGCCCATGACGATGAACGCCAGCGCGGCTTGCAGAGCCACGGAGGGCTGGCCGGGGCCATACATGCGCCTGAGCAGGACGCTAAGCGCCAGTGGAAAGGCTAGCGCCATCAGCACCGGACGCAGCAGCGCCTCTAACGCGCTCTTGCCGGCTAGGTCGATGCAAATCTTGTAGGCAGGCGTGAAATCGCGGCTCAGGCTACCGGTTGAACCGCGAGGAACCGTGCGTAGCTGGCGTTCCACTTCCTTCCCAACCACCCGCGCCGCGTGGTTGGCGCGCTCCATAGCGCCGCCGGAGTACGCCAACACCAGCCCCACGGCGAGAAGTCCGCTCCAGATCCCTGCGGGATGGGTCAGACCAAGGCCGCCCCCTAGACCGGCTAGGCAGGGGACTGCCATCACGGCGATCAGGACGCTGCTGGCGCCGCCAAGCAGCAGGTGAGTCGCTGCCGCGCTGTGGGAACCAAATGCGGCTTGGTCCAGGAGCTCGGTGCGGCGCTCGGTGTCACCCCCCGAGGCGCTACGATTCAAGCTGGCAATACCTCGGGCGTTGTCCGCGATGGGCGCGAGGGTAGTCAGCCCGAGCAGAAACGGTGCAGGTCCTAGCACCCCAGCGACGCTCACCAACAGCGCCAGCGTGCCCGCGTGCTCAAGGCCACTCTTACTGCCTAGCCCGTGAGCGCCGACCAATGCCAGCCCGAGCAAGCCAAGCGGCAGCAGTACGCCACCAAGGCCCCTGCCAAGACCGTGCGAGATCAGCGCGCTCGCTCCTTCTCGGATAGCCTCATTGGTGTCGCGCCCGCCAACGCGAGCCCGCTGCTGAAGCCAAGCCACCAAGTGCCCAACCAGCGTCGCCCCCCCGAGCCCGACCGCGCCAGCCGCCGCGAAGCGCCACCACTCCGCGCGAATCAGCCAAAAGCTCGCGCCCACAGTCCCAGCCAGGGCGACTAGCCAAGCTACAACTTGTCCACGTATCAGTGCTCCGCGCGGAAGAGCCGATTCCTCAGTGCGCACTACCATCAGGCCGACGCATGAGGCGAACACGCCGAAGCAGCGAACCAGTAGTGGCAGCAGCGCGAGCCCGAGGGCGCCGGGGACAGTGGCGCGGTTCTGCCCCGCGACCCAGAGCCCCACCACCAGCATCGCCACATGTCCCGCGCTGGTGGCGACGAACCCCGTGATGCTGCGCCCGACGACAGCACCCACGTGATCACCAACCAGCTCCGCCACCAGCGCGGGGTTGCGGGGGTCGTCCTGCCCGAGCCCCGCAACTCGCTCGCCTGTGAGCTCGCCACCCACGTCCCCCGCGACCTGGTAGATGGCCCCACCACGCTGCAAGATCAAGCCCGCTGCGCCGGCACCTAACGCCAAGGTCGGGAGCAGCACCGCGACGTCTGCGATCGCCAGTGCGTCCGGTCCATTGGGACTAAATGCGCCACGTAGGCCGGCGATCAAACACACGAAGCTCACCACCAAGATCGCGCTGATTGTTTCCGCGAGCAGCCCAGCCACCCCACCCGCGCGGATCGCGATGCTGAGGGAGCGGTCTAGGCTGAGTCGCGTCGCAGCGACGCAGCGAACGCTGGCCTTGTGCGCAACCTGCGCGGCCGAATACCCGACGACGCACGCTCCAACCCCGCCCAAGACCACCCCCAAGACGGCCCACAGTCCGGCGTCGATGCGGCCCACGGCATTGCCGGGAAGAAAGCCGTAGACGGCGAAGACCCCGCCTGCGAGCGCTGTGAGGCAGACCAGGACGACCTTGAGCTGTCCCCAGACGAAGCCCTGGGCCGCTCGCTCGAGCGCGTTGCCGAGTCGACGCAGCTCGGCGCCGCCGGCGTCGCGAGCCGCGAGCCAGCGCGCCAATACAATCGCGAAAACTAGGCCAACCAAGTTGACCCCTAGGACCAAACCAAATTCGATCAAGACGGCACCAGACGGGGCGACTGTCCCCGCCGCTTGCACCCCTGATGATCGGGAGAAAGTCCTCCCTCTCGTCCAGTGGGCATCAAGGCAAGCCGCTACAAGTGAGCAAATAGGACCCGCGCTGAAAGCGCTCACTGGTCCTCGCCTCCACAGGAGGAGAGCGTCGCCGAGTCGCGTCGCTCACCCCGGTCCGAGGGGGCTCGGGTGAACCGCCCCGCTCTCCACTAGGGGTGAGGGGTTCACAGTGAGAGTGATCTCCCAAGCCGAGCACAGGGACTCGAGGGCTCGGGTAGATGGTCTCTTCCGGCAGGGGGCCTGTCGACTCCACTTGGGAGCGACGAGCCGTTGGCCCGGGTCCTAGCACGGTGAATACCCAGGGAGCAAGTGACGATGCTTCAAAACCCTGAATGACCAGGACGACCCGCGCTTTTTAGAGGCCCGCCAGTGCCCGCGTTGGTGGTGGCTGGTGGTGGCTCACAGGCGATCGAATGAGTTGACCGTTGGTGGGCCCCTGCTCGCCCCTACTCGGCCCGTGTCTTGGACTGAATCACCATCAAGTGGTACTTGCCGAACTCGCTCTGCCCCATGGTGAACAGCACTTCGCTTAGGGTGCGGAACGGGATCGTTCCATCGGCGACCACGATGGCCTCCGATGGGCCGTCGGGCTGCTCCTTGGCGGCCCGCACGGCCTTGTCAGTCTTGCGAGCCGCCTGCAAGCGCGTGCCGAGCGGAGTGATGTACAGATCGTTCGGTCCCTTGCGCTTGTGGCGAGCACCCACCCCCGACTGGATCTGCGACTCTCGGCTCGGCAACTTGAGCACCATGTCGTTATCCACGAGGATCTGCGACTTGGAGATCGTCACCACCACCCCGTCCTGAGAGGGCTGGGTCTTGATCACGCTGGACGGTAGCTTGAGGTCGTCAGACTGCGGGATGGAAGCGCTCGACTCACCGACGGTCTTCAACAAAAAGACCAAGATGATGGTCATGATGTCGAGCATCGCGGTGATGTTGAGGAAGTTGATCTCCGGCTCCATCGCGTTGCGCCGCTTGGCGTTGCGCAGCGCCGCCTTGTACTTCGTCGTAGAAGCGCGCTGGCGTGGCGGCTTGCCCTGGGGTCCCGCGTCGGTCATTTGGACACCTTGAAGTTGACGTCGGTGAACAGGGTGTCACCTTCGGGCGTGTTCCGCATGGCATCCATCACGCTGACGATGGTCTGGTAGTCGGTGCCTGGGTTGGGAGCGAGATACACGTTGTTCTCGTCCTTGAAGTCAGGCGAAGCGTTCTTCAGCCGTGTGGCGCATGCTGTGAGGCCGTCGTAGTCGTACTTGCCGCCACGCAGAGGGACGGTGATGCCCGCGCCGGGCCCGTTGCAGCCAGCCGCGACGCTGCCGCCAGAGGCTTTGATGCTGAAGCCATCGTTGACCACGAACACCGTCAGGTTGAGCGACTTCTCCGCCACTTCCGCGCGGGTACCGCTTCCGCCAGTCGCTGGCGGCGCAGTGTCGATGGTCGCCGTGAACGTGACCGCGACCGTTGCCAGTACGAAGATCAGGATGTTCATGACGATGTCGAGGAAGGGGACGATGTTGAGTTCGCCACCTTCTTCGTCTGGAGACAGCTCTGCGGGCTGGCTCAGGCGACGGATCTTACCCCGCTGAGCTGCACTCAGCGGGATATCCGCGACTTGTCCGGGGGCAGCCATAGGTTGTGCTGGGCCCGAGGGGACTAGTACTGACCCCGTTTGGTCTGGATGGTCAGCAGGTTGAAGGTGCGTTCCATGATCGACTCGAGGTCGTGCTGGATCGCCTTTGCCCGCGTGTGCAGGATGATGTGAGTGATCATGCACATCACCGCGATGCCCAGGCCGAGCGCCGTGTTGTACATGGCTTCGGCGATACCGTTCGACAGGTAGCGCTGCTTGTCCGACTGGGTGAGACCGGGCGCCGCGATGGCGTTGAAGGTCGCGATCAGACCCGAGACCGTCCCGAGCAGCCCGATCAGCGTCGCGATGTTCGCGAGTGACCACAGCGCGCCCACGCGCTTCTCTGCTTGTGGCTTGAGCTCGCTGAGCTTCTCGCTCAACGCCGCGTCGATCTCTGCTTCATCCTTGTTGGAGTGAGTGAGCCCAGCCTTGACCAGCTGAAGAATCGGGTAGTCGCTGGCCTCGCACAGCTTGATGGCGCGGTCGATGTTGCCTGCCGTGACCAATTTCTTGATCTGAGCGAAGAACTCGTTCGAATTCACGCGATAACGACTCAGCTGAAATGCGAAGCGCTCGATGACGATCGTCAACACGATGGCCGAAACGCACAAGTTCATGACCATGAAGGTCGGGTTGTGCTTGAACGCTTCGACGAGCTGGCTAGATCCCTCTGATGCAAGAAGCAGGAGCTGCATTCCGCTTGTCCCTCTCTGGTTTACTGCCGGATTCCGGAGGTGCGACTACGCACTGGTTGGGCCTGTGAACGCCTCGCCCTCTGAAAGTTGCGCCCTCAGGAAATCACGCCATCGGAAGGGCGTCATCTCCACTGGGTAGCGAAGTGCCAGCGACTATAGCCGCCGCGCGATTCGAGGTGCAAGCACACAGCTCGCCTGGGAATCAGTTGGTCAAGCGGCGAGGCGGAACCGCCAGGAATGCTGCGGTTTGCGTGGCCGTCCGGACGGCCCGAGGCGGGCTGATGCCTAGGGTCGCCAACGCAGCACCTGGGATTGGGGGGTCAGGGGTGTGGTGTGGGCCGCCTTCGACGCCGCGGCGGAGGCCGGCGTGGGTACGTGCTGACGACGCGGCGCACTTGCTGAAGTGCTGGCATAGGAAAGCGTTTCCACGTCGGATGCCTGGGGGCGCGGCTGGAGCGCGCTCGGGCTACGCTTGGGCTGAGCTCGGGCTACGCTCGGGACGCGGGTTGAGCGCGCTATGCTGCCCCACGGTTACCCGTGCGTGATTAGTGGAATCTGCCGTGCTGGCTGTAACGCTGATGACATCGAATCCCATCGTGGACGGAATGCAGCAGCAGCACGATCCGGTGCCAGCAGCCAACCGCACCGGGAAGCTATCGGCCTTTCCGTGCGCCAACACACCACACAGATGCCTAGGAAACCGGGCGCCTCCCCACAGCTGGCCCCCCACCAGGCAGCCGCGCGCGCTGCGCTGGGCTAGCAGCGGAAAACGCTCGGATCCGCGAAATCTATACGAATATCGAAACTTTCTGTCGCCACTCTAAGACACTTTGGACACCCAATGGAGCTTGACGGTCGCGGGTCTGCTTCAGCATGATGGCGCGGTATCGGTTCGCTCAATGTGGGGCGGATCAACGTAAGCACCCGGAGAACGACCCATCAAATTCAGACCTACGAACTCTCGGAATCCAGTGTCGCGAGACGCGCGTTTCCGGGCAGACTCAAGCACGCGTCGCAGACTGGGTTCCAGGCAGCGGCGTCGAGCGGAGGTCACGCAGGTCGAGAGCCTTACGGTTCGAAGAGTCAACATGATTCAAAGCCGGCAGGTTCGAGAAGGTAGTGTGGCGGAAACCGGGCACATGAGCACACGATCAAGCGCACATCCGCGCGGATGGCCCCTGGCCAACGCACTCCGTCGGCGTTGGGCGTGTGCTTGTGAGTGTCAGGCGAGCTTGAGGGTGAGACCACCCTATGGTTCAGTCAGCGTAGCGGCCGCTCATTGGTCGTTTCTACAACCCCACGCTTGAGATCCGGGCCTAGGGGAAGCATCAGGAGAAGGTAACGGCAATGTCTTCAATCTGGCATCACTACGAAGCGGGCGGATGGGCGATGTATCTCATCCTGTTCTGGCTGATTTGCTCTATCGCAATCATCGCAGAGCGGACCGTGTATTTGGTCGGCGCGTCCATCAACAAGGACGTGTTCTTGGCGACGATGCAGAAGTGCATCCTGGCTGGCGACGTGGCCAAAGCCGTGAAGATGTGTTCCGCGGCCAACGCTCCGTTGGCGCGCATCGTTCAGGCTGGTCTCGTCAAGGTGAATCGCCCTGACGGAGAAGTTCAGGCCGCGATGGACGAGGCAGCTCTAAAGGAGATGCCCAAGATCAACCGACGCACGGGGTACCTCGCGCTGTTCGCGAACCTGGCGATGCTGTGCGGTCTGTTCGGCACCATCGTGGGTCTGATCAAGGCGTTCGGCGCGGTCGGCGGCGAAAACATCGACCCCAGCCAGAAGGCACGCATCCTCGCGGAAGGTATTTCTGAGGCGATGAACTGCACCGCCTTCGGCCTCATCTCCGCGATCGTCGCGCTGATGGGCTTCGCCTTCTTGAACGGCAAGACCCAGGGCCTAGAGGACGACATCAATGAGGCGTCTGTTCACGTCCTCAACCTAGTGGTGTCGAACCGCCAGAAGGTGAACCTCCAAGGCGTCGAAGGCGCGGCGGAGTGAGCGGCAGCTGGGTCGAGCGAGTTGACGTATTTGCGTTGACGCGCTTGGCCCAGGCCCGTCTGCTCTGTCAGGCCTCGCCGCCGGGCCTCGGTGGATGTGCGATGGCCGCTCAATGGCGGCGAAATGGTTCCCGCCTCCCGCGGGTGGACAGTTTCAGCGTTCACGCCTGACCGGCTGAACCTATCAGAGGATACGCGAACATGGCTGGTATTGACGTAGGGGGCCACGGTAGCAAACGCCCCGTAAACCAAGAAGTACCCCTGATCCCGTTCATCGACTTCTTACTGTGTCTGGTGATGTTCTTGTTGGTGACGGCGGTGTGGAGCCAAATGGCGCGCATCAACGCCGACGCCCGCGTGCCAGGTCCGCCCAAGGACGAGCCGCTCGAGAAGCAAGAGAAGCCCAAGACGCTGCACGTCGAGATGAAGGGCGAGCGCAAGTTCACCCTGATTTGGAAAGAGGGCTCAACCGTCGTCAACACCATCGACGTCGATCGCAAGAAGGTCAATGTCGGCGAGGAGGGCGAGTATCGCTATCCCGACCTGGCCGAGAAGATCAAGAAGGAGTGGGAGGCGAACGGTACCCACCGCAACGCGACCGACCCCAAGCGTGATCAGGCCGTGTTGAGCACCGACAACAGCACGCCGTTCTCCGACGTGATCGCCGTCATCGACGCCATCTACACGCCACAGCGCGACTGGGCCGCTGGGACAAAGACTGAGAAGGTCCCCGCGTTCAACGTCACCTTCTCGGTGAACTGAGGATTTATGTCCGGAGACAAGCCGCTTTCAAGGTTTCAACAGCCGATCGCCGTCCCTGGGCGACGACTGCTCCATCACATCCCGCTCGGTTTCGTGCGGAAGAAGGTGGTCGGGGGTGGTGGGCGCGCGGTGAACACCGAGGTACCGCTGATCCCGTTCATCGACTTCTTGCTGTGCATCGTGCTCTTCTTGCTCGCCAGCTTCTCGGCGACGGGTGAGTTGCCCCTAGATAAGAACGTCAAGCTGCCCAAGGCCGAGAACGTGCAAGACATGATCGACGCGCCCATGGTCGCGATCACCGGCACGCAGATCTTGGTCGATGGCCACGCCGCAGGAAACACTCGGGCGATCGAAGAAGCCAACCGCCTTCAGCGCATCGATGAGCTGTTCCAGATCCTCAAGTCCAAGCGCGACCTGTGGAAGCAGCTGAACCCGGACCGTGAGTTTCCGGGCGTGGCGGTGCTCCAGGTGGATCGCAAGGTGCCAGCGCTGGTCGTGAAGAGCGTGTTTCAGACCGCAGCCTATGCTGGCTACCCGAACATCAGCTTCATGGTGGGCCGTCTGGGTGGTGGTGCTCCGCCAGCTGCTGCTGAGTAGCTGACCGTAGCTGACCACACAGAGCTGATCTCCTTGGAGATCCTCGCATGAGCAGCGCCCACTTTGGTGGGCGTTGCGCGTTGTGGAGAACGCATGCTTGAACTTCGCGCCGCTTCAGGCGCGAACTTTTATCCGTGCTACTTGTCGGCCCGAGTACGGACGAGACCAGGCATACTCTGCTCGGTTGATGCACTAGCAGGTGAGCATGCGCCAATGGACCGCAGGTGAGTCGTGAAGCAACCTAACGAGCGAGGGTTGCCTACGCTGAATGAAGCGCGGGCCGTGCGCCATCGGCAGCTCGTGCTGGGGCGCGCCCGCATGGCAGCGACGCCGCCCGTGTTTTGGCTGTGGACGCTGATCATTTTCGCGGCGTTCGCGGGGATCTACTACTGGGTCACTGAGAGCAAGCTGTCGAGCGCCAAGAGCCGCACCCTGGCGCGCCAGCGCGCGATGTCCCTCACCCTGGGCTCCAAGCTGATTCCATTCCGGGATGACGTCGAGCGCTGGGCGCTCGAGCTGTCTCAGGATCCGTGGCTCGGTAACGAGCTGGGCAAGGTGGATCCGAAGGCGCTGCAGACCGAGCCCGCGGTGTACTTGCGCTTACGAATGGAGAACGCCAAAGACGGTCCCCACTTGCGCAAAGCGGCGGTGCGCTCGTTGCGCGATGGCTTCACCTCGTGCTTTTTTCAGCAGCGTGAGGGCATCGATCCCCACAAGGGACCGGCGTGCAAGACCCAGGCAGACTGCGAGAGCGGGCTGCTCTGCAATGAGTGGGACGTGTGTACTCGCCCGCCTCAGCCCTACAACTTGCGCCTGGCGTTTCGAGCTCTGCGCGTGCTCTCCACAGAGTGGAGCGATGAGGTGAACCAGGCGGGCTCGGAGCTCGCGTTGCGCATCTACGATCGTGATCTGGAGCGCACGACGAAGGAAGACGTGCCGATCGCAGCCGAGGTGCTGGAGCGCGCGCGCTTTCTAACCATCGTGCTGGATGAGGACCCCGCCGGGGGGCTACCAGCGCCCGCCTTCGACGCCGGGCCGGATGATCCCGACGAGACCGACGAAGAACGCGTACAGCGCTCGACCCATTTCGCGAGGGTCGGGGTGTGGGACCTAGAGAGCCGTCAGCGCGTTGTGAGTTATCGTGCGGAAACTGCTGGCAGTTTCGTCCCCGTAGGCGAGCGCGTCGTCACAGATCCCCGAACCGTCGCAGCGCAAGAGCGTCAGGCCAAGAGCTGCACGCTGGCCTTGTCGGTGCGGGAGCAGCTCGCTAAGGCCAGCCCTCCACCCCCGCCCGATCTGGATCCGGAGCCAGACGCAGGGAGCCCCGCTCCGGTGCCGTCCGGCGCTCCGTAGGCACCGCCGCCTGGGGTCGCGATCAACAGACGATCGCCGGCGACCACGTTGAACTCGGCTTTGCCGGCGAGCAGCGCGCCGTTTAAGCGGTTCTCGCCGCGCTGCGCGGCGCCCCCGCCTGCCAGGCCGAACGGAGCGCGAGCGCGCCGCTCGCTGATGATGGCGACGCGCAGCGGCTTGAGGAACTCAAACTCGCGCAGGACGCCATCGCCTCCCGGAAACCTACCGACACCACCCGAGCCGCGGCGCAGCGCGAAGCGCAGCAGCCGCACCGGAAAGCGGGTCTCGAGCACCTCTGGATCGGTGATCCGGGTGTTGGTCATGTGCGTCTGCACGCCGCTCGCGCCTGGGCAGCCATCGCTGGCCCCGGCGCCGCCAGCGATCGTCTCATAGTAGCCGAAGGTCGGATCTCCGAACGTCAGGTTGTTCATCGTCCCTTGGCTGGCGGCCGCGACCCCGAGCGCCCCGAGCAGCACGTCGACCACTCGCTGGGAGGTCTCGACGTTGCCGCCAGCCACGGCTGAGCGGGCTGGTGGATCTAGCAGGCTGCCGCGTGGAATTATCAACTCGACAGGGCGCAGGTAGCCAGCGTTCAGGGGCGCCGAACGCCCGACCAGCGCTCGCAGCACGTAGATCACCGCGGCGATGGTCACCGCGCGCGGAGCGTTGAGGTTGCTAGCTAGCGCTGGCGCGCTGCCGGTGAAGTCAACTTTCAGGCTGCGACCGCGCACCGTGATCTTAACCCGCACCGCCGCGCCGTCGTCGAGCTCGTCATAAAAGCTGTGCTCGCCGTCAGGTAGCGTCGCCACTTGCGCGCCGACTAGCGCAGCCGCGTGGTCTTGAATATGCTGCATGTAGGTCAGCACCTGCTCAGCGCCGGCGCTCGCGCACAGCTCCCGTATCAGGCGCAGGCCGGCTTGATTGGCGGCTAGCTGGGCGATGAGATCCGCGAGGTTATCTCGCGGGGCCCTGGCGGGGTACGGGCCTGCCGCGAGGGCTTCAAGCAGCTGCGCCTCCAGCAATTCCCCAGCGCGCACCAGCGGCAGGCAGCGCAGCACCACCCCCTCTTGGGCCAGCTCCGTCGAGAAAGGGGGCATCGACCCCGGCGTGACGCCGCCGATGTCGGCGTGGTGCCCGCGGCTCGCTACAAAGAAATTCAACGCCCCCGCGCTGAACACTGGGGTGACCACCGTGATGTCTGGCAGGTGCGAACCACCGCCAGCCGGATCGTTGGTGACGAAGGCGTCGCCGTCACACATCGCGGGGTGGGCCGTCAGCACTGCACGGACAGACTCGCTCATGGCGCCCAAATGGACGGGGATATGCGGCGCGTTCGCCACCAGGTTGCCATGCGGATCAAAGATGGCGCATGAGAAGTCGAGGCGCTCGCGGATGTTGGTGGACAACGCGGTGCGCTGCAGGACCTGCCCCATCTGCTGGGCGATGGACATGAACCGATTACCAAAGATCTCGAGCAGGACTGGGTCCGGCGCTGGCGGCTGTGGCTCAGCGCGCTGAGCCTGCGTCACCTCGCTCGCCGCGGTAGCGTCTTGGAGGAGCTCAAGCGTCCCGTCGGACAGCAGGTGCAACGTGAAGCCCGGGTCGATGACCACACAGCCCGTCGGCTCGAGCACCACCGCGGGCCCAGGCAGCGCGCGCCCCGGTGTCAGCTGCTCACGCCACAGCACGGGGACGTCGTCCACGAACCCGGCGGCTGTGCTTGAGCCGCCGCTCATCCAAATCCGCGCGGTGACTACATCCGGGCAGGTGTAGGTTTGCGCTGGTCGCAATTTGAGCTGCTCAAGGCGCTGGGTTGACGCGCGAGTAGCGCGCGCTCTGGCGTGCGCTACGACGATGGGGTGCGAGCCTCGCTGGTAGCCGAACAGACGCAGGTGGTCGGCTTCGAAGCGTGCGTGTAGCTCGCTCGCGCTGCCGAGTGGAAAGGTGAGTAGGGTCTCGCTACCGAGGTAGCTGAGGTCGACCAAGATCTCGACCTGCGGGGCGGGGACAGCGCCGTCCGTAGCTGGACCAAGCTCTCGCAGCGCTCGCTCGCGGAGGCTCTGGAGCGTTGGGGCTAGGCTGTCGAGCAGTTCTTGGCTGAGCGCCTGACGACCCACCTCGGTCGAGACATGCCACCCCGTGTCGGCTAGGCCCATGCCCAAGGCGCTCAGCACGCCGGCCAGCGGGTGAATCAGGACGCGGCGCATGCCCAGCTGGCTAGCGATCGCGCAGGCGTGCTGCCCTGCGGCACCACCGTAGACCACCAGCGAGTGCTCCCTCAGATCAAAGCCACGGGCGACCGAGACCTGCTTGATCGCCTCGGCCATGTTCGACGTCGCGACCCGAAAGAAGCCCGCGGCGAGCTGGTCAGCGGTCAGCTGCTGCTCGGCGGCGAGGGCGTGGAGCGCGGCCTGCGGGCGGGCGCGATCGAGCGCCAGGGGGAAACGGTCACAGCGCAGGCGTCCGAGCACCAAGTTGACGTCCGTGAGGCTCAGTTCGGTCGCGTCAGGGGCGCCGTAGCACAGCGGACCGGGGCTCGAGCCGACGCTGCTCGGCCCCACCTGCAGCCGCCCATGCTGTACGCTACACACCGAGCCCCCGCCAGCCGCGACCGTGTGGACGTCAAGGGTGGGCGTGCTGAGCCGCACGCCGGCGATTTCGCTTCCGTATGTCAATGGAAGCTCAGAGGCGTAGCGCGATACGTCGGTTGATGTGCCGCCCATATCGAAGCCGATGGCAGGTGTGGCGCCGTGCTGCCGCGCGATGGCAGCGTAGGCCACGACCCCGCCGGCTGGCCCCGAGAGGATAGCGTGCGGTCCGCGCAGCCCCGCGACATCGGTCAGCGCGCCGCTCGATTGCATCAGCCGCAACGTGCTGCCAGGCAGCGCTGAGCTGAGCGAGTCGAAATAGTCTCGCAGCAGCGGCGTCAGGTAGGCGTCGATGCAGGTGGTATCCCCGCGGCGCACCAGGCCCATTTCGTTCGCGACCTCGTGAGACGCGTAGACGTGCCTAAAGCCCACGGCTCGCGCGGTGCGCGCGATTTCTTGCTCCAGGCAGGGGTTGGCGTAGGCGTGCAACACGACCACCGCGACGCTCGTCAGCCCGGCCGCGAGCCAGGCCTCGAGTTGCGCCCGCAGGGAAGCGGCAGAGTGGCGCTCCGCGACGCCGCCCTGAGGCGTGACGCGCGCGCTCACCTCATACACTTGGTCATACAGCAAACCGGGCTTGACGATGTTCAGGTCGAAGATGTCAGAGCGCGCTTGGGTGCCGATCTCCAGCGCGTCGCCGAAGCCCTGGGTGATGACCAGCCCCATGCGCGCGCCGCGGCGCTCCAGGAGCGCGTTGGTGGCCAAGGTGGTGCCCATGCGGATATCGCAGGCAGGGATGGCGGACAAGAGCGACGAATTGTTTCCGTCCGGCTCTACCTCAGCTAACAGCTCGCGGATCCCGTCCAGCGGGGCGCGGTCCGAGCTCAGCACCTTGGTGAAATGGAGGCGCTCGGACTCCGGCTCGAGACCCAAGCAGTCCGTGAACGTGCCGCCGCGATCGATCCAGAACTGCCAGCGCTTCATGCTCTGGTTTTGCTGAGGCGGGGGCGCCGGGTCAACCCCTGCGCACCCCTGCGCTGAGCAGCGCGTCTAGCGTGACGCCAGCAGCCAGAGCAGCACGCCGAGACAGCCAGCCAACAGCACCACCACCAGCGCCAGCAGCGCGGTCGAAGCGCCGCCGCTCCGCGCTCGAGGAGCGGGCGGTGGTTGAAGCTGCGGCTGGGGCCCTTGTTGAACCGCTGGGGGCTGCTGAGTCAGCTGCTCCGCGGGCAAGAGCGCCGCGTGTGGCGGCTGCGGCAGCGCTGAGGCGAGCGGCGGCGTCGAGGCGTGCGGCAGCGCTGAGGCGAGCGGCGGCGCTGAGGCGTGTGGCGGCGCTGAGGCGTGTGGCGGCGCTGAGGCGTGTGGCGGCGCTGAGGAGTGTGGCGGCTGAGGCGCAGCCGGCCATGTGCCCGCCACCAAGCCGGGCGTAGACAGCGCAGGGGCTGATGGGGGCTGGCTAGACTCGACGCTGAAGGGTGACGAGGCGACCCGTGTGGCAGCGTCGTCGTCCTCTTGGTAAGCAGGCGCCGCGGGTGGGGGCGGGGGTGGAGGATTGTGCCGTACGGAAGTAGGCGGAGGCGGTGGGCGCTTGGCTCGCGGCGTCGTCAAGCTAGGAGGTGGCGGCGCGGCGTTGGCGCGCGCGCCGCTCGGGATCGCGAGGCGTGTGAAGGCTTCTTCTGCGTCCGCGTAGGCCAGGATGTCGCCATCGTCCAAGGGGGACTCGGCCAGCTTCGTCATGGCGTCGTCCGACTGGATGGCGTCGGCGAAGACATCAACATACTCTAGGATCTGCCACTCTGCTGACCCCAGCGCTTGCACCTCGCTCTCTACCGGCACCCGACCCTGAGCAATTCCGCGCAGTAATAGCTCTGTCGTTACAGGCCCGATCGGATCAGAGCCGTCAGTTCGTACCATCCACTGCGCCATCGCCGGCGAGTCTAGCGAAAGACGCAGCGCGTGCGGCAAAAGCCTACGCGAAGATCCTGGCGCTCAGCGCTGGGTCCGGCGGCCTCATCACAACGCACCGACAAGCACGTACGCACAGGCAGGGTGTATGGCGAGGTAGCAGCCTGGCCCAGGACTAAACAACTAAACTGACTAGTTGACTTGTTCAAGCAGACGTCGCGCGACGACGTGAGCTTGGATCTCGTTGGCCCCCTCGAAGATCGAGAGGACGCGCGCATCCACCAAGATCCGCGACGCGACGTACTCTTCTGCGTAGCCGTTGCCGCCGTGGATCTGCACGCACGCGTCTGCCGACTCCCAGGCGGCGCGGGTGCCGAGCAGCTTGGCCATGCCTGCCTCAAGATCGCAGCGCGCGCCTCCATCTTTAGCGCGAGCGGCGAAGAAGCACAGCTGCCGGCTGGCCATGATGCGCGCCACCATACGGCCGAGTTTGCGCTGTACCCGCGGAAACTCGAAGATCGGTTTGCCAAACTGGACGCGCTCCTGCGCGTACTTGAGGCCCTGCTCAAGGGCCGACTGAGCGACACCAACTCCGCGAGCCGCGGTCTGGATCCGCGCGCTCTCAAAGGTGGCCATCAGCTGCTTGAAGCCTTGGCCCTCGGCGCCGCCGAGCAGCGCGCCGCTCTGCACCTTGAAGTTGTCAAAGCCGATCTCAAACTCCTTCATGCCGCGGTAGCCGAGCACCTTGATCTCGGTGCCGGTGATGCCTTCGTCGGGGAAGCCCTCGGTCTCCGGGTTCGTCTCGCTGCCGCGGGACTTGGCCGCGAGCAGCATCGAGAGCCCCGCGTAGCCAGCGTCGTCGGGGTCGGTGCGCACGAGCAGCGTCATCAAATCGGCGCGGGTGGCGTGGGTGATCCAGGTCTTGGAGCCGCTCACCAGGTAGCCGCCGTCGTCGGTCTTTTCAGCCTTGGTCTTTAGGCTGGCTAGATCTGAGCCGTGGTTTGGTTCGGTGAACACTGCCGTAGGCAACACCTCACCGCTCGCCAGCTTGGGCAACCAGTACTGCTTTTGCTCCTCGGTGCCACCGCCCAGGATCAGCTCTGCGGCAATTTCCGCGCGGGTACCTAAGGAGCCCGCGCCGATGTAGCCACGGCTGAGCTCCTCGGTCACCACGCACATCGCGACCTTGTCTAGACCCTGACCGCCGTAGGCCTCCGGGATGGTCAAGCCGAACACGCCAAGCTCCGCCATCTTGTCGATCAGCTCCAGCGGGATCAGCACATCCTTGCGGTGGATGTCCTGAGCGATCGGCTCAACTTCTTGGGACACGAAGCGACGAAACTCAGTCTGCACCGCCTCGAGGGTCTCGTCGCCGAGCGCCCAACTGCCGAAGCTACGCTTCTCTGCGGCAACGCGAGCGAGACGACATAGCGCCTCACCCGAGGCGTAGCGCTCCGACACCGCCCGCACCTCAGGTGACAGCAAGGTGGCGGCGACGTCCGATGCTTCAAGTCCCAGCTCGGCCAGCGCGATGGACTCACAGGGCCCAAGCTCAACCCCGCCCACCAGATGGCGGCACAGCTCGCCCACATAGGCTCCGGCGATCGACCGCTCGAGCTCGGCTTCTCCTGCGCTTGCGACGCGCTCCGCCCACGCCACGATCTGGCGGGCGGCTTCCAACTCGGTCGCGAGGTAGGCCAAGCCATGAGCCGCGAGCTGGTGCTTGTTCAGCAAACCGGAGGACACGCGCCCGTCCTTCGACACCTGCTGGTGGACGTTCTTCAGGGCCTGGGCATACAGCGCTTCTAGAGCGCTAATGGCTGGGTCTAGGTCGCGGGCGCGTACGCTGGTGGGCGCTTCGATACTCATTTCAACACGCCATAAGCTGGGCTACGCGCTGCGTCAACCAAGGCCCCGAGGGCGCTGCGCTGGGCACCGCCGAGCACCGCGTGGGCGAGCCGCTCAGGGTCGTGTGCGCTGCGCTCTCGCATTCTGGCGCAGCGTGTCATAGGCTCCACGCCCGATGGCCAAGGACTTATACGAACTCGGTGAGATCCCAGAGCTGGGCCAGGTGCCCGCACGCATGCACGCGCAGGTCATTCGACCCGAGCGTTATGGCGAACCCAAGGACGCCTTTCAGCTGGAGCAAATCCCGGTGCCCAGCATCGCTCCGAATGAAGTCCTAGTCTACGTCATGGCGGCGGGCGTCAACTACAACAACGTCTGGGCGGCGCTCGGGATCCCCGTGGATGTGATCAAGGCTCGTCAAAAAGCCGGCGCAACCGAGGAGTTCCACATCGGTGGCTCTGACGCGAGCGGCGTGGTGTGGGCGCTGGGCGCCGATGTCCGCAACGTCAAGGTGGGAGACGAGGTCGTCCTGCATTGCGGGCACTGGGACCCTAAGGATCCAGTGGTCGTAGCTGGCAAAGATCCGATGTTCGCGCCAAGTCAGCGCATTTGGGGCTACGAGACCAACTGGGGCAGCTTCGCCCAGTTCACCAAGGTGCAGGACCACCAGTGCCTCCCCAAGCCGCCCCACCTAACCTGGGAGGCAGCAGCCGCGTACATGTTGGTGGGGGCCACGGCGTATCGCATGCTCCACGGCTGGGCTGGAAATGAGGTCCAAGCGGGGGACCCGGTCTTGATCTGGGGTGGAGCAGGTGGGCTCGGCAGCATGGCGATCCAGATCGTGGCCGCTGCCGGTGGCCGCGCGGTCGCGGTGATCAGCTCGGAAGAGAAGATCGACTACTGCAAGCAACTCGGCGCGGTTGGCAGCATGAACCGCAAAGATTTCGACCACTGGGGGATGCTGCCGCACTGGACCGACGACGCGGCCTACGCCCACTGGGTGCAAGGCGCGCGCAAGTTTGGCAAGGCGTTTTGGCAGGCGCTGGGCGAGAAGCGGAACCCAGCCATCGTGTTCGAGCACCCTGGGGAATCGACCATCCCCACTTCCATCTTCGTCGCGGACACCGGCGGCATGGTGGTGATCTGCGCGGGCACGACGGGGTACAACGCGACGTTGGATCTGCGCTACCACTGGATGCGCCAGAAGCGCTTGCAAGGCTCGCACTTCGCCAACGACGACCAGGCCGAGGGCGTCAACGACCTGGTGATCGCGGGCAAGGTCGACCCCTGTTTGTCGCGGGTGTTCGAGTTCGGCGAGACCGGCGACTGCCATCAGCTGATGCGCGACAACAAGCATCCCAGCGGAAACATGAGTATCCTGGTCAACGCCACGCAGCAGGGCCTGAAGACGCTGTCCTGAGGCGCGTGAGGCCTGCAGATGCCGTGCTGGCCTGGCGCGCGGAGCTTGAAGACGCTGGCCTGACCCGAGCACCCCTGAGCAGTCTCTGAGGGGGGCCTCGGGGAGGCAGCGCGCGCTCAGTGCTTGATAGGGTTCTTCTTGAACACGAACGTTACTTCGTCGGCCACTACGTCCACGATCACGTGGCCACCGTCGCTGAGCTCTCCGAACAGCAGCTCGTCGCCGAGCTTGCCCTTGATCTCGTCTTGAATCACTCGGGACAAGGGGCGCGCGCCGAAGTCTCGGTCGTAGCCTTTTTCCGCAAAGTAATCTTTGGCGGCTTGGGTCAGCTCAAGCGTCACGTCACGCTCTGCGAGCTGACCCTCTAGCTCGAGGATGAACTTGTCGACGATGTGCGCCATCACGTCTGGGCTGAGCGGATCAAAGGGGATGCGCGCGTCGAGGCGGTTGCGGAACTCTGGGCTGAACGTGCTCTTCAGCGCGATGTCGCCATCGCCGCGGGTGTCGAGCTGGCCGAAGCCGAGCTTGCGCTTCGCGAGATCTGCCGCGCCCACGTTGCTGGTCATGATCAAGATCACGTTGCTGAAGTCAGACTGCTTGCCGTTGTTGTCGGTCAGCCGCCCGTGATCCATCACCTGCAGCAAGACGTTGAATACGTCCGGGTGGGCCTTCTCGATCTCGTCTAGGAGCAGCACACAGTGGGGAGTCTTGGCGATGGCCTCGGTCAGCAGGCCACCGCGGTCGTAGCCGACGTAGCCCGGCGGCGCGCCGATTAGGCGGCTGATGGTATGCCGCTCCATGTACTCGCTCATGTCAAAGCGGATCAGCTCGATGCCCATCACGCGCGCTAACGTCTTGGCGACCTCGGTCTTGCCCACGCCGGTGGGTCCGGTGAACAAATAGGAGCCGATAGGCTTTTCCGCAGGGCGAAGGCCAGCGCGCGCCAGCTTGATGGCCGTGGCCACCTCTTTGATGGCGCGGTCTTGGCCGTACACCGACTTACGTAGCTCTGCTTCTAGGTCTTTGAGGGCGCTGCGATCATCGGACGACACCTGGCGCGGCGGGATCTGCGCCATGCGCGCCACGACTTGCTCAATCCGCGCCACGTTCACCACGGCCTGACCGCCTTCTTCGAGCTTGGCGTCGGCGCCGGCTTCGTCCATCAAATCGATGGCTTTGTCAGGCAGCTTACGGTCGTGCAAGTGGCGCTGAGCCAGGCGGCCGCAGGCGTCGATCGCGTCTGCGTCGTAGGTGACTCCGTGGAACTCTTCGTAGCGGCTCTGCAGGCCGCGCAGGATTTGAACCGTCTCCTCGAGGCTCGGCTCGAGGACTTCGATCTTCTGAAAGCGACGCGCGAGCGCGCGATCGCGCTCCAGGTGCGAGCGGTACTCCTCGAAGGTCGTAGCGCCGATACAGCGTAGCTTGCCGCTAGACAGCGCTGGCTTCAGCAAGTTGGATGCGTCCAACGTGCCACCGCTGGTCGCTCCAGCGCCGACCACTGTGTGCAGCTCGTCGATGAATAAGATGGCGTCCTTGATCGCGGCCAGCTCCTTGAGCACGCCCTTGATGCGGTTCTCAAAATCCCCGCGGAATTTGGTGCCGGCGATCAGCGCGCCCATGTCGAGCGCCCAAATACTCGACCCTTGCAAGGGTAGAGGCAAGTCTCCGTCTGCCATTCGCGCCGCCAGGCCCTCGACGATGGCCGTCTTGCCGACGCCTGCGTCGCCAACGAACAGCGGGTTGTTCTTGCGCCGTCGCGCCAGCACCTGCACCGCGCGCCGGATCTCTTTGTCACGCCCGATCAGCGGCTCGATCTCACCCTCACGAGCTCTCTCGGTCAGGTTGACCGCGAACTTATCGAGGGCCGTGCCAGCGGCGGCGCCGTCGTCTTCGTCGTCCGCCGTCAGAGCGTCGTCGTCATCCTCGCCGTCGCGAGCCACCCCGTGCGAGACGTAGTTGACCACGTCGTACCGCGTCACGCCGTGCTCCTCGAGCACCTGGGCGGCAGGTGAATCCAATTCGCTGAAGATCGCGATCAGGATGTTGTGCCCCTTCAGCTCTTCCTTCCCGCTTGATTCCACGTGGATTGCGGCACGCTGCAGCACGCGATGGAACCCGCGGGAAGGCGCGGGGGAGAGCTCAGAGTCGCCCGGCACCTTCACCATGTCTTGTTCAAAGACGTGCTCCAAGCTGTGCTTCAGCTTTTCGATGTTGCCGCCGCTCTTCTTGATGACGCGTGAGGTCGTCTCGTCGTGCAGCAAAGCGTACAGCAGGTGCTCAACCGTCATCAGGTCATGCCGACGGCGCTGGGCTTCGCGCAGCGCCAATGAGCACGCGATCTCTACTTCAGCGCTGACCTTCACGCTTCGTCATCCTTTCCAGAGCCTTCGGGCTCGGCGGTACAGCGCAGGGGGTGGCCGTTTTCTTTGGCGTAGTCCATCACCTGTTTGGCCTTCGTCTCTGCCACATCACGCGTGAACAGGCCCACGATGCCGTAGCCCTTGAGGTGTATTTGCAGCATGATTTGGGTCGCTTCGGTCTCGGACTTGTGAAAGAAGGTCATCAGGACATGGACGACGAACTCCATGGTGGTGTAGTCGTCGTTGTGCAGAACCACGTGGTAACGGCGCGGGCGCTTGGTCTTTGGTCGCTCGACCAGCTCCAGATCGCCTTCGGTCTCTTCGTGCTTCCGCGTGGCCATATCAAACTTGGTTGGTGCCTGGGTGTCCGGTGATGAAGCTGCTCACGTGTGAGGGGACGCGAGCCTCGCCGCCCAGGAGCACCAGCCGCTACCCGAACCTATAGCGCGCCGCTGACCCGACCGGTGACCCTTCAAGCTTGGCACACACCGCCACGCCATGAGCGCAGAACTCTTAATCGGGCGTTCCTGGTTTGCTTCACCTGGGGAGATCAGGCGGTGAAGTCAAGTCGCGGACGGGGGCGGGGTGGCGATTCGGTAGGCGCTCGCCTCAAGTATTTGAGCGCTGGTTGCGCAGACCAAACGCAGCCAGCGGCCGGGATCGGAAGGCGTCGTGACGGATAAGGTACCGGGGATGAGCTCGAGCCGCGCCTGGCGTGGGTCGGCGCGCGCGACGCACAAAACGCAGCAGCGCCGCCAAGCAAAGGCCTGGCAGCGCCATCGACGTGAGGCGCCCTGCAACACGAAGTCGCAGCTGCCGTCTCACGCGTGTCTCACACGGCTCAGGTCGCGGTCTTCGCGGGAGCTTTCGGCTTGTCTGCCTCAGCGTTCTCCTTGGCGCGGTTCAGCTGCCACTCGAGGTTCTTCTTGGCTCGGCGAACCTTCTGGCGACGGCGAGCGCGTGCATCTTGCGGGGTACCCATAGGCGGCGCGGTTTAGCGCAGGTTGCTGGATTTGGCTCGCAAATAATGCACGCGCCGTGGCGCTGGGTTGGGGGCGTGGTTCGCATGGGGCCCGCGGCCTCTCCTTGCCCCTCGCGGCTGTCAGGGCGCGTTGAGGTTCAACGTGGACAAACCATCGCAGCCCCGCGCGGAGCGGCGACGCATCGCCGTCGCTTTTACAAGGCTCGGCTCCGCCTGTGTAAACGTGTAAGCCTTCGGTAGGCCCGAATTCAGCGCTGAGCAGCCTAATTGCGTGCTCACCCGGGTGGCGAGGTCCACGCCAGCGCTTCGAACGTCAACGACACTGCGCGATGAGTCAGTCCAAGGCGAGCAGCCAGCTTCAAGCGCTGGACCCAGGGTCGAGCGCCCCAGTCCTCAATTCGGTGGTGGGGCGGCGCCTGCGCGAGCTGCGGCTGGAGCAAGGTCACTCCCAAGCCGACTTCGCCCGGCGCCTGGGGATCAGCCCGGCCTACCTGAACTTGATCGAGAAGGGTCGGCGCACCGTGCAGCTGCCGCTGCTCTGGAACGCACTCGAGCTGCTCCATGTACAACCTGAGCCGTTCATCGGGAGCCTCGGCGCCCAGCGCGTGGAGGATGGACTCGCTCAGCTGCTCGACGAGCCGTTGCTGCGAAGTCTCAACTTGGATGTAGGGGAGCTGGCCTCGCTCAGCGCTGAGCCGCGAGCTGTGACCACGATCACGACGCTGTTCAATTTGTACAAGGGCACGCGCTCACAGCTCGACAACCTGCTCCACCAGTTGAGCCGCAGCGAGGCTGACAAGCACGCTCGCGCAAGTATCCCGGAGGAACTAGATTCAACGAAAGGTAGCCTGAGCTTTGACTACTCGCCCCTCGACGAGGTCACGGATTTCTTGGAATCGCACGACAACTTCTTCGCTGCGATTGAGGCGGCCAGCGCAGAAGTGCGCGCAGACGCTCAGCTAGGCCGACGGGTGACCAGCGAGCAGCTGGCTGGTCTGCTTGAGCGCCAGGGGGTGGTCACGCGGGAGCTGAGGCAGCGCTCCGGCTCTGTCGTCAGGCGCTACGATCCGGCGCTTGGGGCGCTGGAGATAGGCATTGAGCTCAGCGAGAGCCGCAAGCGGTTCGACATGGCGCACGTGCTTGGGCTGCGGTTACTTGACGAGCGTGGCCTGTATGGGGCCGTGATGGCCGGCTACGAGGCTAAGCATCAAGAGACGCTCAAGCTGCTCAGAGTGCACCTAGCTAACTATTTCGCTGGGGCGTTGCTATTGCCGTACGGCGACTTCTTTCAGGAGGCGCAGCGCCAGCGCTATGACGTTGAGCGGCTGGCTCGCACGTTTGAGCTGAGCTACGAAGCCGCAGCGCATCGCATCACCAACCTGGGGGATCCACGGCAGCGCGGCGTCCCCATGCATTTTTTGCGTGTGGATATTGGTGGGAACATCTCGAAGCGCTATTCAGCCACGGGCTTGCGTTTCCCGGGCGTGCTCGGCTCGTGCCCAAAGTGGGTCGTGCACACGGCGTTCCTCACGCCCAGCGTGATCTCGAAGCAGTTCAGCGTGATGCCAGACGGCACCAGCTACTTCTGCTTCGCCAAGATCACCGCTCAGGCTGTGCAAGGTTCGCTGGCTCGGGGCACCGTGTACTCGATCGGCCTTGGCACCCACGCCGATGACGCGCGGCACTTGGCCTACGCGGATGAGCATCCGCGCTGGGCTCCGGAGCGCGCGCGCGCCATCGCGATCCCGGTTGGCGTCAGCTGTCGTTTCTGCGAGCGACCTGACTGTAATCAGCGGGCCGCCCCTAGCTACAAGTTCGCGTTTGCCCCGAACGAGCTGGTCAAGAAGGACAATTTTTTCTCGCCGCTGTTGGACAGTGACACTGAGCCGCAGAGCGCTTCGCTAGTGGGTGAGCCGTCCAAGCTCCGCGCGCCGCTGCCCGCGGTTTACTCTGAGCGCGCAGCGGACAAGCCGAAAGGGTCTGGCCGACGCTAGACCTTCCAGGTGCCGCCGGCGTTGAGCACCTTCTCCAGATCGCCGGCGCCGTTCTTGGCTAGCGCGGCGTCGTGCTGGGCGACCAAGCCGTGGTCGTAGCTCTCGCGCTCGACGCGATACAGCACACCCAGCGCGACCGGGAACTCAGGGAAGGGCAGGCGCAGCAGCGCCTGGGCCAGCATGGAGTTGGTCTCGTCGTGCACCGTTACTTCCGCGCGGTTGGCGTCGGTCACGTCGATGACCTCGAAGCGCAGCGTGCTCGGGTTCATGCGCAAGCCGTGCTGGTTGTCTGCCCCATACAGCAGCGGCTGACCGTGCACCACGTGCAGCTGCCGCTCCACCTTGTGCGCTTTGTCCGTGAAGCCCGCGAACGTGTTGTCGTTGAACACCGGGCAGTTCTGGAAGATCTCGATGAACGACGTCCCGCGGTGGCCATGGGCGGCCTTGAGCACCTCGCCCAGGTACTGAGCGTCGACATCCACGGCCCGCGCGATGAAGCTCCCGCCACAACCCAGCGCGAACACAGATGGATCCACGGGGAAATCGAGGGAGCCGCCAGGCGTGCTCTTGGTCACTGATCCGACAGCGGACGTTGGTGAGTACTGTCCCTTGGTCAAGCCATAGATGCGGTTGTTGAACAGCAGCACGTTGATGTCGACGTTGCGGCGCAGCAGGTGGAGCAGGTGATTGCCGCCGATGCTGAGGGCATCGCCGTCACCGGTGACCAGCCACACGCTGAGCTCTGGGTTCGCGGCCTTGATGCCAGTGGCGAAGGCGGGGGCCCGCCCGTGGATGGTGTGAAATCCGTAGGTGTTCATGTAGTAAGGGAAGCGGCTGCTGCAGCCGATGCCGCTCACCCAAACGATGTCCTTATGCGCGATCCCCAGCTCTGGCATCACGCGCTGGACGGTGGCCAGGATGGAGTAGTCCCCGCAGCCCGGACACCAACGGACCTCTTGGTCCGACATGAGGTCTTTTCGCGTCAGTGCTTCCGCCTTGATGGTCTGATTCATGACTCAGCTTCCTTGCTGGCGAGGGTTTGCTTGATGCGTGCTTCGATCTCGCTGATCTTGAAGGGCTGCCCATGGATCTTCGAGTAGCTCTCCGCGGGGATCAGGAATTCGCTCCGCAAGACCTTCACCAGTTGGCCCATGTTCATCTCTGGGACCAACACGTGATCAAAGCGGCTGAGCAGCTGCCGCAGGTTGCGCGGGAAGGGGTTCAGGTGCCTGAGGTGGACGTGTGAGACGTCTAGCCCCTCGGCGCGGCAGTTCTGCACTGCTTCGCGGATCGCGCCGTAGGTTGAACCCCACCCGACCAAGACTAGCTTGCCGTGGTCTTCACCGACAGCGACCACCGCCTCGGGGATGTCTTGGGCGATGCCGGCGATCTTGTCCGCGCGTACGTGGCTCATCCGCGAGTGGTTCTGAGGGTCGTACGAGATGTTGCCCGAGTCGAACGACTTCTCGATGCCGCCGATGCGATGATATAGGTCAGGCGTGCCTGGGATCGCCCAGTTGCGCGCCAGTGTCTCAGGGTCACGCTGGAAGGGGTGAAACCCGTTAGGATCCGTACGGAACTGGACAGGGAACTTCTGGAGCTTCGACACGTCGGGGACACGCCAGGGCTCCGCGCCGTTGCCGAGGTAGCCGTCGGTCAGCACGATCACCGGCGTCATGTATTTGGTGGCGATGCGCGCGCCTTCTAGCACCGCGTAGAAGCAGTCGCCCGGCGTGGAGGCTGCCAGCACGCACACGGGCGCTTCGCCGTTGCGCCCATAGATGGCTTGCAGCAAATCGCTTTGCTCAGTCTTGGTGGGCAAGCCAGTGCTCGGTCCAGCGCGCTGGACGTTGAGGATCAGCAGCGGAAGCTCCACGGAAATGGCTAGCCCGATGGCTTCCATCTTCAGCGCCATCCCTGGACCGCTGGTGGAGGTGACGCCGAGCGAGCCCGCGTAAGAAGCGCCGATCGCCACGCAGCAGGCGGCGATTTCGTCTTCAGCCTGGATGGTGGTCACCCCAAAGTGCTTGTAGCGAGACAGCTCATGCAGCACGTCGCTGGCGGGGGTGATGGGATAGGCGCCGAGCACGATATTAAGCCCGGAGAGCCGCCCAGCGGCGAGTATACCGAGGGCCGCCGCCTGGTTGCCCGAGATGTTGCGATAGACCCCCGGTTCAACGGTCGCTGCTGGCACATGATAGCGAAAGTGGGAGACCTCGGTGGTCTCGCCATACGCGTGGCCCGCCTTCAGCGCTAAGCTGTTGGCCAACACCAGCTCCGGCGCGCTCTTGAACTTGCGCTCCAGCCACTCGAGGGTCGGCTCGAGTGGACGCCCGTAGATCCAGAACATCAGCCCGAGGGTCCAGAAGTTCTTGCAACGGTTCGCGTCTTTGACGCTCAGCCCCGCGTCCTTTACGGCGGCGACGGTGAGCTTGGTGATGTCGATGGTCAGCACCTGGTAGCCATCCAGCGCAGCGGTGCCGAGGGGGGACTCCGCGTAGCCCGCCTTCTTGAGGTTCCCTGCGGTAAAAGCGCCCGAGTTCACGACCAACAGCCCGCCGGACTTGAGATCAGAGAGGTTGACCTTGAGCGCAGCTGGGTTCATGGCGACCAGCACGTCTGGTGCGTCGCCTGGCGTGAAGACGTCGCGAGCTGCGAAGTTCACCTGAAAGCCGGAGACGCCAAACGTGGTCCCGGCGGGCGCGCGTATCTCTGCGGGGAAGTCGGGGAAAGTGGCCAGATCGTTGCGAGCGAGCGCCGCCGCGACCGTAAACTGCGCACCAGTGACTTGCATGCCGTCACCCGAGTCGCCAGCGAAGCGGACCACCGCGCTGCGCAAAGTCTGGGGTGCCGACGGGTCCCCGCCGCTGTTGGGAGTGCTGACCGGTGCAGTCTCTGCCATGGCTTGTGCTCGAGTGGGGTGTCCTGAGTCTTCAGGGGGTTGGTGGGGGCGTTCGCTTGAGCGATCGCGCTCGGGGCTATTTGCGCCGCGTCGTACCGCGATATCACCGCAAAAGCTCGCCCCATCGCGGGGTGGGTCTGATTGTCGCGGCTTCAAAACTGGTTGGCCGTGAGGCCAGCGAACTGCTTGCCCATGTGCCGTTCGGATAACAGCTTGTCAAGTAACCGTGCTGGATACCGCCGGGACGCGCCGCCAGCAGGCGTGACCAGGCCATCGGCCAAGCTGCCAGCGACTGGCCGCGATCTCCGCTCGGCAGGGCTCCCAACCTAGTCCACGCTGCTGCGGGCGGCCGCGGCGTGCCGCGTAGCTGAGCGGCTGCTGATTGCGTCGACCTAGGCCAGCGTGTAAAGCCCGCGCTCGGAATGCTGGTTTGTTCGCGCCCTCGAGGGAGGGCGATGTTGGTGGTTCACTTGGGCCCGTGGCCCATGCGAGCTAACGCGCGCACCGCGACCCGCGGTGGACCGCGCCCAGCGAGCTGGACTCCAGCCACTCCGAGGTCCGCTCCCAGGGGCGGGCCGTGTTACCTGTTTCCCGCCAGCACGGGCGGGGAGCTACTTGTTTAGGAGACGAGATGGCGAGCCTAAGAGAGCTGGTTGGTGAGGGAGACAAGCGCGCGGCGGTGGTCGATGACGCGCTCTCTGTATTGGATGCAGAGGTGGGCGATAAGAGCGGTCTTGGCGGGTTGGCCATCAAGGGCGCCTACAAAATGGTCAAGGGGATCCAGCCGGGCTTCATCCGCAAGGTGGTAGACCACCTGCTCGACGATTTTCTCGACCACCTGGATCCGCTGTATCAGGAGGCGCTCGCCCAAGGCGTTTCACCGGGCGAGCACCTGAAGCAAAACAAGAGCCGGGTCGCCGAAGCGCTCCTCGGGGTCACCGATGAGCGGGCCGCTAAGAGCGACAACGGAGCGGTCAAGAAGACCTACTCCAAGCTGCGCCCGTCGGCGGCAAAGCACGTCGAAGACGCCGCGCCGCGCCTCGCGGCAATGCTGGAGCGTCACGCCGGCTGACCAGCGGGCACAATGTGGGGCGCTGTCGCCTAGATCGCTGGGTCGCGTGCTGAGTTGCGTCGCATCGCCTTGACTAGTCGGCGCGTGGCGGCGCCTAATCGCTGCGCCCTTCCATTCCTGGGGGTGGAGCGTGAGCCTGTGTCGCGCGCGCTGGCCTTGGAGTAGGATCGGTTTGGTATTTTACACCCAAGCTGCGCGAAGTGGTTTCTTGTTCGCGCCTGCACAGGCCGCAAGTCGCGCTCCGCGGCGCGCACGATCAACAAATGAAGCTGACATCTGGCCCGCTTGGGTCAGACTGCGAGGGGGGCAGGACAGGAGTGGTCACGGAGGAACTCACACGCGGCAGTCGACTCGGTCGCTACGAACTCCTCCAGCGCATCGGTCGCGGTGGCATGGCCACTGTTTGGGTAGCGCACGAGCACGCTGACACCCCGGAGCAAGAGCGCCTGGTCGCCGTCAAGGCGATCCTCCACGATTTGGCCGGCGACAAAGAGTTCGTCGACATGTTCTTGAACGAGGGGCGCCTGATCCGCGCGATTCGTCATCCAAATGTCGTCGATGTGTACGAGGTCGATGAGGCATCTGGGGTGATGTACATGGCGATGGAGTGGGTCGAAGGCGACTCGCTGCATGCCCTGATCGCTGAGTCGGGCAAGCGCCGGCCCATCCCTGTGGAAATGTCAGTGCGTATCATCGCAGACGCCGCAGCTGGGTTACACGCCGCGCATGAGCTAACAGACGCCGCAGGTCGACTGCTCGGGGTCGTACACAGAGACGTCTCGCCCCACAACATCCTGATCGGCACCGACGGCGCGGTCAAGTTGGTCGACTTCGGCGTCGCTAAGGCCATGGGGCGTATCGGTGACGCGACCCAAGCAGGACAACTCAAGGGTAAGTTCGGCTACATGTCGCCGGAGCAAGCTCGAGGTAAGCCCGTCGATCGACGCGCCGATATTTTCGCGCTTGGCATCGTGCTGTTTGAGCTCACGACGACTCGTCGGCTGTTCCGTGGGGAACATGACGCTGAGACGCTTCACCTGGTCGTCGGCGGGAAGATCCCCGAGCCGCGCAGCATCGATCCTCAGTATCCAGAGCAGCTCCAAGCCATCGTGCTGCGGGCCCTCGAGCGCGACGTGGACAAGCGCTATCAGACGGCTGCAGAGCTACAAAAGGACCTTGAGGACTACCTTCAACGAAACCTGATCGTTGTCCCGCGAGGGGGGGTGGGGGGCCTGCTCAAGCGAGTCCTTGGGGCGCGCATCGAGCAGCGTCGTAAGGGGATCCGAGCGGTCCTTAAGGCGGGCGCGAGCGGTGGCGCCAGCCTGCTCCCCGGCGCCGACGTGGGGCTAACGCCGACCGGGCGTAGTGGCGCTGAGCTCCTGGCGGAGGGCACTGGCAGCGGGATCGGCGCGTCCAGCGCGCTCGGCACGATCACGGCCAGCGGCGTAACAGGCTTCCCCACGGAGTCGTCGGGGGCCAGCTCTACTCACGCGGGCGGTCCGCACACCGTCTCCACTCCACCCCCGCAGCGCTCGGGTCTCGGCGGCTATGTGGTTGGGGTGGTGGGCCTGTTGATCGCGCTGATCGTGGTGCTGCTAGTGGCGTTTGGTCGTCGCGAGAGCAGCACGACCACTGTGGTCAGCGTGCCCGCGGCGACGGCGCCGCGGGAGCCGGGACCGCAGCCTAGCTCCACCCCCGCTCCTGCTGCCACTCCGAGCAACGATGGCGTCGAGACGCTTGAGCTTGACCAGCTCGACGCTGGCAGCGGTAAGCCTGAACCTGAGACCCCCGCGCCGCACAGCCCGCGCGCGGGTGAGCCCCGCCCTTCGAAGCCGCCGGACACTAAACAACCCACGCCGCCTACGGCGAAGCCCGAGGACGATCTGCCGCGCTCCAACCCTTACAAGTAGCTCGAAGCATACGCCTGAGCACCAGCACGGCGGCTAAGGCTTATCCGTGGGGATGCGTTGATCGCGCTACTGCCGGCCGTCTGGGGCCTGTTTGATGATGCCTGCGGAGGTCCGGTAGATGAGCGAGGTGCCGGAGTGTTCGAGCCGCTCAGGCATCTCGCTAGCTGGCACCGCTTGCTCCACTGTCGCGCTGCCCAGCGCGTGGCTGAATACGCCGCCTTCACCCAGGGCTGAGCTGCTAGCCAAGAACGCGATGCGGTCTGCGTACGACACGAGCTCGCTGGCTCCAGGAAACCCTTCAAGGACCCGAGTCTCCGGGGGGCCGGCCCCGTCGCACGCGCTACCAAAAGCCTTGCGCTGCCAAATTTCGCCGTTAGCGCGCGCCACGTAGATATGGCTGGCGTCCTTGGTCAAGCCCGTAGCGTCGCTGATCTGCGAGGTGAGCGCCGAGACCCGGGTCCCGCCAGCCAGCGAGACCGCGAACGCCCGGCCGTTGCTCAGCCAGTACACGCAGTTCTTGTCCACCGCGATGGGGCCCCCCGTCTGGTTTCCGTCGGGATCTGTATAGACCAGCTCCAGGGCCGAAGCGCCGCCGGCGAGGTTCGCGGCCAGGACGTGCGGTTGACCCGCCGTCGAGGTCTTGGCCACCACGACGAGCCGGGGTTTGGTGGGATCTTGGAGGACCGTCATCCCGCTGATCTTGCCGATCTTGCTTGCGTAGGGGACCGCGACGGGGGGGTTGGTCGGACTGGGCGCCTTCTCAAAGCGGACCAGCTGTCCGTCCTGGGTGGCCGCGATCCCGACGCCCGCGTACAGGAACAGGTTTCCGGCAGGAGCCAGCAGCGCTGACACGTTATCTACGGTCGAGCCGGAGACGGGCTCGTTGCCGCCGCCCGCCAGCGCGCGGCGTTTGATGAGTTGGGCGAGCGCAGCTTCCTCTGCGAAGTAGACGTGGCTACCGTCGACGCTGATCAGCGCGCCAGCGGCTCCACCCGTGATATTGGTGCTAGGGAATGCGCCGGAGTCCCAGGGCGTCACGCTGATTTCGACGCTCGCGTCGGCGTCCGCGGTAGCGTCGCTGCTCGCGTCAGCTGCAGCGTCCTGGCCTGCGTCGGCGCCGCCCGTCGCGTTGCCGCCGCTGCCGCCGCTGCCAGCACTTGCGGCGCTACCCCCGGCTCCCGCGTCGCCGCCCGCGCCCGCGCCGGCGTTAGCGTCAAGCAGGGACTCGTCGAGGCTCTTCAAGCAGGCATTGCTGGCCAGGCCCCCGATCAGCATCAGCCAGAGCGCGGTCAATGGTTTGCGGGTCCACAAGTTCAAGCCACGGAGCATCGTCAGGCATGTTAGCATTTGCGCCAAGATTCCGAGTGGTTCCGATGAAGGCACGCAAGCAACTATTCCGTAACCCGCAGATCCTCCCCGCTGGCTGTTGGGGTACGCATTCGAGTCACCCTAGGGCCAAGCCCGCCGCGGACGACGCGGCAGCCAGCGCGCAGCGCGACGGCGCTGGGACCGGAGGCATCGCTTGGGTCCGCGCCCAACGCCTACGTCGCGCTCGCGTAGGCGGTGCGGCTGCGTTGATCGGCTTGCTGAGCAGCGCGCTCTACGCGGGGCTCGGTGTGCCGTCGGCTCATGCCCAGAGCGCGGACGCTCCTGCAGCCGCAGCACCTGAGGGTGACGATGCTCGCCGCTTCTTTGACGCCGCTCAGCGCGCGTTCAATGACGGGCGCTTCATCGACGCGGCCCACGGCTTCGAGCAGGCGTTCAAGCTCAAGCCGCATCCAGCGCCGTTGATCAACGCAGGCGACGCCTGGGACAAAGCTGGCGAGTACGCGCTCGCGGCTCGAGCCTATCAGTCGGTGTTGTCCCTCAAGGCAGCGACGGAGCAGGATCGGATTGACGCGACCGATCGCCTGACCCGTATCGCGCCCAAGCTTGGGATCATTGAGCTGGTGGGGAGCTCAAGGCTCCGCGCTCGGATCGACGACGAAGAGTTCCGAGGCGGTGATCGCGTCTACCTGTTTCCGGGTGAACACCGAGTCGCGCTGGTGGACGTGGAGGGAGCGCAGGTGCGCGCCATCCAGCTGGCTGCGGGCACCGAG
This sequence comes from uncultured Polyangiaceae bacterium, assembly GCA_964551615.1. Lineage (GTDB taxonomy): Bacteria > Myxococcota_A > Polyangia > Polyangiales > Polyangiaceae > JAHBVY01. The sequence goes on from CAZKDY010000004.1 coordinate 215,361, forward strand.
CGCAGCGTGGATCTGGCGACTCTGATGCCGCGACGTCAGGCCATGCCCGCGGTTTCTCCCACCAAGCCCCAGGACGAGGGGATCACACCCACCACCGGCGGCGAGCTTCGACCTCAGACCTTCATCGCCTACGGCGTCGGCGCGGTGGGACTGCTTGGCGGGGTCTTCTTTGGCCTTCAGGTCAACTCCGCCGAGGACGACTACCTGGCGCGGCCTAACCGCGAGGATCTGGACAGCTTCAAGCAGGCCAAGCTGCTGACCAACATCAGCCTGGGGGTGGGTTTGGTTGGGGTGGGGGTAGGCACTTTCTTCCTCGTTCAAGATCTGAAGGCCAAGGGCAGCACCCCCTCGGATTCGGCCGCTGCCCGTAGCTTGCCGGTCGATCTGACCTGGAGCCCTCAGGGGGCGCTGTTGACGACCAGCGGGCGGTGGTAGCGTTCGCGTCCTAGGGGATCTGGTACGGGTAGCGGCTAGCGCAGCCCCGGTGGACTGGTTGTTTGGTGGCGCTTTGGTCACTGTAGGCTTCGACTGCAGGTAGTGCTTCAAGCGTCGTTGGGCTGAAAGAGAGCGGTAAGAGCGTGGGGAAAATCCTCGTCGTAGACGATCAGCGCAATATGCGCACCACCTTGGCCATGATGCTGCGGGGTGGTGGGCATGACGTGGACGAGTCTGAGGACGGTGAGCAAGCATGCGAGATGGGCGCGACCGGCGCCTACGATGTGGTGCTCACCGACCTCCGTATGGGGGAGAAGGGCGGCATCGACGTGCTCAGGCACATCAAGCAGGAGCAGCCGATCACCGAGGTGATCGTGATGACCGCCTACGGCACGATCGAGAGCGCGGTCGAGGCGATGCGGCTGGGCGCGTTCGACTACATCCAGAAGCCGTTCACGGAGCAGGAGCTGATCGTCAAGGTGGACAAGGCGCTAGAGAGCCGGCGCCTGCACGGGCAGGTGCAGCTGTTCGCCCAAGAGTTCCGCGAGAAGTACCACTTCGAGAACATCATCGGTCGCTCGCAAGCGGTGCGAGACGTCCTCGGTCGGGTGGTCAAGATCGCGCCGACCGATGCCACGGTGCTGATCACCGGAGAGAGCGGCACCGGCAAAGAGCTGGTCGCGCGCGCAGTGCACGCCAACAGTCGCCGTGCGGATAAACCGTTCGTCATCGTCAACTGCGCGGCCATCACCGAGACGCTGCTCGAGAGCGAGCTGTTCGGACACGCGCGCGGCGCGTTCACCGGCGCGGTCACGGCGCGCCGCGGGTTGTTTGAAGAAGCAGATGGCGGCACCTTCTTCTTCGATGAGATCGCTGAGACCGCGCTGACCTTCCAGGCGAAGCTCTTGCGCGCGATTCAGGACGGCGAAGTGCGACGCATCGGTGAGAACCGGCCCAGCAAAGTCGACGTGCGTATCATGGCGGCTACCAACGTCGACTTGGTGCAGGCCGTTGATGAAAAGACTTTCCGTAAGGATCTATACTACCGCCTCAACGTAGCTCGCTTCCACCTACCTCCGCTGCGCTCCCGACCGGAGGACGTACCGCTGCTAGTTCAATTCTTCTTAGACAAGTACAACCGCAAAATGAAGACCCGCACCAAGCTGGGCGACGGGGTGATGGAACGGCTTCAGCAGTATGATTTTCCCGGCAACGTCCGTGAGCTGGAGAACATGGTCGAGCAAGCCGTTGCGCTGGCGGCGGGCGGCCTGATCACCGTGGATGACATCTTGCCGCAGGCGCCCAGTAAGGCGGCGACCGCGACAGGTCGCACCTTGGCTGATCTGGTGGACGCCGCTGAGCGTGAAGCGGTGGACAACGCGTTGCGAGCGTCGGACGGAAATCGAGAGCGCGCCGCGGAGACCCTGGGCATCAGCCCGACCACCCTGTGGCGCAAGATGACCCGCCTCGGGATCTCGTTCGACGCTCGGGCCTGATGAGTGGTTTGGACAGGGTCGGTTCAGCGCTGCCATATTGGCTGGCCCGCGCGGGCGCGCGGGGCTAGACCGCCGCAGCCGTGCGTACTGAGCTCCTAGACTACGACTTGCCCGAGGGCGCCATTGCGCAGCGCCCAACTGCGCAGCGGCAGGCTGCGCGCATGCTTGAGCTGGGGTCTGTGCTCACGCACCGTCTGGTATCTGAGTTTGCCGAATTGGTTCCGCGCGGGAGCTTGGTGGTGTTGAACAACACCCGCGTGCGCCGCGCGAGGTTGCACGGAAACAGGCTCCCCGGAGGTGGGCGAGTTGAGATCTTCCTGCTGCACCCCGTAGATGCGGCAGGCGTGGAGTGGGCCGCGCTGGGTAGGGCAAATAAGCCGCTGCGCCTCGGCACGCTGATCGAGGGCGACGGCCTGCGCGTCGAGGTCGTCGCTCGCGACGCGGAGGGTACGCTGCGGGTGCGGATCGCTGGCGCTGGCGACAGCCTTGAGCAAGTCGAGGCATCTATCGAGCGCGTCGGACACGTTCCGCTTCCGCCCTACGTCAAGCGACCGGACGACGCCATAGACCAGGAGCGCTACCAGACAGTCTTCGCCGAGCAGCTCGGCTCAGTGGCCGCGCCGACGGCGGGCCTGCACTTGACCGAAGGCGCGATCCAGCGCTTGCGCGAGCGTGGTGTCCAAGTGCAATCAGTCACGCTGCACGTCGGGGTCGGTACTTTCCGTCCGGTAGCGGTAGATGACTTGGATCAGCACGTGATGCACTCCGAGGAGGTAGAGGTGTCGGAGCTGTTGTGTGGCGCGGTCAAGCGGACGCGCGCGGCGGGCGCAGCGGTCATCGCGGTGGGGACCACGGTGGTCCGCGCGCTAGAGTCCGCCGCCCTGTCAGGCGAAATCCAGCCCTACCATGGCGCGACCCGGTTGCTGATTCAGCCAGGCTACTCATTTCAAGTCGTGGATGCGTTGCTCACCAATTTTCACATGCCGCGCAGCACGTTGCTGGCGCTGGTCAGCGCGTTCGCTGGTCGCGAGCGGTTGATGGCTGCCTACGCTAGCGCGTTGGAGCGCGGTTACCGATTCCTGTCATATGGCGATGCCATGTGGATACCTAAGAGAGCGCACAGTGTTGAAATTCCATATAGAAAATAAATGTGGTGACGCTCGCGCAGGCCAGTTGCACACCGCTCACGCGATCGTCCCCACCCCGGCGTTCATGCCCGTGGGCACTCAGGCCACGGTCAAGGCGCTGAGCCCCGGTGAGGTCTCGGCCACGGGTGCGCGGATGCTGATCTCCAACACCTATCACCTGTGGCTGCGCCCTGGACCCGAACTGGTGGCGCAGCACGGGGGAATTCACGAGTTCTCACGCTGGCCGCACGCGGTCGCGACGGACAGCGGCGGCTACCAAGCGTTCAGCTTGGCGCAGCGCTGCAAGTTGTCTGAGGATGGCTTTGCATTTCAGTCCCACCTTGACGGCTCAAAGCGCATGCTCTCGCCGGAGGAGTCGATGCGTGTGCAAGGGCTGCTGGGCTCAGACATCGCGATGCAGCTTGATGTTTGTCCGCCGGCAGGTTGCCCCGAGGAGACGTTAGCTAGCGCCGTTGAGCGCACGACGCGTTGGGCTAAGCGTTGCCTTGCGGCGAAGCGACAGGGCCAAGCGATGTTCGCGATCGTGCAAGGTGGTCTGGATGAGTCCCTGCGCGTCCAGCACGCCCGTGAGCTAGCTGAGCTGCCCGTCGACGGCCTAGCGCTAGGTGGTTTCAGCGTGGGTGAGGCGCCGCGGGCCATGCATCAAGCGCTGCGCGGGGTGGTCCCCCAGGTGGACCCAGAGCGGCCGCGCTACTTGATGGGCGTCGGCACCCCAGCCGATCTGGTGGTTGGCATGGGCGTCGGCGTCGACGTGTTCGACTGCGTGCTGCCCACACGCAACGCGCGCAACGGCCAGCTGTTCACCTGGGACGGCAAGCTCGTGATCAAGAACGCACGCTTCGCGTCGGATCTCAGCCCCATCGACCAGACCTGTGGCTGTCCCGCCTGCGCGGGCGGCTTCTCCCGCGCGTACTTGCGGCACCTGTTTCAGGCCCACGAAATCCTGGGTCATCGCCTGATGTCGCTCCACAACGTCCATTTCTACCAAGCCCTGGTGGCGGCGGGTCGTACGGCGATACTTGAGGGGCGGTACCCGGCGTGGGCAGAGCACACACTCCAACGCCTAGGCCATGGCCGGCCCTAGGTCTCGCGAGCGGCCTGCCCGAGACGAATCCCGTCATCTTGCGCGGGATTGTGGTCTACTCACGCGAATTGGGCGGGGAAGTACACCGCCCTCCTCGGAATCATGGAATAATCCCGGACGGCGATGAGCAAGAAGCAAATCGGCCGTATTTTGCTCCAGCAAAGGGCCCTAACCCCAGACGAACTGGAGAAGGCTCTCGCCGAACGTGGTGGGAGTGGTCGTCTTGCGTCTCGGCTCGCAGAGCAGGGCACCATCGGTGACGTCGCGGCGCTCAAGGCGCTGAGCGAGCAGCACGGCATCCCGGGCATTGATCTAAGCCAGCTCTGCCTGCGCCTGGAAGATCTGGATCTGCTGCCGCGCGAGATCGCTGAGAAGCACCTGATCCTCCCGGTGCTGGTTCGTAACGACCGACTCTTCATCGCCATGGCTAACCCTGGCGAGAAGAAGGTCGTGGACGAGCTGGAGTTCGTCACCGGGAAGAAGGTCTATCCCTACGTGGCGCTCGAGGGGTCGCTCAGCCGCGTGATTGAGGAGGCCTACGGTCGGAAATCGCGGGGGGAGGAGTACTACGTCGGGCCGAGGTGTCCGCCCGAGGTGCTGGCGCGTATCGGGGTCCATGCGGACGGGAGCGTCATCGACGCGGCCCAAGTCGACTTCCCCGAGGGACCGTTATCCCTCGCCACACCGGACTCCCTCATACCCCCGCCGGATGAGGAAGCGCCGGGGCGAGTGGTTGATGACGCCGTGGGTCGGGCGTCTCGAGTTGATGAAGTTGAAGACGATGACTTCGGCGACGTCTCCAAGGAGCTCAGCGTTGTCACCGACATCCCAGAGAACGATCCGCCGTCGTCGCCCAACACGAAGACGGTGTTGGTCGTGGATGACGAGGCCGAAATCCGGCGCATGCTGGCGCGGCTTTTGTCATCTAAGGGCTATCGCGTGCTGGAGGTCGACCGTGGCCTCGCGGCCTTACGCATGGTCAAGGAGCACCGGCCTGATTTGATCATCCTGGACGCGATGCTGCCTGAGGTGCACGGCTTCGAAATTGCGCGGCGCATCAAGGGCAGCAAGCGCTACGGCGAGATCCCGATCGTGATGATCAGCGCGGTCTACCGCGGCTGGCGCTACGCCGAAGACCTACGGCAATCCTGTGGGGTCGAGTACTACATCGAGAAACCATTTCGCATCGCCGAGGTGACGCGCGCGGTCGAGAGCGCGTTGGCTGGACGAGCCGAGCCAAAAGATACCCAAGAAATCTCCGCTGACGCGGAGCGTGAGCTAAATGCTGGGGTTTCTGCGTACAAGGCCGGCAACATCGAGCTGGCGATGCAGCACCTCAAGCACGGGATCAGCATCGATCCGTTGGCCTATCGCCTGCATTTTCACCTGGGGCTGTTGTATGGCAAGAAGGGCCAGGTGTATGAGGCGATCAGTGAACTTGAGACCGCTGTGGAGATCAATTCACGGCATTTCCCCGCCGTGAAGAACCTGGCAGTCCTCTACCAGAAGGCAGGTTTTCGAAATAAGGCCACCGAAACCTGGGAGCGCGCGCTGAACTTGGCCCCGGACGATGAAACGCGACACTCGATCAAGCAGCACCTAGTAAGCCTCCTGTGATGGCCCTGAGTGAGCTAAGATTGTGCACGGGCTGCTCCCCACTTAATTCTTCCCTCCATGATCGGCGCTAGGCGCGTTGCCTCGGCGGCCAAGTATCGAACCCTGGCTCTGCTGAACTTGCCTTACGCAACCACAACTGCACCTGACCACGGGGCGCGCTACCCGCAATGAAGTTCCTCTGTCCGAGCTGCAAGGCGAAATACCAGATCGCCGACGAGAAGGTTGCAGGCCGCAACGTGAAGATGAAGTGCCGCAAGTGTGGGCACCTGATTCACGTCAATCAGAACGTCGCCGCAGCGAGCGTGATCCCGCCAGCCCCTGAGGGTGCCAGCTCTGAGCCTGCGGGGTCGAGCCCGGCTGTGCGCGCTGCTCCGCTCCCACCACCGCGCGGCAAGGCCGCGCGGGTCGGGAGCTCGCCGCGGGTCGGGAGCTCACCACGTGCAGCGAGCGCCCCACGCGCGCCGGCGCGCTCGGCCGTCGGTGCAGCGCTAGCGCCGCGGGCGGCGCCCAGGCGCTCCGACACGAGCCCACGTCCAGGGCTGGCGGGCGCGCGCCCAGCGCCGCCGAGAGCGAGCGTCGCTGCTCAGCCATTGCCGCGGGGAACCAGCTCGGTCAGCGCGGCCGCCGAAGCGGCGAGTAGCGAACCTGAGTTCGAGCCGCGCGCGCCGCTTGGGTCGTCGCTGCACGCCGTAGCGGAGCGCGCGCAGGCGCCAGCTTCGGCTCCGCGTGAATCTAGTGATGACCTGGGGGCGGGCTCGCCCAGCTCTGCCCCGACCGCCGGGGCGGCGCCGGCGAGCGCTGGCTACGCATCGTTTGAGGAGGACGACGCCACTGTTGTCGCTTCCGTGGGGTTTGCTGCGGCGCTGTCCCGCTCGATGGACGACGCGGCTCCTCCAGGTTCAATGCTGGTCGCGGCGGAGACGGACGCCGAGTGGTACGTCGGTGTCGGGGGCAGCCCGGAGGGACCGCTGACCGTCCCCCAACTGAAAGAGCGCATCACCAGCGGCGGCGTTGACCTCACCACGCTGGTTTGGCGCGATGGCTTTGATGACTGGTGCCCGTTGTCTCAGTTTCCCGAACTGGCTGCCATCGTTGAAGAGTTTCGACCGTCAAAGCCTGTTTCGCCGGCGTTCGCCGACGGCGACGATCTGGGTTTCGCGGCAGTTGGCTTCGGCCAACCCCGGCTCGGTACGCTGCCACAAGACAACGTGCCAGCGCCGATCACCGGCTCCGAAGGCATTGTCACGGAGACGCGGGGCTCTGAGGTGCCTGCTGGCGTGCCGCGACGCCACGGAAGCCCGATCTGGGCGTGGGTCGCCGTCGCGGCAGCGCTCGGCTTGGGAGTGAGCATCGGCGTCGCGTTCTTTGGCGGCAAGAAGGCCACGGTGATCAAGTACGTCGAGGTGCCGGTCGAGGGCAGCGCACCGCTGCCAGACGCCCGTCCGCAGCCGGAAAAAATTGCGGAAACGGAAGTGCCCGGAGACACCAAGGCGGTGGCTGGTGACGGCAAGATCCAGCAAAAGCCTGCCGGTGGTAGCCCGGCCCCAGGCCCTCCGAAGACCGGAGGCCTTGATTTTGGCAGTAGCTCCGGCGGCCCACAGGGGCCTACTGCCGGGCCAGGCACCAAGGCCGGCTCCGGTTCCGCGGGCGGCTCTCAGCTCGACTCAGCGCAAGTGCAGCGAGTGGTGAGTGGTCACACGGGGAGCGTGAAGCGGAGCTGCTGGCAGCCGGCGCTCAGCACGCGGGACCGCGACGCGCCGAGCAGCGCTCGAGTCAGCGTGACCATCCACGTATCGGCGAGCGGCTCGGTCAGCAGCGTCAGCACTTCTGGAGACCCCAAGGGGTACCGCGGGCTCTCAGGCTGTATCGCCAGTCGAGTTCGTGGCTGGCAGTTTCCTGCGGCAGGTGGGCCCACGACGGTCAACGTCCCGTTTGTGTTCGCGGCGCAGTAAGTCTGGCCGCGCAGCGAAACTGGTCGCGCAGCGAACCTGGCAGCGCAGCGAACCTGGCAGCGCAGCGAACCTGGCAGCGCAGCGAACCTGGCAGCGCAGCGAACCCGGTAGCGCCGGCGGGCTGCAGCCACAAAAACGCAACGGCAGGCCCGAAGGCCTGCCGGCGGCTGCTGAACTCGTAAGCCGGGTTCTGTGTCCTAACGCGGTCACCCACGTCGGGCTGACGATCATTCCTCTACGAGCTGCGTCGCCACAGCCCTCTAGCAACCTACCCAGGAGCTCAGGCGGGCCGCCCTCGAACGCTCCTCTATTTGGTCTTGCTCCGAGCGGGGTTTGCCGTGCCGAGCTCGTTGCCGAACTCGCGGTGGGCTCTTACCCCACCGTTTCACCCTTACCCGTGGTCTACCGGCGTGAGCCGACAGAGACGGGCGGTTTGTTTTCTGTGGCACTTTCCTCGGGGTCGCCCCCACCAGGCGTTACCTGGCGCTCTGCCCTGTGGAGCCCGGACTTTCCTCCCAGGGCCCGCGTGAGCGGACCCTCGGCGATCGCCTGAGTCGCAACAGCGCCAGGAAGGTACAACGCTTAGGCCGCGGAGTCGAGTTCGACCAGATCGGCTCCTGCGCTGCGCGCTAGCTCGACGATCTCTGCTCGCAGCTTGCGCTTGGCTCGGGCTTCGAGCTGCCGGGCTCGCTCCCGGCTCACGCCGAGGCGTCGGCCAATTTCCGCGAGGGAAAGCTCATCTTCCTTGTGCGCCATCAGGCGCTCCTCAACGATGAAGCGCTCCCGTGGGTCGAGCACCTTCACGGCCTCGCTGACGGCATCGCGTCGCAGCTGGCCGACCTGGCTCGTGGCTAGCGTGGTCTCCTGGTCTTGGGCCTCGGAGACTAACGTGTCGACCATGGTGGTGCCGGCGTCGTCGAACACCTTGGTGTCCAGGGAGACGTCGCGAGACTCAAGCCGCCGCATCATGCTGCGCAGCTGCGGGGTTGAGACCCCGAACATCTCCGCTAGCGCGTTGTCGGCTGCTTCGCCCTCGCCCAGCAGGTTGGTGATCTTTACGCGCTCGCGGCGCAGCTTAAAGAACATCTTGGAGCGCAACGCCCCAGAACCGACGCCAACCAAGCTCCACGAGCGGATGATGTAGTTGAGGATATAGGCGCGGATCCAGTACGCAGCGTAGGTCACGAAGCGATTGCCGCGCTCAGGCTCAAACTTGCTCAGCGCGTGCACCAGCCCAAAATTCCCCTCGGAAATCAACTCACCGATGGGCAGACCATAGCGGCGGTACTTGATGGCGATCGCGACTACGTAGCGCAGGTGAGCCGCGATGAGTTTGTCCGCGGCGCCCTGATCGCCGTGCTTGAGCCACGCCTGGGCCAGCTCGACCTCATCTTCTCGGCTCAGCTTGGGTACCGCTTGTGACCGGCTGATGTAGCGCGAGACCTGGGGATCACTTTGACTTGCCATTTGAAAATCACCTTACGTAACGTGAGAAATAGTGTCTGCGGCTGCAACCTGAGTGAGCGCTGGGACTACTCTGATCTGCTTGAGCTGGGTCTTTTACTCGGGTGCTTCGGGTCCGCGCACGGGCACGCCCACGCGGACAAGCGACGATTCCCCCTCGCAGGAGGGAGCACGAAACAATCTACACCGCACCAGATATTTGGGGTCGGCTCAAACATTACGCCTGAGGCCGCGGGTTGGTTCCACCAAGATTTAGAAAATTCTGGTCGACACCAAAAAAACTGGCCGGCGCTCTACGCAACCGCTGAGCCGGGCTGTTCTTCCCGCGTCGTCGACAACGCGACGCAAGAAAGCCCAGGCGGGTGTGCCTGGGCTTGGGCGGCGCCGGCTAGATGGGCCCCGCTGGGAATGCGCTGGGCTCAGACCGAGAACGACGATCCGCAGCCGCAGGAGCCTGACACGTTGGGGTTGCCGAACTTGAAGCCTGACCCATGGACGCCCTCGACATAGTCGATCTCGACGCCGTCCAAGTACTGGTAGCTCAGCGGATCGACGTACAATTGGACCCCGTTGGACTCGAACTGCTCGTCCATCGCGGTTGGCGCATCTTCGAAGTACAGGTCGTACTGGAACCCAGCGCAGCCTCCGCCGATCACGCGTAGCCTGAGACCCTGTGACTGCAGCCCCTCGGCTTCAGAGATTTCTTTGACCTTGCCTGCGGCGAGTTGGGTGATGCTGATCATGGGGCGCCTCGTGTCGTGAACTCATGGTCATGAGTTGGTCGGTCGTGAGCTCGTCGGTCATGAACTCGTCGGAAAGTCCGCGTAGACTGCCGATTACCCCGGTAGTGTAGGGAACCGGCATCGGCTGTGCCACCCAAAAGTTCCTATCCGTCACTTTTGGCGTTCGGTCTGAGCGGGATGAACGCGCGCGACGTGCTGGGCAGAGTGGTGTCAGCGCCTGGTCTTGAGGAGCGCCCCGAGCGTCGTGGCGCGTGCGCTGGTGCAGCCCGATGTGCCTACGCAACGAAAACGCGGGCCCGCGGCGGCACGCACAGACGACAGCGCCTAGGCGGGGGACAGGCTGCGGTCCGGGACGTAGATCACCTGTTCAATGACCCGGCGTTCATAGCCGTCAGCGTGGCGTGTGATGCACACCAACTCTTGAGCGCTGGTCGCATCAGGCGAGGTTGGGCTGCCGCGGTGCACGGGCGCCACTAGCTTGCCGCCCACCGGCAGCGCGTCGAGGAACGCCGCGGGCAATTGCCGCAGGGCAAATCCGACCACGACTTTGTTGGCGCCCCGCCAGCGCGGGACCTCATGCGCGTCTCCTTGCTCTGCGGTAGCTTGGGGCCAGGGCCGCAAGAGCTCCCGCGCGAGGGCGGCGTGCTCAGCGTCGTACTCCAGGCTGAAGACGTTGCCGTCGGCGCCGACCAGCTCTGCGGCCAGGGCCGCTCCGTAGCCAGTCCCACCACCCAAGTCTGCGACTCGATCTCCGGCTTGTAGCTCAAGGGCTCGCAGGCTGAGCGCGTAAGCGTGGGGCGCGCTGATGGTTGACTGACCGCTGTCATCTAGGCGCAGCGCGACGTCTTCGGCGGAGCGAGGGATCAGATCGACAGGCACGAAGCGTTCTCTGGGGACGACCTCGAGCGCCGCGAGGATCTGAGGGTCTAAGCTGAGCCGCTGAGCGAGCGCTGCCAGCGTCTCGGCGCGCGCGGCGCGGGCAACGGCTGCCAGCTCGCTGTCCTCAGCCAGCAAGCGCTGGCGCTGAGCCCTTGGCGCGCCGCCAGTCAACCCGCTCCACAGGTGCCAGAGTCCAAGGCGCTGCAATTGAGCGCTCGGGCCGGCTCGCTGGAGCTGCTCGTCCAGCGCGCGCATGAAATAGTTCCGTGCGGGCCCGGTGTAGGCGAAGCGCGGCTTGAGCTCGCGCAGGATTGGGTGCAGCAGCTCAGCTCGCAGCTGAGCCGTGCGCCGGTAACCGAGGTCGCGAGACGGGTCGATCCATTCGCTAAGGAACTCTTGGTCGCGGTCTTCCCACCATGGGTAGCGGTGTAGCCGCGTCCCGGACTTTGCCTGCCACAGCTCGCGCTGTTCATCGCTCGCTGCGCTCGGGTAGGAGCGAAATGGTTCCACCGACAAAACCCCGTGGCTGCCGGCGGGGTCCCCCAAGAACAGCTCGCGCATGCGAGCGGCGCTCGCGCGCATGGTGGCTTCGGTTTCACCGGGGTGGCCGACGATGAGGTTGGCGCCGAACCCTACGCCAAGCTCGCGCGCCCAGCCGGCGACGTGTAGCGGCTTCTCCAGGTGGCGCTCGAGCTCGCCTGCCTCGCGGATCAGCTCCAGCTGCTCAGGACCTCCAGGTTCAAGCTCGAACCGAGGGCTGATGTTGGCCCTGGCCATTAGCTTCAAGTCTTCGCGCTCTACTAGATCCACACGGATTGAGAGCCGGACCTGCTGCGCAGAGGTAGGCCGGCGCGCCAGCCCCTCGAGGAACGCGCGGCGCCAGCTGAGCTGCATGCCGAACAGCGCGTCCGCGATGAACAGCGTCCAACCCCTGAGACCGAGGAACCGATCGAGCCGGTGCAGCTCTTCGACGGCGGCCGCGGGCTCTAGCGCCTGCCAGCTCGCGTCGCGCGCGCCGCGCGACAGGTAGATCGCCGCTTGGGACGCTAGGCTGCGTGCGATGGGCCGATAGCGCGCGAGCTTCTCCCAAGGATACGGCGTCAGAGCACTGGGGTGGGGCGCTGGTTCGGGACCTAGCACGCGGCGCTGGGGGCGGCCCCCGCGCGCTAGCGTGCCGGCGAGGCGCGCTAGCGGCAGCTCACCGTCGCCGACGACCACAAAATCAAACGCAGAACCGTCTCGGGTGAAGTCCTGGGGGCGGCTGCTCGGGTGGTGGCCACCGGCGACAAGCCAGGCTCGTGGCAATTCCTTGCGGATTATTCTGGCGAGGGTCATTACCCTGAGGTAGTCGAATGACGAGTAGCAACTGACGCCGACCAGGTCATATCCGCGCCTGACGAGCGCCGCGATGTCTACGCTGGCTCGCGCCGGGTGGGTGGGGTCGCGCAGGGCGCGTTCGCAGTCGAGATCGACGACGTCCACGTCGGCGTCTACCGCTCGGCTCAGGGACTGCGCGAGGGTGAGCAACTGCGGGACACCGAAGCTGCCACCTCCAGCCGACGGCCCGCCGGGCCAGAGCAACAAAACCCGGACGCGATCCTTGGTCAAAGCGACTCGATTCTACCCGGGGTGGGCGGGCTCACGACACAGGGCTGCTCGCGCATGCCCTTAGTCTTGTGCTTTGAGCAGCCAGAGCACGCCGGAGCGGCAACCCAGCGCAAAGCGCCCGCCGCCCGCGTCGATCAAGCTGACCGGCACGTCGCAGCTAGCGCCTTCAACGAAATGCAATGCGCCGTCTGGCTCAACGATGCCGAGCCCCACCCCCGCGCGGGAAAACGCGAAGCGGCCGTTCTTGTCAGCCAGGACCGGCGACTGCGTGACGGGGCTGGGGCCGCTGACGCCAGGCTCCAGCGAGACGCGCAACATTTCTGCTCCGGCGCGCGTGTGGCGCAGCAGCAGGCCATCGGTGGTCCAGCTGAGTGTGTCTCCGCCGGGCAAGGCGATGGGGCTGTCTAGCACCTCCGCTCCGCTGAGGCGCCAGCGAGTGTGTTGAGTGAGCGTCGGTAAATCGACGTCGACCAGCCTGTTTCCTTCGAGGATCACCAGCAGGTGCCTACCGGCCAGCACCGCTCCCTTGGGGACACCGCTCAGGTTGGCGATCCGCCGCGGTGGGTGCGGAGTACGCCAGCGCAGCAGCGCGCCGCTGCTGGTCAGGGCGAGCACCCCGTCGTGGGCGGAGCCGAGCCCCTGGGTCGCGAGCAATGACAGCACCTTCGACCCGGTGTTCGCGCTGTCTTGAAGCTGCCCCGATGACGACAGGCGGAGCACCCGGTTGCCTAACGCGATGACGACGCTGCCGTCTACCAGCGGCAGCAGATCGGCGCTCACGCCGAAGCCCGCCTCTAGCTGACGCTTGAACTTCAGCCGGCCGGAAGGATCGAAGCCGAACACCTGGTTCGTGGCCGTGAGGACGACCCGCGTGCCGTCGCTGGTCAGCACGGGTTGCACCACCGCCGGTGAATCGCCCAGGCTCCGGGTCCATTCGACGTCTCCGCGCGGCGAGAGCTGAACTAGGCTCGGCGTGAGCGGCGCGATGATCAATCGGCCCCGACCGTCGCTCAGCATGCCGGTGGCGATGCCACCGACGACGCGGCGCTCGGCTTGCAGCGCCAGGCGTGGGGGCAGCGCTTCGGCGGAGATCGCGCTGCGCGCGGCGTCTCCACGCGCCATCGGGGTCGCGCCCAGCGCAGCGCCGATGCGCGCTCGGCTTACGTACTGCGGATTCTTTGCGGAAGCAGGTGAGACGGCGAGCGCGAGCGAACCAGCGAGCACCCAACCGCGAACGAGGTCGTGACGATGCATGAGGCTACGATCCAGCGGGGGCCGGGGCTGCCCCAGCGGTGCTGGTTGGGGTGGGGGGAGTCCGCTGCGCGGGCGCGGCGGCGCCGGCAGGCGGCTTGTCAGCCCCGAAAGTGGGCGCGGGTTTGGGGGCTGCTGCACTGCGCGTGGGGGTCGCGGCTGGCGTGCCGATCGGCGGCGCCGACCTCGGAGCCAGGGCGGTAGGCCTCGGCGTGGGCTTGGTCGTGCTTGTGGGGGCAGCCGCTGGCGGGATATCATTTCCGCGCAGAATACTAACCCTGTACTTCTCTGGCCCAGCGGCTGCCACGCGGGGGTGGGGCCAGGGCGCCGCCGGATCGGGGATCAGCGAGAGCTTCACGCAGACTTGGCCAGTGGCCGCTGGCGTGCGGTACGGGCTGCGGGTGTCGCTGACCCCCAGCTCTCCGCGGCTGTTCTCCGGGTACACGCGCAGTGAGATGCCGTCCGTTGGTCCGCCGATGGGCAGCACTTGGAGCACCGAGCCGCGTGTGCGGGCGGCTAGCTCATCCACTTGTAGCGAGAACGGCTGCGCCAGATCAGCGCAAAACACGTCGGCGTCGCGCATCCAGTTCAAGGCTCCAGTGATCGACTGTCCTGGGCTGATCGTGTTGGCTGAGGCCTGGTCGTCGTTGGGCTCGAGCTCAGCCGCTGGATCTTGCGCGGCGCTGGCGACGCGGAGCGCATAGCTATCGGAGATGTTCTCGAGCACCGCGGGCGCGCCGCGGTCATCGTAGGTGTCGGTGTCCTGGGTCACCATCAACAAGTAGTCTCCGGGCGTCAGCTTCAGCTGAGCGACGTCCATTTGTAGGCCTGGCCGACCAGCGCAATAGCGTCCGAAGGGCTGAGCCAGGCCGACTCGGAACACGCTCAGGCAGTGCGCCAGGTTGGGTAGTGCGCTGAGCGAGAGCTCGACCAGGTCGTCTGGCACGCTCACCCGGTAGAAGTCTCGATCCGCCGTGCTCTTGTCGATGCGGCGCCCGAGTTGTCCGCTCACCGTTTCTCCGTAAGGTAACAGGTTGGCCTGGGCGGACACGTCGTTGGGCTCAACCTCGCTGCCGGAGAACGCCGAGACCCACGTGGCCTGCTTGTAGAGCTTGTAGCCTCCGAACCCTACCGCCACTAACACCCCGGTCAGCAACACCCACCCTAGCTGGCCACGGCGGCGCAGCTTGCGCTCGTAGCGCTCCACCTCATCGCGGGTGGCTGTTTCCCCCGGGTCGCGCTGTTCGCGCATGTGACCGGAGTCGAGCAAGTAGTCAACGCCGCTGGTCGCACCTACCGCTTCCAGTTCGGCCACCAGCGCCGCCTGCAGGGCCTTGACGCTCTGAAAGCGCTGTTCTCGATCTTTGTGCAACAGCCGCATCACGATGCGACTCAAGCCTTCGGGGATGGTGGACTCCGGGCAGCGGACGCCGGGCGCCTCAGCGTCATCTGTCAGGTGCTTGGTCAGCACGCCGACCGGCGTCGCCGCGTCAAAAACAGGCACCCCCGTCAGCGCTTTGTACATCAGCGCGCCGAGGGAATATAGGTCACTGCGCTGGTCGACGGTTTCGCCGCGCACCTGCTCTGGCGACATGTAGTACGGGGTGCCGACGATGACGCCGCGAGTCGTGACATCCATCAGCTCAGTCGACTCGCGTAGCTTGGCCAGGCCGAAGTCCAACACCTTGATCAGCTCGCCATCGGCGCGGCCTTCGAGGAGGATCAGGTTCTCGGGTTTCAGATCCCGGTGGACCATGCCCTGACCGTGAGCTTCTGCCAGGGAGCTACAGATCTGGATCGTGAGCTTTGCCAGGCGGATTGGCTCGATGCGACCGCTGTCTTCGATCACTCGGCCCAAATCACGACCGTCCAGGTACTCCATCGCCAGGTAGGTGAGGCCGTCGGTGGTGCCAAAGTCGAACACTTGGACGGTGTTGGGGTGCGATAGCTTGCTCACCATCAGGGCCTCGCGCTTGAAGCGCGCGACCAGCTCGCCGTCTGTGGTGAGCTCGCCGGTGAGCAGCTTGAGCGCCATCAGCTTGCCGATCCGCGTGTGCTCGACTTTGTAGACCACGCCCATCCCGCCGCGGCCGATCGGGCTGAGGATTCGGTAGCGATCGGCGATGACCATGCCGATCAGCGGATCGGCTAGGTTGGCGTGTGCGCGGCGGCTAGGCGGCGCGGGCTCAAACTCCGTTTCTTCTGCGCCCAGCGGGCTGCCGCAGCGCGCGCAGTAGCGAGAGACAGGTTCGTTGGCTTTGCCACAGCGCTGGCAGCGCCGTTCGAGCCGCTGGGTGGTCTGGGAGATCACGTGCCGCCCTCGATCAGGAACTCGGCGTGAATTTCGGGCACCTGTTGGCCGCTGCGTGGGCCCGCGACCGCGCGGGTCATTTCGCCGTAGATCGTGACCTTTGCGCCAGGCTTGGGCCTGCTCTCGCCTGCATACACCACCCGCGCCAAACATGGAGCGGCCGCGCACTGTCCGCTGACGTCCAGCAAGATCACGGTCCGCCCGTCGGCGGTTCGCAGGTCGGTGACCCTACCGGACCAAGCGACCGCAGCGCCTGCGCTTTTCCCCAGGGCAGCGCTTACGTCGCGGTAGCTCTTGAGGTCTTGCTTCGTGAATTCGACCCTCGCCTGGTCGAGATCTTCCACCCGCTTGACCCGGATGGGCACCAGGCGCGGAGCGTAGCCCTGCTTGCTGGCCTTCACGAACACGCTGGTCTCGCCCAGGGTCGACACGCTCATGACCTGGGAGAACTTTCCGTCTGCGCCGCGCTTGATGGCGCGCCCGCTGACGCTCACTTCCACGTCGGGCTGCGTGGTCCCTGACAATAGAAATCGAGCCTTGTCGACGGTGAGCTTGGACAGAGGGGCTTCAACCACCAGCGGCGCGATGCCGATGCGCAGCTTGGCGGTGCCGGTCTGCGCGTCGCCGCCCGGCGGCGTGATCTTGTAGGTGAGCTCCCGCTCAAGCCGCTCGACGCTCTTGGCCTCACCCACGAGCAGCGAGCTGACGTCTTGGGTCCAGGTACCCTTGCCGCTCGCGTCTAGCTCAAGCGGCTCGTCTTCGATTTGCACTTTGGACCCTGGGCGGGCCTCTACCGCGAGAGCCAGCTTTGGGGGCGTCGCATCGAGGGCGGTCAGGTCGACGTGGACGCGGTAGTCAACGGGGATGCTCAGCTCGACCTGCTCAGGGCGAGCGCCGGGGCGAGTGAGCTCAAGCTCCAGTGTGTTATCGCCGACCTTGAGGCTCGACGTCAGCGCCAGGCTGGCTCTGCCGGCGCTGAAGCTGGTGCCGGTGTCAGGTCGTGACTTTAGCTTGATTTGACTGCCATCGGGGCAGGTTAGGCAGCTCAGCTCCAGCTGTTCTTCGCCGCGCTCCGTGGCTTGAACCCGAGCGCTGATCGGTGTGCTGGGTTTCAGCAGGAGCCACAGCGCGACGCCGCCCATCAAGACAACGACTGCCGTTGCCACGAGGAACCAAGGGAGCCAGCTGCGCCTGGTGGGTGGCCGCGTGGTGGGTGCAGAGGTGGCTTGCGCGCCGTGGGACCAGTCGGGGGTGGACGGTTGCTGCGCCGCGCCGCCCGGTGGCGTGCTGCTGGGGGGCGCGGCGCTGCTGGGCTGGGCCACGCCGGGGTTGATGGGCGCGATACCAGGCATGGCGACGCCGAGCATGGTGCGCTTATGAGACCCCACGGGCCCCGCGCTGGCACCGGCGGGCGCCATGCCAGGGTTGACGGGCGCGATGCCGGGCATGGCGACGCCGAGCATGGTGCGCTTATCGCTGAATACGGCGGGTCGGGCGGCAGCCGCGCTCGCGAAGCTGCTAGGCCCCGCGGCCGCGGCAGCCTGGTCGGGCGCTGGCGCCGGCTGGGCGGGCGCGATGCCCAGCATGGTCGATTTGCCGACCGCGGAGGCGGGCGGCAAGCCGAGCAAGGTCTGCTTGTGCAGCGCTGCTTGTTGTGGCGGGTCTTGCGGCTCAGCTGCTTGCGGCTCAGCTGCTTGCGGCGCTGGATTGGATCCCTGGGGAAATATTGCAGCGGGCATGCCCAGCATCGTCGCCTTGCCGATGCCCGGCGCTGGGGCTGCTTGTGCAGCGCTGGCCGGCGGAGGGGCGTATTGCAGCTGAGTGCGCAGCAGCTCTGGGGGTGGCGCCTGGGGCGCTGCGCCCGCAGCCGGCGCGGGCTCGGCCTGGGCTGGCGCTTGGAGCGGCGCGGGCTCGGCCTGGGCTGGCGCTTGGAGCGGCGCGATGATCTGGGTGCCGCCGAGGCCCAGGGCAGCGCCCGAGCCTGCGGGCGCAGCCGTCGCTGATTCCGCAGGGACTTGAGGTGCCACCCCTCCACCCGAGATCCCTGCTTGCTGGGCCGGGGATGGTAGGCCTAGGGCCGTGCGGCCCATGGCGAGCTGGGCTGGCGATCGCGTCTCCGCAGCTCCTTCGAGGGAGCCACCGCAGACCACGCAGTTTTGTGCGTAGGCCTCGTTGGTGCTCCCGCAACTCGTGCAGACGCGCATTTGGCTTCGCACTATAGCCTTGAATCCGGCGCTGGCGCAGCCGGCGCTGGAAGGCTTATGCAAGTGGCTATGGATGCCGCGCGCGGACGGGCCGCGTGGCGCTGGGCTCGTTGGCGAGAGCTTGGCCCAATTCATGGCGGCCCGCTAAGGGGTAGTGAGGACCCTCATGCTGGCCAAGCGCATCATTCCCTGCCTCGACGTACGCGACGGACGCGTGGTCAAAGGCGTGAATTTTGTGGCGATTAGGGACGCGGGTGACCCAGTGGAGTGCGCCGCGAGGTACGACGCCGACGGCGCAGACGAGATCACCTTCCTGGATATCACGGCCTCCCACGAGGGGCGGAGCGCGCTGCTCGACGTGATCCGGCGCACCGCGGACGTGGTGTTTACACCGCTCACGGTGGGGGGCGGGGTGAGCCGCGTCGAGGACGTGCGTGATCTGCTCCAAGCGGGCGCCGACAAAGTGAGCGTCAACACGGCGGCGGTGCGCACCCCCGAGTTGATCGATGAGCTGTCGAGTCGCTATGGCGCTCAGGCCATCGTGGTGGCTATCGACGCTCGGCGCCGCGCAGCGGGGAGCGGCTGGGAGGTGGTGACCCATGGCGGCCGCAACGCCACCGGCCTGGATGTGCTGGCTTGGGCCAGCGAGATGCAGCGCCGAGGGGCCGGTGAGATCTTGCTCACCAGCATGGACCGCGACGGGAGTCAGGTCGGCTACGACATCGAGCTGACGCGCGCGGTGGTGGACGCCGTGGGCATCCCCGTTATCGCGTCCGGCGGCGTTGGGGAGCTCGAACACCTACGTAGCGGGCTGGTGGAGGGCGGCGCCGCGGCCGCGCTGGCAGCCTCGATATTTCACGATGGAGTGCATTCGATTCGTGAAGCGAAGGAGTTCCTTCGCTCGCGAGGCGTGTGTGTCAGGGAGGATCAGCGATGAGTGTCAACCTGGAGCAAATTGTGGTCGCCGGTGAAGCCCGTAAGGCGTCGGTGGCGGGTGAGGTCGCTGGATATCTGATCCTTGCGGCAGCAGATGAGCTGGCGCGTGCGCCGCGTGAGTTCAGCGCTGAAGACGTGTCGTTGGACGAGCGCGGGACAGTGAGCGTTGGGCGCGGCAGAGCCTGTGAGAGCGAGCAAACGGCGCTGCTGCTCCGCGAGTACTTGGGTGAGCTGCTGGGGGTGTCACGTCCGCTGCCTCCAGCGTTGCTGCGCGCGACGCGCAAGAGCTCGGGTCAGGTCGCGGATCTGATCCGTGAGCTCGAGGCTGCGCTGATCCCAGTCAACCGCGCCGCGGCGCGCCGCGCGCTGTCGCGCTTGCAGCGCGAGGTGACCCAGGCTGAGCAGACCGCTGGCCAGCGCGAGCTGAGGCCGCGTCAAGTCCCTGCGCCTCAGATACATAGCCGTGTGGAAATGAAAGCGCGGCGCCCCGAGCTGCGCCATGCGGAGCCGCAGGCCGTAGCCCATGAACCACCAGCTCCGCGCCAGCCGCGCGAGTCGCGAGTTGCCCGCGAGCCCCAGACTGAGCCCGCGCCGCCGCGCTGGGCTGAGGAGCCCGTGGAGCTCCCCGCGCCGCCGCGAGTGCCCAGCCTAGACTACCCGCCGGTACGCGTGCTTGAAGCCGATCGTGACGAGGTGACCGCCCTGCAGCCCTGCGTCGCGCGCAAGCTCGCGCGCCAAGTCCGCCAGGCCGACAGCCGGTTCGAGCAAAGCCTGAATCAGCCCTGGCTGCAGCTGACGGAGGGCGAAGCGACGGAGCGGATCCCAGACGTGGCAGCCTACTTCGGCGTGGACTCAGGCGCGCAGGCGCTCGAGCTGCAGCCGACTGACGGCTCTGATCCGAGCGCCGACCAGCCGAGCGCCGACCAGCCGAGCGCCGTGCAGCCGAGCGCCGTGCAGCCGAGCGCCGTGCAGCCGAGCGCCGTGCAGCCGAGCG